>CP095495.1:0-1200000 GCA_023052945.1 Wolbachia pipientis
GGAGAAAGTCACCTCTCCCCACTCGACTGCAGAACCGTACGTGACAGGTTACCGTCATACGGCTCCTCTGCAATTTGGTGCTTGTCATGCACACTTTCTGTGTAAATTATCATGGCAATGTCCATGTAACAAAGATAAGTTTTTGGTTATATTGTTTTTCTTATTTTGGTCTTTGTGATGTACTTCCAAAATATCATCATTTTTAAACCAAAGTTGACAATAATCACACTTACCTTGTTGTAACTTCAATAAATTTGTTACTCTTGTTGGCTTATCTGGTACTCTCTTCAGACGATTACTCCAGTATACCCAATCACCATCATATGGTGTCTTGGTTCCTTTCACCTTGGTATGCCGTTTAATAACGTAATCTCCATGTCTGGTAAGATTTACTCCATTACTTGTCATAAATCGCCAATTATCGTTACCATACTTTTTAAAGTATTTTTCCTTGATCCAGCGGTTTCCTTTGTTATGGTGTTTATATACTGCCCATTTCCAAAGTTTTCCAAACATAATGTGATCTAACAAACTAAATATCTTACATGATACTACTGAAGTGTAATATTGACACCATCCTTTAATAATTGGGTTAATGTGTTTTATTACTGCTCCCTGCGATTCACCACGCAATTTCTTCAGTTTGTGTTTGATGACCCATGTATGCTGTTTCACGGATTCGCGACTTGGCATAATTATTGTTTTATGGCTTCTCTTACCACGATTTACTGGATATTGTCTTACCGTAAACCCCAGAAAGTCAAAACCTGGCTTTTCTCCCTTTAGAGTATGAGTTATCTTGTTTTTGATGGCTTTAGCTCTAGACCTATGGTTTTTAACCATTCTTCAACCAGAACTTTCGCCTTAAGAATAATTTCTTCACTCTCATGTATGATGACAAGGAGAGTAGACCGGCGGAGCTTCCCCACCAGTCTCTCGCAGAACTGTACGGAAACCTCTCGGTTTATACAGCTCCCATTATTTAGTCTTTTGATCCTAACCCAAGTGTCCAGTGATAGAAAATATTTGGAGACCTCTTTCTCACTTTTCCTAGAAATTGCTTTGCTAGCCTTCCGTGATCTCGAAGTTTCTTATACTTGGTTCTGACCCATCTTATGAGGTATCTCTCTATATTTCTGAGAGATGGATACATCTCTGATTTATAAAACCTGCCATAGTACTGAAACCAGCCTCTGACTATTGGATCTATTCTCTTCGATATTTCCTCTAATGTGGTCCACGTGACCCGATGTATTCTCCATGACTTTATGGTTTTCTTGATCTTCTTTTTGGCTTTGTTACAAATTGCTGGTAGAAATGAGACAAAATAATTCCTCATCTTATTCTTTGCTATTCTAGGTCTGAAAGTATAGCCTAGAAAATCAAAGCTTTGTATGGGATATTCTTCTTTTCTGTCGTCGTCCTTATTGTACACAATCTGTGTCTTTTCAGGACGCAACTTCAATTTACACTTAGCCAATCTTTCTTCAATCATTGCTTTCATAAACTCTGCCTGTCTTTTAGTTCTGCAGTGTACTATCGCATCATCCACACATCTTTCAAATGGTACCGTTGGGTAATTTTGTTTCATCCACATATCAAATGCATGGTGCATAAATATGTTTGAGATGATTGGACTTATTGAACCTCCTTGCGGAACTCCTTTATCCCTAGCTACCTTGTTGCCATCTGCTTGCTGAATCGGGACTTTCATCCACCTTTCAACATACAATATGACCCATTTGCAGTCTGTGTGTTTCTTGATAGCCTGCAGTGCTAAATCGTGGTCCAGATTGTCAAAAAATCCAGATATATCAAGATCTATTGTCCAATCATTTTTCCAACATCTCTTCCGTGCTGTATATACCGCATCCAATGCAGACTTATTTGGTCTATAACCATATGAATCCTTATGAAATATCGGCTCTACTAACGGTTCAAGATACATTGTAGCTGCTGTTTGCGCTATCCTATCTGATACTGAAGGAACACATAAAGTTCTTTGTCCTCCTCCTGTACCTTTCGGTATTGCAACAGCTTTTACTGGCTCTGGAAAATAACTTCCGGATGACATCCGATTCCATAGTTTGTATAGATTATCTTTTAGATTTTCTTCAAACTTTGTTATCGTAACCTCGTCTACACCAGCCGCTCCTTTATTCTTCGATACTTGTTTATAAGCTCTCCAAACAAGTTGCTTCGGCATATCAAAAGACTTTGTTTTATTCATTAACTCCTCCCTTTCGGTTGATAAATAATTAAAACTAAATAACTCAGCTCCTTCGCTCCATTTCCATTACAGAAACTTCTTCACTACTACGAGCTGATCCGCCCCTGTTTTTCGCATCGGTACTCTCATCCTCAGAGATCGGCTCTTTGGACTTCTCCCTTATCATCAAAACGACAGGTTCCCGTAGTTCCATGCAGTAGCCTAAAATAGATTCACGCCACTTTTATGCCGGACGCCACCTACCCAGTAAACAAGCTCCTGGTAGATTTATCCCAGGTTAACGACTACCCCCTGGTTTTGACGTCGTCCCTACGCTTTCGACACCTCATCAGTGGTTCACTTACGTTCGTCTCTCTATTTCATACATGACACATAATTGTGCCTTTTCCATAACGCTCACTACCTTAGCTCTTTACTAAAGCAGCTTATGGCTGTTTGAAGCCTGCTCTTGCAAACCGGCTCCGAGGGGCCCTCCCTCATCTACTGCAAGCTTCAACACTTCCCGTGTCTCTACGGCGCACAATCATCTGCGTAAAAGATTACGCTTATTGATTGTTTTACCTCTTCATACGATCCCTGACCACGCTTCTTTTTCATAAATTGAAAAAGTTCATTTGTTAATGCTTGTTTGACATATTGTTCTAATCCATATAATGCAACACATGCAAGTAACGGTGATATCGTTCCTCCTTGTATAGTGCCACGTTTTGTGGGTTTAAACTTTCCATCTTCCATAACACCTGCCTTCAACCATCCTCTTATTATCTTTCTAAAAGTTGGTGTGGTATTGAGTTTCTTTAGCAAGGCGTTTTGGTCAATTTGGTCAAAGCATCCGGAAATATCAGCATCTAATATAAATGCTGTCTTACCTCCAAGAGCTATGAATATAGCCTCTATTGCATCATGACATGATCTACCAGGTCTAAAACCATATGTGTTTGGCTCAAATTTTGCCTCCCACTCTGGTTCTATCGCCATTTTCATAAGTGTTTCTTTTGCTCTCTCTGAAATAGTAGGTATGCCTAACGGCCTTTTCTCAGTTTTCCCAGGTTTTGGAATCCAAATACGTCTTGATGGTTTAGCTTTCTCTCTTATATCCAAAGAATATGCTAATTGCAATCTTTCTTCTTGATTAAGATTAGCCTTTCCATCAATACCTGCTGTCTTCTTTCCTCTGTTATCCTGAGTTACCTTTCTAACAGCTAGCAATTTTGCACTCATTGAGTTAAGTAATAATCTTTGAAGTTTATGTACCTTCTTGATATCATCACACTTTGCAGCTTGGTAAATTCGCTTTTGTAACTTGAATACAAATTTCTCTAACTTACGCCAAGGAATTGTACGCCATTTATACCTAACATTTTGTTGGTCTATAACATATTTATTACTATTCACAACTTTACCTTCCAAACTACAGTGTTTACGTCTGCATATCCCAAATATTACTTCGGGCATTAGCTTCTTAAACAATCCTTCCACATAGAAGCATTCGGTTGGCTACCTTCTTGATTATCCTTTAAATAAAGAATAATAAGAGCTTCCATGTGGTTACTCCGTTCCATGGTTTCGTTTCACGTTAAACTTAGGTTCTTACTATTTGCCGGAAGCTGAAAACATCCATAATCAAGCATCAAAACCTTGATTCTTCTTGTGCTTCATACCATTTTGGTCCATGCGTATCAACCTTATTTCGCATATTGATATTGACGACAATTCAAACATAAGTTCCTCTCGTAACCATATCTAACTCTGTTTGCAGGGATTTACCATAAAGGTTAGGTATTACCTGCTTTTGTCTCATGCTTGCATCCCAGAGGTTGCCATTCTCCAAGATGTGAGACATACATTATCCCCGATGTCTAGGGAAGATGGAATTTAACCATCACAAAACCACGACTATTCGGATCGCACTTTGACTTATATCCCCGGACGGTGGCACATCGGCAAAGGATTTGACTGAGTATGTAAATCGGTCCCTCTATCAAATCTTCTTGGCTCTTGTTTTGCATATAGTGGCTGTCCAAGAGTATTCACTGTTTCATTAAAGTCTGCCGGAGCAAAGTATGTCGTAAATGTGCTTGCTGTTCCTAGTGGAAAACAGTGCCCCGTGTCTTTTTCTATAAATCTTCTCACATTTCCTTCAGGGTCAGTTGCTTGTCCTCTATACTCCTCAAACGTTATTCCACAGAACGTAAATCCTGATCTCATATCGTTTCTCAGCGCTGCTCCTTCTTGCCATCTTTCATATGCTTCTTTTACTTTGGCATGAGAAGTTAGTGCATCGAAAAACTCTGGACTTACCAAGGCATGAATCCCCGTCATATATTCACCACTTAAGTTATCTTCAACATGGCGCAATACTTCCAGACATTTTCGTTTTACATCTGTTGTTGCAGTCCCTAGGGCAAAATTTACTACCTTTGGCGTAATTTCAAATTCATTGTACAGATTTAATAACTCACTGCCATCAGCGTCCAAAATTATTCCTTTGAGCGCCCCCATTCGCAAATGTTCTAACGTTATTGCGTGTTTGTTTCTCATTAGCTGCAAATGATCAGTTATCACATCTGCCAACGCTTTAAGCTCACTCTCTGATCCAAATGCTCTTATTCCCTGTACTTCCTCTGGTAACACTACATCATCATGCGGAATATGCGGAATGGTAAATGTTCTTATTTTCCGTTTTCCTCGTTTTCCTACTGTTGCTGGTGCTCCTGGCACTTGTGTTGGTAATAAAGTTAAAACTCCGTGGTGTTCTTCTATTGTAATATGTCTAAATCTTACTGACCTACTTGGAAATAAATTTAAATTTTCTGTTCGACCATAATTTATCGGCAATATGTTCATTGCATTTGTTAATGCTGTCATACTAAATGCCGGATTTGTAAATGGATTTTGCATGTTTTTCCCCTTTAATGCTGTGTGTTTTAAGTTGGTTTTGCTCTTCAGTTGAGCAGTTTAAATTCCCCTACGAATGATAATGCCCTGCGCTTCAAGTTGCTTTATTGCTGCAGCTTTTTGCTCTTTTGTTATATTTGCTGGCCATACCACTGCATGACCGGCAAGCATTGCTATACGAGTAATGATTACTGCTTTGGTATTTTCCGTTGCATTTACATCACTTGTTATTACACCTATTGCTGTTTGCGTGCCATCTGTGGCCGTTGGATTTATAATTTTAATTAGATCATCTTTATCACGACCAACAACCATGCCAAGCTTAAGGTTTTGCCCCTTTGCTACTGTTATTTGGTCTCTTGAATATAGACTTGATGCTTCATATTTCAGAAGATCTCCTAAATTATTTGTTTCAGTTATGCTTGTCATATTTCTCCCCCTTTTTTCCTTTGTTTATTCCGCTGTGTTTAAAGTCGCTATTCGCCGCGGTAAAAGATATGTTGCTCTATAATTGGCTATTCTGGCGCATTTTGAACACTTATTTACCACGGCGTATGTTAGCTTTATATCCCACGGTATCAAATGCTCCGACTTTTTGCTACCTGCATCATCAAGTCTTCTGGTGTATTTTGCGGTATTGTACTCAGTATCTCTGTCTTCTTCGTTCTCTCCGCCAGTATCGACATTAATATTTCTTGGGCTTGTTTTGCATTTACATTCTGCTCAATAAATTCTCCTATTTTCTCTGGCATCTTTGATAAATTACATAATCTTATTACCTCTAATACTTCCTTGCGGCAGCTCTCGTACCCTAAACATCTTCCTTGTTCAATTAGATCATCTATATCTATTGCCTGTTCTTTTATCTCAACTTTGTTCATACTATTACTCCTATAATTATCAATAAATTCAGAATATGTTATTACTTCATCCGCAAGGCCTATCTCTATTGCTTTTTCCCCAAAATATAGCCCTGCTTCCGTTGATTTAATTTTTCCCGTTGAAAGATTTCTATTCCTTGCTACAAGCTCAACAAACATTTCATATAGTCGGTCTACTTCTCCTTGCAAGCTTCCCAAACTTTCTGATGTTATCGGCTCATGCGGATTTAAATCGTTTTTTCGATTCCCTGCAAATACTGTGGTATATTTTATTCCTTGTTTTTCATCAAACCCACTTTGATCGATATGACTTGCTATTACTCCTATGCTTCCTACCCCAGATGTTCTGCTTACATACACCTTTTCAGCGCTAGAAGCTATAGCGTACGCAGCAGAGTAAGCATCATCATTGGCTATCGCCACAATCCTCTTTTTTGTCCTTGCTTCGTAAATAAAGTCAGAAAGGTCGAATAAACCGTTTACTTCCCCTCCGGGGCTGTCTATGTCCAAAATTATTGTTTCTACTTCTTCATCTATTAAAGCTTCTTCTATCTCTTCACGTATCTTCTCATATGATGTCATCCCTAAAATATCGTCAAAAGCTTCTGAATTCTTCGTCAAGATTCCATGTATTGGTATTATTCCACTTTCACTATTTTTTACTGCATGTTTTATATTTTTAAACGTCGGATGTTTTGCCGCATGTAATGATAATAGTTCAAAACTCCTTGGTTCTACCATCATCGGCTTACTCAGCCATATCGCTTGGTTTTTCATATTATCTCTTGATTGGTAGTAACGTCAGAATCAAAACTTAATCCCAAGGAACTAGCACGTCTTTGATCTTCTGCAATTTCTTGGTCTATTTCCTCTATATCATAACCAAGTTCTGATACCACTTCTGACCTGCTCTTAAACCCATTTCTTACCGCCATTTGCTGTGCTTGCTGATCTTTCAGCGGGTCGACCCAATCAAATCCTTGTGGTATCCATTTTACCTCTTCTTTTCCCCCTTTTTTTGTCCATTCTTCTCCTATATCGAGTTCTCCTGAGAGTAGGGCTAATTCTAACCACCTATCCCATACCGGGCGGCAAAATTGAAATACTAAAATGTTATGCTGTAACATTCCGCACCTCCTACGAAACTCTATTAACCCTGCTCGGATTGATGAATAATTGACACCTGTTAAATCCCCTGTTAGCTGCTCATACGTTATCCCTGTGCCTACTGCTATTGCTCTGAGCTGCTGTTTCATAAATGCTTCATAACTTCCTCCAACATCTGATGGTTCCGAAAATTTTATATCCTCTCCTGGGTCTAAAAGCTGCATAGTTCCAGGTTCAAGACCAGATAATGCTACCCCTTGTTCATTACTCTCTCCTTCTCCCATGATGTTCGCTTCTGGATCAAGTCTGGTAATAAATCCCGCAAACATCGCTGCTGTCTTTTTTCTCACTAATTCCGCATCGTCATATTGATCAAGTTCATAGAGCTTTAACAGTACACTGGACAACCATGGTACTCCTCGAATCTGCCCAGGTCTTAGCGGTCTATAGATATGCAAAACATCGTTTGCTGGCACTCTCACTGATTCGCCAAACGAGCCTTCTCCTGGATGTTCTCGAAAAAGGTAATACGCTTCTCTCTGCCCAAGTCGGTTAAATTCAATCCCGTTTCTTATTACATTACCATTAGCTAGAGTTTGATTGCTTTTGTTATCTAAATGCTCTGATTCAAGTACTTGTAATTGCAAAGGAACGGAGAAACCATCTTCTCGTTTTCTCGTTCTCAGCCGTACAAAACATTCCCCTCCTTCTATCATGCTCCTACAGACCAAAGCTTGTAATCCATAAAAATCACTCATTCCGCTACTGTCTGCTTCATCCGTCCATCTCAGCCATAATTCTTGCACTTTCTTCCGAAATTTTGCATCCCTTGCTTTTGATTGCGGCTTTATTCCTGTCCCAACAGAGTTACTCACTATCGTATCGATGATGTTTGCTGCATACGAGTTCTTTCTTACCATATCACGTGATCGACTTCGTAAAGTTTCAAGACTATGCGAGAGTAAGCTATTTATACTTCCCGTCTCTGGTTGAAAGTGAAAAAATCTTCTTCCAGATCCTCCTGCATCCCACGCTGAGCTTTTTGGTTGTTTATTAAATAATTGTTTTAAGGTTTTTAACATCCTGACATCCAAAAATCTTTTAATTCTTCCAATGTTCCGTTGAATTTATTTCTATCACATGAGCCTATTCCTTCTACTTCATGCGGCTTTGCTCCTGTTTGACCGTCAGTGTATTGCCATAAAGTCCATTTTTTCCATCCTATTGGTAGTGTTAGCTCTGCTCCCCATTTTGCTAACCATAGTGGGCATTCAGTTAGAGTTGGCGTGGAAAAATCCTTGAGAAAATACGCATTCCCATAAATTAACGGCAAACGTCCCGTTACTACATAAACTCGATTAATAAAATCTTCTGCTTGCTTTGGGGTTATGTTTTTTCCACCTTTATTTTCTTCTATATCAAGAGCGAGTAAAACTCCAGAACTATCGCCTATTGTCTCCAGAAAATGTTCAGCTTGGTCTTTTCCGTTTTCTCCCACTCCAAAATGGTATGCTCCCCAGAGAATTTCTTCTTCCTCAGCGGTTTTTCTCCTTTTTGTATATTCAGGATCTACGTACTCTACCCCCTGAGTGGCTTTGTGAATTATACCTACTATACCATCTTCTTTTGCTAATTTAAAATCTATGTTCCTATCCCAATGGGAAATGTCTATTACTGCATTTACATGCTTCCCTGGTGCTATATTACCTGTGGCTATAATATACTTTAAATGTTCTAAAAAGTCCGGGTATTCATTTTCCATCATATAACTTCTCATACCACTCCTTTATTCGTTGAAATAACAATTTTTCTTTTTGGCTTCACACCTGCTACTTTTAATTCAGATTTAATTCGTTGTCTTAAGCTCAAGAGGTCATTTATCTGAATTTCTGCGTACCTAACCACATGATCACCATACGCAATCGATACCACTCTCTCTCCGCTCTGTAGCTTCCTTATTGCTTCTTCAACTTGGGCTAAATATTCACTGCTGTACATTCTTCTCACCCAGCCATCTACTCTTTCTCACTCTTTTTGACTTTTTAGCTTTTTCACCTACTAAACTCTCCCATTTACTCTCTGACCAACGATCAATCCCCAGAGCAATAGACGCTGCTCTTGCGTAAATTCGGCAATCTAGTACTTCATTTCGATCTCTTACCTTCTGCCACTCTTGTTTGGTATACCCTTTTACTACTTTGGTAATTAGTTGCTCCGCAGTTAGTTGCTTAAAATATTCAGGTGGATACTCTGGAAAATGACAATATCCTGGCCCGTTTTTTAAAACATTAAGTAGCTGAAAAAGCTCGGACTTTAATATCGATACTCCAACTGGCCACAGCTTCATTCCTCTCTTTAGCTTTTGTCCACTAACTGTTACATCTACTCTACTTGGGCTGCTCAGTGGCACTAGCGCTTTGTTTGCTCCCTTTACCGCCATTACTCTTCCTGACCCTTGGTGACTCCTTACCCAGTTGTATACTTCTTGTGCTCTATACCCTGCATCAACCGCCATCATGCTTATCATGTATTCAAGCCCATTTTCACCGATAAAATGATGATTCAAGAGCTCTGACAGTTTTCCCCATACTTCTTCACCTCCAGTATCATCTTCTAATACCTGGTAATCTATTGACCAGCTTTCACGACCCATACCCCATGCCACTACTTCCACTTCCAAGCGGTCTTTTTGCACATCAACTCCTGCCGTTAACACTATTTTTCCACCTTTTGGCACTATGCCTATCGGAAAATTTTCTCGACGCTCAAATAATTGCTTCCAATCTGGTACTTCTCCCTTATCTACCCAGGTTTCTCCCAGTGTTGTGTTTATCCAAACTTTCAGTAATTGCTCATTTTCCTTTGCATGTAGATAATCTTTCACTGCTTGTTTCCAACTATACCAGCCTACTGGGCTATACAAGCTTGAAAGGTGGAATCCTTTTTTTGCCCCTTCTTTTGCCTCTTTTTTTCCTTCTTTCCCTGTAGCTCTCCATTCTCCACGGGCTAGCATCTCTGTTTTCTGATGATTTTTTATTTCTCCCCTACACTCTATGCACACGTAGTGCGCTGTTGCTGGATTCTTTTCTTCCCACTTTATTTGTGGCCATTTCAGCACCTGATAGTAATTACAGTGTGGACAAGGTACAAAAAAGTATCGTTTGTCTGAACTCTCAAATTCCTTCTCTATTCTGCTGATTCCATGAACCGTTGGTGTTGAAACTAAGAATATTTTTCGCCGCGTAAATGTATTAGTTCGCGCGATGCTGAGTAAAACTGGATCTCCTTCTCCTCCTGAATCCCCTGGATATGCATCAATTTCATCTAAAAACAAATACTTCACTGGCATAGATCTCAGACCCACACTGCTATTTGCTCCAGTTATTACTACAATTCCTCCCGGAAACTCTTTGCTTTGTACTGTGTTACCTGAATCTCTCGACCTTGGGTCTTTTACTTTATCTTTTAAACATGGTGTGCTTTCAATAAGTAGTGCAAATCTTCCCTTTGACCAACGCTTGCCCATTTCTACTGTCGGCTGTACTACTAGCATTGGCCCTGGTGTTTGGTCGATTATATATCCTATCCAGTTGTTTCCAGCTTCTGTTCCGCCAATTTGTGCTCCTTTCATGAATACTACTTTTTCAGCCGGTGAAGACGAAGATAGTGAATCCATGATTTCCTTAAGGTATGGCGTTCTCTCTGTTCTCCATTTCCCTGGCTCTGATGATGCTATCGTTGAAAGTTGACGATTTCTATCTGCCCATTCTGATACTTTAAGCAGCGGATCGGCCTCAGTCCTGCATAGAAACTATTGCTATAGATCATTTGCTGCAATTGTTGCACTTTTAAGGAGAAAAAGAGGTATTTTCTCTCTACAATAAGTATTTGCTGAAGCTTTACTTAAAATCATTATTGCGACTAATATGTGAATTAGGCTCACTAAGGCGATAAGACGCTTTTTCAGTAATTTATATGTAGTCATTAAAATATACTTTGTGTTAGTTCTTCCAACGCAACTCTGATTTCCTCAGTCAGTGTCTCATGGATCTTCTCTGTGTCGTTCATCGATGCTAGTAATGCTGATACTCTGTCTGGAATATTCAAAAGATTGTTACGAACCACTCTTGCCACGTTAAATGCTTCGGTTTTTACTTCCTCTACTGGCACAAGTTCTCCGATCTCAGCTTTTGCCTTTGCCTCAAGCAATCTTCCCCGCTCCATTTCATTTTTTATCCGGGTTTTTAGCAGCATGGTAGAGAGCTCACTGGTGTTTCCTCTTTTTTCCCCTTCTTCTCCACCTTTTCTCCTCAGTGGTTGACTTGGATCTCTAATTGCTTCTATTGCTCTATTTGCTTGTTCTCGGTCAATCAAACCATCCTCCAATTCAACTATTCCTTTCTTTACTAAATAACAGACGTATTGCTTCGAAACTCCTAGTTCTCTTGCCCATTCCGTCTGCGTTATTTTCGACCCTCCTCTTTCCACTTTTTTTCTCCTTCTTTTACCGTTTTTCTTCTTGAATTTGCGCAAAAGTCTTGCCTGAGCTAGATAGAATAGCTTCTCTTCCTGTATACACCTGCCAACGCTTTATCGTTACATCTACGAAGGCGGAATCTAGCTCTATCGTCCTACAGATTCTTCCTGTCCTCTCACAGGCAATTAATGTACTTCCAGAACCACTAAATGGATCAAGAACTATGTCTCCTGGTCTACTGCTGTTTACTATTGCTCTCTCCATTAATTCCACTGGTTTCATCGTTGGGTGCAGCGAGTTGTATGTTGGCTTATCGTAAAACCAGAGATCACTTTGATTACGGCCTCCATGCCACTCACGTTTATTGCCGTTTTTCCAACCATAAAGTATTGCTTCGTATTGTCTTTGATAATCAGATCTTCCTAGCGTAAAATGATTTTTTGCCCAAATGATAAATGTCGACCATTTTCCCCCTGCTTCTTCAAATACTTTTTGCAAGGTTGAAAGCTCAGATGATGATGCACAGATGTAAATTGCCCCTTTGGTGTTTGCTAAAACATGGGAACAAATGTCATATAGAAAAAGTTCGTAATTTTCACCTTGATTGTCGTTTAATATCTTTTTATCTTCTCTTTCTTGACTAGCGCCATAATCAACGTTATACGGAGGATCACACACGGTAATATCTGCCATTTTATCGTCCAGTACCGCTTTAAATGATTCAACTTCGCAGCTATCGCCACAGTAAATTCGATGCCCACCTAAAATCCATAGGTCCCCTGGTTTTGTTATTTCCACTTTTTTGTCATCACCAGCTAAATCAGAAAATTTTTCTCCCTTTTCCCCTTGTTCTTCCCTTCCATCAAGATTATCAAGAAAGCGTTGGACTTTTTCTAGCTCAAATCCAGTCATTTTAAGGTCAAACTCCAAATCTTCTAATTCTTGAATTTCCACCTTCAAAAGATCATCATCCCACTTTGCCCAATTAGCTGATTGATTTGCCAGTAACCGAAAAGCTTTGGTTTGGGCTTCACTTAAATTATCACTGAGCACCACTGGAATACTCTCCATGCCCAGTTTTCTTGCTGCTTTAAGCCGTAAATGACCATCAACCACAGTGCCATCGCTTTTTGCAACTATCGGTATACGAAAACCAAACTCTCGAATAGAGGCACACATTCTGTTTACTACATCGTCATTCTTGCAAGGGTTGCGATCATATTCGACTAGGTTTTGAGTAGGATAGTAGTGGATTGCTAAGTTCATATTAGTGTATTAAATTACCAGGTGCAAATTCTTAATAACTTGTTAAAAAGTTAATAACCAAAATTAGTCTGACGCTAGAGAAGGTTTGGGCTTTTTACCACCAAAGCAGCCTGGCTGGCGGGAAGGACCCACATTTCACCCCGTTTCTATATTATTAAAATCGTTACTTATAGTAGAATTAGTATTAAAACTCATTATGTAAAATATTAATATCACAGCATTCGCTAAAACTCATTATGTAAAACATTAATGCCAAAGCATCCCCCTCATTATCGTCTTGAGGGAAAAAACCTTTTTCACGTATCGCTTCAATAACTTCACTTTTGCTGGCATTACCCTTGCCTGCTATGAAACGTTTTATAGTTTTTACAGATACACCTTTATACGGCACGTTATGTTCTTCACACCAAGCAGAGAGAACGGCAAGAAAACCACCGTAGCAATGCGCTGCGTCAGTTCCAAGATGTCTTCTTACTTCTTCAAAATAAACCGCAGTGAACTTATGCTCCAAGGAATTAAGCCAATTGCCAAAACTCAAAAAATGCATGCCACCTCCACTGAAACGGCTACCATGAAAATTTTTGCTCCCACTTTCAATTACTCCATCGGTGAAAATAGCCCAGCCGGTTTGCTTGCCGAGGTCTAGTGTTAGGATTGACATTTATATTCAGAATTTGTTCGCTAGAGTGTAAAGTACCTATATAATATATATTCAGGATTTGAAAAATTTTTGTCCAAAAAATCTTCTTCTTAAATAAACTTTTTAGAAAAAAACTTGGTTAAAAATTAGTAAACAAGCATTGTATAATTATTGGTCAAGACTTTCAGATTTCTATCTTAACAATGTAATTAATCTATTATGCTAACGTAGCTTAGCTAATTTCTTATGAACGTTTACCCAAACCATAAATTCTGGGAAGATGATTTAGAAGTACCAGTTAACTACTTACTTGAGCGTTTTCACAATACAGAAGTCCGTCATTCCTGGATGAATTCACTTTCTGGTAGGCAGTTAAGTGTTATCTTTCAACACTGCTTTAAAGACAAGCTAAATGGTCAACTCTTTGATGATCAAGACTACGATAACACATCCATACAATATAAACGTAAAGTGATTGCTAAACATTTAGACTCTCTAGTTATTTATTATCTGATTAGCTGTTTTGAACGTGCAAACGCCTACGACAATGTTACAAAAAATAATATAGAGTTCAAAAGCGTGATTTCTAGGGGGTTTCTGTGCTCAAAGACAAATTGAAAGATTGAACCTAGAAGCTATACGAAAAGCCTCAAAAACTTATTTTTGGATCTTATACATAAAAAGGAGTCGGCCCAATTTCTCAGCTATTTTTATTGCAACAATTGTAGATATTTTCGTAAACCCAAAAACTCACCGCTTATTTCAGAGTTGTATCGCGAGCTCCTCAATCCAATCAAATTGGAAGAATTTTTATATTCTTCAAAATATTCACAGATTTTACAAGATTTAAGTTTTTTACTGCACAACTATCATAGGAGAAACATTATATGAAAACATTAGGCTCTGTGAACAAAATTTTAGAGTAACCATATGAGTGCTCCAACAAAATTCAAAAAACCCATAAAGACCTCAGCAGTCTTATCAAAACGGGAGAAAATTCGTCTGAAATTTTTGATTTTCCCGAAGAAGCACTCAATCAGATGCCGCTCTTTATAAATATGGTCATCATAATGTCTCTGTACTTTGCGATTCCGCTTTGGTGACAGTGCACCCTTTGCTTTCAAGACAGGCAATAAAAGCATATAGCCCTTATCGGCCACTACAGTTGAGCTAGAGACATATTTAGTTAGAACTGATGCCTGAGTAATTTCGTTCCTTTGACCTGGGGTCAAAATAAATTTGAGTGGGTTTCCCAACGCGTCAACAAGTGCATGAATTTTAGTCGTAAATCCACGTGCATAAGCGTTGCGTGGCCCGCATGGATACTGGGCATCTGCAAGGATAATAGTTGCAAGTTACTCTAAGTTGCTTAGTGAAAAACATTCGCTCGATACGAGGTGCATAATGCAATCTGATTGGTATAAAAAGCTGTTTCCAGAGGTAAAATTATCCAAAGACCAGAACACTAAATATAAATTCCAAACAGTGCAGAGAGGATACAGAATCGCAACATCAGTTGGAGGGACGTTAACCGGTGAAGGTGGAGATTTTATTATTGTGGACGATCCGCTTAACCCTGCCCAAGCTTTGAGTGAAACGTTTAGAAAGCGTGCCACAAACTGGTTCGATCAGACTTTAGTAACGAGACTCAACGATAGAAAAAAAGGAGTAATTGTGCTTGTTACGCACAGGCTGCACCTAGAAGACCTAACCGGGCACCTCTTATCTAAGCCAAAAAACATATGGCATCACATTTGTTTGCCAATGATTTCTGAAAAAGTGGAGATAATCGACTCAATTACAACACAAAAAAAAGGTTTATATTCAAGAGAAGAAAATGAGTTATTATATCCCCTTGAGGGAGGAAAAGAAGAAGTTGAGATGATAAAAGTTAAACTCGGGAGTTACGCTTTTGCTGCTCAGTATCAACAAAACCCCCTGCCGCTTTCAAGTGGTATAATTAAACAAGAGTGGTTGAAGCACTATAAAAATCTCCCTGATAATCTCTCACATGTAACTCAAAGCTGGGACACTGCAGTTTCAACAAACGATTCCAGCGACTTTAGCGTCTGCACCACCTGGGCAAAAATAGATAATAAATTCTATCTACTTGATGTATATCGAGCAAAGCTTGAGTATCCAAAGCTTAAAGAGCAAGTTCTGTCACTAGCTGCAAGATGGGCACCACATGCAATTTTGATTGAAGCAAAAACGAGTGGTCAACAATTAATACAAGAGCTAAAGGCAAATAGCGATCTACCCATTATTGAAATTGTGCCACACAATGACAAACTCACTCGATTTTACCAAATTGTTCCAATTATAGAGTCTGGCAGGGTTTTTTTGCCGCATCAAGCGGTATGGCTCAATGATTTGAGTATGAGATTTTAATGTTCCCAGAAGCCCGTTATGATGATCAGGTGGACAGTACAGTACAATATTTACAATGGATGAGAAAAATTAACACCAGCGCCTTTAGGGTCAGAGACTTTGGCCCTAACCCTAATAAACCATTTAGGTGGTTAAGATATATCTAAAAACCTAAATTCGTTTCCCCCAAGTTTCTCGCGTATGCTCTACAGTACGACACTCTTTAACCTCTGAAGAGACACTTTCCTTATGTGGCACAGCAGGAGAATCAGGTAATCCTGAAGAATAACCACTATCTCTTTTAGAACTAGAGTTATCAGGTAATTGTGCTTTTGTAAGTCGCAATAACTGTGATTCTTTACCCTCACATAGAGATCTGCTTAGCTCCCTTTTCCCCGAAAGAGTATGCGTCAAATATAAATGCTGCTCCTCCCCAGGGGAGAAAGAGTTGGAGTCTAGCTTCTTCTGCAGCTCAGGAGAAAGAAATGGGCGTAGTTCCTTCCTCTCGTCACTAGTAAGAGGTTTTAGTCCACCTGGCGCACCTTCATGCGTAGGAGAAGTCACTTTTGAGGGTGGATTACTTTTTGCTTTTCTTTCTGAGGCAGATCGTTCAGAAAGAAGTGTTTTTTTAGTTACAGAAATTGTAGGCATACTTCGCGTTGTATCACGCCCTACATTATGTCGCTTAAGGCCTGCGTCACGTTGCTTAGACTTAGAAGGTGAAGAGCAGAGATCTTTTATTTTTTGGAAAATACCCTCATGTTCCTTCGGAGATTCACTCTTTTGTGACTTTGCTTCAGAACACTCATCACTAACTTGCTGTTTTTCAGGTTCCACATCGTTCACATCTTCAACACCTGGAGAATATGACGATGGCACATACCACATACTCTTCCCTGTTCGCATACTTTCACTAGCACCTCTCGATGATGAAGGTCCACTCTGTGGCAATGACCATAATACTGCACTTGGAGCCAGTAATGACCAACGGTTCGTTTGCTGAGCCCAAGGGTTAGTCCCTACTGGATTAGCACCTTTCCATGATGAAGGTCTACTCGGTTGCCATAACGAGGGTTCTGCACTTGGAGCCGGTGATGACCAAGCGCCTATTGGCTGATCCCAAGTACTAGCCCCTGCCGGCACATTTTTAGCAGCACTTACAGATTGCACTGATGAAGATGGCCCTGAAACACCATGACTAACTGCAATAGAATTCACCTGCGACAATGGCGAACATCTTCCACCCGTTCCAGCTAAATTTACTGGATTATGCAGCACTTGTTTTTTCTCCGATCCTTGCCTGGGAGAATCCTTTGCTACATCCTGATTCCACGTAGGAAACCTCTGTGCCTGTGATTGCTCAAGGAATGATCCTGGATCATCACTTGAAGAATGTGCAACAGAATCCTTAGGTTTTGGAGGTGACTCACCAATACCACTATCTCTATCTCCCTCAGATTCAAAAAACCTAGCTCCAGTTTGTTCAGGCGGTGTTCTTGGTGGTTCTGCATGTGTAGGAGAAGTTACTGTTGAGGAGGATCGACTCGAGCCACGTCTCTTAAAATTCTCAAGATCAACTGCAAATTCAAAACATCCGTTTCTTTCATTATATGCAATTGGAGACTGCATAATTATAGGGAGTAAAAGAGCAATCTGCTTATTAGAGAAAGCATAAACTGGCTCTTTACAATTAGCAAATTGTGGATTTGCAGTTTTGCCTCTAATATCACTTATAAAATTATCATTTGTAAAACCATTAAATATTCCTCCATTAAATACTTTATTAATTTTTGATGCATCCCTAGAACTTAAAGTTTCAAACTGACCATCATCCATTTCTATAAAAGGCATAAGAGCAAAACTATGCCCATTCTTTATTTTGTTTTCGTCTGTAAAAGTATCATAATCATAAACGTTAATGGATTTTCTCACCTGTTTAGACACTAGACTGCTAAGAACATCTTTAAAATTTTCGACTTTAGAATCTTCTTTGCCTGGAGTTCTAAAATCAAGCGCCACTCGCCCTTTAACATGTTTTGCTACATTCTTGACGACATTAATGTTAGTAATATCTTTAATATACAATTTATTATCTCTTTGTTCATAAAAGATTGAACTATCATTAAAACCATACTCCTCTAACTTCAAGTCAAACGCTGAAATATACATACCCCTAAATGCTTCAAAAAACCTTGGAGGATACCTGTTCTCCTTACAATATCTATCATTAAAAGATATACAGTATAGATAAGGAGAGTGCCTATCTATTTCCTCTAGAACAGAACCTTCTAAACACTCACAAGCTTTTTTCTTCATCATTCTTGCACTTGTTTCTAGATTTTTAACAACTTCTGCTTCCACGGCACGCTGAAACTCTTTAGCAAAGTAAATCTTCAAGTTACGAATTACTTCATTATTCGTAGAATCTGCAAGCTCCACTTTTCTTATAGCACTCCCTTCTGCCTTCCATTTAGAGTTAACGTCAAAGACGAATGGAAAATAGTTTAAATTATAATATTCACCTGCTACCTCTTCAGTGCCGTAATGCCGTTTTATTATTTCTTTCCTTACTTCTTGGAAATATTTTTTTACCTCAACATCAGAAGCAAACAAACCAACAATCTTGTTACCTTTTACAGTAAAATTAGTATTAACATCATCAAAATAATAATTACGTAAGTTAAACGCGTTAACCAACTCTGTTACAAAATTATTCTTAGGCATAACCACTCCTACTAAAATTGTGATGAAACAAGATTACTTACTTTTGTCTTTACTACTGCCAGCACTAGTAGCACTACTACTACCCAGTTGCGTAGCAGGCTTGCTACTTTCACGTTCACGTTGCCGTGCTTCTCTCTCATGCTTATCAGGACCGACTCTTTCAAACCTATCGCTTGGAATTATCCTATTACCCCTACTTCCATTATCATTATTACTATGCATATTACTCTCCAGTAAAAATATTATGTAACTAATATACTAAAAATAAATTATAGTGCAAGCACTTTTTTATATTTTTTAGTATAAATTTTATTCACTCTTTTTCATAAAACTTAAGTTTTCTAGATTCCGCTAACACGTAGCGGAATGACGAACTGTCGACACCTATCTATATGCCCCTGGATTCCAGTTTCACGCACTGAAATGACAAGAAAGGGACACTGGGATCCAGTCTTCTTTGTCATCTAAGTAGCTAACACTAGCTATCTCGATGGTGCATTACCATTTCCTCTTGCTGCACGTTCATTCAATACATCAGTAACTTTTGATCTAGGATCTTCTTGAACACTACTTGCAGAACTACGCTGATCAGCACTAGACTTTCCATTATCAGTAGTTCCTGATGGAGCTTGCCAATGATCAATAACCATTGTTACAAGTTCAGCACAAAAATCATCCATTTTTTGCTTATTAGCAGACTTGGTTGTTGGCACTTCTTTGTTGTTAACATCATCAATAGTATTATCTTTATCCCTTTTTTCTTTACCATTGAAGGATCTTGAATAATTTGCCTGCACCCCTGGCCCATTTCCAGTAAGCTTCTTCTCTGTAGGTTTTGATGGACACACCTCTTTCTTCGGTTCAGGCTTCGCTTCTTTCTTTTCTTCCACTTTTGGTTTTGTTTCTTTTATCTCGCGGATCTCCTCCTTTATAACCTCTTTAGGCATTAGTTCTTTCATAGGTTTTGGTAAAAGATCAAGTTCTGGTTTGCTCAGAACAACCGGTCTTACAAATCCTGGTGAAACGTCAAAAAGGAAAACTGGCACTTTAGGTTTTTCTCTTTCATCCACTTTTATTTCTACGTCTTTACGAACTTCTTTATTTTCTTCTTCCTTTAATGATGTTTTTTCTGCTTTTTTATCTTCTGCTTTAGCTGTTTCTTCTGTAGATGCCTCTACTATAGCTGCTAGCTCAACTCCAAACATCTCTGCAAACATTGTAATAATCCATCCGGTAACGGCGAGCTGTAACTTGAATTTGAGATCCTGCAACAAACTGAGCCTTTCGAACATCCTTGCAAACTCTTCTTCTGACAACTCACCACTGCCTAATTTCTCCTGCAATTCTTTTATCTCTTTGTCCAACCTCTTGTCCCAACTCAAATCTAAATTACTTGTGAAAATCTTCTTGATTAACTCCTTAAGCTTGTCACGCAAGAACTTCATTATCGCAGCAATCAGGTTCTTTTCTTTCTTCTCCTTGAGCATTTTGTAGATTTTCGGATCATCTACATTTACTTCAAAGAGGTTGAAGAGAGATTCAAAGAAATTCCAGAAATCTCCGAGTACTCTTTCTCTTTCACCATTGAAGTAATCCTCATTATCTCCTTCTCCGATATGTAGCTCTGCTTGAGATGATATTTCATTGACACAACTAGAGCCTGACGCTCACACTCGAGCCTTCTGAGCAAATCTTGTCTGTCAAGCTCTTCTATGGCGGCTTTCAGTTCATTTAACTTCTGCTCCGCAGAGAAATCTTCCTCTCTGATTTTTCCTTGGAAGATTGAGCTACCGTTTCCGTCATTATTTAAAAAATCTTCCATTATTTTTTCCTCCTCAATTAAATTATTGTCTTTATCTTGACCTAAAAAGCTTTCTACCATTTTTACTCCACTCATAAAACTTAATAATTTAATTCTACAGTACTAAACATTTAAGAAGTGTTAACGTAAAGATGTCAATAAAATTATTTACATTTTTACACTATATTATATCACGCACCATTTAACCTTTCAATAATATTTTTTATTCTTGCTGCTTTTTCAAGCTCTAGCATGCGCTTTCCTTTTAATGTTCACTTTTGCCTCTACTACCACTTTTTCTTATAAAGTATTTGTTTATTATACTCTTTTGCATAACATTGTGCAACATATTGCATTCAGAGTGTATTGAACGAGCCTGAAAGGCTGATAAACGAGTATCAACAAAGGCTGTCAGAAAGCAAAGATAAAGCTACGTTAGATATACCTTAGCCACTTAAGTAGGACGGAAAGCACACCCATTGTAAATACTGTACTGTGGCGAGCTCCCGAAAGATTAAAATCTCATACTCAAAGCCATACCGCTTAGTGCGGCAAAACAACCCTGCCAAATCGGAACAATTTTAAGTGAGCTTATTATTGTGTGGCACTATTTCAATAATCACTATCTGCCTTTAACACTTGTGTCAATTTGCTGCGAACAAGCTTGCGTAAAATCAGTAAATGGAACATCCTTAATAGTCTCGGTTGGCTCTGTAGATACATTACCATTTTTCTTAAAATCTTTATTTTCTATAGCTTCCAGAACATTTTTTCCTCCCAAAAGACAGCTTTCTCCTAAACTTTTCTTCTCAGCTTTTAACTTGTTAAGCCTTGCTTCGCTCTCATCATCAATTTCTACTTCTATTTTATTACTACCTTCCTTACTGGGATGTAGGTAAATACTAATCTCTCCTACCTCAGTGGTAAAAGACATTTTAATGCTACCTTTTAAGATATCTTTATAATTTCTTTTTCCGTCTATGCTTTCAACTCTTACTATACTCTCCCCAATTTGAAGTATGCCGACTTTTAAATTTAAAGCTTTATCTTTTAAAGCTTCAGCTTTGTTAAAGATTTTTGCAGGGTTAATAATACTATCTTGTGAATATTTCACATAAAAATATACATTATCTATTTCTGCTTTAAAGTCATACTCATGAGTTTGCTTACTTTTGTTTACGATACCTTCACATGCTATACTTATTAGCTTGCTTTCAATTTCTTCACATTTCTCACCGAGATTACTTATATAATCAGATTTATAATTTTGTGCTAGCTCAGTATTATCGAAGAAAAATTTTTGTCTTGCTTTCCCACCTTTTAACAATAACTCGTTAGTGATGTTTTCTATGATACCTGAAACTTTATCTTCGTTGTCATCGTCTTGGTCGGTAATATCATTAACCCTCCCTATATACTCTTTGGTTCCATCGCGTGGTTTCACACGATCACTAAGAACACCTTCTATTTCTTCAAGTATTAAATTTGTTACAGTTTCTTTATCACCCTTTTCATTACCTTTACTACAACTTGAATTTAATCTTAGTCCTTCCTTCCAGTAGTCATTTACTATTTTCTCAATACTTTCTAGAATATTTTCTTCAGATTCTTGTTTATTTTGCGCTGTTATACCTCTTATCTCCCCACAAAACTTATCAATTAGCTTCTTCTCATCTGTAGTTAATGGTATTCCTAGCTTCGCTAACAGTGAGTCTTCTAGAAAAAGATAATCACTTGAACTACAGCTCGAATCCTCTTCTGTGTTACAATCACTCAATTTAACAGACTCTATCTGACTATCATCACCAGAGCTATTTGAACAATCATCTACCGAACCATTAGGTGTTGTCGGATTCCCTTCATTTTCATGAGAATCATCTAAATTATAACCCCAATACTTCAAAGCTTGAAGGCAGTCAGGTTCAGTAACATATTCAAATGGAGTCTTTCCACTTTTATCTGTTATACTTGGATCAGCTCCTGCTTTTAAAAGAAGCTCTATAGCTTGAAGGCAGTTATTTTTAGCAGCATAATGTAACGGAGTCTTTCCACTTTGATCTCGCACACTTGGATTAGCCCCTTTTTCTAAAAGAAAACCTATACCGCCAGTATCGTTACATTCAGCAACGTAATGTAACAGAGTTTTTCCATCTTGGTTTTGTACATTTGGATTAGCTCCTGTTCCTAGAAGAGACATTATATATTGAGTATTATTGGAATCATCTAATAGATTGCTATTGCTTTTTAACTCATTTAAAATGCTAAATAATTTTTCATCTAAGTAATATGACGGAGTTTTTCCATCTTGGCCTTTTGTATTTGGATCAGCTCCTGCTTGTAGAAGAAACATTATATGTTGAATACAATTGAAATTACCTAATAGATTGCTATTGCTTGCTAACTTATCTAAAATGTCATGTAATTGTTCATTTAATCCCTTGTTTGGTACCCCACCATTCATATTCTATAACCATTACTCACTAATTCTTCAGTGATTACCGTAATACACAGATAAGTCAATAAAAAAATACACCTTTCCTTCTTCAATTCTAAGAAATTGTCAAAAATCTCAAAAAGATGAGCTAAAATAAGAAGGAGAATAGCAGGTTGTTTACACTTTCATGCTATGCCCATAGCATCATATATTACTTAACCTTGTAATAATTTTTTTATTCTTGCTGCTTCTTCAAACTCTAAATTTTCAGCATGCGCTAACATTTGCCTTCTCAAATCATCCTTATTAGTATTTACTTTCGGCTCTGCTATTGCCCTCTCCTGTAAGGTGTTTGATATAGGTTTTATTATAGTCTTCGGGACAATATTGTGCAATATATTATGTTCTTCTTGTTTTTTTCTTCTTCTTTCGGTCTCTCTTAATGCACGATCTAAAGAACCAGTGATTTTATCTGCATATAAAATTACTCTACCTTCAGCATTACGCGCAGCACGACCGATCGTTTGAATGAGCGATGTTTCTGATCGCAAAAATCCTTCTTTATCAGCATCTAAAACTGCAACCAAACCACACTCTGGAATATCAAGACCTTCCCTAAGCAAGTTAACACCTACTAAAACGTCAATTTCTTTAGATCTTAATTTACATATAATCTCTATTCTCTCCAGCGCACCAATATCCGAATGCAAATAACTCACTCTCATATTTAATTCACTCATATATTCAGCTAAATTTTCAGCCATTTTTTTCGTCAATGTAGTGATTAAAACACAAAATCCCCTCCCTATTGTCACTTGTGCCTCATGAATTACATCATCAATTTGACTCTCTATTGGTTTCACAATGCAGATTGGGTCTGTAAGCCCTGTTGGACGGATAACTTGCTCTATAAATACATTATTGGTCTTTGCCAACTCATACTTTCCAGGAGTAGCTGAAATGTAAATAGTCTGCGGCCTAACTTTCTCCCATTCTTCAAATTTTAATGGACGATTATCAAAAGCGGAAGGGAGCCTGAAGCCATAGTCAATCAATTTCTTTTTACGCGCCTCATTACCACTGTACATTGCACCAATCTGAGGAACGGTGACATGACTCTCATCAACAAATAAAATTACGTCTTTGGGTAAATATTCAAACAAAGTAGGCGGTGGATCCCCAGCTTCCATTCCATAGAGATAACGCGAATAATTTTCAATACCTTTACATATTCCTGTTGTCCTCATCATTTCAATATCAAAATTAGTGCGTTGCTCGAGGCGCTTTGCTTCAACAATCTTGTTTTGCAAGTAGTAATAATCCAAGCATTCATGCAGCTCTTTTTTGATTAGCTCAACTGTCTGCAACAGAGTCTCACGTGATGTAATGTGATAGCTGTTTGGAAAAATGGTGATTGTATTTAGGCTTTTGGTAATATTACTCGTTATAGCATCAATTTCAGAAATTTCTTCTATTTCATCACCAAGCAGCGATAAACGCCAAGCTTTATTTTCATAATAGGCAGGAAATATATCGATAATATCGCCACGCACTCTGAAATATCCTCTCTCAAACCTGGTATCAGAGCGCTTGTATTGGAGATCAGCTAAATTACTCAAGAAATCATTAACATGAATTTTATCTCCAACACTTAAAGATATAGTCATGCTGCGGTAGCTTTCAGGTGAACCAAGACCGTATATGCAAGAAACACTGGCAACTACGATCGTGTCCCTGCGCTCCAAGAGGGAGCAGACGGCAGAATAACGCAGCATGTCAATTCTGTCGTTGATTGCAGAGTCTTTTTCGATATAAGTATCAGTTTGCGGCAAATAAGCTTCGGGCTGATAGTAATCATAATAAGAAATGAAATATCCAACAGCATTATTGGGAAATAATCCTTTCATTTCCTCATAAAGTTGTGCTGCTAAGGTTTTATTGTGTGCCATGATCAGCGCAGGTCTGTTTGTCCTTGCTATAACATTTGCCATAGTGAAAGTTTTCCCAGAACCAGTAACCCCAAGTAAAACTTGGTCTCTTTTATTGCTATTTAGCCCCGCAATTAAACTATCGATTGCTTGCGGTTGATCTCCAGAGGGTTGAAAATGTGTAGTGATTTGAAATTTCATAGACTTTACTTACTATCTTTGATTCATTGCATAGTGAACACTATATTGCTTTTAAGATAAGTTGTATAGCTATAAACTTTCCGTAAAGCCATAAAACATTAACCAACAATAGACTTCTTGCATAACCATATAACGAACTTTTCTTGGGAATAGAAACGAAAAAACCTGCTTGACAAACTCCGCCAGCCCCCTTATCATGGTGTGTAGTACAATGATACAAATTAAGAATTCCCCCACCCTGCGCTGGTTCTTCGATCTGAAATCCTACTTCTACCTGATCACGACCAATGTTAATTTGTTCTATTAATGCTTTAATAATGCCGCGCTTAGTTTGCCAATCTAGCTGTTCCAGGTTCGATTTTACACTAGAATAAAAATTCTTTATGCTATTTATAATAAGACTTATTCCTTTTTCTACTGCCTTCTGATCAACTACCTTTTTTTCTCTTCTTCTATCCCTTGTAAGCGTTCTTTCATTTTTCTCATTGTCTATTTAAATTCTCCCTCGCTTATATATCCTTTCTCTCCTGCATTTTCTTGACTATAATAATCTTCCATTAATTTTTCGATACCTTCTTTTATTTGATTTTCTCTTCTTGCAAACTTTTTCTCTGATGATTCATCATTTTTATTTTCTAATACTCTACGTTGGTATTCCTTTTTTATCATCTCTGGGTTTTTAGTACATCTTTCACCTTTTCCCATACAGCTATTTCTAAGAACCTGTACATGATCTCAAAGAAGGAATAAAGAAGGAGATAATGTATATAAATTAGATATATGAGAAGTGTATACCCAAGTGACATAAGTCGTGAAAAATTTGAGATAATTTTACCAGATCTAGAATCCTGTAGAAAAAAAACAAAGCCAAGAAGACTTATGATGTATTTTGTGGAGTGCTATACGTCCTAAAAAGCTGCTGCCAGTGGAGAATGTTGCCACAAGAGTTTCCAAAATGGAGAAGTTGTTACGACTACTTTAAAAAATGGAGTGAAAAACCAAGCGTAGATAAAGAAAGTATTTTGGAACGTGTTTAAAAAAAAATTAGTCAGAAAGGTCCGTATTAACAATGGTCGGAAAGAGAAAACAAGTTTCTGTATAATTGATGCTCAAAGCGTTAAAAACGCAGATACTGCTGAAAGAAAGGGCTATGATGCAGGAAAAAAAATTTCAGGGTCATATCGCAGTTGATACACAAGACATGCAATTCATATAACAACGGCAGAAGCAACTAGTGCCGTGAAAATGGTGAAAAATGCTAAAGCAAACCTCTCTGAAGTCAAAAATATACTCGCTGATGCTGGCTACACAGGAAAAATTTTTGCAACACAAATAAAAGCAACTATTGGTGCAACTGTTGAGGTAATAAAACGCAGTGAATTACATACCTTTGCTGTACTGCCAAAAAGATGGGTTGTAGAGCGTTCTTTTGCTTGGTTGGAAAAATGTAGACGGTTATGGAAAAATTGCGAGCGTAAACTCAACACCAGCTTGCAAATTTGCTTTCACTGCTTTGCTCCTCAAAAGATTATGAACAGGTTCTTAGAATCTCAAGAATCTGCACTATATTTAATGCTGCGCCTTTGCGCAGATTATCAGCCACTATCCACATATTTAATCCGTGTTCAACAGTATTGTCTCTTCTAATACGCGATACATATACAGCATCCTCCTGTACAACATCAATTTGAGTTATGTATTCACCGTCTTCACGCCTGTTGTACACTAAAACTCCACTATCTTCGGCTTCACTTAGCACTTCACGAGCTTGTTCTTCAGTGATATGTTGATCAAATTCTATATTTACCGCCATAGCGTGACCGATAAAGACGGGTACTCTTACACAAGTTGCAGTAACTTTTATATCTTCCTCTAAAATTTTTTTTGTCTCCTCTTGCATTTTCCATTCCTCTTCTGTAGAACCATTTTCCATGAATTCTCCTACATGGGGAATGCAATTAAACGCTATTTGCTTGGGGAATATCTCGGGCTTTTTTAGTCTCATTCATGAAGATTTTTTTTGTCTGATTATAAAGTTCATCCATTGCTGCTTTACCTGCACCAGAAGTTGATTGATAAGTTGAAGCAACGATTCTCTTTATTTTTGCTTTCTGGTGTAATAGATGTAGTACTAGCAGCATCTGTATTGTAGTACAGTTTGGGTTGGATATTATGTTGTGGTTTTTATATTCCATAATTTTTTCTTTATTAATCTCTGGAATAATGAGCGGCACACCCTCTTTCATTCTAAAATGGGAAGTGTTATCTATCACGATGCACCCAGCCTTAATTGCAGTCGGTACGTGTTTCTCAGAAACATGAGATTCGGCACAGAAAATGGCTACATTAGTTCCAACGAAGTCATAATCCTCAAGGCATAAAACTGTTAACTCTTTGTCACCAAAACTCACCTTCTTCCCTTCTGATTTTTTCGACGCAAGTGCAATAACAGAATCTATCGCCTCATCTTGAAACTCAGCAAGCGTGCTTAATACCTCACGCCCTACTCTTCCGGTTGCTCCAATAACAGCAATTTTGTATCTCATATAGATGAACCTCTAACTTTAAAGTTATATTATATTTTTACTGACAAAATTTACAATTGTTTTAGTATTTTTACCTTGCAATTAATTGTAATTTAGCTATTATTATGCAATATTAGTAATATTACATAATAAAATGAAAGATGAGTAAGGAATACGATGAAACTAAGGTTAAACCTGCAATGTCTACACCTCAAGAGCCTGAAAGAACCAATGGATTAAAGGCTCAAAATGTTCTTTCGAAAAAAAGAAAGCCTGTAATAAATTTTGATGATAAAAAATATGGTGTAAAAAACCTTAAAATAGACCAACAGTTCCTAAATAAAAGACAAGAATCTTCAAAGCTAAGAGATTTCTTAAGATCAATACCAATAATAGGGAGATTTTTAGCAAGGATTTTCACACCTGAAAAAATAGAAATCATCAGTAACCCTATATATGACAACATGGAAGCATATGAAAAATCGCAAGCAGGTCACTCCAGTAAGATAAAAGATGAGACTAGTGTAGATGATGAACACACAAAAGAAGTAGATAGTAAACTTGAGAAGGGTAATGTTGAACAAGTGGACAACAAGCAAAGTCGTGATCCATAAATATCAATCATTTAAAAATTATCTCTAGCTATAACATTTGCTATACAGAAACTCTGCGATACCAAAATAAATAAAGAGGTACGCCACTTGCGGTGAATAAGCTTGCGGTCAGCAAGGTATTCACAGAAGTTTCAAATATTACCCAGCAGCAAAAGGTTGTTGCTATACTGCCAATTAAAAATTTGTAATAGTTTTTCTCCTTTATAATAACCTTGAGAAAAGCAAGACTGCATGCAAGGTAAACAAATAAAAATGAAACTACAGAAAAGTCGATAATTGATGTGATCTGTTTAGCAAAATTGTTGCTTGAAGTGAGAATTAGTAGAACTGAAGTGCCAACGGAGCTGATTGTTATGCCCCAGAAAGGAGAACCGTGCTTGTTTCTTTTAGCAAAGAACTGTGGCATCAGTTTATCTTCTGCAAGGCCAAGGGCCACTTGTCCACTAGCTAGTACCCAAGCATTTAAACTGCCAACACAAACAATAAAAGCAACAATAGAAATGATCAAATGCCAATTACCAGGAAACATAATTTTTATTGCGTCAACATACGGCGCTTTTGAATTAACTAGATCATTGCCGTTTATCAATCCCATGATTGCAAGGCTATTAATGAAATATATAACTGCAACAGAGATTGTGCCAAGCAAAATGGCTCTTGGTATAGTCTTGGCTGGATCGTTTACTGATCCTGCAGGTGCTGTTGCTGATTCAAGGCCAATAAAACACCATAGAGTGAGTAGTGTAGAGCGAGCAAGGACTTGAGACATCGTGAGGGTTGATATTTCCTCACTTATGATAAAATTATTCCTATCAAAGAAAAACAACGCTGTTACTGGTATAGCAAGCAGTGCGATAATTTTGACAGTCATCAACAAAAGCTCAACACATCCAGCAGCAGTGACACCTCTTAAATTTATTAGTGTAATGATCATAAATAATAGTATTTCTAAAAATAAGCGTATATTTTGAATATCTCCATGAGAAAGCGAAGTAAGATAGCCAATACTTGCAACGATTACTGCTGTCGTGCTAACCCATGAAATCACCCAATACGTCCAACCAACAAAGAAAGCTGCAGCAGGGCCAAAAGCATGCTTTACATAAACGTGAGGACCACCCGTTTCTGGAAATTTTGCGCAGAGTAAGGCAAAAACCAAAGCAAGAGATATAGCACCAAGCCCTGATATCACCCAGCTTATAAGGCTATAAGCGCCATATGGAGCAAGGCTAATTGGAAGCATAAAAATTCCAGAGCCAATTTGACTACTAATCACTAAGGCAAAAATAGCCCAAAAACCTATTTTATTTGACACAATAATTTTTATCTAAATAGATTAAGAATATAACTGAAGCTCAGAAATTTCAATCGATCTTTATAAAAACTTGCATTTTTCTCAATTTATTTCTAAAATAGATTATGTTAACAGATGATTAAGAGGGGGTTATGAATCCAAGGTTAAAAAAATTTTTGGTTGTTTGTGGTTTTATTTTATTCTTACTTTTTACTTATTACTATTTAAGTCTTCTCGTCGACTATATCCTTGACCCGATTCTAGTTCGCCCTTGTAAGGGCTTAATTAGTAATTTTTATACCTATTTATCTACAAGCACCTCTAGGCCTGCACTAGCATTTTTAGCTACAGGTTTTATTGTTATTGCTACGCTTATTTGCCTGGATAAAATGCTCCTTCCTTTGCAAGAAAAAATCATAAACAACTATAATTCCTTTAAAAACGACAATATTGATAGCAATAGCATGTTGTTTGAGGTTTATAAAGATCCAACAATAAAATTAAAGGACAAAATCTTATTCTTCAATATACACTTGATACATTACCTACAGCTTCCGTTTTTATACGTTGCATCAAAGGTATCAGCTCTACGTGGGTTTCTTATATTTAATTTTGGTTTATTATTGTTAAATTATGCATTGCTAGTTCCAGTAGCACTTCTTGAGTTAATAAAGTATCCATTGATAAAGCTCTTCTCACCTTTGGGTTTGAATGTAAAGCAGCTAAGCTTTTTGTTTAATGTAAGTGATGTGGGTACTGGCAATCAAAGTGTTCATACTAGAAGTTTTCAGCAAAGCGTTATTGAATGTGCCAAAAAATTAAAGGAAGAACATGGTACTCCGTCAAATAAGCTGGATGAAGAGTTTAAAAGTTATATAAGCAGTTTAACAAGTCAGCAAAAACGAATGATAGAACCTTATCTAAGATTGAATGGTTATGAAACTGGGGAGTGGGTAAATTGGGTAGATTCACAAACCGGATTGACATTGACACAAGCTATAAATTTAGTTTTAATTGTGGCAAGAAAGCAAAATGCAGATGTAGAATTATTGAAGTCTATATTACTGGTTCGCTTTGAGGAAAGTAATCGCCAGTGTGGTCCTGGAATGCTTAATCGTATCATTTATGCATTAAGTGGCCTTGAAGCAGAAAATAATTTTGCAGCTCAATTAGAGCCTCAGATAATAGGAGAGTTGGCCGGTAATGCTACTAAAAGATTTCTTGAGAAATCTGTAGATAGGCACTACTTTAAAATAAAGATTTTAAAAGAAAAGTTTGACGACTTATATTCACTAAGTTCTGGAGTGGATTTGAGCAATGTAAGTGATGAAGTAAAGGACGGCATTTCTTATACAAGAAATGCTATAAAAGAATTTGTGTTTAAGGAATTATATGTAAAGTTTTATGACAACTATGGAGAACATATTAGAAGAGGTGAGATAAAGCAAAGAATAAGGGATTTAATAACAAATGAAGTTGTAGATGCGGCAATATACTCTAAAATAGATGAGATAGAAATCCCTGCAGAACCACCTACTTATCTTGAAGGAGTAAAAGCATTTTTTGGAGGTCATGCAAGGTCTTCTGCTGCTTAGTGATGGGCTCATGTTATGGCAGAAAATTTTGACTTTAGCTAAAAACCATCTGGCTCCTATGGTTTTTTATAGTTTTGTCTTCCCTTTTCTGAATGGTTTGCAAGCTGCTGTAGCTAACCCAAGAAAGGTTTCCCTAAGTCATACCGCCGCAGTATCTCATATAGATCCCGCTAACAAGTAGCGGAATGACGAAGTTATCGTCATTCCACCGCGAACCTTCATATCGCCGCAGACCATCATACCGCCGCAGTATCTCTAGATCCCGCTAACAAGTAGCGGAATGACGATTATCATCTTCACCGTCATACCGCGATTCATTCGCGGTATCTCGCCGCTGCGGGATCTATAGACCTGCTGAAAAAGGTGATTGAAAAAATGATGTGAGAGAGGTAGAAGAAGAATAAGCAGATCAAGTAAGGGAAAAAAATGAGCTTTAGTTACTATAATATGAAAAAATACCCAAGAAACTTTCGTAATATAACAGGTTTAACTATAGAGGAGTTCGAAAAAGTAGTGGAAAAAGTGAGGTCTGGATGCGAAAAACAGAAAAAGTGTCATGGTAGAAGATCAAAACTACCAACTCTGGAAGATAAGTTGTTTTGCGTAATTTTGTACTATCGCACTTACATAACACATAGATTTTTAGGATGCCTATTCAATGTACACAACGCAAATATATGTAGGTTACTTAAGAGAATAGAGCCATTACTCGCCAAAAAAGTGACTATAACAAAAGATAGAAGTATGACGCCAGAAAAAATACTGAAGATTTTGGCTGATGTTACAGAACAGCAAATACAGAGACCAGAAGATAGTAAAAAACGGAAGAAATCATATTCAGGAAAAAAAGAACCAACACTATGAAAACTGAGATTATTATCGAAGAAGGAGGAAGAATTTTATCAGTGTCAAAGTCATACCGTGGTAGAATTAGTGATTTCCGCATAAGGAAACAAGAAAAATATTTACCACTTGATAGCATAAAACATGCCGATTCTGGATATCAAGGTTGGCAAAAATTGCAAAGCAATGTTATAATTCCATATAAAAAGTATCGTAAAAAGCCATTAACTCCAGAGCATAATAGAAGATTAGCATCATTTAGAATGAGAGTAGAAAACAAGATCCGAGAGATAAAGATATTTAAGATTATGTCGAATGTTTATCGCAATTTTCAGAAAAAATATAACCTGAGGTTCAATATTATTGCTGGTATTGTAAATCTTAAGCACGCCTTTTAGTTAACCTTGATTTTAGTCACCCTCCTTTCCTTTTTTTTATCGCTTGATTCGCAGCAGGTCTTATGATTTTAGCTCCCATATCCTCGTTTAATTTTGCAGCTTCTGCCATAATATCTGGCTCACACCCAGCAAGTTGTACAGCGGTTGATTCATCAACTTTTGCCTTCTGCATGCTCTGGCGAGTTTGCATAATCATAGCTCTGCTTGCAATCATCTCTGAAACTAACAAACTTGCACCTAGCTTCTTTACAATACTTCTAAACGGATAATCAGTTACCCCTGACATTGGAGCTAAAATAACTGAAGAATCAATCGTCAAACTTCCTATTTGCAGGGGCATGAGGTTAATGATAATTCTTCATTGTGAACTACGTAATGTTACAAAACGAGCCCGTATGCTGCACCTCTGAAGTAGAAGATGCCTTCGTCCTTGGCGGAAGCTCATATAAAAACCCACTCTCTAGATCTTTCTTCCATTCCTGATCATTCATAAGTGCTTCTGCAAACTCTCTTCTTTTCTCATTCAAATCAAATTTGTATTCCGATAACTCTTTGTCAATTTCATAAAATGATTTACCTTCGTTGAACATTTGTGTGATTTTATGAGCATTTTCTAACGCGAATATTCCACAGTTATGCCCATCGCTTTGTTGTTTAGCTCCGGAGCTTCTTATATTGCAGTTCTCTATTTTCAAAACTTCTTCCAGTGCACTTACCATATTATCGGTATTTATTGGAACATTAACTAATTCATTTTTCTTGTCCCGACACGTTTGTACTGTTTTTTGGACATCTTTACCCATTTCTTTTTTGTCTTGTGCACTCAACTCACTAGCTTGGTTAGTAAGAGACACAATTAACTTGTCTTTAATTTCGTTTGCAAGTTTTATACTACTACGTTTACTACCAGGACTTGGTAAATTAGCGCTAAAAGAATCACAGTAATAAGCTCTGAATTGCTTATTATTTGAGTTATACGCAACGACTAGCGTTACCCAATGATTGCCGCCCAAATTAATAACTGAAGTAAATATACTTTTCGTATCCTCTCGTTCTGGTTCATTTTTATATTCCCTCAACCTTTCACTCAAGGATTCAAGATTGCCAGGAATGCAAAAAAATATATCGCCATCCGAGCTTTCTGAATAGTTGTATACGGCTCTTGCAATGTGAGCAATATCATGTTGCTGTAGCCAGTAAGTATAATTTCCTCTATTTGTCTGATGCACAAGAGTATCCAGATTTTCATGAAACTTTTTACTGCCTAAACCACTATCTACTGAAGCGTCGGAATTTCTACGACTTCTATCCTCTGGGCTTTCTGTGCCATCTGGTACAACACCACTATCCCTATCTGGAGTTTTTGGATTTCCTTGGTTATTTACAGTCTGCTCTTGCTCTTCTGGTGATTTTTGTGGCTCAACCTCCTTTTCTTCACTCTTTTTTCCCTCTGGAGCTTTTTTTTTGTTAATATAATCCTTAACCATTTTATATGCCACTGTAAGAACTATTCCCATTAAAACCCAAACTACGGGGTTAGAGATGAGCATAGCAAGTGGAAAAGTCAATAGAGGAAATCCTATTACCGCTCCTAAACAGCCAATAGTGAATGTAGCTGCTAGATATATACCAAAAGAGTAGATAACAAATTTCCCACCAGCGAAGTAAGTGCTCTCTTTGAATTTATTATATTTTTCTGTGATGCCCAACATATTATATCTTATGAATGCTAAGTTAATTGAATTTTAACAAATTCTAACAAAAAAATCAACCATAATGATTTTAGTAGTATGAGAAAATATTGAATATTAAGAGCTTTTGAAGTACAGTAACAATATTAGTAATAGCACAATATATGCACGATATAGAATATATACGCAAAAATCCTGAAGGATTTGAAAAGGCAATGAAAAGCAGGGGGATAAGAGAGTTTACTGCAAAAGAGGTATTAGAAATTGATCACGAGAAAAGGTCATTAACCACTAAATTGCAAGATTTAAATAGGCAGCGCAATGAAATCACAGAGGAAATAAAGAAGCTTAAAATGAGCAAGAGCCCTTGTGAAGAGCAGATAGAGTTGTCAAAAGACATCGCGAATGAGATAGAGGCAATTAGCTTAAAAGAACAAGCAGAAAAGGATAAGTTAGTGAATGTTTTATCTAACTTGCCGAATATTTCTGCGCAAGATGTGCCAATAGGCGCAGATGAGAACTCTAATTTAGAGGTGAGAAGATATGGAGGAAAAAGACAGTTTGATTTTGTACCGGAATCTCATTATGAACTCGGAGAAAAATTAGGTTTAATAGACTTCGAACAAGCGGCGAAAATTTCCGGATCAAGATTTGCGATATTAAAAGGACAGTTAGCTAGGCTTGGCCGAGCATTAATAAATTTTATGCTTGAAATGCATGTTAATGAATTTGGCTATACTGAAGTGTACCACCCAGCTTTGGTGAAAAACGAAGCTATGTATAATGTTGGTCAGCTACCGAAATTTTCTGACGATTCGTATTTAACTACCGACGAATTGAGGTTGATTCCCACAAGTGAAGTGTTTTTAACAAGTTTGGTTGCTGATAAAATAGTAGAGGAAAAAGAACTGCCTATTCGTTTTACTGCGTATTCAGAGTGTTTTCGTAAAGAAGCAGGCAGCGCAGGACGAGACACGAGAGGCATAATAAGGCAACACCAATTTGGTAAAGTGGAGTTGGTGAGTATTACAGCTGAAGACCAATCAAATGATGAACTTGAGCGCATGACGAGTGTTGTTGAAGAGATATTAAAAAAACTAGAATTACCGTATAGAGTAATGCTACTGTGTAGTGGTGATATGGGTTTTGCTGCACAAAGGACTTATGACATAGAGGTATGGTTACCTGAGCAAAATAAATATAGAGAAATATCAAGCTGCTCAAATTGTGGTGCATTTCAAGCAAGAAGGATGAACGCTAAATACTCTTCAGAAACTGATAAAAAGATAAAAAAATATGTTCACACTTTAAACGGCACAGCTTTAGCTATAGGAAGAACGATTGTTGCCATAATGGAGAATTATCAAAATTCTGACGGGTCGATTGCAATACCAAACGTGTTGCAAAAATACATGAGTAATGATACTGTTATAAGTAAATAATGATTTTGACATATAGAAAAGCGAGGAAATAAAGATGAAGGTTCTGGTTATAGGTTCTGGTGGACGTGAGCACGCTCTACTTTGGGCTTTAAAAAAATCTCCTATCTTAACTGAGGTATATGTCACTCCTGGTCGCCAAGCTATGAAAGATCTTGGGACTCTTGTGGATATAAATATTCAAAATTCAGTGGATGTTACACAATTTTGCAAGAAAGAAAATATAGAGTTGGTTGTTATTGGTCCAGAACAACCAATAATTGATGGGCTTGCTGATGATTTAGTTGCAGAGGGAATAAGTGTTTTTGCTCCAAGTCAAGCAACTGCAAAACTTGAGGGATCAAAGTCTTTCACCAAAGGACTATGCAAGCGATATGGCATACCAACTGCCAAGTACGAGTGTTTTGTTGATGAAGGATTAGCTAAAGATTTTGTACGTAGCAATAAAATAAAGTTTCCACTTGTAGTGAAAGCAAATGGAATTGCGGCAGGGAAAGGCGTGATGATATGTTGCGCAGAAAACGAAGCTTTTTCAGCAATAGATTCAATGCTAGTGGAGAAAGAATTTGGTGAATCAGGTGAAGAAATAATCATAGAAGAATTTTTAATTGGAGAAGAAGTAAGCTTTTTTGCTCTTGTTGATGGGTTGAAAGTAGTAACTCTTGGGTGCGCAAAAGATTATAAGAGAGTGAATGAAAATAATGAAGGCCAAAATACTGGGGGTATGGGATCGTACTCATCACCTTCAATTATAAGTAAGGACATGGAGCAAAAAATCATCCAAAAAATAATATACCCTACAGCTCAAGCATTGGTTAACATGGGTACGCCTTATAAGGGAGTACTCTTTGCTGGTTTAATGATTTGCAGAGATGGCCCAAAACTTCTCGAGTATAACGTTAGATTTGGTGATCCAGAAACGCAATCTATATTACCTAGATTTGATTCAAATTGCGATTTGTTAAAATTGATGTTGTCAGTTGCAGAAGGAAAGTTAAATGTCAAAATGGTGGAACTTAACAACAAATCTACAGTTTGTGTAGTTGTTGCAAGTAAAGGCTATCCGGGTGATTATCAAAAGGGAGAAGTAATTAAGGGATTAGATAAAATTGAAAGCATTCCTGGTATATTGGTATTTCACGCTGGTACTAAATTAGATGAGAGTGGTAACTTAGTTTCCGATGGCGGAAGAGTGCTAAATATAGTAGCAGAAGGGAGCACTATAGAGGAAGCCAAAAGTAAGGTGTACTCAGCATTAAATTTTTTAGAATGGCCAGGGGGCTTCTTCAGATACGATATTGGTAGTTAATGTTAGCTGTCGGTTAGCAGGTAGCCAGCATCAGCAAGTATATTTTTGATTTCAGAGAGGTTTGCTTTAGCATTTTTCACCATTTTCACAACACTAGTTGCTTCTGCCGTTGTTATATGAATTGCATGTCTTGTGTATCAACTGCGATATGACCCTGAAATTTTTTTTCCTGCATCATAGCCCTTTCTTTCAGCAGTATCTGCGTTTTTAACGCTTTGAGCATCAATTATACAGAAACTTGTTTTCTCTTTCCGACCATTGTTAATACGGACCTTTCTGACTAATTTTTTTTTAGACACGTTCCAAAATACTTTCTTTATCTACAGACCTGCTGCAAAAGGTGATTGAAAAAATGATGTGAGAGAGGTAGAAGAAGAATAAGCAGATCAAGTAAGGGAAAAAAATGAGCTTTAGTTACTATAATATGAAAAAATACCCAAGAAACTTTCGTAATATAACAGGTTTAACTATAGAGGAGTTCGAAAAAGTAGTGGAAAAAGTGAGGTCTGGATGCGAAAAACAGAAAAAGTGTCATGGTAGAAGATCAAAACTACCAACTCTGGAAGATAAGTTGTTTTGCGTAATTTTGTACTATCGCACTTACATAACACATAGATTTTTAGGATGCCTATTCAATGTACACAACGCAAATGTATGTAGGTTACTTAAGAGAATAGAGCCATTACTCGCCAAAAAAGTGACTATAACAAAAGATAGAAGTATGACGCCAGAAAAAATACTGAAGATTTTGGCTGATGTTACAGAACAGCAAATACAGAGACCAGAAGATAGTAAAAAACGGAAGAAATCATATTCAGGAAAAAAAAGAACCAACACTATGAAAACTGAGATTATTATCGAAGAAGGAGGAAGAATTTTATCAGTGTCAAAGTCATACCGTGGTAGAATTAGTGATTTCCGCATAAGGAAACAAGAAAAATATTTACCACTTGATAGCATAAAACATGCCGATTCTGGATATCAAGGTTGGCAAAAATTGCAAAGCAATGTTATAATTCCATATAAAAAGTATCGTAAAAAGCCATTAACTCCAAAGCATAATAGAAGATTAGCATCATTTAGAATGAGAGTAGAAAACAAGATCCGAGAGATAAAGATATTTAAGATTATGTCGAATGTTTATCGCAATTTTCAGAAAAAATATAACCTGAGGTTCAATATTATTGCTGGTATTGTAAATCTTAAGCACGCCTTTTAGTTAACCTTGATTTTAGTCACCCTCCTTTCCTTTTTTTTATCGCTTGATTCGCAGCAGGTCTTACGCTTGGTTTTTCACTCCATTTTTTAAAGTAGTCGTAACAACTTCTCCATTTTGGAAACTCTTGTGGCAACATTCTCCACTGGCAGCAGCTTTTTAGGACGTATAGCACTCCACAAAATACATCATAAGTCTTCTTGGCTTTGTTTTTTTTCTACAGGATTCTAGATCTGGTAAAATTATCTTAAATTTTTCACGACTTATGTCACTTGGGTATACACTTCTCATATATCTAATTTATATACATTATCTCCTTCTTTATTCCTTCTTTGAGATCATGTACAGGTTCTTAGGGTTGAAAAACTTAGAAAGAGCCATAAAAAAATTTTTAAATATATCTTTATATTATATATTCTTATTGGTAATAATTTGTCATCTTTTTTGTTAACTTTACTGATGTTGCCAGAAGGAACGTTGTTGCCAAATTTTGTAAAATTTATTATCCTAAGGTTTCAAGTCCTCACAGGTTTATTGGAACTATATGTACAATATGTTTATCAGTGAAAATCCGGAGAAAATGATGGGGAAAAAGTTAATACATTACTTTAGCCAGGGTAAATGCGAAGGCAATGCAGAAATGAAAAATCTGCTGGGAGGGAAGGGGGCAAATTTAGCAGAAATGTGCAATGTTGGCATTCCGGTTCCACCTGGTTTCACAATTTCCACCTCTGTTTGTCAGGCCTACTGTCAGGATAATGAATTGTCTAACGACCTACGTAACGAGATCAAAAACTACATGGCGATGCTCGAAAATGACATCGGTTGTAAATTTGGGGATTTAAATAACCCCTTATTAGTTTCAATACGCTCTGGTAGTGTTAGTTCAATGCCGGGCATGCTTGATACTATTTTAAATGTTGGTTTAAATGATGAAACAGTTATTGGGCTTGCAAAAAAAAGTGGAGAACGTTTTGCCTATGATAGCTACTGCCGTTTCATCATGATGTACTCCAATGTTGTACTACAGCTTGACCATCACCTATTTCAAGATGTTGTTGATAATAAGCAGCAAAAGAGTGGAGCAAAAAGCTTAGCTGATCTTGATGTTGATGTTTTAAAGAGAATTGTTAACAATTTCAAAAGGATAGTACATGAAAAAACAGGAAAACATTTTCCGCAGAACGTTGAAGAGCAATTGTTAAACTCAGTTAATGCAGTATTTACCTCTTGGAAAAATGATAGGGCTGTTTCCTATAGAAGAATACATAATATTCCTGAAAACCTTGGAACAGCGGTCAACGTGCAAGCAATGGTTTTTGGTAATCTGAACAATAATTCTGCAACTGGTGTGATATTTACACGAAATCCTTCAACTGGAGAAAAAAGCTTTTTGGTGAGTTTTTGGTTAATGCTCAGGGTGAGGATGTGGTTTCTGGTGTTTATACTCCTATGCCAATTGACGGAGAGCAAGAAAACACCATGGAGAAGTTGCTGCCAAGTGTCTACCTGGAATTATGCGCGGTATGTGAAAAACTTGAAAGGCATTATAAAGACATGCAGGATATCGAATTTACTGTACAGGACGGTAAATTATGGATTTTGCAGACTAGGTCTGGCAAGCGCACGGCTGAAGCTGCTATTCGCATAATAGTTGATATGGTAAACGAAGGAACGATTACAAAAGAAGAAGGAATATTGAGAATTGATCCAAAAACTTTTGACAATTTATTGCATCCAGTTCTTGACGTTAAGAGTGACCAGAAAGTAATAGGGAAGGGACTGCCAGCTTCTCCAGGGGTTGCTTCTGGATATGTAGTGTTTAGTGCAAGTGATGCTGAAAAAGCTGCAGAGCAGGGTAAAAAAGTGATTTTAGTAAGGTCAGAAACGAGTCCTGAAGATATTAATGGAATGAATACTGCAAGTGGCATAGTAACAGCACGGGGAGGGATGACCTCACATGCTGCTGTTGTAACCCGTGGAATGGGTAAGCCATGCATTTGCAGTGTAAGTGGACTTTATATCGATAAAGATGGAACTTTCTTTTCTGTGGGGGATACAAAAGTAAATAAAGGTGAACCAATTACCATCAACGGAGGAACAGGGGAGGTTATGCTTGGCATTCTTCCTACAATTTCACCTGAATTGTCACAAGAATTCAAAACGATAATCAACTGGATAGATGAAATCAAAATGGTCAAAGTGAGAGCGAACGCTGATACTCCAAAAGATGCAAAAATTGCAAAAGAATTCGGTGCAGAAGGTATAGGCTTATGTCGCACAGAACATATGTTTTTCGCTAGTGATAGAATCGAATTTATTCAAAAATTGATAATAGCTGACGATGAAAATGAAAGGGCAAATGCGCTCATTAAACTAGAAGAAATGCAAAAGTCTGATTTCAAAGAAATATTTTCTATTATGGAGGGCAGGGAAGTCACTATACGGTTGCTTGATCCACCTTTGCATGAATTTTTACCCAATGATCAGTCTACTATAGAAAAAATTGCCAAATCACTTAGTAAGTCAGTTGAGTCAGTAAAAAATAAAATAGCACAGTTATCAGAAAAGAACCCAATGCTTGGCCATCGAGGTTGTAGACTTGCTATTTCTCATCCTGAAATATATAGCATGCAGATTAGGGCAATACTTAGTGCTGCAAGTGAATTAAAGAAAGAAAAGAAGATAGAAGTGGAGCCTGAAATCATGATTCCTTTTATCATGAGCGAGAAAGAATTTATTCTGATATGCGAGCTAGCAAAGAAAGAATCCTCTGTTATCTCAGCTGGGATCCAGACGCAGATTCCAGCGTCACGCGCTGGAATGACATCAGACAAGGCTTATTCAATTGGAACGATGATAGAACTACCAAGAGCAGCACTGATTGCTGATAAGTTAGCAAAACATGCAGAGTTTTTTAGTTTTGGCACTAATGATTTAACGCAAACAACCATGGGACTTTCAAGAGATGATTCAGTTAATTTCCTCGATTCTTATAAGGAAAGCAATATATTTGACAATGATCCATTTGAAGTGCTGGACACCGAAGGGGTAGGGGAGTTAATCAAGATAGCCATTGAAAGAGGCAAAAAAACCCGAAAAGAAATAAAGCTGGGTATATGTGGAGAGCATGGAGCAGATCCAAAATCTATAGAGTTTCTCATCAAGTCAGGGGTGAATTATGTTTCATGCTCACCATATCGAGTACCGGTTGCAAAGTTAGTGGCAGCACAGTTTAGCATAAAATCTAAGTTTGTTGGGTAAGTGAGAAATATAGCGATAATATAACCACTGGTGACTTTCCTCACTTAGACAACTGTGTCAAGCACTGGCTACTTAACCGTCATACCGCCGCGGTATCTCTTAGCCGCTAACAAGTAGCGGAATGACGATTGTCAGGCCAGTGCCCAGACACTGGTTCACTCTATAATGGCAGTGCCTCTATGATGTAAGGAATCCAGTTTTTATGCAATCTCATCAAGAACGTTGTGTTTTAGCGTAAGGTTGGCTACTGTTTACACTCACTAACTTAGCTGGATCCCAGTGTCTGAGCATTGGGATGACACCTGTAGCCCTACGTCATACCGCCGCGGTATCTCTTAACATAGATCCCGCTAACACGTAGCGGGATGACGATTGTCGTTTAGCCATAAATATTAAGAAATTTACCAAACGAAAAAAAAGGCAAAAGAAGCCCCATGGTTAACTAGTTATTTATATGTACTTCAAAATATTGGCGTTTTTTTATTCTAAATGCTTAATAACCGCGATTCAGCCGCTTTTAAATGCGACTAACCTAAATTATAAACATTAAGAAATTTACTAAGTGGAAAAAAAGGCAAAGAAACCCTAGGGTAGCTAGTATTCAAATTCTCCCTTGTCTATTTGACGTCTTTTACTGTCTTAAACGCTTTATAAGCGCGTTTCAGCTTATATAGGTAGAAACCTAGAAGTTTTATAAAGACATGAGGTGCACATAGTGCAAAAAATTAAGCATGATTTACGCCAAATACATTAAGTTTTTTTGTCATTAATCCACTGCAGAGATTGCGAAGATAAATAGCTTCACTTTCATGATAAGGGGGCTGGCGAAGCTTGTCAAGTAATTCCGTTCCTTATGGGTAAAAAAAAGAGAAACTCTAAGTTGCAGCCGCACAACATTTCTCTTTTCTGCTGTTGACGATTATTTCGCCTATTGTAACTGCTGCTAGAATAAAGCAATAATATACTTTTGTTAATAAAGAAACAGGTGATACAGAAGCTATACTTCCTGCTAGCAATAGTTGGGAACCATAAGGTAAGATGCCTTTTGTAGCACAAGCAAAAACATCTAATAAGTATGCGCTGCGGTGTGGCGCAATACTGTGTTTTTGTGCAAGCCTTTTTGCAATACCACCACCTAGTAAAATAGCAATGGTATTATTGGCAACTAAGGTAGTAAACATAGACGCAATTCCTGCTATCACAAATTCAGCTTTAGTTTTTGTGATATTGCTTTCATCGATAAGTTTATGCAACGCTTTTTGACCTTGTTTGTACATTATATGGCTCAAACCACCAACAAATAGCGCAAATATCACTATTTCCGTTACTTTTTTGAAACCGTCATACACGTCATGAGGAAATTGAATGATAGCATAGTCAAAAAAAGCTATTCCTAGCACACCAGCAATAATTATGTTTACAGTTATTGTTACTAAAGTGGTGACTTCAAGCAGCCCCATGATTATTAAAGAAATATAAGGAATAATTTTTATTATAGAATAATAATCTAAATTTGATATAGAAATAATTTTTGTACTACTTGAAATCACTGCCAGATAGGTGAGTGTTATAATACCTGCAGTAAATGCAACCTTAGAGTTTATTTTAAGTTTATCTTTTGCTGAAGCTCCCTGTGAAGAAACAGATGCAATGGTGGTATCAGATATCATCGAAAGGTTATCGCCAAACACGGCACCACCTACCACAGCTGCAGTTCCTATTTCAAGGCCAAAAGCTCCACTTTTTGCCAGATTAACAGCTATAGGTACCATCAGCACAACAACTCCCATAGATGTGCCAATTGCAGTTGAAATAAAAGCAGAAGCCAAAAATACTCCTGGCAGCAGTAATCTTGCTGGAAGAAAATTAAGAATTAAATTAGCAACAGTGTCTGCGCTACCAATTGATTGAGTAACCGCAGAAAATGCTCCAGAAAATAGAAAAATTAAACACATAGTAAGAGTGCTTTTGTCACCCATGCCCTCGATAACAGTATCGATGTTATGCTGAATTTTATTTGTACCACGTGAGACAGCAAAAAATAGTGCTGGTAATAAGCAGATTACTGGTGAAACCTGATGAAGTGGATTATCAGTTCCGATAAAAGAAAAATAAGCACCACTTCCCAGGTACAAGATTAAAAAAATAATCAAAGGGATAAAAGCCATCATTTTACTGTATCTCAAACTTATAACTATAACTAATTAAGTGGTTTTAAGCAAGTTTGGTTTTCACTAGTTTTGCAGAAAGTTGACAGCAGAGTTTTAAACTTCATATTTAATCTACTAAATAAATAGCACATGTAGCCGAAGGGTTTATATCTTGTGCTATACTTTATTTTATGTCATGCAAACAGTTGATATTAGCATACATCCAAGTAAAGTAATGGAGAATATAAAAACCATATCAGTAAAAGACGATAACGTTAGGCTGGATAGGTACATCAGAAGAATCTTTCCTGATCTAAAGCAATCTGTAATTGAAAAATCTTTAAGGAAAGGGTTAATCGAAGTTGATGATTGCAAAGCAAAGTCTAGTGATAGAGTAAATTCTGGACAAACTATAACGCTGAAGCACTTGAATTATATTGAGAATGCTAATTCTGATCGCAAATATAATGAAAAGTTAGTGAATCTACTAAGAGAGAACACATTATATGAAGACGAATATATACTAGCTATAAACAAACCCGCAGGGGTCATTGTTCAAGGTGGCGTAAAAGTAAAGATTAGCATTAGTGATTTGCTTGACCAAATAAGAGAGGGAGAAATATTTAAAATTGTCCATAGACTAGATAGAGATACGAGCGGAGTGATAATATTCGCACGCAATGCTAGTGTTGCCAGATACCTTATGGAGGAATTTAAAGGACGGAGGGTAAAAAAAACTTATTTAGCATTAACTTCTGGCATGCCAAGCAAGGATAGTGGAATAATAGATTATCCGTTGGTGAAAAAATATATTTCTGGTCAAGAAAAAGTGGTCGTTGATGAAGGCTCACCTCAAAGTGCCACTACGCATTTTTCAATTATAGCAAGGTTAAAACATAATGTTGCTTATTTAAAATTACAACCAATTACCGGCAGGACCCATCAGTTACGTGCACATTTAGCTCATATAAATTGCCCTATTCTTGGTGACGGTAAATACGGTGGTAAAAAAGCTTTTATTAATGGGGTAGCAAATAAAATTCACCTTCATTCGCATTCTTTATCTTTAAAATTACCAAGCAATAAAGAAATCACTATTACCGCTCCTATCCCTAAGCACATTGAAAAGTCTATTGAAGTGCTATTTTTCGACTGAAACGATTTCACCAATCAACTTTTCTGTCTTTGGCTTTGATTTGAAGCACAGATATTAGGCTAATTAATGCGCAGGCAGTAAGATAAATGCCTGCTGCAAATTTCGTTTCAGTTTTTTCTATAAGCCACATGCATATGGATGGAGAAAGGCCACCGAAAATTCCTGCGGATATATTATGTGCTAGGCTAAAACCTGTGCACCTAACTTTTGTTGGAAACAACTCACAGACAAGAGAATTATATATTCCAAAAGATGCACCTATCGGTACGCTTATCAATAGAAAAGTGAGCGTTACAATATAGTGGTTATCATATGATAATAGCGAAAGTGCCGGCAAACCGGCGCAAGTTAAAGCTACTAATGTAGGAATCATTACATTTTTTCTTCCAACTTTATCAGACAGTATTGCAAACAGCACTGCAGACGCTCCAAATGTAATTTCAACTATAATCCTTACTACATTTTTAATATTGATGCCTGAGAGAATAAGTTCTTTTACAGATATGTTGTAGAACATGATTGCTGAATAAACGATTGCATTTTGGGCTATACCAAGTCCAATTGCTATCACAAATGCTTTTTTATAGTCCCTGATTAATTCTAAAAATGGAGAATGAGATAAGTTTTTATTTTGATCGTGCACTTTATATGCTAAGCTCTCTTGCATTATATATCTTGTTAAAAAGCCTATTATGCCCATAATAGAGCAGAAATAGAAGGGCAATCTCCAGCCCCAAATTTCATAATTTTCACCTGTGAGTTTTTTACAAATAGCTATCATTACAAAACATATAATAGAACCAAGCGCGCCGCTAAAAGGCTTCATACTCCCTAAAAAACCTAGATTTTTTTTATCGCTTGAATGCTCTATTAAAAAGGCTGAGTTGATACTCGTTTCTCCACCTGCTGCCATTCCTTGCATGATTCTACATAATAGAAGTAGTATAGAAGAAAATATTCCTATTTCTTTATAGCCAGGTATAACTCCAATTACAGTAGATGGTATTGAAACTAATATCACTGAAGTAAGTAAAACTTTCCTTCTACCAGATTTATCTCCAATGTAGCCAAAAATGAATGCACCAAGTGGTCTAAATCCAAAGCCAACTGCGAAAGTACCAAGAAATTTGATTGTGCTTAAGTAATCACTTTCTGATGGAAAAAAAATGCTACTTATTGTGTGTGTTAAGGCCCCAAAAAGAGTTATTTCATACCATACAATCATGTTGCAGATTATGCCTGACAGTATTGCTTTTTGAATGTTATTCATGGTTTTTCAGTTTAATATAATCTAGTGTACTGCAGTCAATAACCTGCAAGGATAATTCACGTAAATGTCTATTGTCCACCTTGGAAGGAGCACCCATTAGAACATCTTCACCTTGCTGGTTCATAGGAAAACAGATTACTTCACGAATATTTGGCTCATCAGCAAGCAGCATAACCATTCTATCAACTCCTGGTGCTATACCGCCGTGAGGAGGAACGCCAAACCTGAATGCACGTACGAGTGCGCCGAATTTTGTATCGACTTCTCCCCGGCTATAACCTGCAATGGCAAAGGCCTTATACATGATATCCAGCTTGTTATTACGAATCGCTCCGCTTGACAGTTCTATTCCATTACAAACGAGATCATATTGGTAAGCAAGGATATCGAGTGGATTCTTTTCCTCTAAATCTTTCAGACCACCGTGTGGCATAGAAAATGGATTATGAAAGAAATCGATTTTTTTACTTTTATCGTCATATACAAAATAGGGAAAATCAATAACCCAACAGAACTTGAAGATATTATCATCTATAAGACTGAGTTCTGACCCTAAAAGAGTGCGCACTTTTCCTGCAATTGTTGCTGCCTCATTCTCTTTGTCAGAAGCAAAAAACACACTATCTCCAGGTCCTACATTCGTTACTTCTCTTATGTGATTTAGCCTATTGTCATCGAGGAATTTAGCAATTGGGCCTTTCGCAGTACCATCTTTATCAAACGTTATATATCCAAGACCCTTAGCACCGAATTCTTTTTGCGCATGTTCTATCTTTTTATCAAAGAAGCTGCGTGGTTCCTCTGCTGTCTTAGGTGCAGGGATGGCTCTGACTACCATACCACGCTCAATATTGCTTTTGAAAATATTGAACCCTGAATCACGGAAAATTTCTGTAACATCGCTGATTAATAGTGGATTGCGCAAATCTGGCTTGTCAGAACCATACTTAAGCATTGCCTCTTTGTATGTAATGCGTGGAAAATCTTTATCGACAGACTTACGAGAAAATTTAGCAAACACTTTATATAAGGTAGACTCAATAATCTGAAAGATGTCTTCTTGAGTCACAAAAGACATTTCAAGATCTAGCTGATAAAACTCTCCCGGAGAACGGTCAGCCCTTGCGTCTTCGTCACGGAAACACGGTGCAATTTGAAAATATTTATCAAACCCTGAAACCATGAGCAATTGCTTAAAAATCTGTGGAGCTTGCGGCAATGCATAGAATTTACCAGGATTTAGTCTGCTTGGCACTAGGTAGTCGCGTGCTCCTTCAGGAGAGGAAGCAGTGAGTATTGGAGTTTGAATCTCTAAAAATCCTCGCTCTATCATGAGCTTGCGGAGCTCTGCAATAATTTGTGAGCGCAAAATAATATTGTTGCGGGCTTTTTCACGTCTTAAGTCAAGAAATCGATATTTAAATCTCATGTTTTCTGGGTATTCTTGCTCGCCGGTAATGCTTGCCAACATACTTCTTTCTTCTTTTGCTATTTCTTCATCAAGGTGGAACTCAACTTCCGACTCAACGTGTAAATTGCTAACTACAACCTCAATTTTCCCGGTTGCGATAGAGCTGTTTACCGTATCTTCAGTTCTAGCTTCAACTAACCCTGTAACAGTAATCACACTTTCTGATTTTAAATTTGAAATTTCATTAAAAAAGTCCTTGTCATTATTGAACACTAGCTGAGTAATCCCATGAAAATCTCTTAAATCAACAAAGATTAGGTTACCGTGATCGCGCTTACGGTATAACCATCCAGAGAGGGTAACTTCCTTTCCTACATCATTCTTCCTTAATTCATTACACGTGTGAGTTTTATAGCAGTTCATATTTGTTTCACTTCTAAATTCTTTAAGAAGTATAGAAATAAACCTTACTGCATACAAGCCCATTCGTCAGATATTTGTCCAATTTTCAAAATAGGGTAGTGTTGCTTTTATGCTGTCTTCACTCACACAAAAATTGCACAATTTCTATAATTATGGTATAATAGTAAGGGTATTTTTAATGAATTAGATACAGGAAATGCCACTTGCACAGATCATAATATATAGCATAACGTTACTTGCTGTCGCTGTAGTATTTCTCTTTTTGAGAAAAATATACAAAAATCGCATTAGAAAAATCATATTTCCTAGAAAAGTTTTTAAAGAAGAGTGGGAAGAAGACAGAAAATTCAATGAATTATATCAAAAAAATAAGCAAAAAGAGTTGCTGAAACAACAAGAAACGCTACGCGAGAAACAAAAAGATGTGCAAGTTTATAAAGAAGATTCAGAAATAGTTGACATAGCAAAACCGGTAGGTAAATGGACAAAGATGGTTATGATGGGTAATGGTTTAATGCAGCGTTTTGCACAATTAATACATAGAGAAGGCGGACAGAAAGGATTTTGGGAGCTGTTTGTAAAAGCTCAGGCTTCAACTCAAGGTAAACATAAGGGGAAGGGCAGATAATTCATGCTCGAATGTGAAAATTTATCCTGCGCTCGTAATAACAAAGTATTATTTAAACATCTCGGTTTTAAAGCTGAGCCAAAATCAAAGATTCTAATCACTGGTCCAAATGGTAGTGGTAAAACCAGCTTAATTAGAAGTTTATCTGGACTTTTACCGCCGGTATCAGGCAATATAAGGTACTGCGGAAAAGACATATATGATGATCCAAAATCCTATATACCTTCTATGGTCTATATAGGCCATAAGAATGCCTGCAAGGATAGCTTAACTGTTACTCAAAACATAGAATTCTGGGCAGGAATACGAAATACTAGAGAACTGATTGTGGCAGCTATTTGTTGCTTGAAATTGCAATCTGTACTTAATATTAGATATGGCAAACTTTCTGCAGGCTGGAAAAGAAGAGTTGCGCTTGCTCGCCTCTTGATTTCTAATGCAAACGTTTGGCTGATAGATGAACCATTTTGTAATCTTGATAGTGCAATGTGTGAATTAGTGCTGAACCTAATCTCAATACGCTCTGAGCAAAATGGTATAGTAATTATTACAGGGCATAGCTCTACAGAGCAATTGTGTGATTTTACAACGATTGATATACGCGATTTCAATAGACTTCTTGCATATGCTACAACTGTCATTCAGTAGAAACGAAAAAACTTACTTGACAAACTCCACCAGCCCCCTTGTCATGAAAGTGAAGCTATTTTATTTAACTTCGCAATCTCTGCAGCAGATTAAAATGACAAGAAAACTTGTATTTGGCGTACTATTGTTTAATTTTTTGCACTATGTGCACCGTATGTCTTTATAAAATTTCTAGGTTTTTACCTACATAAGCTGAAGCGCGCTTATAAAGCGTTCAAGACATCACCCAACGTCAAATTTTAAAATAGAGAGTGTAATAACTAGCTACCACGGGTTTTCTATGCCTTTTTTTCTGCCTAGTAAATTTCTTAAATATTAAAGCTAAGGTTAGTTGCCGTTTAAAAGCAGCTAAATTGCAGCGTTTAAGACTTAAAAAACGCCAATACTGAAAATAGACAATGACTAGGGCTTCTTTTGCCTTTTTTTTCGTTTGGTGAATTTCTTAAATATTTATGGCTAAAGTAATTTAGGCCTACCGACAACCGTCATCCCGCTACGTGTTAGCGGGATCTCTTGTTAGCGGCTGAGATACCGCGAATGAATCGCGGTATGACGGTCTGCTGCTTGTTAGCGGCTAAGAGATACCGCGGCGGTATGACGTAGAACTGCTGTCATTCCAGTCTGGAATCCAACTTTTTCATAATCATCAAAACGTTATATTTTAACATAAAACGGCTACTTTTATACTTAATAAAATTCCTGGATCCCAGACTGGGATGACATCATAGAGGCGCTGGCCTGACAATCGTCATCCCGCTACGTGTTAGCTATACCTTTTTTCTACTTAGTTTGGATTATGCAAGCATCGAACAGACGAAATCTGTCAAATCAGAAAGAAACACACAAATTTAAGTTTTTAGTAGTTTTCAAGTATAGTTGTACAGGGAGCGCCTTTGCAGTTATGACCGACATTTTCAATGGTGCCTAAGTGCCCGTATGCAAGCATGGCTTTGGAAGGAACGGTCAAATCATTGATGGAGTCATTTAGACTACCTCGGTTAGGAGATTGTACTATCAACCGTTCCAAGCTGAAGCGTTTCCCTATTACAAATTATATGTAGGGGTTACCATGAAAAAAGCAAAAAGTAAATTAGAAATAGTGAATCCTAATGCAGCAGGAATAGACATTGGTTCAGCTGTACACTATGTGTGTGTACCTGAAGGAAGAACGCGTTCAGAAATTTGGCTGCTTTACTGAAGACCTTCATAACTTAGCACAGTGGTTGAAAAAGTGTAAAGTTACAACAGTAGCTATGGAATCAACAGGAGTATATTGGATTCCTTTATTTCAAATACTTGAGTCATACAAATTCGAGGTAAAATGCACGGCATGTAAAGAATGTACCTGGTAGGAAGTCTGACGTTCAAGATTGCCAATGGCTCCAACAACTGCATAGCTACGGACTGCTTCATGGGTCGTTTAGGCCAGATAATCAGATGTGTGTATTGCGCAGTTACGTGCGGCAACGCAAAAATCTCACTGAAAGTGCATCTACACATATTCTGCGTATGCAGAAGGCATTAATTCAAATGAATATACAATTACACAAGGTTATTAGTCATATTACTGGGATAACTGGTATGAAAATCATTGAAACTATAATTGAAGGCGAAAGAGATTCTGAAAAATTGGCAGAATTCAGGGACGTGCGAATGAAAAATGATCAGTCTACTATTGCAAAAGCGTTAGCTGGTGACTATAGAGAGGAACACTTATTCACGCTAAAGCAAGAATTTGAACTATATAATATTTATCAAGAAAAAATAGCAGAATGTGATAGAAATATTGAAGCCTATTATAAAACGTTTGAAACAAAGTCTTGTGAAAGCAAACAGCCTAAGTAAGCAAAAGAATAAAAATAGCAAAAGTAAGCCAAGCTTTGCTTTGTATGAGGAACTGCACCGAATAACTGGTATGGATTTCACTAAAATTCCTGGATTTGATGTATTAAGTATACAAACCATAATTTCAGAAGTTGGTATAAACCATAGTAAATGGCCAACAGAAAAGCACTTTTCATCGTGGTTGGGACTCAGTCCTGCTAATAAAGTTACAGGGGAAAAAGTGTTTAACACAAGAACACGTAAAGTCATTAACCGTGCTGCAAATGCTTTGCGAATAGCTGCTCATTCTGTAGGAAATAGTAAAAGTGCGTTGGGTGCATACTACAGAAGATTGAAAAAACGACTAGGAGCACCAAAAGCAATAACAGCTACTGCAAGAAAAATGGCATGCATATTTTATAGTATGCTCAAATACGGACAGGAATATGTAGAAAAAGGAATGGAATACTATGAAACACGCTATAAAGATAGAACTGTAAAAAATTTGATCAAAAAAGCGAGCGAATTTGGCTACATATTAGTTCAACAAGAAGAGTTAGTTGAGTGAGTTTCTTAGGAGAAGTCTATTGTATAGCTATTGCTGATCGTATATTACTTATAGCTTATCTATTCAAATTGCAACTTTATCTTTCATAATTAATTATTGACACTATTGATAATCCAGTTATTATTAATAGTGTATTGGTTAATGAGGTGAAAAATGTCTACGTCTAACCTTAAAATTTCAATTGCTGCTTTATCATTATGTGTATCTGCCGTTGCAATTTATATACATCTTCCTTATGTTATTGCAGCAGTTTCTGGTTCTGGTGAAATTGAAGCAGTTCCTTTAGCAATTTTTGCTGTTTCTGCTATTGTTACACTGGTTTCAGTGATATGTCTTATTAGACTGGCCGTTTCTAGAGCTGGTGATAAGGAAAAAGCAGCTTCTGATGGAGAACAGCCAATAAATAAATCAACTGAAGTTGGTTCGAACGGTAAATTAAATGATACAAATGCATCAAAAAATTCATCACCTTCTTCTCTACCACCACCTCCGCCTCCACTAAGTAGTGCTGCTCGAAAAAATAGTGCTAATACTACTGATGAAGAACCTCCTGTTAATGCTGCATCAAAAAGTAGTCCACCTAAGGTACCTATGCAGTACACATTACAATCGAATCTTAAAGAGAGCTCTCTATACAAAAAAGCACAAGTGAAAAATAATGCAGATAATATGCTAGATCCTCGTAAGTTAGATGATGAAAAGATTAAAGCAGAGGAGCTTAATCTTAAAGATGCTGCTTCTTCACCACCTTCAGTAATGTTTGAAACGCAACCAAGTTCAAGTGTCAGTGTATCACCGCCACCTCCTCCGCCTCTACCGCCTGCTCCAAGTTCAAATGGAACTCCTTTGTCAAAAAAAGCTGATAGTGATCGTGATGCTATGCTTAATCAATTAGACAAGGAAAAAAGCTCGGGAGTAAGGAAGAGCATGATAAGTGGTTCGAGAAACAGGTAGCAAAAAAGTTCGGGGGGAATAAGGAAGAGCGTGATAAGAACAGGCAGCAAAAAATCTAGGCAGTAAGGGAGATCAACAGCAACAAAGTAGTCAAGGAAATAGTCTTGTTGGCAATGCGATAAGACACACGCTTCTTGAGAGGAGAAAGAGTATATCCCCATCTTTAGATAGTAATTTGTCTAGCCCGTCTGACTCGAATGGTTGGAGTAGTAATGAAGACAAGGAATAGGATAAGCAAAGTTTTGTCTCTGCCCAAGCAGATGCATCTATAGAGGCCGACTATGAAACAGATTTTGATGAGGAACTGAGAAATTGCAAAAATGAGCCTTTAAATTTCCAACCAGACAATGAAAGAGAAAGTCCTGACAGTGGTTATGGAGATAATGCAGGATTTAGAGCCATATCTCCGGTACATCCTGAACAAAAGACAGAGGAGTCACCGGTACTGCCAGATTCTCGTGTTGATTCACCTTCTGCAGTACAAGTGAATAATGTTAACCCAGTGGATAATAAGGTGCAAGACCCATCTACTTCTTCTATCAAGGACCGCAGAAAATTCTTTGATTCAATAGGAGGTGTCCCAAATCCTTCAAAATAAGTTTACCTATAGATCTGATTGTATTAAGATTACTTAGTACAATCAGATTTATTAAATGCGCTTATCTAAATATTATCTGCCAACTCTAAAGGAAAAGCCTGCCCATGCTAAAATTATCTCCCATCAATATTCTTTGCGTGCAGGTTTAATAAAGCAGATAGCATCTGGCATCTATACGTGGTTGCCGCTTGGTCTTTTAGTGCTTAAAAATATTGAAAACATTATCAGAGATGAAATGGATAAATCTGGCGCTATTGAAGTGTTAATGCCTTGTGTGCAACCAGCAAATCTTTGGCAAGAATCAGGGCGTTACGATGATTACGGTAAGGAAATGCTATGTATAAGGGATAGGCATGAGGAAGATATGCTTTTCAGGCCAACGCACGAGGAGGTAGCAACTGATCTAATTAGAGATGTGGTAAAAAGTTACAAAGATTTGCCACTTTGTTTGTATCATATCCAGTGGAAATTCCGTGATGAGGTAAGACCACGTTATGGTGTTATGAGGGGTAGGGAATTTCTGATGAAGGATGCATACAGTTTTGATGTAGATTACGAAGGTGCACTGAATTCATATAATTTGATGTACAAAACTTACATAAAAATCTTCAAACGCATGGGGCTTACTCCAATTGGAGTGAGAGCGGATACAGGGCCAATTGGAGGAAATTTGAGTCACGAGTTTCATATATTGGCAAACACTGGTGAGAGCACTTTATATTATGACAATAAATTTTCTGAACTACTGGAAAGTGAAGATGTTGAAAGTTTGAAGAATATATATGCAGTTGCAGATGATATGCACGACCCTAAAACCTGCCTTGTGCCGCAAGAGCAGTTAAATGTTAGTAAAGGTATTGAAATAGGGCATATTTTTTATTTTGGCAACAAATACTCAAAGCCTATGAAGGCAAGTGTTACTTCTCAAGATGGAAAAAATGTCAACATGCATATGGGTTCGTATGGCATTGGGGTTTCAAGGCTTGTCGGTGCAATAATAGAAGCTTTTCATGATGATAAGGGAATTATCTGGCCAGAAGCGGTAGCTCCTTTCAGAATTGGTTTAATCAATTTACAAACGAAAGTAACGGAGACTGCAGATAAAATATACAAAGCTTTGAAGAGCGATGAAGTGCTTTACGATGATACGGAAGGAAGTATAGGAGTAAAATTTGCCAGAATGGATCTGATAGGCTTGCCGTGGCAAATAATTGTCGGAAAGAAAGCGGTAAGTGAAAACATAGTTGAAGTAAAAAATAGAGCAACTGGAGAGGTAAAGGAAATGCAGATTGAAGAAGTAATAAATCACTTTAGCACAAAATGATACGTGGTATCGGCACTGACATAGTATATATACCAAGAGTATCGAGGATATTACAAAAATACGGGGAAAAATTTCTCAATAGAATCTACACTGAAAAAGAAATAGAGCTAAGTAGAAAGTATAATAGTCAAGAAATGCGAGCAAGGCATTTTGCTAAACGCTTTGCAGCAAAGGAGGCTTTTATTAAAGCACTAGGCAGTGGTCAGGATATTACAATGAAAGATATAGAAATATACAGCGATGTAAGAGGAAAACCATATATTGCTGTCAGAAAGGATTTCATCTCAAAGGACTACAAGATTCACCTTTCTTTAAGTGACGATGGAGATTACGCTATTGCATTTATTATAATTTGCGTCTAGCAGATATTGTTTCAATTTATGCAGTTGACTTTATGCTATCTATATAGCTAAACTGACTTACGATAATTTGAAAAACCGTCATCCCGCTACTTGTTAGCGGCTAAGAGATACCGTGACGGTATGACGGTTCGCGGCAGCATGACGATAAGCTCGTCATCCCGCTACTTGTTAGCGGGATCTAGAGATACCGCGGCGGTATAGCTATAGCATGCACAAATAACTAGTTTATCAAAAAAACATAGCAGTTTTTCTATGATTTGAGTATAATTCTAGCTTTACCTAAGCAGAAAATTTAATGTTAACGTATCTTTTCTTACCATTTTTTATTACTGAGAATTATTTATTAATTACTGCATTGACCCCACTTTTAAGTGCGTTAGCTATTTTTTTTACTAGTAAATGGCCAAAAGTAAGCAGTAGCGTTACTGTTGCTTCTTCTATGCTTCTGTTTGTGTATACATCTCTATGCACTTTATATTTGGTATATGGTGATCATTCTCAATTTATTCTCATGGATTTTGGTAATAATTTGCACATTAGTTTAAAGCTAGAGTCTACCGGAGTAATATTCAGTTTATTAATATCGTTTTTATGGACACTAACCAGTATATATGCAATATGTTATATGCAGAATAACTATGCTAATAGCAATCGCTCAAGTTTTCTATGCTTTTTTTCAATATCGATTAGCTATGCAATGTTTATTGCTTTTTCTGGAGATTTGCTCACTACATTTGTTTTTTATGAGCTTCTAACTATTAGTACATACCCTCTGGTTACTTACAACTCAACAAATGAATCAATGATTGCAGGGCGCTATTACTTTGGCGTGCTATTTTTCTCCTCTTTGGTATTATTTTTTCCTGCAATAGGCCTTTTATATAATGAATTTCATACTTTAGACTTTGTAAGTGGTGGAATATTCAAATTTGATACTTCACTCATCACTTTCATTGCAGTATGTTTTGCTATGCTGATTTATGGAATAGGAAAAGCTGCATTAATGCCAATGCATTTTTGGTTACCAAAAGCAATGGTTGCACCAACTCCTGTGAGTGCACTATTACATGCTGTTGCTGTTGTGAAATCCGGAGTTTTCATCATCATAAAAGTTATATTATACACTTTCGGCGTCGATAACATGCAACGTTTTGTGCAGCAAAATTGGTTCGCTGGAGGGTGGCTTCCGTACGCTGCTGGATTTACTATTATTACCGCATCATTGATTGCATTAAAGCAAAAAGAATTAAAGAAATTGCTTGCTTACTCTACCATCTCTCAATTGTCGTATATTATATTATTTGCTTCAATTTTTAGTGAGCTCAGCATGAGGGTTGCAATTTTTCAATTAGTTTGCCACGCATTTGCAAAAATCACTTTGTTTTTCATTGCCGGAGCAATAATAACGAAAACAGGTGAGAAATATATAGATAAGATTCATGGTATAGGACGCAGTATGCCAATTAGCATGACAGCATTTGCTATAGGTGCATTGTCTATGATAGGGGTGCCGCCTGCTCCAACTTTTTGGGGTAAATTTCTCATTTTTCAAGCTGTTTTCAACTCTGGCAATGTAATACTTTCTGTGTTTGTAACTCTAGTGTTAATTGTTAGCACTATACTTAACGCTCTGTACTTTTTACCGATAATTTACAATGCCTTTTTCTTAAAACCTTCTCAGAATTACTTTATTAAAAAAACGCCAATTCTTCTAGTTTTACCTCCAGTTATCACTGCTACATGCACTTTAGTTATTTTTTTTAGCTACCAAGTAATATTTTAAAATCTGTATTTATAACCATTAACAATAAATTTAAATGGTATTATACCAGCCAGAGTTGCTTTTATATTCGACAAAGTGAAGCTAATCTCCACAGTATCCTCCTTATTTTGCGCAGTTGTAAAAATTACAGTAGCATTTCCAGCAAATGTAACTAGGTCCTTGATCGATCGGTCAATAAATAACTTTATTACATTTACGTTAACGCTCTTTTTTTTAGATGAAACAGCTTCACTATTCATTTTTTCCTGAAAGCCTTGATAGACTTTATGTATAGAATTGTTTCTTATAAAATTTTCTTGGTACTTTGGTTCAACGATATTAATGGACTCATATATTTCAATATATTTACTTATTAAGTACCTCGCTGTGGAAGTGTATTCATCTTCCTTTTTACTGAAACTAAGCTTATGCATTGCAGAGAACTCATCTTCTGTGTGGTTCATATACTTCACAAAATTTAAATCTTTTTTAATAGGAAATAACAGGTATATGTTTAATGTTAATAAACATAAGCATACTAGGAGAAGCGATACTATTAATGCCATCCAAGATCTTTCTGCTACACAAAACAGATACCTATGGCAGTACCATTCGACTGCTTTACTGAAATAACTTTTGTTTTTTACTGATTCAAGCAATTTATCTTCCATAACACAATGCTACCAAACCCAATTATAATAACAATAACTCTAAAAAACTTTAAAATATGTCTAAATTTTCCAAAACAGGATGAATGATTATATCACCTTGTTCCGCAATAAGGTAGAATTTATCGACTTTGCTCACATCTATGTTTATCATTTTTACACTGAAATTTTCAGGATTGTAAATATTACTTTCAGCACTTTTGTGATAATTATAATAATGTAATTTATTTTGATCATCAAAATAACCAAATTCATCAGCAAGGGCTCCCACTTTACCACTTTTGACTAGCCTAAATAGATCAATCACATGGTTTTGAGATCCAGGCTCAATAGTCCCTTCCGCAGCAAAAAACTTAGGTGCATGACCAACGTATTCCTTAAATTTTAGATTATGAGTCTTTTTTACACTACCAAAATCCACAAGCTTATATTCATCTGAAACGCCAGAATATTGTGGATCATACTTTTTATATTCAAAAAACTCATTACCTAAAAAATTACAAAACGTTAATTTATAATCATCAAGATCGGATTTAATGACTTTAAGGTAATGAAAATCTCTAGGAATCTTTACTTCCTCTTCCGTGATATGATTACGTACAATAAGCTCACCATTTAGCATATGATAGCCAACTTTTGGCAAAGTAGCTATATTGATTGCCTTGTTTAGCTTAAAATTTGCTTCATAAATGCCGCTTAACAACTCCTTTCCTTTTTCTAAGGTGACGTCCTGGTCTAAAGCTATATTCTTGATTGAACTTAATTCTTTCTGCATGTTTAGTATGGCTTTCGTCAAAACTTCTATTGATTGCCATACAGTTAATTTATTATCAGTCAAATTATATACTTCGAGTATTAAATTAACAGAATTTTATCATGAATTTATGTTAAAAGTATTATACTTTGTAAACTTATGTCATGATATTAACTACATTAGCTAAAACATGCTTTTTATCTAAGTGAAGTTGCTTAGCAACAACGAAAAGTTCATCTATTTTTTTCCACTGACTTAGCAAAATTTCAACATCATTTACCTCTCTCTTTATGCTTTCTAAAATGAAGGCCTGAATTATATATGATGCTAATTCTAGTTCGATTTCGCTATTAATTACTTTATTAATCATACTGGGATTCTTTAAATCATGAAGAAATTTATAGAAGCATTTATATGCTTCATAAGCATCACTACTTATTGCATTTATTATCATTCCTGGCGTTCCAGGAAATAAAGTAATCATTTCGTCAAACGTTTGATCATCAAATTTACATTGAGATGAAGCAACTTGCTTTGTTTCGTCATAAGTTAATGGAAGTAAATTTAACTGGAAACACCTACACCAGATAGTGGTTTGTATATCATATGGCTTATGGCTAATTATAAATATCTTGGAATTTTTTGGCGGCTCTTCTAATATCTTCAATATTGCGTTTTTAGCGTTATTAGTCATTACCTCTAAGCTATCTATTATAGCTATTTTGTGTTCTGATTGAATGGGACTTAAGTGTAGAAAGTTTTTCATTTCTCTGACTTTTTCTATTCCGATAGTATCACCTTCAATAAGGTGTAAGTCCAACGCTACTTCATCATAAGACCGCTCCCGAAACTCGATTTCTGATGGCAATTTTGTCGTCGAAGCTTGCTTGCGCTCCTCAAACACACTCAAGTATTCTGTGGTGCTCATCTGTGCTTCTCCTAAAGATTTCTCACCATAAACAAGTTTCGAGAGAGGTCTAGAGTTTTTTATGAGTAACCAATTGGAGAAGGATTTTGCAAGTGTTGCTTTTCCTATACCTTTTTTACCACAGATCAGCCAAGACTGAACAGATAAGTTGTTCATTAATTTTTTTGGCCTGGTTGTGACCTATTACTTTTTTCATTCTTTCTCCTATAGATCTTAGTTTGAAAATGCATTGGCTACTGCTTGTAATAAAATTGTACCTTCCCTTAAAACCTTAATCTTATCTTCGGTTAAGTCAATAATAGTAGATTCTATACCAGAAACTACTTCATCATCTTCAATCACTGCAGATAAATGTTGCTTAATCGATTGTGGTATATCGTCTGCCTTACATACACTTTTTTTCCTGAAATATTTATACTAGTTGCAACTATTGGAACTTTCAGTTCATTTAATATTGAAGTTGCAATAGGATGCTTAGGAATCCTGATGCCTATGCTATCTTTAAAGAATTCGTTTGGCAATATATTATTGTTTTTAAGTGGTAAAATATAGGTAATCGGTCCAGGAGAAAAGTGATTTACTAAACCAATATACTTTTTCTCTAGCTTTGCTATTCTCATCAAGCTGCAAATATCACTAACAAATATAGACAGTGGTTTATTTTGAGAGCGTTTCTTTATCTGATATATTTTTCCTATAGATTCATTATTTAATGCATTACAAGCAAGAGCATACACTGTTTCTGTTGGAAAACACACTAACAAGTTGTTCTGTATTGCATTTATTATTTTAGATACCATATAGCTAAAAACTTATTCATAACAACTAAATCAGCTTTGTTGCATTGTATCTTATATAGTAACTAGCTAGTTTTTGTAAACGTGGATGCAGATTTGCTACAACCCAAACTCTTCATTGACTTTATCAACTATTGCCTGTGGTGGATCCTCTCCCCATCCTGAATACAAAATCTCCCCATAGTCTGCAACATCTATAGAGCCAGTTCTGCTTTTTGCTAGAAACATTTCTCTTTTCTCTTTATCAACTAATACATAATGCCACGCTGATTTTCCACGATCTTTACCACGGACTAAATATATAAGATCTGACCTACTTCTTTTTGTTGCATCAGCAAAAGATCTTTCATTGACAGTTCTGCTTTTACTTTTTATGCCGCCACTTTCAGAAAAAGCTTCCTTGGATTCGGTTTTTTTGTTTGCTAATTCAGAAATTTTCCCTTTTTCCCCTAATGCCCGTCCTTTGGTGTTTTGAGACGAATACTTACTGGAAAAACCTTCCCCTGTACCGCCAGTAGTCCTGTTTGTGAAACGCTTAATAAATGAATTATTGTCGTTGTTTTCTGCCATAAAAATCTCCAAACTTTAGATTGTAGGACCCAAATTTTTACTACACTCTATCATATGTTAATTAAATTAATATAAATGAAAAATAATATAGTAATTATTACAGGGATTACAGCCTCAGGTAAATCGGAATTATGCAATAACCTGATAAAAAAGCATGGAAGTATTAGCATAATAAACTGCGACTCAAAGCAAGTATATAAAGAAATTCCCATAACTACCGCTCAACCACCAAAGCAAGAAGAGTTCTATAAACTGTATGGTTATGTTGCAGCAAAAGAAAATTATTCCGTGGGTTTGTGGTTAGAAGACTTGAAAAAGGAAGTCAATAATGCTCTGGAGAATTCACAAATACCTATCATCACTGGAGGAAGTGGGCTTTATATCAGCAGCTTAATCAAGGGCTTATCATCAATGCCACAAATAAGTCAGAAAGTAAGGAAAAATGTAAGCGAATTAAGGAAAAATGTAAGTAAAGAGGAGTTTTACAAATTAGTGCTAAGCAAAGATCCAAGGATTCAAGGTAAAGTATTCATGAATGACTCGCACCGCCTTTCAAGGGCACTTGAAATTATCACTGAAACTGGTAAGACAATCTTTGTATGGCAAGAAAATAGACAGCCTCCTTTATTCAATAATTTTAAGATATATACAATTTTGCCTAAACGTGATGATGTATACCAAAAAATAAATTCTCGTTTTATCAAAATGATCGAAAATGGAGCAATTGATGAAGTAAAAAAGCTACTTAGTATGAACTTAGCTCCACATTTGCCAGCTATGAAAGCACATGGAGTGCCAGAAATTATAAAGTACTTAAAAGGTGAGCTCAATTTAGATGAGGCGATACAAATTGCCCAAACAAACACAAGACACTACGCGAAACGTCAGTATACTTGGTTTAAAAATCAATTTCCAAATGCTGAAGTAATTGACTGTGCAAGCAAATTGACAGAATTTGGGATATTTTGATTATTAGTTTTAGGGTGTATTTCCATGTTCATTGCTATGGACAGGAGGTTCTACACTTTCCAGATGGTTGTTCACTTTCGGTTGCTTATCCAATTCATGCCCTATTTTTATTTTAAAAAATCCAAATTTTTCGCACAATTTTTGAAAGCATTCTTTTATGATATCAAACAAGTTTTTATCACCCATATTATAGTCCCTCAGTCTCTTAGGAACAGTGAGTGACAATTTGCCATCTTTATATGTTACATCATCTTTTCCATCCTGAGACTCAAGTGCGAATCTGATTGAACTTTGTATAGTAGCTATAGCTGCATCTTTTGCGCTTTTATATCCAATTGTCTTGTTAGGATCTAATACAAATGTAGATATTTTAGATTCAATTTTTATATAACTTGATTCAGTGCAGTTGATATTTATTGTTTTCTTGAGAACCCCAGTTGAGAGGCCATGGCTTCCTAACGCAGGTGTATCAACGTAAAAAGACAAATTACCCTCATAACCAAGTTGGTTACAGCTGGTGATTAACTCTTCTAAAATAGAATCACTTGGAACTTTTGCTCCGCCATATCCGAACATTTCCTTGAAAATTTCTTTTGCAATTGGGCGATAATTCTTGTTTTCATCTCCTTCTTTTGGTAATAGATGAATGTGCTTTTTGCCTAAATTATAAAATTCCTTAAAACTCTCTTTATACTGGTCAGTTTTTTTATCGCCAGGTATCTCTTGATCTGCATAATGTTCATCCCAAGCTTCATCAAGATTACGTTGCTTAGCTCCTTCTATTAATGCACCAATTAAAGTTTCGTCCAGACTTTTGCCGTTAATAACAAATCTCATTCTTCGAAAATCTTTATACATCTGTTCACCAGTGGTTGCTGACTTATTGTTTTTATCAGCTCTTAACATACTAAAATTAAACTTCTCTGCCTGAGCTTTTAGCGCAACTACTGGATTTTTCTTTTCTTCTGATGTAGAGCTACTCATTATTAATGTTTTGATATGAACTGCTAATAGTATAATAATATATGGGAATGATTAATAAATTGTTAAAAATGTTCAATATAAATTCTGTGACAGCAAATAGTAATAGTTTGACCATAAGATGACAGAATTTTAAAAAGGCCCTATTATAAATAAGCAGTTTACACATGTATGAATCCCAATGAGCAATCAGATGTGCTGACTTTTCTAAATAGCAATCTGCCTAACGCAATATTGCCTAAACTTTGTGGTGGGGATAAAGTGATGGACCTGCTATTTTATAGGCCACTTAGTTATGTAGATAGAAGTAAGTCACTGCCCGATGCTCAAGCTGGAGAATTTATAACTTTTATTGCAAAAGTTTATGAACATCAGCCGCCCACTTTTAGAAGTAGACCATATAAAATAGTCGTTGAAAGTGAGAGTCAGTATATGTTCATAGTCTTTTTTAATTACTCAGTTAAGTATTTATACAAACTATTTCCAATTGGAGCTTCTGTAATCATCAGTGGCAAGCTCGAAAAGTTTGCTGAACATTGGCAAATTACTCATCCAGATTACGTGTCGCTTGACATCAACCAATTTAAAGAAATAGCTCGCATAGAGCCAGTCTACCAATTATGCCGTGGCATTACCAATAAGAGCATTGGGAACATAATAAGCTCTAACCTGAAAGAATTACCTGATTTGCCAGAGTGGATAGATGATACATTAATCAAGCAAAAAAAATGGCTAAGTTGGAGGGAAAGCATCATAAAGTTGCACAGACCAAGCTCATTGGCGGAAGCCGAGGTTTGTAGAAAAAGGCTTGCTTATGATGAATTGTTTGCGTATCAGCTAGCACTGAAACTTGCAAGAGAAAATCATGTGAAAGAAAGGGGAAGAGAATTTATAGTATTGAATAAATATAAAGAGCAAGTTTTAAATGAATTATCGTTTCAATTAACAAACGATCAAATTCGTGCAATAGATGAAATTTCAGAGAGGCAAAAATCCAAGTACCGCATGATAAACTTGCTGCAAGGTGATGTTGGTAGTGGCAAAACCGTAGTTGCACTTTTTGCGATGCTAAATGTGGTAGAAAACAACATGCAGGCAGCTCTAATGGCACCGACTACTATCTTGGCGGAGCAACATTATAATTGGATTGAGGAAGTTTTATCCTGTACCGATATAAAAGTTGCGCTGCTTACTGGTAAAACTTCGCGCAAGGAAAGAAAGATTATTATGAACGAACTTGCAAGTGGTGTTTTAAATATAGTGATTGGCACCCACGCGTTATTTCAAGCTAACGTTACATTTAAAAATTTAGGGCTTGCAGTAATAGACGAACAACAGCGATTTGGAGTGATGCAGAGAAATCGCTTGGTAGGAAAAGGAGAAAATGCCGATATACTTTTCGTTACTGCAACTCCTATTCCAAGAACTTTGCAGCAAGCTATATATGGTGACGTTGAATATTCAATTTTGAAAGAAAAACCAAAATCCAGATTGCCAATAAAAACTGTAACTATGAACATTAGTAGGGTGCCAGATGTTATTGAAAAGCTAAAAGGTGCTATAAACAGGGGCGAAAAAGCATATTGGATTTGTCCATACATAGAAGAAAACGAAGAGACCAATATTGCTGCAGCAGAGATGCGTTTTCAAGAATTACAAAAAACATTTCTTGATAAAGTTAGCATAATACATGGAAAATTGACTCAGGAGCAGAAAGATCAAGTTATGTTTTCCTTCAAAAGAAATGAATTTTCTCTGCTTGTTGCAACCACTGTGATAGAAGTTGGTATAGATGTGCCAGATGCAACCATTATGATTATAGAAAATGCAGAGCAATTTGGGTTATCGCAATTGCATCAGTTAAGAGGCAGAGTAGGGCGAGGAAACAAGCCATCTTTTTGTGTATTATTATACGATAATTTAAGTAAAAGCTCATCTTCAAAGTTAAAGATCATGTGTGAGTCACAGGACGGATTTTACATTGCTGAAAGGGATATGATGCTAAGAGGCAGTGGAGATATCTTAGGCACAAAACAATCAGGATGTATGGAATTTAAATTTGCTGATTTATATCAGGACAGAGAGCTGCTCAACCTCGCGTATAATAACGCAAAAGGTGCAATGGCTGATTTTGAATTACTGCTTGATATATTTGAATATAGAAGTAGATTACATTTTTCAAAATTTCAGTAGGAAAACCAGGTAGCCCGCAGAAACGAAAAACTTGCTTGACACATTTTGCCAGCCCCTTTATCATGAGACTGAAGCTATTTATTTATCTTCGCAATCTGTGCAGGTTAATGACAAAAAACTTAGGGTATTTGGCGTTTCATGTTTAATTTTTCGCACTACGTGCATCGCATGTCTTTAAAAATTTCTGGGTTTTTATCTAAATAAGCTGAACGCGCTTACAAAGCGTTACAAGACATTAAAAAATGCCAATACTCGACAAAGATAGTAAAGGACTAGCTAACTCGGGGGTTTTTTGTCTTTTTTTCTGCTTGCTTAAACATTTGCAGCGTAGGTTAGTTGCAATTAAAAGCAGCTTAATCTCGCTTGTCAAGCGTTTAAAACATAAAAAACGCCAATATTTTAAAGCAGATAATAACCCCAGGGCTTCTTTTGCCTTCTTTTTCCATTTGGTAAATTTCTTAAATATTTATAGCTAACATGAACTGGGCAGTGCGTCACGCGCTGACCATTTACTGTACAAATCACCTTCAAAAACAAACGTTCGTACACATATATTCTAGTTATATGATAAAATAAATGAAAAACATCAATTATCTAAATGAAATTCACATCTTAAAAGGATCATATACATCGATTTCCTTAGGATTACTCTTTTTCAATTTCTCATTTAATAATCTCAAAATGGGCTGTAAATCACCATTAATTGATAAGCACAGCACTTCTTTATTAAGATAATTGGCTAGGTGATTCTTCTTTTCCAGAATTTCTGCTTCTCTCAGCAAGTCGCATTTGTTTAATACTACAATCTCTTCTTTTTCAACAAGATCACCATTGTAAAGTTCCAATTCATTATGGATACAACTATAAGCCGAAACAACGTCATCATGAGTTACATCGATTAAATGAAGTAAAATTTGACACCTTTCTATGTGCTTTAAAAATTTATGTCCGAGCCCAACTCCAAGGTGAGCATCGGTGATTATTCCAGGAATGTCTGCTATTACAATTTCGCTATCATCCACTTTTGCTGCACCTAAATGTGGTCTTATCGTGGTGAATGGATAATCACCTACTTTTGTATCTGCATTTGAACAGCGAGTTAAAAATTTCGATTTACCTGCATTTGGCATGCCGATAATTCCAACATCTGATAAAACTTTTAGTTTTAATAATACATGTTTTTCTTCGCCAGGCTGGCCGTAAGTAAAATGTCTTGGTGCCCTGTTAGTAGAAGATTTAAAATTGGTGTTTCCAAGCCCACCTTTCCCACCTTGCACTACTTGAAATTCCATATCGGGTTTATCAAGGTCTACTATCACCTCCTCACTTTCTTCATCTATTATTTGTGTTCCAACTGGAACTTTAAGTATGACATCTTTTCCCGCTGTGCCAGACCTATCTCTGCTTGCACCACTTTTCCCATCATTTGCTTTAATGTGTCTTCGACAACGAAAATTAAGCAAAGTGTTGAGATTTGCATCACTGACAAAAACTATGTTTCCACCTTTTCCTCCGTTACCGCCGTTTGGCCCACCAAATTCAACGAATTTCTCTCGACGAAAACTCGCGCAGCCATCACCGCCATCACCAGCCTTTAGATATAATCTAACTTCGTCTATGAAGTCCATGCCAACCCACGATAATATTTAGCACCTTTTCCTAATGTGCCTTCTATTCTTATTAGCTCGTTATACTTCGCGAGCCTATCAGAACGCGACAGCGATCCGGTTTTTATTTGCCCGCAATTTGATGCAACTGCTATATGAGATATTGTTGTGTCTTCTGTCTCACCTGAGCGGTGAGAAATAACAGCTTTGTAGTTGTTTGATTTTGCCATTTCAATAGCAGCAAAAGTTTCTGTTAACGTTCCTATTTGATTTGGCTTGATCAGTACAGCATTTGCCATTTTTTCTTCTATTCCTTTGCCTATTAGTTCACAATTTGTAACAAATAAATCATCCCCTACCAATTGAATTTTACTCCCCAATTTTGCAGTAAGTAATTTCCAACCTTCGTAATCGTCTTCACTCATTGCATCTTCTATAGAAATTATTGGATATCCTTCCACAAGATTACAATAATATTCAGTCAATTCTTTTGAAGTAAGCTCTTTGTTTTCAAATTTGTAAATTCCATCTTCATAAAAAGTAGATGAAGCAACATCAAGGCCTAGTGCAAAATCACTTTGCGCTGAATAACCTGCTGATTCTATAGCGTATATGATCAAGTCAAGTGCTTCTTCAGTACTTTCAATATTTGGTGCAAAACCACCTTCATCTCCTACGTTTGTGCTATAACCTTTTTTCTTAAGAATGCTACGTAAGTTGTGGAACACCTCCGCAGATACTCTGATTGCTTCACTGAAAGTCTCAGCACCGACCGGAAGAATCATGAATTCTTGGAAATCGAGCTTATTGTCTGCATGTACTCCACCATTAATTATGTTAATGAGTGGAACCGGCATCTGCTCTCCTCCCAAATATCTATACAACGGTATTTTGAAACTGTTTGCTGCTGCTTTTGCAACCGCAAGAGACACACCCAAAGTTGCATTTGCTCCAAGTTTAGATTTATTTTTTGTTCCATCCAGTTCAATTAATGCTTGATCAATTGCATTTTGGTCCGCTGCATTCATTCCAATGATTTTATCTGTTATCACTCCATTTACAGCTTGAATAGCTCTCAATACTCCCTTACCACAATACCTTTTCTCATCTTGGTCTCTGAGTTCCAAGGCTTCTAATTTACCAGTTGAAGCTCCAGAAGGTACAGAGGCTCTACCTATTACTCCATCACAGAGTTCAATTTCCACCTCCACAGTGGGGTAACCTCTGCTATCTAAAATTTCTCTTGCAAATACGTTGTTGATTATCTTATTCATCGCATTAAACCTTAACTTCCGCAATAAGTGCTGCAGCTTCCTTTGCTAATTTATCTATATTACTACCAGCACCAATAAATAATACTATATCACCTGGACTTATCGAATCACTAATAAAACGTGAAATGAGTAGAGAATCATTCATGATTTTTACGCTATCAAACCCATTACTGATTAAAGCTTCTTGTATATCATTAATCCCACAACCAGGAATAGGCTTGTCTTCTGGGGGATGAACAGGAGTGAGGATGACATAATCAAACATCATGAAAATTCGTATGAATTCATCAAAAAAATTACGAATGCGAGCAAAACGAAGTGGTTCGATAATTCCTATTACTTTTCCTTTAGTAATCGAACGTGCAGCCGTTAAAGTTGCATATATTTCATTTGGATGATGGGCATAATCCTCAATTAACTTAACACCTTTAATATTGGCAATCAAAGAGAATCTTCTTGCTACTCCTTGAAATTCCAAAAGGCCTTTTTTAATCTCTGCATTGCTAATCCCGAGCTTTATCGCAACTGATATTGCAGCTAAGGCGTTGCTGACCTTATGCATTCCTATTGCGTTTGCTAGTATTACATTTTTTATGTTTCTGGATCCCAGTATCAAGCACTGGGATGACAGAAGGTGATGGGATGATACCTGTTTCTCCGTCATTCCAGTGCTTGACACTGGAATCCAGTTGTTCAACACGTCAAATTCTATGCTGTTAGCATGCTGCTTAATATTAACAGCTTTAATATTGGCACCCTCAAATCCAAACATCATAGAGTTACTTGCATCATAATTAATGCCTACAGAATCAGGCAAAACTGCAAAACCTGCTTTGTTTATAAACTGAGAAAACGCATTTTTAATATCGTCGAATGTACCATAATGATCCATATGATCGTCGTTAATACTCGTTATGACAGCAATATTTGCAGGAATTTTTAGCATGGTTCCATCAGACTCATCAGCTTCGATTAAAAAAATGTCACTCTTTCCAAGTCTTGAATTACTCTGATACGAATTTAGTATTCCTCCTACAATTACAGTTGCATCAATGCCAGAATGATCAAAAATGGAAGCAATCATAGCAGTTGTTGTTGTCTTTCCACTTGAACCTGAAACTGCTATCACATATTTATCTTTCATAATTTCAGTAAGTATGTCTGATCTATGCAAAATGGTTTTATTGTTATTTCTCGCTGTTATTAACTCCACATTATCAGATTCTATCGCAGAAGAATGTACAACTATTTGGGCTTGGCTTATATTATTAGCATTGTGACCAATAAAAACCTCTATGCCCAGCCTTTGTAATCTATCTACATTGTTGTTTGACTGTGCATCACTGCCTTGAACTTTGCAATTGGAATTGTGAAGAATTTCAGCAATGGCACTCATTCCGATTCCACCTATACCAATTATATATATTATTCCTTTTTGAGTCTTGTTCATATTTAGCAGTAAACGTTTACTTATTACTAAATTTATTATAGTATAATTTAAAATCCTCATGGTATCGAACCCTCTTACCGAATACAATGATAAAAAACCTAGTCTTTCTATGCCTAATATTTGTTTTGATGAGTAGTTGCAGTTTTAGCAACAGGTTTAATTGCACTGCAGGTCATTATAAAATTGGCAGCAGCTACACAATAAATGGTATAACTTATTATCCAAAAAACTGTAAACACTATGAAGAGATAGGGATAGCGTCGTGGTATGGAATAGAAGATCATGGCACGCTTACAGCAAATGGTGAAGTGTTTAACCGTCACTTGATCTCTGCAGCGCATAAGACTTTGCCCCTACCCTGCTTTGCTCTTGTCACTAATTTAGAAAATGGAAGAAAGCTTGTTGTAAGGATTAACGATAGAGGGCCTTTTATTGAAGGCAGAATAATAGACTTATCAGAAAAAGCAGCTCAAGTCTTAGGATTTCATAAAGTAGGGCTTGCAAAGGTAAAAGTTCAATACCTAAGAAAGATGTCAGAACAATTGATACAAAATACTCCTCATTACAGAAAGCAATATGAAAAAGAAATGCAGAAACGTCACTCAAAACAAGACAGTGCAGAAAGTAAGGGATATGTTGCATTTTTTAAAAGTGCTCAGGCTGCTAAATCAACTGCATCAAAGCTTCGCAATCAAGGAATAAAAAATGTTAGATTGCTTTTTAAGAACGATCAGTATTGCGTGAAAGTGAGTTATAGGTAGTGGTGAGAGTTGGATTATAGAATTTAACAACGAGAGATTTAGTTAATATAAAAAATGCACTATAATATAGCTGAGTTATTTGATTGTTCAATGTAAAGAACCAGATAACTACCGCTCAATAATTCAAAATGGAGACAAAGATCGAAATTTACTTATTTACGTCTCCAATTTTATCACGTATAATGGAGACAAAGATTTATATTTTGTATTTTATGTCTCCATTATTTATTGGTAGGCAAACTGAGTTGAAGCAACTGCTGGAGCTTACGGAAAAAAACACTGCATCTTTTATAGTAGTCAAAGGAAGGCGTCGTATAGGGAAAAGTCGTTTAATTCAAGAGTTTGGTAAGTATTTCGAGCAGTATTACTCATTTATAGGTTTGCCACCAGAAAAGCACACTACAATATCCCATCAACTTAATGAATTTTCTAGACAAGTTGCTAGACAATTTAATACATCTTTTGCTAGATATGACGACTGGAGTGACTTACTATGGGCAGTTGGTGAACGTTTACTATCTGGCAAAATATTATTGCTCTTTGATGAAATTTCTTGGATGGGCTCAAAAGATCCAACTTTTTTAGGCAAAATAAAGAATTTTTGGGATACACAGCTAAAAAATAATAACAAGCTAATTTTTGTTGTCTGTGGATCTGCATCATCTTGGATCGAAAAAAACATACTTAGTAGTACTGGTTTTGTAGGAAGAATATCGTTGACTTTAACACTCGGGGAGTTATCACTTTCTGATTGCAATGAATTTTGGCCAAAAAATATTTCAGCATACGAAAAGTTTAAGGTGCTTGCAGTAACTGGTGGAATTCCAAAGTATTTAGAAGAGGTAAACTTTAAACATGGTGCTGAAGAAAATATTAAAAAGCTTTGTTTTACAAAAGGTGGATTTTTAGTTGAGGAGTTTGACCAAATATTTTCAGATCTATTCATGCGAAAAACAGCTTTTTATAAGCAAATAGTGAGAGCTCTTTCTACTGGAGCTAAAGAACAGGAAGAAATTTGTGCTGCTTTAAACATTGCAAGACACGGACGCATTTCTGAGTATCTACATGAGCTTGAGCTTGCTAGTTTTATTGCAAGGGATCACACTTGGAGTATAAAAACTGGTACTGATTCACGACTCAGGAAGTACAGACTTCAAGATAATTATTTAAGGTTTTATCTAAAATATATTGAAAAAAATCTAGGAAAAATTAATCGTGACACCTATTCTATGGGGTTCCTGCCAGAGTGGCATACAATTATTGGACTTCAGTTTGAAAATTTGGTGCTTAACAACAGAAAGAGCATACATAATATCTTGGGAATTGATGGAATAGTAAGCGAAAATCCATTTTTTCAGAGGAAGACAGGTGCTGGTTGTCAAATTGATTACATGATTCAAACAAGGTTCAACACCCTCTACATTTGCGAAATCAAATTTTCAAAAAATAAAATCGGTCATTCAATAATACAAGAAGTACAAAAGAAAATAGATACACTAAAGCGTCCAAAAGGCTTTTCATGTCGTCCAGTCCTTATTCACGTTAATGGTGTGAGTGATGACGTTATAGATAGTGATTACTTTTCAAACATAATTGATTTTGGAGAATTATTGAATTGTAAGTAATTCTTGCTCTACTTTTTCAACTTTGTGTCGTTTAACATTGGAACAAGATTCCAGTACCAGCTATTTTCATGACATCTTTCTTGAACTCTTATTATAACAATGTTCGTACAGATGTGTGCCACGCGCTAGAATGACAGCAGTCCTACGTCGTACCGCCGCGGTATCTCTAGATCCCGCTAACAAGCAGCGGGATGACGGTTATCAGGCTAGCCTGTCATCCAAGTAGCCTCCTTTTTTTGTCATCCCAGTGCCCTCTTCTTGTCATCCCAGTGCGTGACACTGGGATCTAATTTTTTATGCAAAATTATTATATTTATATACTTGCAAATAGATACAATTTGAAATAATTTATACTATGAAGTTACGAAATGAGATCCCAGTGTCACGCACTGGGATGACACCTCTCTTGGGCTCCTTTAGCTATAAATATTAAGAAATTTACTAAGCAGAAAAAAAGGCAAAAGAAGCCCCGTGGTAGCTAGTTATTACACTCTCTATTTTAAAATTTGACGTTGGGTGATGTCTTGAACGCTTTATAAGCGCGTTTCAGCTTATGTAGGTAAAAACCTAGAAATTTTATAAAGACATACGGTGCACATAGTGCAAAAAATTAAACAATAGTACGCCAAATACAAGTTTTCTTGTCATTTTAATCTGCTGCAGAGATTGCGAAGTTAAATAAAATAGCTTCACTTTCATGATAAGGGGGCTGGCGGAGTTTGTCAAGTAGGTTTTTTCGTTTCTACCAGCTACTTGGATGATGCCACATAAATTAATAAATAGGAAAACTACTACAAATCCTTTCAACTTTAGTTTTTGCTGCTTTTTCGACACTTGAGCTATTTCCGCTGATTAATCCCTGAATCACTTCATTTATTAGACTAGCTACTTCTTTAAAATTTTCTGCCTCAAGCCCACGTGTTGTCTCAGCAGCGGTACCAAAGCGGAGCCCTGAAGTGATGGTCGGCTTCTCTGTGTCAAATGGCACAGAGTTTTTATTGCAGGTAATGCCAGCCCTCTCAAGGCTATCTACAACGTCCTTTCCAGTCAATTTTTGCGATCTTAAGTCCACCAGCACTATATGAGAGTCAGTGCCACCGGTTATAATGTCGAGTCCATGCTTTTGCAATCCTTGAGCTAGTACTTTCGCATTTTCCACGATTTTCTTGCTATAAGTTTTAAACTCTGGCGCTAATGCTTCTTTAAATGCAACAGCTTTTGCAGCTATCACATGCATAAGTGGCCCGCCCTGCAATCCTGGAAAAACTGCAGATTGAATTTTTTTGTGTAATGCTTCATCATTGGTCATCACTATTCCACCACGAGGACCACGCAAAGTTTTGTGAGTTGTGGAAGTCATAACATGTGCATGTTCAGCAGGAGACGGATATTCACCTGCTGCAATAAGTCCCGCATAGTGAGCAATGTCCGCAAGCAAATAAGCACCAACTTTATCTGCAATTTCGCGAAAACGTTTGAAGTCCATTTTCCTTGGATAAGCAGAAGCGCCAGCTATGATCAATTTTGGCTTATGTTTGAGTGCCAGCCTTTCTATCTCATCCATATTGAGCAGATAAGTGTCTTTGTTAACTGTATACTGAACTGACTTAAACCACTTACCAGAAAGGCTAGGTGCTGCACCATGAGTTAGATGGCCACCACAACTCAGCGATAATCCAAGTATCGTATCGCCTGGAGTAAGCAGTGAAGCAAATACTGCTTGATTTGCCTGAGAACCAGAGTGAGGTTGAACATTTGCAAATTTAACACCGAACAGCTTACAAAGTCTTTCTATAGCTAGACTTTCAACTTTGTCCACATGCTCACAACCACAGTAATACCTTTTGCCTGGATAGCCTTCTGCATATTTATTAGTCAGAAAAGAGCCCTGCGCTTCCATCACTGCTTTACTTGCAAAGTTTTCTGATGCAATCAGTTGCAACTGCGACTTTTGACGCTGCAATTCTTTCTCTATAGATTGATAAACTTCATTATCAAAAGACTTCAGACTACTTTTAGAGTCACAAATCCTTTCTGAAACACTTGTCATAAGAACTTTTCTTTAACCACATAAATCCAAAAACAGCTAAAAGCAAACATACAGGAATAATTGATATTGCTTTTACTAGTAACTCAGTACCATACACAGGATTTCCTTGTACTACCATTCCATTCCAACATAAATCTATTATTTTTGCAATTCCTGTATGAAAAAAATAGCCAAAAACCATAACTATCATGTTTGATATGGCTGTGGCTAAGCCTACCAAGTTACTGTTCACATAACTTATTGCTTTGTAAATAGTAATTACCTGATACCCAGACGCAAAGCCGATAACAAGAAGTGCAGGTAGTGCAATATATAAACCACCAGCTTGCGTGAAAAGTAAGAGGAAGCTAGCAATCATAGCAAAAGAACACGCAATAATCACTTCATAATGTTTGTCTGGATATTTCTCGAGCAAGTAAGCTAAAAAGAATGATCCAGTTCCCATACCTATAAACATAAGCGAAGAAAGTGAAGATGCCAGATCTCCGGTCATTTGATATGCTTCACATAAGAACGCTTTTGCCCAACCATCAGCAAAACCTTCTAGTGGTCCAACCATTAAACCACCAAAAAAGCTGATTAGAATGATATGTTTGTTGAAAAGCACAGTTTTTAAATCTTGAAATATATTGTCACTTGCACTTTCTTCTGAACTACTGCTTGGTGTTATTAAAACCAACAGCAGAGCAAGCAAACAACCAAACGCCGAGAAAGTGTATATAACATAATTCCAACCAAACTTATTGAGCAAGAAGTCTATAGGTAATCCACCATAAATAGCTCCTAGTAACCCTATTACTATAGACAAGCTAGCCATTCTTGCTGATTTTTCTTGTGAAAAATACATACTTGCAACTTTGAAGAGCCCAATTGCTGAAGCAGATGATCCAATTCCGACAATCACTCTACCAAGTATTGAGTAATACCACTCATCAAAACATATCAGCGGCAATGTCCCAGTAAATGTCAAGGCAATGCATGCAGGAAAAACAAACTTTGGCCCAAATCTATCAAGAGCAAGACCAACAGGTATGTGAGCAAGCGTATAGCCTATATAATACAGCCCACCAAACTGACCAACATCTACAATACTTATATTAAATTTTGTTATTAATTCAGGTGCGATTATGTTTGGTATTACGCGTAATATATATTGGTACGCATAAAACAGTGACGCCAACAACCAGATTAAAAAATTCCTCTGCAATACTTTACCCCAAAGCTAGTATTATAGATACTCTGTTTATAGGAAACAATATTTTTATGAATACTTATTTTAATTTACCGGAATTTTATACAGTTGAACTCATAGCCAACATAAGTAGTTTATGCATTAACTAAATTTTCCAGGTTCAAGTTTGGATGATGGAAAAAGTTCACTTTTTCTATTTTTAAAAGAGACCTTTTATTTTACTTACAATTTTTTCTACCATGTCTATAACTGGCTCATGAATAAGGTATATGAAAAAAATCACACCACAAATGATAAGTATATTTATGATTTTGCCCTTATTCATCTTTACCTTAAGCTTCACTTTTGTTACAAGATCCATTTTATTTATGTTTTTATTTCATGCTGACAATTATATCTTAAATACCATAATTTTTAGTAAAATTTGACTTCAGAAGTATCTTATTAACTCAATATTAACCTTTCTACATGTAAAATAGTTAATATAACATTGAGGTAGGCTGATGAACATAAGCACAATAGATAATACACTGCAAAATTACATAACAAAATACATCGAACAAACATTCGCTACACATGCGTCAGGTAATAGATATGACAAATTGTATAGGGAACTTCTAAGTGGTATAGAAGAGATAATAAAACTCACTATAAACGAAGCAAAACATTATGACAAAAGTTTGGAAAATCTATATAACGATTCAAGATTTAATAAGAAATTTATTCAAGCTGTTGCTAAACATCAGGTGTCGGAATTTTTAAATACTCACCCGAAAAGAAAAGAAATTGTTGCAGAATTTAACAATGAACATCACATCAACGAAAGCGATTTAAAGACTCTGGAGAAAGGGAAAGATTTAGTAAATAAAATAAATAACATTAACTTACTGCAACGAAATGAAAAAAATGAGGAATTCAATATTAGAAAGACACTTGCTCACTCAATAAAAACGCCTTCTATAGAAAAATACAAATTAGAACATTCAAGATAACCTTAGTGAATATTTTTGACGCGGTGAAATGGGTAATTTATGGATAGTCTATTTCATTTTAACTCCTGGCACGCTTTAGTAATACTATCACATCCAATTTCTAATTGTTCCTGAGAGGTTGCATAAGAAATTCTGATAAAATTTTCTAGACCAAACGCAATTCCTGGAACCACAGCAACTAAATGATCCTCTAGCAGGTATTCAGTGAAATCAAGATCATTATTTATTACTTTACCACTTTTTGTACTCTTACTGAGCAATCCTTCACACGAGACAAACAAATAAAATGCGCCTTGCGGAATGGATGCTGATAATCCCGGAGCAGAATTTAGCTTTTTCACCATAAAATCTCTACGACTCTTAAAAATCCTTGTTCTCTCTTTCAAAAAACTATGGTCATCGTTTAATGCTGCTGCTGCTGCTGCTTGTGCTATCGAATTTGGGTTAGAAGTGCTCTGAGACTGCAGCGTAGAGATAGCTTTTACTACATCACTTCTGCCTGCAATATACCCTATTCTCCAGCCTGTCATTGCATAGGCTTTTGACACTCCATTGACTACAAAAACTCTGTTGTAAAGCTTCGGCTCAACCTGAGCAATAGTAAAAAATTTTTCGTCGTATATTATATGCTCATAAATATCATCTGTAACGACATTCACATGTGGATATTCAAGCAATACTTGTGCTATGTCTTTCAATTCACTATACGTGTACACAACCCCTGCAGGATTGTTCGGTGAGTTAAGAATTAACCATTTAGTTTTTTTAGTTATCCTGCTTTTCAATAATTCCGCTGTCAGTTTAAAATTTTGCTTGCATTCCACTACAACTGGTAAGCCGCCAAAAAGATTTACCATATCAACATATGAAACCCAATAAGGAGCTGGAATAATAACTTCATCTCCAGAGTTAATTGTTGCCATAAACAAATTGAATAACACCTGCTTAGCACCAGTACCAACACAGATTTGGTTAAACGTGTACTTGAGGTTATTATCCCTTCTTAACTTATTAATTATTGCTTCTTTCAGCTCACGCGTTCCATCAACAGCAGTATACTTAGTTTTACCTTCACTTATTGCTTGAATAGCTGCTTTTTTTATATGATCTGGAGTATCAAAATCCGGTTCTCCTGCAGCTAAAACACAGATCTTTTTTCCTTCACTTTTCAACTTATTTGCCTTATCAGTTACAGTAATTGTAGGCGATGGTTTTATTAGGGACATTCTTTTTGCAAGGTCTGACATATCTTACTGAAGCTAAATTCAAATAATAAACTCTGCATAATAAAAAAGCTAGGAATTTTATTATTTTACATAAGGTAAAAAAAGGCAAATAGTTTTTAGGTTTACTGTCACTCCAGTGCTCTCTTCTTGTCATCTAAGTAGCCCTTCCCTGTCATCCGAGTACCTCCTTCCCCTGTTATCCGAGTAGCCCCCTTTCTTGTCATTTGAGTAGCCCTCTTCTTGTCATCCAAGTAGCCCTCCCCTGTCATCCCAGTGCGTGACACTGGGATCTCATTTCGTAACTTCATAAGACCTGCTGCGAATCAAGCGATAAAAAAAAGGAAAGGAGGGTGACTAAAATCAAGGTTAACTAAAAGGCGTGCTTAAGATTTACAATACCAGCAATAATATTGAACCTCAGGTTATATTTTTTCTGAAAATTGCGATAAACATTCGACATAATCTTAAATATCTTTATCTCTCGGATCTTGTTTTCTACTCTCATTCTAAATGATGCTAATCTTCTATTATGCTCTGGAGTTAATGGCTTTTTACGATACTTTTTATATGGAATTATAACATTGCTTTGCAATTTTTGCCAACCTTGATATCCAGAATCGGCATGTTTTATGCTATCAAGTGGTAAATATTTTTCTTGTTTCCTTATGCAGAAATCACTAATTCTACCACGGTATGACTTTGACACTGATAAAATTCTTCCTCCTTCTTCGATAATAATCTCAGTTTTCATAGTGTTGGTTCTTTTTTTTCCTGAATATGATTTCTTCCGTTTTTTACTATCTTCTGGTCTCTGTATTTGCTGTTCTGTAACATCAGCCAAAATCTTCAGTATTTTTTCTGGCGTCATACTTCTATCTTTTGTTATAGTCACTTTTTTGGCGAGTAATGGCTCTATTCTCTTAAGTAACCTACATACATTTGCGTTGTGTACATTGAATAGGCATCCTAAAAATCTATGTGTTATGTAAGTGCGATAGTACAAAATTACGCAAAACAACTTATCTTCCAGAGTTGGTAGTTTTGATCTTCTACCATGACACTTTTTCTGTTTTTCCCATCCAGACCTCACTTTTTCCACTACTTTTTCGAACTCCTCTATAGTTAAACCTGTTATATTACGAAAGTTTCTTGGGTATTTTTTCATATTATAGTAACTAAAGCTCATTTTTTTCCCTTACTTGATCTGCTTATTCTTCTTCTACCTCTCTCACATCATTTTTTCAATCACCTTTTTCAGCAGGTCTATAGATATAAACTTTGGTTGTCCAGTTAAAAAAGTTGTAAATGGTTATGCAGGATCAGCGCTAATGCGCGATGAAAAAAAGGCTGCTGAGATAATTGAAGCTGTAGTCAAAGCAGTGAATGTGCCAGTTACGGTGAAAATGCGCACTGGATGGAACGATGAAAATCGCAATGCTCCGCGTTTAGCAAAAATTGCCGAGGAATTAGGAGCAAAAATGATTACTGTGCATGGAAGAACAAGAGCGCAGCTCTATAACGGTCAAGCAGATTGGAAATTCGTTAGAAATGTTAAAGAACAAGTGAAAATTCCAGTTATAGTAAATGGCGATATTAAAAACTTGAGTGATATTCAAAGTGCTCTTAAAGAATCCGGAGCAGACGGAGTGATGATAGGTCGTGGTGCCTACGGTAAACCTTGGCTGATTAATCAAGCAATGAACTTTCTCAGTGGAAGTGAAACTTCTGAGCCAACAGCTTCAGAGAGATCAAGCATCATACTCGAGCATTACGACAATATTCTTGAGTACTATGGAAATGATACAGGAATAAAGATGGCCCGCAAACACATAGGTTGGTACAGTAGCGGGCTTCAAAGCTCATCTGAATTTCGCATGAGAGTAAATAACACGACAGATAGCACAGAAGTGAAAAAAAATATTATTGGCTTTTTTGGTCAAACTAGCTGTACTCAATTCGACTGATCATAATGTGATGCTACCACGCTCTCTTCCTCACTAGAGTGTAAATGACAACCATTATCCATCAACCATTTTTCGTCATAAGTTTCAATATCAAAATATTTTTCATATTTATCTACATTATCACAAAGTGAAAGTGTTCTGATCTTATTCATAATCAAACCTGTACCAGCAGGAATTAATCTTCCTACTATAACATTTTCTTTTAATCCACTTAAAGGATCTCTCTTCCCGCAGAATGCTGCTTCTGTAAGTACTTTTGTTGTCTCTTGGAAAGAGGCAGCAGAAATAAAGGAGCTAGTTTCAAGACTTGCCCTAGTAATCCCCTGCAGAATAGGAAGATAATGAGCAGGCCGTTTGCCAGAGTTACTCATAGCATCATTTTCCCTATCAACTTCCAGCTTGTCAATGCTTTCGCCAACCAAGTACATAGTATCACCAGGATCAGTAATTTCCACTTTTTGTAGCATTTGTTTTAAGATCACCTCTAAATGCTTGTTGTCTATACGAACACCCTGCAATCTATAAACTTGCTGTATTTCAGAAATCATATAGTGCGCTAAAGCTTCTAACCCAAGCACACGCAAAATATCATAGAGATCAGGGTCACCATCCATCAACAGATCACCTTTACGCACAAAATCACCTTCATTAACTATTACGTGTTTGCTCCTTGATACCAGATATTCAACTGGAGAAATCTGCTCATCTACAGGTTTAATTAATATACTGCGTTTTCCTCTACGGTCTTTTTCAGAAAACGCTACATAGCCATCTATCTCATTAACAATAGCATGCTCTTTAGGACGACGTGCTTCAAATAACTCTATAACCCTCGGTAAACCACCAGTAATATCACGAGTTTTAACTGACTCTCTTGGTGTTCTTGTAATAACATCACCTGCATGAACCTTCTGGCCATTTTGCACATTGAGCACTGCACCAATTGGTATAAAATAACATGCTTCAACGCCACTTGCGAGTGTCATTACTTCACCATTATCGTCAAGCAGCACAATACGAGGACGTAAACTAGCTCCACCAGAATGCAATTTCCAGTCTTTTACTACTTTGCTTGATATTCCTGTAGATTCATCCATCACTTCAGTGATCGAAATTCCATCTTTTAAGTCCTGATAAGACACTATACCAGTCTTCTCCGTGATAATAGGCAATGTATAAGGATCCCATTCCGCAACTTTATCGCCAATTTTTACTGACCCACTCTCATCCACATAAAGCTTAGCACCGTAAGGTACACTATGCTTCAACTTCTCACTACCAAGGCTATCAACCAACACGACTTCACAGGAACGGCTTATCACAATTTTATTTCCGTTTCTATCTATAATTATATTACTATTGTTTAACTTTATTTTAGCACTAATAGAAGCTATAATATTTGAGGATTCAACGCCTCTAGTCATTACCCCACCTATATGGAAAGTACGCATCGTTAACTGAGTACCTGGCTCTCCAACAGATTGAGCAGCTATAACACCAACTGCTTCACCTATTGAAACAATTTTACCAGTTGCAAGGTCTCTTCCATAACACAAAGAACACACACCAGGACTTATTTCACAAGTTAAAGGCGATCTAATTTTTACAGCATCAAGACCTGCAATGCTGATTTGCTTTACTTTATCCTCATCAATTAATTCCCCTGCTTTTACTAATAATTCTTTTGTCACTGGGTTATATATACCATTTGCAGATGTTCTACCCAGCACAACACTCTCTAAAGATGCAACTATAGTACTTCCTTCAACTGTAGCTCTCACAACAAGACCATTTTTTGTTTTACAGTCATGCTTTGTAACTATGCAATTTTGAGACACATCAACTAAACGACGAGTTAAGTATCCAGAGTTTGCAGTTTTAAGCGCAGTGTCAGCTAAACCTTTACGCGCACCGTGAGTAGAATTAAAGTATTCAAATACGTTCAATCCTTCACGGAAATTAGAAACTATAGGTGTTTCTATAATCTCACCAGAAGGTTTGGTCATGAGCCCTCGCATTCCTGCTAGCTGTTTCATCTGTGAAGTAGAACCCCTTGCACCAGAGTTAACCATCATATACACTGAGTTGTACTTACTATTTCCATCATATATAGATATTACTTTTAACATATCATTAGCTATCATATCCGTACACTTAGACCATTCATCTATAACCTTGTTATACCTCTCACTTCTAGTTATTAGCCCATCTTGATATTGCATAGAAAATTTCTTAATTTCACCCCTCGCGTGATCAACATGTGTAGCTTTAGTTTCAGGTATAACCAGATCACAACGACTAAAAGAAACACCAGAAAATGTGGCATACTCAAAGCCAAGTATCATTAATTTATCAGAAAATGCCACTGTAGCACTTTGACCACAGTTACGATATACTAAATCAACTATACCAGTTATTTCCTTGACTGTTAATATCTGATTTATTAGATCGAAGCCTAGATTCTCATGCTTAGGAAAAATTTGCCATAATATTAAACGGCCAGGAGTTGTACAAACAGTTTTATAGTGAGTTTCACCGCTGCTATTAATATACTCCATCCTATACCTTATACTAGAATGAATATGTAAAGTACCATCACTCAAAGAATGCTCAACTTCACAAAAAGCACCAAAAGATGGTAAATTATCTTCCTTAGGTTCTTGTAAAGTCAGATAATATATACCAAGTACTATATCTTTACTAGGAACTATAATCGGTCTGCCATTAGAAGGACTTAAAACGTTATTAGTGGACATCATCAACACCCTAGCTTCAAGCTGAGCTTCCAATGAAATTGGCACATGCACTGCCATTTGGTCACCATCAAAATCAGCATTAAACGCCGTACAGACAAGCGGATGAAGCTGTATTGCTTTGCCTTCAATAAGGATTGGCTCAAAAGCCTGAATACCAAGTCTATGTAGCGTAGGCGCTCTATTCAACAAAACAGGATGTTCTTTTATTACCTCTTCAAGCATATCCCAAACTTCTGGTTTTTCTGCTCTTATCAACTTACTAGCAAACTTAATAGTTGGAGCCATACCATACATCTTAAGCTTTGAGTAAACAAAAGGTTTGAATAGTTCAAGAGCCATTCTTTTTGGTAATCCACACTGATTTAGTTTCAAAGTTGGACCAACAACTATTACAGAACGTCCAGAGTAGTCTACCCTTTTTCCTAAGAGGTTCTGGCGAAAACGACCCTGTTTTCCTTTTAACATATCACTAATGGACTTTTTATATCCAACAGCACCAGCTTTGTTTACCAAAGTATTACGACGACTATTATCAAAAAGAGAATCAACTGCTTCTTGTAACATCCTTTTTTCATTACGAATCATAATCTCAGGAGGATTTAAGCTCAACAATTTCCTCAACCTGTTATTTCTATTAATAATAGTCCTATAATGATGATTCAGATCAGAAACTGCAGGACGACCACTTTCAAGCGATACCAAAGGACGCAAATCAGGTGGTAAAATAGGTATAGTTGTAAGTATCATCCACTCAGGCCTATTTCCAGATTTAATGAAGTTTTCAATAATACGCAATCTCTTTATAATTTTCTTTCTTCTTATCTCAGAAGCAACAGACTCTAATTCTAGTCTTAAATCCTTCCTAATTTCATGTAAATCAAGGCGCGTTAGCAACTCTCTTATAGCTTCAACACCTTGCATAGCTACAAAACTATCGATCCCATAGCTATCTTTAGCTTCATTATAAGCTTTTTCACTAATAATCTCACCTTTTTCAAAAGGCGAAACAAGAGGATCTATCACGATATAATTATCGCTATATAAAATATTCTCAATATCTCTGAGAGACATATCCAATAATGCTCCAATTCTTGAAGGAAGCGATTTCAAAAACCATATATGAGCAACAGGAGATGCAAGCTCTATATGACCCATCCTTTCTCTTCTTACTTTAGAAGATGTAACTTCTACTCCGCATTTTTCACATATGCGACCTCTGTGTCTTCTTTTTTTGTATTTTCCACATAAACATTCATCGTCATTGACAGGGCCAAAAACCTTAGGGCAAAATAATCCACCTTTCTCAACTTTGAACGTACGATAATTTGCAGTTGAAACATCTTCTATCTCACCACAAGATATACGCTTAATACTTTCAGGGCTAGCAATCGATATGCTAACCTCATTAAAAGGTTGTGCAATGTTAGTGTGAGATATATCTTCAATCACTACATCATTTTGCTTTAAATCTACATTTAAACATAAAGAACGTAGTTCTTTTATCATCACATTAAAGGATTCAGGAATTCCACATTCAAAATTACTGTCACCTTTTATTATCGATTCGTAAATCTTAACTCTACCATTAATATCATCAGACTTCACAGTTAACATTTCCTGCAAAGTATAAGCAGCACCATAGGCTTGTAATGCCCAACATTCCATTTCACCAAAACGCTGACCGCCAAAATGAGATTTTCCTCCTAGAGGTTGTTGAGTAACCAAACTATAAGGCCCTACTGAACGCGCATGAATTTTACCATCAACCAAGTGGTGCAACTTAAGCATGTACATGTAACCAACTGTAACCTTGCGGTCGAATTTTTCACCACTGCAACCGTCATATAATACAGCTTGTCCAGAGTTATCCAAACCAGCAAGTTCAAATAATTTTGCTATTTGTTCATCTTTTGGACCCTCAAATACAGGTGCAGCAACAGGAACGCCATCACGTAATTTACGTGCAAATTCAATGAGATTATTATCACTAATATTACGAATATCATTACAGATAGATACGTTACTACCATAGCTATAAACCTCAATCAGGAAATTACGTAAATTGCTGTATGAATTTTTACAAGAGTTCAAATAGTTCTCTACTAACGCATTCAACTCGTCATTTAGTGCATTCTTATTAGGTGTATTTAAAACAGAAACCGTTATTTCATCATCATCAATATTTTCAATTTTTTTATTGTCAAGGTATGCTACTGCAAATTGTGTAAAATTATCATCGTTAAGAGACCTAATTCCCTTGCAAAAAGCACTTTTGATTTTATTGATCTCATCAAGAACATTACTTACCTTTTCCCCTAATTTTCTACAAGCCCAACCCACATGCGTTTCCAGTATTTGCCCTACATTCATTCGTGAAGGAACACCAAGAGGGTTAAGAATAATATCAACAGGAGTACCATCTTCCAAATAAGGCATATCTTCCACTGGCACAACTCGAGAGACCACACCTTTATTCCCATGTCTACCAGCCATTTTATCCCCTGGTTGCAGACTATGTTTCACAGCAATGAAAACTTTTACTGACATCGACACACCTTGAGGCAGGTCATAACCTTCATGTAATTTTTCTACTTTTCGCTTAAACTGTGCTATTGCATGTGATACTTTTTCATCAAAATCTTTTTTTAAGCTCTTAACTTGCTCAGAAATGGATTGGTTTTTTAATCCTATACCCCACCATTGCTCACGTTCAATAGAGTCAAATTTTTCTCGATCTTGAGAACCAGAATTAATAAGAAGTTTCTTCAGTTCATCATAGAAATATTTACTAGTAACATTGATTATATAATCTCGCTCTTCCTCAAAGTCATTTACCTCTTTTTGTTTGATGAGTAATGCCCTTTCATTTTCTTCAACCCCCCTGCGTGTAAAGACTTGTACATCAATTACTGTCCCTTCAACATCTGGAGATGTATATAAAGAGGAATCCGCACAATCGAATGACTTTTCACCAAAAATTGTCATTAATAACTTCGTTTCAGGAGGCAATGAAAGAGAAGGTTTAGGTGTAACTTTACCTACCAGAATATAGCCTGGACCAACTCTTGTACCAATTTTCACTATACCACTATCATCCAAGTGATATAGATTTTCTTCATTAACACCAGGTATAGCACGAGTTATTTTTTCTGATCCTAAAGGGGTATCATGTACAACACAGTCAAATTCTTCTATATGAATAGAAGTAAAGAGATCTTTTTTAACAACTTCACTAGAAATAATAATAGAGTCTTCAAAATTATAACCTTGCCAAGACATAAAAGCGACTAGCAAATTTTTACCAAGCGCCAACTCACCACTGTTAATTGCAGGACCATCAGCTATTACATCACCCTTTTTAACATAATCACCTACGCACACTAGCGGTCTTTGATTAATACAAGTATTATGGTTAGAACGCTGAAATTTCCTTAGATGATAAATATCTACGTCTAAGTAGTTAACCCTTTCTTTATCAAAAGCACGTATAACTATAGAGTTACTATCAGAACTATCAACTATGCCATCGCGTTTTGCTAAAACTACAGCACCAGAGCCAGAAGCTACAAAAGACTCCATACCAGTAGCAACCAGAGGAGCGGTAGGCTTCAATAAAGGTACGGCCTGACGTTGCATATTTGAGCCCATTAATGCTCTATTAGCATCATCATTTTCTAAAAATGGAATCAAGGAAGCCGCAACTGATATTACCTGCTTAGGAGATACGTCAATGTAACTCACCTGATCACTGTTTACCATAATGAAACTACTAGCATATCTACAGTATAGCATATCATCAACAAAGCAATTATTTTCATCGAGCTTTACGCTGGTATCAGCTATATAATATAAACCTTCATCTATGGCAGACAGATACTCAATTTGATCAGTAACAACCCTATTAACTACTTTTCTATAAGGACTTTCAATGAAACCATATTTATTAATACGCGCGTATATAGCTAAACTGTTGATTAACCCTATATTTTGCCCTTCAGGAGTCTCAATAGGGCAAATTCTTCCATAATGAGTTGGATGAACATCACGCACTTCAAATCCTGCCCGTTCTCTTGTTAAACCGCCAGGACCTAACGCGGACAACCTTCTTTTATGTGTTATTTCAGATAACGGATTAGTCTGATCCATAAATTGAGATAATTGAGAAGAATTGAAGAAATCTCTTAAGACATTAGTTAACACTTTTGGATTAATAAAATCAGATGGAGAAACTTTATCTAAACTAGAAGTGGACATAGAATCAACTATTGCGCGTTCCAATTTCAACAACCCAGTTCTAAATTGATTTTCTATAAACTCTCCAACTGATCTTACTCTTCTGTTTCCTAAATGATCAATATCATCTACAGATCCTTGACCGTCACGTAACAATACTATTTTTTTTACAACTTCAATAATATCTTCATACGTTAAAACAGTTAAATCCTCATCATAATTTAATCCAAGGTAAGAGTTAAGCTTCAACCTACCAATGTTAGACAAATCATAATATTCCGGACTGAAGAAAAGATTACGGAAAAACTCCTCTACTATCTCTAAAACAGGAACTTCACCAGGACGCAAAACTCTATATATTTCATATAGCGCATCCTGATAAGACATGTTTTCGTCTAAGAAAAGCGTATTTAATATATAAGGTCCAACAGATACATTATCTATGTTCAATACTGATATTTCATCCACAGACAATAACTCAAGCTTCTTTATGTCTTCCAGCTTTATAGATTCACCAGCAGATAAAATTTTCGTAGAGCTAGCACTATCCATTAGATCTTCTGCGAGGAATAAACCACATATAGAATTGAAAGGAACCAGATACTCTTTCAATTCATTATCATATAGCTTTTTAGCTAGTCTTGAGGTAATACGAACGTTAGCTTTAAGCAGAACATTACCTTCAATATCCATTAAGTCGAAAGGCAACCTCACTCCTTTAAATTTATCAGGAACAAAAGGCACTTTCCAACCATCTTTATGTTTTACATACTTTATTTCCTCATAAAATCTATCGAGTATATCATTATTTGATAGACCTAACGCCTTTAACAAAACTGAGATTGGCAATTTTCTTTTTCTATCAACACGAAAATACAAATGGTCTTTAACATCAAATTCAATATCAAGCCAAGAACCCCTATAAGGAATAATTCTAGCAGAATAGATCAATTTACCAGAATTGTAAGTTTTTCCCTTATCGCTATCAAAAAATACACCAGGAGACCTATGCATTTGTGAGACAATAACTTTTTCTACACCATTAATGATAAAAGTGCCCTTATCAGTCATCATAGGCAACCCACAAAAGTGGACTTCCTGCTCTTCTATAGATTTTACAACGGTTGCAAGTTTAGAATGATCTCCACTCTCTTTAATCGATTTATATTCATCAAGAGAAATACCATCCTGCATAACAACAAGACGTATAGAAGCTATAACCTGAGCAGAAAAAGTTACACCACGCTTTATACACTCAGATTCATCATACTTAGGATCATCTACCCTACAACTTATAAACTCAATAGTAGCCCTACGCAAAGGATCATTTATTGGAAAGATTGTATGAAAGATAACTTCAAGTCTTTCATTACTCTTATTCTTAGGAGCAAATGAATCATACGATTCTTTTTGAACCTTAACCAAATCCAATAAAGAATCTTTTAAATCAATCGACCCAGAATAAGAAACTCTAGGAACAAAAGCACCAGAAGCGTACATATAAGAAGAATCAACCATTAAAATACCCCAAACTAATTAAAAGAGCTATATCAATATAAAATTAATACATTAAATATTATTCAAGCTCCACTTTAGTTACTCCTGCTTCAATAAGTTTTTGCTTGATTTTTTCTGCTTCATCTTTAGGAACATTAGCAGTTAAATCTTTAGGTAAAGATTCAACCAACTCTTTTGCTTCTTTTAAACCCAATGTAGAATTAACTTCTCTCACAGCTTTAATAACTCCTATTTTTTTACTCGCATCAATTTCTTTAATCACAACTTTATACTCAGCTTTTTCTTGAGCAGCAGGAGCAGCAACATTATCACTAATAGGCGCCCCAGCACCAACAGCCCCACCAAGAAAAGAACCAGCAGGCAACCCTATTTTCTCTTCTAGAACTTTTACAAGTTCAGAAGCCTCTAATAGGTTTAAAGACAATATTTTATCAACCAAATCACTTGTTACATTACTCATAATTACCACCTTACTTAACAACAAATTTATTTTTTAGAACTATAATAATCCAAAACTCTCACAAGCCTCATAGAAGATGAATTAATAGACAACGCCAATCGAGCAGGAATATCATAAGATATTAAACGCATAATTTTAACACGCAATTCATCCAGAGAAGGCAACTTAGCCAGTTTATTAACATCTTCCACTGTTAATAATTCATTTATATGAGCCGCGCAAATCACAGACATTTTTTCTTTGTTAGCATTAATAAAATCAACTATTAACTTTGCAGCTTCTACTATGCCACTAGAGTATATAATAGCAACAGAACCAGAAAATTTGCCTGATAAATAAGAAAATTTACCACTCCTTTCCAAAGCCAAGCGCGCTAGAGTGTTTTTAACTACTAATACTCCACCTGCTATAGACTTCAGGCTATTCCTCAGAGTTAATGAATCATTAGCGTTTATAGATTTAAAATTTACTAATATCAAGAAATCATTATTTACAAATACGTTTATTGTGCTCTGTATAAATTCATCCTTATTTTTACGCTTCACGGTATCACTCCCTTAAATTATATCTTCCACTTTGCTTATCTTATAAGCTTCACCCATAGTTGAATTTAAAAAAACACCCTTGAAGTAAATTCCCTTTGCAGAAATAGGTTTATTATCTTTAATTACTTTAAGAAAGGCTTTTAAATTTTCTAGCAAGTCATCAATATCAAATTTAATATTTCCTAATTTACCATGAATAACACCATTTTTATCTGTTCTAAATTTTATCTGACCAGACTTAATGGTTTTAATAGCTTCTGCAATGTTAGAAGTCACAGTACCAAATTTAGGGTTAGGCATCAGCCCTTTAGCACCCAATACTTTTGCAATAGGAGTGATTTTTGCCACAAAATCAGGAGTAGTAATGCACCAATCAACATCTAATTTTCTACCTTTTTTTATTTCTTCAACTAAATCCTCTCCTCCTGCAATATCAGCACCAGCTTTTTCAGCTTCTAATAAATGTTTATCTTGAGCGAAAACAGCTACTTTAATATTCTTCCCGATACCTTTAGGCAAAACTACTGTACCACGCACCTGCTCTTCAGATTTACGTGAATCTACGCCTAAATTGACTGCAATATCAACTGATTCATTAAACTTTGCTGAAGCAGACTCAATAATCTTCTTCAAACACTGCTTAGGATTATCATTATATGTATTCATTTACCTAACCTTCCACAACTTCTATACCCATAGATTTTGCAGTGCCTACAACCATTTTCACTGCTGAATCTTCATTATCCACTTTCATATCAACCATCTTGCACTTTGCCACTTTAATTATAGCAGACATAGGTAATTTAGCCACTAATTCTTTACCAGGATTACCAGAACTTTTACTTAATTTAGCCTCCTGCTTAAGTAAATAAGCCACAGGTGGACCGCTGACAGTAAAATCATGAGAGCGATCATCCTTTATGGAAATTCGCACTGTTACTAAATCGCCTACTTTATAATTAGCGTTAGTAGCGCTAGTAACTTTATTAAAAGCTTCACAAAACTTAGGAACAGGTATACCACGTGGACCAAGTACTGAAGCAATTTTCGGTCCTGGAATTGCTTTCCCAGCTTCCATAAGTAAGTTAATCTTAGCAACTATAACACTCATAATTAATCCTCTATTTTCTCTACTTTAGCCAGATCAAGCTCTATTATTGTCGGCTTACCTAAAATTGATACTTCCACATTAATAATTTTTTTCTCATCGTTTACCATATTTACCTTACCAGTAAAATTTTGAAAAAGACCATCATTAATTTTCACTTTTTCACCTTTTTCATAACCATAACCTAACTTCTTTGTCTCTTGAGCATTATAAAGTGCATTACACATTGAGTGAATCTCATCGTCCAAAATCACCTTTGGAATATTACCATTTTTCAAAAACCCATAAACCTTAAGAGATTTTGGTATATTATTGATAAAATTCAATACTTCATCGCATAAATTCACGTATAAAAAGACATAACCAGGAAAGCATTTCCTTCGTGTAGCAATTTTCTTAGATTTCAACTCTACTTCACTTAGCTCTTCATATGGAATAAAAACTTCCTTAAAGTAACCATTAACACTCAATCTCATAGAATTTTCCAATATATGTTGGCGCACTTTCTCTTCACAATTGGAAGCAACTCTCAAGATATACCATTTATATCTATTAAATTCTTTACACTTTAAACTTATCTCATCATCTGAAATCATCTCAAAATCTCCAGATTCGCCACTGCAGAATCCAGGCGTTTGATTCAAAATATTTTTGCTTTCATCACATAGATGCATATATACATACACTTCACATAACTCTTTTATATCAGACTTTGAATTACATACCGTTTGATAAGGAATAAACACTTCCTTAAAATAAACAGCATTACTTACCAATTCGCGTATATTTTGCTCATATCCATAATCAACTCTAATGATATACCATTTATATTCACATTCCATAAATAATTCCAAATAAAGCCTTAATTACGTAAAGAGACATAAAATCCACAAAACAGAAGAAAATCGAAAAGCATAATATAACAATCATCACAACAAATAGAGATGACAACACCTCCTGTTTCTTTACCCAAGCAATTCTTCGTATTTCTTGCTTTATATCATAGAAAAAAACACACAAACTTTTTAACATTTTCACCACAACATTAATGCAGGAGCGATAGGAATTGAACCTACAACCTCTGGTTTTGGAGACCAGCGCTCTACCAATTGAGCTACACTCCTATAACTCAAACTCTCACTCCAAAATTTCAGAAACAACACCAGAACCAACAGTTCTACCGCCCTCTCTTACCGCAAAACGCAATCCCTTATCCATTGCTATCGGTACTTGCAATTCTACTTCTACACTCACATTATCTCCTGGCATTACCATCTCCTTCCCATCTAGCAACTTTATGCTCCCAGTTACATCCGTTGTCCTTAAATAAAACTGTGGCTGGTAATTCGCAAAAAATGGTGTATGCCTTCCTCCTTCCTCTTTCTTTAATATATAAACCTCCGCCCTAAACTTTCTATGCGGCGTTATCGTCCCCGGCTTTGCTAATACTTGCCCTCTCTCCACTTCTTCTCTTTTTGTTCCTCTGAGCAATATTCCTACATTGAGTCCTGCACTTCCCTTATCCAACAACTTCTTAAACATTTCTACACCTGTGCATATCGTCTTTTGCGTCGCTTTCAGACCTATTATCTCTATCTCTTCTCCCGTCTTTATCTCTCCCTTCTCTATCCTTCCTGTTACCACCGTTCCTCGCCCCGATATCGAAAATACATCCTCGATTGGCAATAAAAATGGTAAATCCACAGGCCTTGGTGGAACCTCCACATACTCATCTAACTTCTCCATCAATTTATCTATTGATTTCTTTCCATATTCGCTACTATCATCCTCCAGCGCTTTCAATGCAGACCCCACTACCACAGGCACTTCATCCCCTGGAAATCCGTATTTATTCAGCAATTCCCTCACTTCCATTTCCACCAAATCTATCATATCAGCATCAGCAACATCAGCTTTATTTATATACACCACGATATATCCAACACCTACCTGCTTCGCTAGCAATATATGCTCTCTCGTTTGTGGCATTGGCCCATCAACCCCCGACACTACCAATATCGCCGCATCCATCTGTGCTGCACCTACTATCATGTTCTTTACATAGTCAGCATGTCCAGGACAATCAACGTGTGCATAATGCCTTTTTTCCGTCTGATACTCAACATGCGCTGTTGCTATCGTTATCCCCCTTTTCCTTTCTTCTGGCGCCTTATCTATCTGATCGTACGCTACAAAATTTCCATAATGCTTTGTTATCGCCGCTGTTAACGTTGTCTTCCCATGATCCACATGTCCTATTGTTCCCACATTTACATGCGGCTTTCCAAATGCTTCCACTACTGCTGTCATAATTATTACCCTTAATTATACTTTAATTTTAACTCATCAACCACATATTGTGGTACTTGTTCATAATAAGAAAAATGCATACTATACTGAGCTCTTCCCTGAGATATAGAACGCAAAACATTTATATAACCAAACATATTCGCAAGAGGTACGAAAGCAAGAATTATAGTGCTACTATTATGCGTTTCCATACTTGAAACTTGCCCCCTTCTGCTATTTACATCGCCCATGATATCGCCCATATACTCTTCAGGCGTAATGATTTCAACTTTCATTATAGGTTCTAACATTTTTGGACCAGCTTTATTTGCCATCTCTTTAAAAGCACCTTTAGCAGCAAGTTCAAAAGCTAAAGGACTAGAATCAACTTCATGGAAAGCACCATCAATAAGGGTAGCCTTAAAATCAATAACTGGAAAACCAGAGATCATGCCTCCTTCTTTTATCAACTCTAAACCATTTTGTACACCAGGAATATATTCTTTTGGAATTGTACCACCTACAATTTTACTTTCAAATTGAAACCCAGAACCAGGTTCAAGAGGTTCAAATATAATCTTTACTTTTGCAAATTGGCCAGCACCACCAGATTGTTTTTTATGAATGTAATCAATTTCAACAGATTTAGTGATAGTTTCACGATATGCAACTTGAGGCGCACCGACGTTAGCTTCAACGTTAAACTCGCGCTTCATTCTATCAACAATAATCTCAAGATGCAGCTCACCCATGCCTTTCAATATAGTCTGTCCACTCTCCGCATTTACTGACATTCTTAAAGAAGGATCTTCTGCAACCAATCTATTTAAAGCAACACTTAATTTTTCCTGATCTGAAGTAGTTTTAGGTTCCACGGCAATTTCAATAACAGGCTCAGGAAATTCCATACGCTCTAATAATATAGGAAAATCAGATGAACATAAAGTGTCGCCAGTAATTGTTCTTTTTAATCCAACTAAGGCAACTATATCACCAACTTTAGCTTCGTTTATATCTTCTCTGTTATTTGCATGCATAAGCAGCATTCTGCCAATTCCTTCAGTCTCATTTTTTCCTGCATTTAATACAGCAGATTTAGATTTTAACTTACCGGAATAAATACGAATAAACGTCAAGCTACCTACAAACTTATCCGTCATCACTTTAAACGCAAGAGCAACGAATTTCTCTTTTTCTGAAGGTTTGATCTCAATTTTCTTTTCTGAATCTTTAGGATCAGTTCCAACAATTACATCAATATCAATAGGAGAAGGTAAAAAATCAACCACACCATCTAAAAGTGGTTGTACGCCTTTATTTTTAAAAGCTGATCCACATAATACAGGAACAAATTTTCCTTTAATGGTCCCATTTCTCACGCATTTTTTCAGTAAATCCGCTGGCAGATCGTTAGACTCAAAGTAAATATTCATCGCTTCATCATCCATCTCAGCTGCAGCATCTAATAAAAAATTTCGATATTCTTGAGCCTTGTCAAGCAAATCAGAAGGAATATCTTCATAAGAAAATTTAGCGCCCAACGTTTCTTCTTGCCATATAATGGCTTTCATAGAAATAAGGTCAATTATACCTTTGAAATCTTTCTCACTTCCTATTGGCAACTGAATGACTAAAGGTGCTGCACTAAGCTTCGTCTTTATCATATCAACACATCGATAAAAATTTGCCCCTATTCTATCCATCTTATTAACAAAGCAAATACGAGGAACGCTATATTTATCAGCTTGACGCCAAACTGTTTCAGATTGAGGTTCAACTCCAGCAACTCCATCAAATACAGCAACTGCACCATCCAAAACCCTTAAAGATCTCTCAACTTCAATAGTAAAATCAACGTGACCTGGAGTGTCTATTATATTGACCCTATGATCATTCCAAAAACATGTTGTTGCAGCAGATGTGATTGTAATACCACGCTCTTTTTCCTGCTCCATCCAATCCATAGAAGCTGCCCCATCGTGCACTTCACCAATTCTATTTTGCTTGCCAGTATAAAATAAAATACGCTCTGTTGTGGTAGTCTTACCAGCATCTATGTGAGCCATTATTCCTATATTTCTGTATTTAGATATCCCAATTTCCATATCACAATTAACTAGCTAACATTAAAAACGAAGATGAGAAAATGCCTTATTAGCCTCAGCCATTTTATATTTTTCTTCGCACATCTTAAACGCACCACCGCGTTTATTATAAGCATCCAGTATTTCAGATTGCAAACAATCAACAGTGGTTTTTCCACTCTTTTTTCGAGCAGCAGAAGTTGCTTTAGCAACCCACCTTAACGCCAAAGAAATCGCTCTATCTTGTCGAACTTCAACAGGCACTTGATAAGTTGCACCACCAATGCGTCGAGAACGCACTTCTATAGAAGGAGTAACATTTCCTACCGCTGTTTCAAAAATTGATAACCCACCTTCGCCTACTTTCTTTTCAACTAAAGACAAAGCGTCATAGATAATCTTTTCTGCAGTAGATTTTTTACCACATTTCATGATTGTATTAATGAAACGCATCAGCAAAACACTGCCATAACGCGAATCAGGACTTATTTCTCTTTTTTTTGCTTTATTCCGACGAGCCATAAACTTTAACCAGATTTCTTTACACCATATTTTGAACGAGCTTTCTTTCGATTTTGCACACCACGCAGATCAAGGGCACCTCTTATTATGTGATAACGCACACCTGGCAAATCTTTAACCCGCCCACCACGTATCAAAACAACAGAATGCTCTTGTAAATTATGACCTTCACCAGGTATATAAGCTGTCACTTCACCATACCCACTAATTTTTACTCTGGCTACTTTACGGAGTGCTGAGTTAGGCTTCCTAGGAGTTGTAGTATACACCTTAGTGCAAACACCTCTCCTTTGAGGGTTGCTTTCTCCCAAAGCTGGTACCTTTTTCTTATGGGTCAATCCTAATCTACCTTTACGTATTAATTGATTTATCGTAGGCATATGTTATAAACTCAAGCTCATTAAAATAACTAAGTTTTTAGTTATAAAATAATAAACCTCAATAGTCAATATAAAAATAAACATTACTACTCTAATAATTAAGCTCAACTGCTTTGAAAGCCATCAGTAGACTTCTTGCACTACCTCCCAAGCCACAATTGTCATTCAGTAGAAGCGAAAAACTTACTTGACAAACTCCACCAGCCCCCTTATCATGAAGGTGAAGCTAATTATTTATCTTCGCAATCTCTGCAGTGGATTAATGACAAAAAAACTTAATGTATTTGGCGTAAATCATGCTTAATTTTTTGCACTATGTGCACCTCATGTCTTTATAAAACTTCTAGGTTTCTACCTATATAAGCTGAAACGCGCTTATAAAGCGTTTAAGACAGTAAAAGACGTCAAATAGACAAGGGAGAATTTGAATACTAGCTACCCTGGGGTTTCTTTGCCTTTTTTTCCGCTCAGTAAATTTCTTAACGTTTATAATTTAGGTTAGTTGCATTTAAAAGCGGCTGAATCGTAGCGTTTAGAATAAAAAACGCCAATATTTTGAAGTACATATAAATAACTAGTCACCAACGGGGCTTCTTTTGCCTTTTTTTTCGTTTGGTGAATTTCTTAAATATTTATAGCTAAAGTAACTTAGGTTCACCGACAATCGTCATCCCGCTACGTGTTAGCGGGATCTATGCTAAGGAGATACCGCGGCGGTATGACGTAGGGCTACAGGTGTCATTCCAGTGCTTGACACTGGGCACTTTAGACAATGTTACAAAAATAATATCATAGAATTCAATAGGATAATTTCTGGTGTACAGTCCCAGAGTGTGATGGTATGATAAAATATGAGAAAACAATACCATCAAAGGAGGAATTATGGGACCATACACCTAGAGGCTGTATTACAAGAATTTTGGGCGAACTTAGTTATGTGTAATATATTATCGCTTCATATGTGTAATGCACAAGGGCCTTCCCAGATCAAATTACTGAGTATCGTTTAAATTTTTCAGTTTTATTTGGTGTAATGAGGTAGAAACTCTATCAAGTACTTATTGCACCAAAAAACTTTCAAGCCCTTTTTAAGCATGCGTGCTAAAGTTAAAATTCGACCAGGGCAGCCGCAATAAGGTAGATAAGCCCAAACGCCACTATGTTTTTAGGAGAGTTTGCTAATGGAGGCTCTTAAGTTAACGCCATTGGCTGAACGGATACCTCTTAACTTGACGCGTATGATTTATTTAACACTCCCAACGGTTACAAATAATTCACCATTTCTTCTGGTTTCACTATCCTTTCAAACTCCTCCTCAGTGAGCAGTTGAAGTTTTGCTGCTGCTTCTTTTAGAGTGATATTTTCTTTATAAGCAAGCTTCGCTATTTTTGCTGCATTGTCGTACCCTATATGCGTATTTAATATAGTGACCAACATCAACGACTGATTCAGTAAATCTTTTATCCTCTCTTCATTTACTTTAATACCAATTACACATTTTTCTGTAAAATTTAAACTTGCATCAGCTAAAAGTCTTATAGACTGCAAAACATTGTAAATTATCACTGGCTTAAACACATTCAATTCAAAATGACCGTTTGAACCACTAATGGTCACAGCAACATGATTTCCCATAACTTGAGTGCACACCATAGTTACTGCTTCACACTGAGTTGGATTCACTTTACCTGGCATAATTGAAGAACCAGGCTCATTTTCCGGTAACATTATTTCCCCAATTCCGCATCTTGGACCAGAACCAAGCAACCTTATATCATTTGCAATTTTCATTAAACTGACTGCTACTGTATTGAGTGTTCCACTGAGCTCAACTAAAGCATCATTTGCTGCTAGCGCTTCAAATTTATTGCCTGCTGAAGTAAATGGAAGGTTAGTAATTCCTGCAACTTGCTTTGCAAAATCTTCAGCAAAACCCTTTTTAGTATTGAGTCCCGTGCCAACCGCAGTGCCACCTTGTGCAAGCTCGTATATACCACTTAAAGTTGATTTTACTCTCTCTATCCCCTTTTTAATCTGGGCTGCATAGCCAGAAAACTCCTGTCCCAGTGTTAAGGGCGTTGCATCTTGCAGATGAGTACGTCCTACTTTTATTATATCTTTAAATTCCTGAACCTTATTATCCAGCACCTTATGCAATTTTTCAAGATTTGGAATAAGCAAGCGGTTTATCTGGTCTGCTGCTGCTATATGCATTGCTGTTGGAAAGGTGTCATTTGACGACTGACCATAATTCACATGATCATTTGGATGTATCGGAGATTTACTACCCAAATTACCACCTAAAATCTCTATTGCGCGATTGCTGGTCACTTCATTCATATTCATATTAGTCTGCGTTCCGGATCCGGTTTGCCAAACAACAAGCGGAAATTCATTATTAAATTTGCCATCTATTACTTCCTTTGCGGCTGCGCAGATTGCGTCCCCTACCTTATTATCTATGCTACCCTGCTTCATGTTAACACGTGCTGCTGCAAGTTTTACTATTGCTAATGCTTTAATCAGAGGCTCTGGCATTTTTTCTGTGCCAATCTTAAAATTTTCTAAAGAGCGTTGAGTCTGCGCTCCCCAGTAATGTTCACTTGGTACTTTTACTTCCCCTAAGCTGTCTGATTCTATTCTCATTTTTCTATCCATATTTTCCTTTTTAGCGTCATGCAAACTGGTTCACTACATAATTTTTTCATGTCTACTTCTTGGTTAATTAAATCATACTAGATCCAAGTAGTCAAGTGTGACCTTACCCAGAAAAAGTGGAGAGAAAGTTAAGACGTTTTTGGAGTAAAATAAAACGTTTTTTCAAAATATGGCAAATAGTTTATTCTCTTTGTAAAAAACATTCCAAACTTTCTCTCCACTTTTTCTGGGTAAGGTCAGTTTAGCTATAGGTAGGAATTTTCTGTATTTACTTTAAATTGAAGAAAGCTCAAATGAAAGATCGTGTTTTGCTAAAAATCACAGAATGCAGTCTGGTTACATCACTAGTGCCTAAAGTGATCTCCTTTATCCTCTCATCTGCTAGTATTTTTAATTCCTTACCGTATCTATAATAATTTCGCTTTATAACGTGTAACTCATCAGCAGAAGAAGAATCTAATTTAGGGTAATATTCGTAATCGCAATTTTCTTCAATGCTTATAGATGATGCTAAAAGTGGAAATAGAATTAATAGTAAAGTTAGTAGGATTCTTGTACACCACGTCCTGGGTAGCGCGTGACCAGAGAAAAAAAGATATGGATCCAAGTAGTCAGGGCACTGGGATGACAGAAGATAGTGCAAGAAATTTCGTAAAAAGCTTTTCATACCAACTATTTAAACTCAATTGTGTTATAAACATATTAATAGCGAAAAAAGAAAAACAAGGTTTAATTTTCTTTTTTATTTGCGATTTATCTATAGACCTGCTGAAAAAGGTGATTGAAAAAATGATGTGAGAGAGGTAGAAGAAGAATAAGCAGATCAAGTAAGGAAAAAAAATGAGCTTTAGTTACTATAATATAAAAAAACACCCAAGAAACTTTCGTAATATAACAGGTTTAACTATAGAGAAGTTCGAAAAAGTAGTGGAAAAAGTGAGGTCTGGATGGGAAAAACAGAAAAAGTGTCATGGTAGAAGATCAAAACTACCAACTCTGGAAGATAAGTTGTTTTGCGTAATTTTGTACTATCGCACTTACATAACACATAGATTTTTAGGATGCCTATTCAATGTACACAACGCAAATGTATGTAGGTTACTTAAGAGAATAGAGCCATTACTCGCCAAAAAAGTGACTATAACAAAAGATAGAAGTATGACGCCAGAAAAAATACTGAAGATTTTGGCTGATGTTACAGAACAGCAAATACAGAGACCAGAAGATAGTAAAAAACGGAAGAAATCATATTCAGGAAAAAAAGAACCAACACTATGAAAACTGAGATTATTATCGAAGAAGGAGGAAGAATTTTATCAGTGTCAAAGTCATACCGTGGTAGAATTAGTGATTTCCGCATAAGGAAACAAGAAAAATATTTACCACTTGATAGCATAAAACATGCCGATTCTGGATATCAAGGTTGGCAAAAATTGCAAAGCAATGTTATAATTCCATATAAAAAGTATCGTAAAAAGCCATTAACTCCAGAGCATAATAGAAGATTAGCATCATTTAGAATGAGAGTAGAAAACAAGATCCGAGAGATAAAGATATTTAAGATTATGTCGAATGTTTATCGCAATTTTCAGAAAAAATATAACCTGAGGTTCAATATTATTGCTGGTATTGTAAATCTTAAGCACGCCTTTTAGTTAACCTTGATTTTAGTCACCCTCCTTTCCTTTTTTTTATCGCTTGATTCGCAGCAGGTCTTATTAATTAACCGTGAAAGGTTACGTGTAATGCTCCTTCACATAATTGTCAATAATTGCCTTAAATTCTTCAGAGACATTATCACCTTGTAAAGTTTTGAAATACTTGCCGTCTTTGTAGACTGCTGAAACAGGTTTTTCTCCATATCCAGGCAAGCTGATTCCCAAATTTGCGTGTTTGCTTTCTCCAGGACCATTTACTATGCATCCCATAACAGCAATGTTCATATGCTCTACACCTGGATTTTTTTCTTCCATATCGGCATATGAGTTTTTATATAGCCATTCACTTCTTCAGTTAATATACGAAAACGATCGCTACTCGTGCGCCCACAACCAGGACATGAATTAACCTGAGGGTTAAAGTGTCGCAAGCCTATAGATTGCAATACTTCCTGACACACCACCACTTCATTAGTACGCAATTCACCAGGACGTTGAGTCAAAGAAGCCCGTATTGTATCTCCAATGCCATTTTGCAATAAATAAGTAAGCCCTGCTGCGGTATTTACCACACCTTTATTGCCCATACCAGCCTCAGTTAAACCCAAATGCAGCGCATAATTGGAAGATTTTGCAAGTGCCATATAAACTAAAATTAAATCTTGTACTTTGCTAACTTTACATGAAATGATTATTTTGTTTGAACTTAAACCAATTTCTTCAGCTTTTTTTGCACTATCAAGAGCAGACATTACAAGTGCTTTGCGCAGTATAACATCAGAAGGCCTTGCATTACTAAGCGAAGAGTTTTCATCCATCAGTTCTTGTAAAAGGTATTTATCAAGACTACCCCAATTTACCCCAATTCTAACAGGAAGATCGTGCATTATTGCATACTCTATAACCCTTTCAAACTTCTCATCACGTTTGTCGCCAAAGCCTATATTGCCTGGATTGATTCTAATTTTACCCAGCATTTTGATGTTGTCTGGATAATCTTGAACTAATTTATCTAGCTCATATTGACCGCAGCCTACCAATATTTTACCGTCAAAACCTTCCTTATTTATCTCTTCTACTATATAAGGTATTGCCCTTGCTACTTCCTCTGAATTCAAAGCAATTCGTACTAACTCTGAACCTGCACGCGCTAGTTCTGTTATCTCTTTTGCATAATGTTTTGCGCTACTTTTTATATCATCAGAATCTATATGCACACCAAGCGCCATAGATTGTACAACTACAGGATTATTTCCGCCTATCTTTACTTTTCCAATTTCTACAACATGAGTTTTGTGCCTGGAAATTGGCGATAATTCATATGCATCGTCATTCAATATCAGATCTTTATCTAGCATACTTATTAATTGTGATACTATTTTACTGTGTCAGCTACGCTGCCAAATGAACTTGAACCATTCAAACTATAAGCATCTACGTTATCCAAATTAGCAATAGAATCATGTGAACACGTTCTTCTTGATGGAGTTTCTTTTATAGTGATATTCATAGAAGAGACTTTTTTTTCTCGTGTTGAAGTAACTTTCTTCTCTTCTTGTTGTTCACTTTCATGCTGCTTATTTTCATACTGGAAAACTGGCTCTTGATCTATAAATACAGCACCCCTTAAACGTGCGATATTAATACCATGCTGATTTATCATAGCGCTCTCTTCATCGTCGACTATGCACGCTTCCATGTCATTTGGCTCATTATCAAGACTAGCAATTTTTTTCTCTTTTAATTTTTTGATTAGATCTTCTTTATTTATAGCTCGATCTTGTGACTTTTTTTTCTTGAGCAATTCCCTACGCTTCTCATACAGTTTATATGACTCAGCAAAATCCTCATCTGTATGAAAGCTTGCACCACCAGGGTTACCAGGAGGTATGTATCTCTTACTGAGCTTAGATTTAGCTTCAGCACTATGCACAGTAAAAAAGCTAGAAACCAAAAACATTAATATAAACAAAACTTTAGAAAAAATCCTAAGCATATGGTGCTGTAGTAAATATCGTATTTTAAAAGATAGCAATTAACAAACTTTAAGTAAACCAGAATCTTTGCTAACTTTACAATACAAATATTTTTCTAAAAAGTGATATGTTTACTATCAAAAAACCTACATAGGCTAAGAGAAGAGTAAGGTGTTACAAGTTGCGTAACACCTTCTCAAGAAGAGTGTTATGCAACTTAGTCTGGCATTTGCATATGCTTCTTTTCATTGCCATCGATAGCATCTACATTATTAAGTTTTGCGTCTGGTGTATCTTTAGACAAGTTCTTTTCTTTCTCCCTTTCACACTTAACTCCCTGATAGATACAGAATGCAACAAAAGAAGTTATCGCTATCGCAGCAACAGCACCGACTATGGCACAAATTAGTAGTGTTTTTTCTTGATCTGCTACTGTTTCTGTGAGTGTCTCTACTTTTTCTTGCAGGCCATCTAAATACTCTTGTACCTTCTGAAACTTCTCAGCATCACCTGTTTGACTTTTTTGTAATTCTCCTAATAGATCAGATATTTTTTGGAATTGTGTAGCATCGCCTGTTTGACTACTTTGTAATTTCCCCAGCTCACTGAGCATATTTTGAAATTTCTCAGCATCACCTGTTTGGCTTTTTTGCAATTCTCCTAACAGATCAGATATTTTTTGGAATTGCGTAGCATCACCTAGTTGGCTTTCCTGCAGTGCTGTTACATCTGATTTGTCAAAACCGAACACAAATTTAGTTATACCCATTTTTAACCCCCTAGTTAATTAATATATTATAATTTTACATTCCAAATGTTTAAATTATTATTAAATTAACTGTCATTATGTATTGACCTTTTAATAATTTTATTTGACTTGCTTTTTTAGGGTGTAGAAACTTAAGTTAAGAAAGAAGCCCTGTTATTCAACCAATATCTCTCTCTTTCCTGAGTAACTTGGTGCGCTGACAATTCCTTCTTTTTCCATTCTTTCAACAATATTTGCAGCTCTGTTATAGCCTATTCTAAGTTGTCGTTGAATGTAACTGGTTGAAACTTTTTGATCTCTTTGAATGATGGCCACTGCTTGATTGTAGAGGTCGTTTTCTTCATCCTCTGTTTCACCTTCTGATTCCACAGAAGAATTTTCATCTTCTTTGGTGATTTCCTCCATATAATTTGGCTCACCTTGCATTTTTAGATGATCAACTATATCTTGCACCTCATTATCACTTACAAATGGGCCGTGAACTCGAATGATCTTACCACCAGAGGCCATATAGAGCATATCACCCATACCGAGCAATTGTTCAGCTCCTTGTTCGCCAAGTATTGTACGGCTATCTATCTTAGAAGTAACAGCAAAACTGATTCTCGTTGGAAAGTTCGCCTTTATCACACCTGTGATCACATCCACAGATGGGCGTTGTGTTGCCATTATGATGTGTATTCCTGCAGCACGAGCCATCTGAGCTAAACGTTGAATAGAGCACTCTATCTCTTTGCCGGCAACAAGCATCAAATCTGCCATTTCATCCACGATCACTACAATATACGGAAATGTCTCCATCTTGATTGGTATTTTTTCAAACAAAGGTTTGCCTGTTGTTGAGTTAAAGCCAATCTGCACAACGCGCTCCAATTCTGTTCCACTATTCATCGCTTCTGTGATTTTTTGGTTATAGTTTATTACATTGCGTACATTTAAATACGACATCATGCGATAGCGATTTTCCATTTCTTTCACTATCCACTTAAGAGCAATAACAGCCTTTTTTGGCTCTGTTACTACTGGCGTTATGAGATGTGGTATTGCATCATATATTGAAAGCTCAAGCATTTTTGGGTCAATCATTATCATCTTACATTCATCAGGACTGAGTCGATAAACGAGCGAAAGAATCATAGTGTTAATCGCAACTGATTTACCAGACCCTGTGGTTCCAGCAACAAGCAAGTGAGGCATTTTAGTTAGATCTGCAATAATTGGTTTTCCGCTTATTTCTTTGCCAAGCGCAATTGGGAGATTTAAGCTTGCATTTTGGTACTCTGGTGACTCAAGCAAATCACGCAGCATTACGAATTCTCGTTCCTTGTTCGGCAACTCTATTCCCATAGCATTTTGCCCACGAATTATTGAAATACGTGCAGAGAGTGCACTCATCGAACGTGCAATGTCATCTGCAAGGCCAATTACTCTTGCAGATTTCGTACCAGCTTGTGGTTCAAGTTTGTATAAAGTCACAACCGGCCCATAGCATACACTGATAATTTTTCCTTGCACGCCAAAATCACTCAGGACTTGTTCTAACAGAGATAAATTTTTATTGCTCTCCATTTCATTCAGCTGCTTTCTCTGCAAAGACTCCTCTGCTTTAGAAAGTAAATGGATGCTTGGAAACTTGAACTCACTTAAAATCTCCTCGGTGGCTTTTTTCTGTCTTTCTTTTGGTTGTTGTTTAGTAGTAATTTTAATTCTATGTTTTTCTTCCACTACTAATGGTGCAACTGAATATTCAGCAGTTTTACGTAATCTGAAGAATAGAGTCTTTACAAATAAGTAAGCTATTTTTTTACATAAGAAGAATAGAAAGTGAATTGTTCTCTTCCAACCAATTAGTCCTACAAGACCTATTGATGTTACTATCACAAATACATAAAATGGGCAGTTATTAACGAGTACATTCCCTATTATTCCACTGTGTCTGTACCTTGCTGTGATGCCTAGCGAAAGTTGTGGTAATATAGCACATATCCCTAAATTAATTAATATTAAATAGAGAATTTTCAGCAGCCTTTTTGCTGGCCTGAAGATCAACAAGTAAACTATGGTTGTAGCTATTGTAACACTAGTTAATCCAAGAAATTGAACCAATATATCAGCTAAATATGAACCTACTATTCCACCTAAATTTGTCACTTCCTTATTTGTAGCCGTGTTTAAGGAAGGATCTTTATAATTGTAGCTAAAAACTGATATATATACATATATTAAAAGGGATAGATATATTGCTGATTTTAGATATTTTTTTAACATCTACCTAAAGTAGTAAGCTACTGTATATTTTACAAAGTGAATTGTTATTAGCAATATCATTATAGATAAATCTAATCCATTGAACGGTGGTATATATCTTCTAATAATCTTTAGTGGTGGATATGTCAATTGGTTCAAGATGTGCATTATGCTACTGACAGTTTCATTATATATGTTCACCATATTAAGTTTAACCAGCCAGTTTAAGACAACCCAACATATTAGAATGAAGCTATAAAGATCAAGTAACGTGTTGAGTAGATATATGATTGGATGCATACATATCTATTACACGAAAGATATATAAAAGACAAGTATTTAGGCTTTTTAAACTCAAAATGTTATTTTTGCTGAACCAAAAAAAACTTCATTTTTTGAGCTGCACCTAAGGTAGGAGGAAGGAGTGGTGTATAAAAATATATACACTATTATAGTACATTTTATTGCTTCTTATAAGATTCTCTTCTGTGTTTTATTGAAGTGATAGTTACTATACGTTCTAAAGTATTTACGCGATAAATGATGCGATAGTCACAAATCCTTAGTTTTCTTTGTCCTTTAAATTTACCTTGTAATGGTTCACCATTACCAATAGGATCGGTTGCAATACGTCCTCTTATTGCATTTTTAATCCTTAGTTTTATAGTTTCTGGAAAAGCTGATATGTCCTTTCGAATACTCTTAAGATATTTGATAGTGTACAGACTACTTCCAGATTTCTTCGCTGTCATCTACCTCTTCCGCACCTGGAACATCGCGTTCAATAGCACGCTCAACTAATATTGTATCCTCTTCAAATTCGATTGCTTGTTGCATTAATTTTTCTGCTAGATCTTGAATGGATTTATTTCTTACTTTAGCTAATCCAGCAAGACACTCTAAAGTTTCTTTGCTGAAAGTGATACTAGTGTTTGGGCTTACCATAAGTTTTACCAAAGTCTACTACTGTAACAATTGTACAACATTTTTCTGAATTTTTCAATAAAGAAAGTTGCTGATATGTAAGAAAAATTTTGCCATCTGCGTTAATAAAGATTTAGCATATTTATCTGCGGTCTCTATTCTATTACTTAAGTTAGACCACTTCTTTCTATTAATATTTTTTGTTTACAAAAATTACTCATCACGCAGTTGATCTATGGATATAATACTACCGTTTGATAATTTTTCAGTACATTTTTCACTTTTGTATTCTTTATCAGAATCGATACTAAATATTAAAACATCCCCTGAAATTTTATCACGAAACTCACTAATAGCAAAAAACGGTATAGTAATTCGCTCTTGTTTTCCTTGAAAACTCAAACTGACGCTAAATTTATCCTCAGAAACTTTTAAATCATAGAATTGATGCTGTAATATAATAAGCATTTGAGTAGGGTATGACTTTTTTAAACGATCTGGCATGGTCACACCATTAAAATGTGTGAAAAATAATATTTCTAAGTAAGGGGTAAAACCATTACCTGATATAACATCTAAAGTCTTTTTGATAACTTGAAACTTGGCAGAATTAAGCAATTTTTTGTAATCTGTTTGCTCCATATAACTTTCACATACATAAACTTTTGGGGAACTTCTGTTACCCGGCGTTCCCTGAACCGTGCTTATAGCAATGAAGTTATAGTGCTTAAATTAAGCAGCTATTGCAACATTGTCTTCAGCAGCAAAATTATCGTTTGCATTTAAATTATGAACTCTTAGCGGTGGTGTCTAACCGAGCAAAGCTACCATCTTTACTATGCATGTCGATCCTTATTCGTCCCCATATAAATTAAAAAAATGGTGGAGACGCCGAGTACTGCCCTCGGGTCCAATACACCTATTACAAGGTAATTTTATTGCTATAGTACACAAAGTGTACATAGCTATTATATAGCAACATTAAATAAATGTCAAGATATTATGTGACCTTACCCAGAAAAAGTGGAGAGAAAGTTAAGAAAATTTTTTACAAAAAGAATGATGAATCACAATGTTCAGGAATGCAATAATTAATAGCAGAATGCCTACGCTGTTTTTTGTAAAAATTTCTATGTATTCAAATATAGCAGTTCTAGCTTGTTGAACGGAGTGCTTAGGTCCAAAGTGTGATGGTATGATATATAAGAAATTGCCATCGAAGGAGGAATTATGGTTACACCTTTACAACTTTGTTATATTACGCAAAAAGACTCAAAACTCTCAAAACCTTATGAATTTATATGTAACCAGTGGACACAAGCATCCTGAATTATTTATACTAAATCCATACCATCACACTTTGGACCTAGTTCCTTATTCATTCTCACAATCCGTGAACGGTTACAAATACTGGAGTTTACCCTCTTTCTTATCATTTTTCTAATCTATAGTTAACGTTCAAAATCATATTCGAAAAGTATCTCATATATTTCCAGATTTTTTTTAACGCTATTTATTTCATCCTCAACATTGTCTCTACCTTTATGAACTAAGTAGCAGCTGACCTTACCCAGGAAAAGTGGAGAGAAAATTGGGAATGTTTTTACAAAGAGAATGATGAATCAAAAAGCTCAGGGATGCAATAGTTAATAGTAGAATGTCTGCGTTGTTTGTTATAAAAAATTTCTATATATTCAAATATAGCAGTTTTAATAGACTGTTTGGAGTACTTAGCAGTATTTATTAATAACTCTCTTTTCAGAGAACTAAAGAAACTTTCTACAACGGAATTGTCGTAACAATAGCCTTTGTAACTCATGCTAGGAACTATGTTCTTTATAGCTAGTAGATTTTGGTAATTTTTTGAAGTATATTGTGAACCTTGATCGCTATGTAATAGTAGATTCTTGGGATGGTTACGCTTGTAAATGGCCATTAACAAAGAGTCAATAACCAACTGTTTATTTATTGAGCTACTCATCGACCAGCCAACTACCATACGTGAATATAGATCGATTACTACTGCCAAATATAGCCATCCTTTCTTGGTTCTTATATAAGTAATATCAGTCACCCACACTTTATTTGGTTGATCGGTAATAAAATTTTGATCTAATATATTGGGAACTATGACTCTATTGTCAGTTTGCCGTTTCTTGGTTTTAAATTTTCTTTTAAGTATAGCCTTAATGCCATTTTCTTTCATAACATTTTGCACTGTTTTGATGTTGTAATTTTTACCTAAAGCTTTCAATTCAGCATGAATTTTAGGGGCACCATATCTGCATTTAGAAACTTGATGTATTTTTTGAATATCTGCTAATAGATCTTTTTTTGCCAATTCCCTATTGCTTATTTTTTTAGCAAGCCATTTGTAATAACCACTAGCAGATACACCAGAAATTCTACATAATTCTTGTACTTTATAGCAATTGCTATGCTCTTTTATAAAAAGATATTTTACTCTTTTTGACTGGCAAAATATCCCAGGGCTTTTTTTTAAATGTCTCTTTCCCTTGTTACTCTTGCTAACTCTCTCTTTAAGTCAAATCTCTCTTTATCATAAGGCGCTACGTTACCCCTGCCCGGAAATGCATTTACTGCTGACTTTTTCTCGTTATACTTCTTTATCCACTTACCTAATATACCGGGATTTATACCTAGATCCCTTGCTATTTGTGAAATTGTTTCTCCCCTTTCTCTGAAAAGTTTTACAGCTTCTTCTTTGAACTCTGCTGTATACTCTCTTCCATTTGTCATATTGCACCTCTTTATGAAAACATTTTTTACTATAAAAACGTCTCAACTTTCTCTCCACTTTTCCTGGGTAAGGTCAGATGATGATAATGTACATATAGTGTTTCGATTAAAAGAACTCGCTCTGGAAGGGCAAAAAAAAATGTTCAACATTGTATCAGGACTGTGGGATCCAGTTTTCTTTACAAATTCACCAAAAGTGTTTCATTCTATAACGCAAAACCCATATTCACAAAACCCAATGCATTACTTGCAGTCTAGATCCCAGTGTTAGCTACTCGGATGACAAAAAAAGAGCGCTGGAATGACACCTGTAGCCCTACGTCATACCGCGATTCATTCGCGGTATCTCTTAACATAGATCCCGCTAACACGTAGCGGGATGACGGTTGTCGTTTAGCTATAAATATTAAGAAATTTACCAAATGAAAAAAAAGGCAAAAGAAGCCCCATGGTTGGCTAATTACTTACATTATACTTTCAAGTATGGCGTTTTTTTATTCTAAACGTTTAATAACCGCGATTCAGTTGCTTTTAAGCCGCAACTAACCTAAATTATAAACATTAAGAAATTTACTAAACAGAAAAAAAGGCAAAAGAAACCCTAGGGTAGCTAGTTATTCACCATCCATTTTTTAAGTTGACGTTTTTTTATGTTTTAAATGCTTTATAAGCGCATTTCAGCTTATATTAGGTAAAAACCTAGAAATTTTATAAAGACATAGAGTGCACATAGTGCAAAAAATTAAACATGATACACCAGATACGTGAGTTTTTTGTCATTTAATCTGTACAGAGAAGATAAATAAATAGCTTCAGTGTTTATGATAAGGGGACTGGCGGAGTTTGTCAAGCAAGTTTTTTCGTTTCTATTCCCAATGTTATATGGTTATGCAAGAAGTCTAATACTCATAGGGACCATCTTTCAAGCATGTATTGAAATATCTCATTAGCTATAGCAACATCTTGGCGCGGGGCTTTGCCGTGTTCTATAAACACAGAGATTGCGTAGCGCGAGTTATGGTAAGGCCCATAAGCGATAAATAACTTATGACTTTCACCCTTAGAGTTTATCTCTGGTGTACCGGTTTTGCCGGCAATTTGTATGCCGCCTAGCCCTTTTCTATAGTTAGAATTCACCACGTCAAACATAGCTTTTCGAATTATGCTAAAATGCTCATAATCTACATCAATGTCAGGGAAATTTTGCACTGTATTACTCATTTCAATGTGGGGAATTACCTCTTTTCCTGTTGCAATCCTCGCTGCAAGAACTGCAAGCTGCAGTGGTGTTGTAAGTATATACCCTTGTCCTATAACTAAGTTGATAGTGTCACCTAAATACCACTGCGAATATAGCTTTCGTGCGCGCCAATCTCTATCGGGCAACAATCCCGGAGCTTCTTCCTTAAACGTTCCAATCAGCGACCCACCGCCAATACCAAATTTTCTGGCCATTTCCACCAGAGAGTCTACACTTATTTTTTTTCCTATGTTATAAAAGTAAGTGTTGCATGATAATGCCATTGCCTCATTTAAAGATACATACCCATGGACTTTGCTTTTCAGGCAACGAAATTTCCGCTCACCTATTTTCATATAGCCCTTACACGAGAATTTCTCTTCTGGTGTTATTATCCCGTCTTTTAAACCCGCAAGCGCAACTATTACTTTAAATATTGAACCAGGTGGAATTTGATACGACAATGCACGATTCACAAGTGGTAATGAAGGAGCATTCAAGCTTTCCCAAGTCTCATTTGATAGTCTGCTTGCAAAAAGATTATTATCGTAAGAAGGTGAATTATATAGCGCTAAAATTTCTCCATTATTTACATCAATTACCACTGCGGAGCCCTGGTGATCTTTAAATACCTCTGCGATTTTCTCTTGCAGATTAATATCAATTGTTAGCTGTACATCTTGTCCATCTTGTTGTGGTATGCTTGATAATTCTTTTATGACGCGTTTTTTAGAATTTATTTCCTGCTCAGATTTTCCTGACTTGCCTTTCAATATATGATCATATGTATATTCAATACCGCTGATTCCTACTTCGTTTATGCCTTGCTGTCTTTTTGTATATCCGATTACATGAGAACATATTGAACCAAACGGGTAATAACGTTTATAAAGAGCAGTTACTTTTGTTTCTGACGATCTTGCTATTTTAGACTCGACTTCTGATAATGTTTGCAAATCGACCTCCTCACCAGAACCATCAAATAAAACAACATACGAAATTTTGTTTATCGCAAGTTCAGTGCTATTCCTATCTAAAATTTTGCCCCGCTGAGGCATAATAGCGGTGATTCGTACCCTATTGTTATTAGACAGCGTTTCGTATTTTTGTCTGTTTCGTATTTGTAAATTATATAACCTATAGCTAAAAATAGCGGAAATGGTAAGCTGAATACCACCTAATATGAATGCTCTGCGGTTAAAGACTTTGTTTTTTGTCCACATAACATTCCTTCAAAACGCACTTTTTCCCCTCTTTTGTTGTTACACTTCTGGCTTTTACCGTATTACAAACCCTTTTTTCCCACTCACTTAAGGTAATAAACTTGTAACCCGATTTTTTTAGTATTTTAATAATATGAGGTAAAGCTTCAATTGTGTTTGATCTGTTATTGTGATCATGAAACAGTATAACTGCTCCATTATGTACATTACTTAAAACTCTTTCAACTAAAGCTTCTGGCTTATCACCTTGCCAATCTAGCGAATCAACTGTCCATAATATCGAATACATATCCAATTTATTAGTATTTTTAATCAGATTATCGTCATGACATCCATATGGCGGGCGAAACCATTTTACATCTTGTTTTATTGCATTTTTAATTGCTGTATTTGTCTTTTCCAATTCTTGCAATTGTTCCTCACTTGAAAGTGATGTCAACTTCCTATGCGACCAAGAGTGATTGCCTAACTCATGACCTGCTTCATGGATTTTCTTTACTATCTCATATGTTTTTTTATTTATACGTTCACCAAGCACAAAAAACGTTGCTTTTGCTTCATAGCTTTCCAGAACATTAATAATATCGTTTACTCTATTGTTGGAAGGCCCATCATCAAACGTAAGCGCAACAAACTTATCGTCGTTATTCAACAATTTTTTTATATTACTTAAATTTCTATATGATAGATCCAGATTACAACTAAGCCCACAGTATGGTAAATTAAAATTACAATCACCACAGAAAACCGCGCTTGAGTATAGCAAAAGAAAAGTTATTATCCTTATAAACATTTTGTAATCAGCAAAGCGATAGGATACTATGCACTTTTTTGCTAAGTTAAGCCATCTTTAATTGCTGTAGCCTTTATTTCATCACTTCTTTAATATATTGTATTAACAATTTTATATAATATATTATGATTGCAAATATAAATACCGTTGCGCTTCAGGGAATTAGCACAGTAAATGTCAATGCACAAATTCATATGGCAAATGGTATTCCAGCTTTTAAAGCAACAAGGACAACATTGCAAATTTAGAGTTCAAGAGGGTTATTCCTCGAGAACTACTGCGTCAGAAAGCTGGCGTTGAATTTGTATATAATGTTGATCTTGGAGGTTTTTATGAATAATAGTGAGAGAAAAGAGAAATTAGAAACTCGTATTCTAACAAGTAGAGGGAGATCTTTGCTTGACCATGAGCTACTGGAACGTAATCTATCTGCGTGTACAGAAGGAAGAGAAGTGGCCAAAAGGCTAATGGAGCTCTTTAGTAGTTTAGGAAGGGTAATTAATGCTGATTTTCATGAGCTAAAAAATGTTACAGGAATAAACGATAGAGCAATAGCAAATATCTTTTGCCTGAAAGAGATTTTCGATAGGATATTGAAAGGTAAGTTGAAAAAGCTGTCGATTCTTGATAATAGAGAAGAGCTACTAAAATACTTTAAAGCAGCAATAGGGCAGTCACGAAAGGAAAGCTTACGAGTGGCATACTTAGATCGAAGTGGTCATTTAATATATGAGTACATTCAAGACTGTGGAACTATAGACAGAGTACCTCTGTATGTGAGGGAAATAATAAAACAGGGATTACTGATTGATGCAGCATCTGTTGCAATTTTACATAATCATCCAAGCGGAGATATAGAACCATCAAAGGAGGATGAGAATAACACACTCACATTAGCTGCAACTTGTGAAAATGTAGGGATGAAATTGATAGATCATATAATTGTCACACAGAAGAGCCACTTTAGTTTTTATGACAGTGGCTTATTGTAATCTGTAGACCAGAAGGAAAGTTCTCCAACTTTCCTTCTTTTTTTCACTTTATAAATTAAAAAATTCAATATAAGCTTGAACAGCTAAAATTAGTAATGAAAGGTGGAATTAGGCAAAAAAATAAAAGAGCTTAGGTTATACTGTGGTTTGACACAAACTGAATTAGGAAAAAGAATAGGTGTTTCATATAGACAGATACAAAGGTACGAAAATGGTTCAAATTGCATTTTAGCTAGTAGACTATATGACTTAGCAAAAGCCCTATCGATTAATGTTGCTGATTTTTTTACTGATGTGCATTACGACTCACATGAAGCTTATGATGAGGAGATATTAAAATTAGTCAAAGGATACAATGAAATTAAGAGCAAAAGGTTACGTAGTGTAGTTTATATATTGGTAAAATCTTTTTCTCAAAGTATATTATCTGATACGTAAAATGACCATACAACATCCTATCGATAAGCAAATAGGTGAAAGAATAAGGAAGAGAAGGTTAATGTGTGGTTTTAGCCAAAGAGACTTAGGAAAAAAGCTTGGAATTTCATTTCAGCATATACAAGGATATGAAACTGGAGAGGTAAGGCTTATAGTTGATAGGCTATATAAGTTAGCAGAAGCACTGTCCGTTGATATGTCATATTTTTTTACCAAAGCCTCTGAAGACTTGCATGATAAGGCCTTCCGTAGCGATGTGGGCAGCGAAGAAATATCAAGATTAGTAAGAGAATATAGAAAAATTAAAGATGAAACATTGCGTGATATTGTGCATTCAGTGATAAAGGCTCTTGCTAACAAATAGTACAAATTTTAAAGTTCAGGTATTTTTTATAATATAAAACACTTCTACAAGCAATACTAATTAAAGTAAATTATTTATGGTAAATTGGATTAAGTTTTAAAAACTACTTTACTTTGTAATAGTTAACCATTTATTTCTGATATACAAGTAGCTATGTGAAACATAGCCACTTGTCTCCAATCAAGAACGTCCTACGGATGTCGTTTTGTTATCTTTTAATTTATTCACCCAAGAAAAGGTCTCACTACTTTTAGAATTTTGGTCGCCCCACCTTCCACATCTAGTAAAACAGCCTTTTTCTACTGCTTCTTTAACAGACATTCCACTAAATAAACAACCCTTTCCTACGATTTCTCCTATTTCTCCTAAGAAACTCACTCAACTAACTCTTCTTGTTGAACTAATATGTAGCCAAATTCGCTCGCTTTTTTGATCAAATTTTTTACAGTTCTATCTTTATAGCGTGTTTCATAGTATTCCATTCCTTTTTCTACATATTCCTGTCCGTATTTGAGCATACTATAAAATATGCATGCCATTTTTCTTGCAGTAGCTGTTATTGCTTTTGGTGCTCCTAGTCGTTTTTTCAATCTTCTGTAGTATGCACCCAACGCACTTTTACTATTTCCTACAGAATGAGCAGCTATTCGCAAAGCATTTGCAGCACGGTTAATGACTTTACGTGTTCTTGTGTTAAACACTTTTTCCCCTGTAACTTTATTAGCAGGACTGAGTCCCAACCACGATGAAAAGTGCTTTTCTGTTGGCCATTTACTATGGTTTATACCAACTTCTGAAATTATGGTTTGTATACTTAATACATCAAATCCAGGAATTTTAGTGAAATCCATACCAGTTATTCGGTGCAGTTCCTCATACAAAGCAAAGCTTGGCTTACTTTTGCTATTTTTATTCTTTTGCTTACTTAGCTGTTTGCTTTCACAAGACTTTGTTTCAAACGTTTTATAATAGGCTTCAATATTTCTATCACATTCTGCTATTTTTTCTTGATAAATATTATATAGTTCAAATTCTTGCTTTAGCGTGAATAAGTGTTCCTCTCTATAGTCACCAGCTAACGCTTTTGCAATAGTAGACTGATCATTTTTCATTCGCACGTCCCTGAATTCTGCCAATTTTTCAGAATCTCTTTCGCCTTCAATTATAGTTTCAATGATTTTCATACCAGTTATCCCAGTAATATGACTAATAACCTTGTGTAATTGTATATTCATTTGAATTAATGCCTTCTGCATACGCAGAATATGTGTAGATGCACTTTCAGTGAGATTTTTGCGTTGCCGCACGTAACTGCGCAATACACACATCTGATTATCTGGCCTAAACGATCCATGAAGCAGTCCGTAGCTATGCAGTTGTTGGAGCCATTGGCAATCTTGAACGTCAGACTTCCTACCAGGTACATTCTTTACATGCCGTGCATTTTACCTCGAATTTGTATGACTCAAGTATTTGAAATAAAGGAATCCAATATACTCCTGTTGATTCCATAGCTACTGTTGTAACTTTACACTTTTTCAACCACTGTGCTAAGTTATGAAGGTCTTCAGTAAAGCAGCCAAATTTCTGAACGCGTTCTTCCTTCAGGTACACACACATAGTGTACAGCTGAACCAATGTCTATTCCTGCTGCATTAGGATTCACTATTTCTAATTTACTTTTTGCTTTTTTCATGGTAACCCCTACATATAATTTGTAATAGGGAAACGCTTCAGCTTGGAACGGTTGATAGTACAATCTCCTAACCGAGGTAGTCTAAATGACTCCATCAATGATTTGACCGTTCCTTCCAAAGCCATGCTTGCATACGGGCACTTAGGCACCATTGAAAATGTCGGTCATAACTGCAAAGGCGCTCCCTGTACAACTATACTTGAAAACTACTAAAAACTTAAATTTGTGTGTTTCTTTCTGATTTGACAGATTTCGTCTGTTCGATGCTTGCATAACCCAAACTAAGTAGAAAAAGGTACGTCATACCGCGATTTATTCCATAGCTGCACGAACATTCATTTTTAAAGGTAAACTGTACAGCGAATAGTGTCATCTAAGTAGCCCCCTTTTTTTGTCATCCGAGTAGCTGACACTGGAATGACAGCAATCCTACGTCATACCGCGATTCATTCGCGGTATCTCCTTAGCACAGATCCCGCTAACACGTAGCGGGATGACGATTGTCGTTTAGTCATAAATATTTAAAAAATTTACCAAACGAAAAAAAGGCAAAAGAAACCCCGTTGGTGGTTGGCTATTTACTATGTACTAAAATATCGGCGTTTTTTTATTCTAAAACGCTTGATTAAGAGCGATTTAGCTGCTTTTAACTTGCAACTAACCTACACCGCAAGTGTTTAAGAAATTTACTAAGCAGGAAAAAAGGCAAAGAAACCCTAGGGTAGCTAGTATTCAAATTCTCCCTTGTCAATTTGACGTTTTTTGCTGTCTTAAACGCTTTGTAAGCGCGTTTCGGCTTATATAGGTAAAAACCTAGAAATTTTTAAAGACATGCGATGCACGTAGTGCGAAAAATTAAACATGAGACGCCAAATATCCTAAGTTTTTTGTCATTAACCTGCACAGATTGCGAAGATAAATAAATAGCTTCACTTCCATGATAAGGGGGCTGGCGGAGTTTATCAAGGAATTTTAGCCCCGTTTCTGTGAGTCAGATAGCTACCTGATGACGCCATTACTGCAACTAAAAACTTTCATTTGGCAGTTAAACAAGGCCAAATTTAATAGAGAGAGGATTTTTTTATTTTCTCATTCTTCTCATTTTCCTCTCTAACAATTTTTTTTCCGCTTAATATGTCCTTTATTTCATCTCCTGTTAAAGTTTCAAACTCCAGTAGATTTTCGGCAATGAGATCTAAGCCTTTCTTATGCTTGGTCAAAATGTCTTTCGCTTTTTCATAGCAAGAAGACACAACTTTCTTCACTTCTTCATCTATAAGTTTTAACGTATCTTCAGAAATCATGTCAGAACCATGCATGGTTTGTTCGCGATTGTGATAGATCGGACCTATTTTGTCGCTCATTCCCCATTTTGTTACCATAGAACGTGATAAATCTGATGCTAGTTTTATATCTGAAGATGCGCCGCTTGTGACTTTATCATAGCCAAAAATTAGCTCTTCTGCCACACGTCCACCCATTGCAACAGTTATATCTGCTAGCATCTTTTCTCTTGTGAGGGACACTCTATCTGTTTCTGGTAGTCTCATAACTAAACCGAGTGCCCTACCGCGTGGAATAATTGTTGCCTTGTGTATAGGATCAGAAGCAGGCATATTAACAGCAATCACCGCATGACCAGCTTCATGGTATGCAGTCAGTCTCTTTTCTTCTTCTGTCATAATGAGAGATCGCCTTTCCACACCCATCATCACTTTATCACGTGCATATTCGAAATCATCCATGGTAACAATCTTCTTGTTTCTTCTTGCAGCAATAAGCGCAGATTCGTTCACTAAATTTGCTAAATCAGCCCCTGAAAAACCAGGTGTTCCTCTTGCAACTGTTTTCACATTTACATCAGGGGCCATTGATATTTTCTTTATATGCGTATTTAATATTTTCTCGCGCCCATTTATATCGGGTAAAGAAATAGTAATCTGCCGGTCAAAACGACCAGGCCTAAGCAGTGCTGGATCTAAGACATCCGGACGGTTAGTCGCAGCAATTATTATTACGCCCTCATTAGACTCAAAGCCATCCATCTCAACTAATAACTGATTTAATGTTTGTTCTCTTTCGTCATTACCACCACCAAGACCAATGCCACGATGTCTACCCACCGCATCTATCTCATCTATAAAAATTATACAAGGAGCATTTTTCTTGCCTTGATCAAACATATCACGAACACGGCTCGCACCAACACCAACAAACATCTCAACAAAATCAGATCCAGAAATGCTAAAGAATGGTACATTAGCTTCTCCTGCAATTGCACGAGCAAGTAAAGTTTTACCAGTTCCAGGAGAGCCAATTAAAAGGCACCCTTTTGGTATTTTTCCACCTAATATTTGAAATTTTTGCCTTTGTTTAAGGAAATCAACGATTTCTACTAGCTCTTCTTTTGCTTCATCAATTCCGGCAACATCATCAAATGTTACTTTTTTTCCACTAGTCATGAGTCTAGCCCTTGACTTGCCAAAGCTTATAGTTCTGTTGCCTCCCGCTTGTGTTTGTTTAAAAAAGAATAGCAAAAAGCCAATAAAGATAAATGTTGGGACCCATGAGATAAGTAATCCACCAATTATGTTCATGGCAGAATCTCCAGTTGAAAAGGAGAATCTCACTTTTCTATCATGTAAATTTTTTATTAGATCGCTATATATAACACCGCTTGAGTTGAAACTTGAACCATCCCTAAACTTGCCCTCAATGCTCTGGTTTTTTATGACAATATTTTCTACATCATTGTCTTCTAGTTTAGTTAAAAATTCCGAAAAAGGTATAGTTGTTTTACTTTTACCTACATTTCCGCTGAACTGAATATAAGCAACTGAAATAAGAACAATAATTACTAACCAGATCAATAAGCCTTCTAAAAATTTTTTCATTTTTATTTCTAACTAAACACTAATCAAGCTTACCAAATTTTGTTTTATTGTGCTATTAATAATGCATTGAACCTTATCGTCATTGGTATTTTTTCCGTTATAATTTACATCAGGATAAGCAAGCACCTTTCCATCTTTTTGTACTGTAGGCAAAGAGTAGAAAACTTCAGGGCAGCAGTTGTAATCCTTCAGAAATTCAGGAACTTTTTGTGTTTTTTTTAATGGAGCGATGATAACTGAACACTCTTGATTTCCGAGTATTGTGCAGCCAAATCTGTTATCCCATTGAGTAAGTTCATTTAAAGGTAGGTTTACGGTAATTTCTTGTATCTTTGACGATTCTCTAATTATTAAGATATTTTCTCCATATTTTCTTATTTTGCACCCAGAAAGTGTACAGTTAACATTACTATCCTTTTGCAATATTTTATTAAATATTACGATAAGGCTGTTGTACCTTGGTTTATAATGTTTGCTGGCAATTGCCATTATAGAGTAAAGAAGAAGCCTCAAGGCTATTTCCTCTGGCAATTGATAAAATTCACTTAGTTTAATTTCAATATAACCAAGATCATGAACATTAACACAGTCATTAAATGCAAGGCGTGTGTAGTGCATCAACGCTTTTGCAGCTCTTTTCATATGAAGGGCTGTGAGGCATATTCGCTCTGTTAAAATCTCTTGATTGTCACTTGCTTTAAGTAAGCTACGGTATAAAGTTCGCCTGTATTTTAAGTTATAGTTGCTTCTATCTTCGATCCATTTTAACCGGTGAAGCTTAGCGTACTTTTCTATTTCACTACGACTAAAATTTAACAACGGCCTAAATATATAAATACCATTTAAGAAAGATTTGTAATCCATTGATGATAATCCATCTACGCCACTACCTCGCTCCAATCTTAATAAGAACGTTTCTGCTTGATCATCTTTGTGATGAGCAACGAGCAAACATTTAACATTATTGTTTTTACACCACTCTGCTAGTAACTTATATCGTGCTTTTCGTGCCTGTAACTGAATATTACCTTCAATATTTTGCTTCTCCCAATTTAATATGAACGATTCCTTTGCTCCAAGTTCTTTTGCATAACTTATAACAAAATCAGCTTCTTTTTGAGACTCTGAACGTAACCCATGATTTACTGTTAATGCTATAGGAAGTGAAAGCTTGTTTTTTTTGCCCAGTTAGTCATTAAGTGCAGTAAGACTATACTATCTACACCACCTGATACTGCAACTGCGATTTGGTTATGGAAAGCAAAGCTATTAGCTATATTTTGAAATAATAACTCTAATTTCATTATGTTTCTTGATGGCCAGATAGTCTCTACGTCATACAGCGACTTATTTGTGGTATATATAGATCCCGCTAACAAGCAGCGGAATTGCTCTCTTTTGTCATCCCAGTGCTTGACACTGGGATCCAGGCTTTAATGCAAGAAACTACTTCTTTATTCCAGAAAATGAAAATTCCACTCTACGATTTTTAGCATGCTCTTTTTCATATTTAGAATTTCTAGAATCATCTTTTACATTAACCAAAGGCTCAGTTTCACCCTTAGAAGCAGTTTTTATTCTGTTTTCTATGTAGGGTGTACAACTAACCATAAATTTTTTAGCTGCATCTGCCCTTCTAGCGCCTAGCGCAAGATTATATTCATGAGAACCACGGTTGTCAGTATGACCAGTTAAAGTAACCTTCGCGTCAGGGTTATCTTGTAACACCTCCATTACGTCAAGTAATGCATCTGCACTTACTTCAGTAATACTAGATTCATCATAACCAAAGAAAACTCTTTTATCACCTATCTGCTTAACAACAGAATTCATTTTATTTGTTGTATTTGCTCCTTTTTTTGGCAAGAACTTACACCAGTAAGTAGTAAACAAAAACAGCACATTATAACCAGTCTACTCCACATTACTAAACCTCCATAAATTTTAAAATAGTGCGTAACTTTAATTTCAGCACCTAATATCTCCCCATATTGTAATATAGTCAAGAGAAATAAAATACTAAATACTTTTTCTACAACCTTACAATTAATTTTCTTATAATATGCTGGACTCTGAGTAGAAAAATCCAATAAAGGAATAAAAAGTACAATTTTTTATTGTACTTTAAGCAAATATACTTTTAACTTTATTATTAATCTATTACGATATTAAACAGATGTTTTCTAAAACAATGAACAAATTATGAAATCTTATAAGTTTTTAGAGGAAGTATTATATAGGGTAAAGAATATCGAAAATACGCTAAAAGTACTCAACCAAAGCCAATTAAATATTGAGGACAAAGTTGAACAAATGAGTCTTCTAGAAGAAATCAGACATGAAATTATCTCTCATGACGCAATAAAGGAATCATTAGCAGATGCTCTTGGCAACAAAAAAAGTGCAAATACTCAGCAGCTAAAGTTAATAGAGAGAATACATAAAAGCAACAGTGCTGTTCCTATTGATTTAGTAAAGTCTTTATCCAAAGCTAAGGTTGAATGTCAAAATTTATGGAAACTATCTCATTCTGAAACCAGTAACTTAGAAAAACTAAAAGAACGTTTTACTGATTTAATCACACTCATTCGCGAAGTAGCTTCTATAAAATCGCAGCAATTAAAATGCTCGAAATACGACTCACTGCTTGCTGACTATGACTCTGATATCACAGAAAAGAATATAAAGGAAGTATTCCCCAAGGTAGGCAAATTTTTTAGCGAAAATGTGGGTGAAATAATTGAAAAGCAGAAAAAGGATAAGGTTACTAATATACAAAGAGTTGCTACTCAGAAGCAGATTGAACTTGGCTCGTTATGTTTACAGCAAATGGGTATTGCACTAAATGAGATTCGTACTTCTTATTACTACCCTATAGATTATGATGAATCTGATTTTTGTTATGGTTTATTTTCACTTTTACGGCATAGTGGTTATGCGATTTATCAAAAATGTTTAGCGCAAAATTCTATAAGTAGTCCAATTACGAGACATGTTATGTATGAAACTCAAGGGTTATTCATGGAAAGGATGATTGGAACATCCAGAGAATTTATTGAGTTCATTCAACCACACATAAAAGAGAAATTTGCTATAAAAGGCAAAACTAATAGCAGTGTTAAAAATTTGCACTTGGTTTTCAATGAAATAAACCTTTCCTCTTCTTCTTTAAAGAACGCAGATGAATTTAGTCTGTTAGCTCATATTATGTTGAGAACTAGGTTAGAACAGGATATAATAAATGGTACATTGGAAGTTAAGGATCTGCATGATGCGTGGTTGGAAGGTATGAAGCACTATAAAATTCCAGTAAAAGCTAAAAATGAGCTAAACACTTATTTTCAAGATGAATATTGGGCAAGCGGTGTTATGGGCTACTTTCCTATAAAAATTATTGCTTTAATTGCTGCTGTGCAGATTTTCTCTTTCGTTAAAAAGAATCATTACGAATCATTAAGTGCTATAATAAAAGGAGATTTTAGTTTACTTATCAGTTGGTTATCTCAAAATGTATACAGTGCAAAGTGTGGCCTGGAACTGCTAAAAAAAGTAACAGGTAAGGGTTTAGACGTTGAGTGCGTTACTTACTACTTATCTGAAAAGTATAATTTGTCTTAATAAATGGTTTTCTTGAGTTATGTATGAATTTTGTTCGAAAATTAACCGGAAAGTTTTATAGCCTTTTTACTTTCAAAGGTTTGTTTGCTAGCGATATTGCTATAGACCTTGGTACTGCAAACACTTTAGTTTATCAGAAAAATCAGGGAATAGTGCTTGATGAGCCTTCAGTTGTAGCAAGAGTAAAAGAAAAAGGAAGCTACGTTCCTTATGCTTTTGGTAAAAAAGCTAAAATGATGCTTGGAAAAACGCCTGGAGAAATAGAGGCAATAAGGCCCTTAAAGGATGGAGTTATTGCTGATTTTAAAAGTGCGGAAGAAATGCTAAAATATTTCATACGCAGTGCAAACACAAAATTCACTGTTAATAAACCTAATATTATCATATGCGTTCCATCTGGATCCACGCCAGTTGAAAGGCGTGCTATACAAGATGCAGCAGAAAGTGCTGGTGCAAATGAAGTATTTTTGATTGAAGAACCAATGGCTGCAGCAATCGGAGCTGGGCTCCCGGTTACTGAACCTGAGGGTTCTATGATCGTTGATATAGGAGGCGGTACAACTGAAGTTGCAATTATTTCTTTAGGCGGAATTGTTTATTCACGTTCTGCCAGAGTAGGTGGCGATATTATGGATGAAGCAATAAAATCGTACATCCGTGAAAATCATAAGTTATTAATCGGTGAAACAACTGCTGAAAAAATTAAGAAAAACGTAGGTTCAGCCAGTCTGCCAGGTGAAAATAACAAAGAGGGAATGATAATTAAAGGCAGGGATTTAGTGAGTGGCATGCCAAAAGAAATGCTTTTGTCAGAATATCAAGTTGCAGAGAGTTTAATAGAGCCTGTACATCAGATAATTTCTGCTATTAGGACTGCACTGGAGAGCACTCCACCTGAACTTTCTTCTGATATAGTCGATAGAGGAATAATTTTATCCGGTGGTGGTGGATTATTGCGTAACTTGGGCAAAGTTATCAGTGAAACAACAAAACTACCAGTTCGTGTTGCAGATGACCCACTTTGTTGTGTTGCCTTGGGTAGTGGAAAAGTGCTTGAAAACATGGATTATTTTGGCCATGTTTTATTCAAGCAAGATTAAATTGTTTTTGAAGGTAGTTTATCGAATTGTTTTGATGGAATTATGTAATATAAATGAGATCCCAGTATCACGCACCAAGTAATTTGAAGGCAACTTCCAGCAGGAAAGGGTATCATCCAAGTAGCTGACACTGGAACTTGATTACAAATAAATATGTTGTTTTAATGAATTTGTGTAATAGAAACTAGATTCTAGTGTCAGCTACTTTCATGACATCATCTACTATGTAAATTGCCCCCAAATCAAAACGTTTGCACAGTTGTATGTTGGAATGACACAAGATTTGCGTTTATCAATTAAGGCAATTATGCTAAAAGAATTTAAAATTGAACCTCTGCTAAAAGATAAAGCTCCGCACCAGACCAAGGCTATTGTTGCAATGTCCGGGGGAGTTGATAGCTCCGTTGCTGCAGCACTGCTATATAACTTTGGGTACCAGGTGATAGGTGTAACTCTTCAACTCTATGGCACCGACGGTAATGCTAACGCAAGAAAAGGTGCATGTTGTGCTGGACAGGATATTTACGACGCTAAGCGCGTGGCTGAAAGTGTTGGCTTTCCTCACTATATTTTAAACTACGAAGAAATATTCAAAAAGGAAGTAATAGAGGATTTTGCAAGTACCTATATGCGTGGGGAAACTCCCATACCATGCGTAAGATGTAACCAAACGGTAAAATTTCGTGATCTATTGCAAGTTACAAAAAATCTTGGTGCAGATGTGCTCGTAACAGGACATTACGTGAGAAGATTAGAAAAAAATGGTGAGGTAAAGTTGTGCAGAAGCATTGATAAAAGTAAAGATCAAAGCTATTTTCTATTTGCTACAACAAAGGAGCAGTTGAAGCTTTTGCGATTTCCACTAGGTGGGTTCCATAAAAGTGATATAAGAAAATTAGCAAAGTATTTCAGCTTACAAATCTCTGAAAAGCCAGACAGTCAAGATATATGCTTCGTTTCTCAAAGCTATAGTAAGACAATAGCGAAATTAGCTCCACAGTCTGTACGGAAAGGTAAAATAGTAGATATTAATGGAAAAGTGTTAGGTGAACACAGTGGCATAGTAAATTTTACAGTAGGGCAGAGAAAGGGCTTGGGTATCGCACACAATGAACCTCTCTATGTAGTAAGAATCAATACAGAAAATAATGAGGTTGTAGTAGGTCCGATCAACGCATTAATGCAAAAAAAAATATTGATCAAAGAGTTAAATTGGTTAGAACAACCAAAAGAAGGCATGGAAGTCACTGTGAAGCTGAGATCATCACATGCGGGAAGTTTAGCAACAATACATTCAATTGACGAAAAAAATAAAGCCTGTGTTATTTTAAACGACGATTACTTTGGCATCAGTCCTGGTCAAGCTTGTGTGGCATATAAAGGTGAACAAGTTATCGGTGGAGGGTGGATATGTTCTTAACTAAAAGCTTTTACACTATAAAGTAGGATATTATAGGTTTTGCAATGGTAAAAGAAATTGAAGAGCTGATAAAAATTGTTGGTAAGGGTAATTTGCTTGAAGCATTGTTCATATGTATGGGCAGCTTTCAACATGATGGTGCACGTGATGATTGTAGTATAGATCGTAGAAATCACCTTGGAATATCTATATTTGCAAAAAAAAGCAGGGAAGAACATCTAGATCACTATCTCAATCTCAAATTTAGTCTACAAGGTTTGCTTTTAATTTATAACAAAGCTTATGTACTTCTTAGCAAAGACAGGGAACTCAGCGTTAAAGAAGTTATAGACGAAATTTATAAAGTTATTAAAAAATCTGAGTTAAAAAAAGACTTGGGTGAAATGGCAGATGATAAAAAGTTAGATACATTTAATACCTTGATCAACCCTAGAGGAGAAAAGGTATTGAAAACAGAAAAAGATTTTGAGGATCAAATAATTAAAGATGTTAAGGATGTACTTGAGACAAGTAATATAAAAGATCCTGACTTATATAATAAAGTAATTGATTATTACTATTCTATACATCAAATAAATGTAAATAAAAACATTACATTATTATTTTCTAGTGTAAAGATGTTCCAGCATTTATTTAGTACTGAGAATGATCAAACAGTAAGTGTTATCTAAGTGGAGAAAGTCACCTCTCCCCACTCGACTGCAGAACCGTACGTGACAGGTTACCGTCATACGGCTCCTCTGCAATTTGGTGCTTGTCATGCACACTTTCTGTGTAAATTATCATGGCAATGTCCATGTAACAAAGATAAGTTTTTGGTTATATTGTTTTTCTTATTTTGGTCTTTGTGATGTACTTCCAAAATATCATCATTTTTAAACCAAAGTTGACAATAATCACACTTACCTTGTTGTAACTTCAATAAATTTGTTACTCTTGTTGGCTTATCTGGTACTCTCTTCAGACGATTACTCCAGTATACCCAATCACCATCATATGGTGTCTTGGTTCCTTTCACCTTGGTATGCCGTTTAATAACGTAATCTCCATGTCTGGTAAGATTTACTCCATTACTTGTCATAAATCGCCAATTATCGTTACCATACTTTTTAAAGTATTTTTCCTTGATCCAGCGGTTTCCTTTGTTATGGTGTTTATATACTGCCCATTTCCAAAGTTTTCCAAACATAATGTGATCTAACAAACTAAATATCTTACATGATACTACTGAAGTGTAATATTGACACCATCCTTTAATAATTGGGTTAATGTGTTTTATTACTGCTCCCTGCGATTCACCACGCAATTTCTTCAGTTTGTGTTTGATGACCCATGTATGCTGTTTCACGGATTCGCGACTTGGCATAATTATTGTTTTATAGCTTCTCTTACCACGATTTACTGGATATTGTCTTACCGTAAACCCCAGAAAGTCAAAACCTGGCTTTTCTCCCTTTAGAGTATGAGTTATCTTGTTTTTGATGGCTTTAGCTCTAGACCTATGGTTTTTAACCATTCTTCAACCAGAACTTTCGCCTTAAGAATAATTTCTTCACTCTCATGTATGATGACAAGGAGAGTAGACCGGCGGAGCTTCCCCACCAGTCTCTCGCAGAACTGTACGGAAACCTCTCGGTTTATACAGCTCCCATTATTTAGTCTTTTGATCCTAACCCAAGTGTCCAGTGATAGAAAATATTTGGAGACCTCTTTCTCACTTTTCCTAGAAATTGCTTTGCTAGCCTTCCGTGATCTCGAAGTTTCTTATACTTGGTTCTGACCCATCTTATGAGGTATCTCTCTATATTTCTGAGAGATGGATACATCTCTGATTTATAAAACCTGCCATAGTACTGAAACCAGCCTCTGACTATTGGATCTATTCTCTTCGATATTTCCTCTAATGTGGTCCACGTGACCCGATGTATTCTCCATGACTTTATGGTTTTCTTGATCTTCTTTTTGGCTTTGTTACAAATTGCTGGTAGAAATGAGACAAAATAATTCCTCATCTTATTCTTTGCTATTCTAGGTCTGAAAGTATAGCCTAGAAAATCAAAGCTTTGTATGGGATATTCTTCTTTTCTGTCGTCGTCCTTTGCATGGTGCATAAATATGTTTGAGATGATTGGACTTATTGAACCTCCTTGCGGAACTCCTTTATCCCTAGCTACCTTGTTGCCATCTGCTTGCTGAATCGGGACTTTCATCCACCTTTCAACATACAATATGACCCATTTGCAGTCTGTGTGTTTCTTGATAGCCTGCAGTGCTAAATCGTGGTCCAGATTGTCAAAAAATCCAGATATATCAAGATCTATTGTCCAATCATTTTTCCAACATCTCTTCCGTGCTGTATATACCGCATCCAATGCAGACTTATTTGGTCTATAACCATATGAATCCTTATGAAATATCGGCTCTACTAACGGTTCAAGATACATTGTAGCTGCTGTTTGCGCTATCCTATCTGATACTGAAGGAACACATAAAGTTCTTTGTCCTCCTCCTGTACCTTTCGGTATTGCAACAGCTTTTACTGGCTCTGGAAAATAACTTCCGGATGACATCCGATTCCATAGTTTGTATAGATTATCTTTTAGATTTTCTTCAAACTTTGTTATCGTAACCTCGTCTACACCAGCCGCTCCTTTATTCTTCGATACTTGTTTATAAGCTCTCCAAACAAGTTGCTTCGGCATATCAAAAGACTTTGTTTTATTCATTAACTCCTCCCTTTCGGTTGATAAATAATTAAAACTAAATAACTCAGCTCCTTCGCTCCATTTCCATTACAGAAACTTCTTCACTACTACGAGCTGATCCGCCCCTGTTTTTCGCATCGGTACTCTCATCCTCAGAGATCGGCTCTTTGGACTTCTCCCTTATCATCAAAACGACAGGTTCCCGTAGTTCCATGCAGTAGCCTAAAATAGATTCACGCCACTTTTATGCCGGACGCCACCTACCCAGTAAACAAGCTCCTGGTAGATTTATCCCAGGTTAACGACTACCCCCTGGTTTTGACGTCGTCCCTACGCTTTCGACACCTCATCAGTGGTTCACTTACGTTCGTCTCTCTATTTCATACATGACACATAATTGTGCCTTTTCCATAACGCTCACTACCTTAGCTCTTTACTAAAGCAGCTTATGGCTGTTTGAAGCCTGCTCTTGCAAACCGGCTCCGAGGGGCCCTCCCTCATCTACTGCAAGCTTCAACACTTCCCGTGTCTCTACGGCGCACAATCATCTGCGTAAAAGATTACGCTTATTGATTGTTTTACCTCTTCATACGATCCCTGACCACGCTTCTTTTTCATAAATTGAAAAAGTTCATTTGTTAATGCTTGTTTGACATATTGTTCTAATCCATATAATGCAACACATGCAAGTAACGGTGATATCGTTCCTCCTTGTATAGTGCCACGTTTTGTGGGTTTAAACTTTCCATCTTCCATAACACCTGCCTTCAACCATCCTCTTATTATCTTTCTAAAAGTTGGTGTGGTATTGAGTTTCTTTAGCAAGGCGTTTTGGTCAATTTGGTCAAAGCATCCGGAAATATCAGCATCTAATATAAATGCTGTCTTACCTCCAAGAGCTATGAATATAGCCTCTATTGCATCATGACATGATCTACCAGGTCTAAAACCATATGTGTTTGGCTCAAATTTTGCCTCCCACTCTGGTTCTATCGCCATTTTCATAAGTGTTTCTTTTGCTCTCTCTGAAATAGTAGGTATGCCTAACGGCCTTTTCTCAGTTTTCCCAGGTTTTGGAATCCAAATACGTCTTGATGGTTTAGCTTTCTCTCTTATATCCAAAGAATATGCTAATTGCAATCTTTCTTCTTGATTAAGATTAGCCTTTCCATCAATACCTGCTGTCTTCTTTCCTCTGTTATCCTGAGTTACCTTTCTAACAGCTAGCAATTTTGCACTCATTGAGTTAAGTAATAATCTTTGAAGTTTATGTACCTTCTTGATATCATCACACTTTGCAGCTTGGTAAATTCGCTTTTGTAACTTGAATACAAATTTCTCTAACTTACGCCAAGGAATTGTACGCCATTTATACCTAACATTTTGTTGGTCTATAACATATTTATTACTATTCACAACTTTACCTTCCAAACTACAGTGTTTACGTCTGCATATCCCAAATATTACTTCGGGCATTAGCTTCTTAAACAATCCTTCCACATAGAAGCATTCGGTTGGCTACCTTCTTGATTATCCTTTAAATAAAGAATAATAAGAGCTTCCATGTGGTTACTCCGTTCCATGGTTTCGTTTCACGTTAAACTTAGGTTCTTACTATTTGCCGGAAGCTGAAAACATCCATAATCAAGCATCAAAACCTTGATTCTTCTTGTGCTTCATACCATTTTGGTCCATGCGTATCAACCTTATTTCGCATATTGATATTGACGACAATTCAAACATAAGTTCCTCTCGTAACCATATCTAACTCTGTTTGCAGGGATTTACCATAAAGGTTAGGTATTACCTGCTTTTGTCTCATGCTTGCATCCCAGAGGTTGCCATTCTCCAAGATGTGAGACATACATTATCCCCGATGTCTAGGGAAGATGGAATTTAACCATCACAAAACCACGACTATTCGGATCGCACTAAGATGTATAGTCCCAGAGTGTGATGGTATGATAAAATGATCCTTATCGAAAGCGTAAGATGTGAAAGGTAAGTTAATTCTTTCTTCGTTATTTATTTTGACAGCTACGAGCTTACTTCTACCATCACAAGCAGTATCTCCTGGTTCTAAATTGAAACGCACTTTTGCCTCCTTTGCGGTCTATACTTTAAATGTGGTTAGTTTACAAACACTAATTATTGATTAATAATGGTGATATGAAAATATAGTTATAAAATAATTGTTACACTTGAATTTCTTCCTGATTTCTGTTGTCATCAGAACATTTAAAACACTTTAAGAAAGCTGCTTAGTTAAATTAACTTGGATAAGCAAATAGCAGCTTTGCAGCCTGTTTTTATGAATGAAGATAGAATGTTGTAGCCAAATGCGCTTTCAGCATTGTGCTGAATTGCAATATCTCTGTGTTCTAGCTCCTCATCGCGAAATTTACTTATAGTTTCTCTTAATTCCCCATCTTCTAAATGTGAAACTTGCTCTTTGTAGTGCTCTCCTATAACTTCTTCAACTGCAGCAGTGCAAGCCATAGCAGCTTTTTTGCCCATAATGGCAGTTGCAACGCCAAGTGACACTCCTAAAACACGCCAAACTGGCAACAAAACAGTAGGACGAACTTTTTGCTTTTTGATTTTCTCATTAAAATAGTGAAAATGCTTTTTTTCCTGCTCTTCCATTTCAATTATTTCATTGATTATAGAAGATTTTTTAAGAATAAATTTTTGACCAGAATAAATGCAAATAGCTCCATATTCTCCAGCATGATTTACTCTAATTGCTTGTTGCAAGAACCGATTGTTGCTGTACCTTAAATTATTTAGATTTCTTTCTTTCTCCACAATACACCTTACCTGATACGAACAGAGCTACTATGAGATAAATTAAATTCCATGTTGCTAAAGAAACACCTAGAACATAATGAGGTCTGTCACAAGATGGAGAGTAATTAGGGTTTAGTAGATTATTTCTGAGCTCTTCTATACTAACGTTACCACTTGCTTGCTCTGTGCATCCTAAAATGTCATGAAATAAGTGGAGTTCAAGGCCTACATGATAAAAAGATATTACTGCACCTATGAGGTAGCTGCAAAACATTGCATAGATTAGAATTTTGTTGTCTTTAAGCATGCATACTACTGCAAGTAACCCTGCAACATAGTAAACTACCTGCTCGTATGTACATAACTTGCATGGCAGCATGTTGAAAAAATATTCTAGCACATATGCAAAAATTAGAGCAAAAGCACTTGATAGCAGAAAGATTGTAGGAATTCTGGAGTTATTACACACGACTTTAAGTAAATTATCCCTGAGAGTATAAAGCAGAGTATTCATTTTGCATAGGGATTTTTATTTTTTTTCAAAAGTAATCTGACTGGCACGCCTTCAGCAAAGAAATTTTTTCTAAGGTCATTAATTAAATAGCGTTTGTAACTTTCATCAACACTTTCAGGTATGTTACATATCAAAGAAAAAGCTGGAGGTTTAGTACCAATTTGAGCGATATACTTCATTTTAACTGCTTTGCCTTTTACAAGCGGGTGAGAGTGCCTATCTAAAGCATCAATTAGCCACTTATTCAGTTTTGCAGTGCTGACTTTCTTGTTCAAAGATTCACTCACTTCAAGACACTTATCTATCACATCGCCGCAGCGCATGCCTTTCAATGCAGAAATTGTTACAATTGGCACTTCCAAGAATAACCGAGTTACTTCCTGTTGTTTGACAAATTTTATTAACTTACTTCTGTCATCCTTACCTATTAAATCCCACTTATTTAAAACAACAATAATCCCTTTCCCTCCCTTAATTGCAGCTTCACCAATTGATAAATCCTGCTGCTCAATACCAACTAGGGAGTCTAGCATTAAAACTACCACATGAGAGCGCTTGATTGATTCTAAGCTTTTTTCAACAAATCTTGATTCTAAGTTATCTATAACATTCGCCTTTCTGCGGATTCCTGCAGTATCAATGAGAGTAATTAGCTCCCCATTATGATCATATACAATATCTACAGAATCACGTGTGGTGCCTGGCTCTGAACTTGTTATTAGTCTGTTTTCTGTAAGTAGGCTGTTTAAAAAAGTTGATTTTCCGACATTTGGGCGACCGATGATTGCAATTCTAAGTTTACTGGACTCACTACCCAATAGATCAGTGTTTTCGTTCGAATTTTCAATAACACCAGCTAATACATCATAAAGATCAACCATACCAAGATTATGTTCGGCAGAGATATACACCGGGCCAAGAAAATCAAAAAACTGCAAATAATCAACACTTTCGGATTTATGACTCTCGCATTTATTTGCTATGAGGATTACAGGTTTATTCATTTTTCTCTTTAGCCACTTTGCAAATTCTTTGTTTCGCTCATTTTGCACTTTTGCATCAATAAGAAAGAAAATGATGTTTGAATTGGATAGAGAAAATTCTATTTGTTCAATAACTTGTAGTGAAAAATTAGTTTGGTCGTTCCATCCTCCTGTATCTATAACTTTAAACTCCAAATCGCTAATTCTCCCTATTCCCTCACGTCTATCCCTTGTCACTCCTGGAATATTACTTACCACCGCTGCTTTTCTTCCTACCAATCTATTAAAAAGGGTCGATTTTCCAGCATTTGGTAGGCCTACTATGGCGATTTTTAGCATAATTTAAGAGCATCTTCTATGTAAAGTAGATTATAACTAAAATTTTTCAATTTAACTATTGACTTTATAGGTTATATCAATACCCTATTTCAAGGTATTTTACCTTATTTTATTATGTAGAGTTGGAGGTGATTATGCCAATATTAGAGCAAGTAGAGAGTGTAGGTAACAAAAATCTAGAGCAACAAGAACAGCGAAAGCGTTCATATAGAAGTATAGAATGTCCAGAAGAAGCAAAGGATTTTCTATTAAGTATGACAATATATAAACAAATTGAGAGAGAAAAACGGAAAAAGATCTTAAAGCAAATAGAAGGTATAGAAAAAAAGTATGGAGTGCTTTCTGACAGCCAGACTGCAGGAAAAATGCTGGATGAGTTATTAAAAATTGTAAATCTTGCACATAAGGATAAAATCATGTTCGGTATGCCGTATGGGTTGGTGTCTGGTGTGCTATCTGATGATGAAGGAAAAAAACGAGCAGCAAAAGAAATATCGCTAATAGGTTATTTGATAAAAAATTTAGATTTTATTAAGAAGCAAAATTTGAATCTTGAAGAAAATGAAAAAGGTAAACTAGATTCTCTTGCATCGAAAATATCTAATCTAATTTCAACAGGTACTTATGTGAGTAAAGAGATTCTAAGTGTATATAGCAAAGATATGTTGACAGATCAACTGGAAAAGCGTGATATTTACTTATCAAAGCTAGAACAAGTTGTACGCAGCAGTGTTGAAAATAGTAAAGAAGGAGATATTATAGTAGAAAGAGATAATGCATTTTATTGTATAAAATGTCCAGAAGAAAGTGTTATAACCCCGGCAAAGTTTATGAATTCTCCGGAATTTAAGGACTTAGAATATGGTGCATTACGAATGGGAGAAGGAGATAATATAATTCGGCTACATAATGGACAGTATCACGATATGAAAGGTAGAGTAAAAATGACTTTTAATGTGGGTGATGAAAAGCTTGAGATGACTTTACTTTCTAAAAAAGCTCATGAGCCTGAAAACAATGCGTTAAATTTTGGCACAATAATGGTGCATATGGATGATAAAAATTGCGAGCTTTTTCTAAAGCACTATGAAAAGCTAAAAACGCAAGGGCGCACAGAAAGGATTGTTGCTCGAGCTAAAAGTTTTGTTGAAGAAAAAAACGGAAAGCAAAGTGAGCCATTTAGTGTTCTGGAAGAAGTCAGTGCATTCAAGTGCGCTAACTGCGGTCATCACCCCTCTTAGGCTAAAGTTCTAACAATCATAATACATACACTATTGCATGTAGCAATGGTGTATGTGTATAGTTAATGTAGTTCTAACAACCAATTTGGAAATTACATGCAAGACTTTAAAATACTAGAAAATCTAAAAACCAAAGCACTAGAAGCTGAAAAAGGAGGTGGTTCTAACAGAATCAATAAACAACACGAAAAAGGGAAATTAACTGCCAGAGAAAGACTCAGTATACTGCTCGATGAAAATTCGTTTGAGGAATACGATAAATTCGTGAAGCATCACACAGCTGATTTTGGCATGCAAAATGCTAATTTTCTAGGTGATGGAGTTGTAATTGGCCATGGTACTATTTATGGCAGGAAAGTTTTTGTTTATTCTCAGGATTTTACTGTTTTTGGTGGATCACTTGGTGCATCACATGCAAAAAAAATATGTAAAATTATGGATATGGCGATCAATGCCAGGGTTCCAATTATCGGACTAAATGACTCTGGTGGAGCCAGAATTCAGGAGGGAGTAAATTCCCTTGCTGGTTATGGAGAAATCTTTCAAAGAAACGTAAATGCATCGGGTGTTATACCACAAATCTCTTTAATCATGGGGCCATGTGCAGGGGGTGCGGTTTACTCTCCAGCATTAACTGACTTTACTTTCATGGTAAAGAATAGTTCATACATGTTTATAACCGGACCAGATGTAGTAAAAAAGGTTACCTACGAAGATGTAAGTTTCGAAGACCTTGGTGGAGCAAAAATTCATACAAGCAAAACAGGAGTAGCGGATTTTGCATTCAATAATGATGTTGAAATGCTGCTAAAAATGCGTGAATTCTTTACTTTCTTACCAGCAAATAATCAAGAATCACCTAAACCTAAATCAACCTGTGATTCAGTTGATGATATTGATGAATCTTTAAATACTCTGATTCCTAGCAATCCTAATACTCCTTATGGTATGTATGAACTTATTGAAAAGGTGTGCGATGAGAAGAAATTCTTTGAACTAAAACCTGATTTTGCTCGTAATATTATAATTGGTTTTAGTAGGATTGGAGGAAATACTGTTGGTATTGTTGCAAATCAACCTATGCACCTTGCAGGATGTTTGGATATTGATTCTTCAAGAAAAGCTGCAAGATTTGTAAGGTTTTGTGACGCATTTAACATTCCGATCATCACACTTATTGATGTTCCGGGGTTTTTACCTGGTACAAACCAAGAATACAATAATATAATACAACACGGAGCGAAACTGCTTTACGCTTACGCTGAAGCGACTGTGCCGAAAATTAGCCTTATCACTAGAAAAGCGTATGGTGGTGCATATATCGTTATGAACTCGAAACATTTAAAAGGTGACATAAATTATGCTTGGCCAACTGCTGAAATAGCTGTAATGGGCCCTGAAAGTGCAGTTGAAATTATATTTAGGCATGAAAAAGACCAGCAAACGTTAATCAAAGAATATAAAGAGAAATTTGCTAATCCATTTTTTGCTGCATCACATGGATACATTGATGACATTATAGTGCCAAGTAAAACAAGGCATCACTTTCACAAAGCATTAGAGCTACTCAAAAACAAGAAAGTAGAAAGAATATGGAAAAAGCATGATAACCTACCTCTGTAACTTTCTTTTAAGCCTTGCTTGCAAGTTATGCAATATTATAAGTATAATCAGTGTGCCGTTACCAAGATTCGAACTTGGGACCTCGTCATTACCAATGACGTACTCTACCACCTGAGCTACAACGGCAGGCTTATATATTATGATAATGAATAATACAAAAAGGAATAAGGAAAAAGAAGAGGAGAAAAAAAGATTAGCAAAAGCTTTAAAGCAAAATATTTTGAAAAGAAAAAAGCAGCAACAGAGTAGACAAAGCAGACCCCTTTCAAAATTTGTTTGTGGTGAGGAATTTTTAGAAGAAAGCGCCGCAGAATACTCGAATGTATTTGAGGAAGCTTTAACGACAAAATTACCATCAGAAACTTAAGTTTTGAAGGAGGTATCATGCCAGAACTACCGGAAGTGGAAGTAATCTCTAACTTCTTGCTTGATAAAATTAAAAACAAGCAAATCAGTAATGTTATAGTGAATAATTGGAATTTACGTGTACCAATAACAAGAAATATTGATGATATGCTAAAGGGCAAAGTCATACGCAACATCAAGCGTAGAGGTAAGTATACGATCTGGAATACAGATGGTAGTATGGCTGTAATCATACATCTTGGCATGAGCGGAAAGCTTATATATGCTGACCACGATCAAGTGCGGAATAAGCACGATCACGTGGTATTTTTATTTTCCGATAATACTTCAATAATCTTTAATGATCCAAGAAGATTTGGATTAGTTATTATTTTAAGCAAAGAACAAGAAATAAATTTTTTTGATGATTTCGGAATAGAGCCCCTCACGGATGAATTCAGTGGAGACTATTTACAGGAGTTGCTGAAAAACAAAAAAGTGAATATCAAATCAGCATTAATGGATAACAAATTGATAGTTGGCATAGGCAACATATACGCTTCTGAAAGTTTGTTTAGAGCCCGCATATCACCACTTAGGTTGGCAAAAGATTTAACTTCTATAGAATGCAAAAAACTTGCTGCTGAAATAAAAAATACTCTGAGTGATGCAATTGCTGCAGGTGGTTCAACACTGAAAGATTATGCACAGCCATCTGGATCTGCTGGATACTTTCAAAATAACTTTTACGTATATGGTAAAGTTCAAAAACCTTGCAGAATCTGCAACAATATCATAACACTTATACGACAAAATGGCCGTAGCACTTATTTTTGCAATGCGTGCCAGAATTAAGATTTTATTTTTGAATATGACATTCTCACCTGAAAAAGATCCGTTTGATTTGTTTTCAAAGTGGTATAAAGCAGTACTTAATTCTTCATCAACTGCAATGACGCTAGCAACTTGTAGCAAAGACTGTATTCCATCTGCAAGAGTAGTATTACTAAAGGAATATAGTAAAGAAGGTTTTGTGTTTTTCACTAACGTAAACAGTAAAAAAGGGAAAGAATTGACTGAGAACCCCAAAGCTGCGTTAGTGTTTCATTGGATAGAATTTGCTAGGCAAGTACGAATTGAAGGAGATGTTAAACTTCTAAACGATGAAAGAACTGACAAATACTTCTCTTCTCGAGCGCTGGGTAGTCAAATTAGCGCATGGTGCTCAAAACAATCGAGCGTTCTGAAAAATTGGCAAGATTTTGAGCAAGCTATAAAATTGAAGGAGAAAGAATTTTACAATACACAAGTTTCTCGTCCTGACTTTTGGGTGGGATTTTGTGTAATCCCAAAAGTAATTGAATTTTGGCAAGAAGGTGAATATAGGAGACACACCAGATTTAGGTACACCCTTATTGGGGAAAGCAATTGGAAAGTGGAACAATTATATCCCTAACGTTATTGCAGTTGCTTCTTGATTTACCATTGAGAATTTAGGCTCAAATCACAATGCCCGTAAAGCTGCGACCCTAGAGCTACTATCTCTCACCCACTGCAGATATTGCACGGTACTATCCACTTGGTCGTCGTGGCGAGCTTCCGGAAACATTAAAATCTCATACTCAAAATCGCTGAGCCATACTGCTTGGTGCGGCAGAAAAACCTTACCAGACTCTATTATTGGAACAATTTGGTAGAATCGAGCAAGTTTACCGCTATGTGGTACTATCTCGATAACAGGTAGGTCACTATTTGTCTTTAGCTCTTGAATCAATTGCTGACCACTCGTTTTTGCTTCGATTAAAATTGCATGTGGCTTCCACCTTGCAGCTAGTGACAGAACTTGTTCTTTAAGTTTTGGATACTCAAGCTTTGCACGATATACATCAAGTAAATAGAATTTATTATCCGCTTTTGCCCAGGTGGTACAAACGCTAAAGCCGCTAGAATCGCTTATTGAAACCGCAGTGTCCCAACTTTGTGTTACATGCGAGAGATTATCAGGAACATTTTTATAGCGCTTTAGCCACTCTCGTTTGACTATACCACTTGAAAGCGGCAGAGGGTTTTGTTGATATTGGGCAGCAAAAGCGTAACTACCAAGCTCAGCATTTATCATCTCAACTTCTTCTTTTCCTTCATCTAGGTGGTATAGCAACTGACCTTCTCCTCTTAAGTATAGTATTTTTGCAGGTAATGCTGTTTTATTTCTGGTGTACTCATTTAGAGTTGACCAAGCTGTTCGGGTGACAGGAACAGGAAGCGCTGGCTTTTTGATTGAATAAGTAATTTCCTTATTTTCAGCTATTATTGGTAAACAAATATGATGCCATATGTTTTTCGGTTTGGAGAGAAGGTATCCGGTTAAGTCCTCCTGGTGTAGCCTGTGCATCACAAGAACGATGATTCCTTTTTTTCTGTCGTTGAGCCTGGTTACTAAAGTCTGATCAAACCAGTTCGTGGCACGTTTTCTAAGCGTTTCACTCAAAGCTTGAGCAGAACTGAGCGGATCGTCCACGATGATGAAATCTCCACCTTCACCGGTTAATGTTCCTCCAACTGATGTTGCAATTCTGTATCCTCTCTGCACTGTTTGAAATTTATATTTAGTATTCTGGTCTTTGGATAGTTCTACTTCTGGAAATAGCTTTCTATACCAACTAGACTGCATTATACACCTTGTATCGAGCGAGTGTTTTTCGCTAAGTAGCCGAGAGTAACTTGCAACTATTATTCTTGCAGTTGGCTGATTTCCCAGTATCCATGCGGGCCACGCAACACTAGCGCACAGGGACTTCATTGAACGCGGAGGCATATTGAATATTATTCGTTTCACTTCACCAGCGCTCGCTGCTTCCAGCCTATCTGCTATGACTTTTATGTACCGATAATTATTATACTCACACCCGGGCACTACCGTTTGAAAGCATAACTCATTATGAATTTTAAAAAGTTTATTTTGTCCGTGATATAATGTTGAAACCAGCGCGTGACGCCGGGATGACAAAAAAAGGAGCACTGGAATGACACCTTCCTGCCCAGTTCATGTTGCTATAAATATTAAGAAATTTACCAAATGAAAAAAAAGGCAAAAGAAGCCCTGTGGTGGTTGGCTATTTACTATGTACTAAAATATCGGCGTTTTTTTATTCTAAAACGCTTGATTAAGAGCGATTTAGCTGCTTTTAACTTGCAACTAACCTACACCGCAAGTGTTTAAGAAATTTACTAAGCAGGAAAAAAGGCAAAGAAACCCTAGGGTAGCTAGTATTCAAATTCTCCCTTGTCAATTTGACGTTTTTTGCTGTCTTAAACGCTTTGTAAGCGCGTTTCGGCTTATATAGGTAAAAACCTAGAAATTTTTAAAGACATGCGATGCACGTAGTGCGAAAAATTAAACATGAGACGCCAAATACCCTAAGTTTTTTGTCATTAACCTGCACAGATTGCGAAGATAAATAAATAGCTTCAGTTTCATGATAAGGGGGTTGGCGAAGGGTGTCAAGTAGTTTCTACCTGAAACCACAATATTCGCACAGTTGGAAAATGGTTGCGGGAGTAGGATTTGAACCTACGGCCTTCAGGTTATGAGCCTGACGAGCTACCGAGCTGCTCCATCCCGCGTCGTTGTTTATTTAGCTATTATACTTGCAATTATAGGATATACAAGGATAAAATCCGCTATGGGTCGTATATTAGTATATTTATTAACTTTTTTTGACATAGTAGTTAGCTATATACGTCATAACCTACGTAATGAAAAATATAACTTGATACTGTAGACCTGCTGAAAAAGGTGATTGAAAAAATGATGTGAGAGAGGTAGAAGAAGAATAAGCAGATCAAGTAAGGAAAAAAAATGAGCTTTAGTTACTATAATATGAAAAAATACCCAAGAAACTTTCGTAATATAACAGGTTTAACTATAGAGAAGTTCGAAAAAGTAGTGGAAAAAGTGAGGTCTGGATGCGAAAAACAGAAAAAGTGTCATGGTAGAAGATCAAAACTACCAACTCTGGAAGATAAGTTGTTTTGCGTAATTTTGTACTATCGCACTTACATAACACATAGATTTTTAGGATGCCTATTCAATGTACACAACGCAAATGTATGTAGGTTACTTAAGAGAATAGAGCCATTACTCGCCAAAAAAGTGACTATAACAAAAGATAGAAGTATGACGCCAGAAAAAATACTGAAGATTTTGGCTGATGTTACAGAACAGCAAATACAGAGACCAGAAGATAGTAAAAAACGGAAGAAATCATATTCAGGAAAAAAAGAACCAACACTATGAAAACTGAGATTATTATCGAAGAAGGAGGAAGAATTTTATCAGTGTCAAAGTCATACCGTGGTAGAATTAGTGATTTCCGCATAAGGAAACAAGAAAAATATTTACCACTTGATAGCATAAAACATGCCGATTCTGGATATCAAGGTTGGCAAAAATTGCAAAGCAATGTTATAATTCCATATAAAAAGTATCGTAAAAAGCCATTAACTCCAGAGCATAATAGAAGATTAGCATCATTTAGAATGAGAGTAGAAAACAAGATCCGAGAGATAAAGATATTTAAGATTATGTCGAATGTTTATCGCAATTTTCAGAAAAAATATAACCTGAGGTTCAATATTATTGCTGGTATTGTAAATCTTAAGCACGCCTTTTAGTTAACCTTGATTTTAGTCACCCTCCTTTCCTTTTTTTTATCGCTTGATTCGCAGCAGGTCTTATGGTTTCCTGTGTGTCAGTGTGTAGGGATTTTAACCTATTTTTCCCTAAGTTTTGAACCAAGCTGCATATCTATTTTTCTTTTGCTTCCACCTGCACTAACTCTGATTGCGATACTGCACAAAAGGTACACAATACTATGCATTGCTTTAATTGCAGTGCTCATAGGATTTACAGCTAGTAAATTAAGAACAGCTTTAGTTGATACTCAAATTCTTGATAAAGAGAGATACGTAAAAGATATAATTGCCACAGTGAAGGACATTAATGACAGGGGCTCATACAAACAATTTCTGCTTTCTGTCTCTACTATTTCAAAATCCTCTCCTGTCATCCCAGCACCCCCTTTTGTCATCCCAGTACTTGATACTGGGATCCAGAAAAAAAAGATATGGATTCCAGCATTACGCGCTGGAATGACACCGTATAGAGCTCTAGATAACATCAGAATATCGGTTAGAACCAAAGTGGAAAAAGGCATTAAAATAGGCGATCAAGTAAAATTATCAGCAAAACTCTTCCCTCTAAAGATTGCGCCCTCGGAGCATGCATATGATTTTGCAAGAATAGCATATTATCAGAAAATAAGTGCAACAGGTTTTGCAACAAGCAAAATAGCTTTGCACAAAAAGGCTGAAGCAAGGAAATTTCAAGAATATATAGAATCTTTCCGTCAATACATTTATGAAAATCTGCAGCAAAATATTAAAAAACCACATGCAGACATAATTTCTGCATTACTAATCGGCAAAAAGGACGGAATAGACCAAAAAACTATGGATGCGATAAGAGATTCAGGTATAGCACATTTGTTTGCCATATCTGGTTTGCATTTATCATTTGTTGCTGGCCTGTTTTTTATAGTGTTTCGTAATTTATTCGCAATATCTGAAACTTTGACTCTTAAGTATAACACCAAGAAAATATCTGCATTCCTTACTATCTTGCCAACCACGTTTTATTTGTTGATTACCGGTATGCAAATTTCTGCTCAGCGTGCCTACATCATGGTGATTTTAGTACTCGTTGCAATAATGATAGAGAGAAAATATCGAGGGTTAATAGCAATTGCGTTTGCTGCTGCAGTGATACTCTCAGTAGAACCAGAAGCAATTTTAAAGCCAGGCTTTCAGATGTCATTTTCTGCGGTTTTGGCACTGGTTGCCAGTTATCAAATTAATGCTAATAAATTGTTCAAAATAAAAATAATGAAATATTTTGTGTCGATAATGATCAGCTCAGTAATAGCAAGTTTAGCAACTGTTCCGTACACGATATACAATTTTAATTATTTTTCAATTAGTGGCATTATCACAAATTTAGTTGCTATACCAGTAGTTACATTAATTATTATTCCACTTGGAATAATTTATGTCTTATTGATTCCTTTAGGTATTGAATGGATTATAGCGCCATTTATAGAGCGCCCAATTGACAGCGTTTTGTATATAACAAACGCTATCGCTAGTCTTCAGTATTTGGTTATTCCCATTCGTACTTTTCCTGCCTCATCAATTATTATCATAACACTTGGTTTGTTGTGGCTGTGCTTGTGGGAAAGAAATTGGCGTTTTTTGGGAATTTTCTTTATTGTACTAGGTATTTGCTTTAGCACTGCATATAAAACCCCCGACATCCTAATAAATGCTGATAATGTTGCTGCAAAGGAGAGTGATAACTTACTATATTCTCTCACTAGAAAAAATAGGAACTTTGTTGTCAAAACATGGGCGAAACAAAATGGGAAGAACCAAATTTTGAATCATACAAAATATAGCAATCCAGATAAAAGACTAAAGTGCAACGATTATGGCTGTATATATAATAAAGGAAATAGTAAGTCAGTGTTGCTAGCTTACAAAAAAGAAGATATTCTAGAAAATTGTGGTAAAGTTGATTTAATAATCCAACTAAGTGAATTCAACTATTCAGTTTGTAATACTAAAACTATCAAATATGCCGATTTAGGAACGTATGGCACACATTCTGTTTGGTTAACAAATCGTTACGTAAAGATTAATAAAGTGCGCTCTAATAGGCCTTGGCACATGTTGAAAAATTAAGAAACTTGATTTTAAGGTTTGGTTAATGTATACCTAAATAAATTAAAACTAGAAAAATGTTATGGTTACAGACACTAAAGATCCTTTCAAAGACTATTTTGATTTTTTAGGATTTAGAAAACTTTCTGACCAGCCCAGTAGAATTTTGAGCTCTATAAGAAAGTATTCTGGTACTATATCAATAGCAAGTACCATTGCTACTCTTATAGCATTTACTGCCTTTTCTATTCAGCCTGTTACAGTAAGTATTGCTGGGTTTACGTTCACGCCAGCACCTCTTGCCTTTATTCCTCTTGCAGTTCTCTTATTTACTGCTGTTATAAACTTTATAAATACACAAAAAATAAAAGAGAATGAGATAGATAAAAAAGTAGGAAACTATCAAGTTTATGAACAGTACAGCCAGATTGTTCAAGAAGCCGAAAAAATTGAAATTGTAACAAATTTAGATCGTAAGAGGAAAAAGCTTTCAATAGTTTTACCAATTTCTAAGACGCAGAGAGAAATACTAGAAGATATAAAAGCAGAAAATAGAAATAGGATTTTCTTGTTTACTGGATCATATGTATTTGGTGCTATTATAGTAGTTTCAGCAATATCACAATCCATTAATGTTTTAATAACATTAATATCTTTATTAGTCATTATTCTTGTATGCATCATATCAACACTTAGCAATCTAATAAGTAATAGCGTAGATCATGAAAATCATACTATTAGAAACCACAGTACTTTAGGTCTTCTACTTCCATACTGGTCTGGAAAGGGCATGGTTGTATCAGTAATAGAAAATAAGCTTGGTAAAAAGGAAAATGAACTAATATCTCTAATGAAAGAACTGCTTAGTCCATTTTGCGACTTATTTGGCAGTAACCTTAAAAAAGCTTGCGATTTACTTGATAATAGTCTTTTAAAGCCTGCAAATATTAGCATTAAAGAAACGCTTGGCAGTATAGGGAAGAATCTCAAAGCTTTACTTGATAAATTAGAAAAAGATATAAAGAAAAATGTGGATGAGGTGAAAACAACTGCTAGTAAAGAAATAACTGACTGCCTGAAAGATATTAGTAAAAGTGTGGATGTTCTGTGTAAAGAAGTTAGCGTAGACGTAAAAGGTAAACTGAGTGAAGTGGATGTAAAGAAGGTAATGGACACAATAAATGCTATTAAGAATGCAGTAGAGACTATTGATGATAGAGTAGCTAGGTTAAAGCCAGGACAATATACGGGACTAGCGGGAGCTACTTTCCACAATGAAAGACTGCCTAATGCACATAATAACCCAGACCCTCAACAAAATGGGCAAGGGAGCAGTAGTCAATCTAGTACTGATCGATCTGCAAATAAAGATATGCAAACTAGTACTAATGAATCTGCAGATAAAGAGATACAAGCACAGTTATTAGAAGAACACAACCAACCAAATGATCCTGATAATGAAGATAATACTGATCAATTAGTAGATGAAGAGAAGGAGCTACAAGAACTGGCAGTCTTAGAAAAACAAGACAGAATAAGGCAGCAGAAAAAAGATTTATTTGAACGAAAAAGAACAGACGAATGGAAAGAAAAAATCAATGGCAACCCAAGTGAATTTTTATATTATTTATTAGAATCTATTAAGCTGGAAGAAAAAGATAATAAAGAAAAAAAGGTTGAGGCAACATTACGGAATTTTGATAACAAGATAATAATTCACTGGAAAAATGGCTCTCAAACAACTTGCCATATTAAAAAACAAGGTGATCTTCCTAGTACAAAAGTTGATTTCGTAAATCAAAATATTCAAGCAGCATGGGAAATGGCGCGGGGTAAATCACTATAGATCACTCAGTAATAACCTTAAGTGTTAATAATGATAAAGAGAAATTAAGGTTAGACACCTATATAGCTGAAAAATGCAACATATCACGCAGTAAAGCACAAAGATTGATACAAGATGAGCAGGTAACACTGCTTGGCATTCCTATAACCGACAACAATCACATAGTAAAAACAGGCAAGAAGTATATGGTACATCTTACTTGTGAAAATGAATCCACATCAATTGAACCTAATCACGATATAAAACTTGATATCATATACGAAGATGAGGCCATTATAGTTCTGAGTAAACAAAGTGGATTAACAGTGCACCCTGGTGCTGGGACAAACAATGATACGCTCTTGAACGCAGTTATCGCTCACCTTGATGTAAGACCAGGAATTGTTCATAGACTCGATAAAGATACTAGTGGGCTGATGGTAATTGCAAAAAATGAGGAAGCTCATAGTTTTTTGTCTGAATTGTTATCAAATCGTAAAGTAAAGCGGGAATACTTAGCAGTAGTTTGGGGAACATTGTCTACTCAACAAGGAACGATAAAAACTAACATTGCTCCAAAGCGTGGTAATAAAGAAATGATGTGTGTAACAAAAATCACAGGCAAATTAGCAATCACTCACTATTTAGTGCAGAAAATTATAGGACAAGCAAGCCTGGTTAAATGCACTTTAGAGACAGGCAGAACACACCAAATTCGAGTCCACATGAGCCACATAGGACATTCTATAGTTGGTGATCAAGTTTACGGAAAAAATAGTAGTAAAAGCACAAAATATGCTAAAAACTCTAGTTTTATTCGTAATTTCAATAGGCAAGCACTGCATGCTTATACACTTGGCTTATACCACCCAAAAAGTAAGGAATACATGGAATTTGTCTCTGATTTACCGCAAGATATAAAAACTTTAATTGGTGAGTTTGAAAATATACCTAAGAAAGGTTTACCTGATTTTTGAAGTAACGGCATCATTGCTGGTATAGCTAACCCAAGAAAGGTTTCCCTACGTCATACCGCGATTCATTCGCGGTATCTCTAGATCCCGCTAACGAGCAGCGGGATGACGAATTTTTGTTTTTCAAATTGTAGGTAAACCTAAGCCACTTTAGCTATATATATCTTTGGCTGAAATAAATTAAGATTTACTGCAGCTACAATAAGTACTCTTGTTATCGCATTTTGGTGTTAAGTCGGGATAGAACGTGAGTATAGCATCATTCTTTCTTACAAACACTGATTGATAATTGTCATCTTCCATTTTATATAGGCACATTCCATCTTTTCCTAATTCCTTGAACGCCTTAGTTGCAGAAATTAAAATATCATCGGCATGAAGGTTATATGCGTATCCATTTGGGCATTTAACTTTCACTTCCCCATCCTTACCCAAATATTTCATTCCAAATGTATAAACTGGTGGCTTAATATCTGATTTATTGCATAGGGACTTATCATTCCAAATTGCACCTGCCCATTTATCTTCTTGAGCTTCAACATATCTACCTACAAAATGCATACCACCTAATTTATCGTTTGGCTCACCACAAAAAATATGTCCAAACCCTATAGTTTCTTTTTCACTTCCACTATTTGTAAACCAAATGTTAGCCAGTTCATCTTTAAATAACTCCAAATCCGCATCTGGCGTAATCACTTGATGATCAAGCTTATCATATATTCCTTTCACTACTTCTTGATGCTGCGGACAACTAAGTAAAATTTTGAAATCTTCTTTATCTGGATGTGCTCCCCAATCTCCACAAACTTTCAACACTCCTCTATCGAAGTCAGTTAATTCTGGAAACGGTGGTATATAACCTGGTTGTGAACTGAAAAATGGTTCAAAATTATTTTCTTCTACATAGTCAGTGTGAAAATAATGATCCCTAACATAAAAAATAAATCCTATTATTGGTATTATTAAACACAAAATTAGTTTAACTGTCTTCGACATAATCACGTTCACAAAAAAGCTAGCCTATAAGAAACAATTTAAAAAAGTTTTAATCTAATCATTTTTGCAGAGCAGCAACTCCCGGCATTTCGTTACCACCCAGCCAACTTAAAAACGCTCCTCCACCAGTGGAAACACATGTAAAATCCTTATCGGTAAGGCCTGCAGCGCTTATTGCAGATAGACTATCGCCTCCCCCTATTATGCTGGTTAACTTTCCTTTGTGCGTTAAGTCACTTACGACTTTCATTACCCCTATTGTACCACTTGCAAAAGCTGAATGTTCAAAAACACCAATAGGTCCATTCCACAGCAGAGTCTTACTGCTTGCTATTATACGGCTTATTGTACTCAAAGTTTGTGGTCCGATATCCAAAATTATATCACCGTCCAAAATGGACTCAGTTCTTCTTGAAATACTAGTGCTGTAATCAGGGTTTACTGCAACCAGAACATCTTCTGGCACAACTATTTTGCAATTGTTTTTATTTGCTGTTTCAACAATATTATGTAGAAGGTCGTCAACACCATTTTGAAAGAAAGATTTTCCTATATTTACTTTGCTAAATAACAAAAAATTATTAGCAATTGCACCTCCGAGAACTAGGTAATCAACCTTTTCTGTTAGCTTTATAAGCATTTTTATCTTAGTTGACATTTTGGCTCCCCCAACTATCGCAGTAATAGGTTTAGCTTTAAACGATACAGCTTTTTCAAGATACTTTAGCTCATCTTGTAAGCAAAATCCCGCGTAGGAAGGTAAAAACTCTGTAATGCGTGAAATAGAAGCGTGAGCTCTGTGAGAGCAAGAAAATGCATCATTTACATATATATCCGCTAGAGATGCTAGTTGTTTGGCAAAATTTGAGTCACTCTGCTCTTCCTCTTTATAAAATCTTAGATTCTCTAGTAATATTATATCTCTTGCATCCATAGCACTCACTGCTTTTTGCACTTTTTCACCAACGCAATCATCAATGAATTTCACTTTTTTATTTAGTAACCGCGATAAAGTGTCAATTACATTTTTTAGCGACAGATTATTGTCTCTGGCCTTTGGGCGTCCGAAATGCGATATAATAATAATCTTTGCACTTGCATTCACTAAATACTCAATAGTAGGCAATGCTCTCAAAATACGAGTGACGTCACGAATTTCTCCATCTTTTATAGGAACATTGAAGTCAACTCTGAGTAAAACGGTTTTATTGTGAAGATCACAATTTTCTATACTAGGTATATTCATTGTAAAACTAAAGCTATAAAGCCACTATACAGCGGTTTGACCTAAAGTAAAGTTTTAAGTTTACGAACGTTTAAGGAAATTTGCATCCAGATGGTGTCACGAAAGTAGCTGACACTGGTTCACTCTATAATGGTGTCATCCAAGTAGCCGACACTGGGATCCAGGTTGCTTACAAGCAAATTAGCATAGAAAGTGGTTACAACATTTTCGATGAGATTGCAGGAACCAGTGTCAGCTACTCGGATGACACCATTCTTTTTTCTGGATCTCAGTGTCAGCTACTTTCATCTGCCACCTGCAAATTGCAATGTTCGTACAGTTACGTGTCACGCTACTTGGATGACACCGTTGAAAGAAATGAACTGCCTTTTCAAAATTGTTTTGAATAGAGGAATAACATTCACAAGTAAAATTTCATATTACCATTTTTTAATTTATGTATTATAATCAGCTTAATCTATAAGAAAAACAAAGTTGGAAAAGTTGGAAGAACTAAGCAAAAACTGGGTGATAAGAACGGGAAGATTTTTATCTTCGTTGTTTTTTTTACTGTTGATTGCGCTATCAATACGTAGTTTTTTATTCGAGCCATTTCATATACCTTCTGGTTCAATGAAAAGCACCCTACTTGAAGGGGATTACATTTTTACTAGTAAATATTCATACGGTTACAGTAAACACTCATTTCCATTTTCTCCAAACATTTTTAGCGGCAGGATTTCTTATACCCCTCCAAAGCGTGGCGACATAGTAGTTTTCAAACCCACAAGAAATGACAGCATCAGGTTTGTTAAGCGAGTAATAGGAACACCAGGTGACAAAGTGCAAATGATAGAGGGAGAATTATACCTAAATGATCAGAAAGTAGAGCGAAGGCAAATTGAAAGTTTTGTTGATTATGAGTCAAATCGTAACATACCAAGATATATAGAAACGCTTTTAAGTGGCAAGGAACATGAGATTTTGATAGATAACGTCTCTAATAAGCTATCATATAATACTCCAGTTTATTATGTGCCTAACGATCAATTTTTTGTTATGGGAGACAATAGAAATAATTCTTTGGATAGCAGGTTTCCTGAAGTTGGTTTTGTACCAATGGAAAATATCATTGGGCGTGTAAGTATAGTTGGTTTATCGTTTAAATTGGGGAAGGTCGATTGGTTACCATTTAATTTCAGGTTACCTGTTGCTCTGAGATTTGACAGGATATTGCATAAAGTTGTGTAAACTCTACCTATCTGTTAATTCACATAATTCTAAAGCAGAACTTTCTAACTCAGCGATAGCGTTGTTAATTTCATTCAAGTCATTGCCTTGTAAAGCGTTTTTTGCGTTTTGTAATAGGTTTTTTAACTTTTGATCAGTGGAAACATTTTCAACTAGATGTATGAGCTTGTTACCGTTAATTTTAGCCTCTGCAAGGGAACGAGCCTTCATATCTTCATCAAAGCTGTTTATTGACTGGTTAACCATATTTTGAACATCAGCTTCACTCAAGCCAAAATTTGAATTTACTTCAACTGTCTGCTCAATTCCAGTAGCTTTTTCTCTTGCAGTAACAGTCAAGATTCCGTCAACATTAACTGTAAATTCTATTTCAACTCTTGCAGAACCTGCAGGTAGTGGTGGTATACCTTTTAGTTCAAACTGCGCTAGAGATTTGTTATCCTCTATCATTTCACGTTCTCCCTGACAAACGTGAATTTTCATTGCTGGTTGCCCATCAACATAAGTTGTAAACTCTTTTATCTCTGAAACTGGTAGTGGCGTATTTCTTGGTATGATTTTTTCAACTATGCCTCCCATAGTTTCTATACCAAGTGATAAGGATAGAACATCAAGGAGAACAGAATGAGCCTGCAAAGCTGCTCCAATGACCACTGCTTTATCTGGATCTGCGTCACTTAGTACTTTATTTCCAAAGAGCTTGACTAGTGAATTTTGAACCAATGGTGTTCTAGTTGCACCACCAACTAAAATTACTCCTTTTATATCATCAATTTTAAGATCTATGTCGCTTATAGTATGAGTGACTATATTGATAGTCTTATTAACTAAAGGACTTATTGCCTGTTCGAACTTCTCTCTAGTTATTTCACATTCAAATGGCTTGCCGTTAATGTTAAAGCCAAAAGTGCCTGATGCATTTTCACTTAAGTATTCTTTCGCGGTACGGATATTGCAGGTTCCAGCGTTATGTGTTGGAATGACATTAAGGTGTGTTGTCGACTCCTTGTTTAAACCTACTTTTTCTCTATACTTATCAAGTACAATTGAACTTAGTAGATGATCAAAATCATCACCGCCGAGTTTGGTATCACCACCAACCGCAAGGACTTGAAACACTCCTTGATGTAATTTCAATATTGAAATATCAAATGTTCCTCCACCAAGGTCATAAACTGCATATATTCCACTGTTATTGTTCTTTTCAATGGAGTAAGAAAGCGCTGCAGCGGTTGGCTCGTTAACGAGGCGAAGAACTTCTATGCCAGCTAATTTTGCTGCATATTTAGTTGCATTTCGTGCTGAATCGTCAAAGTAAGCTGGTACAGTAATTACTGCTTTTTTCACTTTTATCCCTGTGGATTTTTTTACCCTCTCGCATAAAGCTTTTAATATCTCAGCAGAAATCTCAACAGGAGTAAGATACTTCTCCTCTGAGCATTTTACTCTAATAACTTTTTCGCTTTCATGATCTATTTCAAAATTGAGGCCTTCTTTGTTCAAATCTTTAATGCTTTTACCCATTAAACGTTTTATAGAGCAGATGGCGTTTTGGTCAACACCATAGCCGATTTTCAACACGTTATTTTCATACGAAAGAGCAGAAGGCAGTAGCTCTCTTCCTTGCTCATCTTTAAATATCTCCACGTTGCCAGCTTTATTTACCATGGCAATTAAAGAATTGGTAGTACCAAGATCTATACCAAAAACTACTTCACTTGAATTTGGTTCAGAAATTTGAATTAGTTGCATTCTTTTTCACCTCCTCAAATGACTTATATAAATATTTCAATCTTAAGACTTGTGTAGCAGCTCCATCAAAATTCTTTACAGCAAAAGTGTTAATTAGGTTTTTAACGCAATCTTTTATTTTTTCATCAACCATCCTACTTGCAAATTGTAGATCATCGCAGTCCAGCAAATATTCTCTTATTTCCATTGATTCATTTAATATTTCAGAATTTGGATGATCCTTTGGGCTTTCCACACCAAAAAGATTCAACAAATGCTTGGCACGTTCTAGTGGTGACTTTAGCACTTGATAAGCTTTGTTAATATTAATTATATTTTTAGATTGTCCTTCGTTTATATCAGTCCTGCTTAGCTCAATATATTTTTTCTCTAACTCATCAAAGCTGATATTGAAAGTTGGTTCAATTTCAAACAATGTAAAATAGCTGCTAGACATGAAAACTCTCTCCACAACCACACTTTCCTTTTTCATTGGGATTTTTGAAAACAAAACCCGATGAAAATTTTTCTTCTACATAATCCATTTCAGAGCCAAGAATAAACATGACGGATTTTGGATCGATCAACACTTTAACTTTTTGGTCATCACTGCAACTTTCTTCAATTATCGACTCTAAAGGACGAATATCATATGCATATTCAATATCATATTTTAAACCGGAACATCCCTTTTGTTTAATTAGCACTCTTATTCCTATTGCTTCTTCTAATTTCTCAAGGTTAGCATGCTGTTTTCGATTCAATAAATGCCTTATTCTTTCCACTGCATTTGCAGTGATAGTGATAGGTTTTTTATCTTTCTTTGCGGCATTTACTTCTTGATATTTACTCATAGCTATTTTTGTTTACTTTGGTAATCGTGAATAGCAGCTTTTATAGCATCTTCGGCAAGCACCGAGCAGTGTATCTTCACTGGAGGTAAAGATAACTCTTCCACTATTTGCGTGTTTTTTATCTTTGTTACATCCTCAATAGTTTTTCCTTTGATCATCTCTGTGAGCAAAGAGCTCGAAGCGATGGCAGAACCACAACCAAAAGTTTTAAATTTTGCATCTTCAATAACACCTTTGTCATTGACCTTTATCTGCAATTTCATTACATCACCGCACGATGGTGCACCAACTAAACCAGTACCAACATTTGGATCATTTTTATCCAGAGAGCCAACATTCCTTGGATTTTCGTAATGATCTAAAATTTTCTCATTATAACTCATAAAATTACCTGTGAACCGCTATTCTACATTATAACATGTTTAGGTTAAAAACTAAAGGAAAACAATCGTTTTACGTGATTTTTACTTTCAAAATTCCCGTAAAACGACTGTTTAACTTTACAAATACACATAATACGTGTATTTCTTTACAACCAGCGTCTCTATGTTGTCATTAAGTTTATAATTTAAAAAGGAGTATTCCCTTGAGTTTGTTTAGTAACCTTTATAAAGGCTTGTTAAAAACTTCTTCTCGCTTTAGCGACGGGGTGAAAAGTATTTTTTCTGGCAAAAAAAAATTAGATCAGTCGCTTTTAGATGAGCTAGAAGAATTGCTAATTAGCATGGATATTGGTCATAAAACTTCTAAGTTGATTATCGATAGGCTCGCAAGCATCAAATTTGACAAGGAAGTTGAGTATAATATTATCTCGCAGCAGTTAATGAACGAAATAGAAGCTATATTGAGCCCAGTTGTGCAACCGTTAATTTTGAACAAAAAACCACATATAATAATGGTATGCGGAGTAAACGGTAATGGTAAAACCACGACTATAGGCAAGCTCGCATATAAATATAAGGAGATGGGAAAGTCCGTTATGCTTGTTGCATGCGATACATTTAGAGCTGCTGCTACTGAACAATTAAACATTTGGGCAGAACGCTCTGGTTGTTCTATCGTTACTGGAGAGTACGGTAGCGACTCTGCAAGTGTGGCATATAGAGCTGTAAGTCAAGCTATGAAAGATAACGTTGATGTTGTTCTAATTGACACAGCAGGAAGGCTGCAAAATAATGTGAACCTTATGGAGGAGTTATCAAAAATATATAGAACGATAAAGAAATTGGATGACACTGCCCCTCATGACGTTATTTTAGTTCTTGATGCAACTACCGGCCAAAATGCTTATAGCCAATTAGAGGCATTTAGTAAGATGGTTAGTGTTACAGGGTTAATCATAACAAAGCTAGATGGCACTGCTAAGGGCGGAGTGGTAATTGGCCTTGCAGAAGCTTATAAGGTAAAGTTACATGCTATAGGAATTGGTGAAAGTATAGAGGACTTAAAGGAGTTTACTAGTAAAGAGTTTGCTGAAGCGTTATTTAATTGTAATTAAAGACTTCTCTTAATTCCCTTACGTGACTAAGCTTGATTATCTCAATATCATGAAAAGAGTAATTACCATTTTTAGGCATAATTGCTTTTTTGAATCCTAACTTTTGTGCTTCTTTTAGTCTAAGATCAGCATGCGAAACATTCCTAATTTCTCCTGAAAGTGCAACTTCACCGCAGATTATTGAAGAAGTTGGCAGCGGTAAATTTACTACACTTGAAATAAGGGAAGCAGCAACAGCAAGATCAGCCGATGGTTCCTGTATTTTGAGTCCCCCTGCAATGTTTAGGTACACTTCTTTATCATGCAAAAACATTTTACAACAAGCATTTAGCACCGCAATGATCATAGCCAATCGATTAATATCCCACCCAACTACTGCCCTTCTTGGGGTTGCCATATTAGTCCCTGCTATTAATGCTTGCACTTCCATTAAAATTGGTCTTGAACCTTCAATTCCTGCAAATACGGCGCTGCCAACTACTTCTCTGTCATGGGCCATCAGAAACAATGATGATGGATTATCAACAGGCACAAGTCCTGCTTCAGACATCTCAAAAACACCAATTTCATTTGCAGGACCAAATCTATTTTTAATAGTGCGTAAAATGCGATATTGATTACTATTTTCACCTTCAAAATATAATACCGTATCTACCATATGCTCCAAAGTTTTAGGTCCAGCTATTTGTCCATCCTTAGTTATATGACCAACTATTAAAAGAGAAATACCATATTGTTTCGCAAGAATGGTTAATTCATGAGCGCAAGTACGAACCTGGGTTACAGTGCCTGGTGCCGATGTAATTCTGCTATCATACATTGTTTGTATAGAGTCAATTACTAAAAATTTAATACTTTTATTTTCCTTTATTGTTGCTACTACATCAGTTAAAGACACTGTAGATAAAAGCTTAATTTTAGGTTCATTTATCTTAAGACGCTTTGCTCTGAGACTCACTTGCTCTAAAGATTCCTCGCCAGATACATAAAGACATTCAAAAGAGGAAAGTTGCACAACATTAGCTGCAATTCTAAGCAAAAGGGTAGATTTCCCAATACCAGGTTCGCCACCAATTAAAATGCTGGCACCTTGAACAATACCCCCACCAAAAACTCTATCTAATTCTTCTACTCCTATTAGAAAACGACTTGGAGTGATAATTTCGCTACCCGATAACGTCTTTATTAAAATTGGCGCAGATATACTTCTTTTGCTCGTTTTTACTGCTATTTCTTCAACAACTGTATCCCAATTGTCACATGCAATGCACTTTCCTACCCACCTACCAGTGCTGTAACCACATGATTGACATACATATACAGTTTTCATCAAAGCCAAAATTATTTTGTTATAATTGTAATAAAAATTAGCTGAATAGGCGAAGTAAATCTAAACACTGAGTCTCACAAACATTTTGGTGCGAAGATAATTGTCATAAGTTGTGCTATTTAAATTCATGCACAATAATTGCACGAACGCTTCCCTCTAGGATCCAAGTCGCCCATTCTCCTGTCATCCCAGTGCCTATTTCTTTGTCATCCCAGTGCCCTGACTACTTGGATCCAGGAAACTTAACTCTACACCAAGTAAATGTACAATAAGAACTAGATTCCAGCGTCACGCGCTGGAATGACATCATAGGGGCTCGGATGACAAAAAAAGGAGCACTGGGATGACACCTATAGCCCTACGTCATACCGCCGCGGTATCTCTTAACATAAGACCTGCTGCGAATCAAGCGATAAAAAAAAGGAAAGGAGGGTGACTAAAATCAAGGTTAACTAAAAGGCGTGCTTAAGATTTACAATACCAGCAATAATATTGAACCTCAGGTTATATTTTTTCTGAAAATTGCGATAAACATTCGACATAATCTTAAATATCTTTATCTCTCGGATCTTGTTTTCTACTCTCATTCTAAATGATGCTAATCTTCTATTATGCTCTGGAGTTAATGGCTTTTTACGATACTTTTTATATGGAATTATAACATTGCTTTGCAATTTTTGCCAACCTTGATATCCAGAATCGGCATGTTTTATGCTATCAAGTGGTAAATATTTTTCTTGTTTCCTTATGCGGAAATTACTAATTCTACCACGGTATGACTTTGACACTGATAAAATTCTTCCTCCTTCTTCGATAATAATCTCAGTTTTCATAGTGTTGGTTCTTTTTTTTCCTGAATATGATTTCTTCCGTTTTTTACTATCTTCTGGTCTCTGTATTTGCTGTTCTGTAACATCAGCCAAAATCTTCAGTATTTTTTCTGGCGTCATACTTCTATCTTTTGTTATAGTCACTTTTTTGGCGAGTAATGGCTCTATTCTCTTAAGTAACCTACATACATTTGCGTTGTGTACATTGAATAGGCATCCTAAAAATCTATGTGTTATGTAAGTGCGATAGTACAAAATTACGCAAAACAACTTATCTTCCAGAGTTGGTAGTTTTGATCTTCTACCATGACACTTTTTCTGTTTTTCGCATCCAGACCTCACTTTTTCCACTACTTTTTCGAACTCCTCTATAGTTAAACCTGTTATATTACGAAAGTTTCTTGGGTATTTTTTCATATTATAGTAACTAAAGCTCATTTTTTTTCCTTACTTGATCTGCTTATTCTTCTTCTACCTCTCTCACATCATTTTTTCAATCACCTTTTTCAGCAGGTCTTAATGTTTTAAGCTTAAGCATTAGATGGAGAAGGGAAGAACTCTGTCAGCGGTCTTAGATATAGAATCTGTGAGGTAGATAAGAGTTCCCTTCTCAAGAGTACAGGCTGGACGGTATCGTAGAAAAACCTAAATGGTTCTAATTCTGTATTCACAAGACTAGCCTTACTTTTCATTTTTAATGGTAACGTATATATGATCAACAACTTTTTAGGCATAGACGTATCGAAAGATCGCTTTGATGTTTTTCTCTCATTTATAAGCAAAAAAGGAAGACGTGAAACTAGAAAAAGGAGTTTTATAGCTAACCAAAATAAGGTTTCCTCAAAGGAGTGTAAAAAGGTATAATACTGCTTTAATTAAGGTAAAATGATGCCAAAGTGAGGATCTGAGGGAACGAGTTTTAAAAGTGGTTGAGGAGAAAAAAATGACTATGGAAGAAGTAGGCAAGATGTTCAAAATTGATAGAAAAACTATATACTGGTGAAGGAAAAGAAGAGAAGAAACAGGAAGTATAAAACCGTCTTCAGGCTACCAAAATGTGTAAAGACACAGTCTACAATTATCTTAAAAAAGTAAACTATACATATAAAAAAAACTTTTCTTTATCAGGAAAGGAATGAGGAAAAACGCAAGGAGTTCATAAAAAAAATAGAAGGAATAGAAAAAGAAAACTTGATATTCATAGATGAGTCTGGAGTAGAAGACAACAGATTTTATGAATATGGGTGGTCTCAAAAAGGCAAGAGGTTATTTGCCGATAAACCAGGGTTTAAAAGAAAGAGGGTAAGCATAATAGGAGCCCTAAATGAAGGAAAAGAAAGCACCCTGGGTAATTGAGGGCTACTGCAACAGCGAGATTTTTGATGCTTATGTAGAAAATATACTTGTTCCTATATTAAAACCTGGGCAGACTATTGTTCTCGATAATGCAAGCTTTCATAAATCTGCAAGAACGAAAAATTTGATAGAAAATGTTGGGTATAAAATTTTGTTCTTGCCGGCATACTCACCGGATTTAAATCCGATTGAGAAGTTCTGGTTTGCTATTAAGCATATCATAAGAAAAGTGCTGCCAAGCTTTTGGCCCAATATTAATTCGGCTATTGATTTTGTCTTTCAGCGCTCGGGGAAATCTTACTTTGGTTAGCTATAAAATCCTAGAATTAACTACGACTCTAAAAACTTTTCTGCATCAAGTGCAGCCATGCACCCTGTTCCTGCTGCAACTACTGCCTGACGATATACCTTATCTTGAACATCACCTGCAGCAAATACTCCTGCTTTACTAGTTAAAGTTGTTCCAGGTTTTGTAATTATATAACCCTGCTGATCCATTTCAACAAAGCCTTTAAAAACACCTGTATTTGGTGCATGCCCAATTGCAATGAACACTCCATCCACTTCTAACTCTTGAGTTTCCGTTGATTTAACTATAATACCAGTAACTTTTCTTGGATTTTCTTCTCCAAGAATCTGCTCTACAGTATGGTTCCACATTACTTTTATTTTATCATTTTTAAAGAGCCTATCTTGCATTACTTTTTCCGCTTTCAATTTATCACGCCTGTGTATTAATATCACTTTTTTGGCAAATCGAGTTAAAAATATTGCTTCTTCAACAGCAGTGTTTCCACCACCAACCACAGCTACAACTTTATTCCTAAAAAATGCACCATCACAAGTTGCACAAGCTGAAACTCCGTAACCTTGAAATTCCTTTTCACTCTTGAGACCAAGCCACTTCGCTTGCGCACCAGATGCAATTATAATTGCATCTGAATAGTAGTCATTAGTATTACCAGAAGATCTAAACCTATACTCATTAGAATCCTCAAGTTGTTCAACGCTTTTTATCTCATCATCTATTATTTTTGCTCCAACCTTCTCTGCATGCAACTTCTTTTGGGCCATGAGCTCTGGCCCTTGTATTGAAATAAACCCGGGATAATTTTCAACATCCGTAGTAATCGTAAGCTGACCACCAGGCTGCATTCCTGTTACTACAATTGGCTCTAAGTTTGCACGTGCTGCATATATAGCAGCAGCATAACCCGCTGCTCCAGATCCAATAATAAGAACTTTTGTACTAAATCTATAATTCTTCACTGTATGAGTTTAGATAATCAGCTACTCCTTCATTACTCGCCTGCATTGCCGGCTTGCCCCTCTTCCATCCAGCTGGACATACCTCACCATGCTCTTTGTTATGGTTTATTGCATCTACAATTCTAATAAACTCATCAATATTACGCCCTAAAGGCAAATCATTTATCGATTGATGGCGCACAATAAATTTATCATCAATAACGAAAGTTGCCCTCAGTGCAACTGAATCATCATGCAATACTCCATAGTCTCTTGATATAGACTTTTTGATATCAGACACTAAAGCGTAGCTAACCTCTCCAATACCACCATCATTAACTGGAGTGTTTCGCCATTTATAATGTGAAAATTTTGAATCTACACTTATTCCTATCACTTCAATACCACGCTTTGCAAACTCATTTATTCTATTATTGAGCGATATCAATTCAGTTGGGCAAACAAAAGTAAAATCATGTGGATAGAAAAAAAGGATAGCATACTTATTTTTTATGTGCTTACTCAGACAGAAATCATCAACAATTTCTCCGTCAGAGAGAACAGCTGAAGCAGTAAAATCGATAGCAGATTTTGTTACAAGATTCATAATTGACCTATTCTTTTAAAACAACTCTAATTTTACACTTGATAAACTTATATGCAAGTTTTCTTTAGTTTTAGCCCTATAAAAACTTCCTAAAATAGCTCTTCTTTTTTACCGATAAGATACAATCTAGTTTCACTTTATGACGGTGTCGTCCCAGCGCCCCTATAGACCTGCTGAAAAAGGTGATTGAAAAAATGATGTGAGAGAGGTAGAAGAAGAATAAGCAGATCAAGTAAGGAAAAAAAATGAGCTTTAGTTACTATAATATGAAAAAATACCCAAGAAACTTTCGTAATATAACAGGTTTAACTATAGAGAAGTTCGAAAAAGTAGTGGAAAAAGTGAGGTCTGGATGCGAAAAACAGAAAAAGTGTCATGGTAGAAGATCAAAACTACCAACTCTGGAAGATAAGTTGTTTTGCGTAATTTTGTACTATCGCACTTACATAACACATAGATTTTTAGGATGCCTATTCAATGTACACAACGCAAATGTATGTAGGTTACTTAAGAGAATAGAGCCATTACTCGCCAAAAAAGTGACTATAACAAAAGATAGAAGTATGACGCCAGAAAAAATACTGAAGATTTTGGCTGATGTTACAGAACAGCAAATACAGAGACCAGAAGATAGTAAAAAACGGAAGAAATCATATTCAGGAAAAAAAAGAACCAACACTATGAAAACTGAGATTATTATCGAAGAAGGAGGAAGAATTTTATCAGTGTCAAAGTCATACCGTGGTAGAATTAGTGATTTCCGCATAAGGAAACAAGAAAAATATTTACCACTTGATAGCATAAAACATGCCGATTCTGGATATCAAGGTTGGCAAAAATTGCAAAGCAATGTTATAATTCCATATAAAAAGTATCGTAAAAAGCCATTAACTCCAGAGCATAATAGAAGATTAGCATCATTTAGAATGAGAGTAGAAAACAAGATCCGAGAGATAAAGATATTTAAGATTATGTCGAATGTTTATCGCAATTTTCAGAAAAAATATAACCTGAGGTTCAATATTATTGCTGGTATTGTAAATCTTAAGCACGCCTTTTAGTTAACCTTGATTTTAGTCACCCTCCTTTCCTTTTTTTTATCGCTTGATTCGCAGCAGGTCTATAGAGCAAAAAATAGAAACAATAAAAAACTCCATACGTGAACTATTAAAACAACACAAAGAATTGTTGGAAGATTTTCAACTCCTATTCAGGTATAGGAGAGAATAGCTATTTTAGCGGAAATTCCTGACATAAAGGCTTTTATACATGCCAGGCAATTGGCAGCATACGCTGGCACGAAATATAACATCAGGTTCATCTGTATATGCCAAGCCCAGATTAAGTAAATCAGGTTCACGAACACTACGTAAGGCAATGTATTTTCCTGCTATAGTAGCTAAAAATCACAATCCTATTATTATAACTTTTTGCAAGAGATTAAAAGAAAAAGGCAAGCATAATATGGCCATTGTGGGAGCTGCGATGCGTAAGTTACTCCATATTGTTTTTGGTGTTCTAAGCTCAAAGAAGGCTTTTGATCCAGAAAAACTATAGGGCTAAGAGGTTGACTGGAGTTTAAAATCAAAAAATGCTTCTAAGCCATCTCATATAAAATGGCATCTTACACGAATTTATTGAATGTAGTTGGTTAGTGGATATGTTGATAAGTAAATTAGTTTTATATATAAGACAGCAGGAATTTACTTATCAACATATACATTAACTATAATAATCTTTATACCACTAAACTGTTGGCAGTATTTTGTGATTTTACAATACAGCTTAAGGTTCAATTTTTATAATTTTTTTTTGACTGACAAGACGGTATCTACGTCATACCGCCGCAGTATCTCCTTAGCATAGATCCCGCTAACACGTAGTGGGATGACGGTTGTCGGTGAACCTAAGTTACTTTAGCTACAAACATTAAGAAATTTACCAAATGAAAAAAAAGGCAAAAGAAGCCCCGTGGTTATTATCCGCTTTAAAATATTGGCGTTTTTTATGTTTTAAACGCTTGACAAGCGAGATAGTACGCTGCTACGAAAATTACCTGCAAAAAGAAACCTCTACTCCTTATTCTTTGCCCTTCCTGCACGCTTACGTTCATTTGGATCAAGGAATTTCTTGCGTAAACGTATAGATTTTGGAGTTACTTCCACCAATTCATCATCATCTATATACGCTATCATATCCTCCAGTGTCATTATCTTTGGAGGAGTGAGTTTTATGGCTTCATCACTACCTGAAGCTCTTACGTTTGTTAATTGCTTACCTTTTAGCACGTTTACCTCCAAATCATTGTCACGGCTATGCTGGCCGACAACCACGCCACAATATACCTTATCCTGTGGCTTGATAAACATAATTCCCCTGTCTTGCAAATTGAAAATTGCATACGCCACAGCCTCACCCTTATCTGTAGAAATTAAAACTCCATTGCGCCTTCCAGAAATTGGACCTTTATGTGGAGCATAACTATGAAATAAACGGTTAATTATGCCTGTGCCCCGAGAATCAGTTAAAAACTCTCCTTGATAACCAATTAATCCTCTTGATGGCACTAAAAACGTTAATCTTGTCCTACCATTACCAGAAGGTCTCATGTCAGTCACTTCACCTTTTCGGAAGCTGAGTTTTTCCATGATGATTCCACTATATTCATCATCTACATCAATTACTACTTCCTCTATAGGTTCAAGTTTTTTGCCATCTTCTTCCTTAAATAGCACGCGAGGGCGTGATACTGAAAGTTCAAAACCTTCTCTCCTCATATTTTCAATTAACACTCCAAGCTGTAGCTCACCACGTCCACCTACTTCAAACGCTTCACCACTTGATGCCAAAGTTACGGTAATTGCAACATTTGTTTCTGCTTCTGCATATAAACGATCTTTTATAACAGTTGAGGTAAGCTTTGTTCCCTCTTGCCCAGCAAAAGGTGAGTCATTAACACTTATAGTAATTGCCATTGTTGGTGGATCAACTGGAGTTGAGCTGACTGCAGTTGTAACCTCTGATGCTGCTATAGTGTCAGAAACTGAAGCTTTCTCAAGTCCTGCAATTGCAATTATGTCTCCCGCCACAGCTTGTTCTACTGGAATACGTTTCAAGCCAGAAAATGAGAGCAACTTAGTTAATCTCCCTCGTTCAATTACTTTACCGTCCAGATCAAGTACCTTAAGATCTGAATTGACTTTTGCAACGCCCTGATAAACCTTTCCTGTCAATATTCTGCCAAGAAACTTATCAGACTCAAGTAGAGTGACCAACATAGCAAAAGGGGCATTTTGATCATAAACAGAAGGTTTTATATAATCTATAACCGTTGAAAATAATGGGCTTAAATCTTTTCTTTCATCAGAAAGCTCCTTAGCACACCAGCCATTTCTACCTGAAGCATACAATACTGGAAAATCTAGCTGCTCGTTGGTTGCATCAAGGTTAAAAAATAACTCATATATTTCATTTAATACTTCATCAATTCTGCTGTCTGGTCGGTCGACCTTATTGATTATCACAATTGGCTTCAAATTTGCTTTTAGTGCTTTTGAGAGCACAAATTTTGTTTGTGGCATTGGCCCTTCTGCAGCGTCAACCAGCAGCAACACACCATCTGCCATGCACAATACCCTTTCTACTTCTCCACCAAAGTCCGCGTGCCCTGGCGTATCAATAATATTGATCTTTTCATCGCCCCACATTATTGATGTGCATTTTGCAAGTATTGTAATTCCGCGTTCACGCTCTTGGTCACCACTATCCATTACTCGTTCTTGAACTTCTTGATTCTCACGAAACGTGCCACTTTGTTTTAACATGTTATCGAGTAAAGTAGTTTTCCCGTGGTCGACGTGTGCGATTATTGCTATATTTCGGATCGATTTAAATTCGTTCATTTTCTATCATTTCAAAATTAATTTAGTAATAAGTATACATAAAATACACTTGGAGTAAATAACTAAAGCCGTGTATAAATGCTGTGTTTCCAAGATATTATAGGATTACTTTGTTAAATATTCTCTACTCCCAGGTTTTGTTATGGGTAGTTGTTTTAATTCACTTGGAAGTTCTTCCTCGCTGTAGTTTTTGATGTTCAGTTCAATCAAAGATATGACAGGAAAAGGCAGTTTCGTTTCACTATTCCTCTTTATTAGAGAAGCTTCAGCAATGACTTTACCTCCCTCCCCTTCTGCACATTCCACTGCTTCAAGCGAAGATTTACCTGTGGTTATCACATCCTCAATAAGTAATATTTTTTCACCTTTTTTAATTTCAAACCCACGGCGTAATTCAAACTTGCCATTAACGCGCTCGCAAAACATTGTCTTTATTCCAAGCTGCCTGCCAATCTCATAACCTACAACTATTCCGCCAATTGCAGGAGATAATATTAAATCTATGGAGCTATTTAATTCTTTTTTTATTTTATCTGCTAATAATGCGCAAACTTTCATGGCTCTGCTTGGATTTTCAAAAATCTTCGCACACTGTATGTATGTGTCACTATGCAGCCTAGATGATAAAACAAAATGCCCATGCAAAATTGCTTCTGCTTCTTTAAATTCCTTTATTATTAGGTTATTTTCGTCTAATATCATTTTTTAAGTTTCACTATTACATTCTTTATTAATTATCTGAGTGATACAAATATCAGACCACACGTTTATTGCAGTTTCAAACATATCGATGATTGTATAAATAGGCAAAATCAGTCCCATAATATGCAGGGGAACATTCATCGACATGAGATAACTGGTTGCCATAAAATAGCACCCCATCGGCACTCCAGCGTTACCAATTGCTGCACTAGTTGCTAAAAAAATCCATATCAACATTTCGCTTAAGGAAAATGCGCATCCATTCATCTCTGCAACAAACATTACAGTGATTAGTATAAATGCAGCACATGCATTCATGTTAATTGTTGTGCATATTGGTAAAATAAAGGACGACAATTTCTTTGGCACCTTTAGCTTGTTTTGCACACAGTCTATGGTTGTAGGCAGCGTTGCACTGGATGATTTAGAAAAAAACGCAAGTGTGAGTGCCGGCATAACCCCTTTCAGCGTTTGAATTGGTGATATGCCTTTATACCACATAAGTAGCGGTAAAATCAGAAATGCCTGCACAAAATTTGCAGACATTATACAAACAAAATACCATAAAAGACTGTAGAACTCGCTACCACCTTTTAATTCGTGCAAAAAACATGTAATAAAAGACCACACAGTAAGTGGAACAAGCTTTAGTAACCCCTGAGCAATTTTAAGTAACGTATCGAAAAGTGCAGAGAATATTTGATGTAATATGTCCTGCTTTTCTTTTGAAAGTGAAACAATAGCTCCACCCATCAAAAAAGCGATCAATATGCTACCAATAACGTTATTTTCAAGAAAAACTTGCACAAAATTCGAAGGAATGAGTGATTTTAAGTATGAAAAGTAACTGTAATTGTTATTATCCAAACTTCCTATCGTGTTACATATGAAATTTTTTTTCACTGGGTCTATTAGCAGGTAAAACAATAATGCAACAAACGCAGCTATAATAGTTGTAAGCAGCGTATAAAATAGTGTTTTCTTAACTAAGGTTTTAATTTCGATTGAGTCTTTGAGCCCGGAAATTGTGGAAACTATTGATAGAAAAACCAGAGGTAAACTTATTAATTTGAGCAAGCTGATAAATATGTCACTAAACAGCTTTGCTATTTCAAATATAATCTCACTGTTTAAATAGTAAGCACCTATTGCAAGCAGTATAGAAAAGAGTATTGCAAACTTGTGCATTGAAAATAAAACTTCAAAGTAACATTATACAACAATTTTGCTATTTGGGAATCAGATTGATAGACAAAATAACTTTACAAATTAGGAAAAGATAAGAGGATGCGTTTATTCGGAGACAGTAGACTTCTTGCATAACCCAAACTAAGTAGAAAAAGGTATCATCCGAGTAGTTGACACTGGTTCCTTTATGACGGCAGTGCCCAGACACTGGAATCCAGCCTTTCTGCAATCTCACCGAAAACGTTTTTCTATAGACCTGCTGAAAAAGGTGATTGAAAAAATGATGTGAGAGAGGTAGAAGAAGAATAAGCAGATCAAGTAAGGAAAAAAAATGAGCTTTAGTTACTATAATATGAAAAAATACCCAAGAAACTTTCGTAATATAACAGGTTTAACTATAGAGGAGTTCGAAAAAGTAGTGGAAAAAGTGAGGTCTGGATGCGAAAAACAGAAAAAGTGTCATGGTAGAAGATCAAAACTACCAACTCTGGAAGATAAGTTGTTTTGCGTAATTTTGTACTATCGCACTTACATAACACATAGATTTTTAGGATGCCTATTCAATGTACACAACGCAAATGTATGTAGGTTACTTAAGAGAATAGAGCCATTACTCGCCAAAAAAGTGACTATAACAAAAGATAGAAGTATGACGCCAGAAAAAATACTGAAGATTTTGGCTGATGTTACAGAACAGCAAATACAGAGACCAGAAGATAGTAAAAAACGGAAGAAATCATATTCAGGAAAAAAAGAACCAACACTATGAAAACTGAGATTATTATCGAAGAAGGAGGAAGAATTTTATCAGTGTCAAAGTCATACCGTGGTAGAATTAGTAATTTCCGCATAAGGAAACAAGAAAAATATTTACCACTTGATAGCATAAAACATGCCGATTCTGGATATCAAGGTTGGCAAAAATTGCAAAGCAATGTTATAATTCCATATAAAAAGTATCGTAAAAAGCCATTAACTCCAGAGCATAATAGAAGATTAGCATCATTTAGAATGAGAGTAGAAAACAAGATCCGAGAGATAAAGATATTTAAGATTATGTCGAATGTTTATCGCAATTTTCAGAAAAAATATAACCTGAGGTGTAAAAGATAAGACTTAATCTGACAGACAAGAATTAACTGACAGAAGAATTGAGGTAGTTAAAACTAATATCAGTCTCTTGTTTAATGCTACTAATATTTTTCTGAAAAGCAATATGTTTGCTATCAAGAAAAGTCTGCATAGGTGTTTTTCCATAGCAGTACTTACCAGAGTGAGGTCTTGTATCATTATAAGAATGCAACCAACAATCAACATCAATCTGTAGATCTTCCAAAGAATTGTAGATTTTCTTTCTAAAGATAATATTGTAACACTCATCTTGCATAGTTCTATGAAATCTTTCACATATGCCATTAGTTTGTGGAGAGTTGGCTTTGGTTCTAGAATGGTCGATATTTTCGATTCCCAAATATAGCTGATAAGCGTGATTTTCTGGCTTGCCACAATATTCCGTACCCCTATCAGTTAGAATGCGTAATAATGGAATTTTCTGCTCATCAAAAAATGGAATAACCCTATCATTGAGAAGATCTTCAGCTGTAATAGCTGTTCTGTCCGTGTAAAGTTTAACCATTGCAACCCTGGAATAAGTGTCAACAAAAGTCTGCTGATAAATTCGCCCTATACCTTTGATATTGCCCACATAATAGGTATCTTGAGAACCCAAATAACCTGGATGTTGCGTCTCAATTTCACCATGAGCTTCCTTTTGTTCTTTCATTTTTTCTAAAGCTGCAAGTTGTTCTTCAGTTAAAATGATTCCGTCTTGAGCTACTTTTGTCTCTAGTGCTTTAAGTCTCTTTTTGAGAGTTTCAAGGTCATTTCTTAGCCATACAGACCTTACTCCTCCCTGAGAAATTATTATACCTCTTTTTCTCAGTTCATTTGCAGCTCTTTCTTGCCCATATGCTGGAAATTCTGTTGCTATACCAATCACTGTTCTTTCTATATTATCGGAAACTCTGTTCGCTAATAGCGGTTTTTTCTTACTTATTTCATGTAATGCTCCCTCTCCTCCATTTTCATATAACTCCTTAAATCGATAAAATGTATCTCTTGAGTATCCCATCACTTTACATGCTTGAGATACATTTCCTAGTTGTTTTGCTAGTTCTAATAACCCTAGCTTTGGTTTAGTATTTTTGTTTGTATTGTACTCATTTCTAACACTCCTTTCTTTTATTATTTTATAACCTGCTTTTTTAAAGTGTCAGATCAAGTCTTATTTAATACACCTTAGCTTTAATATTTAAGAAATTTACTAGGCAGAAAAAAAAGGCATAGAAAACCCGTGGTAGCTAGTTATTACACTCTCTATTTTAAAATTTGACGTTGGGTGATGTCTTGAACGCTTTATAAGCGCGTTTCAGCTTATGTAGGTAAAAACCTAGAAATTTTATAAAGACATACGGTGCACATAGTGCAAAAAATTAAACAATAGTACGCCAAATACAAGCTTTCTTGTCATTTTAATCTGCTGCAGAGACTGCGAAGTTAAATAAAATAGCTTCACTTTCATGATAAGGGGGCTGGTGGAGTTTGTAAAGTAATTTTTTCGTTTCTATTCCCAATAAAAGTTTGTTATATGGTTATGCAAGAAGTCTAGTGGAATCGACTAAGATTTCTTAATTTAAATTTAGGTGCACTTAGCCCATTCTGGCGATAATAAATTGGAATAGATAAGGTATGATAACTAACTTTTCTGTGAGTATATAGTTTTGCCAGACACAACAGTACGTACCACGTGCCCTTTTACTTTGCGCCCATCGAAAGGGGAATTCTTTGATTTACTAGCAAAGTTGTCAGTTTTAATTTCCCATTCATGATTGAGGTCAACTAAAATTAAATCTGCAGCAAGGTTTTTTTGTATACGACCACGTGATACGTGTATTATATCTGCAGGCTTATATGTCAATTTTGCAAGCACATCAAGTAGACTCATTTGCCCACTGTGGTAAAGTTCAAGTGAAAGGGGCAGCATTGTTTCAAGGCCAACAATACCAAATGCAGCATTTTCAAGTGGAAGATCTTTAGAATTACGATCATGCGGAGCGTGATCGGTTGCAATGCAATCAATCACACCTATCTTTAAACCTTCAATCATAGCTAAACGATCTTCTTCAGTGCGAAGCGGCGGGTTCATTTTTGCAATTGCTCCATGTTGTTTTACTATATTTTCAGTCAAAGTGAAGTGATGAGGGGTTACTTCGCACGTAACATTTAATCCCAAATCTTTTGCACGTTTAATAGCATCAAGTGAATCTTTTGAAGAGACATGTAAAATATGGTAGTGCACATTTTCCATATCTTTCATGAGCAGTATATCGCGACTTACTATAACCGATTCTGACGCACTCAAGATTCCCTTTACTCCCAATTCTTCAGAAATTTTACCTTCGTTGATTGCACCACCTGCTGATAAATTTAAATCTTCTGCATGTTGAGCAATAGGAACACCCAGCATACTCGAATAAAGCAGCGCCTGTCTCATAATCATTGGGTTCATAACTGGCATGCCATCATCAGTGAACCCAACCGCACCTGCTTCCTTTAAAAGTGCCATTTCAGTCAACTTTTCTTCCGAAGTGGTGATTTTAGCGTAAAATTCAACGTTTACATGTGAAGTTTCAAGTGCTCTATATTTCAAACATTTAGCCAAAACAACGCTATCAATTGCTGGAACAGTGTTCGGCTGACAAACTACAGTTGTAACGCCTCCCGCAGCTGCAGATTTGCTGCCTGTATATATAGTTTCTTTATGTTCTTGGCCTGGTTCACGAAAATGTACGTGAATGTCAATAAGGCCTGGCATTAGAACAAGCTCTTTACAGTCTATTGTTTCATCGACCCCACTTGTTGAAAATAATGATTCACCAAAGTCAATAATTTTATCCCCTTCAGTCAATAATGAACCTTTTATATCAAGTTTAGTTTCCGGGTCGATAATACGAGCATTAGTATACGCAATTTTATAGCCTTCCTTTTGCCCTGTTTGCAACAAATTCCAAGTTTGAGTCATTATATTTGAGTATCGATTATAAAATAAATCTAAAGTTTTTTTAACAAAACACAACCAAATAAAAACGCAGACTAAAGTTGCGAGAGCTGTCTTGAATTAAAATTGTCCCAAAAATTTGACTCTTATAACCGAGTTACTTCAGTTTTAACGTTAATATGAAAAAATCTTAGCTCTGTTGAAGGATTTTCCAGTTGAATATCTAGCTCATTCCGTATGTTCGATAAACAAATCAAAGCTGAGTCAAAATTTTCATCACACTGCTTCGCTTCATGCATACCATCGATTATTTCCTCTAATTCTTCCACATCATCCATTTCTTGCGGCGCACTTTTTAATATCGCTTTTATTTGGCTTAAGTTTTGACAAATTTTCTCCTGATATCCAGCAATTCTCTCTTGATATATATCAATCATTTTTTGACATGCGTTGCCTCTAAATGGATGTTCTTTTTTCTCTTTTATGTAAGAACTTTGAAAATCTTTACAGTTAAGGATTGCTTCTCTATGTTTTTTTATGTCATTAATTGTGCTGACTATCGACTTATCTATTTTCTTCAAATTTTCTTCCCGTTCTTCTCTTTTAATTATACTTTTGGATTCATTTTTTATCTGGTTCATTTTGTCATACAGGTTTCTGCATCCTTTGTAAGATGCCATTGGTTGTAATATTCCTTCTTCTACACCTTTATTGTAAAAATTCTTCAACTCATCACTTGATAGTATTGTTATAGCATCTTCCCTTTTACCTTGTGATTTAGGATACTTTTTATTCAATAAACTAACATGATTTAACAAGAAATCTCTAACTAGCCCTTCTTTTTTTACTTCGGATAATCTTTTTAGTGTTTCTATATATTTCAGAGTTTCCGCAAAGAGCTGTCCACCAGAGGGAGCAAATCCTTGAAGTGGTTTACTCTGAGCTTTATAAAAATCGGTTTGTAAAAAATCTTCAGCTTGTTTTTTTATTACTGAAAGTTCATTGAAGGCTTTTTCTGGATTGATTTTTCTCAAAATACTAATAGTTTTTCTAATCGCTTTTTCTCTCTTTTTATTATCTTGCTTTTCATTTAATATCAGATGTTCAGTTTTGGTAAAAGCATCACCTTGATCACTCTTTGCAATGTTACAAACGATGTTTTTTACAACTTTTTCAGTTGCTGCACAATCTATTTCTTTTGCAAAGCAGTCAACAAATGATTGCCAAACTTTTTTATTAACAAGCTTACTTGTCTTATTTTCAAAATCTTCTCTACTTTTGAATCCTAAAATAGTATAGAGATTTTTTTCGATTATTGGTTCGGCATGTTGTTTTGCCACTTTACCTTTTATATTAAATGGAAATATACTAATCTTAGTTGTACCCACAATGTTACCTCAATATTAACGCTATCTATAAAAGTATAAAGACTTAATATTTAATTTTTAATTAATACTAGCACAGCTAACTACAGGCTAGCATCAATAGCAAGCATCAATTAACACTTTAACTTCTAACTTGTCATCAGTAATATTGTTTATATAAAAACTATAATTTTTTATGCCTGAACTTGGGAATATATTGCTACTGCTAGCCTGCTTATTGTCTTTGACATATTTGTTTTTACCGCTTAGTTCTTGTCGGTTTATTACCACTGCCATATTTTTTTGTGTATCAACATCAATGGCTATTTTGATCTACTGCCACATTACAAATGATTTCTCACTCGAAAACGTATATTACCACTCACACACAACAAAACCTTTGATCTATAAGATTTGTGGTGTTTGGGGAAATAAAGAAGGGTCTATGTTGCTTTGGACCTTAGTGCTTACCTTTTACCTATTTCTGATGGGTATTTTTACTGATAACGACAGTAAATTAAAAAAAATCTCTCTAATCACTCATGGGCTGATTTGCTTTTGTTTTTTACTGTTCACTTTACTTGAATCAAACCCCTTCACTAAAATGCCAGGCATTGAAACAGATGGATTGGGTTTTAATCCGATATTGCAAGATATAGGTCTTGCTATTCACCCACCAATATTATATTTGGGGTACCTTGGATTTAGCGTTCCTTTTTCGCTCTCTATAGCTGGATTAATTGCAAATACTGAAGGAAATGTTTGGGCTAAAATTGTCAGGCCTTGGGTACTTATTTCTTGGTCGCTGCTCACTTTGGGCATCAGCTTGGGTAGCTGGTGGGCATATCGCGAACTTGGGTGGGGTGGATTTTGGTTTTGGGATCCAGTGGAAAACGTTTCTTTGATGCCGTGGCTAATTGCAGTGGCGCTGACACATTTGTTGCTCGTTGTACGAAATTTCAATACTTTAAGGAATTTCGCTATTTTACTTACGCTTACAACTTTTATATTGAGTGTAACTGGAACATTTCTAGTCCGCTCAGGAATACTCACCTCAGTGCACACGTTTGCAGATGACTCAAGGTATGGACTATATATATTAGCTCTACTTGGTGTAATTACAGTCAGTAGCTTAGTAATATTTGTAGTGTTTACGAGAAAGAATCACACATCTTTCCAGTACTCGACATTGGAATCTGAAAAGAAATCTGCTACTCAAGTGACAGAGGGTAGAAGATTCTTTTCACGCCTTACGATGATGCTGATGAACAATTTATTATTCATCACTGCCTTTTTCATCGTGTTCGTTGGCACTTTATACCCTACAGTGCTTGAGTATTTAACCGGTGAATTAATTTCAGTTGGAGCACCATATTACAATTCTTTACTTAATCCTATTGCACTCACTATTCTAGTGCTCACCATAATCGGGCAATACTGCCGTTGGCAGGGAAATAGTCTATTGCCAATATTCCACGAATATAGATTTTCATTCTGCAGTGCTGCAGCTATTTTGCCGTTTATCTTTCACATGGAGCTAATAATTGTGCTATCAATTACTATCTCCATAGCATTATTAATCTTTGTTTTAGAAGCATACAGTAAAAGAATTCGTTTATTTAAGAGCGAATCAATTTTATTAGCAAGAAGAGTTTCTAAATCCTACTATGCAATGATGCTTGCTCATGCTGGAGTGGCAATTCTAGTGCTTGGTATAGCTTATTCAGTTGGTTGGCAGGAGAAAAAAGAAAATTACTTAAAAATAGGGGATAGCATAACAGTCAATAAATTTAAAGTTACTTTGCAAAATATTGAGCTAATAAAAGAAAAAAATTTCCATGCAGTGAGAGGTACAATGGATATCAGGAATTTGCTGAATAACAAGATATTGGGTGAAGTAACTCCTGAATATAGATTTTACCTTGCGGAAGGTCAGAAAAATGTTGAAAGCAGTATCTACCACAATTTGCTTTCTGATATTTATGTTGTAATTGGAGAGATTGATAAGAGTAAGAGCAAAATTGCAGCTAAAGTGCACTATAAACCTGGAATGTCTATAATCTGGCTTGGATCCTTTCTCATCGCTTTTGGTTCGCTCCTTGCCGCTTTTCCTTTATTGAGAAGATTTTCATAGGACTCCTTTATACTATAACGAAAAAGCTGCTTGACACATTTCACCAGCCCCCTTATCATAAAACTGAAGCTAATTATTTATCTTCGCAATCTCTGCAGTGGATTAATGACAAAAAAACTTAATGTATTTGGCGTAAATCATGCTTAATTTTTCGCACTATGTGCACCTCATGTCTTTATAAAACTTTTAGGTTTCTACCTATACAAGCCGAAACGCGCTTATAAAGCATTTAAGACAGCAAAAGACGTCAAATAGACAAGGGAGAATTTGAATACTAGCTACCCTAGGGTTTCTTTGCCTTTTTTTTCACTTAGTAAATTTCTTAATGTTTATAATTTAGGTTAGTCGCATTTAAAAGCGGCTGAATCGCGGTTATTAAGCGTTTAGAATAAAAAAAACGCCAATATTTTGAAGTACATATAAATAACTAGTTAACCATGGGGCTTCTTTTGCCTTTTTTTTCGTTTGGTAAATTTCTTAATGTTTATAGCTAAAGTAACTTAGGTTCACCGACAATCGTCATCCCGCTACTTGTTAGCGGGATCTCTTGTTAGCGGCTGAGATACCGCGGCGGTATGACGTAGAATTTTACACTCACCAATTCAGTGCACAATCAATTTTTCTGGATCCCAGTGTCGAGCACTGGGATGACACCATTATAGAACGAACCAGTGTCAGCTACTCGGATGACAGAGAAGTTCAACCACAGAATAAACTAGTGAATTTTTTAAAAAGCATATAAAATTCAAGTGATTATTTTTAGTAAATAGCATGGCACTTAGACTCATTCCAGATAACCTCAATATCAAGTTTAGTAAATATAGGGATTTGACTGCATTAATTAGCATTATTTTTATCATCTTTTCAATGCTCATTGTTGTGTTACGTGGAGTGAACTTAGGCATAGACTTTGCAGGCGGAATTTTGATAGAGATAAAATCTTCAGATAAGAATCACTCTATTCTCGATGCATTAAAAGAAAATGGTTTTACAGTGCAGAGTTCAAAAGCGGGTGATAATTTAGTCATGCGTTTTAAAGATGAAGGAGATGAAGATAAAATCAAAAAGATAAAAAGCATACTAGAAGAAAAGCTGGGGAGCTCAATAAGCTATCGTAAAATAGACTATGTTGGCCCACAAATAAGCTCAACACAAATATTTGAAGGAATGTTATCCATGTTGATCGCGATTGTTGGAATATTTTTTTACGTTTGGTTTAGATTTAATTGGCAATGTGGATTCAGTGGAATAACAGCACTAATTCATGACGTGATTTTAACTGTTGGTTTTATTAGCCTAACTGGCATTGAGTTTAATATTTCATCAGTTGCAGCTCTTCTCACTGTCATTGGTTATTCAATCAATAACTCAGTAATTATATACGATCGGATTCGAGAGTATTGCAAAAGTGGTAAAAGTGGGCGGATGAGTGAGATAGTAGATGCAAGTATCAACTCTACATTATTTCGCACTATATTAACCTCAGGTACAACCCTTCTTGCTGCTCTTCCTTTGGCATTAATCTGCACAGATGCAGTGAAAGACTTCAGCTTGATCATTTTTTTTGGTATTTTGATTGGCACTTGTTCTGCAATATTTATTTCTGCTCCTATATTGACCTACAGAGTTCTAGATCATAGGAATATTTAGTCGCGGTATAATATCAACTTATTATCTCTTATAGTGAAATGAAAATATCTTAAAAAGCTCATTCCAAGTAGTGAATGAGACATAGAATGAGTGTTAACGCTCGCCTGTACATCATTAACTAAAAAATTCCCTATTTTAACCTGAGGGATGTGAACAACACCAGCTTTTATTTGACCTTTCGCAGTTTCATATATTTTAAAATCCTGAACGTTTTGTAAATTAATACCAACATGTAATGCGTCCTTTTGTGATAGAACAATATCGGTTGCTCCGGTATCAAGCAAAAACGTTATATTGTGATCATTGACCTGAGCCTGAATATAAAAGTGTCCATCGTATGATTTCGTAAATTCGATACTTCCACTATTCTGACCACTATTTTGAATTCTCCCTTTATATGGTAAAAAAGTACTGAGAAATCTGTCGCTTAGTTTGTCCCTTTGTGAATCAATAAGCATTGAAGTGGCGGCTATTATTAGTAACCAAATAACTAGATTTTTTACCGCGTTCATATTATTAAAATTCGAAGCTATTAAAATAAATTTTAAAGGTCAGCGTTAAAAGTTATTATTAAAAATAAGTAAATTTCATTGTTTTAGTACAATATTTAGTATACACTTTAAGAAGATATGTTTGATTTAATTTCATGTCAGAAGCAAAAAGTTTAATTTTAGCAGCTATCCTTTCCATGTTGATCATGGTATCTTGGCGTATTATTTATGATAATTTTTTTAGTGCAAACCAAAATCAGCCATTGATTGAACATATCGAATCTTTTAACGACCTTGCTCCTATAATACACCAAAATCGTTCTGAAATTATTAATTCTACTCGAGAACAGAGGGTTAGTTTAACCAATAACATGATTAAAGGATCAATTTCTCTGAAAGGTGCAAGGTTTGATGACTTAATTTTAACTAATTACCACTTAGAACCGAGTTCTTCTTCTCCACAAGTGGTGTTACTGTCACCCGCAGAATCAAAAGATATATATTTCGCAGAATTTGGGTGGCTCGATCCGAATGAAAAGATTAAAGTTCCAGATTCTAAAACAGTCTGGCAAGCAGATAAACTCAATCAAAAAGAGGTCCATTTATTTTGGGATAATGAAAATGGCATTGTGTTTAAAATGAAAATTAGCCTTGACAATAACTACATGTTTAAGGTTGAGCAAATTGTTGAAAATAACACAAAAGATAAAGTAGTTTTAGTTCCTTATGGCAAAATTAACCGTAAACGTGATAATATTAACGAATCTTATTGGATATCACATGAGGGAGTACTGGGTGCATTTGATAATAAACTAGAGGAGTGGACATATAAGGATATTTCCAAAAAACATTTAATAAAAGCAAGCACGAGTGAAAAAAATTGGTTTGGTTTTGCTGATAAATACTGGCTTACAGCCATCATACCTGAGAAATCCGATAAAATAAATGTAAGCATTAAACACACGAACGTTAATAATACTGATAAATTCCAAGTAGATTTTGTCAAACCTTACAAGAGCATACTTCCTGGCGCAAGTGTTTCTAATGTGAATTATTTTTTTGCTGGAGCAAAAAAGTTGAATTTACTGGATTCTTATAAGGATACTCTCAATATACCTTTATTTGATAAAGCTGTAGATTTTGGTGTTCTTTATTTTATAACCAAGCCAGTGTTTTTACTGCTTGAATATTTTAACTTCGTTTTAAAAAATTTTGGCTTAGCAATATTATTGTTGACTTTAGTAATCAAACTTTTGATGCTTCCCTTATCTAATAGATCATATATTTCGATGTTCAAGGTGAAAAGCCTGCAGCCTGAATTAACTCGTATAAAAGAGTTGTATAAAAATGACAGCTTAAAGCAGCATAAAGAGACAATTGCGTTGTTCAAGAGAAACAATGTAAACCCAATGTCGAGCATTTTTCCCATGCTAATACAAATACCGGTATTTTTTGCTCTATATAAAGTATTATTTGTTACTATAGAGATGAGGCATGCTCCTTTTTTTTATGGATTAAGGATCTTTCAGCTCCTGACCCAACGAACATCTTTACATTATTTGGGTTGTTTAATTATAACTTTCCTATTTCTATAGGCATTTTACCTATAATTTTCGGTGCCACCATGATAATTCAGCAGAAGCTAAGTGAGAAAAGTAAAGATGATATTCAAGTAAATGTTATGAAGTTTTTACCTTACATTTCTGTCTTTATTTTTTCTTCTTTTCCTGCCGGCTTGGTAACATATTGGATATTTAGTAATATTATAACTCTAATTCAACAATCATTAATAAAGTTGCTTTTAACAAGAAAAGTGGGGATGAATGTCGAAAATACTAATAGTTAATTCAATTTACCACACTGAAATAGCGAACCTTTTGCTTGAAGGTGCAATCGATAGATTAAAAGAAAGTCATGCAAGCTATGACATAATTGAAGTTCCTGGTGCATTTGAGATACCAGCTACAATTCTCTTTGCAGTAAAAAGCAAGAATGCTAATTATGACGGTTATTTAGCTCTTGGGTGCGTGATTCGCGGTGAAACCGATCACTATCAATATGTTTGTAAAGGAGTAATCGAAGGTTTAAATGAAGTCATTATGCATTATGCAATGCCCCTTGGTATGGGCGTAATTACCGCTGACAGCAAAGATAAAGCACTAGTTAGAGCTGACAAAAACAAAAAGAACGTTGGTGGCCATGCAGCCTCAACTGTTTTGGGTATGATAGATTTACACAATAAATTAAAATAATGGAGGAAAAACCAGTAGATAAAAAGTGGCGCATAAAAAGAAGTACGGCAAGATTTCTTGCTGTACAAATTGCTTATTCAAATATTTTCGTAGGTTACAACAAAAGCACTTTTAAATTGGAAAATTGTGAGCTTAAGGACTACATAAATAAGTTGAAAGATATATTTGAATGTGAAGAATTTGAACATCAGTTCTTAGAAAACTTGTTATATAAGGTTATAAAAAGCAGTGAAGAATATGATAAAATAATAGAGTCTTATTTACATCCAAGCTGGTCCCTCTCACGGTTAAATCTTATAAGCTTATCTATTTTGCGTGTTGCAATATGTGAGTTAGCTAATTGTGATACGCCAGTTCCAGTTGTCATTAATGAATATACTAACATTGCATCTGATTTACTTGATAAACCAAGCGAAATTGGTTTTATTAATGGGTTATTGGATAAGGCAAAAGATGCAGTTAAATTAAATAAAAATCCTTAGCAATTATAGCCAGCAAACACAGGGTGTCATCCGAGTAGCTGACACATAGCTGTATGAACATTGTAATTTGTGTGGCAGGTAGTGTCATTCCAGTCTGGAATCCAGCCTTTTCATAATCATCAAAACGTTGTATTTTAACATAAAACGGCTGCTTTTATGCTTACCAACTTAGCTGGATCCCAGACTGGGCTGACACCATAGTCAAGCTTTTTCGCAAATTACCTACCACTTGAGCCAAAGCCCCCTACATTGCGGCCGGTTTCTTCTGTGCAGAATTCTTCTCTGTCATCCCAAATTACTTGAGACACAGGGGAAATAAGGATTTGTGCGATTCTATCTCCTCTTTTTATTTCGTATAGCTGATTACTTAGATTAATTAGGCAAATCTTCACCTCACCTCGATAATCAGAGTCTATAGTGCCCGGAGAATTTAAGACAGTGATTCCATGTTTTGCAGCAAGACCAGAACGTGGGCGAATTTGCCCCTCAAAACCGTTTGGTATTGCAATCACAATTCCAGTTGGAACAAGTAATCTCTCAAGTGGATTTAAAACAGCAGAGTCATTCAATGCAGCATAAAGATCCATACCAGCACTCTGCGTAGTTGCATAACATGGAAGAGACAAGTCTTCTCCGTGTGATAATCTTTTTATTTCTACTTTAATTTTACTTCTTTGCACTCCAATTCACCAGCTTATGAAGACTCAATTATAGCATGTAAATTGTATCTGCAAAAGTGATAAATGTTACATCGTAAATGATGTCATTCTAGTGCGTGACGCTAGGCCATAAAATAAGTTTTTCGTTTCTATATGCACTACCTTAAGACTTCAACGTCTTAACGCACTTAACCCCATCGACATATAAATTTGCATGACTTTTTTGAGTATTAAGCAATGCAAGTCCAATGTTGTCTACACTAGAGCGCAGTTCCCCTATTTCCTCATTATTTTCATTTGTCACTTTAGTGCCAATATCTGGAAGTACGTTATCCCCCTCAACAAGATAAAGTTTTCTTCTGAATGTTTCTTGTCTGCTCATTCGATTTACGACTTCCTGACCTACGTAACACCCCTTATTAAAGCTTATACCGTTTGCCCTATCGATTAAATATTGCAATGGAAACGATGAATTTTGTACCATATCTTTTGCTCCATCTGGGACAAGGTTTTTAATTCTAACTTTTTCATACTGAATAAAATCTCCAACCGGTTCTTTTATTTCATCTTTATGTATGATCCTCATTCCTAGCAGCTTGTGCCTTGGATCTTGAAAAATAACTTGTGACTTACTACTACACTCCGCCAACTTAGTATCAAACAAAACTCCAACCTTATATAGTGCACTAATGTCTTTAATTTTCACTCTCAAATAAGTTTTAAGTAAATCTAGTTTCTCGATTATTTGCTGTAAGTGCACATTTTCGCACTCTAAGAAAATATATCTACCATATTCAATAAGAAAAAAATCATATAGGTATTTTCCCTGAGGGCTAAGCAATAAAGAGTAAATAGCTTTTTGGCTATCCAACTTATTAATATCATTGGTTATAATACCCTGCAGAAAATCTCTAGTGTCAGGCCCATATAGCACTATCACACCACGACTTAAGAATGGTATATAACTCATGAAATCTCTATAAATAAATCTAAATTTTATTATATAACATTAGGCTCTTTTAGAAACTGCTTTTGGCGTGCATATTTTATATGGTGTGCATATTTTACAAGCTCCAGCCCTTGAAATCTAACTTACGAGTATATATATAAAATTATAGGTTAATTTGTTGAGAGGAAAAGCAAATGTCAAGTATAAGTTTAAATGTATTGGATGATAGCGTGCTGATCAAGCCTGTTAGCGAGGAAAAGCAAGGTGGAATTATGCTTCCATCAAGTGCTGAAAAGAAACCTACTAAAGGTGAAATTGTAGCAACTGGTGAAGGTTCACGCAACTCAAATGGCGAACGCGTAGCTTTAACTGTGAAAGCTGGTGATAAAGTGTTCTATCGTCAATGGGCTGGTACAGAAATAGAACATAATGATGAAAAGCTTATCGTGATGAAAGAGTCCGATATACTTGCTGTCATTAAATAGCAGTCTTTATTTTACTAAACTGAAACAAAGCGCAACATGGCGCATTGTGAATGGTTTTATTATAGTTTTCTAAATTTTTTATTAACAAGAGGTGATAAAAATGACTAATGTAGTAGTATCAGGTGAGCAGTTGCAAGAAGCCTTTCGTGAAGTCGCAGCAATAGTAGACTCAACGGTGGCAATAACTGCGGGACCTAGGGGAAAAACAGTAGGGATTAATAAGCCCTATGGTGCACCGGAAATCACAAAAGACGGTTATAAGGTAATGAAGGGTATCAAGCCTGAAAAACCACTAAATGCTGCAATAGCAAGCATCTTTGCCCAAAGTTGTTCTCAATGTAACGACAAAGTTGGTGATGGTACAACAACGTGCTCAATACTAACTAGCAATATGATAATGGAAGCTTCAAAGTCAATTGCTGCTGGAAACGATCGTGTTGGTATTAAAAACGGAATACAGAAGGCAAAAGATGTAATATTAAAGGAAATTACGTCAATGTCTCGTACAATTTCTCTAGAGAAAATGGATGAAGTAGCGCAAGTTGCGATAATCTCTGCAAATGGTGATAAGGATATAGGTAACAGTATCGCTGATTCCGTGAAAAAAGTTGGAAAAGAGGGTGTAATCACTGTTGAAGAAAGTAAAGGTTCAAAAGAGTTAGAAGTTGAGCTGACTACTGGCATGCAATTTGATCGCGGTTATCTCTCTCCGTATTTTATTACAAATAATGAAAAAATGATCGTGGAGCTTGATAATCCTTATCTATTAATTACAGAGAAAAAATTAAATATTATTCAACCTTTACTTCCTATTCTTGAAGCTGTTGTTAAATCTGGTAAACCTTTGGTTATTATTGCAGAGGATATCGAAGGTGAAGCATTAAGCACTTTAGTTATCAATAAATTGCGTGGTGGTTTAAAAGTTGCTGCAGTAAAAGCTCCAGGTTTTGGTGACAGAAGAAAGGAGATGCTCGAAGACATAGCAACTTTGACTGGTGCTAAGTACGTCATAAAAGATGAACTTGGAATCAAGATGGAAGATCTGACACTTGATGATCTTGGTACTGCTAAAAATGTTAAAATTACTAAAGATAATACCACAGTTGTCAGCGAAAATAGCGATTCTGACAGTGTGAAAGCTAGAATCGAGCAGATCAAATCTCAAATTGAAACTTCAACCTCTGATTATGATAAAGAAAAGCTAAGGGAACGTTTAGCGAAATTATCAGGTGGCGTTGCTGTGCTAAAAGTTGGTGGAGCAACTGAAGTGGAAGTTAAAGAACGTAGAGATAGAGTTGAAGATGCGCTGCATGCAACAAGAGCTGCAATTGAAGAAGGCATAGTTCCAGGTGGTGGAGTTGCGCTTCTTTATGCTTCATCTGTTCTCAACAAATTAAAAGGTGCAAGTGACGAAGAGCAAATAGGCATAAACATTATCAAGAAAGTTCTCAGTGCTCCAATTAGAAGGTTAGTTAAAAATGCTGGTCTTGAATCTGCTGTTATCATTGACTATTTGATTAAGCAGAATGATAAAGAGCTTATATACAATGTTGAGGCTATGAATTACGCTAATGCATTTACAGCTGGTGTGATTGATCCAGCAAAAGTGGTGCGTATTGCTTTTGAAACAGCAATATCTGTTGCGAGTGTGCTGATTACTACTGAATCTATGATAGTTGATGTACCAAGCAAAGAAAATGCTTCATCTCCTATGGGTACAGGAGAAATGGGTGGCATGGGTGGATTCTAAATAGAGTGAAACCGTGGAGCAATTGCTCCACGGCACCTATGTCTCTTTAATTCTTAAAGATCATATTTTACTGTGTGTTAAAGGTGATACGTGTAGTGGCTTTGTATAGAAAGACACTACTGTTTGTATCCTTTTTGCTTCTTTATACTGCAATTGTCTAATAACAAAAAGGTAGTATAAGAAAGTTATAACCCCTGGTATATTTATACTAGCATAATGCTATATTAATAAACAATCTATATAATGCTATTAAATATAATAATTAAAATCTGAATCATCTTCTCTATAAAAGGAGAAATTTGCCTTAATGAAAATACATATATATTTAATATTGTTTTTATTTTTTTCTTGCACCCAACTATATGCTGACGAGGAAATTGCAAAATTTGATTTACTTATTGGCGAGATAAATGAAGCAAACCTCACTCTTAAAGGTGCAATAAAGGTTACAGTAGAACCAGGCTGGCACATATATTATAAAGATCCTGGAGATTTCGGTCTTCCCACTTCTTTTGATTGTAAGGGTAACACATTAAACATAGATATTTACTGGCCTACTCCAAAGGAACATAGAGATAAAGTAGGAAGAGAGGTATTTATCAGTAACGTGTATGAGGATATGGTATTATTTCCCTTTAAGATGAATATATTTTTAAATCAAGAGTACATTGACCTTGATTTTTATATACAATATGCGATATGTAAAGATAGGTGTATCCCTAAAAATGCTGAGATAAAAATCAGGCAACCACTAAAGGATTTTATAGATTCTGATATCAATAAACTTATAAATGAGTGGTATGAAAAATAGGGTTCTCATGGGGTAGGTGTCATTCCAGTGCGTGACACTGGAATCTCATTTATTTTTTTGTTCACTATGTGAGGAACTTGGGCCTACAAGTATATAAACATAATGGTTTCGCATAAAAAATTTAGATCCCAGTGTCACGCACTGGGATGACAAGAAAGGAGCGCTAGGATGACAGAAAGTGGTGCTAGGATGACAGGAACGAAGTCATACATAGAAAATAGGTTAGGTATTTTCAATTTTTGTTGTATACTCAAATAAAAATCTCACTTTTACAGATGGATACAGTAAAGTTTGTTTTATTACTGCCAACAATATTACTCATGCTAGTTGCTGGTATTTACCTATCGGTTAAACTAAAATGGTTACAGATATTTAGATTACCATACGCCCTTTCACTCATTGGAGCTAAAAAAGGAGAAAATAAATTTTCTTCTATAGCCGCCCTGTTTACAATCTTAGGGGGAAATTTAGGAGTAGGAAACATTTCAGGAACTGCTGTTGCTCTAAAAACCGGGGGACCAGGCTCTATTTTATGGATGGCAATAATTATTGTTATCACTTCTGTGATAAAATACGTTACTTGTTATCTAAGTATAAAAACCAGAAAGGAAAAGAACGGACGGTTTATAGGTGGCCCTGTAGCCTACATGGCTGATGCATTTAACTCTAGAAAAGCTACAATTGTGTTTCTGGTTGTTATGATGATGGTTTCAATAACAGTTGGTAACCTTGTTCAGGTAAATTCTCTATCAATACCACTTAACATAATAGATGTGCCTGTAGTCATTGGTGGCATTACGATGGCCATAATATTTTTTGTTGTTGCAGTTCTCAGCTTAAAAAAAATTAAAATTTTTATATCGGCTATGATACCGATAATGACGGTAAGTTACCTCATACTTTGTGGTATCATATTATTTAAGTTTAGTGAAAATATCCTTCCTTCTCTAAAACTAATAACAAGCAGTTTTTTTACAACTAGTAGCTTTAACTCTGGTTTATCTCTAGGTTTGATTTTAGAAATATTGACTATTATTCAAGTCGGAACTTTGCGAGGTATTTTTGCAACAGATATAGGGCTTGGCCTCGAAGGAATTGTACATTCTTCAATTGTTCCTAAGAAAAATAATAATAAATTTATTATTGAGCAGAGTCTAATTACAATAATATCGCCTTTTATAGTCGCATTCGTAGTGTTTATTACAACAATGGTACTGCTTGTCACAGATTCTTGGGTCACTGATTTAGAGAGTACTAACATGTGCATATTTGCTTTTAGAAAAGCTATGAATTGGCCCTATATTGACTATTTAATTATGGCCATAATGTTTTGTTTTGCCTTTACTACTATTTTTACTTGGTTTTTTTGCTCAAAACAAACAATACGCTATGTGTCTATGGATAATAAATACACTAAAATCTGGATTGTAATTTTTACCATAATCATTCCGCTTGGTGCGATAGGTAAAGTTCAATTGCTATGGGATATCGCTGATATTTCGATCGCTATTTTGTTGTTTATCAACATACTCGCTATACTCAAGCTAACTTCTCAAGATCCAGAAGTGTTTACTGTGAGTAGCAGATATTTAAAATTAGGCGCCAGCTAAAAGTTGCCATCTGAGTAACAACACAACCTCCTTAATAAAAATTCAACCAATGCCTGTGATAATCGTATTAGCTAGTATTAGCTAGGCAGAGGGTTATTAGTGAGGGGTATATGAACACTAACGATACACAACAAGAACACATTTATAATGAGCGCATTCAAGAGTTTTTTCCTTTATTTGATAAAAAGGACGACCCAATTTATAATGCTAGAGTTGATTTTAACACAGTAAAGTTTTTAACAGAACACGCCGATTGGGATTGGAACGAAGATAAAGACAAAAATAAAGCATGTGGAGTTATTCTTCAGGAATGCAACAAGATAAAGAAAGCCGAACAAAAGCTCGAAAGTGAAGTTCAAAAAAGGTTGAAAGAGTATGTTGATGATGTTGCAGGAGTTTCAATATACGGTAATCACGCAAGTATTACGCTGGGAGATGACAAAAAAGAGTTTAAAATCAGCGAATTTTTAAATAGTGATTTTTGTCAGAAGAATGGAATCTCGGGGTTTTCAACATTGCATAGCGATGGAAAGAGCGGAATGCATGGTTTTGTTGCCGAGGAAGGAGGGAAAAAAATAAGACATTATGTCGTAACTGATGGTTCATATGAAATGACGCTAAATTGGTATGTGAATGGGGAAAAGTGTACTATTAAAGTCAATATTGATAAAGAAGGTGTAAACCTTATTGAACCTAACAGTGTTACGGAGCAATTAAAGAAGCAATTAGAAGTAAACAAAGACGTAAAAATAGGTGGTTTATTCTTACATGAAATAAAATTCAGGGAAAAAGGAAAAGTGAATGAGGTGCAACATGACGGAAAAGACAATCAAGTCCTTAACAAATCATCTGAAATCGCAATAAAAAGTAACAGTAGAGATATTGAGCAAGAGATCAAAAAACCTGTTCAAAAACACCAAGCTACTCATATGAATCGAGAAATTGGGTCTCAGACCCCTCCGCTGCCACCACTTAGAACTAGTTCACTTCCACCTAAAAAAGATGTTTTCGATGAGCAAGTGGAAAGCAAACTTGGAAGCCGAAAACCAGATAGAAGTGAGCACATACCTAATAATCAGCAAAAAGGTGCAACTTCTGATCCTTCAGATGGTTCTACTTTCACCAAGTCTGTAAGCCACAATCAAGATAATAGGCAAAAAGATGAACGGTATGACAATCCTACATTTGGACATGCTGTACCTGGAAGCCAAAAACCAGATAGAAGTGAGCAAACACCTAATAATCAGCAACAACCTAAAACCCAGCAACAAGAAGGAAATAACAAAGGCGATCTATTACAAGACATCAGAAATTTCAAGAGAAACAGCTTACGGCGCACTGGTGTTGATGATAAGAAAGTATCAATAGACCGCAGTAGAGAAAATGATAGTTTAACAGATATGAAAGCAGTAGTAGTTCCAGAAAGCTCTCGCAGGAGTGGACAAGAGTCTGAAGAAGAAAGATTAAATTACCAAAACGCACGTGAAGCATTAGAAAGTTGGAAGGAAAAACGGCTAAAGAAATACGGAATTAACGAAGATGTTAAAGAGACTAGTTTTAACACACCAGAGAAAATTCAGTCTGAATTGCAAAAAGACGATTTAGCAGATGTAAAAACATTAGAAGGTCCAACTGTTAGTGTCTCTGCTTCAACACCAAATAGTATAAGTGATTCAGGCTATATATCTCCAACTAATGGTGATAGTAAATCTCAAACAGATTTAAAACAGGTAGGAAGGAAATTAGAAGAACATATTAATCTAACTCCATTTGAAGAACTTAAAAATACATTAGGTCAAGAAAATCTCGGGTTAAAACCGGCTGATCAGAGTCAGATTAGCGAAGAAACTAAAAAACGCTTGAGAGAAGTCGGGTTGCTAAAAGACAGCTCAACAGACATAAAAACAAACGATTCGGGCTATTCATCTCCAACTCACACTGACCACAGTAAATCTCAAACAAATTTTGGGCAATTAGAGGAGAAATTAAAAGAATATGTTAAACAAAGTGATCTAACTCCACTTAAGGAGCTTGCACAAAGATTAAATCAAAAGAACTATGGGTTAAAACAAATCAACCCTGAAACACGTTATGTTAGTCCACAAACTAAAAAACACCTAATAGAAGCTGGACTGCTGAAAGACAATTCAACAGACATAAAAACAGTGGCAGAACAAGAAAACAATGACACTAACTCAATTGTAGATAAAAATAGTAATCTATATAAATTGCTAGAGAAAGATGCAGCACAATTGAAAGTCGGAGTAATAGAAGAAGAAAGAAAAGATACTTTAACGGAACACACTGATAGTTATGATCGCAATAGAATTGCATTAGGTAACAGAAATAAAAGGCCACTGGATTGGGCTAAACGTATTGCTGAGTCACAAGAAAAAGATACTAATAAAAGTATTTGAGGTTAGGGAATGTTCAAAAAAGCATACACGTCAAGTTAAGGCCCAATATAGCACCATCCTGATACAATGTTGAACATTTTTTTTGCATTTTGAATTCTATGGTATTTTGTTTAACATTGAAGCAAGAGTCCAGGCACTGCCTTTGTGTTTGAGGCAAAACCGGCTATAACACTTAACACACTGCCTTTGCAAACAAATGTTCGTGCAGCTATATGCTGCACACTAGAATAACAGAAAGCAGAAACCTTACTTGATTAGCTTAAACTGGCTCATACCCCTTCCCTTTTGAAGAAAAGTGCTCAACTTCTAGGTGATATAACATAATTGCCCACTTCAACAGCTACAGATAACCCTGCAATTGGCGCTATTGCTCCTATTGCCGCACCTGTTAAAGCTGCAGAGCCCATTCCAAGCATTGCACCAGGAAAAATAGCAGTTGCGGCTGCAGCAAGGCCAACTCCAATTGCAGCAGCGCTTGCAGCGAAAACGGCCATCATGAAAAGATCTTGTTTGGAGAATTCGTATGTCATAGATGCAGCGAATAATACTGCAGGAACGGCAGCAACAATTCCACCTATAACCAAAGGTGACAAAGCTGTGAAACTTAATCCTAAACCTGTAAGTGCTCCTATTACTGATGATACACCTAAAAGTTCTAAATCTTCTTCATTCATACAAACTCCCTAATTAATCAATAAATAATAATATTACCATTTGTTCATATCTCCGTCAAGCAGAAAATTTTAGTGGGGCGAGCGACCAGGATTGAACTGGCGACATTCAGTACCACAAACTGACGCTCTACCAACTGAGCTACGCCCGCCAAGATATAAAATATCTAACATACGAGCGCAAATAGTCAATTGATTATTTAACTCTCCTTTTGCAGAGGGTTTTAAGTTTAGCCAATAAATATTTTCATTGATACTTTTACTATTATAGTTAATTGTATTGACACTAATGAAGTAGTGGTATGTTTAAAAGTATTTTCACATTTAGTTTTTTTACAGCTATTTCAAGGATCTCAGGGTTAATAAGAGATGTATTGATTGCTACGGTTATTGGCGCAAACTCTCTTGCAGACATATTTTTTTCTTCGTTTCGCTTTGCCAATCTATTTCGCGCATTTTTTGCAGAAGGAGCATTCACTACCTCATTCATACCGTTATACTCGGCAGAATCACATGATAATAAGAAGGCATTTAATTTTGCAAGTAGTGTAATATCCATTACGTTTATTATCTTAGTAATTTTTTGCCTTATCATGCAAACTTTCTCTCCTTATATGATTCAAATTTTTGCTCCTGGATTTGACCAAAGTAAGTTTACCCTTACTGTTACTTTATCAAGAATTATGATGCCCTACATAATCTTTGTTTCAATTGCATCACTTATTGGTGGAATGCTGCAAGTAAAGCAGCATTTTGCTTCAACAGCTATTGCACCAATCGTTTTGAATCTCTGTTTAATCATCAGTTTATTTGTGCCTTACGTAAAAACTCCAGCGCACAACCTTTCTATAGCTGTGCTGATCGGAGGGATTTTACAGTTACTTCTGATACTGTTTAGTGCATATAAGTTAAAGGCAGCTTTTTCTTTTAGCCTTGAATTAAGCAATGAAGTAAGGTTGTTTTTTAAGCGTGTAATACCTGCAACTATCAACAATTGTGTAACTCAAATAAGCTTATGGATTGATACAATCATGGCGAGTTTTATACCAAATGCGGTGTCCTATATATATTATGCCGATAGACTAAATCAACTACCGCAGGGAATAATCGGTACTGCAATCGGTACAGTGCTTCTTCCTTTAATTTCAAAACAGGTGAATAATACTGAAAATATAGTCAAAATACAAAGCAAGGCTCTCAACATAGGATTAATGTTAATTATGCCAACAACTGCTGCCTTTATCATTATTCCCGACATAATTTTACTTACGCTTTTTTCTTACGGTAAGTTTGATCATTATGCAGTGCAGCAAACTGCTCCCACGTTAATAGCATTTTCTCTTTCTTTACCTGCATTTATTATAAATAAAGTATTGCTACCCACATTTTTTGCTAAAGGCAATCTGAAAATACCAACTATGTTTTCACTAATGTGCCTTGGAATTAATGTAGTGCTAAACCTTTTGTTAATGAACAAATATCAGCATACGGGAATTGCTATTGCTACTTCTGTTTCCACTTGGATAAACTCCTTTCTATTAATTAGTTATTTAACAATAAATAAAATGTATAAGGTTAGCCAAGCGTTATTGTTAAATATCATGAAAATTTTTGTAGCAACGGTAGTCATGTCAATAGCCCTTTATATTTTTAATTCTTTGTTGGCAGGATTATTTTTTGATAAAATGTTGGCTCGTATTGTTTATTTAACGACTTTAATAGCTTTGAGTGTTATTGTTTATTTTGGTATTCTTTACCTAACATTTATAGGGAATTTAAAACATGTATAAATGTAATCTGAAAGTAAAACAAATGGTGTCATCCCAGTGCTTGACACTGGGATCCAGAAATTTTGTTGATTGTATGATCTGGAAAACCTTGTTTAAGTCACACTGGATTTTAGTGTCACACATACAACTGCATGAGTGTTGTGATTTGAAAGCAATTTCCACCGGGAAGCCAGTGCTTGACTACTTAGATCCAGCTTCTCATGCAACCTCATCAAAAATGTTGTGTTTTAACATAAGACTAGCTACTTTTTTGCTAATCAACTTAATAAATTTTCTGGATCCCAGTGCCAAGCACTGGGATGACAGGAGTGGCTGCTGGGATGACAAAGATAGACATTGAAATGACAAAGGTAGGAAATAGAGTAACTCCATTGCAATTAAGAGGCATATTATGAAGCTCTCAATATACGCCATATTATCAATCTCGCTGCTACTCATTCTCATGCACGTTGCTGCAACTTTTAAGGATTGGAGTGGCTACAGGAAATATATCATAAAAGAGTTGGAGAGGACATATGATGCTAAAGTGCATATTGGAGGGAAAGTTGAAGTTTCACTCATTACTCCAAAGCTCACTATTCATAATGTATATATACAATACAACGAAAATAAAGAGCAAAAGCTATCAGATTTAATTAGTGTAAGAAAAATTGAAATAAGGCCATCGTTCCTATCGTTGCTTTTATTCTCGTTGCAACCAAAGTCAATCACATTGTTTGGCATGAAAAGCAATAAAGAAAATTTAATTAATATTATAAATACAAAAGCCAGTGGTAACATAGTTGATACAGTAATAAAAGACAGCCAAGTAAGTTTTAACGCTGATATTATTAACATAAAGGAAGTTGCTGTAAAAAAAAATAAGCAGTTTTTTGGTGAAGTAAAGGTAGGTGATAATAATTACGATTTTTCAGGAAAGGTTAATATCACAAAAAAGAATGTATACATTAGTGTTGAATCAAATTTTGTAAATTTGCTATTTACAGGTAATAGAAATCAAGAAGAACTCCAGGGTAATTTAACATTAACAATTAATAACAGTTCCAATTCTGTAAGTGATTTAGCAAAAATTATTAATCCTAGCTTTCTCTCTTGTGTTATTCCTAGTGAAAATATTGAGATATCATCTAATATTAACCTCGATGAAAATGAGTTTACGGTAACTGACTTGAAAATTGATTCCAAAAGCATGCAAGCCAGTGGTACAATACAAAATGATAGAAAAGGCGATCACACTAATCTCAATATTAGCTTCAGCAAAGTTGACTTAGATTCCATACAAGACGATTTACAAAGAACAACGAATATGAAAGACCTTCTGGAATGCTTTAGAGCAGTTGTGCCAAAGAACTTGAGCTTAAATTTTAATATGGAAGCTTCTAATATTCAATATCAAAACAAAATATTGGACAATTTCCGTGCTGTACTAAAATCCACTGATGGCAAAGTAAAAGTTAATACGCTTCTTAAATTTCCTGGAATCAATAATATATCTTACTTATCAGGAGAGATTTCAAATAATAATGCCCTATCTGAATTTAACGGTGATTTGTTAGTAGAAGGAAATGATTTTGAGTCATTCATTTCATGTTTTTTTCCTTCTATAAAGATGAAAGAAAAACAGAAAAATCAATTTACACTAAGTTCTAAACTGCACCTTGCACCAAGAATATTATCTATCTCAGACATTAGATTGCTAAATAATAAGGAATCCTTGCAAGGGTCAATTAGAGTAAGCCACACAAAAAAACGCAGTGTGATTGATGGTAAATTTAGCATGCATAATCTTGATGCAGATAAATATGATCCTTCATTATTTAGCAGTTTATCTAAAATGCAACGGCTGAAAAATTTTCAGTATGATGCAAATATAAAGGCCAGTGTTAATAACCTTACATTGAATGATACGAAAATTAAAAATTTGGATTTTTTGCTAAAAATGGAAAAAGGTAAGCTAGTTGCAGATAAAATAAAACTATCTGGAGAAGATTTCGATATTACCGGTAATGCAAAAATATTAGTAGATCAAAAATACGCCAAACCTTTATTAGATGTGAACCTTACGGGCAATAAATTTAATGGAAATATCTTTAAATTACCAAATTTAGTAGAGGTAAAAAGAAATTCAAGAAATGAGATAGATCAAATTCAATGGTCAACAAAGCAGCTTAATTTCTTGGATGATAAAGAAGGCTTTGATGCAAATGTGCAAATCAATACTGCAGAATTTAAAACCGAGCAGAATGTTTTGAAAGATTTTAATTTGGATGCGGCAATGAGAAACAACGTTATCACTATCAAGCAGGCAAGTTACGTATTAGAACACGGGCAAGTGTCTTTTCAGGGTTATTTAAGATCAGACTCAATGAATACAAGATTTTCTATTGTAAATTTGGACACTAAAAAGATTGGTAAGGTTATAGGAATTGACAATGTAAATGGTCAGGTAAGCTTAAATGGTGAAATCAAAACTCAAGGAAAAAGTTTTCATGATTGGGCTAGTAACTTATCAGGAGATGTAAACCTACAAGCGCAGGGAATAGAAGTTACTAATGCAGATTTCAATTCATTTATCACTAATTTGTTAAGCAGTAAGAATAAGTCTGAAATTTCCACATTTGCTTATGTTGATATATATAATGGCAGTACATTTTTTGAAAATATCAGCGGAAAAGCAAGTATTAAGAGTGGTATATGTTCAACTAGTTTACAATTCGGGATTGATCAAGCATCAGGGTCGATCTCTTCTAATTTAACCTTATCTAACTTCGCTTTAGCTTCTATATTCAGGTTCTTTTTCATACCACCAAACTATAGTAATCCAATCTATATCGATATGCACTTGGATGGCCCTATTTGGCGTCCTAAGGTGAGTTTTGATGTAGACCAAATCTTCATCGCTCTGGTTGGCAAGAGGAATAGTTAATTTACTTAGGTGTACGGTTTAGGAGACAATGAACTCATCTGAACGGATACAAACTTAACCTAACTCATCACCACCTGGCAGTGGTGGCAAGCCAAATGCTTCTCTTTTTTCATTGAGTGTCATAAAGCTTGCATTTTCTACGTATTTCCACAACTTTTGTCTCTTTTCCATGAGAATCTCTATTGCGTCTTTGTCGTATGACAAGCACAGATCTTCACCAAATCTTGGTGTCAGCCAAGAATTCAGGTGACAGATAATATTTTCTAGCATCGGTAAAACCGTCTGCTCCCAGAGGGATAAGCGTGCTTCGACTAAATTGCTATAAGTGTTATCACCCGGTATGCCAAGCAATTGCGGTGGAACGCCAAAAGCTAGCGCAATATCACGAGCTGAACTGTGTTTGGACTCAATGAAATCCATATCTCTTGGCAATAGGCTCATCTCCTTCCACTCCAAGCCTCCTTCAAGTAATATCGGTCTTCCAGCATTAACAGGACCTGAATAATGATCATTTATCTGCGCTTTTAAGCGTTGGTACTGCTCTTGACTTAAACTTCCACCACTCCCGTCCTTCGCTGATTTCATAACTATTGCACCACTTGGTCTTGCTCCATTTTGTAGCATAGCTTGATTCCAAGCACCCGCCTGATTATGTTGATCTATACTGTACGCGGCTGCTTCAATTGGTGATAACCCATACCAATCATTCAAAGGGTTAAAGGTCTTTAAGTGCAACACTGCTGAACGTCCGGTTAGTTTATCAACTTTAAAGTCATAACCGTTGTTATTTATGGTATAACGATAGATATAAGGAACGTTATTTCTCCCTGGAACAATTTCAACCCTATCAGGGCGCAGAAGATAAAGCTCTGTTGGTGGTTTTCTATTGTTCTGCGACTCAACCATCAATATATAAGAATTGCCGTTAACTAACCGATAAGTTACAATCCCCTCAATAAATTCCGATTTTGATGTCATTGGATTAGGAGAATAAAGTAATTTCAGTAATGGATGAACTTTTAATTGTGATTTTCCCTGATCAGTAAGCCGGCAGAGAGTAAAAGGTACCGAAGATGCAGCACTTGCAATCATATTGATTGCTCGAAAGGCAATAACATTTTTTATGTAACCTTCCTCAGCAAAACTTACATAATCACGCTTACTCCAACTTGGTTCCATCATTAGCTGCAAAGCAGAATATTTAGTAAATACTGCACTTTTTTTTCTTTAGACCTGCTGAAAAAGGTGATTGAAAAAATGATGTGAGAGAGGTAGAAGAAGAATAAGCAGATCAAGTAAGGAAAAAAAATGAGCTTTAGTTACTATAATATGAAAAAACACCCAAGAAACTTTCGTAATATAACAGGTTTAACTATAGAGGAGTTCGAAAAAGTAGTGGAAAAAGTGAGGTCTGGATGGGAAAAACAGAAAAAGTGTCATGGTAGAAGATCAAAACTACCAACTCTGGAAGATAAGTTGTTTTGCGTAATTTTGTACTATCGCACTTACATAACACATAGATTTTTAGGATGCCTATTCAATGTACACAACGCAAATGTATGTAGGTTACTTAAGAGAATAGAGCCATTACTCGCCAAAAAAGTGACTATAACAAAAGATAGAAGTATGACGCCAGAAAAAATACTGAAGATTTTGGCTGATGTTACAGAACAGCAAATACAGAGACCAGAAGATAGTAAAAAACGGAAGAAATCATATTCAGGAAAAAAAGAACCAACACTATGAAAACTGAGATTATTATCGAAGAAGGAGGAAGAATTTTATCAGTGTCAAAGTCATACCGTGGTAGAATTAGTGATTTCCGCATAAGGAAACAAGAAAAATATTTACCACTTGATAGCATAAAACATGCCGATTCTGGATATCAAGGTTGGCAAAAATTGCAAAGCAATGTTATAATTCCATATAAAAAGTATCGTAAAAAGCCATTAACTCCAGAGCATAATAGAAGATTAGCATCATTTAGAATGAGAGTAGAAAACAAGATCCGAGAGATAAAGATATTTAAGATTATGTCGAATGTTTATCGCAATTTTCAGAAAAAATATAACCTGAGGTTCAATATTATTGCTGGTATTGTAAATCTTAAGCACGTCTTTTAGTTAACCTTGATTTTAGTCACCCTCCTTTCCTTTTTTTTATCGCTTGATTCGCAGCAGGTCTTTTGAAAAATATTGAAATTCATATGTGCCTCATGAAAGATGTTTAAAAGTTAAAAGTGTTTTAGATTCTGTAGTTAAACTAAGACATAGATCCCAGTGTCACGCACTGGGATGACATCATAGGGGGCACTGGAATGACAAGAAGAGGGCACTTGGATGACAGGAAAAGAATGCACTGCTATACTAAAAAGAAAAGAAATTGAACATGACAGAATGGCTAATATCTAATCAGCTTATTGATTATAACTGTGCCGTAAAATCTATGGAAGAAAAAATTCAACAGATTTACAATAATTCAGCAGACGAATTGGTATGGCTACTCCAGCACCCTCCACTTTATACTGCAGGAATCAGTGCAACAGATGATGATATTGTTAAAAAACTATTTCCTATATATAAAACAGGCAGGGGTGGCAAATACACATATCATGGGCCAGGACAACGTGTTATATATTTAATGTTAAACCTTAAAAAAAGAAATAAATGCGACATAAAGCTATATATTAGAGACCTAAGTAAATGGATAATAAATGTTTTAAAGCAATTTAATATACTTGGAGAATTTAAAGAGGATAGAATAGGTGTTTGGGTGAATAACAATGGAGTAGAAAAAAAAATTGCAGCTTTTGGTATTCGCTTAAGAAAATGGGTAACTTATCATGGCATAGCGCTTAACGTCTTTCCAGACCTCTCTCACTATAAGGGTATTATTCCTTGTGGACTGCAAGGTTATGGCGTTACATCAATGGAAGAATTAAGAGTTAAAGTTCTACTTTCTGAACTCGATGATATACTAAAGAAAGAGTTTTATAAGATATTCTAATGATCATTTACCTTTTATATTTTATTTTCACTTTATGTGCTAACACAGGTATTCATGCAATCGACCAAGTTGATATTATTGCTCCTTCTTCCAAGGGAAAAGAATCAGATCTGACTACTATAAAAGAATATGTAGAAGCTTCGGATTTTAATCCCCATATTTCAGAAAAAATATATAGTAATGACAATCCATTTTATTCCAACTCTGATGAATTCAGAGCAAATGATCTGGTTAGTGCACTAACTAATGATAGTAAAATAATTTGGTGTATCAGAGGAGGAGAAGGGGCTTCTCGGTTAATTCCCTATCTAGAAAAGTTACCCAATGATAAAAAAGAAAGGATTGCTCAAAACAAAAAAATCCTCATAGGCTATAGCGATATAACTGCCTTGCACATCTATCTACAAGCTAAATATGATTGGCAAACTCTTCACGGCACCATGTTGGAAATGATAGTAAATAGCTCCGTTTCTAAAAGCTCTGTTGAAAAATTGAAAGAGTTAATTCTTAACAAGCGGGATTCTATCAGATTTGATAACCTAAAGATGATAAACAATGGCATTAGACTAAAAGATGGCAAATTAGAGTCTAAAGTCATCGGTGGTAATATGACTTTAGTTGAAAATAGTATAGGAACTACTTGGCAAATAAATGCAAAAGGTAAAATTCTATTTTTAGAGGACATAAGAGTTTACCCATACGCAATAGAGCGCAGTTTAGATCACCTAAAACAAGCTCACATTTTTGATGGAGTGCATGCAGTAATCTTTGGGGATTTCGTTAACTGTTATAATGATAATCTTGTTGAAGTTGTAAAAGAAAGGTTTGCAAAAAGTGTTAACTTTCCTGTATTTACAATGAAAGGGGTAGGCCATGGACATACAAATGACCCTTTACCTCTTAACACTCACGCTATTATTAGCGTTCAAGACGAAAAAGAAGGTTTGTTTTTTATGGATGTGCAGAATGTTAGCTAATCTTATAGCTAATGCGAGCTCTACGTCATGCCGCCGCGGTATCTATTAGCCGCTAACACGTACTTAACCGTCATACCGCCGCGGCGCTAACAAAGCGGGATGACGAGTCATTATACCGCCGCGAACCGTCATACCGTCACGGTATCCACAACTGTACGAACGTTGTGATTTTGGCCCATCAGGAGGGTGTCATCCCAGTGCCCAGACACTGGGATCCAGCTTCTATGCAACTTAATTAAAAACGTTTGTTTTAGCGTAAGACAACTACCTTTAGCTCATCAGCTCAGTTATAAGCAAAATTTCTGGATCCCAGACTGGGATGACACCATTTGCTGTGCAATTTACCTTCAAAAACGAATGTTCGTACAGCTATGAGTGAGATCAAAGAATTGCAGAATTAAGTGTGAATGGTTACAGAGTAATTTCAAAGTGCATTTGCAGTTGGACTCGCTGAATGGATATATTTAATGAAAGTCCCATTTCACGGTGTTCAAATCTACTCCTTCTTGTACCATCTCCCAAAGTGGGCTCATTTCTCTCAGTCGGCCAATATTTTTAGCAACAAGATCTGCTGCGTACAAAACTTCTTCTTTAGTTGTAAATCGGCCTAGGCCAAATCTAATTGATGAATGCTCAAGGTCATGGCCATTATTTAGCGACCGTATGACATAGGAAGGCTCAAGAGACGCAGACGTGCACGCAGAACCAGAACTTACTGCTAAATCCTTGATTGCCATGATGAGAGACTCACCCTCAACATAGGGAAAGCTCAAGTTTAGGTTGCCAGGAACTCTATTTTCATAATCACCATTTAAAACGATATCAGGAAATGCTTCTTTTATCTTATTGTACAAAATATCTCTCAGTCCTTCCAATTTGCTTGCTTCTGTTCCCATTTCTTCTTTAGCAATACGTGCCGCTTCACCAAAACCAACTGCAAGAGGTGTTGGAATTGTTCCAGAACGCATACCTCTTTCTTGTCCACCACCACTAATCAATGGTATCAGCCTAACACGAGGATTCTTTCTACGGACATATAATGCGCCCATTCCCATAGGTCCATAAATTTTGTGGCTAGAGAGACTCATAAGATCGATGCACATCTCATTAACATCAATTGAAACTTTTCCAAAACTTTGAGCTGCATCTGTATGGAAAAATATATTATGCTTTCTGCATATTTTACCAATCTCCTTTACAGGCTGAATTACTCCGATTTCATTATTTACCATCATCACTGAAACCAGGATTGTTTTATCAGTAATTGCTTCCTCAAGCTTTAATAAATCTATAATTCCGTTTTGCTTAACAGGCAAACATGTAACTTTAAAGCCTTCATTTTCCAGATGCCGACAAGAATCCAGAACACACTTATGCTCCGTGCAGACAGTTATTATATGATTTCCTTTATTTTTGTAAAAGTGAGCAACGCCCTTGATTGCTGTATTATTTGACTCAGTTGCACCTGAGGTAAAGATAATTTCTTTGCTATCTGCGTTCACCAGATCAGCGATGTGTTTCCTTGCTTTTTCCACTGCTTCTTCAGCAGTCCAACCAAATGAATGGCTGCGAGAGTGTGCATTACTGAATTCACCAAAATAAGGTATCATTACCTCCAAAACACGGGGATCCACTTTAGTAGTAGATTGATAATCAAGAAATATTGGTAATTTTATTTTAGTATCATGTATTTTCTTACTTTTAACATTCATAAAGCTACCACAGAGACAAAATTTACAACTATTTAATAGCACTAAAACTTAATTTTTTCAAGGTATAATCTCCTAAGAAACTCACTCAACTAACTCTTCTTGTTGAACTAATATGTAGCCAAATTCGCTCGCTTTTTTGATCAAATTTTTTACAGTTCTATCTTTATAGCGTGTTTCATAGTATTCCATTCCTTTTTCTACATATTCCTGTCCGTATTTGAGCATACTATAAAATATGCATGCCATTTTTCTTGCAGTAGCTGTTATTGCTTTTGGTGCTCCTAGTCGTTTTCTCAATCTTCTGTAGTATGCACCCAACGCACTTTTACTATTTCCTACAGAATGAGCAGCTATTCGCAAAGCATTTGCAGCACGGTTAATGACTTTACGTGTTCTTGTGTTAAACACTTTTTCCCCTGTAACTTTATTAGCAGGACTGAGTCCCAACCACGATGAAAAGTGCTTTTCTGTTGGCCATTTACTATGGTTTATACCAACTTCTGAAATTATGGTTTGTATACTTAATACATCAAATCCAGGAATTTTAGTGAAATCCATACCAGTTATTCGGTGCAGTTCCTCATACAAAGCAAAGCTTGGCTTACTTTTGCTATTTTTATTCTTTTGCTTACTTAGCTGTTTGCTTTCACAAGACTTTGTTTCAAACGTTTTATAATAGGCTTCAATATTTCTATCACATTCTGCTATTTTTTCTTGATAAATATTATATAGTTCAAATTCTTGCTTTAGCGTGAATAAGTGTTCCTCTCTATAGTCACCAGCTAACGCTTTTGCAATAGTAGACTGATCATTTTTCATTCGCACGTCCCTGAATTCTGCCAATTTTTCAGAATCTCTTTCGCCTTCAATTATAGTTTCAATGATTTTCATACCAGTTATCCCAGTAATATGACTAATAACCTTGTGTAATTGTATATTCATTTGAATTAATGCCTTCTGCATACGCAGAATATGTGTAGATGCACTTTCAGTGAGATTTTTGCGTTGCCGCACGTAACTGCGCAATACACACATCTGATTATCTGGCCTAAACGATCCATGAAGCAGTCCGTAGCTATGCAGTTGTTGGAGCCATTGGCAATCTTGAACGTCAGACTTCCTACCAGGTACATTCTTTACATGCCGTGCATTTTACCTCGAATTTGTATGACTCAAGTATTTGAAATAAAGGAATCCAATATACTCCTGTTGATTCCATAGCTACTGTTGTAACTTTACACTTTTTCAACCACTGTGCTAAGTTATGAAGGTCTTCAGTAAAGCAGCCAAATTTCTGAACGCGTTCTTCCTTCAGGTACACACACATAGTGTACAGCTGAACCAATGTCTATTCCTGCTGCATTAGGATTCACTATTTCTAATTTACTTTTTGCTTTTTTCATGGTAACCCCTACATATAATTTGTAATAGGGAAACGCTTCAGCTTGGAACGGTTGATAGTACAATCTCCTAACCGAGGTAGTCTAAATGACTCCATCAATGATTTGACCGTTCCTTCCAAAACCATGCTTGCATACGGGCACTTAGGCACCATTGAAAATGTCGGTCATAACTGCAAAGGCGCTCCCTGTACAACTATACTTGAAAACTACTAAAAACTTAAATTTGTGTGTTTCTTTCTGATTTGACAGATTTCGTCTGTTCGATGCTTGCATCCAGCTTATCTCTTACATTAGTTTATTCAAACAGCATTAGCATGACTTGCCTTTTTTTGGATGTAGAAATTTTCTAGGAATTGTCTTCTTGAATTCTATGGTATTTTGTTTAACATTGAAACAAGAGTCCAGTGTCACGCACTGGGATGACACCCTGACAATCGTCATCCCGCTGCTTGTTAGCGGGATCTAGAGATACCGCGGCAGTATGACGGTTAAGTAGGGTATCATCCGAGCAGCTGACACTGGGATCCAGGAAACTTAACTTTACACCAGGCAATAAGAACTGGATTCCAGACTGGAATGACATCACAGGGGCACTGACCTCTCTTGGGCTCTTTTAGCTACAAATATTTAAGAAATTTACCAAACGAAAAAAAGGCAAAAGAAGCCCTGGTCATTGTCTATTTTCAGTATTTGGCGTTTTTTAAGTCTTAAACGCTGCAATTTAGCGACTTTTAAACTGCAACAGACCCTTAGCTAAATGCTAAGAAATTTACTAAGCAGAAAATAAAGACAAAAGAAACCCCGTGTTAGCTAGTTGTCACTCTAATCCTGCAAATTGGCGTACTATACTGTCTTAAACAACTTATAAGCGCGTTTCAGCTTATATAGCTAGAAATATTGTGAAGACATAAGGTGCACGTAGTGCAAAAAATTAAAAATAAGACGCCAACTACGTTGTTTTCTTGCTGTTTAATCTGCACAGATGAAGATAACTGAATACCTTCAGTTTCATGATAAGGGGGCTGGCGGAGTTTGTCAAGTGGTTTTTTTGTTTCATCCAACGCGCTGCCAAAAGTTTGTTATGCAAGGTATCCTAGCCATTTCTCACAGATTCACTCAAACTTAATCAAGTAGGAGTATTATTAACGCAAAAAGGGTTCAATTAGAGACTTAAGTGATATGGCGCGTGAGGAAGATATAAACCAATTAGTAGAAAATGGATTTGATATTAACTCAAAAGATGCAAGTGGAACCACTCTCTTGCATAAGTTCACAAAAGAAGGTGATTTAGTTGGAGTAAAATCATTGCTAGAGCACGAAGCTGATTTTAATGTCGTAGACAACGAAAATAGAAACCCACTGCATTACGCCATTATGCATGGACACAAGAAAATTGCTAAACTTTTTGTTAATCAACTGACAATCAATTCCAAGGATAAAAACGAGTTTACTCCACTGCACCTTGCTGCACTACAAGATGACACTGAATTAATAGATTTTTTGATAACAAAAGGCGCAAAAATTAATGAAAAAGACGCTAAAGAGGGCTATACTCCTCTTCATATAGCTTCACTATACGGTTCTAAAAAAAGCGTCCAAATTTTAATTGATAGCGGAGCAAATCTCGAATGTGAAGATAACAATTTTCGCACTCCTTTGTTTTTAACTATCTATCAATGCACTGCACATTATGACAGCAGAGCAGAAATTATAGAATATCTGATAAAGAAAGGTGCAAATATAGAAGCCAAAGATGCAGAAAATAACACTACGCTTTTCCTAGCAGCGTATAACAACAAAATGCAAATAGTTAAACTTATTGCAAAAAGACAGCAAGCAAGTAACGATGAAATTAAACTTAAAGAGTTTTTTTGCACAAAAAACAACCATGGTTTTGATGCATTAGATTGCGCTATTGAGCATAATAATAGAAAAATGGTAACATTTCTTGTATCAAAAGGAATAGATGCAAATGATCAAGATTTTAATGGCAACGCCAGGCTGCATAAAGCTAGCCATAATGGTAACACTAAAACAGTTAAGCTCTTATTGAAGCTTAAGGTAAACATTAATGCTGTTACTAAATGTAACAGAACTCCCTTGCTGCTGGCAGTTAAAAAAGGCCATACAAAAATTGTGAAAATGTTATTGGAAGTTAGAGCCAATATGAACATTTGTGAGCAACAAGGTTTTGCACCTCTACATCTTGCTGTTCAAAAGGATTATTTTGATATAGCTCAGCTGTTAACAGAAAAAGGTGCAGACCTTAACATTAAGTGTAATAATGGTCATACCGCAATAGATATGTTCATTAGCAAGGCTCATAGCAAAAAAAACATCGACGAAAATTACAAAAAATTTTGTAGATTTTTGATGCTTTACTTAAAAGAGCTACATAGTAAACACAAAGCCTGTTGTATACTTTCAACCCTAGCTCTAAGCTTAACAATTATAGGCTTACCATTTATTTTTAAGCCTATTATTAAATACAGAGAAAGAAGTAAAACATATAAAAAAATTAGGGCTATGCTGGTCTACATTTAAGTACAAAAAGAGTATACAAAAAATACATAGCCAAAGCTAATATATGACAATTATCTGTTGGATGAAAACGAAATTAAATACATTTTTAATATTTTTATAGAAATCTATTAGTATAGATCTATATGCTGTTCTAATGGCTATTTTTAAATGCTTAATACTCCTCTTCATTATTTCTTGCACACACCTGCCTACTAAGCAACATCTCACTAATATAGGCAACGAAGATCATAATGATATAGGTGAGCACGATTATTCGTTGCAGCAATACAACACCTCTTTGGAGATTAATGAACCGGCAATACCAGAAATTATGCCTTTACCAATAGAGTTTCCCGATCTCACAATCAGTAATCAGCTTATTTCTATTAATGTTAGTGAAGAAGTATCAGTAAAAGATTTGCTGATTGAGATAGGAAAACTTTCTGACGTTAACTTGGATATAGACCCAAAAATATCAGGTAATATTATTTTAAAGCTAAAAGATAAGAATATAAATAAAGTAATTCAGAGTATAGCAAATAGCGCCAAATTGCGTTACTCAACAAGCAATGGTGTAATTAGAATTGAGCAGGACTTGCCATACGCGCAAAATTATTACGCAGACTTCATTAATATTCAACATTCTGCTCAAAGCAGTTTCGCCATTAGTAACAATATTACTAACAGTGATGCTGATAGGGACTATAACAATGTTATGAAGTCTCAATACAGTAGTGACTTATGGAATTCATTAGAAAAAGGCTTGAATGCAATAATGGATGTTAACGGGGTGGATGATGGCGAATTCCTTTCATCCAACAGAGAAGCTGGTGTTATTATTTTGAATGCTAGAAAAGATATCCATAAAGCTGTTGAAGAATATATTAATAAGGTTAAGAAATTAGCGTCTTCTCAAGTAATGATAGAGGCAAAAATAGTTGAAGTTGTGCTAGATGACAAATACCTTTCTGGTATGAACTTAAATGACTTACACGATGGAACTAAGTCTATAATAAATCAAGATAACTCCATTATTAACCTAGCAATGAACTTTGGTGCGAATGATCTAGGAGATTTAGTAAAAAATTTAGACAAATTTGGCGCTTCAACTGTAATTTCAAGCCCTAGAGTACATGCTATAAATAATCAGCAAGCGATGATTTCATTTACCAAAAACCATATTTATTTTACTTCCGGTATACAAAAAGATACTAGAAACTCTAATCAGACCTTAATTACCAAGATGAATAGTGTTCCAATAGGTGTTGTGCTAATAATCCACCCAAGCATTAATATTGATACTAGTGAAATATTCATGGATATACATCCAACTTTATCAAGAATTAACGGCTACATTAAAGATCCAGATATAGAGTACATCGCACAGCAGAGTAAAATGAAATTAAATAGCGACATTCCAATTGTTGAAATCAGAGAAATGAACTCTATGTTAAAAATTAAGAGCGGTGAAATTATGGTAATCGGAGGGCTTATAGAACATAGAGAAGATAAGCAAAGCTTTAAAGCTACATTACATCAGAAGTCAAAAAGGCTAGCGAATAACATTAGAACAGTAGAAACTGTCATTTTTTTAAAAGCAACAATCGTACCAACATTTGGTTTGTTAGATAGAAAAGATAAGAATTTATATATATATTAAATCACTACTAAAAATTAAATATCAAACCAACTTCAATATTATGAGTGGATATGTCATCTGCAACAGGCATCGGAACGCTAAAGTAACGATAGCCGAGAAAGGTTTTTACTTCTGGGATTATTGAATAGTTAATACCAAGCTTTATTTGATAAGCAAACCAAGGAACATTCAGTGGCATTGAATTTTGGGGTGACCCATTAATCTTTTTTAATCTAAAAACTGTTGGTCCTATACCAAGACCAATGTACGGAGCAAATTGCGTATTTTGAATGTTGGGGTTATAATAAAGGTTTAATAAAAATGCAAACACGCTTGCTGATTTATCAAATATCGGAGGAGAATTACTATCTTCAATATTGGCTATAGAATACATGGCTTCAAAATCAACTCGGCCATTTTTCCCAGCATAGTAACCTAAAGACACACTTCCAAGCCACTGAAAATCAATTTCACCCTTAAACTTCAGTATATTCTCAATTTTATCTACTAATCCCGCTTTGACAAGTATTAATCCTAATTTGTATTCCCAAGAAAGATCAGGATCAGCTGTATTAATTAAATCAATAAACCATTGCCCTATTTCTTTAATGCCCTTTATAAATGTTTTTGAATTATCATTATATATCTTACCGCCGTTAGCATTAAAATAGAAACCAAGTTTTTTTGATTTTTCTTTTGTAGGCTCAGCTTGATCTGGAATGCGTGGCCACATATTTTTCTGATCATCTGCTTGGAAAACAGAAGGTGGACTACTTTCAAGTTCTTGATATTTTATTGGTATCTCTTTTGCAGTAACCTCCTCAGAACGTATCATACTTTTATTATTGTCTGTTTCTAATTTTAAGGGTTGTACTTGCTCAATGTGTGTATCATTACTAATATAAGTAATAAAAAAATAGACACATGAAATGAAAATCAAAAATAAAGTAATAGATATTCTAGTTATCATAAATGAATTCACAATTATCATTTACAGTATAATTACTATATCGTATATTTCTTCAATGTACAAAAATTAAGAAAGAATATTTCCAATTAAATAATTATTTTCCACTCCTTTAACATTAACTTTCACAATACTCTTGGCTTGAGCTTTTGATTCAAGCTTTACTAATGCAAAATTTTCTGTTCTACCGACATTATTTTGCTCAACCAGAACACTTTGTTCAGTGCCTATCAAAGACTGATAAAAGCTACTCATCATTTCTTTATTCATTTCTCTTAAATTTTTTACTCGTTCTTTACGCACATTCTCTGGTACTTGTGGCATTCGTGCAGCAGGTGTATTCTTCCGCTCTGAATATGGAAAAGCATGCAGGTAAACTATATTTGTTTTTTTCAGTAAATCAACTGTATCCTGAAACATTTCGTCAGTTTCTGTTGGAAATCCAGCAATAATATCAGCGCCAAATGCTATATTAGGCCTCAAACTCTTCATTTTATGACAAAATTCTATCACTTGTTCCCTGTTGTGACGACGCTTCATTCTCTTTAGTATTAAATTGTTACCAGATTGTAGACTCAAATGTAAATGAGGCATAAGTCTTGACTCATTAGCTATTAAATCCATCAATTCGTCGTCAACTTCAGCAACATCGATAGAGGAAAGTCTTAGCCTCTTCAACTCTGGTATATCTTTTAAAACTCTCCTAATCATTGAACCAAGTGACGGCTTAGCAAACAAATCTGTACCAAAGTCAGTAATATCAACACCTGTAAACACTACTTCTTGATATCCATTTTCTACAAAGATCCTAATTTGCTCTATAATACTGTTTATTGGCACAGATTGATTATTCCCTCTTGCCTCAGTAATTGAGCAAAATGTGCAGCTATGATTACAACCATTTTGAATTTCAATAAATGCCCTTGATTTATCTTCAAATCCATTAATGAGAACAGGTTCTACTTGGTTATCACTGACTAAGATTTTATCGTCATTTAATAAGTAATTTTCAGCTTTTAGCTTATCTTGATTACCCAGCACTTTACTCACACCAGGAATATCACTATATGATTCAGGATCCAACTGAACAGCACAACCAACTACGATAATTTCTTTACTTGGGTCGTTTTTATAGATCTTACGTATTTTTTGCTTTACTTGGCGTTCTGCTTCGTTTGTCACTGCACAGCTATGCACCACAACAACATTTTTTCTTTCTGCTTTTTTTAATGCTTCTTTGATTAACTCACTCTCGTAAAAATTTAGACGACAACCAAATGTTATCACTTCATTCATGCTAGTATTTTTTAGACCTTACAATTTAAATTATATCACACATCCAAGCAAAGTCTCTTGCATGACCATTGTTTTGGTAGATAAATGCTATGCAAGCAGCAGACACTGGGATGGCTTTGTTGCATAGCAACGTAAGTTTTTTCCAGAGTAAATAATTTTATGCGACTATTTCAAATTTAGGCATACCAATTACGTTGCAAATATCATTTTATAAACCCGACTGTTTGTCTCAAACCTATTCTGAACAGATGGGTTATTATATGTATCAAAATTACCACTTTGTTGCTGTAAATATTGTTGCCACCCTGCATTTTGGCCCAATTTCATACCAATTTTCTATGGCTTCGTTGATATCATGAAAAATATTTCCTCTTTTTTCTAGAAATTTGTTATATTCTCTATGGTTACTGACTCTCATTTTTTGTGGCATATTTATCCTTAAATCATCATTTTATAATGAATTTAGTCAGTAATCACTAGTTTTTCTGCTGCTATGCAACAAAGCCACCCCAGTGTCATGCTACTTGAATGACAAGAAAAAACCCACTGGGATAACAAGACTGAAGATAGACTAGAAATTAAACGCTACTCCAGCTTCTGCACCAACAGTGCTGTAAAGAACTGTATGTCCTCCTTTGTCTTTCTCACCACCGCTTTTATCGAAATTAGCACCATAAGAACCAAAATAACGAGCTCCAGCATAAAGTTTGACTTCCGGAGTTACATCATAACTAACACCAGCTTTTACTTGACCAGCAAAACCAAATTTACTGTTTTGACCATTCACAGCAGTTTTCAAAGGAGTGCTGATATACGCTGCACCAACACCACCACCAATGTATGGAGTGATAGGCATATCTTCAATTGCTATATCGTAATAAACGTTAACTAATCCTGAAATTGCTGTTAAACTGTTCGCAATAGTATCTGCTGGGGTAAATACTACATCTTTAACATCATTTTTGTTTAGGTATGAATAAACTCCTTCAACATCAACCCTGATGTCGTCCATTTTGTAACCAAATGCACCACCACCAGCTATAAAAGATGCTTTTAAAGGACTATAAATGTCTGTGCCCTTTTTATAATCAATACCATCAATTTTTGTGAAAAGAGGTAAAATTTCACCGTTGTATTGCAAACGAACGTAGTAGCTAGTTTCTTCATCACTTATTGGACCAACAGGATCTGAAAAAGCAGAGTTTGATAAACTTAGCAACGTTGCTAAAGCGGCTGCTGAAAAAAACTTTTTATAATGCATAATTGTCCTCGTAAAAAAATTAAAATTCCACTTTAGCAGTCTAAGTAACAACTAAAGTTAAGTCAAGTGCTAACTTAATAACACAAAATACTCTACATTTTAACTAATTTTTAGGAGAAGACAAAGATTTTATTAATAGACTTCTCCTAAGAAACTCACTCAACTAACTCTTCTTGTTGAACTAATGTGTAAAAGATAAGACTTAATCTGACAGACAAGAATTAACTGACAGAAGAATTGAGGTAGTTAAAACTAATATCAGTCTCTTGTTTAATGCTACTAATATTTTTCTGAAAAGCAATATGTTTGCTATCAAGAAAAGTCTGCATAGGTGTTTTTCCATAGCAGTACTTACCAGAGTGAGGTCTTGTATCATTATAAGAATGCAACCAACAATCAACATCAATCTGTAGATCTTCCAAAGAATTGTAGATTTTCTTTCTAAAGATAATATTGTAACACTCATCTTGCATAGTTCTATGAAATCTTTCACATATGCCATTAGTTTGTGGAGAGTTGGCTTTGGTTCTAGAATGGTCGATATTTTCGATTCCCAAATATAGCTGATAAGCGTGATTTTCTGGCTTGCCACAATATTCCGTACCCCTATCAGTTAGAATGCGTAATAATGGAATTTTCTGCTCATCAAAAAATGGAATAACCCTATCATTGAGAAGATCTTCAGCTGTAATAGCTGTTCTGTCCGTGTAAAGTTTAACCATTGCAACCCTGGAATAAGTGTCAACAAAAGTCTGCTGATAAATTCGCCCTATACCTTTGATATTGCCCACATAATAGGTATCTTGAGAACCCAAATAACCTGGATGTTGTGTCTCAATTTCACCATGAGCTTCCTTTTGTTCTTTCATTTTTTCTAAAGCTGCAAGTTGTTCTTCAGTTAAAATGATTCCGTCTTGAGCTACTTTTGTCTCTAGTGCTTTAAGTCTCTTTTTGAGAGTTTCAAGGTCATTTCTTAGCCATACAGACCTTACTCCTCCCTGAGAAATTATTATACCTCTTTTTCTCAGTTCATTTGCAGCTCTTTCTTGCCCATATGCTGGAAATTCTGTTGCTATACCAATCACTGTTCTTTCTATATTATCGGAAACTCTGTTCGCTAATAGCGGTTTTTTCTTACTTATTTCATGTAATGCTCCCTCTCCTCCATTTTCATATAACTCCTTAAATCGATAAAATGTATCTCTTGAGTATCCCATCACTTTACATGCTTGAGATACATTTCCTAGTTGTTTTGCTAGTTCTAATAACCCTAGCTTTGGTTTTAGTATTTTTGTTTGTATTGTACTCATTTCTAACACTCCTTTCTTTTATTATTTTATAACTTGCTTTTTTAAAGTGTCAGATCAAGTCTTATTTAATACAACTAATATGTAGCCAAATTCGCTCGCTTTTTTGATCAAATTTTTTACAGTTCTATCTTTATAGCGTGTTTCATAGTATTCCATTCCTTTTTCTACATATTCCTGTCCGTATTTGAGCATACTATAAAATATGCATGCCATTTTTCTTGCAGTAGCTGTTATTGCTTTTGGTGCTCCTAGTCGTTTTCTCAATCTTCTGTAGTATGCACCCAACGCACTTTTACTATTTCCTACAGAATGAGCAGCTATTCGCAAAGCATTTGCAGCACGGTTAATGACTTTACGTGTTCTTGTGTTAAACACTTTTTCCCCTGTAACTTTATTAGCAGGACTGAGTCCCAACCACGATGAAAAGTGCTTTTCTGTTGGCCATTTACTATGGTTTATACCAACTTCTGAAATTATGGTTTGTATACTTAATACATCAAATCCAGGAATTTTAGTGAAATCCATACCAGTTATTCGGTGCAGTTCCTCATACAAAGCAAAGCTTGGCTTACTTTTGCTATTTTTATTCTTTTGCTTACTTAGCTGTTTGCTTTCACAAGACTTTGTTTCAAACGTTTTATAATAGGCTTCAATATTTCTATCACATTCTGCTATTTTTTCTTGATAAATATTATATAGTTCAAATTCTTGCTTTAGCGTGAATAAGTGTTCCTCTCTATAGTCACCAGCTAACGCTTTTGCAATAGTAGACTGATCATTTTTCATTCGCACGTCCCTGAATTCTGCCAATTTTTCAGAATCTCTTTCGCCTTCAATTATAGTTTCAATGATTTTCATACCAGTTATCCCAGTAATATGACTAATAACCTTGTGTAATTGTATATTCATTTGAATTAATGCCTTCTGCATACGCAGAATATGTGTAGATGCACTTTCAGTGAGATTTTTGCGTTGCCGCACGTAACTGCGCAATACACACATCTGATTATCTGGCCTAAACGATCCATGAAGCAGTCCGTAGCTATGCAGTTGTTGGAGCCATTGGCAATCTTGAACGTCAGACTTCCTACCAGGTACATTCTTTACATGCCGTGCATTTTACCTCGAATTTGTATGACTCAAGTATTTGAAATAAAGGAATCCAATATACTCCTGTTGATTCCATAGCTACTGTTGTAACTTTACACTTTTTCAACCACTGTGCTAAGTTATGAAGGTCTTCAGTAAAGCAGCCAAATTTCTGAACGCGTTCTTCCTTCAGGTACACACACATAGTGTACAGCTGAACCAATGTCTATTCCTGCTGCATTAGGATTCACTATTTCTAATTTACTTTTTGCTTTTTTCATGGTAACCCCTACATATAATTTGTAATAGGGAAACGCTTCAGCTTGGAACGGTTGATAGTACAATCTCCTAACCGAGGTAGTCTAAATGACTCCATCAATGATTTGACCGTTCCTTCCAAAACCATGCTTGCATACGGGCACTTAGGCACCATTGAAAATGTCGGTCATAACTGCAAAGGCGCTCCCTGTACAACTATACTTGAAAACTACTAAAAACTTAAATTTGTGTGTTTCTTTCTGATTTGACAGATTTCGTCTGTTCGATGCTTGCATCAACAAACAATAGACCTGCTGAAAAAGGTGATTGAAAAAATGATGTGAGAGAGGTAGAAGAAGAATAAGCAGATCAAGTAAGGAAAAAAAATGAGCTTTAGTTACTATAATATGAAAAAACACCCAAGAAACTTTCGTAATATAACAGGTTTAACTATAGAGGAGTTCGAAAAAGTAGTGGAAAAAGTGAGGTCTGGATGGGAAAAACAGAAAAAGTGTCATGGTAGAAGATCAAAACTACCAACTCTGGAAGATAAGTTGTTTTGCGTAATTTTGTACTATCGCACTTACATAACACATAGATTTTTAGGATGCCTATTCAATGTACACAACGCAAATGTATGTAGGTTACTTAAGAGAATAGAGCCATTACTCGCCAAAAAAGTGACTATAACAAAAGATAGAAGTATGACGCCAGAAAAAATACTGAAGATTTTGGCTGATGTTACAGAACAGCAAATACAGAGACCAGAAGATAGTAAAAAACGGAAGAAATCATATTCAGGAAAAAAAAGAACCAACACTATGAAAACTGAGATTATTATCGAAGAAGGAGGAAGAATTTTATCAGTGTCAAAGTCATACCGTGGTAGAATTAGTGATTTCTGCATAAGGAAACAAGAAAAATATTTACCACTTGATAGCATAAAACATGCCGATTCTGGATATCAAGGTTGGCAAAAATTGCAAAGCAATGTTATAATTCCATATAAAAAGTATCGTAAAAAGCCATTAACTCCAGAGCATAATAGAAGATTAGCATCATTTAGAATGAGAGTAGAAAACAAGATCCGAGAGATAAAGATATTTAAGATTATGTCGAATGTTTATCGCAATTTTCAGAAAAAATATAACCTGAGGTTCAATATTATTGCTGGTATTGTAAATCTTAAGCACGCCTTTTAGTTAACCTTGATTTTAGTCACCCTCCTTTCCTTTTTTTTATCGCTTGATTCGCAGCAGGTCTATTGTCACCAAAGGGATGTGTGTATGACGCTGGTTCACCCTGTGACAGTGTCATTCCAGCGCCCAGAACTGGGATCCAGGAATTTTATTAAGTATAAAAGTAGCCGTTTTATGTTAAAATATAACGTTTTGATGATTATGAAAAAGTTGGATTCCAAACTGGAATGACAGCAGTCCTACGTCATACCGCCGCGGTATCTCTTAACATAGATCCCGCTAACACGTAGCGGGATGACGGTTGTCGGTAGGTCTAAATTACTTTAGCCATAAATATTTAAGAAATTCACCAAACAAAAAAAAGGCAAAAGAAGCCCTAGTCATTGTCTATTTTCAGTATTGGCGTTTTTTAAGTCTTAAACGCTGCAATTTAGCTGCTTTTAAACGGCAACTAACCTTAGCTTTAATATTTAAGAAATTTACTAGGCAGAAAAAAAAGGCATAGAAAACCCGTGGTAGCTAGTTATTACACTCTCTATTTTAAAATTTGACGTTGGGTGATGTCTTGAACGCTTTATAAGCGCGTTTCAGCTTATGTAGGTAAAAACCTAGAAATTTTATAAAGACATACGGTGCACATAGTGCAAAAAATTAAACAATAGTACGCCAAATACAAGTTTTCTTGTCATTTTAATCTGCTGCAGAGATTGCGAAGTTAAATAAAATAGCTTCACTTTCATGATAAGGGGGCTGGTGGAGTTTGTCAAGCAAGTTTTTTGTATCTTAACATAAGACCTGCTGCGAATCAAGCGATAAAAAAAGGAAAGGAGGGTGACTAAAATCAAGGTTAACTAAAAGGCGTGCTTAAGATTTACAATACCAGCAATAATATTGAACCTCAGGTTATATTTTTTCTGAAAATTGCGATAAACATTCGACATAATCTTAAATATCTTTATCTCTCGGATCTTGTTTTCTACTCTCATTCTAAATGATGCTAATCTTCTATTATGCTCTGGAGTTAATGGCTTTTTACGATACTTTTTATATGGAATTATAACATTGCTTTGCAATTTTTGCCAACCTTGATATCCAGAATCGGCATGTTTTATGCTATCAAGTGGTAAATATTTTTCTTGTTTCCTTATGCGGAAATCACTAATTCTACCACGGTATGACTTTGACACTGATAAAATTCTTCCTCCTTCTTCGATAATAATCTCAGTTTTCATAGTGTTGGTTCTTTTTTTTCCTGAATATGATTTCTTCCGTTTTTTACTATCTTCTGGTCTCTGTATTTGCTGTTCTGTAACATCAGCCAAAATCTTCAGTATTTTTTCTGGCGTCATACTTCTATCTTTTGTTATAGTCACTTTTTTGGCGAGTAATGGCTCTATTCTCTTAAGTAACCTACATACATTTGCGTTGTGTACATTGAATAGGCATCCTAAAAATCTATGTGTTATGTAAGTGCGATAGTACAAAATTACGCAAAACAACTTATCTTCCAGAGTTGGTAGTTTTGATCTTCTACCATGACACTTTTTCTGTTTTTCCCATCCAGACCTCACTTTTTCCACTACTTTTTCGAACTCCTCTATAGTTAAACCTGTTATATTACGAAAGTTTCTTGGGTGTTTTTTCATATTATAGTAACTAAAGCTCATTTTTTTTCCTTACTTGATCTGCTTATTCTTCTTCTACCTCTCTCACATCATTTTTTCAATCACCTTTTTCAGCAGGTCTCTGGTATATATGGTTCACCACGAAAATTCACAGTGTTGTTAAACTTGCTTCTGCAAGTTGGAAATGTTTTATTGCAACCTGCGAGTATTGAATATTTATCTCCAGCAAAAATTTGGTATGGAGGCGAAGTAAACAACGTAACTACTTTATTTTTATATTCTTTTACTACACCTTCAAATGCTGTTGAGCCAAAGAATTTTACTACTCCGTGCTTATAATATTCATCACTCTCAGTTAAATTCGTGTCTTCAAATCTTCTTTCGTCTATTACTTTAGTGATTGTACTTATTTTACTAAATTTTTTAGTATCGGCTTTGCATTTATCATCGCAAAATTGTGCTCTGCATGCAGGAGAGTATAATTCTGCTATGCTTCTCTCAAGCTTTGCTGAGAGCCCTCTAATTTCAACAATAAATCTTCCACTACTTAATGTCACTTTACCAAAAGTTCCTGAATGTAGATTCATTGTTCCCTGGGTCAAGTCTTTATAATTCACAAGAAATATTTCAATATTTGCAAAGTCGTACTTTCCTGATAAAACATCTTCTTCTTTAATATCACCACTATTTAATATTCCTTCAATTTCTAGATTATCAGTTTTTAAATCGCTGTTTAATATTATACTACTGGCTGTAAATCCACTTGAAGATTTATAGAGTATATTATCAATATTTAAATCTTCATCATAGTCAGTGAATCCCATTACTTCTCCACCTGCGAGCGTTAATTTCCAGCACGTAGCGATGGTAAGTAATTCTTGAGCTAAATGATTTTTTAATGTAGTTTGCATAGTTGCCTCCTGTTTAATTGATTGAATTTGAAAGTAGCTATACGGCTAGTCAGTGTGTTCTTTTCCCGTCATCTGAGTAGCCTATAGAGTGTCATCCCAGTTAACCATAGGGTGTCATTCCAGTAACCGTAGGGTGTCATCCGAGTAGCTGACACTGGGATCTAATTTTACCTGACTATGTTATCATATAAATCTATCCAACTTAGATTTTCCTTTTCGATCAAATCAACCTTCCATTTTCTTTTCCAACTTTTTAAAAGTTTTTCTCTATTAAAAGCTGAATTTATATCTTGAAATTCTTCGAAATAAACTAATTTTTGCACATTGTATTTTGATGTAAAGCCAGAAATAACTTTACTCTTATGTTCCCAGATTCGTTTAATCAGATTTGATGTTATACCTGTATATAAAGTTCGATTATTCTTGCTTGCAAGTATGTAAACGTAATAATTTTGCATATAACTTAGATCCCAGTGTCACGCACTGGGATGACAGGAGAGAGGACACCATATGTTTATTTGATCAACAAATAAACACTAATAAATAAGATACACACCACATTAAATTGTGGTGTGTACTGGTTGATTAGAAAGAAAACTTCACACCAGTAAGTAGAAGAATTCCTTGGTTAGAAGGTGCCTCTTTGTTACTACCTACTTTTGTAATCTTATAATTTGCGTTTTGTTTCTCGTTAGTCATAAAATAATGGAGAGCTGCGTAAGGAACAAATTTGCTCTTACTGCAAGCAGGAGAAAGATCATATTGAACGCCAAGTGCACCATCATGAAGCATATCTCCATCATTCATTCTACTGCCAAAGTATGTCAAGCTTGTGTAGACATTCTCATATTGATAACCAGCCCCTGCAGTCCAATACATGGTATTGTTATCGAATTGAGCTAAGCCTACAATTCTTTCATACTCTGCATTGCTCTTACTTTTATCTTGAGGATCCTCTTTAGGAATTTGTTTATAGCCATTATTAGCATCTTTGATTTTAATATCCTTTGGTTGACCAGATTTGCCCAAATATGCAAAAGAAGCAGCAAATTTTACGCCTTGATCTTCATTAATCTTATAATTAGCGCTTACACCCAAATTAACACCCATAAGGCCATTGTACTCTACAAATTCCCTATAAAGATGCTTATCTTCACTTCGTTTTTTCGCTTGACCATACTCACCAACTGCAGAAGTTTTAACTTTTATGTTATGTTTACTAAAGTCATATTCATATGATGCACCAGCACTTACTATATGCTCGTAGTCTGGACCTATATGTCTTACATCACCATTATCCTCCTTTACAGTAAACAAACTACTATCATAACGAGGTGAGTAGCTGACACCAAATCTTGTACCCATATAATTTGGTGAGTAGTAAGCAACTCTAAATGGCAGTGTAGTCATAACGCCTTTGTTATATTTCCCTGCCATGCGGAAAGAGAATTTTTCACTTTCACTCGAAAAACTTTCAGTGTAAAGACGTGGTGTTACATAAAATGGGAAGCTTGCAGCGCTTCCTTCTAAGTTCACTTTTCTGAACCAGTCACTATCTGCAGCTCCATCAACAGTTGCAATTCTCGTTGCATCAAGTCTCATCAGAGCCTCAGGACCAAATTGGTAACCAAGCTTCACGTCACCATATTTTGAGTTAACAAACACATGCGCACTTCTGCCTTTTGTAGCATAAACACCCTGTGAAGCTCCCTTACCTTCGGTCACTGGAACATGAAACTGCACGTCAGCACCATAAAGAAGACCTAAATCTTCATTTTTATTTTCTGTTCTGAGGTGTAATATCGCATCTGCAATCATACCCATATTATCGCTATAATCACCGATATTTCCTATTCCACTAGGGAATACTGGATTTGCTCCTTTTACTGTATCCTTAGCATCTGCATAATAATTTATGGATCTGTTTGGCATAACGTTGTAGCGTTTATAATCTTCACCACTTGGCCCTGCTTTACCATAACCTTGAGCATCAACAACACCACCGAAAGTTATTCTTAAGCCATCTTTTCCTTGGTTGGTATCGATAATATCAACCCCAGCAACTGAAACAACAGGACTTGCCTTACCTTTTTCCTCTGTATTTTTGTTAACAACTTTTACATCCTTCTTTACATCTTTAGCTTTAATTTTAGCATTCTCAGTTTTAGAAACCTTAGTTTTTGAAACTTTACCTTTTTCTATATTAGAATTCTTAGCGTTTAGAGCTTTCGCTTTTGAATCCTCTATAAGCTTTGCTTTTTTCTCATTTGCTAGCCTAATCTCCTCTTTTTTCTTAAGCTCTTCAGCTTTTTTTCTTGGATCAGCATTACATATTCTGTCCATCTTTTCTTTCAGTTTTTTATTTGATGTTTTCATAACTTCTGTTTTTCCAGAAGTTTTTGTGCTCTCTTGCTTTTTTATTTCCTTCATACTCTCATCAGGAAAGTCAGCTGCAAAACTGCTGAAAGAACATAAAGTTAATAAAGAAACTAGAGCAGTTCTAGTATAAATAGATTTTTTCATGAAGTGCCCCCAAAAAATTTCGAAATCATTGTCTTAAATGTAAATATATAAAAATGTTGAAAATTCAACTTAAAGCAATCTTATAGCGAAAACAAAAGTAAAATGCAACACCTTAAAAACAACTTTTTTAATATGCCTAACGTTTATATTAACCAAAATTTAGCACAAAGGTTAATATTTTTTGCTTGCTAGTGCATTATAACTCTACTATTTATTCTATGGAGGTAAAATTTTTTTATTCTAACAATAGTAATTGAAAGGAAAAGAAACTATAGCTATGTTAAAAAAATAAATTATGAAAAATACTATTGAAATAATATCAATCTACATTATAGTTAAATAAATTGTTTAGCTGATAGTAGATTGAGGTAGTTATGGATTTTAGTTTTTTACGCAATTGGTTTACCACAAACACTAGTGTAGGTGATGTAAGCTCAAAGTTAGACAATGCTGAACAATCAAACTCTTCTTTAATAGGGGACAACATAGAAAAAGACGATGCATTTGAGATTATTGAAGATTAAGAATTTATAAACCCTCGCGACCCAAATGAAATACATTCTTTACCTTCTTCTCACCAGATAGATGAAAGTATTGTAGAAATTGCAGGGTTTAATAAAGAGAAATTATTAGAAATGAGTAATTTCTCTAAAATAAGCTATGGTGATGACGACAATAAGTTAAGTGAAAAAAGATGCAACACCTTAGCTGAAGAATTATACAAAACTGGATTTGAAGTTACTACGGAAGGTTATGAAATTATTCCATCCCCTGAAAAAATGTATAAAACTAGAGCTGAACTTATCAGCGAAGGTTATGAAATTATTCCATTTGGTAATAGCTTTGAAAAAGATGCTGGTCACGTTTTTATAAAAGGTAAAGAAATAACAATAGCTTACCATGGTACTCGTCTGAGCCATAGTGTAAACGATGGAATCACTGATGCAAATGTACTTTTTACTACTTCAGAACTTTTACCTGAAGGTGGAAGAATGCATAGAGGATTTTATAATTCATTTACGGATTCATGGCCTAATCTTTATGGCATTTTGAAATCTTATGCTGAAAAACAAGAATCAGAAATCAAAGATTTTAAAATCAATCTCACAGGTCACAGTATGGGAGGAGCTATTGCTAAGATAGCTGCTTTATGCCTCAATAAAACAGAAGGAGCTGAAGATGTTCATGTTGCAACTTTTGGTGATCCACGAGTTTTTGATCTTACTGCTAGTGAATTTTATAATGATGTTCTTCAAGAAAAAACCATTAGAGTAACTCAACATAAGACCTGCTGCGAATCAAGCGATAAAAAAAAGGAAAGGAGGGTGACTAAAATCAAGGTTAACTAAAAGACGTGCTTAAGATTTACAATACCAGCAATAATATTGAACCTCAGGTTATATTTTTTCTGAAAATTGCGATAAACATTCGACATAATCTTAAATATCTTTATCTCTCGGATCTTGTTTTCTACTCTCATTCTAAATGATGCTAATCTTCTATTATGCTCTGGAGTTAATGGCTTTTTACGATACTTTTTATATGGAATTATAACATTGCTTTGCAATTTTTGCCAACCTTGATATCCAGAATCGGCATGTTTTATGCTATCAAGTGGTAAATATTTTTCTTGTTTCCTTATGCGGAAATCACTAATTCTACCACGGTATGACTTTGACACTGATAAAATTCTTCCTCCTTCTTCGATAATAATCTCAGTTTTCATAGTGTTGGTTCTTTTTTTTCCTGAATATGATTTCTTCCGTTTTTTACTATCTTCTGGTCTCTGTATTTGCTGTTCTGTAACATCAGCCAAAATCTTCAGTATTTTTTCTGGCGTCATACTTCTATCTTTTGTTATAGTCACTTTTTTGGCGAGTAATGGCTCTATTCTCTTAAGTAACCTACATACATTTGCGTTGTGTACATTGAATAGGCATCCTAAAAATCTATGTGTTATGTAAGTGCGATAGTACAAAATTACGCAAAACAACTTATCTTCCAGAGTTGGTAGTTTTGATCTTCTACCATGACACTTTTTCTGTTTTTCCCATCCAGACCTCACTTTTTCCACTACTTTTTCGAACTCCTCTATAGTTAAACCTGTTATATTACGAAAGTTTCTTGGGTGTTTTTTCATATTATAGTAACTAAAGCTCATTTTTTTTCCTTACTTGATCTGCTTATTCTTCTTCTACCTCTCTCACATCATTTTTTCAATCACCTTTTTCAGCAGGTCTATAGACAAGACCCAGTACCAGCGGTATCACCTGGTATTTGTGGTTATGCTCATGTAGGTGCACAATTGAGAATATCAGTACCTGAAGGATATTTTGTTCATCAAATAGATGGTTATCATGAAGCCATTAAAATAATGGATGAGAATGACTTCCGGTCAAACAATAATGTTTCTCTCTTTTACTACCCTTCGAGAATATTAAGTCGAATTAACTGTGCAGTTCTAGGTAATGCTCAATATTATGCTGCAAAATTAGGGGGTTATATTTTAGGTGGATCAAACTTCTTTGAGAAAGTGAAAAAAGAATACCAAAATGATAAATTTGAAGTATTGGAAGTTGAGCAAATAGCACATGAAAATTCCTCATCTATTGCAATGGGCGGATAGCTGCCATTATGGAGCAATTGTTAGATTGCTCCATAATATCTATTCATTTAAATTCAATATAAAAGTTTCCACCACAACCATTCCTCTTTAAATTTTTTTAGATGTTCTTTTTTTTCGCACTCTAAAAGCAGCTCTTCCACGCTTTTGTTGTAGCTTTCAGTAGTAATCCTTCCCTGATGATGCATGAACCTCAAGTAAATCAAATAAGTGTTAATCACATCTGTTTCACAATAATCTCGAATCTCTTGTATCTTGCCGCTATCATATAAGCCCATAACTTGTGACCCATCAACTCCAATCTTACCAGGAAGATTAAATGCTGCACAAACTTCGTTCATTTTTACTCTCGCAGAGGCTCCAAAATCAGAGAGAGATTCAAGCAAATCACAATGCCAATCACTACTATATCTCTGATTGTAACTATTCCACTTATCGCCAGCTTTATGAAAGTATTCTGCTTGAATGCCATGGACCATAGCACGATACTTCAGCACTGGTATATCAAAAGTGCGTCCGTTGAACGAAACTAATCTTGGCTTTTTCTCTGATATGTAGTTAAAAAATCCTTTTACTAGCTCTTTTTCACTGGAATTTAGTGTGCCTCCAGATCTTATTTCTTGCAGTGTAAACACTTCGTAACCGCTCTGATAGCTTATATTACAAAGTAAAAAACTAATAACTACAATTTGGTGAAAAGGCTGGCGCAGAAAAGAGTTTTGCCCGTTTGTTATTTCGAGATGATATTTTGTTAATGCATCCCTCTTCTCTTCTACACTACTATTGTCACTAATATTGAGTAAATTCTTGCAGGAATTTACATCTGGTATAGTTTCAATATCAAATACCAATAAAGAATTAAGCATTGCCTATATACTCCTCCGGACGGTCTATCCAAGGTCGCACTTTTACAAACAAAAAGAGATGAACTTTGCACTCAAATAATTTTTCTAGTTCAGCACGCGCTTCGATATTAATTTTTTTAATATTACTGCCATCTTTCCCTAGCACTATTTTTTTATGACTATCTTTTAACACAAATATGATCTGTTTTATGACTAAACTCTTATCTTTTTTTTCCTCAAATTGTTCAGTTATAACAGCAGTAGAGTATGGCAATTCTTCACGCAGGTTCAAGAATAATTTTTCTCTCGTAATTTCTGCTGATAAAAAATCTGCTGAGGAATCGGTTATTTGATCTTCTTCATAAAACCAGGGGCTCACCGGTGCAACTTCAGACAAGTAATTCATCAAATCAGAAAGGCCATCATTCTTTAATGCTGATATCGTAAACACCTTTTCAAATTTATAAAGCAAATTCAGATGCTCATGAGCCATCTTGAGTTCTGGCCTTTTACCAAATCAGTTTTATTGATAACCAAAATGCATCTGCCTTTTGTGCGCTGCAGCCGCATAAATATAGTCTTAATTCTTTCTATGTTTTTCAAATAATTGCTTACATCAACAAGCAACAAAGTGATGTCATCACCCTTGATTGCTGACCATGCAGATTTGACCAAAGCTTTCTCAAGTTTTGTTTCTGCTGAAAATATTCCCGGAGAATCAGTAAAGACAATTTGTGTGTTATTGCATATTGCAATACCCCTTATCTGCGTCCTTGTTGTTTGCACTTTGGGGGTAACAATTGCAATCTTTCTGCCTATGATGCTGTTAATTAATGTAGACTTCCCAGCATTTGGTAAGCCAGCTATGGTTACAAATAAGCATTTTTGTTCTTTCACAAAGGAAATTATAAAGAAAACTGGATGACAGTGTCAAGCACTGGAATCTCGGCAACCCCTACGTCATACCGCCGCGGTATCTCTAGATCCCGCTAACACGTAGCGGGATGACGAATATACCGCCACGAACCGTCATACCGCCGCGGTATCTTAGCCGCTAACAAGTAGCGGGATACTTGACCTTTACAGGGATGACGGTTGTCGTTTAGCTATAAACATTAAGAAATTCACCAAACGAAAAAAAAGGCAAAAGAAGCCCTAGTCACTGTTTATTGTCAGTATTGGCGTTTTTTAAGTCTTAAACACTGCAATTTAGCTGCTTTTAAACGGCAACTAACCTTAGCTTTAATATTTAAGAAATTTACTAGGCAGAAAAAAAAGGCATAGAAAACCCGTGGTAGCTAGTTATTACACTCTCTATTTTAAAATTTGACGTTGGGTGATGTCTTGAACGCTTTATAAGCGCGTTTCAGCTTATGTAGGTAAAAACCTAGAAATTTTATAAAGACATACGGTGCACATAGTGCAAAAAATTAAACAATAGTACGCCAAATACAAGTTTTCTTGTCATTTTAATCTGCTGCAGAGATTGCGAAGTTAAATAAAATAGCTTCACTTTCATGATAAGGGGGCTGGCAGAGGGTGTCAAGCTATTTTTTGCATTTAATTTTAGGTTTCTATAGACCTGCTGAAAAAGGTGATTGAAAAAATGATGTGAGAGAGGTAGAAGAAGAATAAGCAGATCAAGTAAGGAAAAAAATGAGCTTTAGTTACTATAATATGAAAAAATACCCAAGAAACTTTCGTAATATAACAGGTTTAACTATAGAGAAGTTCGAAAAAGTAGTGGAAAAAGTGAGGTCTGGATGCGAAAAACAGAAAAAGTGTCATGGTAGAAGATCAAAACTACCAACTCTGGAAGATAAGTTGTTTTGCGTAATTTTGTACTATCGCACTTACATAACACATAGATTTTTAGGATGCCTATTCAATGTACACAACGCAAATGTATGTAGGTTACTTAAGAGAATAGAGCCATTACTCGCCAAAAAAGTGACTATAACAAAAGATAGAAGTATGACGCCAGAAAAAATACTGAAGATTTTGGCTGATGTTACAGAACAGCAAATACAGAGACCAGAAGATAGTAAAAAACGGAAGAAATCATATTCAGGAAAAAAAAGAACCAACACTATGAAAACTGAGATTATTATCGAAGAAGGAGGAAGAATTTTATCAGTGTCAAAGTCATACCGTGGTAGAATTAGTGATTTCCGCATAAGGAAACAAGAAAAATATTTACCACTTGATAGCATAAAACATGCCGATTCTGGATATCAAGGTTGGCAAAAATTGCAAAGCAATGTTATAATTCCATATAAAAAGTATCGTAAAAAGCCATTAACTCCAGAGCATAATAGAAGATTAGCATCATTTAGAATGAGAGTAGAAAACAAGATCCGAGAGATAAAGATATTTAAGATTATGTCGAATGTTTATCGCAATTTTCAGAAAAAATATAACCTGAGGTTCAATATTATTGCTGGTATTGTAAATCTTAAGCACGCCTTTTAGTTAACCTTGATTTTAGTCACCCTCCTTTCCTTTTTTTTATCGCTTGATTCGCAGCAGGTCTAAGTAAGTTTTTTCGTTTCTGCGGGCTACTTGAATAACGGCTACAATGTTTGTACAGCTATGTACATAGTGCTGGAACCCAAAAAAAGAACCAAGTAGCTTGGGCTACTTGGGTGACAGAAGGTAATACAAGAAGTCTATTGGCTCTCGTATACCTTAATGAAATTTAACAAGTTTATCTATAGTTTTAGTGATGATTCTTGGAGTATCCGGAGAAACTGCTGAGCTCAGCTTATTTAACCTCTCTATAGCAAACTCGCTATTCTCGTTTGTTATGAAATCACATAAAATATTTTCTATGTCCTTAGTAATACTTTCATGCTTTCTCAGAGGATGATTATGTGGATACCTACTGATGGTTTTGATACTGGAATACTCAACAAAAGCTTGATCCTTAAAGGCAAGTTGTCTTAATTTCTCTTTGAATTTTCCTTCTTCCTCTTTTGCTAAAAGGCGAGACTTTATCAGTGATTTTACAATCAAATTTATAGCTTGATGTATTTCAGAATGCACTATAACTTTAATGGTATTTTCTTCTACTATACAATCATAAATATTTTTTTCGCTCTGTAACGACTCTATTAATGTCTTGCTACTTTGTGAATTCAATTCCAAATTCTCTTCACTCATAGGAGTTATTATGAAGGTGTTCTTACTCACTCTGATGTTAAATTGTGGAGAGCCTTCAGAAAAAGAAAATGCTACATTCTTAGATTCAAGTGCGTGATTGTATACAGCAAAAAGGGTGTGTGCTATAACACTGCTGGGCACCTTCATTCCATGTTTACTCAGGTGGTTCAATACATTTTCAACCTCATAATATGTAAAGTCTGTATCTTTTAGCAATTCAACAACTTCTTTGCCGTTGTGCTGTTTATACTCTATTCTCACTTCTTCTGTAAAAAGTGTTTTAGCTGCTATATGTTTATCAAGCACTGTGAAAATCTTGATGAAATTCTCTAAATCTTGTTTGTTAACTAATTCGATACTAATTAATTTTCTGCTAATAATTGAAATATTTTTTGTCATTTTTTCCCACTAAAAAAACTCACTCAATGAATTGTATTTTTAATTCATTAAGAATTGTTTAAAGTGAGCATACTAGTTTTCATTTATGTATTACACGACAAAACAAGATAAAAAGTTACATAAAATCATCATGTGGTATAACACACTCTCCACATTCATCATTGCTGTTTGTGTAGGTTGTGACATCAGTGTGATTGTCATTATTATTTAGCATATCATCCAACTTTCCTTCTTTTTCAAGATCCATCAATTTGTCACACCCCCCAATGTGCTTATCGTTAATAAAGATCTGTGGAACTGTTCTAACGTTATACTTTGATTTTATGTCGTTAAATAGATCTGAGTTTTTGAGCGCATCGATTTCTTCATATTTCACACCTTTTTTATCCAGTAACTCTTTTGCTTTTTTGCAGAATGGGCAGTGATGCTTTACATATATTATAACTTTTCCTTTAGTATTTTTCACAATTTATCTCCGTAGCTTGCTAAAATATAGTTATTATATATAAGAAACATGTAAAAACATCAAATTGTATGAAAATTATTTATAATTGTGAGCAAGGGATAGAAAATAATATAGCACTAACCTTTGGAAATTTCGATGGCATTCATTTAGGACATGAATTTGCAATTTCCACTCTAAAGAAGGTAGCACAAGAAAGAGGATTACCCTCTGCAGTTTTAACTTTTGAGCCTCACCCATCAACTGTTTTATTTGGTAGAAACAATTTTAGGTTAATAGACCAAGAACAAAAAAAGGAACTAATCAGCAGCTATGGTATAGATTACTTGTATATTATTAATTTTAGTAGAGGTTTTTCTGAGGTTAGCTGCGATAACTTTATCAGTGAGATTTTAATAGATAAATATGGCGTTAAACACATAATTGTCGGAGAAAATTGCACTTTTGGTCATAAACGATTGGGTGATATATTAACTCTAGAGAAATATTCTGAAACATATGGATACTCTTTGACTAAATTAGAGCCATTAATAATTGACGGCAAAATTTGCTCTTCTTCTTCAATCAGAGAGTATGTACAAAGGGGCGAAATAGAAATTGCTAATAAATTACTTGGTAGACCTTATCAAGTTTCTGGTGTTGTGACAAAGGGTGCGTGTAGAGGTAGAGAAATAGGATTCCCAACCATAAATATTCCTATAGAAGATTGCATGATAAAACCAAAATTTGGTACATATTACGCTAAAGTGATGTTTTCTTATAATAACCCAAATTGGTTATATGGAGTAGTCAATATTGGTATGAGACCTACATTTAAGGATCTGAAAAAGCCTATAATAGAAATGCACATATTCGATTTTGATGAAGACGTATATAATCATAAAGTTAATATACAACTTTTAAAATTCATAAGGTCAGAAAAAAAATTCCATAGTATTGAGGAGTTAACAAAACAGATAAATTATGATATACTTAAAGTTTATAGGTTAAAGGCAAATTTATGAAAAAGTTATGCTTAATTGTTATATTAATTATAGTATTGATTGACCAAACGAGCAAATTGTACATAAACTCATTGATTGATGAGGGAGAATCAATTGAGATCGCTAGCTTTATAAAGCTAGTTGAAGTTTGGAATTCAGGCATTAGTTTTGGAATGTGTAGCGCTTTACCGCATGGCGGTTTCTTTTTTTCAGCACTTTCAATACTAATAATTGGTATACTTGCATACTTGATATACAAGTCTGATGATCAGTCAACTTACCTTGGGTTTTCTCTGATGATTGGTGGAGCAATCGGAAACGTAGTTGATAGGATTTATTGGGGAGCTGTATATGATTTCATATATTTTCATATTGATGATTGGTATTGGCCAGCTTTTAATTTAGCGGATTTATCTATAGTTTGTGGAATGTTTACATTGTTATATAAGTGGTATATATACGATATGTTTATTTCTAAACAAAATGAGGAGTAAAATAATTGTTTTTATATTAGGTCGAAATAATGCTTCATAAGTTTTTTAGTTTTCTTATACTACCTGCACTCTTTTCTACTTACCCAATTTCTTTGAAGGCTTTAAGCATAGAGCACGACATAAAACATGCTAAACTCAGTAACGGACTAGATGTCTATGTTGTTCCTAATCATCGGATTCCAGCCGTTTTACATGCAGTAATATACAAAGTTGGGGGAATGGATGATCCAATTGGCAAAGCAGGATTGGCTCACTACTTTGAACATTTAATGCTTGAAACTACAGGGAAGTTCACAGATATAGAAGCCACTATGAGTAGCATTGGGGCCCAGTTTAATGCGTTTACTACTAAGGAATATACCTGTTACTACGAATTAGTCCTTAAAAATGACTTACCACTGGCAATGGAAGTTGAAGCAGACAGAATGGGCAATTTTAATGTTACTCAAGATAAAATAGAAAGAGAAAAAAACATTGTACTGGAAGAGAGGAAGATGAGATTTGATAATCATCCTAACAACTTATTACGGGAAGAAATGAATAGTGCATTTTACCGTAATGGCTATGGTAGATCTGTTATTGGCTGGGAGAGCGATATTAAAACTTACAATCAGGATGACATAGTGAGGTTTCATAATAACTATTATCACCCCGGCAATGCAATATTATTGATTGTTGGTGATGTGGAATTTGATGAAGTTGTGAAGCTAGCAGAAGAAAAATATGGTAACATTAAGTCTAAGGCAGTAATTAGGCATTATCCAAATCAGGATCCAGTGCATAATGCAGGCTTATCGGTGATTTTAGAGAGCACTGAAGTAAAAGAACCAGTTTTATATTTTCGTTATCGTGTTCTCTTATTTGAGCACATAAATGAAGCTTTTGCTGCTCATTTAGCGGTTGACATTTTAGGTGGCGGCAAGTCCAGCAAGTTATACAAAGATTTAGTTCTAGACAAAGACGTAGCGGTGTCTGTATTTGCTGAGTATGACAGCTTAACTTTTAGTGATGGCTACATTGATATTCAGGTCATTCCAAAAAGTGGCGTTAATTTAGATATTGTTGAAAGAGAGTTAGATAATGCTATTAATAACTTCATGTCTAAAGGAATAACGGATGAGGAGTTGCAAAGCTCAAAATATAGGTATAAGGCAGCACAATTTGATAATCTATCTAGCTTAGGCAATATAGCATTTTTCTATGGCTCACGCTTAGCACTTGGTATTCCACTTGATGAAATAGATATTACGTACAGCAAAGTAAATGATGTTAATCTAGAGGATGTAAATAATAAAATCCGTGTTATTTTTTCTGCTAATAAGTTAATTGGCCGTTTATTACCAAAAGGAGATGATAATGAGAATAAGTAAATTTGTACTTCTATTTTTTTTCTGCCTAAGCTTTAATTTACAAGCAAGTGGTAACTTAAATATAGAGGAGATCACCACCCGTAAAGGGTTTAAGTTTCTATTTGTTGAAAACTGTGATTTACCAAAAGTTTCACTAAATATATCGTTTAAAGATGCAGGTTATGCATATGAAAATGTAGAAAAACAAGGGCTTGCTTGGTTTACTTCTCTTATAGTTCAAGAAGGGGCAGGAAAAAATGATGCCAAAGATTTTGCGAAAAAGCTTGAAGATAAAGGGATTAGTCTACGTTTTAGTGCTGATTTAGAAACGTTTGGAGTTTCGTTGGATACTCTGTCTGAGAATTTAGAAGAAGGTATTTCACTACTTAGCGACGCTATAATGCGTCCTAAAGTTGACTCTGAAGGGTTGAATAGAGTTTTCGAAAAAGCCAAAGTTGATTTTAATAATCTTGAAAAAACCCCTTTTTTTGTTGCTGGAAAAGAATTGGAAACGTTGTTGTTTAAAAAACACCCTTACTCAAAAAGTATGTACGGTACTCTTGACACTAGAGTGAGCATTACTAGAGACGATGTTTTAACATACATAAAGCGTAATTTTGCTAAAGATAACATAGTTATCAGTGTTGCTGGTTGTGCAAAAAAAGAAGAAATTATTACGTTGTTAGATAAATATTTATCTAAATTGCCGTCAAAAAGATCAAAAGTTAGAAAAATACCTGTAAAAAATAATTTTGGTTCTGCAGAAAGTAAAAATATTTTTATGGATATACCACAGAGTGTGATACTTTTTGCTCAAAAAGGTATAGCTTATGAAGATCCTAACTATTATAACGCTGATGTCTTAATTGATGCACTTGGTAGCATGAGGCTGAATTCAATATTAATGACAGAACTGAGGCAAAACTTGGGTATTACTTATGGTGTTTATGCAAGTATTATTCCCAATAAACATGGAAATATTATATATGGATTTATGAATACTGATAGTTCTACTGCTGGCAAAGCTATATCAGCGGTAAAAGATACATTGAGCAGAATAAAAAAGGAAGGAATTGATGAGCAGTTGTTCAAGGATGCAAAAACCAGTTTAGTAAATAACTTTACCTTTTTCCTGTCCAATAACACAAATATAGCAATGCTGCTTGATGATATGCAAATAAATGATCGTGATGTTAACCATATAAATAATTATGCGAATATCATTAATGACGTTAAATCAGAGAAAGTAAACGAACTGGCAAGTTCTTTACTGGAACCCGAAAATTTATTTTTTGTTGAAGTTGGAAAAAACACTCAAGGTCAATAATTAATACTTTCTGCTATTGATCTTACTGCTTCTACATAACACTTATGCTCCTCAGCTAGAATGCGTTCTGAGAGGCTTTGAATATCATCAGCTGGTAACACTGGCACAGCAACTTGAGCAATTATGGCTCCAGCATCAATTTCAGGAGTGACGTAATGTACAGTACAGCCTGCGATTTTTACTCCTGCTTTTAGAGCTTGCTCTTGAGCATTTAGGCCCTTAAAGGACGGAAGTAGAGAGGGATGAATATTTATCACCTTGTTATTCCATTTACTGAGAAAATTAGCTTGCAGGATTCTCATAAACCCTGCAAGGCAAATTAAATCAACCTTATGTTGAACAAATATTTCGTGAATTTTATCAGCATCAAGTGGTTTATCTCTAACAATAAACGCTGGCACTCCTGCTTGTTCTGCTATTTTTAGGCCAGCAGCTTCGCTATTATTTGTGATAGCGCACACAACTTCTGCAGGAAAATTACGATCTTGACATGCCTCTATCAAGGCCTGCATATTTGATCCCCTGCCTGAAATTAGTATCCCAAGTTTCACCTTTTTCATTTTGTGCAATTGATTTGGTGTAATAATTAATGTTAACAAAATAACTCAAAAAGTAAATCTATAGCTAAAGTGACTTAGGTTTACCAACGATTTGAAAAACAACAAATTCGTCATTCCGCTACTTGTTAGCGGAATCTATAGACCTGCTGCGAATCAAGCGATAAAAAAAAGGAAAGGAGGGTGACTAAAATCAAGGTTAACTAAAAGGCGTGCTTAAGATTTACAATACCAGCAATAATATTGAACCTCAGGTTATATTTTTTCTGAAAATTGCGATAAACATTCGACATAATCTTAAATATCTTTATCTCTCGGATCTTGTTTTCTACTCTCATTCTAAATGATGCTAATCTTCTATTATGCTCTGGAGTTAATGGCTTTTTACGATACTTTTTATATGGAATTATAACATTGCTTTGCAATTTTTGCCAACCTTGATATCCAGAATCGGCATGTTTTATGCTATCAAGTGGTAAATATTTTTCTTGTTTCCTTATGCGGAAATCACTAATTCTACCACGGTATGACTTTGACACTGATAAAATTCTTCCTCCTTCTTCGATAATAATCTCAGTTTTCATAGTGTTGGTTCTTTTTTTTCCTGAATATGATTTCTTCCGTTTTTTACTATCTTCTGGTCTCTGTATTTGCTGTTCTGTAACATCAGCCAAAATCTTCAGTATTTTTTCTGGCGTCATACTTCTATCTTTTGTTATAGTCACTTTTTTGGCGAGTAATGGCTCTATTCTCTTAAGTAACCTACATACATTTGCGTTGTGTACATTGAATAGGCATCCTAAAAATCTATGTGTTATGTAAGTGCGATAGTACAAAATTACGCAAAACAACTTATCTTCCAGAGTTGGTAGTTTTGATCTTCTACCATGACACTTTTTCTGTTTTTCCCATCCAGACCTCACTTTTTCCACTACTTTTTCGAACTCCTCTATAGTTAAACCTGTTATATTACGAAAGTTTCTTGGGTGTTTTTTCATATTATAGTAACTAAAGCTCATTTTTTTTCCTTACTTGATCTGCTTATTCTTCTTCTACCTCTCTCACATCATTTTTTCAATCACCTTTTTCAGCAGGTCTTATGTTGAGATACCACGGCGGTATGACGTGGGGAAACCTTTCTTGGGTTAGCTATATTTCAGAGTGCTCCTGTTATGAGCTGATGTCCAACTGTCATTTTACAGCTTAGCTTGCTTAGGTAATGCAGAAATAAGAGGTGCCTAATATAAACCAGCCTAAATCAACTTTAATGTTTGGATATCGTACTATTTTACATAACATGCCATCATGAATATATATTTTTATGATTGCGTTATCATTTATTTAACAAAGTATTAGTATAATCTATTTACTGGATTAAATGGAGAAAGTTGAATGAGTAAATTACCGAACAATGCAAAAATAGGTAAATCTCAGGTTACTCAGTGGGAGGTAATAAAAAATTGTGAATATGCTGATAATTGCTTATCAAAAATAGTAACTTTATACGTTATTAGAATAACTCAGCTATCAGATTTTTATACAAATGACGAACCTGAAATTAACACTGTTTTAGCAAGAATAAGCGTGACAAGTGAAAATGTATTTTTAAACAAGGCTACTACTATTGAAGTTATGGAAGGTATTTTTCCATATAAATTCAACAGCAAGAAGAGAAATAACATACTAAGGTTAGAAGATTTATATAATTATTTATATTCCATTGTTAACAATAGCCTTCCAAAAGAGATGCTTGAAAGTCTTGTAAGGGAATATAAGGATGCTGTTAACTTATTTAAAGCAATTACTTAACTGAACGTAGTATTTTTGAGATTTTATTTTCTATTTCAGAAATGCCGCTTTCAAGATCTTTATCTATCAGATACATGGTAGAGAAATATGTTTTCTGCTTACTTTCAACATTGATAGTTAAAGTTCCAGGAGTGATTGTAACCGAATTGGCAAATAACGCAATGCTTTCATCATTATGCCCTTTGCATTTTCTTAGGATAATGATTGGCTCAAGCTTAGATTTGAGTCGTAGCACCTTTTTTGTTACATAAACACTTGATAAAATGATTTGGTACATTAACCATGGTATATAACTTACTAACTTATAAAACGACAGTCTACTCGTACCATTTAAAATCTGGCTAAGAGCTCTTTCAGCGTTTATCAACCTTCTAAAGATAAATAATGTGAATATAGAGGAAAACACTCCACAAAAAATAAAAAATGGCTCAAAATAACCAGACAATACAGTCCATAGAGAAAATAAAATTACAAATGATAGAGAAAAAAACTTGATTTTTTGCCTAAGGTTCATGGTTTGCAGTATAACTTAAATGATTTTTTAAGGAAAGATATATTATGAATTAAATCAAAAACTCTGTAATATATTGAAGCTTAAAGATATCTTTAGATATGGAAGTTATTGCAGAAAATAGGAAAGCAAGGTTTGAATATTTCATCTTAGAAGAATTTGAAGCGGGTATGGTCTTATTAAGCAGTGAGGTAAAGTCACTAATGGAAAGGAAAGTAAATATTTCCGACGCTTACGTTATCGAAAAAAATAGTGAAATATGGCTGCACAATATGCATATTGCAGAATATAAAGCTGCAAACCGAAAAAATCATAAACCAAAAAGGGAACGTAAACTGCTTTTACATAAAAAAGAGATAAACAAACTAATTGGTCAAATCAAAACCGCTGGGATAACTGTTGTGCCGCTTTCGATCTATTTTAATGATAAAGGATTTGCAAAAACTAAAATTGCCATTGTAAAAGGAAAAAAACTCTACGATAAGAGAGCAACCATAAAACAGAGAGAGTGGAATCGTGAAAAAAGTAGATTGTCTAAGAATAATTTATAGCAAAATATGTCTTTAAATCCAGTAATTTTCAGCATCGGTTCTGTTTCTATATATTGGTATTCCTTAGCTTACGTTTTGGGTATAGTGTCTGCATATTGGTATTTACACAAGCTAGACGACCAAAAAATATTTACTAAGAATTTTTACGATTCGTTATTAACAGCCACTATTGTAGGCATTATCCTTGGAGGTAGACTTGGCTACGTATTGATATATGATCCAGTTCTTTATATAAGCAACCCTATCGAGATATTGAAGACCTGGGAAGGAGGAATGTCATTTCATGGTGGTGCTATAGGAGTTTTGCTTGCAGTAATAATTTCGTGTAAAAGACATAACATTCCTATATTTTATGCACTGGACCTAGTTTCTTGCGGAGTTCCCATAGGTTTATTTTTAGGTCGCATAGGCAATTTTATAAACGGAGAGTTATTTGGCAGAGTTACAACTATGCCATGGGGTATGGTATTTCCAGAAAGTGGTGATAATTTGCTGCGTCATCCAAGCCAGCTTTATGAGGCACTTTTTGAAGGACTGCTACTTTTTGCAGTTGCAAATTCACTGTTTTTCTTGACTAGAATAAGACTGTATCACGGTGCGTTAACTGGTATTGCAGTTATGTGGTATGGAATAGCACGTTTTTTCGTTGAGTTTTTTCGCGAACCAGACTATCAAATTGGCTATTTGTGGCTTGATTTAACTATGGGGCAGTTGCTTTCTATACCTATGGTTTTGCTAGGAATGCTTGTATATCTAGGCGCATTAAATTTAAAATTTAATACGAAATCTGTTATATAGAGGAAAGGTGAGTTTAATAGAAAAATGTAGCCAGAAACCCTACATCATACACAATTGTACGAATTTTCTGCGTTGCAGTAGAATGAATGTGAGATCCGGTGTCATTCCAGCGTGTGACGCTAGGCTATAAAACTTCCTTAGACCTGCTGAAAAAGGTGATTGAAAAAATGATGTGAGAGAGGTAGAAGAAGAATAAGCAGATCAAGTAAGGGAAAAAAATGAGCTTTAGTTACTATAATATGAAAAAATACCCAAGAAACTTTCGTAATATAACAGGTTTAACTATAGAGGAGTTCGAAAAAGTAGTGGAAAAAGTGAGGTCTGGATAGGAAAAACAGAAAAAGTGTCATGGTAGAAGATCAAAACTACCAACTCTGGAAGATAAGTTGTTTTGCGTAATTTTGTACTATCGCACTTACATAACACATAGATTTTTAGGATGCCTATTCAATGTACACAACGCAAATGTATGTAGGTTACTTAAGAGAATAGAGCCATTACTCGCCAAAAAAGTGACTATAACAAAAGATAGAAGTATGACGCCAGAAAAAATACTGAAGATTTTGGCTGATGTTACAGAACAGCAAATACAGAGACCAGAAGATAGTAAAAAACGGAAGAAATCATATTCAGGAAAAAAAGAACCAACACTATGAAAACTGAGATTATTATCGAAGAAGGAGGAAGAATTTTATCAGTGTCAAAGTCATACCGTGGTAGAATTAGTGATTTCCGCATAAGGAAACAAGAAAAATATTTACCACTTGATAGCATAAAACATGCCGATTCTGGATATCAAGGTTGGCAAAAATTGCAAAGCAATGTTATAATTCCATATAAAAAGTATCGTAAAAAGCCATTAACTCCAGAGCATAATAGAAGATTAGCATCATTTAGAATGAGAGTAGAAAACAAGATCCGAGAGATAAAGATATTTAAGATTATGTCGAATGTTTATCGCAATTTTCAGAAAAAATATAACCTGAGGTTCAATATTATTGCTGGTATTGTAAATCTTAAGCACGCCTTTTAGTTAACCTTGATTTTAGTCACCCTCCTTTCCTTTTTTTATCGCTTGATTCGCAGCAGGTCTTATGTTAAGATACAAAAAACTTGCTTGACAAACTCCACCAGCCCCCTTATCATGAAAGTGAAGCTATTTCATTTAACTTCGCAATCTCTGCAGCAGATTAAAATGACAAGAAAACTTGTATTTGGCGTACTATTGTTTAATTTTTTGCACTATGTGCACCGTATGTCTTTATAAAATTTCTAGGTTTTTACCTACATAAGCTGAAACGCGCTTATAAAGCGTTCAAGACATCACCCAACGTCAAATTTTAAAATAGAGAGTGTAATAACTAGCTACCACGGGTTTTCTATGCCTTTTTTTTCTGCCTAGTAAATTTCTTAAATATTAAAGCTAAGGTTAGTTGCCGTTTAAAAGCAGCTAAATTGCAGCGTTTAAGACTTAAAAAACGCCAATACTGAAAATAGACAATGACTAGGGCTTCTTTTGCCTTTTTTTTGTTTGGTGAATTTCTTAAATATTTATGGCTAAAGTAATTTAGACCTACCGACAACCGTCATCCCGCTACGTGTTAGCGGGATCTATGTTAAGAGATACCGCGGCGGTATAACGTAGGGCTACAGCCAGTGCTCCTTTTTTTGTCATCCCAGCGTCACGCGCTGGTTTCAACATTATATCATGAACTTTCTAAAATTCATTAAACTGTGCTTTTAAACGGTGGTGCCGGGGTGTGAGTATAATGATTATCAGTATATAAAAGTCATAGCAGACAGACTTGAAACGGCAAATGTTGGCAAAATGTGTCAAGGAAGTTTTTCGTTTCTATGAGCTACTTGGCTCTCTGTTATAATGTTCGTTTGCTTGACCTAAGATCTGAGAGTATTTAAACTGAACTCTATACAGTACTAAAAATGATAGGAAATCTAAGCGGAATAGTTGATGAAGTGCGCAGTGATCACATAATCCTGAATGTGAATGATGTTGGCTATATAGTGTATCTCTCAGCCAAAACTTTAAATGCATGTTCCATCGGAAGTAGAGTTAAATTACTTATCGAAACCTATGCAAATAACAGAGAAAATGTTGCTCAGCTATATGGTTTCATAAGCAAAGAAGAACAGCAGTGCTTGAGGTTGCTTGTTAAAGTAAGCGGCGTTAGCTACAAAACTGCAATGTCAATTTTGAGTAAATTAACTCCAGAACAGCTATTTTTGGCAATTATGAATGAAGATAAAGTAGCACTCAAGATGAGTGGCTAAAGCCTAAAACTCATAAATCGAATCATCACTGAATTAAGTGGCAAAGTGAGTAAATTAGAAATAAATAACAATAATTTTCATCCAATCAATGAAGATGCCCTTTCAGCTTTGATCAATCTTGGGTATGAAAAAATGAAAGCTTGTGATACGATAAAAAAAATACAAGATGAATCGCCAAACCTGGACACTAAGGATATTATTCGTATGGCACTTAAAACACTATGAAATCAATATCGTGCGATAAAGAACATACTGAAGATGTGCGCAATATCAACATCAGGCCTGAGCAACTTGATGATTTTGTCGGGCAAAAAGACTTAATACAAAATTTAAAAGTGTTTATAAACGCTGCACAGACGAGAACTGAAGCCTTAGATCACGTCTTATTGTACGGTCCTCCAGGACTTGGCAAAACAACTTTAGCGCAAATTGTCTCTAAAGAGTTAAGGGTCAGCTTTCGCGCAACTTCTGGTCCTTTACTTAGCAAAGCTGGGGACTTGGCTGCAGTGCTTACCACTTTAAATGCAAAAGATGTTCTATTTATCGACGAAATCCATAGATTAAACCGCAGCATCGAAGAAGTTTTATATACTGCTATGGAAGATTTTTGCTTGGACATATTAGTAGGTGAAGGGCCATCTACTCGCACTTTAAGGATAGATCTACCACCATTTACGTTAATTGGAGCAACTACACGGCTTGGATTACTTTCTGCGCCACTCAGAGATCGTTTTGGCATTCCCTTGCATCTTGAGTTTTATTCTTTTGAAGAACTGGTTAATATTATAAAAAGAGGCGCAAGAGTTCTTTCTACTGAAATTGAAGAAAATGCAGCACGGGAAATTGCCTGCCGTGCACGTGGCACTCCAAGAATTGCTTTGAGATTACTGAGGAGAATAAGGGATTTTGTTGAAGTGAAAGATGATAAAAAAATCACTTATGAAGTCGCTGATTCTGTATTACTAAAATTGGGTGTAGACAAAATGGGACTCAATAAACTTGATATGCATTATCTAAGATTTTTATTCAACACTTCAGGCCCTGTTGGAATTGACACCATATCTATTGCGCTATCTGAGGATGTTGGCAATATTGAAGAAACAGTAGAACCTTATTTAATCAAAATTAGTTTTGTAAAGCGCACACCAAGAGGACGCGTTCTAACCGACCAAGCAAAGGAGTATTTGAGCTTTCAACATTAAACATCATAATTTATATTGACTAATTAGCATGGTATCTATATACTAACATTTATATATCAAGAATAATGGAGGCATATATGTTAACTAATAGCACTGAAACTGTATCTTTAATTGAAACTTCTCCATTTCGTACTCGCTAGTTATACTATTCTAGCTAATTAAGCTATGGTTTGTGGTAATAGAAAAAAACTGGGTTCCAGCGTCACGCGCTACCCTATGGATGCTGCTCGCGTATATTCTCTCTTTCACCATCTCAGTGTTTCTTTCTTATTATGCCAGTACCATTTTCTTGTCATTCAAGTAGCTCCCCTCTTGTCATCCCAGTGCTTGACACTGGGATCCAGAAATTCTTAAACTGAATTCTATATAGAACCTTAGAACAAAAATAAAAATGGGTAGCACAATACTACCAAGAAATTTCTACGAGCGGCCGACCTTAACTGTAGCTGGAGAGTTATTGGGAAAAGTCCTCAAATTTTCTAACTTTAGTGGAATAATAACCGAAGTTGAAGCCTATATAGGAATGAATGACCCAGCTTGTCACGCGGCAAGAGGCTATACTAACCGAACCTCAGTAATGTTTGGTATGCCGGGGTTTTCGTACGTGTATTTTATATATGGAATGTATTACTGTTTAAATATTGTAACAGAAGCAGAAGGGTTCCCAGCAGCAGTGTTAATACGGGGATTAAAGCTCATTGAACCGCTTGAAGCAAACTTAGGCGGACCAGGAATATTGTGCAAAAGATTAAACATTACAAAAGAACATAATAAGCAAGACCTTACTATAAGCCACAAATTTTGTGTTTATGAATCTCACCTCAAACCAGATTATATTTGCACTCCGAGAATCGGAATTAGTAAAGGCCAAGAGAAATTTTGGCGGTTTAAAAACTTAAGATCTTGCGTAGACTATTTGCCAATTGGATAATCACCAGTGAAACAAGCATCGCAATATTGTGGTGTAGCATTGTTACGCACCTCTCCTTTAACAGCCTGATATAGTCCATCAATACTCAAGAAGGCTAGGCTATCTACTCCTATAACTTCCTTAATTTCCTCTACAGATTTATTTGCAGCAATTAAATCTTTGCACTCTGGCGTATCTATTCCATAAAAACAAGAATGCTTAATTGGTGGGCTTGAAATTTTGAGGTGAATCTCTTTTACTCCTGCATCCTTTAGCATAACTATTATATTTGTTAACGTACTACCACGCACTATACTATCATCTATTAAAATTATGTTTTTACCTTTCAAAGTGTGCTTATTAGCATTGAATTTTAATTTTATTCTAACTTTACGTACTTCAGCGGTTGGTTGTATAAAAGTTCTTCCTATGTAATGATTACGAATTATCCCCAGTTCCATAGGTAATCCTGAATGCTTTGCATATCCAATAGCTGCAGGTATTCCAGAATCAGGTATTGGTACAACCATATTTACATTGTTTTTTGGTGGGCTCTCTTCTGCAAGTATTCTTCCTACTTCTTTTCTTATATCATATATGGACCTATTCTCCATTATGCTGTCTGGTCTCGAAAAGTAAACGTATTCAAAAGTACAAAAACTTGATTTTTGCTGTGGGAAAGGAAACATTGAGGCTAGCTTACTATCCGAACTGATGGTAACTAATTCGCCTGGTTCTATTTCTCTAATAAACTCTGCATTTATTATATCAAGAGCACAAGTTTCAGATGCAAGAACGTAAGAACCGTTTAACTTTCCTAAAACAAGAGGCCTGATTCCAGATGGATCACGTACTCCAATAACTACTTCTTGATTGATTGCCACAAAAGAATAAGCACCTTGTATTTGCTTTAATGCATATATAAAACTCTCTAAAAAGCTATCTTTTTCACCGCTTGCTGTCAGATGCACTACTACTTCTGTATCAATATCTGACTGAAAAACGCATTCTTGTTTAATTAATTGTTCGCGTATCGGAGAAATATTAATTAAATTACCATTATGTGCTATGGCAAAATCCCCAAATTTGCCACTTTTGCCAAACATGGGCTGCACTCCAAATTTACTACCACTTGTTGAGTATCGAACATGACCTATTGCACAATCTCCAGGTAAGGATTTCTTTATTTCATCTATATCATCAAATACACTGCTCACTTGACCTTGAAAGTGATAAGAGTGCAGCTTATCGTTGTTACTGGTTACTACGCCAAAAGACTCTTGACCTCTATGCTGCAAAGCGTGGAGAGCAAGTATAGAGTTAAAAGCAGCACTTTGGTTGCAACTTATGCCAAATACCCCACACTCCTCACGCATTTCATCTAGCATAAAAACTATTAAGTAAAGTTTAATTTTACTTTAGCATAGGTAAAATACAAGCATTTTGTTGTTCATCTGCTTTTATTGCCAGCAATAATCCTATGCATATCAAGCTTGCAGCAGTTGTACTTCCTCCATAGGAAAGAAATAGCAGTGGATCGCCTATAACAGGCAAGAGGCCTATTGACATTCCAATGTTTATAAAAAAATGAGCGCCAAAAAAAGCAAAAATCCCGATAGATACTAACTTAGAAAAATAATTTTTCGACCTATAAGCGATAGAGAAAATTATGCCAAGTAATAAGGTATAAAGCAAAATTAAAGCCATGCTACCTAAAAAGCCCCACTCCTCACTCAGCACTGCAAAAGCAAAATCTGTACGCTTTTCCGGCAAAAATCCAAGTTGAGTTTGACTTCCGTTAACAAAGCCCTTACCAAGCAAACCTCCTGAACCAATAGCTATCTGAGATTGCTGCGCATTATAACCTATTCCAAGTGGATCCACTGATGAATCCAAAAACGACAATATCCTTTGCTTGTGATAAGGACGTAAAAAAGGCCAAATAGCAGGTACTGCAAAAATGCCAAGCGTCCCACAAATTACTAAATGAGCTCTTTTTATTACTGCTGTGAATATAATTGATGCTCCTATAAACAACATTATCACAGCTGTGCCTAAATTAGGTTGCTTTAACACCAAGAATACAGGCAAGAAAATAATTATTACCGCCTTAAGCAATCTTTTAAATTCCATCATTTTATACACACTTTGTTTATTGAAATAACGAGCAAGTGCAAGTATTAAGCCTACCTTTGCAAATTCTGATGGTTGCAAACTAATTGATCCAATTCTTATCCACCTCGTCGCACCCATTATGTGCGAGCCAAAAAAATTTACTGCTAATAGCGAAATCGCTGCTGCTATATAAAAAAAGTAGGCGTGCTCCAAATAAAAATCTAGCTCTATGAATGACATAGCTATAGCGAGTAGGAAAAAGAAGGAAAATATGACTATTTGGTGAATTGCAAATGGTACCCACTTTCCTCCAGCAGAAGAGTATTGAACAGCAATGCCAATGCAAAACAGCACTATCACGTTAATGACTAATAACCAATGAATCTTCTTCAGCCTATCCACACTTATAACCTTAAAGTATAGTAAAATATGAAACAAAGATAAAAATCAAAAAACCAACTTCTCAACTACTAACCGAATTGGAGTGCTATATATTCCAGTTACTATTGTTAAAGCTGCCATAAACAATAGACAGAAAAGCATAGGAAATGGCACATCATTAATTTTGCCTAGTGTCATTCCAGCGCTTGATGCTGCACTATTTTCAAAATACATTTTCTCTACCATCTTCCACATGTATATTAGTGCAAGAAAAGAACCGGCAGCAAAAGCTATCAGGGAAATCCACGCGCGAGATTCTATAACTGCTTTCATTATATACCATTTGCTTACAAAGCCATTTGTTAGCGGCACACCGACTAATGCTAAACTAAGTAGAGTAAACGCAAGTGCTGTATAAGGCATTGATTTCTTGAGTCCCGATAAATTCTCTATTTTTGTTGTATCAAATTTGTAAGAAATACATCCTGCAGCCATGAATAAAGATGTTTTTATTATGCTGTGGTTTACTATGTGAAGAATTGCTGCAAATACACCTGTTTTTGAGTTAAAACTCAGTGCTAAAATTATATAACCAATTTGGCTGACACTAGAATTAGCAAGCAATCTTCTTATATCTTTTGCAGTTATTGCAGATATTGACCCAAATATAATAGCGCAAAGTGCAAGGATAATTATCACGTTGCTTAGTGATGGTTTAAATAAGAAGAAATTCTGATGGAAAACAGTATAGAAGATCCTAATGAAAACATATATCATCACTTTTGTCACTGTGCCTGAAAAGAATATGCTAATGAAACTTGGCACCTCACTATATGCATTAATCAGCCACCTGCTTAATGGAAACAGTGCCATTTTAATTGAGAGACCAACAAAAATGAACAATGTGCCAAATTTTATGATGTTGTTATCGTATAATGGAACTATTCTTTCAGCCATGTCAGACATATTGAGCGTTCCTGTCATGGAGTACAAAAGCCCAACACCAAACAAGTAAAACGTTGCCCCTATAGTGCCACTAATTAGATATTCAAATGCTGCAACCAAGGCTTTTTTATCCCTTCCCATTGAAACTAATACATAAGAAGAAAGAGATGAAATTTCCAAAAAAACATAAAGATTGAATATGTCGTTTGTTACTAGAATCCCGAGCAGTCCGCTTAAGCACAGTAGAAATAGAGAGTAAAAACCAGTGATTTTGTTTTTGCTAATTTCTTTTTCGTTAATATAAAAGCTATAAAGCACGCTAATCAGCGCTATAAAATTCACCAAAGTTAGAATCAAGGAGTTTAACACGTCGATTCTTAACTCTATTCCATGCGGAGGAGCCCAATTTCCAAGGTGATAAGTTATAATCTCGCCTTTATATGTTTTTACGAGTAGTATCGATGAAATGATAAGAGTGATTGTTGTTGCAATAAAAGAAATAAACCAAGATACCTTGTGTTTCTTGGTAAGAAAGCAAAACATTGATGCAATTATTGGTATAATAACTTGTAAAATTGGTAATTGCATTAAATTGTTGTTAATATATCGTTAAAGTATTAGTATATATAATACTTTTTGTTTTAATACTCTTATGTCATCTAAAATTTGTAACGCAATAAAACGCCTATTACGAAGAGAAGATAAATTTGTAGGAAGAGATGAAAATGGAAATTCTTACTATGAATCAAGTAAAGGGAAAAGGTGGATTATGTATAGCAGTGTCTCTGAGCCTACAACAGTGCCTCCACAGTGGCATGTATGGCTTCACTATACTGATAATGTAGTACCAGTTAATAATAAAAAAAGAAAAGTAAAACATACTCCTAATTTAACGGGTACAAAAGATGCATACTATCCAAACCAAAAAGTGAAAAATTACTATAAAAGCTGGAGTCCTGATAACTAAAGATGCGAAGGTCAAATATACTTGAAATAACCGCTGGATTATTTGTATTGATTTTCACTATTTTTCTGATTTTCTTTGCTATTGATAAGCTATCTTACATAAAGAAAAACTATGAGGATTGCTATAAAATATATGGTCTCTTTGCTAATGCTAACGGTATAGGAGTTGGTGATAGTATCAAGATCTCTGGTGTGGACGTTGGAAGCATAACTGGTGTGTCACTTGACAAAGCTACCTACATAGCACGAATCGATATGTGCGTAAGCCGAGATATAAAGTTGCCAGTTGATAGCTCAGCTCTGATCACTAGCAGTGGAGTTGTTGGCAGTAAATTTGTTAATATATCACCTGGATCAGATATTAAACTAATCTTGCACGGTGGTAAAATAGAATATACTCAAGCTGAAGCAAATATGGGTGGAATAATGGACAGAATTCTTGGTATGTTTACGAAGTGAAAATGGCAGGATTCCAAGTATATCCGTTCAGGTGAAGCCTCCTGTAGTTCTAAAGTATTTAAGGAGTTTGCCTTATTTCTTGCCTTTTCTACCCCTTGCTAACCTATAATTGGGGTTTATAGTACAGCTTAACAGTTGCAGTGCATGTCTATCAATGATAAAATGAAGATTAATTTATTTTGATATTATGATTGGTTTACTGGTTGCCGTACTGTTGTTTTTTTGTGGTAGTGATGCACTTGCAAAACAGGAGCCACGTTCAATAGCTGGAGATAATCACATAAAGGTAATAAATTATAACCCACAAGCTATACATAAGTATACGGGTTTTTATGGTTATCAATCCAGCATATTGTTTGAACCAGGGGAGGTAATACAAAACCTTTCAATGGGTGATTCAACTGGTTGGCAACTCCTTCCTCAAGGTAACAGATTGTTTATTAAGCCTATAGATGATATTGCCGATACTAACGCAACTATAATTACCAATAAAAGAGTTTATTACTTTGAACTTCATGCTGAAGAAGCAACTGGACTAGATGATCCAAAATTAGCATATGAAGTAAGGTTTCTTTATCCACTATTTAGCAGTGATGAGATTTACACAACAAATAACGGCGATATCTTCGAACAAGCTAGTCATACCATTATTCCTGATATAAACGACATTGAAATTGTAAAGAAGGGCTTAAATTTTAATTATTCCATCTCGCACGTTAAAGGCAGTCAGTCAATAATACCAATTAAGGTTTTTGATGACGGAAAATTTACATATTTACAATTCAATAAAATAAACTCTGATTTCCCGGCAGTTTTTATGGTTGATTCTGCAGGGTATGAGTCTTTAGTAAATTTCCGTACAGCTGACAACTACCTGATAATCGAAAGGGTGAGTTCAGTGTTTACCTTAAGGAATGGATCAAGTACAGTTTGCCTATTTAATGAAAACATGCCTTTCAAAAAAGGTAAGTGATTAAAGGCTATAATGCCCGAGATATGGGTGCAAAGTTTTTTCTATGATGTTCTGTAATTCCATAAAGACCAATAGCGTTAAGGTGCTCTTTTGTCCCATATCCTTTATTTTTATACCAATTATATTCAGGATGCTTATTGTGCAATTCTTGCATAAGCCGATCTCTCGTAACTTTTGCAACGATTGAAGCTGCTGCAATTGATGTACTCAAATTATCACCATTTACTATGGATTTCACTTGCCATTTCACTTCAGGTGGTTGATTACCATCAACTAGCACATAATCTAATTCTAGGTCCAGGTCTATCAACGCACGTTTCATTGAAAGTTTTGTTGCTTGCAAGATATTGTATGAATTTATTTCTTCTACGCTTGCCATTCCTATACCAAATTTTGCAACGGATGTTATTTTTTCATATAGGACTTGCCTACATTGAGGAGTCAACTTTTTCGAGTCGTTGATTCCATCAATAATTGTATTTCTATCAATAAACACTACGGCTGCGGATATTACTGGACCAGCTAGCGGACCTCTTCCAACTTCATCCACTCCTGCTATCACTCCTGATAATTTATTTTCTAATGTAAAGTCTGGGTATTTCATAGGTTTTTATAATAAGAAAGTTATAGTAAAAACTGAACAGATAATAGAAATTATCCAAAATTTCATAACGATTACATTTTCTGACCATCCCTTCTTCTCAAAGTGATGATGTATTGGTGCCATAAGAAAAACTCTTTTTCCTTCTCCATATTTAAACTTTGTATATTTAAAATATGATATCTGAATAATCACAGATAGAGTCTCTATTACAAAGATTATTCCAATAACGGCAAAAAGCATTTCTCTTTTAATTAGGACACTAGTTAACCCTAAAGCTGCACCTACCGACAAGCTACCAACATCACCCATAAATATTTTTGCCGGATGTGTGTTAAACCACAAGAAACTTAAAATAGCTCCTATAAATGCAATGCAGAATAAAGTAATATTCATATCTGCTTGAGTTATATATGCAATTAGCCCCAAAAAAGCAAAGGAAGTGATAACTTGAGTTGCAGCAAGGCCATCCAAACCATCTGTGAGATTCACAGCATTAGCAGAGCCGACAATTACAAACGCAGCGAATGGGACACATAGATAGCCAAAGTCGATTATTACTCCTTTAAATAGGGATATTTTTGTAAAACCTTCAGCAGAGTATAGCTTAAGTATAGACATACTAACCAGAGTTACAATAAACTGAATAAGTATTTTGGTTTTTGCACTTAAACCTCGATAGTGATTTGTCTTCAATTTTAAATAATCATCAATAAATCCAAGTAGGGCAAAAAATAGAGTTATCAATATCAGCAGCAAAATTTCTGGTGTTAACTGAGCCCAGAGTAAAATTGGTAATAAAGAAGAAATCAGTATTATTATTCCGCCCATAGGTGGTACATTCTTTTTTGTTATTAAATGACTTTCTGGTCCACATGATCTAATTGGTTGCCCATCTTTACTTATTTTTTTTAGAAGCTTTATAAAATAGGGAAAAAGAATAAATCCAAAAACAAATGAGGTAAAAAATACTTTTGTAGCTAAGATCATCTGCTTACTTAAATTGACTAAGTATCATACCACCTATAGCTAATAAAGCCAACTTCTGTCATCCTATAACCTGACCATATTATTCCTTTTTCACTTCATTCTTTCCTAATTTGGTGCGTATAATTACAATAACTCTGGAATAGTATGAAGAGTTATATTGTCATCTTCTGCAAAACAAAATTCGCTATTTGCATCTGTCCATATATACATTTCTTTTAGATTAATCTCAAGACCTGCTGCGAATCAAGCGATAAAAAAAAGGAAAGGAGGGTGACTAAAATCAAGGTTAACTAAAAGGCGTGCTTAAGATTTACAATACCAGCAATAATATTGAACCTCAGGTTATATTTTTTCTGAAAATTGCGATAAACATTCGACATAATCTTAAATATCTTTATCTCTCGGATCTTGTTTTCTACTCTCATTCTAAATGATGCTAATCTTCTATTATGCTCTGGAGTTAATGGCTTTTTACGATACTTTTTATATGGAATTATAACATTGCTTTGCAATTTTTGCCAACCTTGATATCCAGAATCGGCATGTTTTATGCTATCAAGTGGTAAATATTTTTCTTGTTTCCTTATGCGGAAATCACTAATTCTACCACGGTATGACTTTGACACTGATAAAATTCTTCCTCCTTCTTCGATAATAATCTCAGTTTTCATAGTGTTGGTTCTTTTTTTTCCTGAATATGATTTCTTCCGTTTTTTACTATCTTCTGGTCTCTGTATTTGCTGTTCTGTAACATCAGCCAAAATCTTCAGTATTTTTTCTGGCGTCATACTTCTATCTTTTGTTATAGTCACTTTTTTGGCGAGTAATGGCTCTATTCTCTTAAGTAACCTACATACATTTGCGTTGTGTACATTGAATAGGCATCCTAAAAATCTATGTGTTATGTAAGTGCGATAGTACAAAATTACGCAAAACAACTTATCTTCCAGAGTTGGTAGTTTTGATCTTCTACCATGACACTTTTTCTGTTTTTCGCATCCAGACCTCACTTTTTCCACTACTTTTTCGAACTTCTCTATAGTTAAACCTGTTATATTACGAAAGTTTCTTGGGTATTTTTTCATATTATAGTAACTAAAGCTCATTTTTTTTCCTTACTTGATCTGCTTATTCTTCTTCTACCTCTCTCACATCATTTTTTCAATCACCTTTTTCAGCAGGTCTTGTAATAAAAAACGATGGCCGATGACTAAATAACTCGCTGAGATTTGGATTGTATTCTTTTTTTACACAATTTAAACTTATGAATTTATATTCATCTGAAACGTTCGAATACTGTGGATCGTATTTTTTGTATTCAAAGAATTCATTACCTAAAAAATTACAAACGTTAATTTACAATCATCATTCAATTCAGCATGAATTTTAGGAGCTCCATATCTACATTTAGAAGCTTTTTTTGAATGTCTGCTTTTATTTGCTGATTCTCTACTGCTTATTTTCCTTGTAGTCCACTTATAGTAGCAACTAGCAGATACATTCAAAACCCTACCTGCACTTTATGGTGTTTACTATATAAAAAAATATTTTATTCTTTTTGACTGGCTAGGGCTTTTCTTAAAATGTCTCTTTCTCTTGTTACTTTTGCTAACTCTTTCTGTAAATCAAATCTCTCTTTGTCATAAGGTACTACATCTGGAAATGCATTTGTCGCTGACTTTTTTTCGTTATATTTCTTCATCCATTTTCCTAATACACTATCCCTTATTCCTAAATCTCTTGTTACTTTTGCAACTGGTTGACCTACCTTTCTTTGTTCATTTGCCAGCTTAACAGCTTCCAATTTGAATTCTGCCGTATATTCTCTTGCCATCTCCAAAATTTTATTTTACCCGAAAAAACTCCTTTCTTTCTCTCCACTTTTTCTGGGTAAGGTCACTCTTCAGCGTCACGCGAAATTTATTTATTTACTCATTTACTTTTCTCAAAAAAGTACCTACCTTTTTGAGAAAAGTAGTAGAAAATTAACAGATTACGGAAAGAAAACAGGAATTTTGGGGCAAATAATTAGACAAAAAGGCTGTACGTATAGGTAGTTAAAACAGGCTACTGTGGCGGGTTTTATGTTGTGGTAAATTACTATAGAGAGAAGTTCGTAAAACACGACTGGTGATCCCGACGCGATTCGAACGCGTGACCCACTGATTAAAAGTCAGTTGCTCTACCGGCTGAGCTACGGGATCATTTCATTTTTCAGCCATACTAAACAGTAATATAGTTTTTATCCGTTTTAATCAAACTAAAATTTTCATGTGTGATTAAATAAATTATATAATATACTGCGTTAGTGATAATTTAGTTAAAAAATCTATGGATAATTTAAAAAAATTTTTAAAGGAAAACTTCTTGTTAATTTTCAGTTCACAGATTTATTTGGATGGTGTGAAGTATAACGCTAAGGAGATAAGAAAAATAGAAAACTGTATATACCCTGCAGAATTTGTGTACTATTATAATGCTTAGCAATAGCCTATAGCTAACACGTCATACCGCCGCGGCGCTAACGGGTAGCGGAATGACGGTTTTTCAAATTGTCGGTAAATCTAAGTCGGTCTAGCTATAACAGATAAATATTTCTTGCATTTCAGCCTGAGTGATTTATGCTTTAAGCAAGAATTGGGGGCATAGCTCAGCTGGTAGAGCATCTGTTTTGCACGCAGAAGGTCAGCGGTTCGATCCCGCTTGCCTCCACCAGTCTATATTAGCTCTAGCATGCTACAAAACCTGCAAAAACAGCCTTTTTAGTCCATAACACATAGGGTATTTTATACTAGGTTTCAAAAAAATCCTTATTTCTTTTCGTAACTTTTCTCTACACAAGTAATGCTTATTATTATAATTCTAATATATATCAACTTAACAATAAATTAATCAATGAATGTTAGAATAACTATAATTAAATTTATTAGGTAATACTCATGAATGGAAAAAAACATGTCTTTAAGATGGTACCCGGAGAGGAATTATCAAAAGAATTTGGTAGCAGCGTCTATTGGCCTGACTTTTTTCGTTTTCAATCTGTTAAAAAAGTTAAGCTTGTGCAACTGGGAAAAGGAGATGAAGCAATAGAATTACCAATAAGATTATGCGGCAATAACATCGCTAGAGATGGGTTTTATTGCATAAGGAACGAAGAGGGGAATACCCTGAAAAGTATTCTTTCTAGAGATAAACCAGGTTATACAGAAAACAGTTGTGCATTTGTATATTATGATGATATGTTAGCCAAACTGTCAATGAAATCGTACTTTGTAAGCAGAGAAGGTACTGCTGGTGCTTTGCGTAATGATGTTAAATCTGAGAGATCTGAACACAATTATGTAACACAGGAAGAGTTGTCTGATACTTACAAATATTATTTCTCAGATTATCAAGGAAATATTATTAATTCACCTGACAATCAGGCATTACAATATATTGGACTGGATGTCAGTGAAGAAACAATAAAAGATATATTATCTAAAATACCAGAGAATATAATACTATCAAAGATGTTTGCTAAAATTTTTGTTGAGGAACTAACAGAAGATCAGTTAGAAACTCTTGCCAATACTCTTCGTCCAGGCCAAATAGAGGATTTAGTAGAGCACTTAACAGATAATCAATGGAAAGCTTTGGTGAGTCATTTTACCAACCACCAATTACACATTCTTGTTCATGAATTAAATCAAGAAAAGTTAAAAATAATAGTCCCCTTATTAAATAAGGATCAGGTTACGAACTTAGTAAAAGACTTTAACCTAGATCAAGTAAGAGAAATTTTCCCTCACCTTAAAATGGATCTGTTCATGGAGGTTATCAAGACAACAAGCAATGATCAGTTTGTAGAACTCATAAGAAATGCAGATGAGAAAAGTATAAACACTATTTTGGACGAAGCGTTGAAAAATCGACTTCCAATCCTAGTAGACACTTTAGAAGAAGATACATTACATAATTTAGTTAAGAAGCTAGACCACGATAAACTTGCAATAGTAGCTCGAGATTTAACTGATCTTAATAAGATTCAGACGATTATTGAGGCTTTAGCGAATAACCCAGAAAAACTTCAAGCTTTTGCTCACAGTATGTCTAATAAGCAGTTTAAAGAACTTTTGGATAACGTAGATGCAGAAGAGCTGAAAGATATTATTCACAAACTGCCTCATGAGAAAGTCATATCTGTGATTGGTGATCTTAGCAATAAAGATCAGTCTAAAGCTATTATTGATGCATTAAAAGGGAAACTTGAAGAACAAAATGAAAAGATAGGAGATCTTATGGATAAGATTGACCAGATGCTTCCTGAGCAAAGTGAAGCAAATTGGGATAATGCACATCTATCACCTTACGTCTTTCAAGATACTAACACTGAATTTACAGTAATAGATGTTTAGTGCAAACTTGGATACCTATAAATTAATGTTTATAAGTTAAAAGAAAAAACAGTTTGTATGTGAAACTAAAAAATAATTTAAACTTTAATAATTTATGGAGGTAATTCATATGAGTAAGAACTCGCAAAACTTTGTACAAAATGAGGATAATTTTACTGCTGGTAATGAAGAAAAGCTTATAAGCGATCTTAATCTTATTAAACTTAAGACAGGTACTGATAAGGATATACAAGACCTTAAAAAAACGGTAAGTGGTGATACTGTTAAAAAAGCAGTTGATGAATTAGTTCTGAATATAAACACACAACTTATTGGTAGCTTGAATACTAAGTTAGGAGAAGAGCAAGCTAAAGTTAAAAGTTTGGAAGATATTATAGGCAACGATGATGCAGGATTAAAAAAAATCTAATTGAGTTAGCAGGTAAGGTAAATAATATGTTACCTGAGGAGGCACCAACCCATCCTGATATACTCTAGTAGTTAGGAAAGTAACAGCTTGCTAGCAGGCTGTTACTCTCTCTACATATATCGTTTCAATACAGCTGGATTAGGGAATCTATTTTAAAACTTTCGACATATAGTTCTCATCATGTTTTGCAAACACCGTATCTGCAAGAAAGGTACTATTATCAAACATTTTACCTTGCACAACAATACCACTTTTTTCTGAAAACATTGGTGGAAGTATCCCTTGATATTTTACCGTGACGCTTTTATTAAAATCTGTCATTTGAAAAACTACTTCGCTTTCGCTCCGTATCACGCTATTTTCAACAACCATTCCACCAACACGGATTGGCTTTTGATTATTTGGTAAAACTATTGCCTCACTTACTGTATAGAAAAATGAGATATTTTCTTTGAGCGTTGTTAAAATAAAAAAAACTGCACAACTTAAAAAGCAGAAAATTCCTGAAGTTATAAGTAATCGCTTATGTTTCTTCTTCATTATTATCTTTCAGGCTTTCTAGAATTTTTTTACTTTTAATATAGCAAGAAATGGTAAGAATCAGTTCTCCGGTAATCAACGTAAAACTAATAAGGTAAGCAAAAATTACATATGTATTCATAATGCATTATCAATAAATAACTCACCTGCATCAAAATAAATTAAGCTTCCATCCTTTTGCTGCAACACCAATTTACCACTTTTATCTATATCAGCAAAAATTCCTTCATACAATTTGTCAGCTAACTTTACACTGATTTGCTCATTCATTTTGAATGCTTTTTTTAACCACATTTCTCTTATAGCATAAAACCCATCAAATAGCCATTGCTTCCTTAGCTTATTAAAATTTATTATTAATTCCTTTAACAGATCCATGTTAGACACAGATTCACCGTAATTGCTAATGCACGTTGTTCCTGGAAGTGGTGCATGATTGACATTAATTCCAATTCCTATAATGAGCCAATTCGAATTGGACTTTCTTTCAAGCAATATTCCACTGATTTTTTTACTATCAACTAGGACATCATTTGGCCATTTATATTGAATGTTACTATCATTCATAAATGACAGTAAAGTATTCCCTACAGCAAGAGCAGTCACAAAAGTCAATTCTGTTAATTTGCTGATGTCTTTAACTTGACTCGTTAAGCCTACTGTTATCCCAGTACCATCCGATGTCATCCCAGTGCTTGACACTGGGATCCATGCTTCTTGATTCCTAGATTCCAGCGTCATGCGCTGGAATGACACCGAAAGCGGGCTTTTATCGAGATAATTTTTAAAGAGGTTTACTACCAAACTTGCATAAAAATTACCCTCGGGAGAAATCCAGCTTTTTCTAGTGCGCCCTCTACCCTCTGTTTGTTTGTCGGCAATAATGACGGTTTCATTTGATATTCCTTTATCAATCAAATCCAACGCTTCTGTATTAGTGCTTGAAACTTCTTTATAGTGATGAATATGAAAGCCCTCAGGGATCACCTTGTCAACCCTTTAGTTCAATGAGTGAGTAAAGATCTTCTGCGTACAAGAAAAGAACGAGGTTGATCAGTGAAGCCACTGAAGTGATAATGAATAGACCCTTAGAATAAGCAACCTTATTACCACTAGCTTTATCAAAATACATAACTTTCATGATATTTAAATAATAGTAGCATGATATCACACTCGCTATTACAAGGATCAAAGACAGGCTGATAAAGCCAGAATTTATTAAACTTTTGAATATAAAAAATTTAGCGATAAAACCTGCAAGTGGAGGTATTCCCGACATCGAGAGTAACAGTACAGAAAGATGAAATGCTACAATTGGGTGTTTCTTCCCTATACCAGATAAATTTGCAATATCACAATCGTCATCGTCAATTTGTACGAGATATGAGAATAGTCCTATGCTTGTGATGATATATATCACCAAATACATTAAGGCACTATCTGTTCCTGCTTGTGTAAAAATAGAAAGTGAAGCAAATATAAAACCAATGTGACCAATTGAACTGTAAGCAAGCAGCCTTTTTAAGTTTTGCTGACACAAGGCCCCAAAAGCTGAGATAAGCACAGACAATGCTGAAACGTATAAGAAAATAGGCTGAACATAACTTTTTACATTTACTAACTCTTCATTCATCAATCGAATTAAAAATGTTACAAGTGCAGCTTTTGGAGCTGTAGAAAAAAACGCAGTTACTATGGTAGGTGCACCTTGATAGACATCTGGAGCCCACATATGAAAAGGAACAATAGCAAGCTTGAAACACAAACCAATTAGGACAAAGACTAACCCAAAAACTATTCCATAAGTTATCTGATGGTTTTGTAAGAATGAACTGAGCTCAGAGAAATTGACTTGTCCTGTATATCCATAAAGCAGCGACATTCCATATAGCATAATGCAGGAAGATAGTGCACTAAGTGTAAAATATTTCACTCCTGCTTCACATGAATAAGCTGAATCTTTATTAAAGCTCGCAAGAACATACAAAGATATACTCATCAACTCAAAAGCTAAATAGAAAGAAATCAAGCTATTTGCTGAAACCAAAGTTATCATGCCAAATAGCGCAAAAAGAATCAGTATTGAAAATTCATATTTATAGTCATATTTTGATAAATTCAGCAGCAAAAGTATTAAAATTCCTGTGGTAAGAATCAATCCTTGAGCTAATCTGATGTATAAATTGAGTTTTAACAACGAATTAAAGAGAAAAATTTCATTGTTTTCTGCCGAAATAATTAAAATAATCAAAGTTATCACTATGCAGCCAAGTGCTAATAAGTTGATAGTTTGGCGGTTAAATATAATTCCAAGCAGTAGCAACACTAACGAGGAAATAATAGAGAACGTTTCCGGCAATATCTGTATATAATTCATAGCGCATTATATTTGACTAACAAATTTGCCATACATGGCTTCAAATAATTCAGTGCAAGGGTTGGGTAGAATCCAAGCAAAATAACAAACACTGCAAGCAGAATCAAGACAGAAAATTCTATGCTATCCAAGCGATTATTTAATAATTTAGAATAGCTAACCCCCCATATTATTTGCTTACATAAATTCAGCATATAAGCTGCGCTTAAAATAGTGCCAAGTGCGATAAATCCTGTAAAAAACCCTATGCTTTTAAACATCCCAACCATAGCCAAAAACTCACCTGCGAACCCAGATGTTCCAGGTAGCCCTATTGAAGCCATTGAAAACAAAATGAACATAAAACCAAATTTTGGCATTGTGTTTACTATGCCAAAATACTTTGCAATCTCCAAAGTTCCAGTTCGAGTATATAGCATTCCAACACATAAAAATAAAGCAGCAGAGATAAGGCCATGACTGATCATTTGAAATATGCTACCCAGTACTCCTTCCTCACAAAATGAAAAAGAGCCAGCAGTAACGATCCCCATATGTGCTATTGAAGAATAAGCTATTAACTTCTTTATATCATCTTGAGCAAACGCAACTAGAGAAGCATATATCACCGCAATAATGCTCAGCACAACAATGAAATTTGAAAAATATAAACTTGCCTGAGGAAGCATTGGAATAGAAAACCTTAAAAATCCATATCCCCCCATTTTAATAAGCAAGCCAGCTAAAATCACAGATCCAGAAGTTGGTGATTGCACATGCGCATCAGGAAGCCAAGTGTGAAATGGAAACATAGGTACTTTTATTGCAAAAGAAATAAAAAATGTAATCCACAGCAATGACTGCACTTCAAGATCAAGGCTTGGCACTAATGTAGCTAATTTTTGTATATTAAACGTCCCAAAAGTACTATAGATATACACCAAGCCAAGCAGAAATAATAATGAGCCAGTTAATGTATAAAGAAATAACTTAAACGTCGCATATATCCTTTGCTTCCCTCCCCAAATGCCAATAATAAAGAACATTGGTATTAAAACAGCTTCAAAAAACACATAAAAGCTTATAGCATTCAGTGAAACGAAAAACCCGACTACAAAACTCTCAAGCAGTAGAAATAATGCCATATAGGCTTTTAGGGTCGTATAACTCATTTTGCAGTTATAGAGTATACAAATTACAAACAAGAAAGTTGTAAGCAGAAGGAAAAGCAACGATATACCATCTATCCCTATTCCTACATTCTTGATTGGATAGCTGACAAACTGAAAGTCCGCATTGTTATAATCAAATTCTATACAAGCTACAATGCTAAGCAAAAATGGAAGTATAGCAAAAAATAGGGCAAGGAATCTTAGGTGTATAGATTGATGATTAATCCTGATCGAGGATAAAATCAACGCTCCTATCAGTGGAAGCAAGAATATACTAAGTAACAACACCTTCTATTTAATTCCAATAATATATAAAGCACCGATTATTAAAGTAACAAACATAATAAATGCATAATCAAATATATAACCAGTTTGTAACTTTATAGAACTTTTTGAACATTCATTAACCAACCTTACAACACCATTTGGTCCAAATGAATCAATAGCCTTAACATCAAACTTCCATAGAAGCCTAGATATAAACCTTATCGGTGCAATTATAACAAACTCATACACCTCATCAAAGTACCATTTATTCTGCAAAAACTTAAGTAAAAATTTACTCTTAATTTGCCTAATTACTTGATATTGGTAAATCAGGTACGCAAGAGCTATTCCACTTAGGCTCGCTAAGGTTGGCAGCAGTTTTATAAAGAAATTATGAACTCCATGCTCATCAATCACCATTAAACTTGATTTCCAAAACGCATTACTAGTTATGTTCAAAATATTTGCTCCCCACACTCCAGAAAATACCGATCCAAAAGCAAGTATCAGTAATGGTATAAGCATAATCTTTGGTGCCTCATGTATATTAATTTTACTTTGTTTTTGGCTATGGAACACAAGAAGCAATAACCTCCAAGAGTAAAACGCTGTGAAGAATGCAACAACTAAGCTTATTACAAAAGCAAAGCTATCCGTGCTATAAGCATGTTCAATTATCAAATCCTTTGAGTAAAAACCTGCAAATGGAAATATTCCAGAAAGCGCAAGAGACCCAATCCACATGAGAGCGTAAGTGCAAGGGATTTTCTTCCAGCAATTTCCCATTTTCTGAATGTTTTGCTCATGATGCATTGCATGAATTACATTGCCAGCACCGAGAAATAGTAGAGCTTTAAAAAAAGCGTGTGTCATTAAGTGAAAAATAGCAACATTGTAAGCAGAAAGCCCACATGCCATGAACATATAACCAAGTTGACTACAGGTTGAATAAGCAATTATTTTTTTTATATCGTTCTGAGTAATCGCAACAGTAGCTGCAAAAAAAGCAGTGAGTGCACCAACAATAACTATTAATTCCCTTGCAATACTTGATAATTCAAAAAGTGGTGAACATTTTGCTATTAAAAATATACCTGCTGTTACCATTGTTGCTGCATGAATGAGTGCAGAAACAGGGGTTGGCCCTTCCATTGCATCTGGCAACCAAACATGTAAACCAAGCTGTGCAGATTTACCCATACAGCCAATAAAAAGTAATATGCATATTATGTGAATTATTTTAAATTCACAGCAGAATACTCTAATGTTCTGCGCGCCAAGAAGATCAGCTGTGTCAAAAACTTCAGTAAATTTCAAAGAGTGAAATGTATAATAAATGAGAAAGATCCCAATCAATAGTGCAAAGTCTCCTACCCTATTTACAACAAATGCTTTAATTGCTGCATTATTTGCAGAATATTTTTGGAACCAAAATCCTATGAGTAAATAAGAACATAGGCCAACCCCTTCCCAGCCAAAAAAAAGCTGCACGAAATTATCGCTTACAACCAGCACAATCATGCAAAACGTAAACAGCGATAGGTAAGAAAAAAACCTCGACTTCCCTTTGTCATGCTCCATATAACCGATAGAATAGAGGTGGACTACTAGTGAAACGGTGGTAATAACAATAAGCATTAAGGATGAGAGAGCATCCACACTAATTGCCCAATTTACTTTTAATACACTTAATGAAAATAGAGGAAATAAACTCAAGTGATAATTTTCAGAGAAGGTGAGAAAAACATACCAAGATAAAACTGCAGATATTCCAATCCCTGCCGTTGTAACTAACTGACTTTTTCTAAAAAGTGCTGCAAATAGCGAACCAAAGAGTGGCAAAAATACTATTAATTTCAGTATATCCATCATACTTTCATTCTTTCATTAAATTTGCTTGTTCAACGTCTATATTGCCACGGCTTCTATAATATACAACCAATATTGCAAGTCCAACTCCTGACTCTGCTGCCGCAACAGTCAACACAAACATCACAAAAATTTGCCCAACTATATCATTCATAAAGGCAGAAAAAGCAACTAAATTGATGTTAATCGCCAGCAATAATATTTCTATTGATAACAGTATGTTGATTATGCTCTTACGGTTAATGAAAATACCGCACACCCCAATAGTGAACAAAACAGCAGCAACTATCAAAAAATAATTTAATCCTATTTCCATTCTACTCCTTTTCCAAATTTAGCCTTAACCAATTTTACAGATGAAGATTGTGTCAATTGCTTTAATACATTCTGTTTTTTAACTCCTTTTTTCTTGTCCTGCAAAGTAAGAGCAATTGCACCAACAATTGCAACAAGCAGCAGAATACCAGAGAGATGAAAAGCGTACATGTAGTCAGTGTAGAGCAAATTACCGATAGCTTTCACGTTATTAGTATTATAGTTTATAACATTGCTTATATTTGGTGCTGAGCTGCGGATTACAAAGCTGATGACTAGAAAAAACACAACACATAATATAGCACCAAGAGTGAAATGCTTTGCAAAACCCTGGCGCAACCTTATGTAGTCAATATCGAGCATCATAACTACAAAGAGGAATAACACTGCAACCGCACCGATGTATACTATCAGTACCATCATAGCAATGAATTCAGCTCCAAGGAGAATGAAAAGCACTGCAGAGTTAACGAAGGTGAAAATTAAAAATAACACTGCATGCACAGGATTTCTTACACTAATCACACAAACAGCAGATAAAATACTAAGAATTGCAAAAAAATAAAAGAAAAAAGGCATCGATACTTTAACTGCAACAACAATTACTAATTTAAAGTGACTATCGTTGTAAAGTCAATATTATATTAAACATTTAAAACACTGTACTACAAAGCCATTTTAAATTATTATATAGAGTATTTTATCAGTAATGCAATAAACACTCTTGACAACTTTAATTTATTAACGTATAATATATGTATGTTAATAGTTGGTGATAGCTCAAAATGTATAACATATTTGGTTACTTCAAAACTTGTGACAAGCAAAGTGAAAAATTAAATAGAGGGAGTTATCAATACACCACAAGAGATTATGTGACAATTTACTTCAATAATACACTAGCAAGTTTCAGTAGATCATTGAGAGAATTTAAAGAAAAAGCGTATGGATTTATGTATGATATCGGAACTTGGTTGAAAGAAATATATGAAAGTCTCACTGAACGACCTGCAATGCATAATCACTATACCCCAAAAGAAAAATCCCTTGTTGAAGTTGAAGAAATAGAAATGAAGGAACTAAATTGTACATATAAGCCATTCCAAACTCCACCTATCCACCCAACAACTGGTGCCAACACCTCAAATCAAGTTGTTGTTACTCAGCATACACCTGAAACTACCCCAACAAGATAGATGCAAAACCTTACATTTAAATATGTAGTACTTGAGTGAAGCATTCTTTAACTGTTCTATTCAATAAAACCTTTACAATATTTCGATCATAGGTTTAACTTTACGAAGTTATAATCTATAGGGCTGCAAATGAACGATTATCTCTCACTGCTAAATCCAGAACAACAATCAGCTGCAACTAACATAGATGGACCGGTTTTAATATTGGCAGGAGCCGGAACGGGAAAAACAAGAACGATTACTTCAAGAATAGCGCACATAATTAGAAACGGTCATGCTTATTCTGATGAAATATTAGCTGTTACATTCACAAACAAAGCAGCAAATGAGATGGTATCAAGGGTACTTGAGCTAACAGGCACAAACATACCATGGCTTGGCACTTTCCATGCAATTGCAGCAAAAATTCTACGTCATCATGCTGAAGTCGTGGGGCTAAATTCCAATTTTACAATCATTGGTGTGGATGACCAATTACAGGTAATAAAAAATATTATTAATGAAATAAGCCCTGATTACCTACCAGAAAAATGTAAGACCATTATGAATATTATTCAGCAATGGAAAGAGAAGTGCTTATTGCCATCTGAAGTGGAAGATATTCAATCATTTAGTCCAGTGTACGTAACTGCACTCAAAGTCTATCACCAGTATCAGGAAAGGTTAAAATTCCTTAACTCTGTCGATTTTGGTGACTTATTGCTACATAACATACAACTCTTTAATAAAAAGACTGAAGTTCTGTCCTACTACCAAAACAAGTTTAAATATGTCATGGTAGATGAGTATCAAGATACAAATGCAATACAGTATCTTTGGCTAAAATACCTTGCAAAAGAGCACTCAAATATTTGCTGTGTAGGAGATGATGACCAGTCGATATATAGTTGGCGTGGTGCAGAAGTTGAAAATATTTTGAAATTTTCCGATGATTTTAAAAATGCAAAAACCGTTAAACTAGAGTGTAACTACAGGTCAACATCCCACATACTTGCAACTGCGTCATATGTTATCAATCACAATAAGACTCGCTTAGAAAAAAAATTGTGGACAACAAACGTTGAAGGGGAAAAGGTAAATCTAATAAAATTATGGGACGGAAAAGCTGAAGCAAGGTTCATAAGCGAACAGATATTAAAGCTCAATAAATACAGATTTAGTGACATTGCAGTGCTGGTAAGGGCGACTTTTCAGACTAGAGTTCTGGAAGAGTATTTTATAAAATATTCAATTCCCTACAAGATTATAAGTGGTGTAAAATTCTACGAACGTCAGGAAGTCAGGGATATAATTGCATATTTAAGACTCGTTACAAACAATAACGATGACTTAGCTTTCGAAAGGATCGTAAATCGGCCAAAAAGAAGCATAGGAGCTACAACTCTAAAGAAAATATACACGACTGCTCAGGATAACAAAATTTCTTTTTTTGAGGCAGCAAAAATATTAGTTAATAGTAATCAAGTAACCGAAAGAATTAAACTCTCACTAAATGATTTTTTAAATAAAATTAAAGCTTGGGAAGAAATAGTAAGCGTAAAACCACTGCATGAATTCGTTAAAATCGTAGCAAACCAATCAGGGTATATTGAAATGCTTGAAAATGAGGAGGTAACAGGCTTAGCACGAATAGAAAACGTCAAGGAGCTCATCTCATCTTTAAAAAATTTCGATAATGCCACAACTTTCTTGGAGCATATAAGTCTAGTGATGGAAGTGGATAATATGAATAACGATGACACCGTATATGTTATGACTCTTCATGCAGCCAAAGGACTTGAATTCCCGTGCGTGTTTCTACCTGGTTGGGAAGAGGGATTATTTCCTCATCAAAGATCTTTTGAAGATAAAAGTGGTAAAGCTTTAGAAGAAGAAAGGAGACTTGCATATGTTGGCATAACCAGGGCAAAGGAAAGGTTAATCATTTCATGTGCAGATAAGAGGGAAATTAACAACCAGTGGCAACCGATGCGCACTTCTCGATTCATTAAAGAATTGCCAAGAGAAAATGTTGAGGTAATCAAGAGTAACGCCTACTGTTGAAGCTATAACTGCAGATAAACATATCTTATAAATCTGAATTACTTCAACTATATGTGTAACCAGACTGCATTCTGTGATTTTTAGCAAAGCACGATCTTTCATTTGAGTTTTCTTCAATTTAAAATAAATACAGAAATTAGCTATCTTCAAAAATATGATTGAATAATTGTGTGTATAATTATTAATATTTTCAAGCATTTTTGCCATCAAAATTTCTCGATCCTCGCAATGATTTGTGTTTCAAAAAAATCTTTGGAACGGAAAAAAATAAGAATATCCTGATCCACTTTTTGAACGATATTCTAGGGTTTACTGAGATAAATGCAATACAAGAAGTTGAGTTTCTTAGCACTATTATGGATTCCGAAGTTGCCTCTGATAAACAAAGTATTGTTGATGTTCTCTGCAAGGATTCTCATGGAAATAGATATATAGCAGAAATGCAGCTCGCTAGAGACAAGGGCTTCAAAAAACGCGCTCAATTATATGCCGCTAAAGCCTACTCAAGACAATTAGATAAATCTGGCAACTACATTGATTTAAAGAAAGTCTTCTTTATTGCTATATCAAATTGTAACTTACTTCCTGAAGAAGTTGATTATATCTCTACTTATAATATACGTGATATAAAAACTAACGGCCATTACTTAAAAGATTTTAAATTTGTCTTTATTGAATTGCCAAAGTTTACAAAAACAAAAGAGGATCAATTAGAAAATATATTCGAAAAATGGTGTTACTTTTTTAGTGCGACCCGGAAGGTCATGGTTTTGTGGTGGTTAAATTCCATCTTCCCAGACATCAGGGATAATGTATATCTCACATATCAAAGAGTGGCAACCTTTGGGATGCAAGCATGAGATAAAAGCAGGTAACACTAAACCTCGTGGTGAATCCCTGCAAACAGAGTTGGATATGATTACGAGAGAAACTTACGTCTGAATTGTCGTCAAAGCACAATATGCGAAAAGAGGTTGGACTAAGCATAGACCAAAACGGTACGAAGCACAAAGGGGAACTAAAGATTGAAAACTTTAGTTACTGATGTTCTCAGCTTCCGGCAAACAGTAGGAATCTAAGTCCAACGTGAAACAAGATCATGGAACGGAGTAACCACATAAATGCTCTTATATTTATATAAATATAAGTAGGTAGCCAACTGCAAGCACTTATGTTGGAGGGATTGTTTAAGAAGCTAATGCCCAAAGTAATATTTGGGATATGCAGACGTAAACACTGTAATTTGGAAGGTAAAGTTGTGAGTAGTGGTTGTGTAAAAGATAAGACTTAATCTGACAGGCAAGAATTAACTGACAGAAGAATTGAGGTAGTTAAAACTAATATCAGTCTCTTGTTTAATGCTACTAATATTTTTCTGAAAAGCAATATGTTTGCTATCAAGAAAAGTCTGCATAGGTGTTTTTCCATAGCAGTACTTACCAGAGTGAGGTCTTGTATCATTATAAGAATGCAACCAACAATCAACATCAATCTGTAGATCTTCCAAAGAATTGTAGATTTTCTTTCTAAAGATAATATTGTAACACTCATCTTGCATAGTTCTATGAAATCTTTCACATATGCCATTAGTTTGTGGAGAGTTGGCTTTGGTTCTAGAATGGTCGATATTTTCGATTCCCAAATATAGCTGATAAGCGTGATTTTCTGGCTTGCCACAATATTCCGTACCCCTATCAGTTAGAATGCGTAATAATGGAATTTTCTGCTCATCAAAAAATGGAATAACCCTATCATTGAGAAGATCTTCAGCTGTAATAGCTGTTCTGTCCGTGTAAAGTTTAACCATTGCAACCCTGGAATAAGTGTCAACAAAAGTCTGCTGATAAATTCGCCCTATACCTTTGATATTGCCCACATAATAGGTATCTTGAGAACCCAAATAACCTGGATGTTGCGTCTCAATTTCACCATGAGCTTCCTTTTGTTCTTTCATTTTTTCTAAAGCTGCAAGTTGTTCTTCAGTTAAAATGATTCCGTCTTGAGCTACTTTTGTCTCTAGTGCTTTAAGTCTCTTTTTGAGAGTTTCAAGGTCATTTCTTAGCCATACAGACCTTACTCCTCCCTGAGAAATTATTATACCTCTTTTTCTCAGTTCATTTGCAGCTCTTTCTTGCCCATATGCTGGAAATTCTGTTGCTATACCAATCACTGTTCTTTCTATATTATCGGAAACTCTGTTCGCTAATAGCGGTTTTTTCTTACTTATTTCATGTAATGCTCCCTCTCCTCCATTTTCATATAACTCCTTAAATCGATAAAATGTATCTCTTGAGTATCCCATCACTTTACATGCTTGAGATACATTTCCTAGTTGTTTTGCTAGTTCTAATAACCCTAGCTTTGGTTTTAGTATTTTTGTTTGTATTGTACTCATTTCTAACACTCCTTTCTTTTATTATTTTATAACTTGCTTTTTTAAAGTGTCAGATCAAGTCTTATTTAATACACCTCAGGTTATATTTTTTCTGAAAATTGCGATAAACATTCGACATAATCTTAAATATCTTTATCTCTCGGATCTTGTTTTCTACTCTCATTCTAAATGATGCTAATCTTCTATTATGCTCTGGAGTTAATGGCTTTTTACGATACTTTTTATATGGAATTATAACATTGCTTTGCAATTTTTGCCAACCTTGATATCCAGAATCGGCATGTTTTATGCTATCAAGTGGTAAATATTTTTCTTGTTTCCTTATGCAGAAATCACTAATTCTACCACGGTATGACTTTGACACTGATAAAATTCTTCCTCCTTCTTCGATAATAATCTCAGTTTTCATAGTGTTGGTTCTTTTTTTTCCTGAATATGATTTCTTCCGTTTTTTACTATCTTCTGGTCTCTGTATTTGCTGTTCTGTAACATCAGCCAAAATCTTCAGTATTTTTTCTGGCGTCATACTTCTATCTTTTGTTATAGTCACTTTTTTGGCGAGTAATGGCTCTATTCTCTTAAGTAACCTACATACATTTGCGTTGTGTACATTGAATAGGCATCCTAAAAATCTATGTGTTATGTAAGTGCGATAGTACAAAATTACGCAAAACAACTTATCTTCCAGAGTTGGTAGTTTTGATCTTCTACCATGACACTTTTTCTGTTTTTCCCATCCAGACCTCACTTTTTCCACTACTTTTTCGAACTCCTCTATAGTTAAACCTGTTATATTACGAAAGTTTCTTGGGTGTTTTTTCATATTATAGTAACTAAAGCTCATTTTTTTTCCTTACTTGATCTGCTTATTCTTCTTCTACCTCTCTCACATCATTTTTTCAATCACCTTTTTCAGCAGGTCTCATGTTGAGCGACAGATACGGCATTATGTAGTCTATCGTAAGAATTCGTATTTTACACAGTCGGTACAAGGAAACATGTTTCTTGAACGGGTGATCTCATTGTACCTAACCTGGAGGCAAAAGAAGCTCAACCCTTCTCAAAATCTCCTATCTATTGTCTCTTAAGCCACACCCCTGAACGGATACATGTTATCAGTTTAGAATGAAGTTAAGGTTTTGGCTTCTTCTCCAAACTCTGCTGAAAATTTTTGTACATGTTAAAAACATCTTGATAATTGAGGTGAGTGTAAACTTGAGTGGTCTCAAGACTCGAATGACCAAGCAGTTGTTGTATAGACCTTATGTCAACATTTTCTTGAAGCAAATGAGTGGCGAAACTGTGACGGAATGCGTGTGGAGATAAAATTTCTGGCAAGTTTAACGTTCTCCTTATTTTCTGCAAGCGATTAGCGACGTAAGTTCTTCCCAACTTTTTTCCTCTTACTCCCACAAAGAGATATTGTGCTTCATCGTCAATGCCAAGGTAAGGACAAGCTTTTATATATTCTTGTATGCACTTTTTTACTACCGGAAGAATAAATACCTGCCTTTGTTTACCTCCCTTACCTGTAATTATTAGGTTTTCGCTGCTGACATCACTAACCTTAAGACTTAGCGCCTCACTAATCCTTAAACCTGTGCCATACAGCAGGACAATAATTGCAATCTCTCTTTTGACCACCCAAGGTTCACCCAGGTCAGATAATTCCGTTTCTTTCACTAAAGTTTTTGCGTTGCCTCCTGTCATCCCAGTGCTTGACACTGGGATCCATTCTTCTTTTTTTCTGGATTCCAGTGTCAAGCACTGGAATGACAAAGAAGAGTGAGCCCCGTGTAAATAGTGGTTATGTAAGAAAAAGTCTACTAAAGTTTTTATATCAGGTATTGATAATGCTTTTGGCAGAGTTCTTCTCTGAATTGGCCTTGATAAGGAAAATACAGCTTCATTGTCTATATTGTAGTTGTTTTTTATGTACTTGAAAAAATTTCTGATTACTGACAATGCACGAGCGTTAGATCTTGCATTCACACCTCTTGCGTAACGAGAGGTAAGCCAACTTCTTAACTCAGGTACGCTCAATTTTTCCAAAGTGCCGACATTTACTTCTCCACCAATGTGAGTATTTAGGAAACTTATAAGATCCTTCAAGTCCCTCATGTATGACTCTAAAGTGTTTGGTGAATAAGATCTGTTGCACCTCAGCCACTCATACCATTTTTCAATGATTGAACTGAGGTCCACAATTATTTTTTAAAGAAAGCATCGATGCACGCATCTCGAAAGGCTTCATTTATATCAGGATGAGAGTGACAAATTCTGTATATATCCTCTGCTGCTGCGCCATATGCCATTGCAACCGCTGCTTCGTTGATTAGCGTATCAGCGTATGCTCCTATGATATGCACACCTAGTATTGTATCTGCTCTGCTACAAGTCAGCACTTTCACGAATCCTTCAGCATCATCAGTGATTTTTGCTCTGCCGTTTGCAGCAAATTGACATTTACCAACTTTGTACTTATAGCCAGCATTTTTGAGTTCCTCTTCGGCTTTACCGATCGAAGAAACCGCAGGGTGAGTGTAAATGACAGATGGTATAATTTCATAATCAACGTGAGGTGACTGTCCTGCTATTATCTCTGCAACTGCCACTCCTTCTTCCTCTGCTTTATGAGCAAGCATTGCTCCACCAATCACATCACCAATAGCAAATATTCCTTTCACATTAGTTTCATATCTGTTGTTAACTTGAACGAAACCGCGATTATCTTTTTCTATTTTTTCATCAATACCAAGACCATCAGTACATGGTTTGCGTCCTGCTGCCACCAATACCTTATCCGCCTCTATAGTGTTTGTTTGATTATCTTTTACAGAGCAAACTTTCACACTCAAAGAGTTACTACTTTGTTTTATTCCCTCAACTTTAGTACTAAGTAAAAATTTTATTCCTTGTTTTTGTAGACTAGAAAGTAGAGACTTACTTAATTCTCCATCCATTGCTGCAGCGATTCTGTCAAAAAATTCTACTACAGTGACTTCAGACCCTAGCCTCCTCCATACAGAAGACATTTCAAGCCCTATTGCCCCGGCTCCGATTACGACAAGTTTTTTTGGTACTTCAGTTAAAGACAATGCACCAGTTGATGAAATAATACTTTTCTCATCGATATTAATTCCTGGCAAAGAAATAACGTCAGAACCGGTTGCAATTACTATATTTTTTGTCTTCAGCACCTTATCTTCAACTGAAACTTCAAGATTACCTTGGTCAAAAGAAGTAATTTTCCCAAGTCCATTGATTTTAGTGATTTTGTGAAGGTTAAACAGATATTCTATACCTTTTCCAAGCTCCTGAACTCTGGCGTCCTTATAGCCTAGCATTTCTTTTAAATCGAAACTTGCATCCTTAATTTTTATGCCAAGCTTCGACAGATCATTTTTCGTGTGAGCATACTGATAGGAAGAATGAAGTAGTGCTTTGGAAGGTATGCATCCAACCCGCAAGCATGTACCACCAAAAATGCTATTTTTATCTATGCAGGCAACTTTCAATCCAAGTTTTGCAGCAGCGATAGCACACTTATAACCGCCTGGACCACCACCTATAACAATCAGATCATAATCAATCATAAAGAACAAACCTATTTTCTAAAGAATAAACACCATTTCCCTCAGTTGTTACATATATTTTATCGTGAGTAAACACTGGAGTGTGAAACACATTACCAGGTACTTTGACTACCTTTCCTGCACTTTTAGATCCAGGAAAAGCAAGCATTGAACCTTTATTGCTTGTCACCCACAGTGTATGGGCATGCACAATTGGAGCAAACAATTGCGTATTTTCTATTAAATCAGATGACCAGACTGTTTTTCCATTTTTTATATCCAGGCCGATTATTTTATTATCTTCAGTTACTATAAAAATTCTTCCGCCTTCTTTTTGTTTCTCTGCAGGAATAAGAGGACTATAATATGACTCAATGTCTGATACACTTTTTACTTGCAGTGACTTTGACCATAAAATATTTCCTGATTTCACGTCAATACCATAAATATAAGAATTGTTTGTAGCTATTAAAGTATCGCCAAGCACTCTCGGTGTAGTAGTTACATCTGTGAGCTGTGTATCCAAAAGGTTTGTAGCCAATTTTTGGCTCCACAATTTTTTACCGTCTTCATTAAAAGCTATTAACTCACCATTTGAAAATGGTGCTATTATTTTATCGTTAGAAGTTGTTGGCGATATGGAATACAAACCTCGAACCTCATTGATACCGTTTTGATAAGCCCAAACGGAGCTGCCATCTTTTATATCAAACACGTACAGATAATTATCAATAGTCAATACTACCAATTTATTATTTATTACTGCTGCTTTCCCTCTTACTGGAGCTCTCAATTCTTTTTCCCACTCAATCTTGCCAGTTTTTGCATCTATTGCGTGTAAAGTGTTATCCACTATAAAGAAAACATTTTTTTCATAATGCGATAGGCTCATGTTACCAATTTTTTTCCTATGTGAGAGGTGTAATTTCCAATTCATAGCCTTTGAGTTATCAATATCAAAGGAATATAAAGCGCCGTGCTTGTCTGATAAAATAACGCTATCTTCTGTAAGCACTGGAGCTACATATCCTTGAGATAGTTTTTTACCCACTAGACTTATTCGCTCGCTTGCCATTGTGTAACTGCTACACAATAACATTATTATAACAATTATTACTTTCATTACTTAGTTGAGAACAAGATTTATTAATATACATACTAGAAATCTTAATCACAATGAAAATGTTCTTGTTGTACGTTGAAACATTGATTTATGAACAGAATGTTATATTATTATGTAAAAACTATGCTCTTAGAGCTCATCCACTATGCGGCAACGTGCATAGCTGTATGAACATTGAGATATAAAAGTAATTTATACCAAGAAGAAAGATGTCATCTAAGTAGCCTCTTTCTTGTCATCCCAGTGCGTGACACTGGGATTTAATTTTTTATGCAAAATTATTATATTTATATACTTGCAAATAGATACAATTTGAAATAATTTATACTATGAAGTTACGAAATGAGATCCCAGTGTCTGGGCACTGGGATGACACCCTACTTAACCGTCATACCGCCGCGGTATCTCTTAACATAGATTCCGCTAACACGTAGCGGGATGACGGTTGTCGGTAGGTCTAAATTACTTTAGCCATAAATATTTAAGAAATTCACCAAACAAAAAAAAGGCAAAAGAAGCCCTAGTCATTGTCTATTTTCAGTATTGGCGTTTTTTAAGTCTTAAACGCTGCAATTTAGCTGCTTTTAAACGGCAACTAACCTTAGCTTTAATATTTAAGAAATTTACTAGGCAGAAAAAAAAGGCATAGAAAACCCGTGGTAGCTAGTTATTACACTCTCTATTTTAAAATTTGACGTTGGGTGATGTCTTGAACGCTTTATAAGCGCGTTTCAGCTTATGTAGGTAAAAACCTAGAAATTTTATAAAGACATACGGTGCACATAGTGCAAAAAATTAAACAATAGTACGCCAAATACAAGTTTTCTTGTCATTTTAATCTGCTGCAGAGATTGCGAAGTTAAATAAAATAGCTTCACTTTCATGATAAGGGGGCTGGCAAGGTTTGTCAAGTAAGTTTTTTCGTTTCATCCAACGCGCTGCCAAAAGTTTGTTATGCAAGAGATCTCATAAATTGGATGTCATAATAACTACACCCACATTAATTTTGGTGTACGTGACCTTGAAAGATCGTAATTCAATACTTAAATTATTAGGGTAGTAGGCAAATAATGGAGCTCAAAATGCATAATGTACAAGAAACTGAAAATTTAAAATTTGATGCTGAAGTAGGGAAAGTACTGAATATAGTGATTCATTCACTTTATACTAATAAAGACATTTTTCTGCGTGAATTAATATCAAATGCATCGGATGCATGTGATAAATTGCGCTATGAATCTCAACTAAATCCTAATTTGCTAGATTTGAGTGATGAATTAAAAATCACTATTAGCTCCAATAAAGATAAGAACGAGCTATATATCACTGATAATGGCATCGGAATGAACAGACAAGATTTAATAGATAACCTTGGTACAATTGCAAGCTCTGGTACGCAAAAGTTCTTAGATGCGATTAAAAATAGCAAGGATTCAAGCCAAGCTGTGGAGCTGATTGGGAAGTTTGGTGTTGGTTTTTATTCAAGCTTTATGGTTGCATCGGAAGTAATAGTAGAATCAAGAAAAGCTGGAGAGGAGGAGTCTTGGGTCTGGAAATCCAAGGGAGATGGAGAATATTCAATAAGTAAATCAGATGATCAAGTCCCTCGCGGAACCAAAATTACACTCATTATACATCCTGAAGAAAATGAGTTTTTAGATAAATTTCGTGTTGAAAACATTGTCACTACTTACTCTGATCATATAAATTTTCCTGTTGAATTCATAGACGAAGAAGGAAAAAGTGAAAAGTTAAACAGTAAGGCTGCAATTTGGACTAAGCCAAAAAATGACGTTACTCAGGAGGAGCACAACGATTTTTTCCGCAGTGTTGCGCATGTTGGTGGTGAGCCTTGGATGATATTGCATAATAAAAATGAAGGTGCAATAGAATATACGAATTTGCTTTATGTTCCCTCTATTAAACCTTTTGATTTATTTCATCCAGATAGACGTTGCTCTGTGAAGTTATATGTAAATAAAGTGTTTATCACTGAAGATAATGTACAAATCATACCACAATATTTACGTTTTCTAAAAGGCGTGGTTGATTCACCAGATTTGCCTCTCAACATCAGCAGAGAAACACTGCAGAATAATCGCGTTGTTGAGCAGATTAGGAAATCTTTAACTAAGCGTGCGGTATCAGAGCTTGGTAAAAAAGCAAAAGAGAATTTAGAGGAATATACAAAATTCTGGACCAATTTTGGTGCAGTTTTAAAGGAAGGTCTTTGTGAAGCTATGCCAACTGATGAGAGGGAAGCGCTGCTTTCAATTTGCAGATTTAATAGCACCGGTGATGAGAAGTTGATCAGCATTGATGACTATATAAGCATAATGAAGCCTGAACAGGAACATATCTATTATCTCACCGGAAATAGCCTTGATTCAGTGAAAAACAGTCCGCAACTTGAGGGGTTCGTCAGTAAAGGACTAGAAGTGCTCCTATTTGTTGATCCAGTTGATGATTTCTGGACCAGTGTAATTCATGAATATAAAGATCAAAAATTCAAGTCTGTGACTCGCGCTGATGTTGATCTGGAAAAATTCTCTTCAGAAGAAGATAAAAAAGATGAAGAAAATAAGCAAGATGAAGAAAAGACTGGGGAAAATACAGATTCTATAATGCAATATTTCACCACAGTGCTCGGAGATTCAGTAAAAAGCGTAAAAATCTCCAAAAAATTGACTGATAGTCCCGTATGCCTAGCGGTTGATGAAGGTGCTATGGATCTTCGCATGGAGCGTTTCTTGCGCGAACAAAAGCAGCTAAATTACCGCACGCCAAAGGTGCTGGAAATCAACACTAAACATCCTGTAATAAAAAATATAATGAAATCTCATGCTGAAAATGGTGAAAACCCAACATTGGAGGACATGATTCACTTATTGTTCTATCAAGCTTGTATAGTGGAGGGCGAAGAGATGGATGATGCAAGTCTGTTTGCTAAGAGACTTAATAATTTGCTTGGCAAAATTTCTGTTTAATGCTATACTTAGCTTAGCTATTAATTAGGGGTAAAACATGTTTGGTTCCAATTTTAGAGACTTTGTATCACAGGATGCAACTTCACAGGGCCAATCAAATTCTGAAAGATTAATCAAAAGTTGGCATGGTTTTGAAAAACCAGATTCTGAAGATTCAGGTATTGAAGGAGAGGAAGAGTTTGAAGTTTTAGATAGCGAAAGTCAAGAGATACCAGCTACTCCATGTAGCACACCCCCTGAAAATCTAAGTTTAGAGAATGCAATACTTGCAAACTTTCCTGATGGTTGTGACAGGTCGTTTACTGTAGAGTCGAAAGATGAAGATTCATATGGTATCATTCCTAAAAGTTTAACTTTTGCTGAAATAATAAATATCTTAAATCAAGCTGTAAAAGAAGATAATTATGAAAGGTTAGACGAGATTATACAAAATATTGAAGGTTATAAAGGCAGGTCTATTACGCTAGACACTGTAAACTTCAAGGATTTTTGTGAGCAACAACTTAATTTGGATTTACAAAATAACCGGCATATATACTCAAATATACTATCACAATATAAATTTGATCAAGAGAAGTTCGATTATCATTATTCAGTAAAAGAATTTGTGCTACTCGCAATTGCAGCTAATAACAAACTGACAGAAAAATACCAGGATGTATTTTTTACTGAAGGAAATTTAAGTCTTTTACCTCTCCTTGTTGGTGGTCAAAAATATATTGAAGCTTTTATAAAAAAATTCCATGGTATCGATGGGGTTTATGATAAATTAAAAAATCAAGCTATACAACTTGTCGAACCTAATAAGATTAACTTTTTCTCAGTTATAGCACTAAGAAAAGAGCAAGAATTATTAAATGCAATTTTTGTTGAATACATTTTAAGAGATTTTGGACAGGTGTTAAAAACAAGTAAACCTGATCCTTTGTATGGTGTGCTTGAAACAGCGTCTCTGATCAAAAATGAAGAATTCATCACGATAGTGCTAGGTGCATTTGAAAGATATATTAATGAGCCAACTAAAAAAGCCTCAACAGAAGAATTATTAAAAAAGAGCTTTGCTACCTTGTTAGAAACTGCGATAAGCCAAGAACACATATCTGTCATTGAATACTTGTGCAAACGATACACTAATAGTGCAGATCACGCCATTTACGATGTATATGAACAAGCATTTGCAGGTGATAAAGTTATTACAATACTAAGGCAACAAATCCTGAAAAACATAGGAGCTCGTGGCAGAAAAGAAATTTATGATTTAGTTCTGAAAACTGCTTTGGGTGCTGGCAATATTGCATTTATTGAGCACCTATGCAAAGAATGTGCTGAGTGCAGCAATGATGTTATTAATTATCTTGATCATAAACTTAAAAATAACGAATTTGATAACACATACGAACCAACTCTCATTGCGTTGTCTAATACTGGAAGTCAAGACATTATAGTCAATGTTCAAATTTATCAAAGCATACTCAATAATAAACAGCAAGTATTCAGGCAAATCGTACAAAATATACTGAGAAATGCGATAAAAGAAGCTAGTTATGAAGTTGTTGTACTCTTATGTCAGCATGTTGACCTAAAATTTGCAGCTCTTCAGGCAATATGCAAGGAAGAATTTGAGAAAGCTTTGCCAGTAGTTGAAGAGCAGCTTGAAAAAACAAGTATGGAACTTTTTCCAAGTATGACTCGTAATGAGTATCAAAAAAATAGGGATACTTTGAATAATCTATATCTAATTAGAAGTTTGTTAGAAAGTAGTAAATTAATCAATACTTCCAGTAAAGCAAATATACAGACACAAACAGATACACAAGTTAATAAAGGAAGCAACAGTGATAATGTAGTATCACCTATTGTGAATGTAGAAGATACCTCAGCTATGATAGGTGAAACTGCAACTTCAAATCAGGTGGTGGATGAAGAAAATAACAATCAATCACAAAATCCAGCACCTAAAAATCAACAACCACAAGAAAATGTGGACAGACGAGAAAATATTATGAATAATGAAAAGGCTTCAATAGAAGAAGCTATAGGTAATGATTGTGAGGAGGGTAAAATGCACAGTAGTGACCAAAATACAAAAACCATAGAAGAAGCGTTGTCTCATGCTATCTTCGATCTTGATTATGAAAAAGTAGAGTCTTTAGTAGAACAGGTAAAGCAAGAGGACAATGATGTAGAACGAATCATTAATAGGGCTTTGAAGAAAGCTAACAAGACGAAAGTTGGGAAGAAAGATAAAAAGTCTCTAGATAAGATTAAAAAAATTAGAGAATTTCTTGCAAAAGAGTTCAAGAGCATTGCTGCATCACCAGTGGACAATAGTGTAGAAAGTATTGGTGCTACTACAAGCAGTCACGAAGCTCCTGTAATAGAGCCTAAAGAAAGTGAAGGCAATCAACCAAATTCACTGAGTTCTGAGGATGATGATTATTCTAGGCTTGAAAGTGATAAGTCTGCTGGGGCTTCTTCAGGTAGCGGCTCTCCATTTGAAGAAGTGTCTTCAATTGCCACTAAGGAAGCTAAAGTCAATGATGAGCAGTCTGATAATATAAATGGCGATGATCTAACTCCAGTATCAAGTCCTGTAAGTGGGGATGTTTTAACATCTAGAAGTGATGAAGAAGAGTCTGTAGTAATTACACAAGGCAGCCAAAATGATGGTGAACATGATAAAGCCGTGCCTGAAGAGCACCAAGATGATGCGCTAGAAAAAGATTTAATAGATTTTTCAAGTGATGATGACAATAGTCTTCTAGGAGATCCAGTACCTACATCAACTAACGAAATCCCTGAACAAGAAGATGATACTCAAACCAATGGCAAGCTGCCTAATAATCCAGGAAATGGAAGTATTACTGCAACACAAAATACAAAGAGGTATGTTGTAGCTGCTTCTGCACTTGCAATAGCTGGTATTATTTTAGGGGTGGCTGTTGCAGTTTACTTGGAAATGTTAGCAGTGGGAATAGCAGTTGGAGCTTGTTGTCTGGTTGCTGCTGCAGTTATATACTGCTGCACACCTAAAAGCTCGGTTGAAAGTAAGAATGTTACTAAGCTTACAGGTGATGAGTTTGCTGCACAACAAACAGTAAACTAAGGAATAAATATTGTAGTTTACCATTTAATAATTTATTATAATTGTATTAATTATTAGCGAATAAAAACTTGGTAAACTACGAAGAAATATTCTTAAACAAAATCAAAGATATAAAAGATGAGGGGCGCTACCGTGAATTTACGCACTTTGCGTCATTGCCAGGTAGGCTCCCCCACATTATGGACTACGAAAGAAATAGAGAAGTAATTGTTTGGTGCAGTAATAATTATCTGAGAATGTCGCAGAATGAGAGCGTCATTGCCGCTATTCAAAATTCATCAGTTGGTGCTGGAGGAACGAGAAATATATCTGGTACAACAAAAGAGGTTGTCGAACTTGAAAAATCCTTAGCTTGTTTACATAAAAAAGAGGCTGCTTTAACTTTTGCTTGTGGCTACCTCGCTAACCAGACAACACTTAGCACTTTATCGTCTATTATCCCAAATGTAGTAATTTTTTCAGACGAGAAGAACCATTCTTCAATGATAGAAGGCATAAAATCAGGAAAAAGACCAAAACATATATTTAAACACAATGATGTTGATCACTTAGAGCAGTTGTTAAAGTCCATAGACACAAAAACACCAAAGATAATAGCACTTGAATCCGTATATTCAATGGATGGCGATATAGCGCCACTTGAAGCGATATGCGATCTTGCAGATCAACATAATGCAATCACCTATTTGGATGAGGTGCATGCAGTTGGCATGTATGGTTCACATGGTGGCGGAATTGCAGAAAGAGAAGGCCTGATGGATAGAATAACCGTCATTCAAGGTACACTATCGAAGGCTTTTGGAGTTATGGGTGGGTATATCGCGTCTTCAAAGAGCTTGGTAGATGTAATAAGAAGTTCCGCTCCAGGATTTATTTTTACCACTGCTATGTCGCCTGTTTTAGCAGCGGCAGCAAAGGCAAGCGTTGAACATCTAAAGTCGAGCAATATTGAAAGGGAAAAGCAAAAGCAAGTCGTTGAAAAAGTAAAAAACTCACTGAGAAATACAGGAATTAACTTCATTCCAACAGAAACTCATATAATTCCAATAATAATTGGCGACCCAGAGTTATCCAAAAAAGCATCAAAATTATTATTTGATGAGTATGGAATATATGTTCAACATATAAATTATCCAACAGTGCCAAGAGGAACTGAGCGTTTCCGTATTACCCCTACACCTTATCATACTGATGAAATGATAAAACATTTAACAGAATCTCTTGTAAAAGTTTTCGAAAAGTTGTCTATCTCTGTAGCCTGTTTATCCTAATTTAATATCGCCAGCAATAATCAATCCGTTGTCTTCCGTTAGCCTTCCACCGCTTTCTTGCAGAAAAAGTCTACCGAGCAAGGCTTTATATTTGTTAACTCCAGAGTAAACTGCTCCTCTGTGCCTTCCTGCTGCAAGGTACGCAAAGCCTAAAATTGTTGAACCGATGGAGCGTATATTACTATTGCCAGGCAGCAATTTATTTAATAAATTACCACTTACATCTATTAGACCCCCTTCACGGCTTTTCACCCGCATTTTTATATGACGAGATCTAAAATCCTCAAGAAAAGCACCTTTCCTTTCTTCTGCCCAAAAAGTTTCTCTAAGAGCCGGAGCATCAATTACAGCTGCCACAACTTTATTTTGATGAATGAGACAGACTGATACTGCAAAATAAACCATGCAACTAGAAAAGTTCTCCCTGCCCTCTATAGGCATAATAAACCAAGTGTAACCGTTATCTTTTATTTCTTGGTCAGTATCATCTTCGGAAATAAACCCATAGTCTCGTTTGTAGTCGTGCAAGCAATCGTATATGGTTTGCTTGGATTTTGAATAAGTTTTATTAATGAAGTCTGCTGATTTAACATTAGAAATTTGCAATTCATTAAAATCGCGCATAAGCTGCCTGGAAGCACTACGCACAGAATCAAGCATCACATTAATTCGTGGTGATGAGATGGACATTCTTCCTTTTACTCTTTCACTCTTTCATAATAGCTGTCATCTGGAGTATATACTACAATTTTATCCTCTTCTTTTATAAACTGAGGTACGTTAACGCGCATTCCGTTTTCTAAAATTGCAGGCTTATAAGAAGCAGTGGCAGTTTGGCCTTTAATAACGGACTCTGTTTCTTTTACAATTAATGTGACGTAGTCAGGCACATGCGCAGAAATTATTTTGTCTTGATAAGTTACTATTTTAACTTTCATATTATCCTGTAGATAAATCTTTTTTTCTCCCAATAAGTCCAAATTTATAGTGATTTGCTCGTAATTACTTGGATGCATAAGATTTACAATGTTTCCTTCAGTGAAAAGGTAAACATACTCCTCTTCATCTAAAATTGCCCTTCTGATTGTTGCGTCAGAGCGAAATCTTTCATAGTGTTTTGCTCCGGTTTTAATGTTTTTCATTTCGGCTTGTATGTATGCACCACCTTTACCAGGTTGAGTATGCATAATACCTACAACCAAAAACAATCCGCCGTTATGTTCCAACACCTGACCTGGTCTGATATCGTTAGCTCTTTCTGCCATAATTACATTTTCAGCTCGATCTTACAATTATAAATAACTTTATATAAATATCAAAGCCTTTATTAGTCAATAAATTTCGGCATATTTAATACTATATACCTTCCCCTTATATTTATATGTGGAAATATCTCTTTAGTGAAAGATAGCATAATGCGTTTTTTTGTGCTGATAACCAAAATTTCTAATATATCCCCTGAGCCGAAATTATATATAGATTTTACATGGCCATATAATTCATTACTTTCCAGCCTTACTTCCATATCTACAAGGTCACTTTGATAAAATTCATTCTCATCATTTAGCTTCGGTAGCTTACTTCTTTCTATATACAGCTTCTTATTCCTTAAAAGCTCTGCTTCATTACGGGAATTTACTCCGCTGATTGTAGCTATTACTAGATTATCACCTATGACGGATACTAAGTCTATTTTATAATTCTCATCACCACTTATTAGCTCACCATATAAGGAGATATTTTCAGGTTTTTCGGTAAAAGTTTTTAATTTAACAGCTCCTTTAATTCCGTGAGGAGAGGTAATCATTCCGAGGCATACCAGATTGTCGTTCATATTAAGATGATAACTAATGTTGACTTTTTTGTCTATAAGGCATAAAACACCTAAAAATATTTGTTGTAATTCTATTAATATAATGTATTATGGAATACATCAATAGTGGAAAGACATGAATCAATGTATTATTGATCAAGCAAAAGAGCTTATCCCTCATTTAAAGAAAGTCAATAGTAAACTACAAGGTGAATCTATAAAGCTCTTCAGTGACAAAGAATCTATAATAGTAGAACGTCGTAAACCTGTTGTTGAAGAGATGCTAAAGCATCTAGAAAGTTCTTCCATCACTAACTGTAATACTATGATTGATGCAGAAACTGGGTTTGGCAAGACTTATGATATTGGATTGTGGAGTCATACGCTAGCTCAAGCAGGATATCACCATTTAGTTGCAGTGCCAAATGGTAATTTAGTTGAACAAGCTAAGAAAATGATAGATGGTGCATTTACTGTAGATGTTAAAACACCTAAAACTGTGCAAGAAATTGAAGATACGCTGAAAGTCACTAAACCTACAACAATTATAGTAACACATGATCTGCTTTTACAGCAAGAGAATTATCGAAAATTTTCAGCAGAGTTTGGAGAAGAAGCCAAAACCTTAACTTCATTCTAAACTGATAACATGTATCCGTTCAGGCAATGGCGTCAACTTAAGAGCCTCCATCAGCAAACTCTCCTAAAGACATGATGGCGTTTAGGCTTATCTACTTTATTGCGGCTATACAATCTTCCTGTTAACTTTAGCACGTATACTTGCTCTATCAAAAAGAGCTTGAAAATCTTTTGGCGAACAATTTCCGACCAGCACTTGATAGAGTTTCTGTCTCATTACACCAAATAAAACTGAAAAATTTAAACGATATTCAGCGATTTGATCTGGGTTCCAAGGCCCTTGTGCATCACACATATGAAGCGACAATATATTGCACATAACTAAGTTCGCCCAAAATTCTTGTAATACAGCCTCTAAATTTACTCCAGAAAAATTCTCTAATTCTGCACCTATTTTGAGTCGTTTCCCCTATGTGCCACCTTAATACATAAGCTTTGCTGATATCTTCCAAAGTAAATTTTTCTCGGTCAAAAAGTGAGGTAATCAGCACTTCTGTTTCTCTATTGGCTAATGTAAGCCCTGACTTTTTGTCCTTTCATTTTATTTTCTAGCTTTTTATTTTCTAGTATAAAATCAAAATCTAATTCATCAGATGAAATTCGTTTCCATAGCTTGCTATAATTTCTTTTTTGCAAGCGAAAAATAAAGTCTACTTTCAATTCATAATGCTGCTGAATGAATTTTAATGAAGACGGTCGTAGATAAATAATAATCTATCTTGATTTAATGAACGCATTTGAGTAACGACTTCAGGTAATTGTTCTTCTGCTAACGTTTGCTCACCCACATTCCAAGCCGCAAGGCGAGCACTGCAAATCAGCGAAGTACATAAATCAACAAACAAATTGCTAATGGTGGCATTATACCTGTTGTTCCATTTGGTTCAAACTCGGATACAATTTCTTCAGAGCTCGGTAATCGAATACCAGAACCATCTGCTGCAATAAGCCTATAGCCTCTCCAACTCAGGCTCATCTTGATAGGCTGTTTGGATGCTTAAATTCTTTAAAACCTATATGACAAATCTTATATCTTGCTTTAGAAAAAGCTTGCTTTGAGGGTACAAGTCAATGGATCCATAAGCTCACATTCTATTCCTAAACTTTTCTTAATTAACTTTAAAATCATAGAAAATACTGTCGTAAAAGGAAGTTTTCTTGTTCGTGTGAAACTATTTTTTCCAATACAGTGGAGTTTCTGAAAAGTTTTCGAGTATAGACCTGCTGAAAAAGGTGATTGAAAAAATGATGTGAGAGAGGTAGAAGAAGAATAAGCAGATCAAGTAAGGAAAAAAAATGAGCTTTAGTTACTATAATATGAAAAAATACCCAAGAAACTTTCGTAATATAACAGGTTTAACTATAGAGAAGTTCGAAAAAGTAGTGGAAAAAGTGAGGTCTGGATGGGAAAAACAGAAAAAGTGTCATGGTAGAAGATCAAAACTACCAACTCTGGAAGATAAGTTGTTTTGCGTAATTTTGTACTATCGCACTTACATAACACATAGATTTTTAGGATGCCTATTCAATGTACACAACGCAAATGTATGTAGGTTACTTAAGAGAATAGAGCCATTACTCGCCAAAAAAGTGACTATAACAAAAGATAGAAGTATGACGCCAGAAAAAATACTGAAGATTTTGGCTGATGTTACAGAACAGCAAATACAGAGACCAGAAGATAGTAAAAAACGGAAGAAATCATATTCAGGAAAAAAAGAACCAACACTATGAAAACTGAGATTATTATCGAAGAAGGAGGAAGAATTTTATCAGTGTCAAAGTCATACCGTGGTAGAATTAGTGATTTCCGCATAAGGAAACAAGAAAAATATTTACCACTTGATAGCATAAAACATGCCGATTCTGGATATCAAGGTTGGCAAAAATTGCAAAGCAATGTTATAATTCCATATAAAAAGTATCGTAAAAAGCCATTAACTCCAGAGCATAATAGAAGATTAGCATCATTTAGAATGAGAGTAGAAAACAAGATCCGAGAGATAAAGATATTTAAGATTATGTCGAATGTTTATCGCAATTTTCAGAAAAAATATAACCTGAGGTTCAATATTATTGCTGGTATTGTAAATCTTAAGCACGCCTTTTAGTTAACCTTGATTTTAGTCACCCTCCTTTCCTTTTTTTTATCGCTTGATTCGCAGCAGGTCTATGGTTATTCGTTAATGCCCATACGCGTCAAGTTAAGGAAAAGTGAGAGGAAAATTAGCAGAGAGAAGGAAAAATAGGGTATAAGTTCTCTTGGATAGCTTAATAGAGAGAACTTACAATGGACAGAATAGCGTGCTTGTCAAAAAAACTCAAAGAATTCTTCAATGAAAAGGCAGATGAAATATCAGATGAGGTAGGTTTTATAAAAAGGAAAAGAAAGCTTAGAGGATCGTCGTTTATAAAAGCAATAGTTTTTGGTAATATAGGAGTTGATAATTGCAGCATAGAAACGATGTGTCAGTTACTCAACGAAGACTCAATAAAAATAACAAAACAGGGTTTAGATTGGAGATTTGCTGAAGAAGCAGTAGAATTTATGAGAAGAATGTATAATGAATCCTTATTAATATTTAGGAATAGCTTACAAATTGATTGTAAAATTTTAAAGCAATTCAAAAGCGTCAAATTATTGGACAGTAGCTACATTAGCTTGCCTAATAATATGGAAAATATGTACAAAGGATACGGCACTAGCTATAGTGATTATGAAAGCAATGCTAAGTCTAGAATAAAATTACAGATACTTTTTGACTACTTAAACCAGACGCTGGATCAACTTAATCTTACGGAAGGAATAAGGTCAGATCAGGGCTATAGAAGCCATTTAAGCAATATATCAACTAATGATCTGTTAATATCAGACCTGGGCTACTTCGTGCCAGCTTCTTTTAAACAAATTGATGAAGCTGGAGCTTATTTTGTTAGCCGTTATAAATCTGATACAAACACATATGACATCGAAACAAATCAAAAAATAGAGTTATTGGAATGTTTAGAAGGTCAATCCTTTCTAGAAAGGGAAGTGCTATTAGGGAAAGAAGTAAAAATTAAAGCCAGAATTATATGTCAAAAATTAACTGAAGAACAGTCTATAATCAGAAGAAGAAGGGCTAATAAGTTAGCAAAGTCACATGGATACACATCTTCTCAAAAGAATCAAAAATTGCTGGATTGGTCGATATTCATAACTAATGTTCCAGAAAGTAAAATTAGCGCTGAGCAGGTCTTAACAATTTACAGAGTAAGGTGGCAGATTGAATTATTATTTAAATTGTATAAGAGTCACATCAGGCTTGATGAACTTAAAGGAAAGTCATACAGAGTATTATGTGGGCTATATGCTAAATTGTGTGCAATTCTTATATTTCATGGAATATTTGGCTGTACAAAGCTGAAAGAGAATACAGAGCTGAGTTTAACAAAGGCCTTCATTGAACTAAAAAGAAGGATTAGGGAGTTGTTTTTAGCGTTAAATAGTAAAATTAATAACCTGAGAATTTTTCTGAAAAAACTTACCACAGACTGGTCACAATTTTCTATAAAGGACAGGTATAGGAAGACCAGGTTATCTACTTTAACTTCCCTAAACTTGCTTACAACTTCTTAACTTGACGCGTATAGTTTATTTAACACTCCCTTTTGTGATTACAAAAACCTGGTAATTACCGACAGATATGCAGTTTACAACCACTTCAGTGATGAAAAACGACAAATTTGTTGGGCTCACTTATTGAGAAATTTCGAGAGGTTATCTCATAGTTGGAATAGTGAAGTAATGAGACTTGGCCATTGTTTAAAAGATGCAGCTAATGGATTGTTTGCATTAAAAAACGCTTTATCAGAAAATGAAATTAGTATTTCAAAGTTAAGCCAAAGAATTACGAACAGTACTGCATGATAAAAATATCTTATATACTTGAAGCAAAAGGAGCTTCACGAACGGTAAAGGGTATTATAAAATCCGAGCCAATGATGTGGACATTTTTGGATGACCCAGGCATTAACGAATAACCATAGACCTGCTGCGAATCAAGCGATAAAAAAAAGGAAAGGAGGGTGACTAAAATCAAGGTTAACTAAAAGGCGTGCTTAAGATTTACAATACCAGCAATAATATTGAACCTCAGGTGTAAAAGATAAGACTTAATCTGATAGACAAGAATTAACTGACAGAAGAATTGAGGTAGTTAAAACTAATATCAGTCTCTTGTTTAATGCTACTAATATTTTTCTGAAAAGCAATATGTTTGCTATCAAGAAAAGTCTGCATAGGTGTTTTTCCATAGCAGTACTTACCAGAGTGAGGTCTTGTATCATTATAAGAATGCAACCAACAATCAACATCAATCTGTAGATCTTCCAAAGAATTGTAGATTTTCTTTCTAAAGATAATATTGTAACACTCATCTTGCATAGTTCTATGAAATCTTTCACATATGCCATTAGTTGTATTAAATAAGACTTGATCTGACACTTTAAAAAAGCAAGTTATAAAATAATAAAAGAAAGGAGTGTTAGAAATGAGTACAATACAAACAAAAATACTAAACCAAAGCTAGGGTTATTAGAACTAGCAAAACAACTAGGAAATGTATCTCAAGCATGTAAAGTGATGGGATACTCAAGAGATACATTTTATCGATTTAAGGAGTTATATGAAAATGGAGGAGAGGGAGCATTACATGAAATAAGTAAGAAAAAACCGCTATTAGCGAACAGAGTTTCCGATAATATAGAAAGAACAGTGATTGGTATAGCAACAGAATTTCCAGCATATGGGCAAGAAAGAGCTGCAAATGAACTGAGAAAAAGAGGTATAATAATTTCTCAGGGAGGAGTAAGGTCTGTATGGCTAAGAAATGACCTTGAAACTCTCAAAAAGAGACTTAAAGCACTAGAGACAAAAGTAGCTCAAGACGGAATCATTTTAACTGAAGAACAACTTGCAGCTTTAGAAAAAATGAAAGAACAAAAGGAAGCTCATGGTGAAATTGAGACGCAACATCCAGGTTATTTGGGTTCTCAAGATACCTATTATGTGGGCAATATCAAAGGTATAGGGCGAATTTATCAGCAGACTTTTGTTGACACTTATTCCAGGGTTGCAATGGTTAAACTTTACACGGACAGAACAGCTATTACAGCTGAAGATCTTCTCAATGATAGGGTTATTCCATTTTTTGATGAGCAGAAAATTCCATTATTACGCATTCTAACTGATAGGGGTACGGAATATTGTGGCAAGCCAGAAAATCACGCTTATCAGCTATATTTGGGAATCGAAAATATCGACCATTCTAGAACCAAAGCCAACTCTCCACAAACTAATGGCATATGTGAAAGATTTCATAGAACTATGCAAGATGAGTGTTACAATATTATCTTTAGAAAGAAAATCTACAATTCTTTGGAAGATCTACAGATTGATGTTGATTGTTGGTTGCATTCTTATAATGATACAAGACCTCACTCTGGTAAGTACTGCTATGGAAAAACACCTATGCAGACTTTTCTTGATAGCAAACATATTGCTTTTCAGAAAAATATTAGTAGCATTAAACAAGAGACTGATATTAGTTTTAACTACCTCAATTCTTCTGTCAGTTAATTCTTGTCTGTCAGATTAAGTCTTATCTTTTACACCTGAGGTTCAATATTATTGCTGGTATTGTAAATCTTAAGCACGCCTTTTAGTTAACCTTGATTTTAGTCACCCTCCTTTCCTTTTTTTTATCGCTTGATTCGCAGCAGGTCTTATGTTAAGAGATACCGCGATTCATTCGCGGTATGACGTAGGGCTACAGGTGTCATTCCAGTGCTCCTTTTTTTGTCATCCGAGGACCGTATGACGTCATCCAAGTAGCGTGACTACTTGCTGTATTACCAAGTCCAATTAAGTGCAGCATCATCACTTGCTGGAATATCAAAATGCGGTTGTGACATTACTTCTCTCACGTTTTTTTGGGAATCTGAATTACTTGAGACAGCCATCTCTTTTATACTTTGATCAATACCCTGTTTAAAATCATGATCTTGTAATAAATCAGCAGCTGATGGGACTAATAACTCCTTTGCTGTCTTTGTAGTATTACTATACGCTTTGGCATTTTCAGCAAGAAATCCTTCTAATTTATCCACTAGAATTGATTTGTTGCCATCTTTTGCAGGAAGTATAGCTTCCGCGAAAGCTTTTTTGTTTGCTGCATCTGTAAGGTTGGAAGCATTTTTCTTAGCAAAAGTAGTACCTATTTTGGTTTCAGAGATTTTGTTACCGCCATCTATTGCATCAAATATGGCTTCAACAACCTCTTTTTCTGCTGCTTTTGCTGAAAGTTCTGAAGTTTTAACAACTTTGTCTGTGAGTTTGCCTAACATAGCAGTTACACCAGGATCAGTTGCATTAGAGCCATCAACCTTAAGAACTTTATTTGCATCTATAAGTTTGCCTAACATAGCAGTTACACCAGGATCAGTTGCATTGGAACCATCAATTTTAGCAAACGCAATATCTGCAGTTGCTTTAGTATAAACATCCGCAGCATTAGCTTTGGCTGCTAAATCAGCTGAATTAGCTTTCTTTCCTAACTCAGTATCGACGTAAGTCTTATCAGCTTTGTCAGCTAGAGCGGCTGTGTCAGCTTTTTTTGCCAACTCATCATCTACATTTTTTTTAGTGTAAACATCAGCAGTATTAGCTTTAGCTGCTAAGTCAGCTGAATTAGCTTTCTTTCCTAACTCAGTATCGACGTAAGTCTTATCAGCTTTAGTAGCTAGAGCAGTTGTATCAGCTTTCTTTCCTAGCTCAGTGTCGACGTAAGTCTTTTCAACTTTAGTAGCTAGAGCAGTTGTATCAGCTTTCTTTCCTAACTCAGTATCGACGTAAGTCTTTTCAACTTTAGTAGCTAGAGCAGTTGTATCAGCTTTCTTTCCTAACTCATCATTCACACCTTTTTTAGTATAAACACCATTATCATCAGCCCCTGCTTTAAGCTTTCCTACTAGAGCATTTATAAAAGCATCGTCGTCTACGAGCTGTTGTTCTGTCTTATTCTTCAAAGAATCACTTAACGCCATATCACACTCTCCGTTAATTATAAAAACCATAATATGCATGAAAAAAGTATAATTTTCGTTAATGCTAGATTTTACATAAGTTTTTTTTGAGGTTTGTCGTTTCAGAATTCTTCTCTTGTCATTCCAGTTCCCTCTCCTGTCATCCCAGTGCTTGACACTGGGATGACAGGAGAGGGAACTGGAATGACACCCTGACAATCGTCATCCCGCTACTTGTTAGCGGCTAAGAGATACCGCGAATGAATCGCGGTATGACGTGTTGCTTGGGTCAGCTATACTTGCTTCCCTGTATTAGATGTAGGCCGAGTTGTGGTCGTGATAAATGTGGTCGCTTGCGCAATCGAACATTTTCACAAAGCCATTTTCCAGATAAGAGTTATATTCATTATGTTGACCTAAAAATATAGTGCTATCTTGTGTTTCTAGGCTGACCTCATTTGTACCTGACAGCAACCCATAGTTTAAGTCACCTATCTTACTAATGCTACTTATCACTTTACCATTATCATTATTAGATATAGCTAGATCATAATGATTGCCATCCTTCACTATCTTAATAGATACCTTATCCGCAGGTAATAATATACATTTTCCCGCATCACTATCGCGAATTACAAATTTGCCATCTTTAAAGTAATATTTGTCTTCGGGCAAAGCACCAACCTTATAATTTGATTCAGCCAATTTGTGCCAAAATTTTAATACAGATTGCTGCTCTGCTCCTTCCGCTCTATCATACAAGTCTTTTACATCATGATAATCTATGACTACATTTGCCTTGTGCTTTCCTTCTGAACCTTGATCATAGCTCTTTTCTATTTTCAAGATTGTGTCTTTTAGAATAATTTTTTCTTCATTGTGCTCATGTATTACTGGTTTTTTAGGTGCTTCCAAACCACGAAATGAACCAGTGGTAGCTCTGTCTTCATTTACTTGCTCTTTTGACTGCACTTCATCTTCTTCGTGATCTACTACTGGTTGATCAGATTGAATATGATCAGACTCAATAGTGTTATCCTCAGTGCTTGAGTTAGTTTTTACCCAATTGGAAAAACCTTTCCCGTTTTGAATTTTTTCTGCTTCGCTTTGGTAGATCTTCTGCATCATTTCCTTAAAATAAAAGCGACCATTCAGAGTTTTCCTATCTTCTGTTGCTGCATAAAGCAAATTATCAATGAAATTTGGATAAGTTTCTTCGATATATGCAATAACTGCTGCACCTGTTTGATAAGGATCAATGGCTCCTTTAACTATTTCCTCTAGAGTATGTTCCTTGTATTCCTCACTAACAAGTTTTGCAAAATCAGCCGGTTTTTCTCCTTCTGTTAGGTGTGTAACATATTCTGCTAACCCTTCCATTAAAACCTTGCCAAGATCGAGCTTAGAAGTTAAATAGAACGTTAACGCATGAACAAACTCATGCTTAATAACATAATTATAATCGTTATGATCGATTTTTCCATCATGGGTGAAGTCACCATTATTCCTAGCGTTTTCAGCATGAGAGTACATATTACTGATATAGTTATTGTCAGAGGATTCTGCTGCACCACCACCTGGTATGTGAACGTCATGACCGCCACTTAAATATTTCTGATAGCTCTCCTTATTTTCAAACAGAAACAATCTAAAATTAGCAACGTTTCCATGCATCAATAGCGGATTGTTATCTTTTTTTATTCCGAAGACTTCATTGAATGTTTTGACAGTGTCTTCCAATGATTTTAGAAGACCTTCATTGTTGATAACACCATCGTTGTTCTGATCAATAAAATCTTCAAAATTTTTGTCCTGAAATAGATCAATGTTTAAATTAAACTCATTTTCAGCACTATCATCTGTAACGTTTAGATTTATTCTACCTTGGAATGTTAAACCTGTTTTTTGTTCATAATGCTCACTCGACCTTGTTTCTTCCTGAACTTTTTTCATCCCTTCAAGTTCACTGTCTGTTGGAGGTGTTATACTATATTTATTATATATCTCCTTAATTTGATCTATATTCATACTAGTATGCACAAGTTCTTCAGAGATTTTCTCATATAACACATGATATTCTACATCTGTATATCCTTTATTTGCCGGGTCGCTTAGCCATCCCTTGAGATCTCCCTCTGGATTATCTCTTAGCCAAGCTTTAAGCTCCTGATCGTAAGAACTATTTTTCAAATATTCTCTCATACTGTCTTCGCTTGACTTTGATCCATCAAGATTTTCAAGAACCCAGCTTCTTATAGATCCTTCCACCATCTTTTTGTATATGAATTTATAATACGCATCTGAATCCACAACGTAATTTTGGCAATCTTGATGGTTGACTGAATCTGCCCTTATATATGAAGCTTTAATATTAATCTGATCAGCCATATATCCGTGATCATGGGTTTTTACTGAATTTGTTTCGTAATTTACATAACATTTTGTGTCTTCCTTTGGTACAAGAGTAAGCAATTCATCCGTTGTAAACAAAGGAATACCTTTTTCCTTGCAGAAGTCATTTATTTCCTTAATGGTAAAAGGTTTTTTTATCATCTTCTCAGAAATTTCATTATACAATAACTTAAATTGCTCCACTGAAACATCCCTGTGAGCTTGTTTTTCACAAATCAGTTTGTAAAAAGCATGATCATTTGTGATCTTTACGTCTTCAACAGATTGATCGTTTGCTCTAACCCTACCTGTTGTTTGTAACTCGTTCTTTATAACTCTAGTTTTACTATTTTGTATTGACATATAATTAGGCATTTTACCCTCCATTTCATATTTAATTTTCAAATATATGTTTCAATATTAATATGATCTCTACTAAAAAAGTGTGAATTTTCATATTAACATAATCTATATCTTAGTAAAAAAATATAAGTTGTTAATTTTATGTGAAAAATATAGGGTATAGCTGAAGTTCTATACAGCTATATTCCGGAATCACATTGGACAAGGGTAAAAGCAAAGTGGTTTATTGACTTTCATTCCATCAAAGCACTATACTAAAACCGCGATGGGTAATTAGCTCAGTTGGTAGAGCACTTGTTTGACGTGCAAGCGGTCGCTGGTTCGAACCCAGTGTTACCCACGTTTTTGTTCATGAAAAGATTTTATATGACAGCAGTGCATAACGGCAAACACTCAGCAGCACAGTCCAAGCGCTTAATCTATTCCATAATCATAGTTGCAATAACAATGTTTATGGAAATAGTAGGTGGAATAGTTTCACACTCGCTTGCTCTACTGTCGGATGCAGGGCATATGTTTACTGACCTCTTTGCCTTAGTTTTAAGCTGGATAGCACACAAACTTTCAGCTAAGAAGTCTGATTTGCAAAGATCATACGGATACCATCGGTTGCAGATAATTGCAGCATTTGTTAATGGTTTAACTTTATTCTTCATTGCAATAATCATTATAATTGAATCAATAAAGAGGTTTATTTTTCCAATCAATGTTGAGTGGAAAGTAATGTTAGTAATTGCTACACTTGGCCTGATCTCTAATATCATAGTCTTTTTTATATTACATAGTAAATGCGAGAGCAATATAAACATAAAAAGTGCTGTACTACACGTTATAGGAGATATTTTAGGTTCTGTAGCTGCTATACTTGCATCCATAATTATCATGCTTACCGGATGGCAAATAGTGGATCCTATCTTATCAGTGTTTGTTAGTGTAATAATCCTAAACAGTGGCTATAAAATTCTAAAGAATTCTTGCCATATACTCCTTGAAGGTACGCCTGAGGGTATATCTGCTGAAGAGGTAAAAAGTAAGATCACATCAGAATTACCTGAAGTGATAGATGTGCACCACATACATGCATGGTCACTGTCTGATAATTATTTTATAATTACCATGCATGCTAAAATAAAGCAAAATGTGCAGCACACCAATGTTTTATATGAAATAAAAAAAATATTACTAGATAAGTTCGAGATAGCACACTCTACAATCGAGATTGAATACGATGAGTGTGCGGATAATAAAATACTTAAACATTGACGTTTTAAATTATTATGCTATTACTAGAGTGTAATGATGTTGAAGGTAGGCTATGATAGGTATTTCTCAATTACAATTTCCTTCAAAGGGATCTAGCAGGCTAAAGTTTGTTAGTTATTTTGCAACTTTTGTTTCTTTAAGCATTATCACTAATCCCGTTAGTGTTCTTTTTTCTCTTGGTACTATATTCTTCAGGTCTGAAATTAAAACTCTTTATATCTACAAAGAAATAAAAACGGCAAAACAGCAAAAAATGAGCAAAAGGGAATATTGGGAAATATTTTTTAAGAACAATGCAATCAAGGTAACAGCCTTCCTCTTGTTTTCTGCTTTCATAACATATCTCACTTTTACAACTACTTTCTTACTAATTTTGTTGCTGGGGACTATACCACTTACAATGCTATTAATTTTATTGCAGAGTGAACTAAGGCCAAAAGATTTTAACCCATTTACGCTGCTTAAAGCTTCCATAAATTTCTTTTTGGAAGGCGTAAAAGAAAATGTACGAGCTAGCGTTAATAAGCTTGATAATGCTTATGAACATTTACTCCCTCACCAATTAAATGATGATATCATTAAAAATATTGATAAATTAAAAGATAAGTATAGTAAACAAGTATCTGAAGACGTTATTAATGATAGAGAATTTAAGCAATTTGTTGAATATATAAATGATTTATGTGAACTTAATTATCGTCAATTTAGTGATGAAGATAAAGGAAGAATAATCGAATTTTTAGGGGATTTTTGCAAAGATGATCAAAAGCATAGCTCTGGTTTCACAGGTGGGCAAATTTTACTTCTAGTTCTGAGAGCCTGCAATGATGGAGATAGAGAAGCTGTAAAAAATAAAAAAGACGCGTTAATTACAAACTTGCTTGATAGCCAAACTTTCTCTAGAAAAGAGCGTATTCCTAACACCTGCTTTACCGGTATTGTTTATAGGATGTTAAGTACATTAGAAGGTACTCATCCTGATCCGGAAATTAGATTTACTCCTCCTAGGCAAATATTACTTTCAGAAGCAAAAAATGAAGCACGTGAGTTTATGTTAGACAGGTTAAAGAATAAGAAAAATAACAAAGAAATCTTTAACGCTTGGTATAAGGCTCAAGATAACCCCGGTGATAATGAAAGTCAAAAGATAGTTGATGACTTCATTCAAGAAGCAAGAATTCCATTAATGAGAAAATTGCTTAGTTTTACTTCAGGCTATACCGAACAAGCTGTGCTAACGTTAATAAAAAATATTAGTTCTATAAAGTTAAATAAATTAGAATGTTTTGAACTGGGTCAGCACACGAGAAATGAACTGAAGAAGCATGACTTAGATAATCAAGAAAGTTTACTTAAAAACATCGAAGAAAAAGTCTTTTTAGAGCTTTTAAAGCAAAATTTACTCAAGACAGATTTTTCTCTCAAGGATTCATCTCTGGATGAAGCTGAGAGAATAGCTAGTAAGATAGTGAAAGAAGAAGCAGAGAAGTTTGAGTTAAAAGTTGAGAAGACTGTTGAAGGTCAAGTACTTAGAATGTTAGATCAGTTAAAGATGCTACCACTAGAGAAAAGGTGTTATAGAGTATATTCAGAACTCAATCGAAATAACGAAGATAATAAGGGAAAAATAAAGAAAATTTTGCAAGAAAAATTAGCAATAACGGAAGCAGTAATAAAAGAAGCTTCATGTAAACTAGAGCTAGAAATTGAAAATGTTTATAGTCAGAATAAAAACAATATAGCCATGCTTTATGAAAAAATAAAGGAAGCGAAGCAAGGATTTATTGAAGATGGGCTTTTAACACCTCAAGAAGTAGAGAATATAACAAAAGCAAAAATCATAGACTTAAACAAAGAGGACAAAATCATACCGTCAAGCAATTTGTCTCGTAGTTTAAGTGTCAATAATTTGGCAGTACATTATCTATAAAATTTATACTCTTTACCTTGCAGAAGATTCACAATATTTCTGTGGTGTTTTAGGAAGACCAGTGCTCCTATAATTAGTAATGTTAAGAACAAATTCCTCTGAAAAAAAAAGGACCATGCTACAGCCGTTGAAGTAGCACTGAGTGAAGCAAGGGAAGAATATCGAAAGGTAAAAAACACTGCTAGCCAAACAAATATGAACACTAATGCCACAGGTATGTTAAACGCTATCAACACTCCCAGAGTTGTTGCAACTCCTTTGCCTCCACTGAACTTTAGCCAAATAGGAAACATGTGCCCTAAAACTGCTAAAATTGCAGATACATATGTATAAAAATCGTTATTATCACAAAATTGTTGTGCTATATAAACGGCGATGAATCCTTTCAAGGAATCCAGAAATAATGCCAGAGCAGCAAGACATTTATTTCCTGTTCTTGCAACATTTGTAGCGCCAATGTTTCCTGAACCTACTTCTCTTAAGTTTATCCCTTTTATTCTTGTAATGATTAAGCTAAACGGTATTGAACCTAATATGTAGGATAGTATAAGGATTACGTACCTCTCCATCATTCTAGCATCCTCTCTCTTGTCATTCCAGTGCGTGACACTGGGATCCAGCGAGCTTTGTTCGCAAACGAATCTAGTAGATAAATATAAAATTTTACATTAAAACATAGCACTATGGTGGAACTATATGCAAAATAGATCCCAGTGTCAGCTACTCGGATGACAAGAGGGAATTTTGGGATGACAAGAAAGAGTTTTGGGATGACAAGAGAGAGTTCTGAGGTAACAAGAAGGTGGTACTGGAATGACATCTGTTGTTGTACCTTCATATGCCAAAATTTAATTAATTTTATTATTCCTCAGCCTTTTTAGGTAGCACTGAACTTCATCGTTAATCTGATTACTAAACAGTATAAGCGCTGTCATGTTGATGAGAGCTAAACAAGAGAACAAAGTTCCACCGATATTGGCAATAGCCATTATATCTTTAGAAAGACCAGAAAAAAACGCTACAATTATTACTGCTATGCGGTATATCACTATACTTTTTGCACCGAATAAATATAGCCACCCCATTTCACAACAATATACAAACGAAATTACTGAAGAAAATGCAAACAAAGGTGCAGCTATGGTTAAAAGTATAGGAAACCATGAAGAAACAGTTCCAAATGCCTTTTGAGTGATTAATATCCCTTCACCAACACTAGTCTGGTATGCACCTGTTATTACTATCGTTATTCCAGTTAAACAGCAAGTGAGCATTGTATCAAAACACGGTTCTATCATAGCAACAAGCCCAGTTCTTACTGGTTCTTCATCTTTAGTTGTTGCATGAGTAATTGCAGCAGAGCCGACACCAGCTTCGCTGGCAAAAATTGCTCTTTGAATTCCAGCAACAAATGCTCCTACCATCCCTCCGCCAACAGCATTAAAATCTATCATGCTGGAAAATAATATCTTAAATGTGTGACCAAGATTGTGGATATTAAATCCAATAATAACAAGGCAGCTACATATATATATGAGTGACATAATAGGCACTAGTGCAGAAGATACTCTAGCTATCCTTTTAATTCCGCCAATAATCACTAGAGCAAGCAGCGCAGAGATTATGGAAGAAAGAAACCAAGAGTGACCATCTACCCAACTTGAATAGCCAGATAATATTGAAACCATTTGGTTGGTTTGAAACGCTACACTTCCACCAAGACCTGATAATACAAAGAATACTGCATATATTGCAGCTAAAACAATACCAAGTTTTTTAAATCCAAATTCCTCCAGACCATTCTTTATATACTGAAAGGGACCACTAAACAATTGCTCCTGATCTTCTGTTCTATGTCTAAATGCTAAAGTCACTTCGGCAAATTTTGCTGACATACCAAAAAAACCTGTAATCATCATCCAAGGCACCGCTCCTGGACCTCCCATTGAAACTGCAATTGCGACTCCAGCAACAGTTCCAAGGCCTACTGTGCTTGAAAGTGCAGTCATAAATGCCTGAAAATGCGTAATATGACCATCATGGTGATCCGTGTCATATTTTCCACATAAAATAGCAAACGCATGCTTAAACATTCTTATGTTGAGAAACTTAAAGCGTAAGGTTAAAAATACATAACCAAAGGATAGTAGAAGAAGTATGAACGGTATATAAAAGATTTTGAAAAACAGCACTTCATTCATGAAGTTATTTATTCCATTCAACACAGCATCATAACTTTCATAAAAACCTGAAGCAGCGTACACATCATTAAACAATAGGCAAAATAGCACCATACAAAGTAATCTATAAATCATGTTAATACCCTTTAGAATTGTAATAAGAATCTATTGTATTCAAAACTTCCCTTCTTAGTAGATATATTGCAACAGCATTTGGAACCATAAGGCACATAAACAAACTATCACCTAGATAAGATATAAATTCTATATCATTTGACATACAACTGATATACACTGAAGCCACTATAAGAATTTGGAACGGTATCAGTATTTTTTTATTACCAAATAAATACAGCAGAGCAACTTCACAGTAGTAACAATAAGCTATTATTGTAGAAAATGCAAAGGAAAACATCATTAGCGGAAAAACTAATTTGCTGAACAAGGGCAAAGCTGTTGAAAATACCGAACTAATTAATGTAATATCACCCACGTTATCAGTGCTATGCATACCAGTGATAATTATCACAATACCAGTCAAAAATGAGATTAATATTGTATCTATAAGTGGTGCAATCATTGCAACGCACCCAACTTTAATTGGATCTTCTTCTTTTACAGATGAATGTGCTATAGCTGCTGTTCCAGTACCTGCTTCGTTAGCAAACACTGATCTTCTCACTCCGGCTATTAATCCGCTCAATACTCCGCCTCCTATAGCTGATTTGTTAAAGATGTCTTGGAATATTATGGATAAAGCATCCAGCAAATTACTTCCGTTCATACAAATTAAATATATACACATACCCACATATAGCACTATCATAGTTGGTGCTAAGCTTGTTGAAACGAAAGCAATGCGCTTTATTCCTCCCAATATTACAATGAAGACAAGTAGGGATATAATAATGGACGCGTTGTATTCGAAGAGGTTATTTGACAATGCTGCTATCTGATTCGCTTGAAATGGTATACCGCCCAAAATCATTGCAATAAGTAGCATAATCGCATAAGTGAAGGCAAGGAATCTACCAGTTTTTGCAAATCCAATTTTTGCAAGCCCGTACTTCATGTAATAAAAAGCCCCGCCAGTTGCATTTTCAGAGCGATAGGTGAATGCAAGCACCACCTCGGCAAACTTTATCGACATACCAAGTATTCCGGTAATTACCATCCAAAAAACTGCACTTGGCCCCCCCTATTGTGATAGCTATTGCAACTCCTGATATTGTTCCAAGACCAACTGTTCCTGAAATTACTGTTGCAAACGCTTGAATATGAGTGATTATGCCATTAGACCTGCTGAAAAAGGTGATTGAAAAAATGATGTGAGAGAGGTAGAAGAAGAATAAGCAGATCAAGTAAGGAAAAAAAATGAGCTTTAGTTACTATAATATGAAAAAACACCCAAGAAACTTTCGTAATATAACAGGTTTAACTATAGAGGAGTTCGAAAAAGTAGTGGAAAAAGTGAGGTCTGGATGCGAAAAACAGAAAAAGTGTCATGGTAGAAGATCAAAACTACCAACTCTGGAAGATAAGTTGTTTTGCGTAATTTTGTACTATCGCACTTACATAACACATAGATTTTTAGGATGCCTATTCAATGTACACAACGCAAATGTATGTAGGTTACTTAAGAGAATAGAGCCATTACTCGCCAAAAAAGTGACTATAACAAAAGATAGAAGTATGACGCCAGAAAAAATACTGAAGATTTTGGCTGATGTTACAGAACAGCAAATACAGAGACCAGAAGATAGTAAAAAACGGAAGAAATCATATTCAGGAAAAAAAGAACCAACACTATGAAAACTGAGATTATTATCGAAGAAGGAGGAAGAATTTTATCAGTGTCAAAGTCATACCGTGGTAGAATTAGTGATTTCCGCATAAGGAAACAAGAAAAATATTTACCACTTGATAGCATAAAACATGCCGATTCTGGATATCAAGGTTGGCAAAAATTGCAAAGCAATGTTATAATTCCATATAAAAAGTATCGTAAAAAGCCATTAACTCCAGAGCATAATAGAAGATTAGCATCATTTAGAATGAGAGTAGAAAACAAGATCCGAGAGATAAAGATATTTAAGATTATGTCGAATGTTTATCGCAATTTTCAGAAAAAATATAACCTGAGGTTCAATATTATTGCTGGTATTGTAAATCTTAAGCACGCCTTTTAGTTAACCTTGATTTTAGTCACCCTCCTTTCCTTTTTTTTATCGCTTGATTCGCAGCAGGTCTATTGTTATTGCGATTACACTTTAGATTGAATAGCGTCTGTATTCCATGCTTGAACAATCTAAAGTTAGTGAATTTGAATTGGATGGTACAAAAAACTCCAGTTGCAATTACCCAAATAATTATAAATGGAATGTTGAATATCTTTATGTACAGAAATGAATTTAACAGTTCACTTATTTTTACAATCATGCTGCTCACTACTTTTTATTACAACTTATAGCTAACGAGCTTTATACGAGTAATATATATAAAGCCCAGTGCTTACTGGAATAGTAAGTACATACACTACACCTAAAATTGGTAGCGTCATCCAGGGCTTACTGATGAAAAATATAATAAGTACTCCAAAAAATGACACAAATATATAGGATAAGCTTTTGGGAACATAAATATATTTTGCAGAGAAAGTTGGAATGTGACTTATCGAAAAAAATGAAATGGCCAGAAAGTAACAAGCTACGTTTCTTGTGTTAAAAAATCGCTCTATGAGAAGTAAGTATTCACTCTCATGAGATTGAAAGGTAATAATTATTGGTAACAAAGAAAGTAAAGCACACACTGGAGCTGGAACACCAGAAAAGAAAAATTTTTCCCAGTGTGATTGTTCTGAGTGTAGCGAAACATTAAATCTTGCAAGTCTTATTGATATGCAGATTACGTATATCATTACTAAAATCCAACCTATGACTTTGATTTCGTTTAGCTTCCAAAAATACAAAAGAAATGCAGGCGCTGCACCAAAATTTAGAAAATCTGCAAAAGAATCAAGCTGGGCTCCAAAATCGCTAGTTGATTTTAGAATTCTAGCTATTCTGCCATCCATTCCATCTATTATTGCTGCAATGATGATAAAAATTACTGAGAATTCCCATTGTTCATTAAATGTAAATTTAAGTGAAGTGAGACCAGAACATAAACCCAATAAAGTTATAAAGTTTGGGAATAATTTAGTAATAGGTAAGAATCTACTGTTACTTCCATCGTTATTCATATGACGTCAAAAGTAAGCTTCTCTTGAACGTTTTCCTTATTTAAGTTTGCTATAATTGTTTCACCACCAATAACAGTTTGCCCTTTTGAAACTCTGACTTCTGTATCAGCAGGAACATAAATATTCACTCTACTACCAAATCTTATAATTCCAAACCTTTCACCTGCTTGCACATTCTGGGATACTTCTAAATTACAAACGATACGACGTGCAATTAATCCAGCTATTTGCTCCACAATAATTTCTTTCCCCTTTTCGTATTCAATCACAATAACCTGCTTTTCATTTTCATTACTAGACCTATTGTTCATTGCGGATACAAACTTGCCTTTTTTATAATTCATTTCCTTTATCATACCAGATATTGGTATACGGTTCACATGGACGTTCAAAACACTTAAAAATATGCTAACAAGCGTGAACTTCTTCTCTTCTCCATTTTCTGCCGATAAAGGATAATTAACTTCTTCAATTTTTGAAACCACACCATCAGCAGGACTTAATATAAGATCCTTATTGTTTGGCACAGCTCTTGCTGGATCGCGAAAGAAATAAGTACACAATAATGTCGAAAACAAGCATGTAACACCAAACCCCCAAGATATAGAGAATGCTATACACGTTACTATAAAGGAAACTACTATAAATGAATAACCTTCCCTATTTATATTAGGTAAACCAAAACACATAATCTTATTAACAATAATCTACTATTAACAACTTATCATCTATCACTCTTCATGAAAAGCTTTTTTTAACTGCTTCAGCAAAGTCCTCTTGATACAAGGTAACATTACAGATTAGCACACACCGTCATACTGTAACAACCCATCCAACACAAACTAAGTTTAGATCAGAACACGGATTCTTCTAAAAGTTGCTCACTATCCTCGTCTATTATAATAGAATTATCATGACTTCTGAGTAAATCTCTGATTTTTGTTTCTATTTCATTTGCGACTTCTTTGTTTGTTTTTAGGTAAGTTTTTACATTCTCTCTTCCTTGTCCAAGGCGTGTGTTGTTATATGAATAGTAAGCACCTGCTTTTTCAAGCACACCAAGCTTTGCTCCCATATCTATTATTTCTCCGAATTTTGATATACCTTCATTGTACATTATATCAAATTTCGCTTCTCTAAATGGAGGAGCAACTTTATTTTTTACAACTTTAACTCTTGTTTCATTGCCTGTAATATTTTCTTTGTCTTTTATTACACCAACTTTTCTTATGTCAAGCCTTACAGAAGTATAGAATTTTAATGCATTTCCACCCGTGGTAGTTTCAGGATTTCCATACACTACTCCTATTTTCATACGAATTTGATTAATAAATATCAATATACAGTTCGCTTTTGAAACGGCAGAGGTTAGCTTTCGTAGTCCGTGACTTAGAAGCCTTGCTTGCAGCCCCATATGTTGATCACCCATATCACCTTCAATTTCAGCTCTTGGAGTTAATGCTGCAACAGAGTCAATAACTATCACATCAACCGCACCAGAACACACTAAATACTCAACAATATGCAACGCCTGCTCTCCAGTATCTGGTTGTGAAATCACTAAATCATCAGTGCTTACCCCAAGTTTACGAGCATATAAGACATCCAATGCATGTTCTGCATCGATAAATGCGCATGATCCTCCTTTTTTTTGTGCTTCAGCAATTACATGCAAGGCAAGAGTGGTTTTACCAGAACTCTCGGGCCCAAATATTTCAATTATACGTCCTTTTGGCAGTCCTCCAACACCTAGAACCGAATCAAGCGCAATTGATCCTGTGGATATTGTGTCTATTTTCTCTACAGGGTTTTGCTTCAACTTCATTATTGCACCTTTACCAAATGCTTTTTCAATTTGGCTTATTGCATTATCTAATGCTTTTTGCTTATCATTACTTCTTTCTTCTGAGTTGTTTGCCATGGATCATTTATTAACTTGTATAACTTTCATGATAATCGAACGTGAACAACCTGCCAAGGGTTTTTTAATAACGAAGAACGTTATCGTAGAAAAATTAGCTACCTAAATTATATTAAGATAGAAAGTTAGATAGACTCTGCAGTGCGATACAAAATAACGATAGAATACAATGGTAGTAGTTTCTCTGGCTGGCAGAAGCAGCAATATTCTGCTAATTCAATCCAGGAAGCCATAGAAAATGCTATATTTAATTTTAGTGGTGAGAAAGTTACTTTGTACTGCGGTGGCAGGACTGATGCAGGGGTTCATGCTTTAGGACAAGTTGCTCATTTTGATATGGAAAAGGAATTTGAGCTTTATAGAATAAGAAACGCAATAAATTATCATTTAAAATCAATTCCCATAGTCGTGCTTAATGCAGAAGTTGTAGATGATGCGTTTCACGCACGGTTTTCAGCAAAAAGAAGATATTACGAATACAGAATAGTTAATCGCTATGCTCCTGCCGCTCTGGAGACAGGTTATGTATGGCAAGTGTTTAATCCACTTGATGTAAATATTATGCGTGAAGCTGCTAAACATCTACTTGGAAAACATGACCTTTCAAGTTTTCGTTCAAAAGATTGTCAAGCTGCAAATCCGATAAGAACAATTGATGATATCGATGTAATACAAAACGGGAGCCATATACACATCAAAATATCTGCTATTTCCTTTTTACATAACCAAGTGAGGATTATTGTAGGCACTTTGGTTGAATTTGGAAAAAATAGAACCAATCCGCAAGAAATGCTAAATATATTAAACCAATGCAAAAGAAATGCAGCTGGAGTTACTGCACCACCTTTTGGCTTATATTTGGTAAAGATAGATTACTAATTTAATAAAAAGTAACATGCTTAGTGAAATAAGTGTCATACCGCCACGGTATCTCCAGATCCTGCTAACAAGAAGCGGGATGACAAGTTTAAGTTCTCATTGGCATCACTATATATAATACACTTGAATCGTCTTCATCAGTGATAATTGTAGCACTATTACCATCGGCTAAGCTAAACTTACATTTATTTTTTATGCAGGATAGAACATCAAGCAAATAACGCGAGTTAAACCCTATTTCTATAGGAGCTTCATTGTAGTCCACTTCTATGGATTCAGTTGCATCACTGCACTCTTGAGAGTTTGAATGCAGAGTCAGCAGCTTTTCTTGTAGTGAGAATTTAATGGATTTTACTTTATCAGATACAACAACGGAAACCCGATCTATAACGTCTGAAAGTTTTTTACTTTCAATAATCATATGCTTGTCTTGAGATGCTGGAATAACTGCTTCATAATTTGGAAAAGTCCCATCTATTAATTTTGATATTAGAATATATTCACCGCATGTAAACTTGATTTTTCTGTCTGAGAGTTTTACATTAATTTCATTACAATCGTCCAATATTTTTAACAGCTCCATAACAGTTTTACGTGGAATGATCACACCAAATTCGCCATTGATGTTCCCAGGCTTTGGTCTCTTTATACATGATAAACGGTGACCATCAGTTGCAACGCAGTACAGAAACTGCTCGTCTGTATGTAGATATATTCCATTTAAATTATACCTTGTATCATCTAGCGATACAGCAAATTTTGTTTTAGTTAATAAGTCTATCAGGTCCGTATTTAGTAGAATAAAATCATGTTTATAATTGTCTTCTTCAAGAGCAGGAAAGCTGCTTGAAACTACATTCGGTAAAGAAAAGTTTGCATTTCCGCAAGACATCAATAATTTTCCTTGGTTGTTTACTTCAAAATTAACATCCAAATCAGCGGGTAACTTCTTCACTATGTCATGTAAAGTATGCGCTGAAATTTTTACTTCTCCTTCTGTTAATACGGTTGCAGCAAGTGAGGCAAACATTGAAATGTCAAGATCAGTTGCCATTAATTTTATGCTGCCGTGTTGTGCTTTGATATTTATACATGCCAAAACATCTATTGCATTGCGCCTTTCAACCACTCCACTTACTCTGGATAATATATTTAAAAGACTTGTGCGGCTCACGCTAAAACGCATCTGCTCGCACACAGAATTTTGCTTTTTGATTTCTGTATCTACACCTGCAACCTCTGACATTGCTAACTCTCAAAAATATATTTTAAATGATATCCACATCCCATATAAAGTAAAGTGCTATTTATATTTCCATTGAAAGAGTAGTCTAGTTTATACTATAGCTGGGTATTCTGTTACAATGATTTACTTTGTATGGCATAAATCATGCATTTTTTGATACGCTTTTTGAAAACCAAGTAGGGAATAAGTATCATCAATGGTTACTGTTTTTGCTTTTCCATTCACTACCATTGATAATCCCTGCTTCATTTTTAGAATGAGATCTTGATCTATTTTTGTATGCTCTGCCCACGCAAAACTTCCCTGTATTATAGGCAGTGTATATTTAATTTTTTTGTCGATATTGAGAGCTACAGGCTCCTTATCATACTGAAAACCAGAGGTAACGCTTACCTCATCTGTTTTTGTATCAACATAACTGACCATTACATACGGCTTGCGATTGGTTGTATAATGCTCGCTTTTTTTTTAGGATAGGATACAATATAACATACTTTCTCTCCATCTTCTGATGCAGTATATACAAGCCAATCTTTATATTTTTCCTTCAATTGCACATCACTAACTGATGCAAAAGCGCCTATTGAAAAAAATATTAGAAATATAAAAAAACTACGCATGCAAACCAAATTTCAAACTTTCTGATTGTATATATTGTTTTACCTTAGCCATCGCCTGCTCAGCCAACTGTCTTATTCTTTCTCTTGAAACACAATATTTTTTACTAAGTTCATCCAGAGTTTGAGTGTTTTCGCGCAAGTATCTACTAATAAAAATGTCTCTTGCCCTTTCGTTAAGGCTCGCTAGTGCATTGTTTAAAATTGTTTCTTTTAATTCTTTCTCTTCATGATTCTGATAGGTTACTTCTTGACTGACCAAGTTACATGGGACCATATCTTGCAACTCCCTTTTAGAGTCATCACCTATTTTTATGCAATCATTTAGCGACTGATCCTTACAAGCCAAACGGTAATTCATCTGTATAACGTCTCCTTCGGATACAGAAAGCTCATTAGATATTGCTTTTATTTCTTCATTATTTAAAGTTTCTCTGTTTGTATACTGTAAAATTCTTTTTTTTATTTTACGTAAACTAAAAAATAGTCTTCTTTGTGCTTGCGTTGTGCCTATTTTCACGAACGACCAAGATTTCAATATAAAGTCTTTTATTGAAGCTTCAATCCACCACACTGCATAAGTTGAAAAACGAAATCCTAAATCAGGATTAAACTTTTTTACTGCATGCATTAAACCCATATTCCCTTCCATGACCAGGTCCATCAACAATAGTCCATAATTTTTGAATTTCATTGCAATTTTCACTACCAAATTCAAATGGCTGGTAATCAATTTATGAGCAGAAGAAATATCCTTATATTGGTTCCAATTTTTTGCTAATCGTACCTCTTCCTCTTGAGACAGCATAGGAAATTTTTGCACTCTAGCAATATATTGCATGAGATTGGTTCTGTTATCAACACATAAGCTTGCCATTGGGGTCAACATAACAACTTAAATTAAAACTTCATATATATAATATATTGATTTTCCAGCAAAAATTCAAGCTTTGATTTGAAAAAAAGTACAAACCTTCTATCTAATTGGGATCTTAAAGACGATAAGCCCCAACATCAGCTACCTGAACACTATATATGACATCCTGCCAGCGTGTAATGATGAACATTATAATTTAAATACATAGTAAGTGGTGTTATTCCAGTGCCTTGCTTCTGCGTCATACCGCCGCGGTATCTCAAAGCATAGATCCCGCTAACACGTAGCGGGATGACGAGATTATCGTCATGCCACCACGAACCGTCATACCGCGATTCATTCGCGGTATCTCATCCGCTAACAAGTAGCGGGATACTTGACCTTTACAGGGATGACGGTTGTCGGTAGGCCTAAATTACTTTAGCCATAAATATTTAAGAAATTCACCAAACAAAAAAAAGGCAAAAGAAGCCCTAGTCATTGTCTATTTTCAGTATTGGCGTTTTTTAAGTCTTAAACGCTGCAATTTAGCTGCTTTTAAACGGCAACTAACCTTAGCTTTAATATTTAAGAAATTTACTAGGCAGAAAAAAAAAGGCATAGAAAACCCGTGGTAGCTAGTTATTACACTCTCTATTTTAAAATTTGACGTTGGGTGATGTCTTGAACGCTTTATAAGCGCGTTTCAGCTTATGTAGGTAAAAACCTAGAAATTTTATAAAGACATACGGTGCACATAGTGCAAAAAATTAAACAATAGTACGCCAAATACAAGCTTTCTTGTCATTTTAATCTGCTGCAGAGATTGCGAAGTTAAATAAAATAGCTTCACTTTCATGATAAGAGGGCTGGTGGAGTTTGTCAAGTAGTTTTGCATTGTGAAAACAATTATCACAAAAATCCTATATCACCGGTCATGAATACGTTATTTGCCCATTCGATTAATAACTTACCTCCTGGTAAATCTACTGAAGTCTGTTGGGCAGTCAGATATCCACGTAGTGTGGATGCAACAAGTGCTGCACAGGCTGCACTACCGCATGATGCAGTAATGCCTGTACCTCTTTCCCAAACTCTTAAAGCTATTTCTCCAGACTTTTCAACTTGTGCAATACTAATATTAATTTTCTGAGGAAATAGTACGTGATTTTCTAGCTTTGGTCCTAAATTTCGCAATGGTATTTCACTTATGTTATCAACAAAAAAAACTATATGAGGGTTACCAATATTTACTGCAACAGGATCTTTTAGCATTTCAAGCTCTATAGGTAAGTGAAGAGTGTCACACTCAGTAGACAAGGGAATTTCATGCCATTTTAGCAAAGGTTTACCCATGTTAACCTTTATGGATTTATCACCAACTTTAAAACACTCTAAAATGCGTTTGTTTACCAGCTCAATAGTGATATACTCAGTACCTTTTTCTGACATTATCAAATATCCAACACAGCGTGCTGCGTTTCCGCACATTTCAGCTCGACTACCATCAGCATTATAGATATGCATAAAGCAGTCTGCAGCATTAGACATTGTTATAATTATCACTTGATCACAATTGCTTTGATCATCAATTTGTCTATAGTTCCAGTCTAAATTGTTTGTTGAACGTGAGTCTATGATAACAAAATTATTGCCAGTACCGTGCATCTTGATAAAATTTTTAGGACCTTGGCCACTCATCATAAAAAAATATTTCTTCTATTGGTCTTCTTTTTTTCTTACTTGTTTCAGCGCCCTCTTCTTCGTAACCAACCGCTATCACTGACATTACATTAAAATCATCGGATATGTTGAATTTTTCTACTATTTTATCTCTATCAAATCCACCCATTTGATGAGCCATTAAATTCATAGCTGCAGCCTGTAGCATAAGTGCATAATTTGCTGCACCAGTATCGTGATTAGCCCAAAGATTTTCTCCTTTACCTCGTTTACGGAAGTTTTTAGCACTTAAAGATATGATTAACACTTGTGCATCTTTTGCCCATTTTTGATTAGATTCATCAAGACAATTTAGCAGCTTTTCCCATGCGCTTTGATTGTTCTGTTTGTTGCATATCACATATCTCCAAGGTTCATCGCCAAAACATGAGGGAGTCAGCCTTACAGCTTCCATTAAAATATCCATTTCTTCCTGAGATATTGCTCTTGTAGTATTGTATGAACGTCCGCTGTGTCTTGCTTTCATCAACAATAATAGATCTTGTTTACTCATCATTTTTAATTTAATAGTGCATAAATAATTCATTGTAGCACAATATGAGCAAAATTTAAATTGCAAAACCTCTTATACACATATATTATATTTAATAAGTTATTTTTGTTGGGAAGATATGTTTATAACACAATCTAGCAGCAGATCAACACTGGCTGAAATATTGTCTTGCGTTTTACTTTTATTCTTGATGGCTCAAATAAGCGTACCGTTGCAGCCTGTGCCTATCACATTGCAAACTTTAGGAGTAATGCTTATTGGGCTTAAATTTAATCGCAGAACAGCATTCTATTCTATGCTTACATATCTATCACTTGGTGCAGCAGGATTTCCTGTTTTTGCGAATTTTTGTGGTTATCACATTTTTCTCGGGCCAACAGGTGGATATTTAATTGGCTGTTTAGCTGCTGTTATGGTAATGAGCAAAGTAAATGAATTACTGAACTCTGAATATAAATCATTTGTGTGTGATTCTTCAAGTTGTCTGGCTGGTACAGTTGTAATCTTTATTTGTGGTGTTGGTTGGCTCGCTATTTACGTAGGTCTGGAACAAGCAATAATGGTAGGTATTTTACCATTCATCCTTCCTGGTTTGGTAAAAATTTTTCTACTTGTAGCAGCTTTGCAATATTTGAAAAAATGATAAAATTTCGCCCTCATCATTTTATGTGCACCCTCGCGTTTCGGGGATATGGGTATTCTCGGGATTTTATAGAAAATTATAAAAAGATAGCAAGCAAAGTAATTAGTACTCAAATCGAAGTAGTTGGTAACCTTGATAGTATTTGTAGTGCTTGCCCAAACCAGACTAAACAAGGTAAATGCACCGAACAAGCTAAAGTTTTAGAGCTAGATAGAAGGCATATGGAAATTTTAGGAATTAAAATTGGCGAGACTTTGACCTGGAGTGAAGCGGTAGAAAAGATTAGGGAGAAAATGTCTTTAAAGAAATTTGATTACGCATGTGAGGGGTGCAACTGGCAGCCATATGGAATATGTAAAGGTGCCCTTTTAAATTGTCATGCCTACAAAGGTAGTTGACAAAATGTTAAGATAAATTGAAGCATTTTTGTGGAAATAAAGCGAAATATGGAAGACAAAAGATAAATGCATTCTGAAAAGCTACACAGCATGTTCGTCCCGCTAATTAATAATATCTTTATTATTGTATGAGATAGGTAATTTAGCATTTATGAATTTGTAATGTGTTACGCATAGCTCAAAGAAATAAGGTTTACTGGTTACACGCTGCAGCGAATGCCACAACACTAGGATCTATGTTTGTCTGCATGTTAATTTGCGTTGTGATTTTATGGAGGTCTTCTGTTACCTATGCTAGTGAAAATTTGGAGATACAGAAGGGCCTTTGATAGTGTTGTCAAGCATATAAAAGCTGATAAAAAATATAAAGATCTTGATGTTATCGAGAGAAAAAGTGACAAATTTAATATCAAAATTTCGCAGAATTCTGGCAAGAATTTTGACATATACTCTATTTTAAAAAAAGCAAAAGATTCCTTTGAGTTAGGAAATAATGAGACAGCTACTTCTCTCCTTAATCAGATCATCACAAAGTTTCCTTATCATAAAAATGCTTTAATTGGATTGGGAAATATTTATTACGCTAATAAAGAATACAAAAAAGCTGTAGAGATTTACACAAGACTGTTAAAAGAATACCCTAGTAACCCTTACATATTAAAAAATTTTCTGACGATAATCTCACAATATGATCCTGATCTGGCGTTGAGTGAAATGTTGAAATTGTATGATATACATAAAAATTATGCTCCTTTATTAGCAAATTTAGGTCTGATTTATATGAAAAAGGAGGATTATGTAAAAGGTAAAGAGTATATGACAACTGCTATTTCCCTTGATGAAAACAATATTTTTTATACCTATAATTTAGCTGTTATTCTAGATAAACTTTCAGATTTTAAAAATGCTACAATATTCTACTTAAAGTTGTTGAACATGGCTACAACTTCGAAAGATGTGAGTGAAAAAATACCTTTATACAAAGTGACAGCAAGACTAAAATTTATAAAACTCCACAGCATGCACCCAAAGATTCCATAAAAGCTTATAGCTTACCTAAATCTAATTTATCGCTATTTTTGTTTACAATAATAATATTGAGCTATAGAATTACATCTAAAGGGGCAATTAGCTCAGCTGGTAGAGCATCTCGTTTACACCGAGGAGGTCGGCAGTTCAAGTCTGTCATTGCCCATTTGCTTAACTGAATGTTAATATTATTAATTACTTCAATCAAAATATAGAAAATGCAGGATAATATAGTACCAATCTCAATAGTAAAAGAGCTGGAAGATTCTTATCTCTCCTACGCAATGAGCGTTATCATAAGCCGGGCTATACCTGACGTGCGAGATGGATTTAAACCTGTTCATAGGCGCATATTATATGCAATGTCAAGGGCTGGATACGATGCTGGTAAGCCATATAAAAAGGCGGCTCGTATAGTAGGGGATGTAATGGGGAAATATCACCCACATGGTGATGCAGCTATTTACGATTCCTTGGTTAGAATGGCCCAAGATTTCTCTCTTCTTTTACCACTTGTTGATGGACAAGGTAACTTTGGTTCGATAGATGGAGATCCACCCGCTTCGATGCGATACACAGAAGCAAGGCTTCAGAAGGTGTCACACTTTTTACTAAATGATATTGACGAAGATACAGTTGATTTTAGGCCAAACTATGATGGAAATGAAACAGAGCCTGTTGTACTGCCTGCAGAATTTCCGAATCTATTGGTAAATGGTGCAAGCGGTGTTGCAGTTGGTATGGCAACCAATATTCCTTCTCACAACCTTGGAGAAATAATAGATGCTTGTATGTTATATATAGATAATCCTGAAGTTACTTTGGATGAGTTACTTGAAGTGATGCCAGGGCCGGATTTCCCAACTGGGGGAACGATTCTTGGAAGGTCTGGAATAAGATCAGCATTTGCAACGGGTCGTGGATCAATTGTTGTGCAAGGCAAGACTCACATGGAAGACCTGCCACAAGATAGGCAAGCAATAGTGATTGATGAAATACCTTACCAGGTAAATAAAGTAAAATTAATTGAGAAGATAGGTGAGCTTGTAAAAGAAAAAAGAATTGATGGCATAACAGAAATTAGGGATGAGTCTGATAAGTCTGGTATTAGAGTAGTAATTGACCTCAGAAGAAATGCTGAAGCAAGTTTTATACTTAATCAAATATTGGGACTAACTCCACTAAGAAGTAGTTTTAGTGTTAACACTTTAGTCCTCAACAACAACAGGCCTGCTTTGATGTCGTTAAAAGAAATCATAGCTGCTTTTGTTGATTTTAGAAAAGAAGTACTAATTCGAAGAACAGAATTTCGTCTAAGAAAAACGAGGGAAAAAGCTCATATATATATAGGGCTCTACATTGCGGTCCTCAGCATAGATGAAGTGATAAAAATCATCCGCGGTGCAAAAGATCCTGCGGAAGCAAGTAGAGAACTTTTAAATAAAGAATGGAAAACTTCGAATGAAATCAACACTATTATCGAGTTGATTTCAGATAGCGCAAGCTTTTTGAAAGATGGAGTGTATAGATTAACTGAGCTACAAATTAAGGCTATCCTTGATATGAAACTGCAGCGTTTAACAGGCCTTGAAAAAGACAAATTAGAAGCTGAGCTAAGTTCAATGATCAACCTGATAAAAGAATATATCGCTTTTCTTGGCTCAGAAGAGAAGTTGATGAAAGAAATAAAAAACAATTTACAAGAAATAAAGAACAGATTTGCCGTACCACGAAAGACTGCAATAGAGGAATCAGATACGGACATTGAAGCTGAAGATCTAATTCCACAAGAGGATATGGTGATAACCGTAACTATGAATGGTTATATCAAGCGTGTGAAGCTTTCTCATTATAGAACTCAGCGTCGTGGTGGAAAAGGAAAGCTAGGACAAGGATTAAAAGAAGAGGATGTAACCACAAAATTGTTTGTTGGGAATACCCACACTAGCCTCTTATTCTTTTCTAATATTGGCCGAGTCTATAGATTAAAGGTTTATAAGTTGCCTCTTGCAGAACCAACTGCACGTGGAAGAGCGCTTGTTAACATATTTCCGCTTAGCGATGGTGAAACTATAACTAATATCATGCCGTTACCAAGTGAAAATGATGAAAATCAAAACATAGTTTTTGCTACTGCCTATGGAAACATAAGGCGTAACTCCTTAGCGGACTTTCACTATATTCCAAGCAATGGAAAAATAGCAATAAAGCTCGATGAAGGAGACAAATTAGTATCGGTTAAGGTATGTAATGAAATTGACCATGTTTTACTTTCAACAACGCTTGGAAAAAGTATCAGATTTGTTGTAAGTGATGTGCGTCAATTTAAGAGTCGCAATTCAGATGGCGTAAGAGGTATCAAACTTGTAAAGAATGACAGCGTGATATCCATGACCATATTAAATGGGATAGGTGTAGCAACAGAAACAAAAGAACTTTACTTAAAAGTTCCACTTGCAAAAAGACTGGGGACTGCAATTAATAACTCCATTGATTCTAAATTGGAAAAGACTTTGAATGATTTAGGAATAGATAACGAATTATTCTTAAAACTTGCAGTGAATGAGGAGTTTATATTAACTATTACTGAAAATGGCTTTGGTAAAAGAACTTCTGCGTATGAGTATAGAGTAACTAACAGGGGTGGTGTTGGTATCACCAATATTCTTACTACTAGCAGAAACGGTAATGTTGTTGCTAGTTTTCCAGTTGAGCAGGGTGATAATATAATGCTTATTACAGATAAAGGAAAGTTAATTCGCATTTCGGTCAATGAGATTAGAATTGCAGGACGCAGCACTCAAGGAGTCACTCTGTTTAAAACAGAAAGTAGAGAAAAAGTGGTGTCAGTAGCGAAAATTGAAGATCCTGATTCCACTGAAGATAGTATTTTTGAAGTTGAAAACTCTATCGCTTCTTAACCGTAGTATAGGTTAAACAAAAAGCGCAAGTTTTTGTTGATTAATACGCAGTATTTAATTTAAAATATATACTTATGGCTAAGTAGAGATCAATGGATAAAAATTTAACTAAAAATAAAAAACCACTGGCAAACAAAGAGGATAAAAAAACACCTCCCGTTAAAGATCTTACTAAAAATAAGGGTAGGAGAGATTTTATAACATTAACTACATGCGCTATGGCGGGTATAGGAGCTGCAAGTGGACTTTGGCCACTGGTTAAGTCTATGAATCCTTCTGCTGAAGTTCTAGCAACTTCCACAGTGGAGGTGAATTTGTCTGGAATCCAGGAAGGACGCGGAGTAAAAGTAAAGTGGCAAGGTAAACCAGTATTCATTCGTAGACGCACAAAGCAAGAAATTGAGGTTGCAAGAGCTGTGAATGTAAAGAACTTGAGAGACCCTGAGTCAGATGAACAGAGAGTACGTGAAGGAAAAGATGAATGGTTAATCATGATCGGAATATGTACACATCTTGGGTGTGTACCGGTTGACCATGCTACAAGAGATGGTAATGGTTGGTTCTGTCCTTGCCACGGTTCATATTATGATACATCAGGCCGAGTAATTGGGGGGCCTGCACCAAAAAATATGGTTGTACCTGATTATTTTTTTCCCAGTGAGAATGTTGTGGTAATTGGCAAGAAGGCTTAACTGATACAATAAACTCGTTAAAAGAAACTCACAGGATCAACATCTATTATCACTGCAATACTCGAATTCAAGTTACAATTTTTAATCCAATATTTCAGCTTTTTTTGTATAGATAGACTGTGCTTATTGTGTATTTTTAGCAACACCCTATACCGATACTTATTATTTAAGAAATTTATTGCTGCTGGTGATGGACCAAGAATTTCAAATTCCTTTTTGTCTACACCTACATTTTTTTCCTGGATGCAAGTAGTTGAGCTACTTGGATGACGGAGAAGAGATTTTACTATTTCATTCGCTGCTTTTTGTGTCGCAATCTGATTCTTACCACAAATTATAAGCGCTATTAATCTGCTAAATGGTGGCATTTTGGCTTCACGTCTTGACTTAAGTTCAATTTCATAAAATGAGTCCCTTTTTTGATGTAGCAATGCTTTTATTATTGAACTTTCAGGATTATTGGTTTGCACTATTACCATTCCTTTTTCATTGAACCTTCCTGACCTGCCTGCAACTTGGTGCAATAATTGATACGTCTTTTCCGCTGCTCTTAAATCAGAATTTTCGAGGCTCAAATCTGCATTTATTACTCCAACCAAAGTTAATTTAGGAAAATTGTGCCCCTTAGCAATTATTTGTGTGCCGATTATAATGTTCACCTCTTCTTTCAGTACCAAGTCAATTACGTTACTAACCGACTTCTGATCGCTACTTATCATCGCAGTTTTTGCGTTTGGTATTAATTTCACCATTTCTTCAAGTAACCTTTCAATTCCTATGCCGTAGAGGGACAATGGCTGTTCACTTTGGCAATTAGAACATTTTTCTGGGAGTTTTAATTGATAAGAGCAATGATGGCACAAAAGAGCATTTTTTTTCTTGTGATATGTAAGCCAAATAGCACAATTTAAGCAGGAAATTTTATATCCACACTTTTTACAAACTGCCAGTTGTGCATACCCTCTGCGGTTTAGAAAAAGCATAACCTGCTGTTTTTTCTCTATGGTTCTTTTTATACCTTCAAAAAGCTCAGAGGAGATCCATTGCTTGTTGTTCCTCATATCCACTACTTTAATGAGTGGCAATTCTGCACCACCGAATCGCTTGGTTAGCTTTACATGATTGTAATTCCCGCTTTTAACATGATGAATCGTTTCAAGCAGTGGAGTTGCTGACGATAAAATTACTGGAATGTTTTCAATTTTGGCCAAGATTATTGCCATATCTCGAGCATTATATATAATTCCCTGTTCTTGTTTAAAAGATGAGTCGTGCTCTTCATCAATGATAATCAATTTTAGGTTTTTATAAGGCAAAAAAAGTGCTGACCGTGCACCAATAATTATCTGCGCATTTCCACTTGCTATATTGAGCCAATTATTCCGGCGAGTTTTTGGAGTGAGCCCTGAGTGCCATTCAACTAGGTTTTTTGATATCTGACCGCGAACACGATTTACCAATTGTGAAGTTAAAACAATTTCAGGTAGGAGGATTAAAATTTGTGCATTACCCTCTCCTGGTGTCATTTCAACATATTCTGGTGTCATACTAGTACGTGGCAAAGACGGTATGCTAAATGTTACAGTGGGTTTTGCCTTGAGTATAAAGGTGTCATTCCAGTGCTTGACACTGGAATCCAGGAATTTTGATTGTAAATTAGGTATTGGTTTTAAGTTAAAATAAACATTTGTAATGAGGTTATATGAAAAACTGGATCCCAGTGTCTGGGCACTGGGATGACATCCTCTTGGTAGACCCAAATCACAATGTTCGTACAGTTGTGTCTCTGGGCACTGGGATGGTAAAGTCTGAGCAGCATTTGGAACGGCAGTGTAATTCTTAATCAATTGTGCAATCACAGAGAGATAAACTTCCGTTTTTCCAGATCCTGTCTCACCGTCAAGTAAAGTTACTGAATACTCATTCAAGCTGCTTATTATTTTATCGCTAGCTATCTGCTGTTCAGGGTTTAATTGGCAACTTATTTCACTTATTTCCTGCTTCTGCTTAGCACAAACCAATTTGTCTATGTGGTTTACTTTTAATACTCCTCCCATTATCACTTTTGCAAGCATACCAATAGGTATTAAGTTATACTGCGCAACCCACTCTGCAAATGCAATCAATCTTGGTCTAATATTTGGTAAATCGATTTTTTGCTCAACAAATTTTAATTTCCGATCGCTCTTGTCACTATATTTCCAAACTATCCCTATTAAGCGTTTTTTGCCAAATGGCACCACTATGTAATCTCCAACGGAAACTTCAGTATTTTCCTCAATTGCATATGAAAATAACTGATCAATTGGAAGTGGTAGTAATACATCAACTGTTCTTGTCATAGCAGCCTAAGTTTAGCACTGTTTTGAAAATATTCGTTTTGATTTTTTCCTTCAAATCAGGGTCAGAGTTTATTATGCCTTCTATAGCTAACCAAAGTAAGATTTCCCCGAGCGCTGAAAGACAAAATCAATAGCCGAATTAATATTGGGCCAAAAGCTTGGCAGCACTTTTCTTATGATATGCTTAATAGCAAACCAGAACTTCTCAATCGGATTTAAATCCGGTGAGTATGCCGGCAAGAACAAAATTTTACACCCAACATTTTCTATCAAATTTTTCGTTCTTGCAGATTTATGAAAGCTTGCATTATCGAGAACAATAGTCTGCCCAGGTTTTAATATAGGAACAAGTATATTTTCTACATAAGCATCAAAAATCTCGCTGTTGCAGTAGCCCTCAATTACCCAGGGTGCTTTCTTTTCCTTCATTTAGGGCTCCTATTATGCTTACCCTCTTTCTTTTAAACCCTGGTTTATCGGCAAATAACCTCTTGCCTTTTTGAGACCACCCATATTCATAAAATCTGTTGTCTTCTACTCCAGACTCATCTATGAATATCAAGTTTTCTTTTTCTATTCCTTCTATTTTTTTTATGAACTCCTTGCGTTTTTCCTCATTCCTTTCCTGATAAAGAAAAGTTTTTTTTATATGTATAGTTTACTTTTTTAAGATAATTGTAGACTGTGTCTTTACACATGTTGCCAAATTTTTCAATTATTTTCTTAACCGTAATATCTCGGTTTTCATCCAGAAATTTGACAAAGCCATCTAAGTCTTTAATTTTATGACTATGTCCCTTTTGGTAGCCTGAAGACGGTTTTATACTTCCTGTTTCTTCTCTTCTTTTCCTCCACCAGTATATAGTTTTTCTATCAATTTTGAACATCTTGCCTACTTCTTCCATAGTCATTTTTTTCTCCTCAACCACTTTTAAAACTCGTTCCCTCAGATCCTCACTTTGGCATCATTTTACCTTAATTAAAGCAGTATTATACCTTTTTACACTCCTTTGAGGAAACCTTATTTTGGTTAGCTATAGCTATACCGCCGCGGCGCTAACACGTAGCGGGATGACGGTTGTCGGTAGGCCTAAATTACTTTAGCCATAAATATTTAAGAAATTCACCAAACAAAAAAAAGGCAAAAGAAGCCCTAGTCATTGTCTATTTTCAGTATTGGCGTTTTTTAAGTCTTAAACGCTGCAATTTAGCTGCTTTTAAACGGCAACTAACCTTAGCTTTAATATTTAAGAAATTTACTAGGCAGAAAAAAAAGGCATAGAAAACCCGTGGTAGCTAGTTATTACACTCTCTATTTTAAAATTTGACGTTGGGTGATGTCTTGAACGCTTTATAAGCGCGTTTCAGCTTATGTAGGTAAAAACCTAGAAATTTTATAAAGACATACGGTGCACATAGTGCAAAAAATTAAACAATAGTACGCCAAATACAAGCTTTCTTGTCATTTTAATCTGCTGCAGAGATTGCGAAGTTAAATAAAATAGCTTCACTTTCATGATAAGGGGGCTGGCAGAGGGTGTCAAGCTATTTTTTGCATTTAATTTTAGGTTTCTATAGACCTGCTGAAAAAGGTGATTGAAAAAATGATGTGAGAGAGGTAGAAGAAGAATAAGCAGATCAAGTAAGGAAAAAAAATGAGCTTTAGTTACTATAATATGAAAAAATACCCAAGAAACTTTCGTAATATAACAGGTTTAACTATAGAGAAGTTCGAAAAAGTAGTGGAAAAAGTGAGGTCTGGATGGGAAAAACAGAAAAAGTGTCATGGTAGAAGATCAAAACTACCAACTCTGGAAGATAAGTTGTTTTGCGTAATTTTGTACTATCGCACTTACATAACACATAGATTTTTAGGATGCCTATTCAATGTACACAACGCAAATGTATGTAGGTTACTTAAGAGAATAGAGCCATTACTCGCCAAAAAAGTGACTATAACAAAAGATAGAAGTATGACGCCAGAAAAAATACTGAAGATTTTGGCTGATGTTACAGAACAGCAAATACAGAGACCAGAAGATAGTAAAAAACGGAAGAAATCATATTCAGGAAAAAAAAGAACCAACACTATGAAAACTGAGATTATTATCGAAGAAGGAGGAAGAATTTTATCAGTGTCAAAGTCATACCGTGGTAGAATTAGTGATTTCCGCATAAGGAAACAAGAAAAATATTTACCACTTGATAGCATAAAACATGCCGATTCTGGATATCAAGGTTGGCAAAAATTGCAAAGCAATGTTATAATTCCATATAAAAAGTATCGTAAAAAGCCATTAACTCCAGAGCATAATAGAAGATTAGCATCATTTAGAATGAGAGTAGAAAACAAGATCCGAGAGATAAAGATATTTAAGATTATGTCGAATGTTTATCGCAATTTTCAGAAAAAATATAACCTGAGGTTCAATATTATTGCTGGTATTGTAAATCTTAAGCACGCCTTTTAGTTAACCTTGATTTTAGTCACCCTCCTTTCCTTTTTTTTATCGCTTGATTCGCAGCAGGTCTTATGGCTTAGATTTCATCGCCACACGTTGGCAAGAAAAGTGCACTATGTTTAACTGTTAATTATATGTTGCATAAAAGCATATATTGCCCTACCATCCAAGTAGGTCAAAAATAAGGAGATTGTCATGAGTTTTACTTTACCTGAATTACCATATGATAAAACAGCTTTAGAGCCTTACATATCTGCAAAAACCTTAGATTTTCATTATGATAAGCACCATAAAGGATATTTAAATAAACTCAACGAGCTGGTTGAAAATACAGATTATCAACATGTGAAAATTGAGGAAATAATAACAAAAGTGCATGGTAATAGCGATAAAGTTCCCATATTTAATAACGCAGCGCAAGTTTGGAACCACACTTTTTATTGGAATTCAATGAAGAAGAGTGGTGGTGGTAAACCTAAAGATGATGGTTTTCTGGCAAAAAAAATTCAAGATGATATCGGTGGTTTTGATAAGTTTTGTGGGGAATTTGCCAATCATGGAGTAAGCCAATTTGGTAGTGGATGGGTATGGTTAGTGCTCGAAAAAGGAAAGCTCAAAATCACCAAAACTCCAAATGCAGATTTGCCATTAATTTATGGCCAAGTGCCACTACTCACTATGGATGTCTGGGAACACGCCTATTATTTAGATTGTCAAAATCGTAGAATTGACTACATAAAAGTTTTCCTTGACCATTTGATTAATTGGGATTTTGCAGAAGAAAATTTAAAAAAGAATACATAAGATGAATATACCTCAGGTAACAAAATTAGATAATGGTCTGCGCATAATAACTGAGCAGGTGCGTGATGTTGATTCCGTAGCTTTAAGCATACGAGTTGGTGTTGGCAGTAGAGCGGAAAGTGCAAATCAAAATGGAATATCCCATTTTCTAGAACACATGGCTTTCAAAGGAACGAAGACAAGAACTGCGTTTGAAATTGCAAAAGCTTTTGACGACATAGGTGGGGTTTTCAACGCCAGCACCGGTAGGGAAAGTACCACCTACTATGCAAAAGTCCTCAAGAAAGACATCAAAACTGGTATTGATATACTAATAGATATATTGATAAATTCTACGTTTCCAGAAGATGAATTGGAACGTGAGAAGGGCGTTGTAATACAAGAGATTTTTCAGACTAATGATTCACCAAGTGACATTGTTTTCGATAAATATTTTGAGGCAGCTTATAAAGATCAACCTTTTGGCAGGTCAATCTTAGGCACGCAAGATACTGTAAAATCTTTTACTCGAGGAGATCTAGATAATTACATAAATGAACATTACTTTGGCGAGAATATGCTATTTACCGTTGCAGGAAATGTTGAACATGAAGAAGTTGTTGCATTAACCAAAGATTTTCTCTCAAAGATTCATTCTAAAAAGCTGAAAAACAGCCAAAATGCGAGCTGTACTGGTGGTGAGTATTTAGAACATCGTAAATTAGATCAGGTACACTTGCTAATTGGTCTACCTAGTGTTTCTCGTTATGACGATAAATATCACACGTTTCAAGTGCTTGATTCTATATTAGGGAGCGGAATGTCATCATGCCTGTTCCAGAAAGTAAGGGAAAAGCAGGGATTAGCTTACTCTGTTTATTCATTTAATTCCAGCTACACTGATACAGGGATGTTTTCCATTTTTGCTAGCACAGATAGTAGTAATTTAGGTAAGCTTTTAAAATCTATGACGACAGAGTTGAAGAAGCTGTCTACAGATAATCTAAGGGAAGAAGAAGTAAATAGAGTGAAAGAGCGAATAAAATCCCAAATTTTAATGTCACGCGAAAGTGTTAGCTCACGCGCTGAAACATTGGGGCACTACTATGGTAACTATAATAGGTACATCAGTAAAAATGAATTAATAGAAAAAATTAGTGCAGTTACCACTGCTAACGTAAAAAAAGCAGCAAAAGAATTGTTATCTCAGCATGAAAAAACCACTCTAGCTGCAATTGGAGAAATTAAATCATTGCCAAGTTACGATAAAGTGGTTTCTATGCTTAAAGCTTAGCGCATTCTATTATATTGATTTGGCTGCTTTACAATATAATTTAGCACAGTGATTAAAGAAGTGTAAGTTGAAACAATGTGCCATGAACCGGATATGCAAGAAATTATACGAATCTTCGACCTCCTCTTTCAATAATATTATTATTTCTATTTTGCGTAACTTTTTCCGTATAATTTTTAGGAGGTACTGGTGGTGCAAGTGGTTTTTTGCTTACAGGGTTTGAGTCTGTACCTTTCTTTTGCCGATGATAGTTCCGTGCTTCTTGAACGGTCTGAAATATAGACTCTCCATCATTATAGTTTGAGTTTATATTTTCCTTTTGCGAACCAGCGTTCAATAATTTCGATATCTCTCGCTCTAGCTGATCACCTTTATAATTATTGTTAAGATCTTTGATTTTCTCTCTTTTCTCGATTATTTGAGCTAAGGACTCGACAATAATATCTTTGTTTATTCTTGAAGCATCTATTGGCTTACTTCCTTTGACAGTAATTTCACTACTTCTTTGCTTACTACTTACATTATAGCCCTGCCCTTCAATTTTTGTTGCCACTTCTCTTCTAAATAAATTGCAAATAGCATTTATTACCTCTCGAATACAATCTTGAAAAAAAGCTTTGATTGCCTTGAATTCTTGTGCTAAGGAAACGATTTGAATATGTGCGTATTTTTTACCTGGTGATAACTCTTCAGCATTCTGGTGTATAGATTCTATTTGCTGAGGGTCAAGCATCATTGCATGACGTTTTGAGTGTGTTGGGTTTGCTTGTGTTTCGGATGATGACATGTCCTTAATATCTTGTTTTTTATTCTCACCATCAGCAACCATACCATCACTTGATTTCCTTTTTTTAGGAGGCAATGGTGGTCGATTTTCATTGTTCTGATATATAGGTTCTTTTGGTACCGTTTCAGACAATGATCTCTGAATATCTTGAAGATTTTGGTATATAGGTTCTTCCTTCTTCAAATTTTCATAAATTGGTTCTTGCACTAAGTTAGCATTGACAAACTCCTGTACTCTTTCTAGATAACCAACATTTTTACCCTCTTTAGGCACTCGCGCACCTTCAAATTTGATTTTTTGTATCTCTTCAATACTCAGCCCATTTTTTTCAAGCCATTCCTCTCTTTTACTCATTGATGCAACAAACTCATTAATCTTTTGAATATTTTTTACATCATCATCAACTAGCATGACAGTTTTTGGCAACTCACCATGTTTATCCTTATACTCCACAATTGCCTTACAGATGTGTAAATTTTTTCCAACTTGATTTTTTTGTTCTTTGAGATCTTTTGGAAGCTCATTATCATAATCTCCTGGAAACCCACCAAATACAGAAATACCGCCTGCTTGTTCTTTAGATAAACCCAAATGATTCTCTACAACCCTTCTCACAGCATCTGAATATCCTGTGTAGGATGCAATATTAACTTCCATTCTGCTTGAAAGCGCAGATTGCAGTGCAGACTTTAGCCCCTCTTCATTTTTTATTCCGTCTGTGTTTTCTAGAAAATCTTTTATATTGTGATCAGTCACTGCACCTTCCGCAGCAGAATTAAAATCACTTTTTCCTAACCTAGAAAAAGTATTATGCATGTGTCCATTAGTGATAGTGTTATCAAAATCAAATATTAATAGGGTATTATTTCCTTTAGCCATATCTTCACCTCTAATCCTTACAAATCATATGGGTAGAGACTAACATTAGTAGATTAATTATTTATTATAACCTTTCTAATTAATAGTGTGATAAATAAAGTAAATATAACAAGAAGTAAAAATCAACGGCATAAAGAAAAGACTTAAAGAGAGGCCAAATCAAAGTGCAATGGTATTTCACTAATCCAATTATTTTTCTCTTGATCTAGCCTATCATCCAATATTGCCTGCCTTATAGATGCCATTAACTTATTCATGAAGAAAACGTTATGAATGGTAACGAGTGTGTAAGCCAGGAGCTCTTTAGCTTTCAGTAAATGGTGTATATAAGCTCTTGAATGCTTTCTGCAGGTAAAACATAAGCAGTCACTTTCAATTGGGTTATTGTCCAGTTCGAATTGTTGATTTCGCAAATTAATATGCTCTTTGCACTTTGAAGAAATAGAATCTCTATTTTTTACTTTAATAAGCGCACCACCATGCCTTGCTAAACGGGTTGGATGCACGCAATCAAACGTATCAATTCCAAGACTAACTCCGCGAAAGATGTCCACAATTCCACCAATACCAAGCAAATGAGTAGGCCTATCTTTTTTCAGATGGTCCATAGTGAAAGAAACTACATCATGCATCTGCTCTTTACTTTGACCAAGTGACCCACCTATTGCTTGACCAAAAAATGGCAAATCGTTAATAAAATTACAACTTTCTCTACGTAAATCTTGATATACTCCGCCTTGACTAATTCCATACAGTGCCTGCTTGCCATTATTGTTTTTTTCAAATTCATTTAAAGAACGTTCAGCCCATTTGTGGCTCATGAGCATTGATTTTGCTGTGTATTCTTTGCTTATGTGAAATGGAGTACATTCATCTAAGACTAAGATTAAATCTGCACCTAGTTTTTGTTGAATTTGTATAGAATTTTCAGGAGTCAAGCAATAAGTTTTACCATTAATGTAAGAACGAAAAATTGCCCCATCCTCATTAATTTTGATCAGAGTTTTTTGTTTTTTTCTTATTCCTTTTATCTCTTCCGAAACTGATCCGTGCCCTAAGCTAAATATCTGATATCCACCTGAGTCAGTTAGCATTGGCCCATTCCATCCCATCATCTTGTGCAAACCACCAAGTTTTGCAACAGTATTCTCTCCTGGTTGAAGCATTAGGTGATAGGTGTTGGAAAGTATTATCTGAGTACCTGCTTCACTAATTCTCTCGATATCTGCAGCTTTAATTGCAGCTTTTGTTGCACAGAATATAAAAGCTGGTGTTTCTACGCTTCCATTTGGAGTTTTAATTGTTCCAACTTTTGCAGAACCTGATTGCTTGATTATCTTAAATGCAAATTCTTCTTTCATCTATTTGCCTGAAAGTTCTGTTATGATGTTTTCTACTTTCTCAGGAGTGAGATTTTCATAGAAGTCATTATTGATCTGCACAACGGGAGCATTAACGCATGCACCTAGGCATTCAACTTCTTTTAAAGTGAACAAATTATCTTTAGTAGTCTCACCGATATTGATTCCAAGTTTTTTTTTAAAGGTATTTAAAACTTCTTCACTATTGCACAACCAGCAAGGAGTTGTTCTACAAATTTGTATTAGATATTTGCCTACTGGTTTTAAATTATACAGGGTGTAAAAATTTGCCACTTCATATACACGAATATGTGGAATATGCAGCATATCAGCAACATAACGCATAGCAGATTCAGAAACCCATCCGCATTGCTCTTGAACCAGGTATAGTAAAGGCATGACAGCGCTTCCTTCTTTACCTTTGGGATACATCTCTATAAACTTTTCTGCTTTCTTGAGGTTTTCTGATATAAAACTAAACTGCTTTTCTTTTTCTGTCATTCGTGAAACTCGTGCAAATTTCAACAGATTATATCTGAAGGGCTAATAATTGCAATTGTTGGTTTTTTGAGAAATAGCGTTTTGCAGTATCATACTATCTAAAGACCTGCTGAAAAAGGTGATTGAAAAAATGATGTGAGAGAGGTAGAAGAAGAATAAGCAGATCAAGTAAGGAAAAAAAATGAGCTTTAGTTACTATAATATGAAAAAATACCCAAGAAACTTTCGTAATATAACAGGTTTAACTATAGAGAAGTTCGAAAAAGTAGTGGAAAAAGTGAGGTCTGGATGGGAAAAACAGAAAAAGTGTCATGGTAGAAGATCAAAACTACCAACTCTGGAAGATAAGTTGTTTTGCGTAATTTTGTACTATCGCACTTACATAACACATAGATTTTTAGGATGCCTATTCAATGTACACAACGCAAATGTATGTAGGTTACTTAAGAGAATAGAGCCATTACTCGCCAAAAAAGTGACTATAACAAAAGATAGAAGTATGACGCCAGAAAAAATACTGAAGATTTTGGCTGATGTTACAGAACAGCAAATACAGAGACCAGAAGATAGTAAAAAACGGAAGAAATCATATTCAGGAAAAAAAAGAACCAACACTATGAAAACTGAGATTATTATCGAAGAAGGAGGAAGAATTTTATCAGTGTCAAAGTCATACCGTGGTAGAATTAGTGATTTCCGCATAAGGAAACAAGAAAAATATTTACCACTTGATAGCATAAAACATGCCGATTCTGGATATCAAGGTTGGCAAAAATTGCAAAGCAATGTTATAATTCCATATAAAAAGTATCGTAAAAAGCCATTAACTCCAGAGCATAATAGAAGATTAGCATCATTTAGAATGAGAGTAGAAAACAAGATCCGAGAGATAAAGATATTTAAGATTATGTCGAATGTTTATCGCAATTTTCAGAAAAAATATAACCTGAGGTTCAATATTATTGCTGGTATTGTAAATCTTAAGCACGCCTTTTAGTTAACCTTGATTTTAGTCACCCTCCTTTCCTTTTTTTTATCGCTTGATTCGCAGCAGGTCTAGAGTCAACAACTCCTATATTTACCACGACTTTACTTCCTCAAACTACTTCTTCACCACAGCCTACTCAACTTGCTATAGGGTCTAATAGGGCAGGAGTAATAGGGGGGGGCTTTGGTTGGAGTGATAATAAGTATTGCCGGAATTATAGGATTCATAGCATACAAATATGTTAAGGGTCGTAATGCTGCTCCTGTGTTAGAACTAACTGATTTCAATGATAGAAGGCGATCATCTTCAAGTGGCAATAGCGATGAAGAAATTTTTGTCGCTAACAATAGAATGAGTAGTTATGGTAGTGGAACAGTACTAGACAGTATATCAGTAGAAAATAGTAGTCGATCAAGAAGTAGCTCATCGTCTTCGAGCAGCGGACCAAGCTCTTGACTGACTGAAGCGGAGTCTAAAAGTGAAAAAAGCTTATCTTGGGATAGCGATGATGTGCCGGAATATCACCTTTAGCTATTTGTCTGAATGTTTTTAATATGTAGACTGTTAGGAAATTGTCTTTTGCTTTTGTGATTTTCATGTTAAAGTATAATTCCTAGGTGAAATAAGTAGCTGCTGTTGTGTGATAAACATAGCAGAGGAAAGTCCGGGCTCCAAGGAAAAATAGTGACGGGTAACGCCCGCCGGAGGCAACTCCAGTTATAGGGCTACAGAAAATTACCGCCTAAAATATTTTAGGTAAGGGTGAAAAGGTGTGGTAAGGGCACACCATGGCAATGGCAACATTGGTAGTCGAGTAACCAACACTAGGAGCAAGATTAAATAGAAGTAGATTTTATGTTTTTCTCATATCTACTCGGGTAAATCGCATGAGGTAAATGGTAACATTTACTCCAGATAAATAGCTACATAAACAGAACTTGGCTTATATTTCACCTAGGCGTCACATGATACGCGCGATATAAGCCATGCTATATTTAAGTGTAGGCATTTCATGCGTTGTCCTTCACTTGTTCTGCTTGATAGCCATCACTACTTTCACCTACATTAACATTAGAATATTCTTCATCATCAATATACTCTTTCAGAACATACCCTCTGCCCCAAACGGTTTCTATGTGGCTTTTTCCATCATTTGCACTTTCAAGTTTCTTACGTAATTTGCACATAAAAACATCAACTATCTTGTTATCTGAAGGTTCATCCAAGCCATTGTAAAGATGATTTAAGAACATTTCTTTTGTTAGTACTGTTCCTTTACGCAGTGCTAGCAATTCTATCATAGAATACTCTTTATTAGTAAGGTGAACCGTTTTACCTTTCACCCCAACAATCCTGTGATCAAAATTGATATTTATATTACCAATCTTTATCACCGATTCAGGATGGCCTTTAGTACGACGCACTATGGCCTTAATTCGAGCTAATAACTCGCTTTTATGAAATGGCTTGGTTAAATAATCATCGGCACCATACCCAAGCCCTTTAGCTTTGTGATTGACAGCGGATATACATGAAAGTATTAAGACAGGAACTTTGATTTTTGCACTTCTTAGTCTTAACAATATATCATATCCGTCAATATCACCAGGCAAGTGTATATCTAAAATAACTAGGTCATAGTAATCTCCGTTTGAGGAAACCATATTATTGTTATAATCTTGTGCAGAAGTAACAACGTCACAGAAGTGTCCATCAGAAGTTAAGGCATTAACCACAGTCTTTGCACTTACTTGATCATCTTCAATTAATAATATACGCATATTTTACACCCCATAAATAACTTATAATTTTAGTAATATATATAACTAAGGAAAGTAATAAATCAAATTTTTATTAACAAATGATCAAAATTACACTTATTAATTAATAGTAAATATATTGTTCCAAAGTTATATAAATAGATCTAAAATATAATAGATATACCATGGTAGTAATAATATTTTTAGTAAATATTGAATTAAAGTTACTATTATTAAAAGAATACTTTGGTTAATAAATATTTAACTATTCTATATGTCTGTGTTATATTTTTAATTTACTTATCCTACTGTTTTAAAGTATAAGTAATACTTTCAGGAATATTGTGTGGCAATATCAATTTTAGGTGCTGGTGCATGGGGTACAGCAATCGCAATTTCACTCAGTAGTAAGAAAGATGTGATTTTGTGGACTCGCAATGAAACTACATTTGAATCAATCAACGGGAAAAGAGAAAGTGACAAGCTACCTGGTTGTCGAATTTCTGATAATGTGTCAGTAAAATTAGCTATTGAAGACGCAGTTAAGGTTTCAGTAACAATCCTCGCTGTTCCCACTCAGTCTCTAAGGGAAGTATGTCAGCAATTGCGTAATTGTAATCTGAAAAAAGATGTAGCAATAATTTTAGCTTGTAAGGGAATAGAAAAGTCTACATTAAAATTACCTAGTGAAATAGTAAATGAAGTTTTACCTAACAATCCTATTGCTATTTTTTCAGGCCCCAGTTTTGCTATAGAAGTTGCAAAAAAATTGCCCTATTCAATGGTTCTTGCGTGCCAAAATAACACATTAGGTTCAAAGCTAGTATCAGAGCTGCAACAAAAAAATGTTAAGTTGGAGTTTAGTAACGACATTATAGGAGTACAGATTTGTGCAGCATTAAAAAATGTTTTTGCTATAGCATGTGGAATTATTTTTGGTAGAAAACTCGGGTTTAATGCTCATGCAGCATTGATTACAAAAAGTATGAATGAAATTAAAACTTTGTACTTAGCAAAAATTGGTAACAACAATATAGATACTTTGCTCGAGCCTTCATGTTTAGGTGATTTAGTCATGACATGCACATCCTTAAATTCAAGAAACCTATCTTTTGGATTCAATTTAGGTAGTAGTCATGAGGAGTATGATATTCAACAAATCCTAATTGGAGGCAAGTTGCTAATCGAAGGTGTCAGTACTGTTAAGTCTACTTTTGATTTAACACAAAAGTTAGGAGCTAAAATGCCTATATGTGAAGCGATCTATAGATTATTGTATGAAAGCGCCTCTATAGAGGATACTATTTCTGTTCTTGTAAATTAGTTTTGTACTTTGGTATATTGTGAAATTTTTATATAAATTGATATCAACATGGTGGCTGTCTGGCACAGTAAAAAAAATGCCAGGTACTGTAGGCAGCTTAGCTTCTTATCCAATTGTTCCTGTAATACTGAGTAACAGAATTTTAGGTGCAGCAATTATTTTTTTATTATTCTTGATTGGATTATGGTCTATAGGCAATTATATAAAACATTACAAGACTTCATGTGATCCAAAAGAGGTAGTAATTGACGAAGTAGTTGGTCAATTGCTGACAATACTTTTAGTTTCGATATTGTTAAGCCAAGAGATGAATTGCTCTTCATTGTTGTTGTGCTTTTTTCTTTTAGGTTTTTTGATATAATAAAAACGTGGCCTATAAATTTGATCGATAAAAATACCAAAGGTCCTTTCGGCGTTATGCTAGATGACATTATAGCTGCAATTTTAGCCTGTGTTCTTATAGGAGCCTTTTATTGTTTATTGTTGATGTATGCAGGATAAAAAAATTTATTATTCAAGCTTAATTGTTCAAAATTTAAAGGATTATATACTGTACACAGCGAATTTATCTGAGTGGGAAGTACACGATGAATTTGATAATGTTACATTTACAATAAATGGTACTAGGGAGTCATTATTTAATTTTGTGTTCTGTGGAGATCAATGTACCGAGCTTTCTATACAAAAAACTCTAGATTATCTCAGAACAAGAGATATAGAAGCAACATGGGTAATAAATTCACATATGAAAATAAGAGATATTTTAGAAAAGTGTGAAATAAAACACGTTAGCACACCAAAAAAAGCTTTACTTAATATGAAAAATTACTTTTTACCTGCTGATGTTATTCCAAACTTGAGGTTAAATGCTGTAAATGGTAGCGACCTCTTAGAACAGTTAGATTTACACACTTCTAAAATTTTTTATCATGGCGTTGGAATTGTCAGCACATTTTTTCGTGGATTATCAAATTATGATGATAAAAACTCAAGATTAAGATTCTTTCTTGTAACACTAAATAGTGAAATTATTGGGACATGCGGTCTTTATGTTCAAGACAGTGTAGCTGGTTTTTATAGTGATGGAGTTTTACCAATTTACAGGAATCGTGGAATAGGTACCCAAATGGTTTTAGAAAGAATAAAGATAGCTAAGCAGCTTGAATGCAAATATATAGTAGCACATTGTATGAAACCTTCTGTAAACCTTTATAAGAGATTGGGCTTTCAGGTGTTAGGCAATCTTTACTTATATAACTCTTCAGCATAATTCTGAGCGGTTACAAGTTTTTACATCTGTTTTAGAAGTGCTATGTTTTTTTTGTATGAAGTGGTTTTAATATTGATTCTAATATTATTCTTTCTCTCTTATTCTAAATTAAAAATTAGTAATAAGATTAAGAACTTACAACATCAAAATGTTATCATAAATAATTTAATTGATACTGTGAATGATGGGTTTTATATTTGGGATGCAAAAAAGCGTATAGAAAAGTTCTCTCCCAACTTACTAATTTTGCTTAATACTGTTTTTTACTCATTTAATGAGTTTGTGAATTTTTTTGAGCAATCAGAAAGTTTAATTAAAAATTTTGCTGAGGCAAAGGAAATAAATAAATCTTTTACTCTAGATTTAAAGTCAAAAGACAGTGAGGTTTATTGCATATGTTATGGTAGAAGCATAATAGATGATTCTAACAATGTGATTGGTGTGCTGTTATGGATAAGGAATGTCTCAGACTGTAAAATAAAAGCTCACGGGCTTGAGCTAGAAAATAGTAAGCTTACACAAGAAGTGGAGAGCTATAAAAATGTTTTCAACTCTTTACCATTTCCAATACTAAAATATAACAAGAATAGAAAGGTAGAATTTTATAATTTGTTTTATGATAAATATGTAGATGGCTCTAAGAAATTTGCTATTACCAGCAGTGCTCATAGCACAAAACCAGGAAGGCATGTCGTAACTTACAAGAACGAACCTAAGGTTATCGATTTTGTTAAAATTCCAATACAAGGTTCTGGTAGCATAGTAATGTATGGGAAAGATGTTAGTGATGCAGAGAAATTATATACTGAATTAAACAGTTATTTAGCTACACAGAAAAATTTGCTTGAGAGGTTGCCGGTTGCTATAGTAATATATAGTAAGAATCAAAAGCTAAAATTTTATAATAATGCTTTCATAAAAACCTTTCAATTTGACCCAAAATTTTTGGCATCTTATCCAACTTATCATGAAGTTATGCTTTACCTCTTCGAATCTAAAAAGCTTTTAGAAAAAGAGGATTTTCAAACTATTAGTAACCAAAGACATGAGTTATTCAAAAAATTATTTGCATCGTATGATGATACGGTGCATTTCACGAATGGAAAAGCGTTCAGGGTATTAACAATACCCTACGCTTCGGAAGGTTTGCTGTTCTCTTACGAAGAATGCAAAAGATGATATTTAAACTCCTTCTTTCCCTACCATGAGCTGTTTTACTTTCGCTATTGCTCTTGCTGGATTAAGTCCTTTAGGACAAGTTTTTGTGCAATTCATTATTGTATGACAACGATACAACTTGAATGGGTCGTTTAAAACATCAAGTCTTTCACCTGTCTTATTATCACGGCTGTCAGCAATCCATCTGTAGGCTTGTAATAGTATTGCTGGTCCTAAAAATTTATCACTATTCCACCAGTAGCTTGGACAACCAGTCGAACAGCAAGCACATAATATACAGTCGGACAAGCCATCTAATTTTTTCCTATCTTCAGGAGATTGAGAGTATTCTTTATTTGATAGGGCAGGCTTATCTGCTTGTAACCAAGGTTTAATTGATTTGTATTGCTCATAAAATTGGCTCAAGTCCGAGACTAGGTCCTTTATCACATACATGTGAGGTAATGGATATATTTTTACATCACCTTTTATATCGTGTATAGATCTAGTACATGCAAGAGTATTGGTCCCGTCAATATTCATGGCACAAGATCCACATATGCCTTCTCTACAAGAACGTCTGAAAGTTAAAGTCGAATCTATTTCATCCTTTATTTTTATTAATGCATCAAGTACCATAGGGCCACAACTACCCATATCAATAAAAAATGTGTCTATTCTAGGGTTTTTCTCGTCATCAGCAGACCAACGGTAAATTTGAAATCTTCTGATGTTTTTTGCTCTAGCAGGAATAGGATAAATTTTGCCTTTTTGATTAACTTTAGAGTTCTTTGGCAAAGAAAACTGAACCATATCACTTACCTTTTATTGTTTATAGCTAAAACCCTTTGTAGATAACATATTTTATTATCATCTACTATATTTTTATTAAATTCCTTTTAAATCGCGCACATATTGTAGCCAAGCGAAGCTAAAATCTCTCTTTCTAGATTTTGCATTATAATTTCTTCATCTTTTTTTTTGTGATCATAACCAAGTAAATGCAGTAATCCATGCACTAACATGTGTGCAATGTGAGCAAGAATGGGTATACAATACTCATGCAATTCTCTTTTTATTGTGTCTATTGAAATTGCTATGTCTCCTAAATCGCACTCATTAGACAATTGTTCACACGGAAATGATAGTACGTTAGTTGGCTTATCCATTTCTCTAAATTTTAAATTAAGTTGATGTAGCAAGTCATCATCAGCCAGAGCTATTGATATATTTGGTTTATAGTGATCTATTTTTAATTCTTTTAGAGAAGTGTTTATAATATTTAATACAAAACCCTCTGGATCATCTGTAATGCTGCGCCATCTCTCATCAAGAACATTTACTTCTAACATGAGTAACGCACCAGTAAGGGTGTCATGCAAGTAGCTGACACTGGAATCCAGTTTTTATTATCCTTCCTAGCAGAAACTACTTTCAAATCGCAACATTTGTACAGTTGTGTGCGTGACCATAAAAGGAGAACTACAGATTCCAGTGTCAAGCACTGGGATGACAGGGTATTACACATCACTCATGCTTATTATTTCATTCCATTCGATTTCCGAAACTGGGGCAATTGATAAACGTGGTTGTTTTAATATAACCATATTTTCCAAAAGTGGGTTTTGTTTTATATTATTTAACGTTACTTGGTTATTTAAAGGTTTCAAAAACTTTACATTCACTAATCCGAACTTGTGATCATTAACATGATAATACTCTTTAAATACTTCAACGATTCCAAGTATTGCTTTCTCTTTACCTGTATGATAAAAAAACGCAAGATCGCTTACTTTCATAATTTTCATGTAATTTTGAGCTTGATAATTGCGCACGCCATCCCACTCAACTACCTGCTCCTTTTCCATTTTTTGCCATGAATATTCACTTGGCTCTGACTTGAGTAGCCAAAGTTGCATTATTTTTTTCTTCTTAAATAAGCCGGTATATCATAAACATTGCTGCCCCATTTAGCTCCTTCGCTTACCTGTTCAGTTGGTTTTGTTTCCAGTGTTTTGTCTTGCATACTTTCACTGTGACTATAGGGCCACTTAAATTTCTCTTTCTCTGAGTCTTCGCTCTGACTTATAGGTGAAGTTTCTGATTTATTATTGCGACCATCAATGCCAGTTGCAAGAACAGAAACTCTAACTCTTCCTTCCATCGCTTGATCAAAAGTAGCACCAAATATTATATTTGCATTTTCATCTACTTCTTCACGCACTCTATTGGCTGCAGCATCAACTTCAAACAGAGTCATATCTCCGCCACCAGTAATGTTAATTAATATTCCTTGCGCACCTTTCATTGATACATTGTCAAGCAATGGATTGGATATTGCAGCTTCCGCAGCACTAATTGCTCTATCTTCTCCTTCTGCTTCTCCGGTGCCGATCATCGCTTTGCCCATCTCGCTCATTACTGTTTCTATATCAGCGAAGTCAAGATTAATAAGCCCTGGCATGACCATCAAGTCAGTTACGCCTCTGATGCCAATATGCAGAACATTATCAGCAAGTTTAAATGCATCAGAAAATGTAGTTTTTTCATTTGCAATTCTAAATAAATTCTGATTTGGAATGACAATAAGTGTATCCACGTATTTTTGCAGTTCTTCAAGCCCAAGCTCTGCAATGCGCATGCGGCGCACACCTTCAAAACCGAACGGTTTAGTTACAACTCCAACAGTCAATATCTTTTTTTCTTTTGGCGCTCTATCCTTAACTGCAGCTCTTGCTTCTCTGGCTGCTTTTGCAATTACCGGTGCTGCACCTGTTCCAGTGCCACCACCCATTCCTGCTGTGATGAAAAGCATATGACTATCTTTTATATGCTCCATAATTTCATCGATTGATTCTTCGGCTGCACCTTTGCCAACATCAGGTAAAGCACCAGCACCAAGGCCCTTAGTTAAATTAATGCCAAGCTGAATTTTTTTATCACATAATGACTTTTCCAGCGCTTGAGCATCAGTGTTTGCTACAACAAAACTTACTCCTTGCAAGTTGGATTGGATCATGTTATTCACAGCATTTCCACCAGCACCACCCACTCCCACAACGGTAATCCTTGGGTGTAATATAGGTAACTCCGGCAGACTAAGATCAATAGACATTTAAATTACTCAAATTTAGCGAATTCACTTGATAGTAAGTTACCGCTTTTTTAATAATATGCAAATACTTTTCACTTCTATAGGCGTAAACAGTAAACGGGATTTACTTATTCTTAACATTTATACTAATAAGTGCTATTTTATAATTACTAGATTTTTGGATGATATTACTTCAAAAAAATAAAAAATGTTTATAAAAAGGGACAGAGACCTATCCCTTTTTATTCTGTTTAAGCTACTTTATTGTGCTGTTTTTGCTGCTTCTTTTGGTACCAGTTCAACCACTTTTGCAATGTTAATCAAGAACGTTGATGCATCACCATTTATTTTAAGTTTACCATCATTAACCTTAGGCTTATCACCGTCTTTTTCACAGACCTTAAGAATCTCTTCTTCCACTTTATTAATTTGATCTGCCTTACTATTATTCTTATATGCAAGCACAGGTACAGCTATTAAAGCTGCCACCACAGCAACAACTATCAAACTAGCAAATAGTGGATGAGCAACTAAAAATGCAGATACTGCAGTAATAGCAGGACTAACGAGTGTTGCAGCTTTGATTCCAACTGTACCAACGAAAGCCGCATAAGCTGGACTTAAGAAATAAGCTGCTGTAAGCGAAATTGCTGCTGCAATTGCTACAAAAGTCGCGGCTGTTTTGTATGGATGGTGACATACGTATTGCCAATTTGCACCAGCAACTCCCTTAGTTGTATCCCAAAACCCTTCCTCAGAATCGTTGTATCCTTTTTTATTAGCTCCAATTAGAGAATCATTTTTTAAAATATTTACTGTCATAACTCTACTCCTTAAATAGAATGTTAAAATTTCATTAAGGACAGTATATAGTGAAATAAATTATCTGTCAAGTAAACTAATTTTTTAATATACCCTTATTCTATAATTCAGTGCTTCAGCAATGTGTGCTCTTTTTACTTCTTCACTTTTTGCAAGATCTGCAATGGTTCTTGCAACTTTTAATACGCGTGTGTAGCCTCGGTTGGAAATGTAATTTTCTTTCAGTACGTATTTTAGCAATTCTAACCCTGCCTGATCTGGTTCAGTAAATTTATTAAATGCTTCACCGCTTACTTCTGAATTGCAACGAATATTTAATTCACTATAGTGCTCAGTTTGAACTTTTCTTGCTGCTATCACTCTTTCTCTTATGATTTTAGTACTTTCTCCCTCCACAGAGATTTCAGGAGAGAGTATGCTAACGTTTGGCATTTCAATGCATATGTCTATTCTATCAAGCAATGGGCCTGATATTTTGTTTTTGTAATCTGTGCCACACTTTGGAGCTTTGTTGCACGACCTACTTGCATCCCCCAAGTAACCACATCTGCAAGGGTTCATTGCAGCAATCAGTTGAAAATTTGCAGGGTAGGTTATGTGAGCATTTGCCCTCCTAAGAAACTCACTCAACTAACTCTTCTTGTTGAACTAATATGTAGCCAAATTCGCTCGCTTTTTTGATCAAATTTTTTACAGTTCTATCTTTATAGCGTGTTTCATAGTATTCCATTCCTTTTTCTACATATTCCTGTCCGTATTTGAGCATACTATAAAATATGCATGCCATTTTTCTTGCAGTAGCTGTTATTGCTTTTGGTGCTCCTAGTCGTTTTCTCAATCTTCTGTAGTATGCACCCAACGCACTTTTACTATTTCCTACAGAATGAGCAGCTATTCGCAAAGCATTTGCAGCACGGTTAATGACTTTACGTGTTCTTGTGTTAAACACTTTTTCCCCTGTAACTTTATTAGCAGGACTGAGTCCCAACCACGATGAAAAGTGCTTTTCTGTTGGCCATTTACTATGGTTTATACCAACTTCTGAAATTATGGTTTGTATACTTAATACATCAAATCCAGGAATTTTAGTGAAATCCATACCAGTTATTCGGTGCAGTTCCTCATACAAAGCAAAGCTTGGCTTACTTTTGCTATTTTTATTCTTTTGCTTACTTAGCTGTTTGCTTTCACAAGACTTTGTTTCAAACGTTTTATAATAGGCTTCAATATTTCTATCACATTCTGCTATTTTTTCTTGATAAATATTATATAGTTCAAATTCTTGCTTTAGCGTGAATAAGTGTTCCTCTCTATAGTCACCAGCTAACGCTTTTGCAATAGTAGACTGATCATTTTTCATTCGCACGTCCCTGAATTCTGCCAATTTTTCAGAATCTCTTTCGCCTTCAATTATAGTTTCAATGATTTTCATACCAGTTATCCCAGTAATATGACTAATAACCTTGTGTAATTGTATATTCATTTGAATTAATGCCTTCTGCATACGCAGAATATGTGTAGATGCACTTTCAGTGAGATTTTTGCGTTGCCGCACGTAACTGCGCAATACACACATCTGATTATCTGGCCTAAACGATCCATGAAGCAGTCCGTAGCTATGCAGTTGTTGGAGCCATTGGCAATCTTGAACGTCAGACTTCCTACCAGGTACATTCTTTACATGCCGTGCATTTTACCTCGAATTTGTATGACTCAAGTATTTGAAATAAAGGAATCCAATATACTCCTGTTGATTCCATAGCTACTGTTGTAACTTTACACTTTTTCAACCACTGTGCTAAGTTATGAAGGTCTTCAGTAAAGCAGCCAAATTTCTGAACGCGTTCTTCCTTCAGGTACACACACATAGTGTACAGCTGAACCAATGTCTATTCCTGCTGCATTAGGATTCACTATTTCTAATTTACTTTTTGCTTTTTTCATGGTAACCCCTACATATAATTTGTAATAGGGAAACGCTTCAGCTTGGAACGGTTGATAGTACAATCTCCTAACCGAGGTAGTCTAAATGACTCCATCAATGATTTGACCGTTCCTTCCAAAACCATGCTTGCATACGGGCACTTAGGCACCATTGAAAATGTCGGTCATAACTGCAAAGGCGCTCCCTGTACAACTATACTTGAAAACTACTAAAAACTTAAATTTGTGTGTTTCTTTCTGATTTGACAGATTTCGTCTGTTCGATGCTTGCATTAATCTGTAAAGGAGAGTAGACCGGCGGACCTTCCCCACCAGTCTCTCGCAGAACTGTGCATGAACCTCGCGACTCACACAGCTCCCATTATTCAGCCTTTTGTCCCAAACCTAATGTCCAGTGGTAGAAAGTGTCTGGTCCTTCTTTTCTCATTTTTCCTAGAAGTTGCCTTGCTAGTCCTCCACGAGTTTGAAGTTTCTTGTACTTTCTTCTTGCCCACTTTTCAAGTTGCCGCTCTATGTTCTTCAGAGGTTTGTATATCTCTGTCCTGTAAAACCTGCCATAGTACTGATACCAGCCTCTGACTATTGGATTTACTTTCTTTGATATCCCCTCCAGAGTTGTAGATGTTTGTCTGTGTATTTTCCATGACCTTATGGTTTGACTAATCTTCTTCTTGGCCTTATTACTAATTGCAGGTATGAATGAAAGAAAATAATTCCCTACTTTACTGTTCTTCGCTAGTCTAGGTCTGAATGTAAAACCTAGAAAATCATAACTTTGTATAGTATACTCATCTTTCCTTCTGTTATCCTTACAATACACTATTTGTGTCTTTTCCGGATGTAGCTTTAGCTTATACTTGGCCTGTCTTTCTTCAATTACGTCTCGCATAAAATCCGCTTGCTTCTTAGTTCTGCAGTGCACTATCGCATCATCTACATATCTCTCAAATGGTATTGTCGGGTGCTTTTGTCTCATCCACTCATCAAATACATGATGCATAAATATGTTTGAGATCATCGGACTTATTGAACCTCCTTGTGGAACTCCTTTATCCCTAACTACCTTACTGCCATCTGCTTGCTGAATTGGAGCTTTCATCCATCTTTCAGCATACAGTATGACCCATTTGCAGTCTGTGTGCTTTTTGATAGCTTGCAATGCTAACTCGTGGTCCAAATTGTCGAAAAATCCAGATATATCAAGATCTATTGACCAATTGTACCTCCAGCATCTTTTACGCGCAGTATCTACCGCATCCAGTGCAGATTTATTTGGTCTATAACCATATGAATCATCATGGAATTTTGGTTCTACTAGCGGCTCCAGATACATAGCAGCAGCCGTTTGCCCTATCCTGTCAAATACTGAAGGAACACCTAAGATTGCTTTGTCCTCCTCCTGTATCTTTAGGTATTGCAACAGCTTTTATAGCTTCTGGAAAATAACTTCCGGATGACATCCTATTCCATAGTTTGTACAGATTATCTTTTAGATTTTCTTCAAACTTTGTTATCGAAACCTCATCCACACCAGCAGCACCTTTATTTTTCGATACTTGTTTATAAGCTCTCCAAATAAGTTGCTTTGATATATCAAAAGACTTTGTTTTACTCATTAACTCCTCCCTTTCGGTTGATAAATAATTAAAACTAAATAACTCAGCCCCTTCTCTCCATTTCCATTACAGAAACTTCTTCACTACTACGAGCTGATCCGCCCCTGTTTTTCGCATCGGTACTCTCATCCTTAGAGTTTAGCTCCTTGGATTTCTCCCTTATCATCGAAACGACAGGTTCCCGTAGTTCCACACAATAGCCTGAAATAGATTCATGCCACCTTTATGCCAGACGCCATCTATCCAGTAAACAAGCTCCCGATAGATTTATCCCAGGTTACAGACAACCCCCTGGTTTTGACGTCATTTAAAAGGTTTCGACACTTCATCAGTGGTTCACTTTCGTTCATCTCTCCATTCCTTACATGACATATAATTATGCCTTTTCCATTCCTAAAATCGTACGGCAGGACAATAGTAGGAGTGTGGCTCCACCTTCACCTAGAACAGCAGAAAATCATCAGTTGAGTATTATTCAGAATATTGCACCACCAAAGCTACCACATTCTTCTTTCCAATTAAATGGAGAAAAATGTGATGAGCAAGAAGCTATAGGAGAACCTATGTATGCAACTATAGACAAAAGTAAAAAATTCTTGAAAAGAGGTTTAGATGGTGAAATAAACGATCAAAGTCCGGAGATGGAAAAGTCAAATTCTGAAGAAACACCAATTAAGAAAGGATCAGAAGATATAATTGATGAACCTAGAGATCTGAATACAAAATTTTTAAAAAATAGTTTGGAAGGAAGTGATAGTGGAATAGACAATAGAAGTGCAGAGATGACAAGATCAAACTCTCAAGTAACAGAAATGAGTGAGTCTTGTGGTGTTCAAGGATGTGAGGATATATCATTAAATCATGATAGTATAGTTACACTTTCAACTAGCTCACCAGAAAAAAATGATAATGAAGAAACTCCGTTAATTAAAAAAGAAAAGAAAACAAATAGAGTTTTGCCAAGAGTAAAATATGCAGTGCAGCAGAAGGAATTTCTAATTTTCGGTGTAACTGTGATTTTACTTAGCGCATCTGCAGGTGTACAAGACAAAGCAAAATTTGTCACGTTTTTTGCAAACAGCCCTCTCTACATTACTATGCCGATGATAGCGATTACTTCATTGCTTGCAATTAGCACAATATTTTGTGGAATAAAGCAATTTAGAGATACTGAAGAGTGTCAAATAGGGGGAAAGAATGCGAATGAAACTTTGAATCAGGTGCTAAAGTATCAACCAAAAGATAAAGTAATAAAATCAGTCAAACTGGAATACAGCAATGGTACTCATTCACATTTTACACTTAACGCTTGGAAAGGTAAGAACAACTTCATTAATATTGACGACAAAGTCATTAGTAGAAGAAATAAAGTAGAATCAGTAATCAAAGATAGGCCATTATTTACAGCATTATTAAGCAGTTTGGTTGCTGCAAATATAGTATTGCCTTTATTACTGTATGTAGAAGGTGGTATTAGTAGTGTACAGAAGTTTTACCAGAACGCTTTGATTAATAACGTAGGGCTATCACTACTTGTAGGCTCAAGTATACTTGTACTATCATTGATATTCCTTGGAGTACATTATTACAGAAAAACAAATTGCACAAATCTTGTATATTGTGAGGAAAGAATTGAACCAGAAAAAGTTAATGGAAAGTTCATTGAGGAAATAAAGGAAGCAAGGACAAAAGTGCTTGAAGAAAACCATAGTAAAGATGCTAAATGCAGCAGTTTAACGCTAGAGCAAGTAGTGGTTGAATCTCATAACTACAAAGATGTAATTTATAGTATTAGTTGAAAATAGCCAAATTTCACTATATAAAAAGAAAGCAGCTATAAACCGGAGTACTTCGCTTTATGTTAGTAAAATATCTCTAAAACATTGGCAAGTATAAACTGACCTTACCCAGGAAAAGTGGAGAGAAAGTTGAGACGTTTTTATAGTAAAAAATGTTTTCATAAAGAGGTGCAATATGACAAATGGAAGAGAGTATACAGCAGAGTTCAAAGAAGAAGCTGTAAAACTTTTCAGAGAAAGGGGAGAAACAATTTCACAAATAGCAAGGGATCTAGGTATAAATCCCGGTATATTAGGTAAGTGGATAAAGAAGTATAACGAGAAAAAGTCAGCAGTAAATGCATTTCCGGGCAGGGGTAACGTAGCGCCTTATGATAAAGAGAGATTTGACTTAAAGAGAGAGTTAGCAAGAGTAACAAGGGAAAGAGACATTTAAAAAAAAGCCCTGGGATATTTTGCCAGTCAAAAAGAGTAAAATATCTTTTTATAAAAGAGCATAGCAATTGCTATAAAGTACAAGAATTATGTAGAATTTCTGGTGTATCTGCTAGTGGTTATTACAAATGGCTTGCTAAAAAAATAAGCAATAGGGAATTGGCAAAAAAAGATCTATTAGCAGATATTCAAAAAATACATCAAGTTTCTAAATGCAGATATGGTGCCCCTAAAATTCATGCTGAATTGAAAGCTTTAGGTAAAAATTACAACATCAAAACAGTGCAAAATGTTATGAAAGAAAATGGCATTAAGGCTATACTTAAAAGAAAATTTAAAACCAAGAAACGGCAAACTGACAATAGAGTCATAGTTCCCAATATATTAGATCAAAATTTTATTACCGATCAACCAAATAAAGTGTGGGTGACTGATATTACTTATATAAGAACCAAGAAAGGATGGCTATATTTGGCAGTAGTAATCGATCTATATTCACGTATGGTAGTTGGCTGGTCGATGAGTAGCTCAATAAATAAACAGTTGGTTATTGACTCTTTGTTAATGGCCATTTACAAGCGTAACCATCCCAAGAATCTACTATTACATAGCGATCAAGGTTCACAATATACTTCAAAAAATTACCAAAATCTACTAGCTATAAAGAACATAGTTCCTAGCATGAGTCACAAAGGCTATTGTTACGACAATTCCGTTGTAGAAAGTTTCTTTAGTTCTCTGAAAAGAGAGTTATTAATAAATACTGCTAAGTACTCCAAACAGTCTATTAAAACTGCTATATTTGAATATATAGAAATTTTTTATAACAAACAACGCAGACATTCTACTATTAACTATTGCATCCCTGAGCTTTTTGATTCATCATTCTCTTTGTAAAAACATTCCCAACTTTCTCTCCACTTTTCCTGGGTAAGGTCAAGAGCTGAGTGCCAAAATTAATATAGGTACAAGACGTGTGCAACAAATTTTAAGGCTGAATTATTTAGCACCAAAGATTAAAGAAGATATAGTAAATGGGAGGCAACCAAGGAGTTTGAGGTTAGCTGATTTGAAGGAAATACCGATGTTGTGGAGTGAGCAATTGAAGAAATTCCATGGTCTTAATTTATAAAAGCAACAGTATGCGCCAGAAAACTGACACTTTAAAAATTTTGGTAAATCAGTTAAAAACTTAATTATATAATGAAAATAGTAAAGATCTTTAATTCGTGTGTAAAAAAGCTAAAATAGAAATCACTGTGCAAGACAAAACCCTTCTAATAAACTTTCTTCCAAATCATATTTTGATAGTAAATCTGGCAAAGAAAATACTACAGGTGAAAAAGAAAAACCGCTAATGCTACAAAGTCTGGCTGGTAGCCTGCTATTGGTAGATGGAATTTACTGTTCTTACTATATACAACGACTTACTGTTTCTTTGAAACTTGAAACTCCTATTATTTTGTCAAGCTTTGTCAAAGGCGTTTTTTCATTAGATTGACTTATTGATTCAGAATGCATTAATTTTCCAGATCTTTCAAAATATCCTCGCTTAATAGCATAGTAGACCCAATACTCACCGAGCCCGCAATCATTGCCTAACTCTTCTTCGCGACCTTTGAATTTTTCTAATATTTCCTCTCTATTACTCACTTCTACTATAATTTTGCTTTTATCTTGTACGTCAGGATACAGTCTAACGTCTATATTTCCCAAACTGGTATAGAAAGTTAATACTATACTGCTGCCTTCTGTAAGATCTGTGTAATACCTTATGCCGTTTTCGGTTATAATTTCCACCTCACTTTTGCCAATTTTTATTATATCCCTTCTATATGATTCCTGAATTAGTTCCAGATTTCTTGTTCTATCTGTGATTCTTGCGACATCTATTATACTATCCTCTGAGTATTCTAAGTAAGATACATTATTATCGATTTTTCCATCATATAGTTGACCGCTGGTAGCAGCCTTTGCAATTCTAAAAAATTCCTCAGTATTACTAACATACTCTAAATGAGCACTGATCATATTAGCCTTATGAGCTTTGAACTTTAATTCTATTGTATCAATGACTTTTAAACTTTCTAACCTTTTTAACTTTGCTCCTCTTGATATTAATGTACATACTATATTACTAGCAATTTCATAATTTTCTCCTAGTTGAACAATTTTTTCTAGTATTTCATCTGTGCAATAATACTCTTCATCCTTGGCCAGATTTAGTCTTATTCCAGAAGATATGACTTCATTTACAACTTCTTGTAATTCAATCATGCTTTTAGCTTTTACTACCTTACTTAAAAACTCATTGCGTTTAGCAAGGTAATTTATTTGATAAATCTCTGATAAAAAACTATCGCATTTTTCATAATTGTCTTGTTTTTTACCTATAAAATCAGCTGCTCCTGCTTTTAAGAGCAAGGCTTTTACATTAGGAAATTGACGAGATGGCGAATCAAGAAGTACTGAACTATCATCCTTAACATTTAAAACTATCTTTAAGTCGTTGTCATTTTCATATTGATTTAAAAACTTTCTTAGATTTTCAACCTCTGGATCATAAGCATTATCCCAATCTTCATCAGAACTTGTAGCGAGAAGCATTTTACCTAGTTGCTCTCTTAATTTTTTTTGACTATTAGTTAATAAACATCCTATAATGTTGTCATTATCAATTGCAACTTGCAGTGGAGTTTTTCCATCGTTATTTTTTATGCTTAAATCAGCTCCTTTGCTTATGAGCAAATCCATAGTTTTTCTGCTTTGATCACTACACTTAGCAGCATAATAGTGTAAAGGTGTGTTACCTTTTTCATCTTGTATATTTGGATCAGCTTTTGCATCTAAGAGATACCCAAGATCTTCATATCCACTAGAATAAATAGCAGTATCATGCAAAAGTGTTTTACCTTTATTATCCTGCATATTTAGATCAGCACCAGCTTTGAGAAGAGAAGGAATAACTTCGTCGTATTCGAGAAACACGTTCAATATTGTTGTTCCTAGATGTCCTCTTTTTAGATTAAGAACGTGCCTAAGGTCTTCATTTTTCTCATTACTTTCTAAAAAGTGCTTAAGATTTGAAAATGAGTAATAATTCTTCAGATTGAAATCTTTTAGAATACTATTTAGTAATGCTTGATTTAGCTTTTTTTGACTCTCTTCCAGTTTTAAGTTAGGTGAATGAATAAACCACTCGTCTACTAGATCTTCCAGATACTTTTTATCATCTATCAAACTTCTATCAGCCCAAAGTAAACCTTCCTTAATGAATTCATAATAACTATCTACTGGTGATTCAGTTGTTTCTGTTTCCGGATTACCTATTTCTGAATACTCTTGCCTAGTACTCAACTCTGATTCTATCCTTTGGTCAAAAGAATCATAACCTTTATCTAGTAATTCATCTTCTTTGTAAATTTCTTTCTGATTATACCCACTTTTATCATAGCCATTCTCCTTCTGATTGAATCTGTCTACCTTAATATTTGACTCACTTAGCTCATCCAATAATGACCTTTTTTGCTGAAGATATAGAAGCTTAGATTTTAAATCATCATTTTCTTTTTGTAATATACTCAACTCTCTAATCAAATTCTGATTTTCTAATGTCTTTTTATTTAGATAACTTCTTAGGTGTTCAATTTCTGATAAATCCTTATTACCATCTGAGAATTCCTTTGTAAAATTCTCTACTAAATCTTCCAACTGCTTTTTCTTCTTTTTTAACTGATTCATTAAAACCTCATCTTGATCTAAATCTTTGTTTAGCTTTTCATTTGCTGTATTCATGAAATAAATTTCATCTTTTTTATCTTTTAGTTCCTGATTTAAGAGATGAATCTGAAAATTCCTAATTTGTAGTTCTGCATCTAATTTCTTTACCTGTTGTTTTAATTCTTCATTTTCTTCTTGGACTTTATATATTTCGTTTTGCAATTTTTCCATTTTGACTTCACTATCTTTAATTTTCCTTTCTATGATTTGCTTTTCCTTGGTAAGTAAACTTACTTCTTCATCGTACTCTTGCGCTATTTCCTGATAGTGTTTCTGTGAATCTATACTCCTTTTAAGATCACAATTTTCTTGTAGTAGCTTTTCTCTCTCACTTTCTAAACTATCTATTGCTTGACTTTTTTCATTGATAACCTCAGATACTTCTTCGGGCAAACCTTCAAATTCACAAGATAGAGTATTTTTAAAACCATTACTGCCAAATAAGCTATGTTGTACTACCTGCTTTGAATTAAACATACCTATACCCCCTACTAAAACAAACATATGATATATTATACGTACTATATGTCATAGGTACAACTGATTTAAGCATAATCTATTAACTCATTTATATTTTGAATTCTTAGGAATAGATTTATATGCAAAATATTATGATACGGTTAAAGCAATGCGCAGTCTTTTTGGAAGAATAACTTTAGTGAAAGTATAGAGTCGATTATTTATAATATACAGCTTGCACGTAAGCATAACCAAAAATTGATAGGCTACCTACTTTATGGCTTGCTAACTATAGCTCTTTCTGAAATAATCCGAGCAGATTATAATAATACAATCCTTGCTTACAATAGCTATAAAGATGTTTTCATCTCCGTTCAGATCATTATTATAAGAAGTGCTATAGGATCCAAAACCTGCATTGTAAAGTGAATGTAAGAAATAAAAGGACATTACTAAATAAGTAACATCCTTTTGAAGAAGATGAATTGTTTACTTCCCATTTATTTTTGAAGCTTGATGTTCCAAATCAATGTCACCAGTTATTTCTGAAGAAGGTCCCACCAATTTCTCCAAAGAACCTGTATTTCTTAAATTAGCTTGGGTTTTTAATTTGCCATTTTTCTCAGTGAATATTACATGTTGTGGAGAAGAATTGGGTGAATTGAATCCACTATCAGAACCACTACGGTAAATAAAAGAACTGCTTTTAGATGCAATACTGTCATCCATATCACTCAACTTACTACTAGTACTTAAGTAGCTACTATCAGGACCTAAGCTACTATCAGAATTACTACGAATTGGAGCTCTACTATCAAGACTTTGTTTTGCAATAGGATGATTGAAAACATCTTCACTTAGAGAATTTTGTAGCAATGAGTACTTAAGCTTATTTAAATTAGTTAGTGAGGCACTTATAGTTGGTAATTCTGAAGTGAATGCATCATTAGTAAGGTTACCAGTGCTATTACGTCGCGTTGCTCCTGTTCTACCTTCAGTTGTTGCAGCTGGTGTTGCACCTAAAATTTGATATTTAACATTAGTATCTTTTGTTGCTTCTTTGCTTTCACCATACTTTCTTGCTACTTTATTAAGGTTCTCTATGGAGTTAGAGAGTTTATGCTCTATTTTACATTCTCCTATAATTCTCTTAAATTCATCATGATATTCAGAGAAAATTTCATAGAGATTGTTATCATTTTGAGCCAATAAATTTTGCAACTTCTTATCGTCCAGTTTATTGACAAAATCTGCTTGCTGTTTCAATTCATTGATTAACTGGTCCTTTTTGAAACTTTGTTGACCATTAATAGAATAAGCTTTTTCCAATATTTTTTCCTTCAATTGGGAGAATATTTCCTTAGTTAAAGCAGATTTATTTACAGTCTTATCTTTCAAAATTTCATTAACAAGCATCTCCTTCACACTATTGAAGTTTTTCGTTTTTTCTTCTGTTTTTAAAACAACAGTTTGATCTTCATTGTCTATTGAATATGGGATGCCATCTAAACTAGATACGCTTGCACCACTATTACTCATCTTTCTCCCAAGTTTTTGAACGCTATTCCCCATTGTTTTTAATGCAGAACTAGTTCCTTCTCTTGTTGCCTGTCCTACAGAACTTGCAGCTTCTTTCAGCGAATTCTTAGCGTACATAGCACCATCTTTAATTTTCTCGCCAATATGCTTCGCCCCTTCAACCGTTTTTTCAGATGACCATTTGAGACCCTTATATCCAGATTGAACTGCTTTTATAGCAACTTTTACAGCAAAATATAAAGTAAGACCAACTATAGCACCTGGTATGGCAAGTATTGTACCAACCACCAAAAGTGGTAGCATTGCTGTAAATAACCCACTTGCTGCACCTATTACAAGAGCCTTATCTCCTTGTTTCATTCGAGAGAATTCTGTATCTCCTTTTAACAGGTCAGTGATTCTTTCCTTTAGCTTTTTGTGATTATTAACAATCTCTACATTTGATTGATCTTCAATAATTTTATTTAGACCAAGATCATTTTCTTGTTGAGTTGTAATATAATCTGAATTTGTTTGATTGGATAACATTTTTAACCTCACTATTAATCAAATATATTAGATTGTACATCTTTGATTATTAAGTTAGTATTAATTTAATTGCTAGTATTGATATATCTTAAAACAATTTGGCTTGACATGATTTTTAGGACTTTAGAAACTGAGATTTATGACTCTTGAGCGTAATAAGTGTAAATGTCTCAAGAGACTTTGTCAACGTAAATGCACAGCTGATAAGGCTATATACAAAATGTCAGTGAGTTATTCTAAGAATAGTATCAAATCAAGAACAATATTGGAATATAAGAGTAATTATGCTATTCATTAGAAATGATTTTGTTAAAGAGTGATTGTGCAAAAAAGTGAGAATTTGACTGAGGATAAAAAATTAGCATCTGATATTCTACAAGAAGTTGCAGATACTGGTAATACTAATAGTGATAAAGTGACGTTGTTTGAAATTAAAACAGCTCTACAAGAATGTGGTTTTGGTATTTTAATAATTATTTTCTCCTTGCCACTGTCTGTACCCATACCAGTTCCACTTGGCTATACAACTATACTTTCCATACCTTTAATCTTACTCCATCTATAATAAATTAAGCCTCGAACTAGAAGCCTGCTATTATTTACTTTACATCAATTTTCTTAATGTGTTTCTCTGACTTAGGTATGGTTACATGCAATACCCCATCTGAGAAATTAGCAGATACCTTATCTTGCTCTACATTTACTGGAAGCTGAATAGACCTATAGAAAGAGCCATAGTATCTTTCTCGATGATAAAATTGCTTATCTTTTGACTCATTATCACACGTCTTTTCACCCTTCACTATTAAGCTATCGCCAGATATACTAATGTCTATGCTTTCTTTGGAAATACCAGGTAACTCTAGTGACAGACAATAGCTTTCATTTGTTTCATAAAAATCGCAAGCTGGTCTACCTCTTCTGGAAAGCTCTGAGTCCCATCCTGTAAAGAAGCTATCAAATATGTTATCAACAGCTCTTTGTAATCCTCTTACACCATCACGGTTATTGTTTTTATTTAAATGAACTATATTACTCACGTTGTACCTCCTTTTACTAATATATGCATTACATAATAATTCCACTTACTAATTTCAATCCTAAATCTAAAGTTTGTTAGATATGAAAAGCTGTCTTACTATAGACCTGCTGCGAATCAAGCGATAAAAAAAAGGAAAGGAGGGTGACTAAAATCAAGGTTAACTAAAAGGCGTGCTTAAGATTTACAATACCAGCAATAATATTGAACCTCAGGTTATATTTTTTCTGAAAATTGCGATAAACATTCGACATAATCTTAAATATCTTTATCTCTCGGATCTTGTTTTCTACTCTCATTCTAAATGATGCTAATCTTCTATTATGCTCTGGAGTTAATGGCTTTTTACGATACTTTTTATATGGAATTATAACATTGCTTTGCAATTTTTGCCAACCTTGATATCCAGAATCGGCATGTTTTATGCTATCAAGTGGTAAATATTTTTCTTGTTTCCTTATGCGGAAATCACTAATTCTACCACGGTATGACTTTGACACTGATAAAATTCTTCCTCCTTCTTCGATAATAATCTCAGTTTTCATAGTGTTGGTTCTTTTTTTCCTGAATATGATTTCTTCCGTTTTTTACTATCTTCTGGTCTCTGTATTTGCTGTTCTGTAACATCAGCCAAAATCTTCAGTATTTTTTCTGGCGTCATACTTCTATCTTTTGTTATAGTCACTTTTTTGGCGAGTAATGGCTCTATTCTCTTAAGTAACCTACATACATTTGCGTTGTGTACATTGAATAGGCATCCTAAAAATCTATGTGTTATGTAAGTGCGATAGTACAAAATTACGCAAAACAACTTATTTTAAAGGAGTAAACAACTCAATTCTTTATAACACTAATTACTGACCTTACCCAGGAAAAGTGGAGAGAAAGTTGGGAATGTTTTTACAAAGAGAATGATGAATCAAAAAGCTCAGGGATGCAATAGTTAATAGTAGAATGTCTGCGTTGTTTGTTATAAAAAATTTCTATATATTCAAATATAGCAGTTTTAATAGACTGTTTGGAGTACTTAGCAGTATTTATTAATAACTCTCTTTTCAGAGAACTAAAGAAACTTTCTACAACGGAATTGTCGTAACAATAGCCTTTGTGACTCATGCTAGGAACTATGTTCTTTATAGCTAGTAGATTTTGGTAATTTTTTGAAGTATATTGTGAACCTTGATCGCTATGTAATAGTAGATTCTTGGGATGGTTACGCTTGTAAATGGCCATTAACAAAGAGTCAATAACCAACTGTTTATTTATTGAGCTACTCATCGACCAGCCAACTACCATACGTGAATATAGATCGATTACTACTGCCAAATATAGCCATCCTTTCTTGGTTCTTATATAAGTAATATCAGTCACCCACACTTTATTTGGTTGATCGGTAATAAAATTTTGATCTAATATATTGGGAACTATGACTCTATTGTCAGTTTGCCGTTTCTTGGTTTTAAATTTTCTTTTAAGTATAGCCTTAATGCCATTTTCTTTCATAACATTTTGCACTGTTTTGATGTTGTAATTTTTACCTAAAGCTTTCAATTCAACATGAATTTTAGGGGCACCATATCTGCATTTAGAAACTTGATGTATTTTTTGAATATCTGCTAATAGATCTTTTTTTGCCAATTCCCTATTGCTTATTTTTTTAGCAAGCCATTTGTAATAACCACTAGCAGATACACCAGAAATTCTACATAATTCTTGTACTTTATAGCAATTGCTATGCTCTTTTATAAAAAGATATTTTACTCTTTTTGACTGGCAAAATATCCCAGGGCTTTTTTTTAAATGTCTCTTTCCCTTGTTACTCTTGCTAACTCTCTCTTTAAGTCAAATCTCTCTTTATCATAAGGCGCTACGTTACCCCTGCCCGGAAATGCATTTACTGCTGACTTTTTCTCGTTATACTTCTTTATCCACTTACCTAATATACCGGGATTTATACCTAGATCCCTTGCTATTTGTGAAATTGTTTCTCCCCTTTCTCTGAAAAGTTTTACAGCTTCTTCTTTGAACTCTGCTGTATACTCTCTTCCATTTGTCATATTGCACCTCTTTATGAAAACATTTTTTACTATAAAAACGTCTCAACTTTCTCTCCACTTTTCCTGGGTAAGGTCAGTAGTTTAGTAACCGCTGTATGTTTATTCTCAATAGCATCACGAAGTAAAACATATCCTTCTGACCATGCTTGTGAGTAAGACAGCCCAAAAGAATTAATTAACTCCCTTGCTCTTTCTAGTCTTCCTTCACGAACTGCAGAAATTAAACTGTAGCTTGTATTATCATTGCCTAGCATAACTACTTACCCTCCAGATTATAACATTTTCCTTATATTAATATAATCATAAATAGATGATATATTATCCACAGTATATAATATAAGTCAAACTAGTTTAAACATAATATTTTTACTATCTTGCAGTGTTTTAGTTTCTGTAATAACCCCAACTATGGATTAAAGAAAGAGATAAAAGTGCAGCTAAGAAGAGAGAAATAGGGTAAGCTCGGGTATTTTAGCAATAATTAAGAGGTTACCCATGAAGAAAGATATTACAGAACTTTACTGTTGCGTCGAGGATTTTTGTCGCACAGTCGATGATAATTTTGCCAATATGCTCCTATCAAAAGGCAGAAAACCCACTAGAATACCAGGAATTACCACTCCGGAAATTCTCACCGTAATTCTATTATACCATCAATCCCCTTGCAAAAGTTTCAAAGCTTTTTACCTACTTTATCTGCCACTTTATAAATCTGAGTTTTCTAAATTGCCAACATATGACCGATTTATCGCTCTTAAATCACGGGTTTTATGGTATTTAGCATTACTTTTGCAATGGTTCTGCAAACAAGCAAAAATGACAGGTATTTCCTACATAGACACTTCTACAATCGCTGTTTGTCACAAAAAAAGGATCTCCAAAAACAAAGTTTTGATGGTTTGGCAGAAATTAGTAAGAGCACATACGGTTGGTTTTTTGGCTTTAAATTGCACTTGGTAATTAATGAAATTGGAGAAATTCAAGCACTTACTCTAACCAAAGGTAACGTTGATGACAGAAAACCTTTGCCAACTCTCACTAAAAGACTGACCGGACTTTTGTTTGGAGATAAGGGCTATATAAAGAAAGAGCTCTTTGAGAAACTCTTTGATAGAGGCCTAAAACTCGTCACTAAAGTAAAAAAAGGTATGAAAAACGTTCTCATTTCACTTCAAGAGAAGATTTTACTAAGGGAAAGATCGATTATTGAGACTGTTTTTGACTCCTTGAAAAACAAATTTGAGATTGAGCACACAAGACACAGATCGCCAACAAATTTCCTAATTCATGTTTTTTCTGTTCTGATTTCCTATTCTATGCAATCGAAAAAGCCCTCTATTTCTATAGACCTGCTGAAAAAGGTGATTGAAAAAATGATGTGAGAGAGGTAGAAGAAGAATAAGCAGATCAAGTAAGGAAAAAAATGAGCTTTAGTTACTATAATATGAAAAAACACCCAAGAAACTTTCGTAATATAACAGGTTTAACTATAGAGGAGTTCGAAAAAGTAGTGGAAAAAGTGAGGTCTGGATGGGAAAAACAGAAAAAGTGTCATGGTAGAAGATCAAAACTACCAACTCTGGAAGATAAGTTGTTTTGCGTAATTTTGTACTATCGCACTTACATAACACATAGATTTTTAGGATGCCTATTCAATGTACACAACGCAAATGTATGTAGGTTACTTAAGAGAATAGAGCCATTACTCGCCAAAAAAGTGACTATAACAAAAGATAGAAGTATGACGCCAGAAAAAATACTGAAGATTTTGGCTGATGTTACAGAACAGCAAATACAGAGACCAGAAGATAGTAAAAAACGGAAGAAATCATATTCAAGAAAAAAAGAACCAACACTATGAAAACTGAGATTATTATCGAAGAAGGAGGAAGAATTTTATCAGTGTCAAAGTCATACCGTGGTAGAATTAGTGATTTCCGCATAAGGAAACAAGAAAAATATTTACCACTTGATAGCATAAAACATGCCGATTCTGGATATCAAGGTTGGCAAAAATTGCAAAGCAATGTTATAATTCCATATAAAAAGTATCGTAAAAAGCCATTAACTCCAGAGCATAATAGAAGATTAGCATCATTTAGAATGAGAGTAGAAAACAAGATCCGAGAGATAAAGATATTTAAGATTATGTCGAATGTTTATCGCAATTTTCAGAAAAAATATAACCTGAGGTTCAATATTATTGCTGGTATTGTAAATCTTAAGCACGCCTTTTAGTTAACCTTGATTTTAGTCACCTTCCTTTCCTTTTTTTTATCGCTTGATTCGCAGCAGGTCTACTGTTTGTTTTTAGCTCTTGCACCAATTGCTGACCACTTGTTTTTGCTTCGATTAAAATTGCGTGTGGTGTCCATCTTGCAGCTAGTGACAAAACTTGCTCTTTAAGCTTTGGATACTCAAGCTTTGCGCGATATACATCAAGTAAATAGAATTTGTTGTCTGTTTTTGCCCAGGTAGTGCAGACGCTAAAGTTGCTCATGCTGCTTGTTGAAACTGCAGTGTCCCAGCTCTGAGTGACATATGAGAGACTATCAGGAAAATTTCTATAGCGCTTCAGCCACTCTCGTTTAATTATACCACTTGAAAGTGGCAGAGGGTTTTGTTGATATTGAGCAGCAAAAGCATAGCTCCCAAGTTCAACCTTTATCATCTCAATTTCTTCTTTTCCTCCATCTAGGGGATATAGCAACTGACCTTCTTCTCTTGAGTATAAAATCCTTGCAGGTGCAATGCGTGATGCTGGTTTATTATACAGCCACCCGATGCGCTCATTTATAGTTACTTGGATGACAGGAACAGGAGGCGCTGGTTTTTTGATTGAATAGATAATCTCCTTATTTTCAGATATCATCGGTAAACAAGTATGGTTCCATATGTTTTTTAGTTTGGAGAGAAGATGCCACGTTAGGTCTTCCTGGTGGAGCCTGTGCATCACAAGAATGATGACTCCTTTTTTTCTATTGTTGAGCCTGGTTACTAAAGTCTGATCGAACCAGTTTGTAGCACGCTTTCTAAACATTTCATTCAAAGCTTGAGCAGAACTGAGCGGATCATCCACGATGATAAAATCTCCACCCTCACCGGTCAATGTCCCTCCAACTGATGTTGCGATTCTGTATCCTCTCTGCACTGTTTGAAATTTGTATTTGGTATTCTGATCTTTGGATAGTTCTACCTCTGGAAACAGCTCTCTATACCAACTAGACTGCATTATACACCTCGTATCGAGCGAGTGCTTTTCGCTGAGCAGCCGAGAGTAACTTGCAACTATTATTCTTGCAGTTGGCTGATTTCCCAGTATCCACGCGGGCCACGCAACACTCACACACATAGATTTCATTGAACGCGGAGGCATATTGAATATTATTCGTCTCACTTCACCAGTACTCGCTGCTTCTAGCCTATCTGCTATGACTTTTATGTACCGATAATTATTATACTCACACCCCGGTACCACCGTTTGAAAGCACAGTTCAATGAATTTTAAAAAGTTGATTTTGTTCATGATATAATGTTGAAACCAGCGCGTGACGCTGGAATGACAAAAAAAGGAGCACTGGAATGACAAGGCTATAGGTTGCAAGCGAGACGTCATACCATGATTTATTCACGGTATCTCACATAGATCCCGCTAACAAGCAGCGGGATGACGGTTGTCGGTAGGCCTAAATTACTTTAGCCATAAATATTTAAGAAATTCACCAAACGAAAAAAAAGGCAAAAGAAGCCCTAGTCATTGTCTATTTTCAGTATTGGCGTTTTTTAAGTCTTAAACGCTGCAATTTAGCTGCTTTTAAACGGCAACTAACCTTAGCTTTAATATTTAAGAAATTTACTAGGCAGAAAAAAAGACATAGAAAACCCGTGGTAGCTAGTTATTGCACTCTCTATTTTAAAATTTGACGTTGGGTGATGTCTTGAACGCTTTATAAGCGCGTTTCAGCTTATGTAGGTAAAAACCTAGAAATTTTATAAAGACATACGGTGCACATAGTGCAAAAAATTAAACAATAGTACGCCAAATACAAGCTTTCTTGTCATTTTAATCTGCTGCAGAGATTGCGAAGTTAAATAAAATAGCTTCACTTTCATGATAAGGGGGCTGGCGGAGTTTGTCAAGGAAGTTTTTTCGTCTCTATTCCCAATAAAAGTTCGTTAATAGCTTCACTTTCATGATAAGGGGGCTGGCGGAGTTTGTCAAGGAAGTTTTTTCGTCTCTATTCCCAATAAAAGTTCGTTAATAGCTTCACTTTCATGATAAGGGGGCTGGCGGAGTTTGTCAAGGAAGTTTTTTCGTCTCTATTCCCAATAAAAGTTCGTTATTGGTTATGCAGGAAGTCTACTTTTTATTCTTAATCAACTCTAAAGCCTTCTTCAAATCTATGCTTTCAATATCTGCATTCTTACCCAAAGCAACGTTTGTTCTATCGCATTTTATATAGAACCCGTACCTGCCTTTGCAGATAAAGATTTCTTTTCCTTTTTCATTAACCCCGAGAGACTTTAACTCTTTGCGTGGACTGTTTGCAATAATTTGTACAACTTCGCTCAATTCTGTATTCAGCACCTCTTTGGAGCTTTTCTTAAGAGAAAAGTATCTACCATCATAGAAAATATAGTACCCGAATCGTCCAAGGCCTATTTTTACTTCCTTTCCGGTTTCTGGGTGTTCTCCAATTATTTTTGGCAAGGAGAGCAACTGAGTAGCGGTATTTAGATCAATGTCATTAACATTTATATCTTTTGGTATAGAAACCGTTTTTTTCTTTCCAGGCTCACTATTAAACTCCAGGTAAAGCCCAAAAGGACCTTTTTTAATTACTACCTCTTGTCCTGTTATATCATCTATACCTAAACTTTTTGGATATTCTGAATTGTCATTACTGCCCGTAATTTCTTTTGTATGGTTGCATTCAGGATAGTTAGAACATCCAAGGAACACTCCTGTTCGCCCAAAGTTCAATTTCAATATGCCACCTAAGCAATCAGGACATTTCGTATTCACCTCTTTTTTTCCTTCTTCTGAACAAAACCAATCGATTACCAAATCGTGAATGCCGCTGAAAACTTCATCATGCGTCATTTGCTTGACAGAGTTTACATGACCAAAAAATGGCACCCAAAAATGGCTCAATTCTTTTTTCCAATCTGCATGTCCATTTGAGATTAAATCAAGCTTTTCTTCCATTTGTGCTGTGAAATCATACTCTACACAACGCTGAAAAAAAGTTTCTAAAAATATAGTAACGATTTTACCGCGGCTGCTTGGAATAAATCTTTTGTTATCCAATGAAACATACTCACGATCTTGTAATACCGAAATAATTGTTGCATAAGTTGACGGGCGACCTATACCGATTTCTTCCATTTTTTTAACGATACTTGCTTCACTATAACGAGGTGGCGGTTGAGTGAAATGCTGTTTTGGCTCAACTAAAATCAGCTTACACGCTTCCCCTTCCTTCATGGCAGGTAGCAGACCTTCATTTTCGGCTTCCATGTTATCTTGATAGACTTTATAAAAACCATCAAAGAATATACTTGATCCACTTGCTCGCAGAATCACTTTCTGGTCAATAGAACTAATTTCAACTACCACTTGATCAAGAATCGCCGATTCCATTTGACTTGCAATGGTTCTTTTCCAGATTAAATCGTACAATTTAAATTGCTCTGGCGTTAAGTAATCCTTAATACTACCCGGCGTTCTATTAATATCAGTTGGCCGGATTGCTTCATGTGCTTCTTGAGCATTTTTGACCTTTTTTACATATTTACGAGGAGACTGCGGTAAATATTTATCACCATATAACGACTTAATTGACCCTCTAATTGAGTTTATAGCCTCATCTGCAATATGAAACCCATCTGTACGCATGTAAGTTATCAACCCTACGGTTTCACCACCAATATTGATACCTTCATATAAATTTTGCGCTACTCGCATAACATTTTTCACATTAAAATACAGTTTATTCACTGCATCTTGCTGAAGACTTGAGGTGATAAATGGAGGAAGCGGGTTTCTCTTAACTTGCTTGCGTTCTACTGTACTTACAGCATACTGCCTTGACTCGATCTCCTCAACTAGGTTCTTTGCCTCTTCTTCATTCTTAATATCAAATTTTTCTAGCTTTTTATTGTCATAGTGGCTTAGCATAGCAAAAAAAGCCTCATCTTTGCTATTTTGCATTTCTGCCTTTATGCTCCAATACTCCTGTGTTATAAACTTACTGATTTCATCTTCTCGTTCGCATATAAGCTTTAATGCAACAGACTGCACTCGCCCTGCAGACTTACTTCCCGACAATTTTGTCCACAACAGCGGTGACAAGCTAAATCCAACTAGATAATCCAAAGCTCTGCGTGCTTGCTGTGCGCGCACTAAGTCCATGTTTATTCCACGTGGATTTTTTATAGCTTCTTGCACTGCTCTTTTTGTTATTTCGTTAAAGACTACTCTATGAATGTTACTTTCATCATTGATTGCTTTCCTTTCCTTTAGTGCCTCTATCACATTCCAAGCTATTGCTTCTCCTTCTCTATCTGGATCTGTTGCAAGGTATATGTCTGATGTTTTACTTGCTTCCTTTGCCAACTCTTTTACATATTTTTCTGCCCTTTCAATAATCTCATACTTTATGGCGAAATCGTTATCCGGATCAACAGAACCGTTCTTCACTGGAAGATCTCTCACATGGCCAAAAGATGCAGCTACTTTGAACTCTTTACTCAAATATTTACCTATTGTCTTTGCTTTCGCAGGTGATTCAACTATTAATAATGCCATATTGTTAATTATTTTAGTATTTAAAGATAATATGTTGAGAAATATACGATGAAAAGTAAAAAAATATTTTAATAGGTCTTGTGAATTTTACAGAGTAGAGACCTGCTGAAAAAGGTGATTGAAAAAATGATGTGAGAGAGGTAGAAGAAGAATAAGCAGATCAAGTAAGGAAAAAAATGAGCTTTAGTTACTATAATATGAAAAAATACCCAAGAAACTTTCGTAATATAACAGGTTTAACTATAGAGGAGTTCGAAAAAGTAGTGGAAAAAGTGAGGTCTGGATGCAAAAAACAGAAAAAGTGTCATGGTAGAAGATCAAAACTACCAACTCTGGAAGATAAGTTGTTTTGCGTAATTTTGTACTATCGCACTTACATAACACATAGATTTTTAGGATGCCTATTCAATGTACACAACGCAAATGTATGTAGGTTACTTAAGAGAATAGAGCCATTACTCGCCAAAAAAGTGACTATAACAAAAGATAGAAGTATGACGCCAGAAAAAATACTGAAGATTTTGGCTGATGTTACAGAACAGCAAATACAGAGACCAGAAGATAGTAAAAAACGGAAGAAATCATATTCAGGAAAAAAAAGAACCAACACTATGAAAACTGAGATTATTATCGAAGAAGGAGGAAGAATTTTATCAGTGTCAAAGTCATACCGTGGTAGAATTAGTGATTTCCGCATAAGGAAACAAGAAAAATATTTACCACTTGATAGCATAAAACATGCCGATTCTGGATATCAAGGTTGGCAAAAATTGCAAAGCAATGTTATAATTCCATATAAAAAGTATCGTAAAAAGCCATTAACTCCAGAGCATAATAGAAGATTAGCATCATTTAGAATGAGAGTAGAAAACAAGATCCGAGAGATAAAGATATTTAAGATTATGTCGAATGTTTATCGCAATTTTCAGAAAAAATATAACCTGAGGTTCAATATTATTGCTGGTATTGTAAATCTTAAGCACGCCTTTTAGTTAACCTTGATTTTAGTCACCTTCCTTTCCTTTTTTTTATCGCTTGATTCGCAGCAGGTCTTATGTTGTTCATGGTTTCCAGAAAACCCTTGGATCTTGCTATTTTCAAGTGAATTTGAAGGTCTATTACAATAGTATATGATTGCAGCAGCAACCAGACAACAAGCTCCAACTACTATTCCCACTGCTATAGCTAACCCAAGAAAGGTTTACCTGAAGGATAGAATAGGTTATAATGGCATATTAAAGAGATGAAAAATGCCAAGCCCATATAGTGAAGACCTCAGAGAACAAGTTCTCAAAGCAGTTGATGAAAAAACAATGACGATAAAAAGAATTAGTGAAATATTTAAACTGAATATAAAAACAATATATTTATGGAGGAAAAGGAAAAAAGAAACAGGAAACATAAAGCCATCTTCAGGCTATCAAAAAGGTGACTGAGCCTCACCGGTGGCAGAATCTGGGTCACGAGGTCTTCTTCCTACACTCCATGTAAGAGCAGACAGTGCCTCAAAAGAACTGCCACCTATCCACTCTGAGAAGTTATTATCTTCTCTTGCTTTCAACCAAGTAATACTTATTCATATCATCTGGGTAAGGTCAGTTTATAAAACTTAATTTGTACGCTTCCTAGTAATTCTGATATAGTTACTTTAGTTACAGTCTATAAAAGTTTATAAATGGCAACCTTAAGTGTAAGAGAAGCTTTATGCACAGCGATCAGAGAAGAAATGCAAAACGACCCTGACGTGTTGATCATCGGTGAAGAAGTTGCAGAGTATGATGGTGCCTATAAAATGACAAAAGGATTACTGAAAGAGTTCGGAGAAAATAGAGTGGTTGATACGCCTATTACCGAACATGGATTTGCTGGCCTTGCTGTTGGAGCAGCATTCGCTGGATTAAAGCCAATTGTCGAATTTATGACTTTTAATTTTTCTATGCAGGCTATCGACCAAATCGTGAATTCTGCAGCAAAAACAAATTATATGTCAGGTGGACAACTTGGATGCCCTATAGTATTTCGTGGGCCAAATGGTGCTGCAGCAAGAGTTGCTGCACAACACTCTCAATGCTTTGCATCTTGGTATTCACATATACCGGGATTAAAAGTAATAGCACCTTACTTTGCCTCCGATTGCAGAGGTCTGCTTAAAGCTGCAATTCGTGACCTGAATCCGGTAATATTTCTAGAAAACGAAATAGCTTACGGACATGAACATGAAGTTTCTGACTCTGAGCTGTCAAATAAAGATTATCTACTTGAGATAGGCAAGGCTGCTGTTATACGGAAAGGAAAGGATGTAACTATCACTGCTTTCTCACTGAAATTAATGGATGCTTTAAACGCAGCAGATTTACTTTCAGGTGAAGGTATAGAAGCTGAAGTTATTGACCTCAGAACCTTAAGACCACTTGACACTCAAACTGTTATTAACTCTATTCAGAAGACTAATAGGTTAGTTAGTGTAGAAGAAGGATGGCCATTTGCAGGAATAGGAGCAGAGCTGTCAGCCGTTGTTATGGAACAAGGATTTGACTACCTTGATGCTCCAGTTATGCGCGTAACTGGCAAGGACATCCCCTTACCTTATGCTGCAAACCTAGAAAAAAAAGCATTACCGCAAGTGGAAGATATAGTTGAAGCCGTGCATCAGGTCTGCTTTAGAAAAAAATAACCCTATTGGTTCTTTTTTGTGTCTCCTGTTCCACATTGGTCCATCAAGGAAGTATTTCCAGTGCTGCCTATACCACCCATTACTTTTGTCACAATAGTTTTAGCACCGAAAAATACAGCACAAAATATACCGAGTGCAAAAAGAGCTGGCCATGGCATTCTACCAAATATCGCAAGCAAAGCTGCACCTATTATCACTACGGTCATAAGCGGTCCGCCTATTCCCCAAACGTAGCCAATAATATTACATATTACTTGAGCAGTTGTATCGTCATTAGCGTCAGCAGCACTCCCAACATGAGAAAAAGAAATAAATAATACTATAAAAAGAATATTAAAAACTTTCCTAGGGTTCATCCCTATACCTTAAATTTAGATATTGCAATTATACCTAAAATACTATAATTTTTAGTAAAACTAGTATAAAGATTGAATAACAAACGGTGCCACAAAAGTAGTTGACACATAACTGCACGAACATTGTAATATGGCACGATATCACATAGTAAACGATGTCATCCCAGTGCCCTGACTACTTGGATCCAGGAAAAAGGAGGGTGTTATGCAAACAGCTGGCACTGGTTTTCATCCAAGACGGTGTCATCCGAGTAGCCCTCTTCTTGTCATCCCAGTACTCCTAATAATGTCATCCCAGTGCGTGACACTGGGATCTAGTTTTCTTTACAAATTCACCAAAAGTGTTTCATTCTATAACGCAAAACCCATATTCACAAAACCCAATGCATTACTTGCAGTCTAGATCCCAGTGTCACGCACTGGGATGACACTTTCCGTATAAACATTAAGAAATTCACCAAACAAAAAAAAGGCAAAAGAAGCCCTAGTCATTGTCTATTTTCAGTATTGGCGTTTTTTAAGTCTTAAACGTTGCAATTTAGCTGCTTTTAAACGGCAACTAACCTTAGCTTTAATATTTAAGAAATTTACTAGGCAGAAAAAAAAGGCATAGAAAACCCGTGGTAGCTAGTTATTACACTCTCTATTTTAAAATTTGACGTTGGGTGATGTCTTGAACGCTTTATAAGCGCGTTTCAGCTTATGTAGGTAAAAACCTAGAAATTTTATAAAGACATACGGTGCACATAGTGCAAAAAATTAAACAATAGTACGCCAAATACAAGTTTTCTTGTCATTTTAATCTGCTGCAGAGATTGCGAAGTTAAATGAAATAGCTTCACTTTCATGATAAGGGGGCTGGCAAAATGTGTCAAGTAAGTTTTGCATTTAATCCGTTTCTATGACTTAGATGCCAGTGCCTGCTACTTGACTCTCGGCTGGGTCGAATTTGTATAGCTACATTGTCGGTAAATCTAAATTGCTTTAATAATTTTGATTGAAAAATAGTTTTTCTATTATATAAATGCTACTTTAGAGTAATCAGAATGGAAGACGATAAATATAGCCTAGGTTTAAGAGTTATCCATTGGTTGATGGCTGCTTTTATTATTGGTATGCTTTGCTCTGGACTTTATATGAAAAGCTTACCACTTAGCAATGAAATTAAGTTCAACATATACGCTATTCATAAGGCTTGCGGTATCACTATTCTTGGATTAATCATAGTACGCATATTTTTTCGCGTCTTTACTTATGTTCCACGACTTCCAGCAAATTTTTCTCGATTTGTAATCAATGTAAGCAAAACAGTACACTTTGGTTTGTATTCTTTGATGGTGCTAATGCCACTATCTGGCTATGTTATGTCTTCTGCTTCTGGCAAAAAGATCAAGTATTTTTTTCATATCCCTTTGTTGATTAATCAAAACAAAGATCTAGCTAACACGGCTAATCAGCTACATTCGATGCTTGCATGTTTTATGGTACTCTTTATAATCTTGCATATACTTGGCGCTTTGAAACACACATTTATAGATAAGCAAAACATTTTTAAACGTATGATATAGGTTATATGTTAAGTAGCCTCTGGAAAAAAGGAACAGATTTTCTTGGTAGTGAGTTTGCGATAATGGGTGGTGCTATGAGCTGGGTTTCAGAGAGAAACTTGGTTTCGGCAATCTCAAACGCAGGTGGTTTCGGTGTAATTGCATGTGGTGCAATGTTTCCAGACCTATTGAAAAAAGAAATCATAGAGACACAGAAATTAACTAACAAACCATTTGGTGCAAACCTAATTACTATGCACCCAAAGTTGAGTGAGTTGATAGATGTGTGCATTGAAACGAAAGTGAGCTATATAGTGCTTGCTGGCGGATTACCAACGAAGCCTAATATAGAAAAAATTAAGAGTGCAGGCATTGAAGTTATGTGCTTTGCACCAGCATTAAGCCTTGCGAAAAGGTTAGTGAAAATGGGAGTAGATGCGTTAATAATAGAAGGAATGGAAGCAGGCGGGCACATAGGGCCAGTTAGCACTTCTGTTCTTGCACAAGAGATATTGCCTCATTTTAAAAATGAACAAACACCAGTATTTGTTGCCGGCGGAATAGGAAGAGGTGAAATGATAGTTAATTACTTAGAAATGGGGGCAAGTGGCTGTCAAATAGGTACATTATTTGTCTGCACAAATGAGTCAATTGCCCACAAAAATTTTAAGAAAGTGTTTATTAAATCAGCCGCACGTAATGCAATACCTTCTATGCAGATAAGTGCTGATTTTCCTGTAATTCCAGTAAGAGCTATAGCCAACAAAGCAAGTGATGATTTTATGAAGCATCAAAAAAAAGTTATTGATGAATACCAAAAGGGCCAGATCTCAAAAGAAGATGGGCAGCTTGAAATAGAAAAATTCTGGGCTGGAGCTTTAAGAAGAGCAGTGATTGAAGGAGATATTGAAACAGGATCTTTAATGGCCGGTCAAAGCGTTGGCATGGTTGATAGGGAAAGACCCGTAAAAGAAGTGATAGACATATTAATTCAACAGGCAAACAATTATATTGAGAGCAAATCTGTAGAAGCAACAAAGCAAATAGTTAACGCAAGCAAGTCATAATTATCTCTGAAAGAGTCCATTATAGGGCATCATTGCCCAGTTTTAATGTAAATTTAACGCTGATGAGGTATCTATACATTTTGTTATGTATGGAGGAATGCTATGCGAAATTTTTTGGTAAACCTTTGGAAAAATAAAGAACCAAGTTCGGTTGCAAACATGAATGCTGATGAGCTTTCTGAAATACTTGAAGAGATAAAAAGAGGAGATCAAGATTATTCAGACGAGAAAGTTAGAAACAAAGGGGCTCCCGGGAAGTGCAAAAGGTTGATTAAGGAAGGAGTTACTCCTGAAATGTTCGCTAAACTAGGAGAATCACTAATAGAGCAAAAAGAATATTATATCAAAACCTTTCTTCCAGCGTTGCAAGTAGAAATAACAGAGTCAACAAAACTAGACAAAGAAAAAGCAAAGGAAATAAGACGAATAATTTCGGAAATTATTAGCAAGAGCAGCAATAAATATTCGAAAATAGAAGAACAACCTATTAATTCCATAAAAGAAGAGATCCCAGTGTCAAGCACTGGGATGACAGAAAATAATGTAGAAAGTCCAATGACGCAGGATCAAACTCAACAGGAATTAGAAAGTCTAACTAAAGAAGAAGTGTGTGCTAGTGACTCAGATAGTGAAATGGGTTCACCTGGCTTAGCATCAAGTAGTAGAAGGAGCAGTATAAGCTCAACATTAAGCTCTACTGAAGAAGATAGTAATCCACAAAAAGAAGAAACTGGAAATAAAGTGCTGCTAGAACAGACCGCAGAAGAAGAGCCAGCTCAGGTGTCATCCCAGTGCTTGACACTGGGATCCAGAAAAAAAGAAAATATGGGCCCAGATGGTCAGGCTACTCAGATGACAGGTAGTCAGCCATTGCAACCTGAAGAAAAAAAGAACACCGCTTCCATTGTGCAAAAACCTTCTGCAAACAAAAACAATAGTAAAGGTACGCCACCTGAGAAACAACCCAATAACAGAAATCTTCACGTTGCACTTGTAGCAGGTTGTGCTCTCTCTACAATAGGGTGCATTGTTGCAGGAGCAATGACATCAGGACTGGTAGGAGCAGGACTACTTGCTATGGCTGCAGTGTTTGCTATAGCAGCAGTAGCTGAATTGCATTCAAACTTTCTGTCAAGCAAATTAACATCCATTAATGTGAGTCCTCTTGTTAATGATAAAGAGCTTACAGCATTGTAAAAATTAAATATGTGTTACTTGTAGTGGATAAGTGAATTCAGTTCTTGCTTATTGATATAAAAGTTGTTATATTTGAGGAATATTTAAAGGGTATTTAGTTGATGCGCATTCAATTGAATAAAGTTTTGGTTTTTATAGCCTTATTAAGTTTCATTTTTGCATCATATTCTAGCGAAGCTTCGGTGAGTGATGAATTAAAGGATGTACAAGAAACGGTAAAAGATTTTATTTCTTCATTTTCAATTAAAGATACTGTAGAAAATATGAGTCCTTCAACAATCATAGGGTTGTGTATGGCTGCAGTGATACTTGCAATAGTGTTTAGAGGTCTGATCTTTTTTATGATAATGTTTGGTGTGTTAGTCATAATGTTTGGTAGCACAGAAAAGGCAACAGATTACTTAAAAGAAAAATTTAACTTTATAAAAGATATAAAGTTACAATCCGATAGCGAAAAAAAGATAAAAATTAAGGTAGTATTTTTATCTTTTTTAATTATCTTTATTGAATACGCATATGCAGTTAAAAGTACCAACAGTTAACTCTAAGCTTGAAAAAAAGAACAACTTAGCATTACTAGAAAGCATCGATTTAGATTTTACTCCTTATGCTTGTCATTACAATAAAGAAACTATACTAACAAAACAGGGAGAATTGTTAAAAATAATCAAGTTAGAAGATTATTCTTCTGTTGATAATTACAGCGACCTTAGAACTGAAATTAGAAAAAGTATATCAAAAAATATTAATAGCCTATATTTTACCGTTTGGATTCATACTGTCCGAAAGCGCAATAAATTGAGCTTAAAATGGAATAAAACTGAAGACTTCTCTGATAAGTTACATTCAGCGCGGTTTGATAAACTCACTGATAGTAAATTACAGTATATAAATGAATTATATATTGTAATATTGTTTAGCGATTTTGGTAAGCATACCAATAATTCATTTTTTTTAAATAGAATAAAGAATAAGCATAAGCTGTCTTTACAAGAAAGTCACCAGGAGTTGCAAAAGATAACTGACTTAATTCACGATGATTTAGGACCTTTTGGAGCTAAAAAACTGGGTCTAAGATTTAGTGAAGGTAAAATATATTCTGAAATGATAGAATTTCTCCACTACATTGTTACATTAACGCACAAAGATTATCCAATACATGAAAGGGACCTGTCGCAATATATTAGAAATTTTAAAATAGCTTTTGGTTTCAATACGTTTCAGACAATCTTTGAAAATCAACAGAAATTTGGCTCTGTTTTCAGCATAAAGGAATACCGAGAAATCTCCTTAGGCAATATAGATAGGTGCTTGCAGCTTGAATCTGAATTTATCATTACAGAAATAATGATATTTACTAGTAATAGTAAGGCAATAAAAGAATTTAATAAACAAATTAACATGCTGCAAATTAGTGAGGATAATACCTTACTTAAAAGCTCAGGAATTGAAGACATAATAGAGCTTGAAAAGACCTCTAGTATAGACTTCTGCCAACAGAAAATTATTTTTACAATATTTACAGACGATAGGAATAAGTTAGCTGAAAGTATTGGTGATTTATCCTCTATAATGTCATTGATTGGCTTCATGATATTTAGAACTGATCTACATATGGAAAGTCATTTTTGGGCACAACTTCCGGGCAATTTTACCTTTATTACACAACCGAAAAATATATTAGCAAAATATGCTTGCAGTTTTGCTATGCTGCATGATTTTACGTCAGGTACATTAAAAGGAGGAAGGTGGAAAGAAGCGGTAACAGTTTTTTTCTCAAAAGAAGGAAATCCTTACTTCTTTAATTTCCATGGAAAAAGAAATAATGGCCATACTACGATACTTGGAGCTCCAAATTCAGGCAGAACTTCACTCATTAATTTCCTATTATCAGAATCAAGAAAGTTTAACCCAAGAATTGTCATATTGGATAACACTGGAAAGTCGATAATTTTTACTAAAGCAGTGAGTGGTAAATATTATATAATCGATCCGAAGTATAAGGACAAAAGCCTAAAATTTAATCCACTAAACATTGAAGATAGTGCTTCCAATCGCAATATGTTGGTTGAACTGATCAAAAGAATGGTAGCCGATATGAGCTTGGTGGACGTAGAAGAAAAGATAAGAAAAATTGTGGATTCTATATTTGCTATACCCAAGGAGTCACGTTCTATTGCGCAAATTTCTGAGGTGCTTTTGCTCCTCGGGGGTAAAATAAGTAGATGGTGTGAAGGTGGTGAGTTTGCTTACTTATTTCAAGATGGTAATGAATCAGATATTGACTGGGAAACAAAAATTATATCTCTCAACACCGCAAACCTCACAAAACGAAAAGAATGTATGTCCGTGATACTTTACTATTTTTTATATTCTTTTGAGGCAAAATGTGATGGCTCGCCTGCAATACTTGTTTTGGATGAAGCATGGGAGATAAGTAATATCTTTCCTACAGAGAAAGAGTTTGATAACTGGATGCAAAGAATGACGGAACTAAATGTTGTGGTAATCCTAAGTACTGAAAATTTGAATCTCGCATTTGCTAGCAAATTTACTCAATATTTAGATAAACATGTTGATACAAGAATCTTAATGCCGAACGTCAATGCAAATAGATTATACATGAAGGCATTTTCTTTATCAAAAGAGGAGCTGAATATAATTCTGCAGACGCCAACACAGGAAGGTTTATTTTTGATAAAACAGTATAAAGGGTTAGTAACTTTAAATTTAGATTTAAAGAATATGCAAGAAATACATGTACTTTCAGCTAACAAAGAGACTATAAAGTATATGTACGAGGCAATAAAGGAAAAAGGAAAAGAAGTTAATGAGTGGTTACCGGTGTTTTATGAGAAGTGTAAAGCTTAATTTCTTATTGATGTTCTTTTTGATATTTGGTCTTTCGTATCAAGGATATGCTGATTGTTCAACATTTGTAGAAAGTAATACCGAAATTGAAGCTGCAGCTAACAAGGCTGGAAAAGGCTTGAAGAATTTTTTTAGCTTCAATTGGAGCAATCTAGATTTTGATGAAAAATTATTGCAATATATCAAAGTCACAGCAATAAAAGACCAAGGAGTTAATGGTTATTTTAATCCAAAGATTCAAGTCTGTGATTATGAAGGAAAAGATAATTGTTATATATTACCTAGTGGGACATCCTGCCGCCAGATATATGGTACACAAGATACAGGAGGTGGAGTCTCCGCAGCAGTGTTTATTGATTGGGAAGGAGATAAAACATCTGTTGATGCAAAAATAGCAGATAGTCTTGAGTGGGAATGGGCAGACAATGTTACTGATGAAGAAAAAGAAGATTTGCTAACTCTCCTAAGATATGCGCCTGCAGTCAAAAAGGGGCTTGTATGTCAGGAATTTCTTCGTGGGGTGCTAAAGTGTTTTCGGGAGCAAATATTTTTCGTCTTGGAGATATGGATAAAGCTTGTGACACCTGTTACCAAAAGAAGATAAAATGTGCTCCTGTGCCACTTGCACCTGGCCCCCTCCGCTTTGCGAGCAACTTGCGATGTCACCTCCACAAGTTAGAATTGTTCCTATAACAGATAAAGACAATGATTACTTTGATCCTAAGGTTAAGGTAATAGCTGGTGATCTAATAAAAGAAGACGGAAAGATTGGAGAAAAATTAGATTTCCCTAAAGGGTATGGAGAAGATAAAGCTGAGTGGCGCTCTATTTTAGACAAAGATGGCATCACGTACTACTTCAAAACTTATAGAGAAAAAGATAAGCTCTGCGCTGAATACCTTGGAACTCAAAGTATAGATAAAAAAAATCCACAGTTCGTCCGCTGTTTCCCGGCACCACCTGCTCCAGAGCCTAAAATATTAAGGATAGTGGATGCAAATACATTAGAAATAGAAATGAAGATGAGCGAGAGCACTTGTATTTATAGAGCACATGGAGTCTACAGCAATGGTTTCTGTGCTTTTAATGTTAATGCTGGTTCTTTTACAAACATTGGCCCTCTATCTTTAAAAGTAGTACAACCAGCAATAGTAGCAAAAACAACTGATAGTAATAACGAAAAAAGTTATATTGATAATATTATAGAAGGTATATTAGAAAGTAATCCGCAACAATTTAAAGTTCTGAAAGAATATGGCTATGTTCCTGATATTGAAACAGAATGTAAAGAGTTTCAAGGAAATAAATGCAAATTGAACAACTTAGGACAACCAGAAATAGAAGTAAAGTATAAAGAAAATTCTAACAGTAAAATGCTCTGTCTTTCTGGATGGCAGCCAGAACCAAAGGAGTTTGTCCTTAAAAGAGGAGATGAGATAATACCACTAAAATTAATGGGAACACAATATATTGAATACAATGCTGTTTACTCAAAGGAATCAAATCAGTTCTATTATCTTCCAAGCAAGGAAAAGGAAATAGTCGACCTATTAAAAAGACCTCAAAAACAGTTGGATGGAATGATATTCAACAGGCAAGGGTATGTTTTCTTCCCTGACGAAAATAAACAGGAGAAGGGAAAATGCAGTTACTGTGTAAAAAGAAATGATGAGATAGACAAAGCATTTGCATCTGATAAAGGACTGAAAGTAGTATATAAATTGACAGATTTAGAGCAATATTTAAATAAAAAAGATGGTAGTCCATTTTACTTAAGATATGAGAAAGTGGATTGTAAAGACAAAGATGGCAAAACATTGAGAAACGAAAAAAATGAAGTACAGAAGTGTACACAATTAAAAGATCGACCAATTAAAGCAAACAGAACAGAGGTCTTTTACGCTGATAAATTGTGTAGGTTCGATTTAGAAGGTCTCAAAAAGAAATTAAAAGAAAAATTAAAAGAGAAAAAATTAAAGGAGAAATTAAAAGAGATAATCGAGAAAGAACTGGAAAAAAAGAGCGAAAAGTCCCATGATTTTGGAAGTAGAAATCATGATGTGGATGGCTCACAAATAACATCTAGCCGTGTTGAAATAGAAGTGTGGGGATGTGGTGAAGCAGGTCACATAAAAGATACACCTTACACTTACACACCTAATTCCACTGAAAGTAGAGTAGGAATGCCAGGAGATTATATTAAAGCTGCATTGGAAATTGATCCTGATTATCCTATCATTAACATTGAAGTTTCAGAGGGAGGAGGTAACAGAGAAAAGAGATACACAGATAAGGATGGGGGTCCTATTTTTATAAGAAAGTGTCGTGTAGGCAAACAAGAGTGCAAGGATTTAATCACTATGGGAGGTGGAGGTATCTATAAAGAGTATAAGTATAAAGGTCGGTATAGGGATTATATGGAAACAATAATTGATGATAGTGTAAAATTAAAAGAAAAAACCACAATAATAGGATTGCAGGATACTGAAGATAATAGGATAGCATATATAGAAAATGGTGAAATCAAGTATGAAACAATAGAGTGTAGCAGTGGTTTTAGAAGCAGTAAACCTGGTGCAGGTGGTTGCATTGATAAAAGCAAAGGAATTTATGGTAAAGGCTCTGCAGGGTATGTGAAGATAACGCCTATTATAAAGGGATTTGACATAAACATAATAGATGATGCTATTGAAAAAATGATAGGAAATCGATATGATCTCGGGAATGTTAGGGATTTTTTGACAGGTGATGCTGACACGAGTATAATTAAGATGATTGAAGAGGAAATCAAAAAAGAATTGTTAAGGTAAAAAGATATAACTCTAAATTGATATAAAAAAATGGAGGTTTGACATGAGTCAAAAAATAGTAAACAGAACAACCGGATTGGTAGATTATAAAGAATTAGAAACAAATATCTTATCGTCTATACGAGAAGGAAGATACCGTCTTGTCAGTCAAAAAAAAATTATAAAAATTGAACCTTAAGCTGTATTGTAAAATCACAAAATACTGCCAACAGTTTAGTGGTATAAAGATTATTATAGTTAATGTATATGTTGATAAGTAAATTCCTGCTGTCTTATATATAAAACTAATTTACTTATCAACATATCCACTAACCAACTACATTCAATAAATTCGTGTAAGATGCCATTTTATATGAGATGGCTTAGAAGCATTTTTTGATTTTAAACTCCAGTCAACCTCTTAGCCCTATAGTTTTTCTGGATCAAAAGCCTTCTTTGAGCTTAGAACACCAAAAACAATATGGAGTAACTTACGCATCGCAGCTCCCACAATGGCCATATTATGCTTGCCTTTTTCTTTTAATCTCTTGCAAAAAGTTATAATAATAGGATTGTGATTTTTAGCTACTATAGCAGGAAAATACATTGCCTTACGTAGTGTTCGTGAACCTGATTTACTTAATCTGGGCTTGGCATATACAGATGAACCTGATGTTATATTTCGTGCCAGCGTATGCTGCCAATTGCCTGGCATGTATAAAAGCCTTTATGTCAGGAATTTCCGCTAAAATAGCTATTCTCTCCTATACCTGAATAGGAGTTGAAAATCTTCCAACAATTCTTTGTGTTGTTTTAATAGTTCACGTATGGAGTTTTTTATTGTTTCTATTTTTTGCTCTATGTTGATTGCGAGGTCTTCCCAAGCATTTGCAACTTCTTTAGGTAGCCTCTCTTTTTTTCTAGGTGGTTATTTACTAATGTCAATTCATCTTTTAATGCAGCCGAGCAACGATAAAGATGTTTCAATTTTTTTAACTCAGGAGCAGGTGGTGTCCAGCGAGTTGGTTCTTGTCTTTGGCAATAATCAGCAATAATTTCTGCATCAGTCTGATCATTTTTTTGTCGTATAAGCTTACTCCTCGCATAAGATTTTATGCAATAAGAACACTAACAAAATGTCCAGCGTTGTGCAGAAACTCAGCCAAAGCTTCGCTATAACAACCAGTAGCCTCCATGCAGGCTTTTACTTCTTCTACATTATGTTTTTGTAGAAAGCTAAGTAGACCTTGAAACCCAGAATCCTCGTTTTTAAAACTCCTTTTTCTAGTTTCACGTCTTCCTTTTTTGCTTATAAATGAGAGAAAAACATCAAAGCGATCTTTCGATACGTCTATGCCTAAAAAGTTGTTGATCATATATACGTTACCATTAAAAATGAAAAGTAAGGCTAGTCTTGTGAATACAGAATTAGAACCATTTAGGTTTTTCTACGATACCGTCCAGCTGACCTTACCCAGGAAAAGTGGAGAGAAAGTTGGGAATGTTTTTACAAAGAGAATGATGAATCAAAAAGCTCAGGGATGCAATAGTTAATAGTAGAATGTCTGCGTTGTTTGTTATAAAAAATTTCTATATATTCAAATATAGCAGTTTTAATAGACTGTTTGGAGTACTTAGCAGTATTTATTAATAACTCTCTTTTCAGAGAACTAAAGAAACTTTCTACAACGGAATTGTCGTAACAATAGCCTTTGTGACTCATGCTAGGAACTATGTTCTTTATAGCTAGTAGATTTTGGTAATTTTTTGAAGTATATTGTGAACCTTGATCGCTATGTAATAGTAGATTCTTGGGATGGTTACGCTTGTAAATGGCCATTAACAAAGAGTCAATAACCAACTGTTTATTTATTGAGCTACTCATCGACCAGCCAACTACCATACGTGAATATAGATCGATTACTACTGCCAAATATAGCCATCCTTTCTTGGTTCTTATATAAGTAATATCAGTCACCCACACTTTATTTGGTTGATCGGTAATAAAATTTTGATCTAATATATTGGGAACTATGACTCTATTGTCAGTTTGCCGTTTCTTGGTTTTAAATTTTCTTTTAAGTATAGCCTTAATGCCATTTTCTTTCATAACATTTTGCACTGTTTTGATGTTGTAATTTTTACCTAAAGCTTTCAATTCAGCATGAATTTTAGGGGCACCATATCTGCATTTAGAAACTTGATGTATTTTTTGAATATCTGCTAATAGATCTTTTTTTGCCAATTCCCTATTGCTTATTTTTTTAGCAAGCCATTTGTAATAACCACTAGCAGATACACCAGAAATTCTACATAATTCTTGTACTTTATAGCAATTGCTATGCTCTTTTATAAAAAGATATTTTACTCTTTTTGACTGGCAAAATATCCCAGGGCTTTTTTTTAAATGTCTCTTTCCCTTGTTACTCTTGCTAACTCTCTCTTTAAGTCAAATCTCTCTTTATCATAAGGCGCTACGTTACCCCTGCCCGGAAATGCATTTACTGCTGACTTTTTCTCGTTATACTTCTTTATCCACTTACCTAATATACCGGGATTTATACCTAGATCCCTTGCTATTTGTGAAATTGTTTCTCCCCTTTCTCTGAAAAGTTTTACAGCTTCTTCTTTGAACTCTGCTGTATACTCTCTTCCATTTGTCATATTGCACCTCTTTATGAAAACATTTTTTACTATAAAAACGTCTCAACTTTCTCTCCACTTTTCCTGGCGTAATCTTTTACGCAGATGATTGTGCGCCGTAGAGACACGGGAAGTGTTGAAGCTTGCAGTAGATGAGGGAGGGCCCCTCGGAGCCGGTTTGCAAGAGCAGGCTTCAAACAGCCATAAGCTGCTTTAGTAAAGAGCTAAGGTAGTGAGCGTTATGGAAAAGGCACAATTATGTGTCATGTATGAAATAGAGAGACGAACGTAAGTGAACCACTGATGAGGTGTCGAAAGCGTAGGGACGACGTCAAAACCAGGGGGTAGTCGTTAACCTGGGATAAATCTACCAGGAGCTTGTTTACTGGGTAGGTGGCGTCCGGCATAAAAGTGGCGTGAATCTATTTTAGGCTACTGCATGGAACTACGGGAACCTGTCGTTTTGATGATAAGGGAGAAGTCCAAAGAGCCGATCTCTGAGGATGAGAGTACCGATGCGAAAAACAGGGGCGGATCAGCTCGTAGTAGTGAAGAAGTTTCTGTAATGGAAATGGAGCGAAGGAGCTGAGTTATTTAGTTTTAATTATTTATCAACCGAAAGGGAGGAGTTAATGAATAAAACAAAGTCTTTTGATATGCCGAAGCAACTTGTTTGGAGAGCTTATAAACAAGTATCGAAGAATAAAGGAGCGGCTGGTGTAGACGAGGTTACGATAACAAAGTTTGAAGAAAATCTAAAAGATAATCTATACAAACTATGGAATCGGATGTCATCCGGAAGTTATTTTCCAGAGCCAGTAAAAGCTGTTGCAATACCGAAAGGTACAGGAGGAGGACAAAGAACTTTATGTGTTCCTTCAGTATCAGATAGGATAGCGCAAACAGCAGCTACAATGTATCTTGAACCGTTAGTAGAGCCGATATTTCATAAGGATTCATATGGTTATAGACCAAATAAGTCTGCATTGGATGCGGTATATACAGCACGGAAGAGATGTTGGAAAAATGATTGGACAATAGATCTTGATATATCTGGATTTTTTGACAATCTGGACCACGATTTAGCACTGCAGGCTATCAAGAAACACACAGACTGCAAATGGGTCATATTGTATGTTGAAAGGTGGATGAAAGTCCCGATTCAGCAAGCAGATGGCAACAAGGTAGCTAGGGATAAAGGAGTTCCGCAAGGAGGTTCAATAAGTCCAATCATCTCAAACATATTTATGCACCATGCATTTGATATGTGGATGAAACAAAATTACCCAACGGTACCATTTGAAAGATGTGTGGATGATGCGATAGTACACTGCAGAACTAAAAGACAGGCAGAGTTTATGAAAGCAATGATTGAAGAAAGATTGGCCAAGTGTAAATTGAAGTTGCGTCCTGAAAAGACACAGATTGTGTACAATAAGGACGACGACAGAAAAGAAGAATATCCCATACAAAGCTTTGATTTTCTAGGCTATACTTTCAGACCTAGAATAGCAAAGAATAAGATGAGGAATTATTTTGTCTCATTTCTACCAGCAATTTGTAACAAAGCCAAAAAGAAGATCAAGAAAACCATAAAGTCATGGAGAATACATCGGGTCACGTGGACCACATTAGAGGAAATATCGAAGAGAATAGATCCAATAGTCAGAGGCTGGTTTCAGTACTATGGCAGGTTTTATAAATCAGAGATGTATCCATCTCTCAGAAATATAGAGAGATACCTCATAAGATGGGTCAGAACCAAGTATAAGAAACTTCGAGATCACGGAAGGCTAGCAAAGCAATTTCTAGGAAAAGTGAGAAAGAGGTCTCCAAATATTTTCTATCACTGGACACTTGGGTTAGGATCAAAAGACTAAATAATGGGAGCTGTATAAACCGAGAGGTTTCCGTACAGTTCTGCGAGAGACTGGTGGGGAAGCTCCGCCGGTCTACTCTCCTTGTCATCATACATGAGAGTGAAGAAATTATTCTTAAGGCGAAAGTTCTGGTTGAAGAATGGTTAAAAACCATAGGTCTAGAGCTAAAGCCATCAAAAACAAGATAACTCATACTCTAAAGGGAGAAAAGCCAGGTTTTGACTTTCTGGGGTTTACGGTAAGACAATATCCAGTAAATCGTGGTAAGAGAAGCCATAAAACAATAATTATGCCAAGTCGCGAATCCGTGAAACAGCATACATGGGTCATCAAACACAAACTGAAGAAATTGCGTGGTGAATCGCAGGGAGCAGTAATAAAACACATTAACCCAATTATTAAAGGATGGTGTCAATATTACACTTCAGTAGTATCATGTAAGATATTTAGTTTGTTAGATCACATTATGTTTGGAAAACTTTGGAAATGGGCAGTATATAAACACCATAACAAAGGAAACCGCTGGATCAAGGAAAAATACTTTAAAAAGTATGGTAACGATAATTGGCGATTTATGACAAGTAATGGAGTAAATCTTACCAGACATGGAGATTACGTTATTAAACGGCATACCAAGGTGAAAGGAACCAAGACACCATATGATGGTGATTGGGTATACTGGAGTAATCGTCTGAAGAGAGTACCAGATAAGCCAACAAGAGTAACAAATTTATTGAAGTTACAACAAGGTAAGTGTGATTATTGTCAACTTTGGTTTAAAAATGATGATATTTTGGAAGTACATCACAAAGACCAAAATAAGAAAAACAATATAACCAAAAACTTATCTTTGTTACATGGACATTGCCATGATAATTTACACAGAAAGTGTGCATGACAAGCACCAAATTGCAGAGGAGCCGTATGACGGTAACCTGTCACGTACGGTTCTGCAGTCGAGTGGGGAGAGGTGACTTTCTCCACTTAGATAACATCTTAACATAATATGCGAAAAAAATGTGTATATTTTGTAAAAAAAAACTTGCTTTTTATGCCAAAATAGCCCTAAGTGAAAAAGTAGCTAGTAAACAAACAATATTTGCTAAGCGCTAAAGTGAGCCAAATTGGAGGCACTTTATATTACATTAATAGCTGAGGAAAGTTATGGTAAAATTCAGTAAAAAAGAAAGAGAAGAATTTAATAAAGCGTGGAAAGGGGTATTAGATAACTCAATAGAAAATATTAATAAAAAAGACACAAAAGGGAGGACGATGTTGCATTATGCAGTAGGGATGCCAGATCCAAAAAAAGTGAGGTTATTAATCAAAAAGCAAGCAGACAGTGTGCCGTAGAGACACAAAGGATGTTCATAAAAGGGCAAACTAAGTGCAAAAGCTGCGCAGTAGATGAGGGTGGGCCCCTCGGAGCCGGTTTACAAGAGCAGGCTTCAAACAACCATAAGCTGCTTTGGTAAAGAGCCAAGGTAGTGAGCGTTAATGACTTTGACTTATCCCATGATTTTCTATCCTCTTCATGCACATCTATTGTGTTATATGTTTGATAGTTGGAAGATGTGCTGAATGCCACATTAAACTGATCAGGAGAATACCCACCGTTATATCTTATTCCATTTGCCTCACAAACTGCATTAAATTCGTCCTCTATGTCTTTACCATCATCCAACACTAAAGAAGAACAACTCACTGAAAAATCAGCACCTGCTTCGTCTATTTTTGCTGTAATACTGCTATCGCTACTATTGCTAATCACATTTAAAGAAGCTAGTTTGCATTCAGTGTTCAGGTCAGGTTCTTGCTTCGTACCTTTTTCAAACAATTCAATTCTCTCCTTAACAGATAGTGTAGAATTTGAAATATTATTTTCTACTTCTTCAGAAAACGATGCTTCATTATTTGTTTGCGACGTTACTACTCCAGCTAACGTCTTTGCTTGATTCATTGAGTACATCACATTTAATCCAAAATTATTTATTACGCTAAACTCATTAAAATACGGTATATACCAGTTACACTAACTCTTATAGTTTTACCTGATGCAATTGTTCCACTTTCACGCCACTTAAGGCAAAAGACGATTTTTGTCTGCAATAAGTATCCGCCGAAGATTTGTTTAAAATGAGTATCACAACTAATATATGGATTAGGCTTACTAAATTAATAAAGAACTTTTCTAGTCATTTTAAACTATTTACTATAAAATGTATTTTTCATCAACCCTTCCAATGCACCTTTTATTTGCTCACTCAATGTTTCATGTATCTTCTCTGTATCATTCATCAATGCCAGCAACTTCGATACTCTTTCTGGAATATTAAGTAAATTATTATGTATAACTCTTGCTACATTAAATGCTCCTGTTTTTACTTCTTCTACTGCTACAAGTTCTCCTATCTCAGCTTTTGCCTTTGCCTCCAATAATCTTCCCCGCTCCATTTCATTTTTTATCCGCGTTTTTAGCAACATTGTGGAAAGTGACCTTACCCAGGAAAAGTGGAGAGAAAGTTGAGACGTTTTTATAGTAAAAAATGTTTTCATAAAGAGGTGCAATATGACAAATGGAAGAGAGTATACAGCAGAGTTCAAAAAAGAAGCTGTAAAACTTTTCAGAGAAAGGGGAGAAACAATTTCACAAATAGCAAGGGATCTAGGTATAAATCCCGGTATATTAGGTAAGTGGATAAAGAAGTATAACGAGAAAAAGTCAGCAGTAAATGCATTTCCGGGCAGGGGTAACGTAGCGCCTTATGATAAAGAGAGATTTGACTTAAAGAGAGAGTTAGCAAGAGTAACAAGGGAAAGAGACATTTAAAAAAAAGCCCTGGGATATTTTGCCAGTCAAAAAGAGTAAAATATCTTTTTATAAAAGAGCATAGCAATTGCTATAAAGTACAAGAATTATGTAGAATTTCTGGTGTATCTGCTAGTGGTTATTACAAATGGCTTGCTAAAAAAATAAGCAATAGGGAATTGGCAAAAAAAGATCTATTAGCAGATATTCAAAAAATACATCAAGTTTCTAAATGCAGATATGGTGCCCCTAAAATTCATGCTGAATTGAAAGCTTTAGGTAAAAATTACAACATCAAAACAGTGCAAAATGTTATGAAAGAAAATGGCATTAAGGCTATACTTAAAAGAAAATTTAAAACCAAGAAACGGCAAACTGACAATAGAGTCATAGTTCCCAATATATTAGATCAAAATTTTATTACCGATCAACCAAATAAAGTGTGGGTGACTGATATTACTTATATAAGAACCAAGAAAGGATGGCTATATTTGGCAGTAGTAATCGATCTATATTCACGTATGGTAGTTGGCTGGTCGATGAGTAGCTCAATAAATAAACAGTTGGTTATTGACTCTTTGTTAATGGCCATTTACAAGCGTAACCATCCCAAGAATCTACTATTACATAGCGATCAAGGTTCACAATATACTTCAAAAAATTACCAAAATCTACTAGCTATAAAGAACATAGTTCCTAGCATGAGTCACAAAGGCTATTGTTACGACAATTCCGTTGTAGAAAGTTTCTTTAGTTCTCTGAAAAGAGAGTTATTAATAAATACTGCTAAGTACTCCAAACAGTCTATTAAAACTGCTATATTTGAATATATAGAAATTTTTTATAACAAACAACGCAGACATTCTACTATTAACTATTGCATCCCTGAGCTTTTTGATTCATCATTCTCTTTGTAAAAACATTCCCAACTTTCTCTCCACTTTTCCTGGGTAAGGTCAATGTGTTTTCCATATTGACCTTACAGTACGTAGCTTTGATATAGAAGTTTGGGTAATGTTATGATAGTAATTTTTATAATTCTATGTGCAATCTTCATAGCTGTTTTAGACAGTTCACTAGATTCTTAATTAGGGGATATGTCTAACTTAGAAAAGGTTTTTATAAATGTTAAAGTGAATAAGTAGGAATATTATGTTTTTTCTTTGAGTTGTGAAATTTCAGAATGAGAAAAACCTGTAGTTTGTGATATGATATCAGTAGAGACACCAGCTTTAAGTAGGTTTTTTGCCACAGCTATTTTAGCTTGTTTTTCTCCCTCTTTCCTGCCTTTTTCTGCACCAATTTTAATACCTTCCACCTTACCTTTTTGATGGCCAATTTGGATACCTTCATGTTTAGCATCATCAAGTTTTTGAGCAAGGACGGCTTGTTCATCACGAATACGCTTTATCTCTTGTTCGTAGGCAATAAATTCTTTTTCTGACCAGTTGAATCTATTTAGTTCTTCATATGCTCTTTTAATTATTAGATCACTTCCTATTATTCTTTCTAGCTCTTCTTCACTAGTTTCGTCTGCATATCTGAAAAAGTATATCCATTTTTCAACTATACTTGAAAGCTGATCTTCTTTGGTTTTTAGAAATTTAGGCAACTCAATAAATATAAAGTAAAAATCTTTTAGATCATGTTCATTAGTATCTTCGTCGCGAATAGTATGCTTTGATTTGTACTCGGACTTATCAGGAAATAAAATACAATCTGCTATAGCAATAAAGATAATTTCCTTAAGGTCATGATATTGATCACCCTTACTAGCTTGTCTTGAGTAAGCTTTAGCAGCGTAGTATTGGGCACGTTTTTCAAAGCCTTTGGTTTTAGCGACCTGCATTTCGACTATCACTTGCAGCCCATTTTCATCTCTACAGAGAACATCAACAATGCTTTGTTTTTTAGAGGCAATTTCAGGGTCTTGAATAGTACTTAAAAACTCTATATCCTTTATTGTGTTTTTTCCGGAGAAGCCGAGAATATCATTAAGAAAGTGAATAAGGATATCTTTATTTTTTTCAGTACCAAAGATACGCTTGAATGATATGTCATTCTTAGGATCGAGAAACTTAGAAAGAGCCATGAGAAAGTAAGATAAAAAGCATTAATAATTATACACAATTGTGAAGAAATATTCAACTAAAATGCAAACATAGAAGTTTTTGTATATCTTTATTTTGTAGTATTAACCTATATAATATTTATGGCAAATATCTCGATAAGGTATCAGATAGCACAAAAAGTGAGAAGCTGGAGATTAAAACGAAAATGTACCCTGAAGGATTTTGACCTTACCCAGGAAAAGTGGAGAGAAAGTTGAGACGTTTTTATAGTAAAAAATGTTTTCATAAAGAGGTGCAATATGACAAATGGAAGAGAGTATACAGCAGAGTTCAAAGAAGAAGCTGTAAAACTTTTCAGAGAAAGGGGAGAAACAATTTCACAAATAGCAAGGGATCTAGGTATAAATCCCGGTATATTAGGTAAGTGGATAAAGAAGTATAACGAGAAAAAGTCAGCAGTAAATGCATTTCCGGGCAGGGGTAACGTAGCGCCTTATGATAAAGAGAGATTTGACTTAAAGAGAGAGTTAGCAAGAGTAACAAGGGAAAGAGACATTTAAAAAAAAGCCCTGGGATATTTTGCCAGTCAAAAAGAGTAAAATATCTTTTTATAAAAGAGCATAGCAATTGCTATAAAGTACAAGAATTATGTAGAATTTCTGGTGTATCTGCTAGTGGTTATTACAAATGGCTTGCTAAAAAAATAAGCAATAGGGAATTGGCAAAAAAAGATCTATTAGCAGATATTCAAAAAATACATCAAGTTTCTAAATGCAGATATGGTGCCCCTAAAATTCATGCTGAATTGAAAGCTTTAGGTAAAAATTACAACATCAAAACAGTGCAAAATGTTATGAAAGAAAATGGCATTAAGGCTATACTTAAAAGAAAATTTAAAACCAAGAAACGGCAAACTGACAATAGAGTCATAGTTCCCAATATATTAGATCAAAATTTTATTACCGATCAACCAAATAAAGTGTGGGTGACTGATATTACTTATATAAGAACCAAGAAAGGATGGCTATATTTGGCAGTAGTAATCGATCTATATTCACGTATGGTAGTTGGCTGGTCGATGAGTAGCTCAATAAATAAACAGTTGGTTATTGACTCTTTGTTAATGGCCATTTACAAGCGTAACCATCCCAAGAATCTACTATTACATAGCGATCAAGGTTCACAATATACTTCAAAAAATTACCAAAATCTACTAGCTATAAAGAACATAGTTCCTAGCATGAGTCACAAAGGCTATTGTTACGACAATTCCGTTGTAGAAAGTTTCTTTAGTTCTCTGAAAAGAGAGTTATTAATAAATACTGCTAAGTACTCCAAACAGTCTATTAAAACTGCTATATTTGAATATATAGAAATTTTTTATAACAAACAACGCAGACATTCTACTATTAACTATTGCATCCCTGAGCTTTTTGATTCATCATTCTCTTTGTAAAAACATTCCCAACTTTCTCTCCACTTTTCCTGGGTAAGGTAACTTTTTAGAATCAATGATTAACTCATAAGTATTTCCATCTGTATCATCAAATGATACTGTTTTTTTAGTAGTCATATACCCTCCTATATTAAGCATATTATTCAAGTCTATAGAGCAACTTATTGCTTTATAATTAACTTAATACGCAAATTATAAAAAGATCTTGTATATCTTGCAACTATTTATAATAAAACAATAGATTTTTGCGACTTTTATTCTTTAATTACGACTTAATATACAAGCTATACAAAGATCTTTTATATTGTGCAGTTCTTGCTCTTCAGATTCTTGACTAAGTTTTTTTGCTACTGTGTAGTAGCCAAACTTCTCAAGCAATTGGAATTTGGTTTATAACAGCTCTCTTTCCTTAAAACTGCAATATCCTTTGTCTGTCATAATAATGTGATCCTCTAGTTCAATTCCCACTCCTTGACATGCTGACACTAATTCTCTAGTCATAACCTTATCATCTTCTGACGGTTCCAAACTCCCTCCTGGATGATTATGAGCTAATATTATTGATGCTGCTTCCATTGATAACGCCTTTTTTACCACTTTCCTTTCAGATAGGTGTACTTCATCTATTGTACCAAAATACACTTCATCTCTTATCAGACGGTTCTGTTTATCCAAGTATATTATCAGGACAGCTTCTTTTGCTGAAAAGCCTATGTTTACCCTTACATATTCTATCAGCTTTTCTTGGCTATCCATTACAGGACCTCTCTTCAACCCTTCTCTGAGTGCCCTCTTATAAGCTTCTTTAACACATTCAATTGCTGCAGCTGCATGTTCGGTCATTCCTTCTATCATTTTCAGATCATCGATTTCTCTCCCTAAAATTTCTCCTATTCCTGGGCAATTATCCATTAGAGTTTTAGTAACATCTTGTGCTTGCTTTCTGTCGTGAACTGCTCCTAGAAGCACTGACACTATCTCACGATCAAATAGAGCACTTCCTCCTCCACTCTGTAATACTCTCTCTATTTCTTCTGTAAGTTTTTCACTATTATTCATAAAATATACTCCTCGTTAATAACAAATTGTTTTTAATTATTTACTGCTGTTTTTTATCAGCATTGGCATAAAGCCATAGCTTCCGAGTGAAGTCAAATCAATTTTTCAATCCTTTTTACTTATTTTTTCATCAAAAAATTAAGATATTAACAGATGCTTATTTTATCTAATTGAAAGCTAATTCTTTATGTAAAAGAAGTTGTTACTATTTTAGAAATAACATCAGTAGAAAAACCTAACTTGAGTAAATTATTTGCAACTTTCATTCCCTCTATTTTATCAATCTTCTCTTTGTAAATTTGCTTTCTTTGCAAGAAAAATTCTACCCATATATTCAGTTCATCTCGTGATTCCTGATTGTCAATTTTTCTATATTCTCTTGCCAAACTTAATAATTCACTTTCTCCTTCGCAATCACTTTCTTTGTACTCCTTTATTAGATCTTCAGCATCTACTGACAATCCTCTTGCTATTTCCCACAACCTTTCACTTAAAATAGTAGCACTACCTTGTTCATAATGATGTACCTGCGAGGGTCCTACATTAAGCTTTTTTGCTAATTCTTCTTGCGTATAGCCTCTGATTACTCTCCACTTTTTTATCTCTTGTCCTCTGTTTGGCTCGTCTCTCTCTTTATCAGCATATTCTTCAATTGATAAGCCTGTTGCTCGATAGATAATGTCAGTATCAAACCCCGCCTTAACTAGATTCTTTGCAATTCTTATTCTTGCTGCTTTTATATTACTTTCTTCCTCAGCTCGAACAGATTTGGTTAATGCATAAATTGCTTTTTGTCCTTCTATTCTTTTGTATTTTTCTATAAAATTATACATTTCCTGGGTCTTAGCTTTGTCGAAACAATTACTTTCTTTTAGTACTTTTCGTCTTGGAAAGAGATTTCTAATAGGAATTGATAATGCATTTGCTATCACTTTTAGCCTTTCAATTGGAATGCCACATGTTCCTTGCTCGTATCTTAGCAGTGTGTGATAGTTTATGCCTGCCTTATCTGCTAAATCCTTTAGAGTATATTTTCTCTTTAACCTCCAGCTCCTTACTTTTTGCGCTATTTGGTACCTTATGGAAACAGTAGTATGCTTTGCCATACAGAAATAGATATTATATAGGTTAATACTATCAAATAAAGATATACAAAAACTTCTATGTTTGAATTTTAGTTGAATATTTCCTCAGAATTATGTATAATTACTAATACTTTCTAGGTTAATTCGTCATGGCTTTTTCTAAATTTCTTGATCCCAAAAATGACTTGAGCTTTAAAAAGATCTTTGGCTCTGAAAAGAATAAAAATATCTTAATTCACTTCCTCAACAATATCTTAGGTTTTTCTAGTTCTGATCAAATAAAGGAAATTGAATTCCTTAGTACCATTATGGATCCTGAAATTGCCTCTGACAAACAAAGCATTGTTGATGTTCTTTGCAAAGACTCTATTGGTAATAGATTTGTCATCGAAATGCAGCTCGCTCGTGATAAGGGCTTTGAAAAACGTGCTCAACTTTATGCTGCTAAGGCTTACTCAAGACAATTAGATAAATCTGGTAATTACATTGATCTTCAGAAAGTTTTCTTTATTGCTATTTCCAATTGTAACCTTCTGCCTGAAGAAGTCGACTATATTTCTACTCATAATATACGCGATATCAAAACCAATGGGCATTACTTGAAAGATCTACAATTTGTCTTTATTGAGTTGCCTAAATTTACAAAAAATAAGGTAGAGCAGTTAGAGAATACTACAGAGAGATGGTGTTTCTTTTTTAAATACGCAGAAGATACAACTGAAGAAGATTTGAAAAAGATAGCAGCAGAAGCTCCGATAATAAAGCTAGCATATGATGAATTAGACAGGTTCCGCTGGAATGAAAAGGATTTGATCGCATATGAAGAAAGAATATTGAGCGTGCAAAAAGAAAAAGCTATTCTTGCTCAAAAACTCGATGATGCTACTGCTAAAGGTAGACAAGAAGGTAGACTAGAAGAAAAAATCGAAGTTGCAAAAAACCTACTTAAAGCAGGTGTATCTGTTGACTTAATAGCTGAGTCTACCGGTCTTCCTAAAGCTGAAATTTCAAAACTTAAGGAAAAAGCCTAAGTACTGTAACTCCCTTAAAGCTCTTTTCAACTTATTGTAATTCTTTATATATTAAAGCATATATATGATCTTCTGTTGTTACTTCTACTGATCTATTTGATTTTCTCACTAATTTTACGTATCAGTTAAATGACCTTACCCAGGAAAAGTGGAGAGAAAGTTGAGACGTTTTTATAGTAAAAAATGTTTTCATAAAGAGGTGCAATATGACAAATGGAAGAGAGTATACAGCAGAGTTCAAAGAAGAAGCTGTAAAACTTTTCAGAGAAAGGGGAGAAACAATTTCACAAATAGCAAGGGATCTAGGTATAAATCCCGGTATATTAGGTAAGTGGATAAAGAAGTATAACGAGAAAAAGTCAGCAGTAAATGCATTTCCGGGCAGGGGTAACGTAGCGCCTTATGATAAAGAGAGATTTGACTTAAAGAGAGAGTTAGCAAGAGTAACAAGGGAAAGAGACATTTAAAAAAAAGCCCTGGGATATTTTGCCAGTCAAAAAGAGTAAAATATCTTTTTATAAAAGAGCATAGCAATTGCTATAAAGTACAAGAATTATGTAGAATTTCTGGTGTATCTGCTAGTGGTTATTACAAATGGCTTGCTAAAAAAATAAGCAATAGGGAATTGGCAAAAAAAGATCTATTAGCAGATATTCAAAAAATACATCAAGTTTCTAAATGCAGATATGGTGCCCCTAAAATTCATGCTGAATTGAAAGCTTTAGGTAAAAATTACAACATCAAAACAGTGCAAAATGTTATGAAAGAAAATGGCATTAAGGCTATACTTAAAAGAAAATTTAAAACCAAGAAACGGCAAACTGACAATAGAGTCATAGTTCCCAATATATTAGATCAAAATTTTATTACCGATCAACCAAATAAAGTGTGGGTGACTGATATTACTTATATAAGAACCAAGAAAGGATGGCTATATTTGGCAGTAGTAATCGATCTATATTCACGTATGGTAGTTGGCTGGTCGATGAGTAGCTCAATAAATAAACAGTTGGTTATTGACTCTTTGTTAATGGCCATTTACAAGCGTAACCATCCCAAGAATCTACTATTACATAGCGATCAAGGTTCACAATATACTTCAAAAAATTACCAAAATCTACTAGCTATAAAGAACATAGTTCCTAGCATGAGTCACAAAGGCTATTGTTACGACAATTCCGTTGTAGAAAGTTTCTTTAGTTCTCTGAAAAGAGAGTTATTAATAAATACTGCTAAGTACTCCAAACAGTCTATTAAAACTGCTATATTTGAATATATAGAAATTTTTTATAACAAACAACGCAGACATTCTACTATTAACTATTGCATCCCTGAGCTTTTTGATTCATCATTCTCTTTGTAAAAACATTCCCAACTTTCTCTCCACTTTTCCTGGGTAAGGTCAGTTATAATTCCATATAAAAAGTATCGTAAAAAGCCATTAACTCCAGAGCATAATAGAAGATTAGCATCATTTAGAATGAGAGTAGAAAACAAGATCCGAGAGATAAAGATATTTAAGATTATGTCGAATGTTTATCGCAATTTTCAGAAAAAATATAACCTGAGGTTCAATATTATTGCTGGTATTGTAAATCTTAAGCACGCCTTTTAGTTAACCTTGATTTTAGTCACCCTCCTTTCCTTTTTTTTATCGCTTGATTCGCAGCAGGTCTTATGAAGGTCATTTTTTCTCGAAGCTAAAAAAACAAGATTTAGTAAACCCAATATAAAAACGTTGAATATTTCTTCAGAATTGTGTATAATTATTAATGTTTTTTAGGTACTCTTGCTATGACTCTTTCAAAGTTTCTTGATCCAAAAAATGATATATCGTTCAAGCGCATCTTTGGTACTGAAAAGAATAAAGACATCCTCATTCACTTCCTTAATGATATCCTCGGCTTCACTGGCAAAAGTACAATAAAGGATATAGAGTTCTTAAGTACTATTCAAGACCCTGATATTGCTTCTAAAAAACAAAGCATTGTTGATGTTCTTTGTAGAGATAAAAATGGGCTGCAAGTGATAGTTGAAATGCAGGTCGCTAAAACCAAAGGCTTTGAAAAACGTGCCCAATACTACGCTGCTAAAGCTTACTCAAGACAAGCTAGTAAGGGTGATCAATATCATGACCTTAAGGAAATTATCTTTATTGCTATAGCAGATTGTATTTTATTTCCTGATAAGTCCGAGTACAAATCAAAGCATACTATTCGCGACGAAGATACTAATGAACATGATCTAAAAGATTTTTACTTTATATTTATTGAGTTGCCTAAATTTCTAAAAACCAAAGAAGATCAGCTTTCAAGTATAGTTGAAAAATGGATATACTTTTTCAGATATGCAGACGAAACTAGTGAAGAAGAGCTAGAAAGAATAATAGGAAGTGATCTAATAATTAAAAGAGCATATGAAGAGCTAAATAGATTTAACTGGTCAGAGAAAGAATTTATTGCCTACGAACAGGAAATAAAACGTATTCTTGATGAACAGGCTGTCCTCGCTCAAAAACTTGATGATGCTACTGAAAAAGGCATCCTAATAGGTCATGAAAAAGGCAGAGAAGAGGGCGAAAAACAGGCTAAACTAGCAGTGGCTAAAAACCTACTTAAAGCTGGCGTATCTGTTGACTTAATAGCTGAATCTACTGGCCTTCCTCAAGCTGAAATAAAACAACTTCAGGAAGAAATTGCTTAAACGATACTGCTGTATGCAATATTCTGCGCGCTAATTTACCTCATAACCTGCATTCCATTAAAATACTCTGTTTTTTCACCTTGATCATCAAACCAAAGGTCATATAAACCTTGAAAAGCATCTTTAGCCTTAGCTCCTGCTCCATTTAAGATACTGGTCATACAAGCTAGATTTTCTCTAGAGTTTTTAAATACTTCGTTTTGTTTCCTTGATCATTAAACCATAAACCATACAAATCTTGAAAAGCATTTTTAGCATTAGCTCCTGCTCCATTTAAGATACTGGACATACGAGCTAGATCTATTCCTTCTTTCTCTAGAGTTTTTAAATACTTCGTTTTGTTTCCTTGATCATCAAACCACAGACCATACAAATCTTGAAAAGCATTTTTAGCATTAGCTCCTGCTCCATTTAAGATACTGGACATACAAGCTAGATCTATTCCTTCTTTTTCTAGAGTTTTTAAATATTTCGTTTTGTTTCCTTGATCATCAAACCAAAGATAATACAAACCTTGGAAGGCATCTTTAGCCTTAGCTCCTGCTTTACCTAGGATACTAGAGATACGAACTAGGTCTATTTTCTCCTCTTCTAAAGTTTTTAAATACTTTGTTTTGTTTCCTTGATCATCAAACCAAAGATAATACAAACCTTGAAAAGCATTTTTAGCATTAGCTCCTGCTCCACTTAAAACACTGGAGATATGAGCTAGATTTACTTCTTCTTTCTCTAGAGTTTTTAAATATTTCGTTTTGTTTCCTTTATTATCAAACCAAAGATAATACAAACCTTGGAAGGCATCTTTAACCTTAGCTCCTGCTCCACTTAGGATACTGGACATACGAGCTAGATCTATTCCTTCTTTCTCTAGAGTTTTTAAATATTTCGTTTTGTTTCCTTGATCATCAAACCAAAGGTCATATAAACCTTGAAAAGCATCTTTAGCCTTAGCTCCTGCTTTATGCAAAATACTGGACATATTGCGTCTAACTTTATTTTCACATACAGTATCAAACATATTTTGTCCTTTATCTGTATTTAGAAATTCTTTCAAGGCCTCTGCTTTTACTTCACCAACTATTACTTGAATGAATTTATCTTTTTCACTAACGAGGCTAGTTGCTGAATGACTATGTAGTCTTTTTGGTAATTTATTATTTTCATTGGTGCTATCAGTCTCTACACCTTTATTGATATGCATACTGGAAAATCTACTTTTTTCTGAATATATACTATACTGACTTAGTGTAAAAATATACGCAATCAAAAAATGACCTTACCCAGGAAAAGTGGAGAGAAAGTTGAGACGTTTTTATAGTAAAAAATGTTTTCATAAAGAGGTGCAATATGACAAATGGAAGAGAGTATACAGCAGAGTTCAAAGAAGAAGCTGTAAAACTTTTCAGAGAAAGGGGAGAAACAATTTCACAAATAGCAAGGGATCTAGGTATAAATCCCGGTATATTAGGTAAGTGGATAAAGAAGTATAACGAGAAAAAGTCAGCAGTAAATGCATTTCCGGGCAGGGGTAACGTAGCGCCTTATGATAAAGAGAGATTTGACTTAAAGAGAGAGTTAGCAAGAGTAACAAGGGAAAGAGACATTTAAAAAAAAGCCCTGGGATATTTTGCCAGTCAAAAAGAGTAAAATATCTTTTTATAAAAGAGCATAGCAATTGCTATAAAGTACAAGAATTATGTAGAATTTCTGGTGTATCTGCTAGTGGTTATTACAAATGGCTTGCTAAAAAAATAAGCAATAGGGAATTGGCAAAAAAAGATCTATTAGCAGATATTCAAAAAATACATCAAGTTTCTAAATGCAGATATGGTGCCCCTAAAATTCATGCTGAATTGAAAGCTTTAGGTAAAAATTACAACATCAAAACAGTGCAAAATGTTATGAAAGAAAATGGCATTAAGGCTATACTTAAAAGAAAATTTAAAACCAAGAAACGGCAAACTGACAATAGAGTCATAGTTCCCAATATATTAGATCAAAATTTTATTACCGATCAACCAAATAAAGTGTGGGTGACTGATATTACTTATATAAGAACCAAGAAAGGATGGCTATATTTGGCAGTAGTAATCGATCTATATTCACGTATGGTAGTTGGCTGGTCGATGAGTAGCTCAATAAATAAACAGTTGGTTATTGACTCTTTGTTAATGGCCATTTACAAGCGTAACCATCCCAAGAATCTACTATTACATAGCGATCAAGGTTCACAATATACTTCAAAAAATTACCAAAATCTACTAGCTATAAAGAACATAGTTCCTAGCATGAGTCACAAAGGCTATTGTTACGACAATTCCGTTGTAGAAAGTTTCTTTAGTTCTCTGAAAAGAGAGTTATTAATAAATACTGCTAAGTACTCCAAACAGTCTATTAAAACTGCTATATTTGAATATATAGAAATTTTTTATAACAAACAACGCAGACATTCTACTATTAACTATTGCATCCCTGAGCTTTTTGATTCATCATTCTCTTTGTAAAAACATTCCCAACTTTCTCTCCACTTTTCCTGGGTAAGGTCAGCAACCAGCTAGTAATGTTCAGCAGCCAATTGCTCAGCAGGCAGGTCCATCTAAACGAGCATTTAATCGATGATTAGTTTAAAATAAATTATTTAAATAAGATAGGATGTAGGTAAATGCTAACCTTACTTTAGTAGTAAAAGGCATTTTATTACTGCATTTTAGTGAATTATATATTTTTTTTAAATTATCTTACTCCACTCTCTCAAAAAACAAGTGTAATAAACAACTCCAGAGGCTAGATGATAATAGTTACTAAAACAAGTATTTTCATAGCAGACCTCACTATAAAAATAGTACTTGAAAAGCTTTATCAAGGTATGCTATAGTCAATATTACATTGCATAATAATATAATAAAATTAAGTAAAGTTGGACAAAAGGTATTTCAAGGAGAGAGTTATGCCTATTCTATCTAAGCTATTGGATTCACAGCAACAAAATACAGAATATTTAAAGCACTCTGGTGGCCATTCAACTTCTGAAAATAATGTAGCAGATTTGGACGATTATAATTTGTTTGTTCAAGGAATAAGCAACCGTCCTGAGTTTTATGACTTTGATCAGACACATGAAACTGAAAAGACTTCTGACACATGTGTAGAGAATATATTGTCGTATCAAAGCAAAATTGATGACAGCTTAACTGATAACAGTGATTCAGATTTAGAAAGCGATTATTATTATCCTATTAGTCCAAAGGACTCAGCTTTGATGGACCTAGACTTACCATTAACCGGAGATGAGAAAAGTCTAATTGATGAATTTTGTAAAGAATTAGAAGATGTAGTAGCAAAAAATGATCAAGGTTATAGGGATAAGCATGAAAATTTTACAAACATTGCTTTAAAACGTATAGAGTGCATAACAAGTAAATATTTGCAAAAAGGGATAAGGCTCAATTCAAGATGTAACGATGATGAGTATACTATAACAAGTTTAATTTTTAAGGAAATAAGAAATATCCCTGATAGAATACGACAGCATAAGGGATTACCATCTTATGAGAGTTTATCAGACGATAGTGAGACTATAACAAGTTTAGTTTCTAAGGGAATAAGAGGTATTCCTGCCTATGAGGGTGTATCAGATGACAAAAATATAGGTATTATACGCAATATCATGAATAATTTACTATTAAAAGGTGGAAGGGTAAAACGCAGTTCCTTCTATGATAATAGGTTATTGTATGCAACTTATGGGTTCAGTTATGAGATTTTTGCAGAACGTGAAGAAATCGATAACAAGCTAAAAAGCGTAGCAAATGAAGGTATTATAAACAGTAGTGCCAAAGGCAAAGCTTTACACACAGAAATGGATAATGGATATTTTTATGTAAAATATTCGCAAGATAGCACTGTTGAGGTTGCAAAAGTTACAAATAATCCAAAAGTGAAAGATTTAAGTTTTAGACATCATATATTTCATATTGGAGAGAGTATAGTAAGAATTGAAAATGTAGGAGGAAAAAGAAATTATACAGATGTCTTAGGAGATGGCATTGAAATGTCTTTTACTACTGAAGTGGGAAAGATTAGTATTCATCTATATTCTAGTGATAAAGATAGTAATATAATAGAAGTAAAGCTTGATAGAGAGAGCCAAGAGAAGTCTGACAAGTTAAAAAATCAATCAAGTTTAGGGGAAAGTTGCCTTTTAGGAGGAAAAAGTGTTTTACAAGCTGTAAAAGATGGAAATTTTGAAAGAAATGCATCTATAGAGTCAAGTGAAACTATTAAGCAATTAGATTGTGTAGTAAAAGAATCAGATGCTCCGTCTACTCTTATGATGTCAATTGATAGTTTAGACCAGCCGCAAAAGATTGAATCTTCAAAAGAAATAATAGTGTGTTCATAAAGTCAACTAAAATTATTAAACAAAAAAAAGGTTTTGGAGGGGTAAAAAAAATTGATATATTTTTAAAGCAAGATTCTTGGAGGTATTCAATAAACTATACGCTCAAAGCAAGGAGAAATAGCATGAGGATTTAGAGAAATTGAGTTAATAATTAAAAGATTATTCTAAAGAAACTATTTTCCTTTCTTGATGTTTATTCCTTTTTGGACATAACTTTTTGTGCTGGATTCAGGAAAGACTGGCTGCTTCACACTTTCTACTTTTTCGAGTTTTGTATTTGATTGAATTGACTTTTGTGATGTCCACAGAATTTCCTTTAATCAGACCAACTACATGATTCAGCGGAAGAAGGGCTATAAGAAACATTAGGCTCTTATGAAATAATTTTGAAGCTCTTAGGTCGTTTCACATATAAATTAAGATTATCACTATTTTTATTATATAATTAAGCTTTTAACACTGATTTCCCTCAATTTCTGGCACATCTATCTCCTGTGGCTTTTATAAATTAAGACGTCAGTCTATATAATTTCTCCAACTGCTCACTCCACAGCACCGGTATTTCTCTCAAATCAGCTAGCTTCAAACCTCTTGGCTGCCTCCCCTTTACTATATCTTCTTTAATCTTTGGTGCTAAATAATTTCACCTTTTCTTTCCCTATTAAGAACTTCACAAACTCAAGATTTTCATGGTTATAACTGACAGCATGGTGCACAGCCATCTTCTCGACGTACATAATTAACATTAGCCCCTTTATCAAGTTGAGCTTCTACTCCACTGCGGTCTTTTCTCTTGACAGCATCAAGAAGTAATTCATTTCTTAGTAAATTTTCAACTTCTTCATGTCCTCCATCATTTGCAAGTTCCAATGGTGATCTATTATTGGAATTTTTAATATCAATTCTTGCTCCTTTTTCTATGAGAAACTCTACAGCTGGTAAATGTCCTTCCTTGGCAGCATAGTAGACTGATCTGTGGTTTTAGAATTAATAAATGATTCTTGTTGTTGCTTTTCTATTAGAAGCTTTACAATCCCTATATTTTATGGTGCAAGTTTTTATTTTTAAAACATTATACTTTGTGTAGGGATAACTACACGCATCAAAGTTAAAGAAAATCGAAAGCAAAATGATGAAGAAAATGAAAGTTTAAGTTTTCTTCAACAAGTCAAGGAGAGAATTTACCCATTTGTGCTTTAAAGCCTGTGTTAGCAAGAGCCTTAATCACTAAATGAACAATTTCACGCAAAGTTTCATCTTTAATTTTTCTATACTCTCTTACTAATCTTGATATTTCTTCGCTGCTCACATCGCTACGGAAGGCCTTATCATGCAAGTCTTCAGAGGCTTTGGTAAAAAAATATGACATATCAACAGACAAAGCTTCTGCTAAATTATACAATCTATCAACTACAAGCCTTACCTCTCCGGTTTCATATCCTTGTATATGCTGAAATGAAATTCCAAGCTTTTTTCCTAAATCTCTTTGACTAAAGCCACACATTAACCTTCTTTTCCTTATTCTTTCACCTATTTGTTTATCAATAGGGTACTGTTCAGCTTGCACAATCATTTATTAACATCTTAATTTATATATCAAAGCAATACTAACTCTCATTGTAACTTTGAGAAAAAGATTTTACTAATATATAAACCGCACTACGTAACCTTTTGCTCTTAATCTCATTATATCCTTTGACTAGCTTTAACACCTCTTCATCGTAAACTTCATGTGAGCCGGCATGCACATCAGTAAAAAAGTTAGCAACATCAATCGATAGGGCTTTTGCTAAATCATATAATCTACTAGCCAAAACACAATTTGAGCCATTTTCGTACCTTTGTATCTGTCTATATGAGACACCTATTCTTTTTCCCAATTCGGTCTGCGTTAAACCATGATCTAGCCTTAATTGTTTTATCTTTTTACCTAATTGCACTTTTCACCTCTTATTCAAATTTACAACAAATTTTATGAAGTGGAAAAAAAGCTAGCAAAGTAATTGCTTTAATAATTTCTGCCTCTCGCTAATTAAATTGTTTGGCCTTACGTATTTTTTCTCAATTTCCCTCATCTCTTTTTCTCGTTCTGCAATGCTATTTCGTATTACTTCAGCCGAATATCTGCTTTTGCCAGATGCAAACTCTGATCTTAATCTTCTAACCTTATATTCGAGCTCAGCAAATCTTTCATGCTGCTCAAGAAGCTCTATCATGTGTTTGATTTCAGAATTTAGCTTTTTTTCCTCAACATCTCTCACAATAAAAGAAAGCAGAAGCTTATCTATTTGGTAATCAATATTTGGTTGAGTAGCAAATAGATTGATCATAGCTTTTACATCAGTAGGATTTGCAACTAATAAGCTAAAATTACTACATAAAAAACTATAGAACTTTATCGTCTTTACAAGATAATTTTTCATATCTTGTGATAATTGCAATTCTTTGTGAATTCCTGACAGCAATATTTTCAATTCTTCCAAGTATTCTACATCAAAATTACCTACTTCTGTAGGTAAAAGGATCATTAGCAGCTTTTTTACAAGCTCAACATCATTTGATTTTACTGCATTATAAAGAGCTTTATCCTTATCTTCTTTTAAATCATAAAGCTCTGACGAGTTATCTATGCTGAATAGATGTTCAGTATTTCCCTGAGGAGAGTAGATTAAAATGTCCACTTCTCTTAGCGGGTGGTCATCATTAAACTTTTCTAGTAACTGCTGATCGGTGGTTTCCTCTATTGCTACAGCAGCTTTACTGATCTTTTTCAGTTCAGAAACATTATCTCTTGAATTTTCAAGTATGTCTTTAGCCTTGTCTAGCAGCTGCTCATATAGAATTACTTTTTCTTCATCATCAAGTAGCTGACAATGCTTCTTCAGCTTTGCAGTGGAATAAGACAGGAGATCCATTTCTTTCAATTTTACAATCACAGTACCCAACTTTTATTGAAATTGAAATAATTTTTACGAGATATGTTTTTCTAGCGTAAATGCCCGTAAAGTTTGTTACTATAATTTATAGTAAATCAACAAGTCGTATAGTGTTAACAATTAAATAACATTTATCACGTTATGATCGAATAGTAATGAAATTAAGTGAGGGTTACAATGAAAAAAATAAATAGTAAAAAATTGTCTAGTAAAATGTTAAAAGCGGTAGAGCGAATAGCAAAAGAAGGGTTGTTACCTAATTTTATAAAAGCTGCTCCAACAGCAAATAAAAAGATTAGTAAATTACCTGTCTTAACATATCCTGAGGAGCTCAATCCATTTCAATCAGCTTTATGCAAAATAAGGCTAAGTGAATATGAAAATATGAAACTAAATGAATTTTTGGAAAAAGCTATTGCAGCTAAAAATATAAACGAGTTAAGTAAAGTTGTCGATGAAGCTTTGGATTTAGGAATAAGAATAAATGCTGCCAATAAAAATGGCTTTAGCTTCGCTAATGTTACAATAGACCTGCTGCGAATCAAGCGATAAAAAAAAGGAAAGGAGGGTGACTAAAATCAAGGTTAACTAAAAGGCGTGCTTAAGATTTACAATACCAGCAATAATATTGAACCTCAGGTTATATTTTTTCTGAAAATTGCGATAAACATTCGACATAATCTTAAATATCTTTATCTCTCGGATCTTGTTTTCTACTCTCATTCTAAATGATGCTAATCTTCCATTATGCTCTGGAGTTAATGGCTTTTTACGATACTTTTTATATGGAATTATAACATTGCTTTGCAATTTTTGCCAACCTTGATATCCAGAATCAGCATGTTTTATGCTATCAAGTGGTAAATATTTTTCTTGTTTCCTTATGCGGAAATCACTAATTCTACCACGGTATGACTTTGACACTGATAAAATTCTTCCTCCTTCTTCGATAATAATCTCAGTTTTCATAGTGTTGGTTCTTTTTTTTCCTGAATATGATTTCTTCCGTTTTTTACTATAGACCTGCTGAAAAAGGTGATTGAAAAAATGATGTGAGAGAGGTAGAAGAAGAATAAGCAGATCAAGTAAGGAAAAAAAATGAGCTTTAGTTACTATAATATGAAAAAATACCCAAGAAACTTTCGTAATATAACAGGTTTAACTATAGAGGAGTTCGAAAAAGTAGTGGAAAAAGTGAGGTCTGGATGGGAAAAACAGAAAAAGTGTCATGGTAGAAGATCAAAACTACCAACTCTGGAAGATAAGTTGTTTTGCGTAATTTTGTACTATCGCACTTACATAACACATAGATTTTTAGGATGCCTATTCAATGTACACAACGCAAATGTATGTAGGTTACTTAAGAGAATAGAGCCATTACTCGCCAAAAAAGTGACTATAACAAAAGATAGAAGTATGACGCCAGAAAAAATACTGAAGATTTTGGCTGATGTTACAGAACAGCAAATACAGAGACCAGAAGATAGTAAAAAACGGAAGAAATCATATTCAGGAAAAAAAGAACCAACACTATGAAAACTGAGATTATTATCGAAGAAGGAGGAAGAATTTTATCAGTGTCAAAGTCATACCGTGGTAGAATTAGTGATTTCCGCATAAGGAAACAAGAAAAATATTTACCACTTGATAGCATAAAACATGCCGATTCTGGATATCAAGGTTGGCAAAAATTGCAAAGCAATGTTATAATTCCATATAAAAAGTATCGTAAAAAGCCATTAACTCCAGAGCATAATAGAAGATTAGCATCATTTAGAATGAGAGTAGAAAACAAGATCCGAGAGATAAAGATATTTAAGATTATGTCGAATGTTTATCGCAATTTTCAGAAAAAATATAACCTGAGGTTCAATATTATTGCTGGTATTGTAAATCTTAAGCACGCCTTTTAGTTAACCTTGATTTTAGTCACCCTCCTTTCCTTTTTTTTATCGCTTGATTCGCAGCAGGTCTTTAGTTTTACCAACGATTCGCCACTTATTAGCATTGTATAGCTAACCCAAGAAAGGTTTCCCTACGTCATACCGCGATTCATTCCATAACTGTACGAGCATTGTGCTACCAGAAGGGCAATGCCTCTTATCCAAGTACCCTCTTCTTGTCATTCCAGTGCCTATTTCTTTGTCATCCCAGTGCGTGACACTGGGATCTAGTTTTCTTTACAAATTCACCAAAAGTGTTTCTTTCTATAACGCAAAACCCATATTCACAAAACCCAATGCATTACTTGCAGTCTAGATCCCAGTGTCACGCACTGGCTGTAGCCCTACGTCATACCGCCGCGGTATCTCTTAGCCGCTAACAAGCAGCAGACCGTCATACCGCGATTCATTCGCGGTATCTCAGCCGCTAACAAGAGATCCCGCTAACACGTAGCGGGATGACGGTTGTCGGTAGGCCTAAATTACTTTAGCCATAAATATTTAAGAAATTCACCAAACAAAAAAAAGGCAAAAGAAGCCCTAGTCATTGTCTATTTTCAGTATTGGCGTTTTTTAAGTCTTAAACGCTGCAATTTAGCTGCTTTTAAACGGCAACTAACCTTAGCTTTAATATTTAAGAAATTTACTAGGCAGAAAAAAAGGCATAGAAAACCCGTGGTAGCTAGTTATTACACTCTCTATTTTAAAATTTGACGTTGGGTGATGTCTTGAACGCTTTATAAGCGCGTTTCAGCTTATGTAGGTAAAAACCTAGAAATTTTATAAAGACATACGGTGCACATAGTGCAAAAAATTAAACAATAGTACGCCAAATACAAGTTTTCTTGTCATTTTAATCTGCTGCAGAGATTGCGAAGTTAAATAAAATAGCTTCACTTTCATGACAAGGGGGCTGGTGGAGTTTGTCAAGTAAGTTTTTTCGTTTCTACTGAATGACAGTTGTAGCATATGCAAGAAGTCTATTGACTTTGAGCACACTTTAGCCTATACAATTTTAATATCTTAAACTACTGGACATGCCCGATCTAAAGACAATGATGTTAAATTTTGGTCCTCAGCACCCAGCTGCACATGGAGTGTTGCGCCTTGTTTTAGAGATGGACGGCGAAGTGGTTGAGAGAGCTGATCCTCATATTGGGCTTTTGCATCGTGGTACTGAAAAATTAATAGAACATAAAACGTATCTTCAAGCTTTGCCTTATTTTGATCGCCTTGACTATGTGTCACCAATGTCACAAGAGCATGCGTATTCACTATGTGTAGAGGAATTGTTGCAATGCGAAATCCCAATTAGGGCAAAGTATTTACGTGTCTTGTTTTGTGAACTGACGAGAATACTAAATCATTTACTGAACGTTTCTTCTCAAGCGCTTGATGTTGGAGCAATGACCCCTCTTTTATGGCTCTTTGAAGAAAGAGAAAAAATACTGGAATTTTATGAAAGAGCTTCAGGCGCAAGGTTTCACGCAGCTTACATCAGACCAGGTGGAGTTGCAGCAGATGTTCCAGAAGGCTTGATTGAGGATATTGCAAAGTTTATAGAGCAATTTCCAAAGTATATAGACGATGTTGATGAACTTTTAACAGAAAATAGGATATGGAAGCAACGCACTGTAGGAATCAGTGAAATATCAATTAAACAGGCACTTGATTGGGGCTTTAGTGGCCCAATGTTGCGTGCTGCTGGGCTTGCTTGGGATTTGCGAAAAAGCCAGCCATATGAAATATATGATCAGCTAGATTTTGATATACCTATTGGCCAAAATGGCGATTGTTATGACCGTTATCTAGTTAGAATGGCAGAGATTAGGCAGTCTGTTAGCTTGGTGAAGCAGTGTATAGAGAAAATGCCTGGAGGCCCAATAAAAACTGAAGATAGAAAAATTTCTCCACCGCCAAGAGCAGAGATGAAAAAATCTATGGAAGCTCTGATTCACCATTTTAAACTTTACTCAGAAGGATATCACGTACCAAAAGGTGAAGCTTACACAGCTGTTGAGGCACCAAAAGGTGAGTTTGGAGTGTATATAGTTTCAGATGGTACCAATAGACCTTATAGATGCCGAATAAGAGCACCTGGCTTTGCACATTTACAAGCTTTGGATTTTATGGCAAAAGGACACATGCTTGCCGACGTTGCAGCAATTATTGGCTCACTCGATATAGTTTTTGGTGAGATTGATAGGTAATTATTGTAAAATAGTAACTCAACTAATAGTCAATACATCTTCTATTAAAAATTGTACAAATTCATTGCCATTCCAGTAATTCATAGAGATTTTACCCAAAATGGCTTTAACATTACCCTGCATGATCGCAGAGCCAAGGTGAGTATTTGCAGAGCGAAATGCAATAGCTCTTACCATAACATTATCATCAGCAATAAAACATTTTATATGGTCAACTCCTATAACTTCAGGCTTTCTTATCTTTGCTCCCTGAATGATAAACCTTGGTTCAGAATTCCCAACTCCAAATGGTCCCAAGCGTTGCAGTTGGTTCCACAGAGATAAGTTTATTGCTTTAGCAGTTACTATACTATCAGCTTTTAAAGTTTTCTCATTTATAGAGTTTGAAAATCTTTCAGTAAAAAAATCATGCAAATCATTTATTTTGTCTTCTTTAATTGAAAATCCTGCCGCCATACCATGACCACCACCTTCAATAATTAAATTTGTAAACTTTGCGGAAAGGACTGCAGCACCGATATCAACTCCCAAAATTGATCTACAGCTTGCTTTTCCTATTCCATTGTTTAAAGATATCACTACTGTTGGCAAGTGAAACTGCTCCTTTAGCCTTGATGCAATTATACCAATTATTCCCTGGTGCCAATTGCCACTTATCATTATAAAATTCGCACCTGATTGGGCAGACTTTTCCGCTTGTGCTGTAGCTTCCAAGAGAGCCTCATTTTCTAACACTTTCCTTGTATTATTCAAATCTATTAATTTTAGCGCGATTGAATGTGCCTCTTCATCATCATCGGTGGAAAGCAACCTTGCACCGAGCGATGCTTCTCCAATTCTTCCTCCAGCATTTATGCATGGCCCAATATTAAACCCTAATCGTGAAACACTTGGTTTTTCAAGGATCCCCAAAGCATCAAATAAAACACGCAAGCCAACGTTTTTTCTTGCTGACATAACTTTTAATCCTTGTGAGACAAATGCTCTATTGAGGCCTGTAATCTGCATAACATCGCAAACAGTTCCAAGGGCAACTAAATCCAGTAGATCGAATAAATCCGGTTCTTTTTTGTTGGTAAAAAATCCTTGCTCACGTAGGCTTTTATTAAGAGCAATAATCAGCAGAAATGACACTCCAACTGCTGCAAGGTTAGTATAAGGAGAGCTTTCATCAAGACGGTTTGGGTTAACAACTGCTACGGCGCTTGGTAACTTTTCCGTACCAAGATGATGATCGACAACTATAATATCAAGACCAAAGACCTTTGCATCTTCTATTGGTTGATATGCAAGCGTACCGCAATCAACGGAAATACATAAATCGATCCCGTTTTTTTTAAGTTGTAATAAAGCATCTGTGTTTAATCCATAGCCCTCATCAACACGATCTGGAATGTAGATTATAGAGTGTATATCAATTGTTCTCAGGTACCTGTTAATCAATGCTGACGACGTTGCACCATCAACATCATAGTCACCAAATATTGCAATGTTTTCATTATTTTTTATTGCTCGTATTATACGAGAAACAGCTTTATCCATATCAAGAAGGTGAAAGGGATCTGGTAATAGCGATCTAATTAGTGGATATAAGAAGTCGCTCGCATTTTCTATGTTAACACCACGAGTAACCAATATTCTTGCTAGTACTTCTGGCAACTCAAATCTCTGTATAAGAGTTAAGATTTCCCTTTGATCTGCTTCTTGCAACTTCCACAATGCATTTGTTATGCTGCGCTTTTCAATTTCAAGTAGCATATTCTTTGTAAATAAAACTACTTTACCAGAACTTTTAAACTTGTTCTATAATTGTATTAGATGTACAGTTCCAGAGTGTGATGGTATGATAAAATGTGAGAAAAAAATATCATCAAGGGAGGAATTATGGTTACATGGGCGCGCCAGAACAACAGCGTAGAGCAATACAAAATAATAAAGAGAGCATAGCAAAGCTTTCCAAACCTTAAACCAAAAACTATTATTAAGTGGAGAAAACGCTCATTTACCAAAGATGCTGGTATGGGTCCAAAGCATCCAAGATCAACTGTTTTAACTTTAGAAGAGGAGTGTTGCATTTCGTAAGCATACTCTATTGCCATTAGATCTACGCTTTGCAAACCTCAATCCCACACTTCTAGTCTACATCGTTGCTACAGCATTAGCAGACTACCAGATGTCGATGGTGAAGTTAAACCAAGAAAGAAATTCAAACAATATCCTATAGCATATTGATATCGCGGAAGTTAGAACAGAAGCCGGACAACCTCTATCTCTACAAAAACTATATTTTTCTTCAGAAGAGAGTTATATTGTAACTATGGACAAAATAATCATAAAAAAATTTGGTGGGACTTCGCTAACTGATTTAAACCGAGTTGCAAGTTTGATAAAAAACGATATTGAGAAAGGTTGTAATGTAATCGTTGTTGTATCTGCTGTTGCAGGATTTACTGACCAAATGGCTTTTCAGGCTAGGCAAATCTCAAATTTAAGTTGCAGACAAGAGTTATCAGAATATGACGTTATGCTTTCAGCAGGAGAACAAATTTCTTGCGGTCTATTAGCTATCACTCTCCAATCGATCGGAGTTAATGCTAAATCGTGGCTTGCCTGGCAGTTACCAATTGTAACTGATGATTTTTATTCTGAGTCTAAAATAAAAACAATAAAGATTGACCGTGTGAAAAGATCTTTTGCTGAGGGTTATACTGCCGCGATCATCGCTGGTTTTCAGGGTATAAATGATGATAGAATCACTACTTTTGGAAGAGGAGGCTCTGATATATCAGCAGTTGCCTTCACGGTAGCCTTTGGTGTTAGAACTTGCGAAATTTTTACTGATATTGATGGAATATATACAGCAGACCCGAGAATTGTTCCAAAGGCACGCAAGCTCAAATTTATCTCTTACGATGAAATGTTGGAAATGTCGTCATCTGGTGCTAAAATACTGCATAATCGTTCAGTACAACTTGCAATGAAGCATAACATTAAAGTGCAAGTGCTATCCACTTTTAAAGAAGTAGAAGGCACCACAGTACTACACAAAAGGGATGTACTAGAGAGATACTTAATTACTGGAATAGCTTATAGCACTAATGAAGCTCTTGTAACTTTCACTAACCTTGCAAATAACTTGCGTACTTTAAGAGATATAGTAGGGGCAAACGTTAAAATTGATATGATACATGGGTCAAGTTTTGTTATCTCCAAATTTGATATTGATTTAATGGAAAAGTTACTGAATAAGAATGAAAATTATGCTATAAACGATAATGTAGCTAAAATTTCAATAATTGGTATTGGTGTTATGTCTAACACTGAAGTGATGCACCGCACACTCAAGGTTTTAAGCGAAAAAAAGATAGAAATACTTTCTATCACAACATCCGAAATCAAAATCAGTATAATTGTTCAAAAAGAATACGTTGTAGCTTTGGTCAAAGATTTACATACTGAGTATGAGCTTGATATGCAACACTAGGATAGGCTCGACGTCCACAACTGTACGAACATTGCAATTTGGGCCTACCAGGAGGGTGTCATTCTCCTGTCATCCAAGTAGCTGACACTGGTTCCTTTATGAAGGTGTCATCCCAGTGCCCAAGCAACAAGGACAACATTGCAAATTTAGAGTTCAAGAGGGTTATTCCTCGAGAACTACTGCGTCAGAAAGCTGGCGTTGAATTTGTATATAATGTTGATCTTGGAGGTTTTTATGAATAATAGTGAGAGAAAAGAGAAATTAGAAACTCGTATTCTAACAAGTAGAGGGAGATCTTTGCTTGACCATGAGCTACTGGAACGTAATCTATCTGCGTGTACAGAAGGAAGAGAAGTGGCCAAAAGGCTAATGGAGCTCTTTAGTAGTTTAGGAAGGGTAATTAATGCTGATTTTCATGAGCTAAAAAATGTTACAGGAATAAACGATAGAGCAATAGCAAATATCTTTTGCCTGAAAGAGATTTTCGATAGGATATTGAAAGGTAAGTTGAAAAAGCTGTCGATTCTTGATAATAGAGAAGAGCTACTAAAATACTTTAAAGCAGCAATAGGGCAGTCACGAAAGGAAAGCTTACGAGTGGCATACTTAGATCGAAGTGGTCATTTAATATATGAGTACATTCAAGACTGTGGAACTATAGACAGAGTACCTCTGTATGTGAGGGAAATAATAAAACAGGGATTACTGATTGATGCAGCATCTGTTGCAATTTTACATAATCATCCAAGCGGAGATATAGAACCATCAAAGGAGGATGAGAATAACACACTCACATTAGCTGCAACTTGTGAAAATGTAGGGATGAAATTGATAGATCATATAATTGTCACACAGAAGAGCCACTTTAGTTTTTATGACAGTGGCTTATTGTAATCTGTAGACCAGAAGGAAAGTTCTCCAACTTTCCTTCTTTTTTTCACTTTATAAATTAAAAAATTCAATATAAGCTTGAACAGCTAAAATTAGTAATGAAAGGTGGAATTAGGCAAAAAAATAAAAGAGCTTAGGTTATACTGTGGTTTGACACAAACTGAATTAGGAAAAAGAATAGGTGTTTCATATAGACAGATACAAAGGTACGAAAATGGTTCAAATTGCATTTTAGCTAGTAGACTATATGACTTAGCAAAAGCCCTATCGATTAATGTTGCTGATTTTTTTACTGATGTGCATTACGACTCACATGAAGCTTATGATGAGGAGATATTAAAATTAGTCAAAGGATACAATGAAATTAAGAGCAAAAGGTTACGTAGTGTAGTTTATATATTGGTAAAATCTTTTTCTCAAAGTATATTATCTGATACGTAAAATGACCATACAACATCCTATCGATAAGCAAATAGGTGAAAGAATAAGGAAGAGAAGGTTAATGTGTGGTTTTAGCCAAAGAGACTTAGGAAAAAAGCTTGGAATTTCATTTCAGCATATACAAGGATATGAAACTGGAGAGGTAAGGCTTATAGTTGATAGGCTATATAAGTTAGCAGAAGCACTGTCCGTTGATATGTCATATTTTTTTACCAAAGCCTCTGAAGACTTGCATGATAAGGCCTTCCGTAGCGATGTGGGCAGCGAAGAAATATCAAGATTAGTAAGAGAATATAGAAAAATTAAAGATGAAACATTGCGTGATATTGTGCATTCAGTGATAAAGGCTCTTGCTAACAAATAGTACAAATTTTAAAGTTCAGGTATTTTTTATAATATAAAACACTTCTACAAGCAATACTAATTAAAGTAAATTATTTATGGTAAATTGGATTAAGTTTTAAAAACTACTTTACTTTGTAATAGTTAACCATTTATTTCTGATATACAAGTAGCTATGTGAAACATAGCCACTTGTCTCCAATCAAGAACGTCCTACGGATGTCGTTTTGTTATCTTTTAATTTATTCACCCAAGAAAAGGTCTCACTACTTTTAGAATTTTGGTCGCCCCACCTTCCACATCTAGTAAAACAGCCTTTTTCTACTGCTTCTTTAACAGACATTCCACTAAATAAACAACCCTTTCCTACGATTTCTCCTATTTCTTGCAACTCGTTCCACATTTCTTCATCTTCTACCTCAATTTGTACTTGATGATAGTCTTCTGTGTCATGATATACCATTAAATTTAGCTCTCCTAGGCTAGTATAAAATGTGACTGCAAAAGCACTGTTATCCGATATATCCACGTAGTCTCTTTCACCGCCTTTCCCAGTTTTGACTTCAACTTCACCATCACCTATTTTTATAATATTGCCACCAAGGTTTAAGTCTCCTTTACTTAAGCCCAAATTTTTTGCACCTTCTACAACTTTTGCGACATCAACTATGCAGCTATGTGAAAATTCCATATAGAAGGTCTTATTATCAATTTCTACATTTTCAACAGTTCCTTCTATAGTAGCGTTTTCTCCAACTTCCCTAAGTTTTTTGAGCCTACTATATATTTGTGGCTCAATTTCTTTTTGCACTTTTTCAGTTATTTTCTTATCAACTTGTACATTAAAATCTGCTCCATTTAAGGCTAATTTCCTGATTATATCTTCTTGAGACCTGCTGAAAAAGGTGATTGAAAAAATGATGTGAGAGAGGTAGAAGAAGAATAAGCAGATCAAGTAAGGAAAAAAAATGAGCTTTAGTTACTATAATATGAAAAAATACCCAAGAAACTTTCGTAATATAACAGGTTTAACTATAGAGGAGTTCGAAAAAGTAGTGGAAAAAGTGAGGTCTGGATGGGAAAAACAGAAAAAGTGTCATGGTAGAAGATCAAAACTACCAACTCTGGAAGATAAGTTGTTTTGCGTAATTTTGTACTATCGCACTTACATAACACATAGATTTTTAGGATGCCTATTCAATGTACACAACGCAAATGTATGTAGGTTACTTAAGAGAATAGAGCCATTACTCGCCAAAAAAGTGACTATAACAAAAGATAGAAGTATGACGCCAGAAAAAATACTGAAGATTTTGGCTGATGTTACAGAACAGCAAATACAGAGACCAGAAGATAGTAAAAAACGGAAGAAATCATATTCAGGAAAAAAAAGAACCAACACTATGAAAACTGAGATTATTATCGAAGAAGGAGGAAGAATTTTATCAGTGTCAAAGTCATACCGTGGTAGAATTAGTGATTTCCGCATAAGGAAACAAGAAAAATATTTACCACTTGATAGCATAAAACATGCCGATTCTGGATATCAAGGTTGGCAAAAATTGCAAAGCAATGTTATAATTCCATATAAAAAGTATCGTAAAAAGCCATTAACTCCAGAGCATAATAGAAGATTAGCATCATTTAGAATGAGAGTAGAAAACAAGATCCGAGAGATAAAGATATTTAAGATTATGTCGAATGTTTATCGCAATTTTCAGAAAAAATATAACCTGAGGTTCAATATTATTGCTGGTATTGTAAATCTTAAGCACGCCTTTTAGTTAACCTTGATTTTAGTCACCCTCCTTTCCTTTTTTTTATCGCTTGATTCGCAGCAGGTCTTATCTTCTGGTCTCTGTATTTGCTGTTCTGTAACATCAGCCAAAATCTTCAGTATTTTTTCTGGCGTCATACTTCTATCTTTTGTTATAGTCACTTTTTTGGCGAGTAATGGCTCTATTCTCTTAAGTAACCTACATACATTTGCGTTGTGTACATTGAATAGGCATCCTAAAAATCTATGTGTTATGTAAGTGCGATAGTACAAAATTACGCAAAACAACTTATCTTCCAGAGTTGGTAGTTTTGATCTTCTACCATGACACTTTTTCTGTTTTTCCCATCCAGACCTCACTTTTTCCACTACTTTTTCGAACTCCTCTATAGTTAAACCTGTTATATTACGAAAGTTTCTTGGGTGTTTTTTCATATTATAGTAACTAAAGCTCATTTTTTTTCCTTACTTGATCTGCTTATTCTTCTTCTACCTCTCTCACATCATTTTTTCAATCACCTTTTTCAGCAGGTCTTAAGTCACTTTAGCTATAGAATGACAGAAAGGGTCTGCATTAGCCAAATTTTTAGTTGAGGTAGCATAAGAGGTTAAAGGAAAAGCTTTGTGTTAATGGATTCATTTCAGGTATAATACAGATAATACCACAATACTTATAAAATGGATCATGTTGTTAGTGCGTACAATAGACTTGACACTCCTATAGTTAGGGGAGAGGGGGCATATCTTTTTGACAAAGATGGTAAAAAATATTTAGATTTTGCTGCAGGTATTTCTACAACTTCTTTAGGGCATTGTCATCCATACATTACAGACAAACTGAAAGAGCAATTGAGCTCACTATGGCACTGCTCTAACATTTTCACTATTCCCGAGCAAGAAAGGCTTGCTGACCGTTTAACAACCCTTACTTTTGCAGATAAAGTTTTTTTCTGCTCAAGTGGGCTTGAAGCAACAGAAGCTGCAATTAAGTTTATTCGTCGTTACTTTTATTCAAAAGGGCAAGCAAAACGTAATCATATTGTTACAATTGAAGGAGGGTTTCATGGCCGCAGTATTGCTGCAATTTCTGCTGGAGGCAATGAAAAATCACGCGAAGGTTTTGCTCCGCTTCTTTCTGGTTTTGATAAAGTGCCAAGAAATGACATTAAAGCTTTGGAGAAAAAAATCAGCGATGAAACAGCTGCTGTGTTTTTAGAGCCCATACAAAGCGAAGGCGGAGTATATCCACTAGACGTAGAATATCTTCAAAAAGTAAGGAAAATAACAAAAGCTCAAGGGATAATTTTGTGCTTTGATGAAGTGCAATGCGGATATGGACGCATCGGTTCTTTATTTTATTATCGAAATGTCGGCATTGAACCTGATATGCTAACCTGTGCAAAAGCTATGGGTAACGGTTTTCCTCTAGCTGCATGTTTAGTAAAAGATTACATAGCAGAAGCAATCACTCCAGGAACTCATGGATCAACCTATGGTGGCAATCCACTTGCCATGACTGTTGGTAATGCAGTGCTCGATATAATGCTAAAAGAAGGCTTTTTTGATCATGTTAAGAGAATTAGTAAATATTTAAAAGAGAAGCTGTTGCCTTTAGCTAAAGAATTTCCTGAGATGATTTCAGAAGTTCGTGGAGAAGGGTTACTAATGGGAATAGAACTAGCAACTCCTGTAGCTGATAAAATTATTAGTCGATCTCTTGATAAAGGTTTAATAATAACTAGGGTTTTAAACAACAAAGTAGTAAGGATAACCCCACCACTTATCATTGAGGATGAGCATGTGAACGCAGCGTGTAATATGCTTTGTGATTTGTTTTTTAAGATTAAAGATATATAAAATTTGGCAATATAAATTCAGGCTTGCAAATACCTCTCATAATATGTAAAATTAATTTTATTTTTTATCACAATAACATCGTACTTTAATGGATTGGTTATTGGTCTTAGTATCATCAGCAATTTTTATTTTGTTAATTTTATCGTTTTTGTTTTCAGGAGCAGAAATAGGCTTAACCTCAATTAGCCGTTCTCGAGTTAATAAGCTAAAGCTAGACGGTAACAAAAGAGCCAGGATAATAGACTGCTTATTAAATAAGAAAGAATTGACAATAGGAACGGTATTGCTCGGCAATACAATTATTAATATTACTTGCTCTGCTTTATTTACAGCAATATTTATCAATCTTTTTGGAAATGAGGGCATTCTCCTATCAACAATTATAATGACATTTTGTATTTTATTATTCTGCGAAGTTCTACCAAAAACTTATGCTATTAAAAATCCTGAAAAATTTGCATCATTTTCTGCTTATTTTGTATTGTTTTTTGTAAAGATTTTTTCTCCATTGACGCTAGGTATTCAATTTATTGTTAACCTCATCCTGAAATTATGTGGGCTGCATAAAGATAAGGAAGTAATATCTGCAGCGGATGCAATGCGTAATATGATTACTCTTCACCGCAGTGAAGGAACTATGTTACAACAGGATTTAGATATGCTAAGCAGCATACTTGATTTGGCTGAGACAGAAATATCACAAATTATGACCCATAGAAGAAATTTATTTTCTCTTGATATAAATCGAAGTAAAGAAGAGTTAATAAGGGAAATTTTAACTAGCAGTCATAGTAGGATACCTTTATGGCAAAAAGAACCAGATGATATTATCGGTGTAATTCACGTGAAGGGTCTAATAAATGCCTTGCGTGAAAAGAATAATAAAGCGGAAGAAGTTGACATTACCCAAGTTATGTCAAGGCCTTGGTTCATACCAGAAAGTACGCCGCTTAGTGTACAACTTCACAATTTCCGTAAGAATAGGAAACACTTTGCACTTGTTGTTGATGAATATGGAGCATTGCAAGGAATTGTAACTCTTGAGGATATATTAGAAGAAATAGTTGGAGAAATTTCCGATGAGCATGATTTGATTACGGAGAATTTTATAAAGAAGATGTCTGACAATGTGTATTATATAGAAGGAGAATCCACGATTAGAGATATTAACAGGCAGTTACACTGGAATCTCCCTAGTAAAGAAGCTACAGCTCTAGCAGGTATGATTGTGAATGAAATAGAGCGCATTCCTGACGAAGGCGAGGAGTTTTCCATGTATGGTTTTCGCTTTAAGATTTTAAAAAAAGATAAAAATATTATTACTGTTGTTGAAGTGCAAGTAAAAACTGGTAATACTAGTAGCAGCAATTAATTAGTGGAGTTTCATGGAAGATACAGTAAAAATAACGGCTGAAGAGTTGAAGGGTTATATAGAGAGAATCGAAAAACTTGAACAAGAAAAGAGGGATGTGCAAGATCACATTCGTGATGTATATGTAAAAGCCGCAGATGAAGGTTGGGATATAAAAGTAATGAAACAAATTATTAGGCTGAGGAAGATGGATGATGATGACAGAGAGGAACAGGAAATATTGCTTGATACCTATAAACGTGCATTGGGAATGAGCTACGAAGAAGAGTTAAGTGAATAGCAGAATTGTAATCGGAATAAGTGGAGCATCTGGTTCTATTTACGGTGTACGTATTTTAGAGGTGTTAAGAAATATTAATAGATCTCTTATCCCTGTCATCCGAGTAGCTGACACTGGGATCCAGGGAAAAAGAAATATAGATTCCAGCGTCACGCGCTGCAAATTTGGTTATGAAACTCATTTAGTGATAAGTCGTGCTGGAAAAATAACTCTAGCTCATGAGATTAAAGAAAAACTTGAAGATATTACATCACTTGCAGATTTTTACTATTCTGAAGAAAAAATAGGAGAAAAAATAGCAAGTGGCTCATTTAAAACCTCAGGAATGATTGTAGCACCATGCTCTATGAAGACAATGTCTGAAATTGCATCAGGTGTTACTTCCAATCTATTGACAAGGGCTGCAGATGTAACGCTAAAAGAAAGAAGAAAATTAATTCTTATGGTGCGAGAGTCACCACTACATCTTGGGCATTTACAAAATATGTTAAAATTAACGGAGATGGGAGCAATAATTGCTCCACCAGTGCCAGCTTTTTATATTAAACCGAAATCGTTGGATGATATTGTTAATCATTCTGTTGGCAAAGTATTGGATTTATTTGATATCAAATTACCTGACTTTAAGGAGTGGCAAGGAAGTGACAATTATTATTGATGGTAAAAAAATAGCAAACGACCTATGTGAGAGGCTATCACAAAAAATTGATATTTTAAAGAGAGAGTATAACATTTTTCCTTGCCTGAAAGTAATTCTCGTGGGCAGCAATCCAGCAAGTCAGGTTTATGTCCGCAACAAACAGAAAAAAGCAGAATCAATAGGCATAAGTTCTGAGACCATTGTTTTGCCTAATAATATTTCAGAAGATGAATTGATTGAAAAAATCAATGAGTTAAATGAAGATCGATCTGTGCATGGCATTTTAGTACAGTTGCCTTTACCAAATCATATTAGTGCAAGCAGAGTAATTAACGCAGTAAGTATTGAAAAAGATGTAGATGGCTTCCACGATGAAAACGTTGGTAGATTAGTTAAAGGTGAAAAAAACTGCCTTATACCTTGCACTCCTAAAGGTTCTTTGCATTTAATTAAATCAATTGAAGAGAACCTTTCCGGTAAAAACGCAGTGGTGATTGGTAGGTCAAATATCGTGGGCAAGCCAATGTTTCACCTATTGCTGCAGGAAAATTGCACTGCTACCATCTTGCACTCACAGAGTAAAGATTTAGCTGAATGTTGCTCTAAAGCGGATATAGTAGTTGCAGCAGTCGGAAAGCCAAATTTTGTTCAAGCAGACTGGATAAAGAAAGGGGCAATAGTGATCGATGTTGGCATAAATAGTGTTAATATAGGAGAGCTTGTAGGTGATGTTGACTTTGAGGAAATAAAAGGGAGAGCCAAAGCTATGACCCCAGTACCCGGGGGCGTTGGCCCAATGACAATTGCATTTCTAATGATGAACACTGTCATTGCTGCTTGCTTGCAGAAGGGAGTTGATGCTTCTAATTTCATTAGTTGAGGTATGAAGAGGAAAGCTATATGAAGATAGAATGTACCACATCTCACAATTAATAAAAAATTGAGATTTTTGAAATTCCTCAGTAGTCAAATTTATTAAATATTTAGGATCATCATCATTCTACCTTATCCAAAGCCATTTTATACCTTTTTATCCCTTCTGAGGTAACCTTTTTTCAGTTAGCTATAGGTATAAATAATGGAGTATGTCTCTCCATCATTCAACAGCAATCACAGTATGTTTTTACAAATTTGAAAATTAGTGTTAAATAAAGATATAAATGCAAAAGGAAAAGAAATGATTGAACTTAAAGGCCGAGAAATTTGTGCAGGCGGAAATAAGAAAAATTTGATTATTTTTTTACATGGTTGGGGCTCAAGTGGCGATAATTTCATTCACCTTGCTAAAGTTATGAGCAAGTTTTTACCCGAGTCATATTTTGTAGCACCCAATGCTCCGTTTGAAAGAGAAATAGGTGATGGTTATCAGTGGTTCAGCTTGGAAGATCGTAGTGAGGAAGCGCTATATAATGGAGTAAAAAATGCTACATCAATTGTAAATCATTTCATTGATACAAAATTAAAGGAGCTTAATTTAAAAGATACGCAACTTTCTTTGGTTGGATTTTCTCAAGGAGCAATGCTTGCAATACATACAGCTCTCACCCGCTCTCAATCCTGTGCATCAGTTGTTGCATACTCTGGTAGGTTTCTTTCACCTTCAAAAACTGCACCAGAGATCAAGTCAAAACCTAACATATGTGTTATCCATGGTGATGCTGACGACGTGGTACCTTTTTCGTCCCTCGACTTAGCGGTTAAAGCTTTGAAAGAAAATGGAATAAATGTTGAAGGGCACCCAATTCATGCATTAGGGCATATTATTAATGAAGAGGGGATAAAATTAGGAGTAGAATTTATCAAGAAGAATTTTAAAAATTAATTTTCATGCACTTGTTTTGCTTTGGTTATGGATATGTGGCTAAATTTTTATCGAAAAAACTGCTGAACTTAGGTTGGAAAGTCAGTGGCACATCAAGAAGTAAAAATATACAAAATGTAACCCTTTTTGATTACGAGAAAGTCAACCAAGATCTGCTTAAAAGCGCAACGCACATTTTAATTTCTATCCCTCCAGATGGTGATGATGTTATGGAGAGATATGGTGATTGCCTGCAAAATGTTAAATGGTTTGGTTATTTGTCTGCAACTAGCGTTTATGGTGATTACTCTGGTAATTGGGTGAATGAGGAATCTGAAACAAAACCTATAGAAATCAGAGGAGAAAAGCGCCTTAGATCTGAAAAGAAGTGGCTGAATAGCAAACTGCCTGTACATATTTTTCGTTTAGCTGGAATATACGGTCCTGGTAGGAACGTGTTAATTGACTTGCAGCTTGGCAAAGCAAAAAATGTGAAAAAAGAAGGGCATTTTTTTTCTCGTATTCACGTTGAAGATATATCGAATATTCTATTTTCTTCCATGCAAAACATAAAACCTGGTGAAATATACAATTGTGCAGATGATTTACCCACTACACAATCTGAAGTGATAATGTGTGCAGCCAAACTTCTCAATGTTAGTCCTCCAGAGCCAATTGAGTTACCAGATTATGCACAGAGTTTTTATTTAGGATCAAAAAAAGTAAGTAATGTTAAAATTAAAAAAGATCTTAATGTCTCTCTAATTTATCCTAACTATAAGGTGGGATTAGAGAGTTTGCATGTAAAAAAAACTGAAATCACATCAGAATGAAGTAGATAGACCTATTATTTAGTTGTATCCGTTCAGCAAAGTGGCAAAATAGGTAGGCGAGATAAACCAAAAAATCAAGAAAAAAGTAAGTTTGCAACAAATGGTCAGTGCTTGACACTGGAATCCAGCCTTTCCATAATTATCAAAAACATAAGACCTGCTGAAAAAGGTGATTGAAAAAATGATGTGAGAGAGGTAGAAGAAGAATAAGCAGATCAAGTAAGGAAAAAAAATGAGCTTTAGTTACTATAATATGAAAAAACACCCAAGAAACTTTCGTAATATAACAGGTTTAACTATAGAGGAGTTCGAAAAAGTAGTGGAAAAAGTGAGGTCTGGATAGGAAAAACAGAAAAAGTGTCATGGTAGAAGATCAAAACTACCAACTCTGGAAGATAAGTTGTTTTGCGTAATTTTGTACTATCGCACTTACATAACACATAGATTTTTAGAATGCCTATTCAATGTACACAACGCAAATGTATGTAGGTTACTTAAGAGAATAGAGCCATTACTCGCCAAAAAAGTGACTATAACAAAAGATAGAAGTATGACGCCAGAAAAAATACTGAAGATTTTGGCTGATGTTACAGAACAGCAAATACAGAGACCAGAAGATAGTAAAAAACGGAAGAAATCATATTCAGGAAAAAAAAGAACCAACACTATGAAAACTGAGATTATTATCGAAGAAGGAGGAAGAATTTTATCAGTGTCAAAGTCATACCGTGGTAGAATTAGTGATTTCCGCATAAGGAAACAAGAAAAATATTTACCACTTGATAGCATAAAACATGCCGATTCTGGATATCAAGGTTGGCAAAAATTGCAAAGCAATGTTATAATTCCATATAAAAAGTATCGTAAAAAGCCATTAACTCCAGAGCATAATAGAAGATTAGCATCATTTAGAATGAGAGTAGAAAACAAGATCCGAGAGATAAAGATATTTAAGATTATGTCGAATGTTTATCGCAATTTTCAGAAAAAATATAACCTGAGGTGTAAAAGATAAGACTTAATCTGACAGACAAGAATTAACTGACAGAAGAATTGAGGTAGTTAAAACTAATATCAGTCTCTTGTTTAATGCTACTAATATTTTTCTGAAAAGCAATATGTTTGCTATCAAGAAAAGTCTGCATAGGTGTTTTTCCATAGCAGTACTTACCAGAGTGAGGTCTTGTATCATTATAAGAATGCAACCAACAATCAACATCAATCTGTAGATCTTCCAAAGAATTGTAGATTTTCTTTCTAAAGATAATATTGTAACACTCATCTTGCATAGTTCTATGAAATCTTTCACATATGCCATTAGTTTGTGGAGAGTTGGCTTTGGTTCTAGAATGGTCGATATTTTCGATTCCCAAATATAGCTGATAAGCGTGATTTTCTGGCTTGCCACAATATTCCGTACCCCTATCAGTTAGAATGCGTAATAATGGAATTTTCTGCTCATCAAAAAATGGAATAACCCTATCATTGAGAAGATCTTCAGCTGTAATAGCTGTTCTGTCCGTGTAAAGTTTAACCATTGCAACCCTGGAATAAGTGTCAACAAAAGTCTGCTGATAAATTCGCCCTATACCTTTGATATTGCCCACATAATAGGTATCTTGAGAACCCAAATAACCTGGATGTTGCGTCTCAATTTCACCATGAGCTTCCTTTTGTTCTTTCATTTTTTCTAAAGCTGCAAGTTGTTCTTCAGTTAAAATGATTCCGTCTTGAGCTACTTTTGTCTCTAGTGCTTTAAGTCTCTTTTTGAGAGTTTCAAGGTCATTTCTTAGCCATACAGACCTTACTCCTCCCTGAGAAATTATTATACCTCTTTTTCTCAGTTCATTTGCAGCTCTTTCTTGCCCATATGCTGGAAATTCTGTTGCTATACCAATCACTGTTCTTTCTATATTATCGGAAACTCTGTTCGCTAATAGCGGTTTTTTCTTACTTATTTCATGTAATGCTCCCTCTCCTCCATTTTCATATAACTCCTTAAATCGATAAAATGTATCTCTTGAGTATCCCATCACTTTACATGCTTGAGATACATTTCCTAGTTGTTTTGCTAGTTCTAATAACCCTAGCTTTGGTTTTAGTATTTTTGTTTGTATTGTACTCATTTCTAACACTCCTTTCTTTTATTATTTTATAACTTGCTTTTTTAAAGTGTCAGATCAAGTCTTATTTAATACATCTTAAGCACGCCTTTTAGTTAACCTTGATTTTAGTCACCCTCCTTTCCTTTTTTTTATCGCTTGATTCGCAGCAGGTCTATTGTATTTTAATGTAAAACAGCTATTTTTATGCTCACCAACTTAATAAAATTCCTGGATCCAAGTAGTCAAGGCACTGGGATGACAAAGGAGAGCAGTGTCAAGCACTGATCACTTTTGCTTCAATATTTGCACATTAGCCATGCCTTGAATCAATACGTTTAGTTCTGTCATTGTGTCCGTTTAGGAAAATGTTCTCTAGGTAAGATTGTGGAGTATTCGTTGCAGCATTTGGCTGTTCAATTACGCTAGTTGTTATATTTCTATTTCTTTCAAAATTTCCATCTTGTATAGCTTCCAGAACGCTTTTTCCTCCTAAACTTAATCCACTTTTTTTTAATTTTTCAAACACTTCTTCACTACTTTCATCAAGCTTTACTTCTATTTCATTAAATATTAAGTTTACTACAGTTTCTTCACTGCTATTACAACGTGAATTTAACTTTATCCCTTTTCCTAAGTATTTATCTACTACGCTTTTAATACGTTCTAAAGCACCCTCTGTCCAATTTTCTATACTTTCCTGCTTAGATATCTTTGTTTTATACTCTCGTTCATTTTCTTCTATTTTGCCTTTTATTTCCTTACAAAATTCATCAATCAGCTTCTCTTCATTTTTAGTTAATGGTATTTCTAGATCCATTAAAAGTGAGCCACCTTCCAAAAAACAAGAATAATCTGAACTACAGCTCGAATTTGAGTCCCAATCACTTGATTCAGTATAAGGCGTCTATCAGCGGAACTATCATCTGAATCATGATCACTAGAGTTCTGTAGTTGATTATCACTTTCGTGTTCATCTGTTTTGTTTGACAAATCACTGCAAGAGAACTCCATCGGATCTTTTATATTACTTCCAAAACTTTGTTGATCTATTGTTTGTTGCTTTTTTATCTCACAAGTCATGTTATATAACCATTACCCATTAATTCTTTGACAAATACTATAATACATAGACAAGTCAGTAAAGAAATTTGACTTACATTCCTCTACCACGATTTCGAGATAGAGGAATGAATTATTTTAGTTTTGATATTTAAACGTTTTGTATCTGCTGTAATGATTTCACTTCCAATTTGCTATTCTTTACATATTGAATTGCAAGCACTAACGCTTTACTCCCAGAAGCTGTGGTGCTATAAGCTATATTTTGCAAAATAGCAGTTCTCCTGATGTCTTTGCTATCTGAGGCTGATTTCACGCCTTTTGAAGTATTGATTACTAGATTTATTTTTCCATCTTTGAGCATATCAACTATGTGGGGTCTGCCTTCTCTCACTTTATTTACAGCTTTTGCAGCAATGCCGTTATTGTTCAGATACAAAGCTGTGCCTTTGGTGGCATATATTTCAAAACTCAGTTCTTTCAACATTCGTACAACAGGCAATATATACTCTTTATCATCATCTTTTACTGAAACCAGAGCTGTTCCTTCTGTTGGTAACTTGTATCCTGCAGCCATGTGCACTTTTGCAAGTGCAGCTTCGAAAGATAAGTCAATTCCCATCACTTCTCCTGTTGATTTCATTTCAGGACCAAGTAAAGTATCAACTCCTGCAAAGCGGGTAAATGGAAAAACAGCAGCTTTAACTGCAAAATGATTGAAAGGCTTGTTTTCCTGATTCAAATTTTTACCCAAAATAACCTGAGTGGCAAGCTTTGCAACAGGAATGTTGATTACCTTGGAAATGAAAGGAACTGTACGGCTAGCCCTTAAATTCACTTCAAGTATGTATACATCACTCTCTTGAACAGCAAACTGAATGTTTATCAGACCTTTCACTTTTAATGCTAATGCTATTCTTTCAGTTTGGAGCTCGATCTCTTTTATTACTTCGTCACTCAATGTATTTGTCGGTATTGAGCATGTTGAATCGCCAGAGTGGATACCAGCTTCTTCAATGTGCTCCATGACCGCTGCAATGAAAACTTTTTTCCCATCACATACAGCATCAACGTCAACCTCAACTGCATTGACTAAAAATTTATCAAGAAGCAGTGACCCGTGTTCAAAAATTTTGGTTTGGTTCAAGACATACTCTTTAAAGCTCTGAGTATCGTGTCTAATCGACATAGACTGACCGCCGAGGACATATGATGGCCTGACTACTAGTGGAAACCCCACCTTTTCTGCGTTGGTTAACGCTTCTTTTACTGAATGGCAGATAGAACTTTCAGGTTGTTTTAAATTAAGTTGCAAAGCAAGGTTTTTAAATCTCATGCGATCTTCTGCAAGGTCAATAGAATCAAACGAAGTTCCCAGAATTTTGAAAACTCTCTCGTTAAGCACTTTGGCTAACTTTAAAGGCGTTTGCCCGCCGATTTGAACTATTACACCAACCAGTGTGCCATTTTCTTGCTCTTTGCTTAGTATTTCAAGCACATCCTCTGCAATGAGTGGCGCGAAATATAAACGATCAGCGGTATCATAATCAGTTGAAACGGTTTCTGGATTACAGTTAATCATTATTGTTTCATACCCCATTTCTTTGGCGGCAGAAGCTGCATGTACGCATGCATAATCAAACTCAATACCCTGACCAATGCGGTTTGGACCACTTCCTAAAATGACAACTTTTTTTCGATCCGAAATATTCGCCTCACATTCCGTTTTATTTTCAACATCACCCTCATAGCAGCCATACATATAAGCAGTGCTCGATTCAAATTCAGCTGCACAGGTGTCTACGCGTTTATAAACTGGATTAATGCCAAATTTTTTTCTTATTTCTTCAATTTGCTCTACTTTCTTATTGCTTAATTTTGCCAATCTTGCATCTGAAAACCCCATTTTTTTCAGCTCTAACATTTCATATGCAGTTTCAGGAAGGCCATTTTCCTTGATTTTTTGTTCAGCTAATATAATTTGCTGTATATTCTGCAAAAACCATAAGTCATATCCTGTAATCGAATTTATTTCTTCTATGCTTATTCCATGACGCATTGCGTCAGCAGCAATCAGTAATCTGTTTGGCAGCAATTTTGCTAATTGAGATTTAACATCTGTGTCTTCAGAAAACACTTCATCAAGTCCTGTAAGACCAGTTTCAAGTGAACGGAAAGCTTTCTGTAGTGACTCATTAAAAGTGCGGCCTATAGACATCACTTCCCCCACTGATTTCATGGAAGTTGATAGTTCACAATTCGTCCCCTTAAACTTCTCAAATTCAAAACGAGAAATTTTAGTGACGATATAATCAATCACTGGTTCAAATGCAGCAGGTATAACTGGAGCGCAATCATTACGTATCTCATCGAGTGAATAGCCGATAGCAAGTTTAGTTACAACTTTTGCAATAGGATAACCTGTTGCTTTTGAAGCAAGTGCAGAAGAGCGAGAAACCCTTGGATTCATTTCAATCACAACGAGGCTTCCATCTTCTTTAGGATTCACTGCAAACTGCACATTTGCACCACCGGCACTAACATCAATTTCTCTTAGCACTGCTATAGATGCATTTCTCATCTGTTGGTATTCTACGTCACGCAGAGTCAAAGCAGGAGCAACCGTGATACTATCCCCAGTGTGCACTCCCATTGGATCAATATTTTCTATCGAACAGACTATTATGCAGTTATCTTTACAATCACGGATAACTTCCATTTCATATTCTTTCCAGCCGATAATTGATTCATCTATCTGAACTTCATTTATTGGCGAAATTTTGAGAGCACTTTCTGCAATATTAAAAAACTCCTCTTTATTGTATGCTATGCCGCTACCTGCACCACCAAGGGTGAATGATGAGCGGATGATTGCTGGTAATCCAATGTAATCCAAAGCCTTTCTTATTTGTTCTTGATTTTTTATAATGATACTTTTGGGGTATTTCAGTCCTATTCTATCCATGGATTGGCGGAATAACTCTCTATCCTCTGCTTTTTTTATTGCTTCTCTATTTACCCCTATTAATTCTACATTGTATTTGTCTAACACTCCATCATCTGCAAGTTTTATTGCACAATTAAGTGCTGTTTGCCCGCCCATTGTTGGCAATATTGCATTTGGCATCTCCTTAATTATAATTTTCTCTATGATTTCAGGCAGTACCGGCTCAATATAAGTTGCATCAGAGAATTCAGGATCTGTCATTATAGTTGCAGGATTGGAGTTAACCAAAATGACTTTATAACCTTCACTTTTTAATACTTTACAGCTTTGCGTTCCGGAATAATCAAACTCGCATGCCTGACCTATAACTATTGGGCCTGCTCCTATTACTAATATAGATTCTATATCTGTACGTTTTGGCATAATTACAATAACGGTCTCTATTCAAGTAATGTTACCAATCTTTCCTGTATATGTGAATTTTTATTAAACCTATTAGCTAATTACTTTTAGGCTTGACGCATAACTGTACGAACATTGCAATTTGCGTGGCAGATTCCAGTGCTTGACACACAGCTGTACAAACATTCATTTTTGAAGGTAAATTGCACAGCAAATGATGTCATTCAAGTAGCTGACACTGGTTCCTTTATGACGGCAGTGCCCAGAGGTGTCATCCCAGTGCCCAGACACTGGGATCCAGAAAACTTAACTTTAAATAAGTGGCTGCATAATAAAGACTAGATTCCAGTGTCAAGCACTGGAATGACACCATAGAGGCACTGGGGTGACATCCTTCCTAGTGGAGATTACTCTCAAATCACAATGTTCATACAGTTGTGGGCTTAACGGTATCTTTGCAGATACTATGGTAATTTATTCGGGAGATTTGCTAAGCGGTAAGATTTCTCCTGATACGCTGCAATCGTTAGAAGCGAGCTCCACAAATTTGTCTGTTAGTTTATCAGGTAACACCAATCCAGATCCAGGAAATGCCTGCTCACTACCCACAGGTCCTTTCGTGTATACAGCATTTACACATAATTTTGTATGTTTTGTCTCAGATGCATATATCTGCACCATTATTTCTAGTGCAACTTTACTTGCAGCATACGGCATCCAATATGGATAAGAGGAAGGAGAAAGTGTCACCTCTGAGGTCATGAATATCACTCTTCCAGCATTAGACTTCTTTAGCATTGGATCTAAATTTTTTAGTAAGTACCAATTGGCAGTAAAATTTGTATTCATTACGTTCTGTAGCTCTTCAATCTCACAGTCGTGAATAGGGTTCAGTTTGCCTGAAATTCCAGTACACGCAACTAATATATCAAGTGCTCCAGATTCTGATAATTTCAGGCTTTCTATCATGTTTGTCAGTATCTTTGCATTCTCAAAGTCTAAAAGATCAAGCTGAATTAGTTTCACAGAGCCTTCTTTAAATTCTTCAAGCTCTTCAATTTCATTATATAGTGGCTTGAGGTGATCAATAGACCTTGAAATCAGAATCACATATGCACCTTCTCTTACAAACCTTTTTGCAACAGCAGAGCCTATTTTACCTGAAGCTCCGGTGATTAAAGCTACTTTACCTTCTAACTTACCCATTTCTTTCTCCTTAGCGAGATTCATTGAAATATTTTAGCTGAAAATTAAATTTTGCTCCATATATAAAAATCAAACTTAGCATATAAAAAAATAGTAATGACACTACCATACCACCTAAACTTCCATATATCAAATTCAGTTGGTCAAAGGAAGCTTTGAAATATTGCTTGAAAGCTGAAGCGGAAATTGTCCAAAGAATAACAGCCACACAAGATCCAGGAAAGACGTCTGATAAATTTTGTTTTATGTTTGGCAACATAAAATATAGCCAAGAGACTACTGTGAAAAGTACAAATTCAATGAGGAGATATTTAGTATAACTAATCCCCTGATAGGAAAAATCAATTAGCATTGGCACTAATGTAGAGAACACTATAGTTAGAGTTATAATAAGCGTGATCACTAAAAATTGTAGTATACTGAGCAACCTTCTTAATATATAAGGTGGCGAAACCGGAACTTTATAAGCTTTGTTCAATATTGTTCTTAGCCCTTCAATTGTTGACGAGGCGGTCCAAACAGCGCCTACAATTGCTAAAGTTAGTAAGCTTTGCGGCGGGCCTGATATTATCTCCTTAATGCGCGGCATCAAAGATGCTAAGATATCCTGTGGCATGTTATCAACAATAAATGCCCAGCCGACGTTATATTGGTCTAAGAAATTTGCGAATGTTGACGTCACAGCCATTAAAACGATGAGAAAAGGAAATATTGATAACAGAATTAAAAATGATAAATACCCTGCATGCTCCACCCCATCGTTATGAATTGTGTCAATCAAAGCACAATAAAGGCAATAAACGATGCTGTAAAATTTCTGTAGCACTGTAATATAAACGAGCCAAGAAAAGTATTCTAAATGAAATAAAGGATACTTTTAAGCAAAAAAATCCTTACCGTTTACTTAAATTTAATCAAAGTGAAGGATAATCCAGCATTAAATAGAAATTATTGGAGGCATAATGAAAAACTTTCTTCTACTTGTGGCTATAATTCTTTCCTTTGCGTTTGATGCGAGTGCTGATGATGCAACAACATCGACAATATGCAACATAATAGACTATACTAAAACACTAGGCGGACCAATGATCACGATAGTGATAATAGGTGCAGCTTTGCTTTCAATATTTGGCAGAATGCCGTGGCCTGCACTTTTTGCATTGGGCATGTTCACAGCTGCGTTTTTTGGTGCCCCTGCAGTTGTAAAGGCAATAACAGGACAAGAAGTATGTACTAGTCACAATTGCTCTGCTGGTACAACATGGAATTCTAGTCAAAATAAATGTGTATAGGTATTGCAGGCTTAGAAAAATCTTAAGTAAATGGTGCTTCTTAAAGGAGCACCATCACTGCACGAACTTGTGATTTGAGAGCAATTCCCACCATGAGGGTGTTATCCGAGTAGCTCCTTTCTCGTCATCCCAGTGCCCTTACTACTTGGATCCAGAAAAAAGAATGGTGTCATGAAAGTAGCCTCCTTCTCCTGTCATCCGAGTAGCTGACACTGGGATCCAGAAGACTTAATTTCAACCAAATAATAAAGGCTAGATCCCAGTGTCACGCACTGGGATGACACCTGTAGCCCTACGTCATACCGCGAATGAATCGCGGTATCTCTTAACATAAGACCTGCTGCGAATCAAGCGATAAAAAAAAGGAAAGGAAGGTGACTAAAATCAAGGTTAACTAAAAGGCGTGCTTAAGATTTACAATACCAGCAATAATATTGAACCTCAGGTTATATTTTTTCTGAAAATTGCGATAAACATTCGACATAATCTTAAATATCTTTATCTCTCGGATCTTGTTTTCTACTCTCATTCTAAATGATGCTAATCTTCTATTATGCTCTGGAGTTAATGGCTTTTTACGATACTTTTTATATGGAATTATAACATTGCTTTGCAATTTTTGCCAACCTTGATATCCAGAATCGGCATGTTTTATGCTATCAAGTGGTAAATATTTTTCTTGTTTCCTTATGCGGAAATCACTAATTCTACCACGGTATGACTTTGACACTGATAAAATTCTTCCTCCTTCTTCGATAATAATCTCAGTTTTCATAGTGTTGGTTCTTTTTTTCCTGAATATGATTTCTTCCGTTTTTTACTATCTTCTGGTCTCTGTATTTGCTGTTCTGTAACATCAGCCAAAATCTTCAGTATTTTTTCTGGCGTCATACTTCTATCTTTTGTTATAGTCACTTTTTTGGCGAGTAATGGCTCTATTCTCTTAAGTAACCTACATACATTTGCGTTGTGTACATTGAATAGGCATCCTAAAAATCTATGTGTTATGTAAGTGCGATAGTACAAAATTACGCAAAACAACTTATCTTCCAGAGTTGGTAGTTTTGATCTTCTACCATGACACTTTTTCTGTTTTTCCCATCCAGACCTCACTTTTTCCACTACTTTTTCGAACTCCTCTATAGTTAAACCTGTTATATTACGAAAGTTTCTTGGGTGTTTTTTCATATTATAGTAACTAAAGCTCATTTTTTTTCCTTACTTGATCTGCTTATTCTTCTTCTACCTCTCTCACATCATTTTTTCAATCACCTTTTTCAGCAGGTCTATAGATCCCGCTAACACGTAGCGGGATGACGGTTGTCGGTGAACCTAAGTTACTTTAGCTATAAATATTTAAGAAATTCACCAAACGAAAAAAAAGGCAAAAGAAGCCCCGTTGGTGACTAGTTATTTATATGTACTTCAAAATATTGGCGTTTTTTATTCTAAACGCTACGATTCAGCCGCTTTTAAATGCAACTAACCTAAATTATAAACGTTAAGAAATTTACTGAGCGGAAAAAAAGGCAAAGAAACCCCAGGGTGGCTAGTATTCAAATTCTCCCTTGTCTATTTGACGTCTTTTACTGTCTTAAACGCTTTATAAGCGCGTTTCAGCTTATATAGGTAGAAACCCAGAAGTTTTATAAAGACATGAGGTGCACATAGTGCAAAAAATTAAGCATGATTTACGCCAAATACATTAAGTTTTTTTGTCATTAATCCACTGCAGAGATTGCGAAGATAAATAAATAGCTTTACTTTCATGATAAGGGGGCTGGTGGAGTTTGTCAAGTGATTTTTGTCTCTCCATGCTACTTGGGTGACACCAACAGTTGTATTTTATATTATCTTTTTGCTCTACTAGCACTCAAGTTTCCTATTTAAAATTTTTAATATTAAATTCAATTCATTTGGATTATTATATCGTATCATAACTTTACCCTTAGAATTACTGTCATTAATTTTGATCTTTAAACCAAGTTGAGAAGATATAGCACCTTCTAGTGCTGCCATATCTTGATTTTTAGTATACTTATGCTCTTTTTGATTATTATTTTGTTGTAAGTCTTTTATCAATTTTTCAGTTTGTCTAACGCTCAGGCCCTGAGAAACTATTCTTTCTGCAATACTTTCCGCATTTTCAACATTAATCAACGCTCTTGCATGGCCCATAGATAGTTTTTTTTCGTTGATTATTGTTTTTACTCCATCAGGAAGTGACAACATCCGAATCATATTAGTTATGTGACTGCGGCTTTTGCCTATAGTTGAAGCTAATTCTTCATGTGTATAGGAAAACTCATCTATCAGTCTCTTATACGCTTCACCTTCTTCTATTGGATTAATATCTTGCCTTTGTATGTTTTCAATAATGGATACTTCCAAGCATTCCTTGTCGCTCAGATCTTTTATGATAACGGGTGCACTATCAAGATTTGCAATCTTGCTTGCTCGCCAACGACGTTCCCCAGCTATTATTTCGTAACCATCATCATTTGAATCTTTGCGTACCACGATAGGCTGTATAATGCCACTTTTCTTTATCGAATTTGCAAGTTCTCTTAATGACCCCTCGTCAAAATGTTTCCTCGGTTGAAATTTGCTTGGGTGCAGTAATGAAATAGGCAGATACTCTTGTCGATCTTCTTTATTATCATAATTATCGCCTATGAGACCAGCAAGACCTCTGCCGAGGCGTCTATCATCCTTCATACCACGCCCTCACTCACTAGCTTCTTCTCCTTACAACTGCTCGCGTGCTTTTTTAAAATTTCCCTTGCCAAACTTATATATGCTTGTGCACCAGGACACTTAAGATCATATACAATAGCAGGTTTTCCATGAGAAGGCGCTTCTGATAACCGTACGTTACGTGGAATAACAGTCTCATACAATGGGATGATAGTTTTGTATACTTTATCATTTAAATACTGGCAAATATCGTTTTTAATCTGTTCACTGAGTTTGTTGCGCCTGTCATACATTGTTAACACGATCCCTTCTATTGCCAAAAAAGGGTTTAGGTTATTCCTTTTTATCAGTTCTACAGTTTTAACTAAATGGCTTAATCCTTCCAGAGCAAAAAACTCACACTGAAGAGGAACAATAATAGAATTAGCAGCAGTCAAAGCATTTATGGTTAGAAGCCCAAGAGATGGAGGGCAATCGATGATTATATATTCATAATTATCGCGTATCTTCTCTAATGCGCTTTTTAGCACAAATTTTCCTCGCTCAAGTTGCGATAATTCAATTTCTGCAGCTGACAGATCAACTACTGACGAAATTAGTGATAAATTTGGAATTTCCTTTATATTGAAAACTGCCGATTCTATCAATTTATTTTCGCTGCTCAGTAGTATTTTGTATATATTTTTTTCTTCCCTACTACGATAAGAAATCCCGAGTCCGGTGCTAGCATTTCCTTGAGGATCAAGATCTACCAATAAAGTGCTTTTTCCCACAGCAGCAAAGGCTGTCGATAAATTTATACTAGTTGTGGTTTTGCCAACTCCACCCTTTTGATTTACTATTGCAATAATCTTGCTCACGCCTTTTATCTTATGTATAAAATAATTCTATTGTATATATGCAAGAAACTTTTGCATTAGAAAATTTTTTTGTTGCTAATCACACTAAAATTAGACTGTCTTTTTTGCTTTGTGTAACACACTTTGAACCTTGTTTCCTAATTCATTCAGAGTGAATGGTTTTGGCAAAAAGTGAAAATCTTCTATATTGATGTCATCACTCTTTAAAAAAGCATCTTCTGCATACCCAGAAATAAAAATAACGTTGATATTTGGCCTATGGATCAATGCTTCTTTAACTATTTCTGGACCACTCACCTCTGGCATGATTACATCAGTGATTATTAGATCTATGTGTTGATTTTTTTTACTGATTATTTCTAGCGCCTCGCTGCCTATGCTCGCTTCTATTACATCAAATCCTTTTCTTTTGAGTGCTTTAGAGATGAATTCCCTTACTGAATTTTCATCTTCAATCAATAAAATTATACCATTACCTTTAATTTCACTTACTACCGGTCTTTCTCTTTCTTCACTATCTTCCTCTATCAGATTTTCATCTGATATGTAAACCATGGGCAAAAATATGCTAAATTTAGTTCCATGATTTACTTTGCTAGCAACATAGATGTATCCTTCAGTTTGTTTAATAATGCCATATACAGTAGAGAGGCCAAGACCTGTACCGGAGGTAATATCTTTGGTAGAAAAAAATGGGTCAAATGCCTTTTCAATTGTATCACTTGTCATTCCACATCCAGTATCAATTACTTCAATCACAACATAATTTCCATGTTCGATCGTTTCCTTATCTGGAGAAAACATGTCCTGAGATGTAGAATTTAATGAGTCAATCTTTTGATTAAAGGTTCGTATAGTTAATTCTCCGCCCTTTTCCATGGCAGCACTAGCATTGACTGCTAAGTTAAGTATAACTTGCTCTAATTGCCCTTGATCAGCCCTAACAGCACCCAAGTCTCTACCATAATAAATATTAAACTTTATATTTTCACCTATTAATCTTTTTATCATTTCATAAAGATTAGCTATAGTACTATTTACATCAATAATTTTTGGCTGCAAGGTCTGTCTTCTTGAAAAAGCAAGCAATTGTCTTACTAAATTTGATCCACGCTTTGCATTTTGCTGTATCTGTATTATATCTCCAAAAGATGGATCACCAGCTGAATGTTGGAGTAAAAGCAAATCGCAAAATCCTATTATCCCAGTCAATATATTGTTGAAATCATGCGCAATACCACCTGCTAACTGCCCTATAGCTTGCATCTTTTGATAATGCTCAAGCTTTATCTCTAGGTTTTTGTGTTCAGTATTGTCAATAAAATAACAAAGTATGAAGATCATTTTATTATGAAGAAACTTATTAAAATATATTTTTATGTTATTATCGCCGTTGAGCTGTACATCAAAGGACGCATTATTTATTCTATTACTCGAAAAATATTCACGTATTTTCACATGATAACTATCTAATATCAATGTAAAGATTGAATTATTATCTGACCCTGCAAGCTTTATTAGTGCCGTATTTTTCTTTACAAAGTTGCCGTTTATGTCACATTGTGCAATAGCAATTGATGAATTTGCAAAACAAGGGTGTAATTGATAATCAACAATATTTGATTCGGTTGGTGTTATAAAGCCATATATATAGCTATGGTTGTATTTATCACAAAATATAGCAGTGCTCATATAAGCCTTGAATGGAATACCACTTATAGTAAAAAACAAAATTTCATTATCGGTTGTTGTATTGTTATATTTAGATTGAGATATAAAATCACTGATTGAGCTACCTTTTTCCAGTTTTTTCAGTTCAAATATATCTAAAAATCTTTTATTTACAGATAAAATCACCCCTTTGGCATTTGCAATGTAAGTTCCTATACTGTGTTTTTCTATTAACTCTTCATATATCTGCTCCTTGTTTATCTGTGTTGCTTTTAACACAAAATACCCATCTGGCCTTGCTATTGGCACTAATAATAAATTTAAAATCTTATTACTATTTATAGCAATTTGGGGATTATCTGGTATCGGCTCAAAGAGCAAAAGAAAGTTAGATACTCTATTCTTCTTGTTTAAGGAAATGCATACTTGTACAGAAGAGTTATTTTTTAGTGCATGATAGAGTACTTTTTTGTCTTCTTCTGAAACATCTCCTATTTCAAAAATCTTGCCTAACGTAATGTCATCATCTATATGATCTTTAAACCTTTCGTAGAACCTTGCATCAGCATAAATAATACCCTCATCTCTATGTAAAATAAGGCAAAATTCTGTATTATGATTTAGTGCATTTGCAAATATTGCATTTTGAAATTCTATAGTATTAAGTAGGTGTCTGTAGCGTTTTACATTATATATCATAAAGAGAGTTGTTAGAATGCCAACTAATAAATTAATCTCTATATTAATATGCTGACTATATATATCAAAAAAGTAGAGTATCGATATTGCTACTGGAGGTAAGAGCATAATAACTGCCATCACAACAATTGACATTCCATAATTTCTTAGTATGAAGTCAACCCTGTTCTCTTTTTTGTTATCTATGTATCTTTTACTCATTATTGTTACTTGGCATCGTTGTACATACGAAAATGTTTTATTATATTGATTTAATTATTATAGATTTATTAACGTCTTTGATAGATAATTATCATCCAAATCTAATTAAGTTCCTTAAATATCAGATATAACAATGTTAATAAGCTAGCGAGGGGATATTATGGAAAAACAAAGAACACAAGCATTTGAGTGGTTCTGTGCACTAAGAGATAAGATCATAGAATCTTTCTTATTAATTGAAAAACAATCATCCGCAGAGCCAAAGATCGAAAAAAGAAAGTGGGATCGCCCAGGTGGTGGAGGTGGTGAATCTACAATTATTTTTGGCAATGTTTTTGAAAAAGTTGGAGTAAACGTTTCAAAAGTACACGGAAAATTTGCAGATTCAGCCATTAATGAAATTCCTGGTGCAAGTGAAAGTAACGGAGAGTTTTGGGCAAGCGGTATATCTTTGGTGTCTCATATGCAATCGCCCCTTATCCCTGCAGCACATATGAACACAAGGCTGATATATACTTCAAAACAATGGTTTGGTGGAGGGATGGATTTTACGCCAATATATAAAAATGAAGAAGATTGCAAGTATATCCATGAATCAATCAAAATGACATGTGATAGATTTGACACCGGATATTATCCAAAATTTAAAGAGCAATGTGACAACTATTTTTTCTTACAACACAGAAAAGAGCCGCGTGGCATTGGTGGTATTTTCTATGATAATCTGAGTTCTGGCAATTGGAGAAATGATTTTGAGTTCACAAAAGCAGTAGGTGAAGCCTTTTTGGAAATTTATTTGCACATCATACGTAAACATATACAAAAATCTTGGACAAAAGAACAACGAGAAAATCAATTAATAAAACGTGGCAGATATGTAGAATTCAATCTGTTATACGATCGTGGCACAAGGTTTGGCTTAATGACTGACGGCAATCCAGATGCAATTATGATGTCAATGCCACCACTTGTTAAGTGGTTATAGAGAGCTGCTATTAGCAGAAAATAAATCATCATAGTTTAAAGTTGTACCATGATAGTGAACTTTTATATAGGGGGTATAATAGATAATTTTTTAATTAAATCTGTCAAAAACAATGACATAAAAGGTGTTAAACTGACTCTAAGTCTCTACAATGCACTAAATAGTTTTAGAAAATTCTTTTCAAAGACTATGTTTTTCAAGAATACAGGATTATTTGATATAAATAATAATCAAGCTTTAAATCAGGCTTTAGGATATGCAGTAAAAAGTCTTGATTATGATGTAATGGAATTACTTATTAATGCTGGCGCCAACGTTAATGCAATAGGCATCAACAGTATAGGAAGTGTAATTTATAAATATGAGAGAGCGCTTGCTCATGAGAAAAGGGTTATGCACTATGATCTCAAAGACTATAAGGAAAAATGTTGTTTTATACTTGGTGAGTTAGTAATAAATGGTGCAATGCCTCGAAATGTTGAAGAAAAGGAAAAAATATTGAACATTTTCAAAGAAAGAGAAGGTTTTGATGAGTTTAAAGAAGTAGTGAAGCTGAAATTTGAGGCTAACTCGGTTGGTAACATGATACCACCTAAAAACCCCCTAGAACTTTTGAGTATGAGTCAAAGAGTACTGGCAATGGTAATTTTCTTTTAAAAGAGTCTATTTACGCTGAGGTGTATGACACTAAGGTTAGTAACTCATTAGGGGAGTTGAACGTATCAGAAAAATCTATTTATGCTGAAATATATGATTCACATAAAAAATCTACTGAAAATTCATCATTGGACGATAGTGGTTATTTGAGTATATCAGAAGAACCTATTTATTGCACTATAGATGATCTTTCAGAACAAAAAAGCCTGCTAGCCTAAAACAGAAAGAGCCAGAACAATTGTCAGAACCTATTTATGCTAGGGTAGATTTGTCCAAGAAAAGAGCAGAAAAGAAGGCAAAAGATGTAAAAGCCAATTCTGGAACTTACCATGGGTTAGTGCAGGATAAAGTGAATGATTGGCAAGAGCAAGTGAAGCTAAGTGCTAATAAGCCGATAGGTCAGCAACAGACTAATGATCAAAAAATTAAGACCAAGGCTGGCTTTAGTGTAGAAGAAATAAAGCAGAAATATGGGCGTAGAAATTCTGGCTACGATTCTGGCTATGATTCCGATACAAAAGTTGAACAACAATTAGAATTAGGATCTAAAACTCCTAAATCTGAAATAAATTCAGTGAATATTAAATATGGAATAGAGAAAGACGTTTGCGCCATAAAATAATTGACTTTATGTGCATAATCAATATAACTTGAGTTAATTCGCGTTGACTCTTTCGTCTAGTGGTTAGGACACCACCCTTTCACGGTGGTAACACGGGTTCAAATCCCGTAAGAGTCACTCAAGTAGAATATAATTAAAGTTTTGAATGGGAAAAATTAGGCTTTATTTTGAAGAAGCTTTATCACAAGGCGTGAGTTTAGCACTTAATCCACAACAAAGTCACTATATTTGCAATGTAATGCGGCTTAAGAAGTATGATAGTCTCTCTCTTTTTAATGGAAAGGATGGAGAATGGTTAGGAGAAGTAGTTAATATATCGCGTAAATTAACAAAAGTTACACTCAAAGAATGCACTAAACAACAGCAATATGAGGAAAATTTATACTTATATTGTGCCATGGTAAAAAGTGGTGCTTTAGGCAACATAGTAAGACAGGCAACTGAAATGGGAGTAACCTGCATTCAATTTATTTCAACGGAACGTACAGTAGTAAAAAACATTAACCTAAGTAGAGCAAAATTACAGGCAATCGAAGCTGTGGAACAATCCGGTAGGATGAGTATACCAGAGATTTTGCCTCCTATTAACTTTTGTGAGTTACCTGATTCCCAGAGTAAAAATTTTGTTTTATGTGATGAAACAGGTAAAGCTGATAAAGTGCTGAAAGGTAAGAAAAATGTTGCTATTATTGTTGGCCCTGAAGGTGGTTTTTCATCTTATGAACTTGATCTTGCCGATAAGTTTTGTCAAAAATTGAGTCTAGGAAAAAGAATTTTAAGGGTCGATACTGCTGTGGTTGCTGCACTAACTTTCACCAATTGGTGTAGCTAGATTTTTAAATATGGCTAAGGTTTGGGCCATAGAGAAATCTGATTCAGTGTTGCACGCGCTAACTGTACAAACTCTATAGGCCGCCTGCGAAGCAGTTTGCTACTAAAGAGGAGCTAATAAAAAACATATTCTAAAATAATATTAAATCTTATATTATATTTTTTCTAAAATAAACAAATGAATCTTGCATTTTGCCTGAGTTATTGATACTCTGAGTAAAGAAGTCGGGGCGTAGCGCAGCCTGGTAGCGCATTTGGTTTGGGACCAAAGGGTCGGGAGTTCAAATCTCTCCGCCCCGATGCTAGCAGAAGTTTTAACGCTTTTAATAGTTAGAGCTTTTAAAGGCATTTCGTTCATATTGCAGTTTAACGCTCAAGTTTATAAAATAATTGACAATGTTAATTTTCTAATTTATAAATAAATTTTGAAGTGATTACCGAAGGAGGTATAGAGTTTGATTGAAGTATCAGTCCATTATGGTGATGTAGACAGAGCTCTTCCAGTATTGAAAAAAACAATTCAAAAGGAAGGAAGAGGGTTGAAAATGAAAAAACAATATCATGAAAAAAAATCAGAAAAAAGAGCTAAAAAGAAAGCTGAAGCGAGAAAAAAGAGGCATCAGCAAGAATGCAGAAGGCAGCGTTACGGTTGGTAATTTTTTAATAGTTTATCATTGGTTGTTTTATGAATATTCACGAATATCAAGCAAAAGAGATTTTGCATAAATTTAATGTCCCGGTGCCAAAAGGTTTTGTCACTATGTCTGCAGAAGGAGTAAAGACTCAAGTAAGTCAATTAAAATCTGATGTGTTTGTGGTTAAAGCTCAAATTCATGCAGGTGGTAGGGGTAAAGCCGGTGGCGTAAAGCTAGCAAAGTCAGATGAAGAAACTCAACAGTTTGTAAAAGACATGATTGGTATGACTTTAGTTACTCATCAAACAGGGCCAAGCGGGCAGCAAGTAAGAAGAGTATACATTGAAGAAGGCTCAAGTATTAAGAAAGAGTATTACTTAAGCCTGGTAATTGACCCGAAGCTCAGTAGGCCAATATTCATATTTTCCTCAGAAGGTGGGATGGACATCGAAGAAGTGGCGAAAAATTCTCCCGCAAAAATTGTGAAATTTGATATTGATCTTGCTACAAGTTTTGATAGCAGCAAGTTAAGCAGCAGTTTTAATTTGAGTTCAGAACAAATAGAAAAAATAACAAATGTTGCAAAAAATATATATGATGCGTTTATTGCAACTGATGCGAGCCAAATTGAAATCAACCCACTAGTTGAAACAAATTCTGGAGATTTTATTGCACTCGATGCGAAAATCAATTTCGATGATAATGCTTTATATCGTCACCCAGAAGTTATGGAACTTCGTGATTATGATGAAGAAGTGAAAGAAGAGATAGAGGCTTCAAAGTATGGGCTCAGTTACATCAAAATGGATGGCAGTATTGGTTGCATGGTAAATGGTGCAGGTCTTGCTATGGCAACAATGGATATAATAAAATACTACGGAGCAGAGCCTGCTAACTTTTTGGATGTTGGTGGTGGAGCGAGTAAAGAAACTGTAACTGAAGCATTTAAAATCATATTGTCTGATAGCAACGTAAGAGGAATTTTGGTTAACATATTTGGTGGTATAATGCGTTGCGATATTATCGCAAGTGGAATTGTTGCTGCTGCAAAAGAAATGAGCATTAAAGTTCCTTTAGTGGTTAGGTTATCAGGTACTAATTTTGAGGAAGGAAAAAAAATCTTAGAAGAGTCAGGATTAAATATTATTGCTGCAGATGAACTGGGTGATGCTGCGCAAAAGATAGTAAAAGAGGTAAAATAAAGCATGTCCGTTTTAGTAAATAAAGATACAAGATTAATATGCCAGGGTTTTACTGGTGCACAAGGTACGTTTCATTCAGAGCAAGCTATTGACTACGGGACGAAAATGGTTGGCGGTGTAACTCCTGGAAAGGGTGGTAGCACTCACCTTAATTTACCGGTTTTTAATACTGTAGCAGAAGCTAGAGAAAAAACTGATGCGAATGCCACGGTAATATATGTACCTGCTAAATTTGCTGCTGCTGCAGTACTTGAAGCAATAGATGCAAAAATAGAATTGATAGTTTGTATTACAGAGGGCATTCCTATACTTGATATGGTGAAAGTTAAGCGCGCGCTTGTTGATTCAAAAAGTCGATTGGTTGGTCCCAACTGCCCGGGAATTATTACGCCTGAAGAGTGCAAAATAGGAATTATGCCTGGCCATATCCATAAGCGTGGACACATAGGAATTATGTCTCGCTCCGGAACTTTAACTTACGAGGCAGTAGCACAAACAACCGCTGTTGGTCTTGGTCAATCCACGTGTATCGGAATTGGGGGGGATCCAGTTCATGGTATGACATTTGTCGACTGTATGGAGCTCTTTTTAAAAGATGACGATACTCATGGTATTGTAGTTATTGGTGAAATAGGTGGAAACGAAGAAGAGGATGTATCACATTTTGTGAAAACAGAAAAAACTAAAAAGCCAATCGTTGGTTTTGTAGCAGGTCAAACAGCACCTCCAGGAAGACGTATGGGACACGCTGGAGCAATCATCTCTTCCAGTGGTGGAAGTGCTGGTGCAAAACTAGAAGTTATGCGGAGCGCCGGGATTGCAATTGCTGAAACCCCTGCAGTGATTGGTAAGAAGGTATTGGAAGTAATGCATTAGTGCCTAATCTAAAACGCAGCTGTACGAACGTTGTGATTTGAGGGGCAGTTTCTGCTAGAAAGGGTGTCACTCAAGTAGCTGACACTGGAATCTCAACACCTCTTCCTGTCATTCCAGTCTGAAATCTAAATTTCTTTTTTTCTAGGTCCCAGTGTCAAGCACCGGGATGACATCCTATGGACATCATGGGGACTACTGGGATGGTACGGTGGTAACAACTAAAGAAAAATATCAACTAGGTTTATAGTCTATCACTACTGTTTTTGCAATTTTATCATAAAAAGTCTGCTTGTGCTGGTCGAATATTGCAAACATTAAAACTGAGACTTGTACGATAAAAAGACATCCAGAAACATAGCCAGGAAGAGGATCATATAGAAAATTACAAATAGTCCAAATGCCGTCCTTAAAAAAGTATCTTATTGTTGCTTGCTTTAGGGTAACATTTGTAAATGTATGTGCATCTTTTATATATATGCCGCACAGTAATTTCCCTGGAGTGCCGCCAAGTCTTGTTGTCATTAGTATATTAAAAATTGTATATATTGGTAGTATCACTATAAAAACTATCATGTGGATAACTGTCTTGTAAGTATCGTCTGCATCATTGTATGATGTAGATGAATGATGTAGAAAATATAGAAAAAAGATTATAATAAAGGCTATTATTACCCATAAAACAATATCAATTACATATGCAAAAGCTCGCCTAAACATCCCTGCATAACTTACTTTAGTATCCATACTCTGCCCATGTTCTACTGTGACGTAACTAGTATAAAAATACGTTATTAAATAACCGTAAATTTGGATAATATTGACCCACTCTATTATTTGAATTAACATTAAATCATTTACAGTTAGGGAAGTTATGTCAACACCAATCACAGTTGCATATGGTGACGGTATCGGGCCGGAAATTATGGAAGCGGTGCTGTCGATATTGCGTGAAGCAGAAGCGAAGATCTCAATAGATATTATTGAAATAGGGGAGCGTGTTTATAGTAAGGAATGGTCTCACGGCATTTCTCCAAGTGGCTGGGAGTCTATTGAAAGGACAAAGATATTACTCAAATCTCCGACAACAACTCCTCAAGGTAAAGGCCACAAAAGCTTGAACGTTGCACTCAGAAAAAATCTAGGGTTATATGCAAACATCAGGCCGTGTATTTCATATCATCCTGTCATAGAAAATAAATTTGATAAGTTTGATATTGTAGTAATACGTGAAAATGAAGAGGACGTTTACACCGGAATAGAGCATAGGCTCACTGGTGATTCTTACCAATGCACTAAAATTATTACTAGATCTGGCTCAGAGAAGATATGCAGGTATGCTTTTGAATACGCGAAAAAACACAACAGAAAAAAAGTAACTTGCCTAACTAAAGATAACATAATGAAGATGACCGACGGCGCTTTTCATGCAGCGTTTGATCGTATTGCAAAAGAATATCCGGATATAAAGGCGGAACATTATATAGTTGATATTGGAATGGCACGTGTTGCCACAGAACCCGAGAATTTCGATGTTATAGTAACTGAAAATCTATATGGCGACATATTATCAGACATAGTGGCACAAACCTCAGGTTCTGTAGGGCTTGCAGGAAGTAGCAATATAGGTAATGAATATGCGATGTTTGAAGCAGTGCACGGTTCTGCTCCTGATATTGCAGGAAAAAACATGGCTAATCCTTCAGGGCTTTTAAATGCTGCAGTGCATATGCTAATTTACATGGGTCAAGTAGATACTGCAAAACTAATTTACGATGCGTGGCTGAAGACTTTGGAGGATGGAATACACACTGCCGATTTATATAAGAAGAAAAGGAGTAAGCAGAAAGTTGGTACCAAAGAATTTGCAAAAGCTGTTATAGATAATCTAGGGAAAAAACCCACAACGTTATCTGAGCTTATAATTGACAGTGGTGCAAGTAGCAAAATGAGTGAAATGCAAAATAGCTACGAACAGGACTACAAAGTTAGAAAGCTGGTTGGTAGTGATATAACGCTTGCTTGGAACAAATCCAACAATTTTGATCAAATGGTAGGATTATTTGAACCGAGTAATCCGCAAATGATAGCAATATACTCAAAAGGACTTGCAATTTGGCCAGGAGGCTTAAAATCTTCAAGTGACCAAATAACCTGCAGGTTCATTGCAAATAATAAAATTACAAATAGTGATGTGAATAACTTGCTAATCAAATTTGAGGAACACAATTTTGATGTGGTGAGAATGGATAAGTTGTATTTATATGATGGAAAGGAGGGGTTCTTCGTTTAAATATTTAAAAGAGGTGTGATAAGTAAAATGGACTCAAAAAAAGTAGAATTGATATTTGAAAAGTTTCAACAATCGAACCCTATACCGAAAATAGAGCTAAATTATACCAATCATTTTACATTGCTGGTTGCGATAGTTTTGTCAGCGCGGACAACCGATGTAAGCGTTAATAAAATTACAAGAGAACTATTTAATATCGCTGATACGCCAGAAAAAATGCTGAGCTTTGGACAAAATGAGCTGAAAAAATGCATAAGCAGTATTGGTTTATATAATTCCAAAGCAAAAAACATAATCGGGCTCAGCAAAATATTGATTGAGCAGTACAATAGCAAAGTGCCTACTGATTTCGATGATTTGGTATCTTTACCAGGGGTTGGGAGAAAGAGCGCTAATGTGTTCTTAAATTCAGGACTTGGTGTTCCAACATTAGCAGTTGATACTCATGTTTTTAGAGTAAGCAATAGAGTTGGGCTTGTGAAAGGAAAAGATGTATTTAAAACAGAGCAATCTCTTTTGAATGTGGTTCCAAAAAAATACCTACTTTATGCTCATCGCTGGCTAGTTTTGCATGGTAGATATGTTTGCAAAGCGCAAAAGCCTTCGTGTGAAACGTGCATAATTCATGATTTATGTGAGTTTGAATGCAAGAGGTTAGTATCTCTTCTTTTGTAATTCAAGTAGCTGATGCTGGTTCCTTTACGACGGCAGTTCCTAGACATTGGTTCTTTTTTTCTAGATGCCAGTGTCAGCTACTTGAATGACACAGTGTGGAATATCATCCAAGTTACCCATTTGTGTCATCCGAGTAGCCTCTTTTTTGTCATCCCAGTGCCCAGACACTGGTTCACTCTATAATGGTAGTGCCTCTATAGACCTGCTGCGAATCAAGCGATAAAAAAAAGGAAAGGAGGGTGACTAAAATCAAGGTTAACTAAAAGGCGTGCTTAAGATTTACAATACCAGCAATAATATTGAACCTCAGGTTATATTTTTTCTGAAAATTGCGATAAACATTCGACATAATCTTAAATATCTTTATCTCTCGGATCTTGTTTTCTACTCTCATTCTAAATGATGCTAATCTTCTATTATGCTCTGGAGTTAATGGCTTTTTACGATACTTTTTATATGGAATTATAACATTGCTTTGCAATTTTTGCCAACCTTGATATCCAGAATCGGCATGTTTTATGCTATCAAGTGGTAAATATTTTTCTTGTTTCCTTATGCGGAAATCACTAATTCTACCACGGTATGACTTTGACACTGATAAAATTCTTCCTCCTTCTTCGATAATAATCTCAGTTTTCATAGTGTTGGTTCTTTTTTTTCCTGAATATGATTTCTTCCGTTTTTTACTATCTTCTGGTCTCTGTATTTGCTGTTCTGTAACATCAGCCAAAATCTTCAGTATTTTTTCTGGCGTCATACTTCTATCTTTTGTTATAGTCACTTTTTTGGCGAGTAATGGCTCTATTCTCTTAAGTAACCTACATACATTTGCGTTGTGTACATTGAATAGGCATCCTAAAAATCTATGTGTTATGTAAGTGCGATAGTACAAAATTACGCAAAACAACTTATCTTCCAGAGTTGGTAGTTTTGATCTTCTACCATGACACTTTTTCTGTTTTTCCCATCCAGACCTCACTTTTTCCACTACTTTTTCGAACTCCTCTATAGTTAAACCTGTTATATTACGAAAGTTTCTTGGGTATTTTTTCATATTATAGTAACTAAAGCTCATTTTTTTTCCTTACTTGATCTGCTTATTCTTCTTCTACCTCTCTCACATCATTTTTTCAATCACCTTTTTCAGCAGGTCTTTATCTAGATACAGAAAAAAAATCTTAATACTTAACACATTTTTCATAGTACACACCGTATGATTGATAAATAAAATGATTTATAGAATTTGTGGAGGTTACCAATGGTCAACGACAAGATTACTTTGAACTTTGAAATAGAAAAAGGCGAACCTATAGATCGATACTACTTTTCTGCACATATAAAGCTTACAGATGAAAGCAAAAATCTTTTGCGCGAGAAGCTTGGCAGTACAATTCAATTCGATAATCTAGATGATCACTTCAATCTTAACCATGAGAATTTTTATATCTACTACAACAAATATAGTGAGCACAATGGTAGAAGTGAGCTATACGTTAGGGATGATAATGGTAAATATTTAACCTCCAATCTTCCACTTAATTACTATGGATTCTCAATGGAACTATCACCTGACGGAGCGTCAATTGCAGATTATGGTTTTTATCCTCTGTATGCAATCTATAACCCAAATCACTATAATAAAGCAAAGGAAAAAGTATTTGATGATCACGGTGAATTGTCACCAATTGCATCAAATGTGTTAGATAATTTTTTAAGCAACACAAATAGCTTAACCACACAAGATATATTACAAAATGTATTCTCACAACTGCAGAAGAAAGCTGATGAAGAAGCAGAAAGATTGGCAAGAGAAAGAGAAGCAGAAAGACAAAGGGAGGAAGAGTTAAATGAAAAGAACGAGGAGTTAAAAGAACTTGTAGAAAAGGATGAGATTAAAATATTCAAAGTGGTAAAAGGTAATGATTTAGGTAATGGGCATTCAGCAGTAGTTTTACAACTTGATGGGGAAGAAGGTGACAAGATACCTCTCGACTCTAGTAAATACTACATAGCAGAGTATAGACACCACCCAGAATGGGAAGGCGATGAATATTTAAATTTTGTTAGCCCTGATAGTGATATGCTGGTTAATTATGAAAACTTATTTTTTGTGCTCAATCAAAGCTCCTACTCAGACTTTGAAAGTGGGTTTTATTCAGAAAACAGAACCGATCCCCATAATTATGCTAAATATTCAAAGGAACCATATTTGAGTGGTGACCAGCTATCTGAAAAATTATCTAATGAATTGGAGGAAGATAGCAATCAGATAGGTACTGAATTTACAATTGATGATGAGCAAGTAGACGAAGAAGTTGTGGTAGAGAGTGAAGCCAAGTCTGGGGAGAAAGGAACGGTTGGTGAGGATAACGCAAAAAATACTATACAGGAAGAAGAATCTAATTATATAGATCAAATGCAAGCAGATGATGGTAGTAGTTATGTTGAAGATCAACCAGCTTTGCGTGATGATATGGAAAAAACTCTACAGGAGCCATTATATAAAGACAAAATGCATGAACAAAACAATCAGAGAGCTAAACAAGATATGGAAACAAGAAAGTTAGCTACAAAAACTGAAAATCAAAGTAATAAAACTGAAGAGCGAGAAAAGCCAACAGAAAATGAACAAGAAGCTGTTATAACAAGTGTTATAAACAGTATGAAAGATAATAAGGAAGAGGATCACCTGCAACACCCCTTAAAAATAAACAAAGGTGAGCTTCTTGAAACAGGAAAATATAAAGTGGAGCTGCAAGCTACAGGCGAAGACATAAATAATTTTTATCAAAACTTAAGTAGTCAGTATACCACTGGGAAATACAGTTATGATCAAATGACGGTTCTATATAATAAAGTTTATGCACGAGATTCTAGTCACGATGGAAAGCTGATGCTTCTTCCTGAAGCATATGTTGCAGATGGTCACCTGTTTATTCAGGATAGAGATTTTGGAACTTTGCATGATTTCAATGAAATGTTTTATATAAAGTGATGAGTTCGTATGATGTGAAGGGCTAGATTCAACTTGGCGGACGAGAATTAACTGATAAAGAAAGCTGATGCATATTTTTACCTTTAAGGTTTCTTATCGAGTATAAACATCAGCTCGTCCCATTCCCTTTTACCAATTCCGCTTTCTTCTCTAGTAACATTTTCTCCTTTAATTAATTTGCGAATTATTTCTAGACCAGTTCTTGAAATACAAGCTGATTCTAAGCAATATTCAACAAAGGCATTGTAGGCCAGTGGAACCCATTTTTTTATTATATCCAGCATAACTTCTGCATAGACTCTAATTTCATACTGAGCATGCTTGTCAGCTCTGAGCTTCAAAAAATGAAGAAGGTTATGCAGATCTATCTTCCAATAAAATTGTGTGTAGTAATTAAGCGTTAGGTTGGTTCGGGCAATTTCTCTTGCAAGCCCCTGCTCAATAAATTTCTCATAATGAGAATATACTAAATTAGAGTCATTTGTTAGAGAATCCATTATTTCCTTTGAAATGCCCGAATCAAAAGCTTCCCCGCTACCTTGTTTATTATTATCAGATTGTTTTGCAACCTGTTCTGGTTTTGGTATATAAAATTCATTATCAAGTATTGAATACCTTGCTGAATACTCATTCACATTTGCAGTTCTATGCCTTATCCATTGCCTTGCAACAAAGATTGGAAGTTTCACGTGAAACTTAATTTCACACATTTCAAATGGAGTTGTATGATGATGTCTCATTAAATACTTTATAAGTGCTTCATCCTGACTTATCTGTTTTGTTCCTTTGCCATAAGAAACACGAGCAGCTTGAACTATAGCGCTATCAGAGCCCATATAATCCACTACTCGAATAAATCCATGGTCTAATACCTTATGTTCTTCATATAAGATTTCATCTATTTCTTTCACTGTGACTCGTTTAGTTGTTTCATTCATAGTATGTCCTCAAGATGAAATAGAGATATCAGCTCCACATGAATTAAGTTTTTCATGCATTACTTCATATCCTCTCCATAAATGATGCGAATTATTTATTGTAGTTTCTCCACCAGCTACCAAACAAGCAAGTACCAAAGCTGCTGTTGACCTTAAATCAGTGGCACACAGATTAGCTCCAGATAAGCTTTTTATTCCATTTACAGTGGCTTTATTTTTCTCTATGCTGATATTAGCACCTAACTTTCTTAATTCATCTACATGTGCAAATCTGTTTTCAAAAATGTTCTCTTCAATTACTGATATCCCATCAGCGATGCACATTGCAGACATCAGTTGTGGTTGCATATCACTGGGAAAGTTGGGGTATGGATCTGTTGCAATGTTAGCAGACCTAATAGAGCAATTTTTTCTGGAAATCATAACCCCCTCATTATATATTTCAACATTAGCCCCTATAGCCTTCAATTCATTCACAATGCATCTTATATCAGATAGACTTATTCCTTCTAACTCCAACTTACCACCGGTTATTATAGCAGCTAGTGCATAGGTGCCTGCTTCTATGCGATCTGGTATTATTTTATGAACACATCCATTTAATTCTTCAACTCCTGTTATTGTGATCCTTGTATCACTAATCTCAATATTAGCACCCATTTTCTTTAGGAACTCTATTAAATCAAGAACTTCCGGCTCCGTTGCAGCATTGTTTATTATTGTCACTCCTTCTGCAAGTGTTGCTGCCATTATTACATTTTCTGTTGCACCAACGCTTATTTTCTCAAGTATAACTTCTTTTCCTTGTAGCTTTCCTTTCACTGTTGCAATTATATTACAGCCTTCAACTTCAATTTTAGCTCCCATTTCTTCTAATGCTTTGATATGCATATCAACAGGACGCTTTCCAATATTGCATCCACCAGGAAAGACTGTTATGATTTTACCAAATCTACTGAGAATTGGACCTAGCATTAAAAGAGATGCTCGCAGCTTACTTGCAGTTTCGTGTGACATTATGTGATTGTTGATATTACTGCAGTCAATTTCCAAAGTATGATTTGCTTTATAATCTTTATTGCGTGTAAAATTCACTTTCGCTCCAAGACTCTCAAGCAGCTTAGACATTAGATGCACATCAATTAAATCAGGTACATTATGCAAAATCACCGAGAAGCTACTCAATAGACTTGCTGCCATTATTGGTAAAACAGCATTTTTTGAGCCATTAATCTTGATTTTTCCGACCAGAGGTTTATGGTTACTACTTACTAATATTTTGTGCATTTAATTAAGCTAGATCTTACCAAATAAGTATAGTAAATCGACAGTAAAAGGCAAATTACAGATAATATAGCTATCACAGATCATAATGTTCGTACATTTTAGCTATTCAGCAGCAAAATTGATTACACTTGTCCAAAGATGAGCGATGCATTAGTGCCACCAAAACCAAACGAATTAGAAAGTGCATATCGAATTTTATGCTCCTGAGCTTTAAACGGTACAAAATTTAAATCACATCCTTCTGAAGGTTTATGTAAATTTAAGGTTGGCGGAATAATTCCATTATTTAACGCAAGAATACTGAATATTGCTTCAACGCTCCCTGCAGCACCAAGTAAATGTCCTATAGAAGATTTAGTTGAAGAAACAGGTATTTTATAAACGTAGTAACCAAATAACTGTTTCATTGCTATTACTTCAATTTTATCTCCAAGTGGCGTTGAAGTTCCATGTGCATTGATATATCCTACTTGATTTGGATTAATTTGCGCACTTTTTAAGGCAAGCTGCATTGCCTTAAATGCGCCTCTTCCTTCTGGATGTGGTGCTGTAATGTGGTGCGCATCTCCTGTGAGTCCGTACCCAACCAGTTCAGCATGTATTTTTGCCCCCCTTTTTTTGCATGTTCGTATTCCTCCAGCACCAATATACCTGCTCCTTCACCCATAACAAAACCATCGCGTTCTGCATCCCATGGCCTTGAAGCTTCTTCCGGTTTATCATTGAATTTAGTTGATAATGCCTTCATAGACGCAAAACCTGCAATTCCAACTCTACACAGTGCACTTTCTGCTCCACCTGCAATCATAATATCCGCTTCACCAAGTTTTATAGTTCTTACTGAATTTATGATTGCATGCGCACCTGTTGCACATGCGGTTACTGCTGAATCGTTTGGACCTGTAAATTCATATTTAATAGAAATATGGCCAGATATCAAATTTATTAGACTTGCAGGGACAAAAAATGGACTGACACGTCTGGGCCCTTTTTCCTGCATGGTAATAACATTTTCCTGAATTGATGGTAGACCACCTATACCAGAGCCAATAGTCACACCAATACGCTCTCGATTGATATTTTGGCTTTCCAAAATTAATGAATCATCTACTGCCTGAATAGCTGCTGCAATACCATAATGGATAAAATGATCTGTCCTTTTTGAGTCTTTTTCAGAAATATAACCTACAGGATTAAAGTAATTCTCAATGTTATCGGATTGCACAGGCACCTGCCCTGCAACCTTACAAGCAAGATCAGAAGAGTCAAATCTATCTGCATTGATTGCTTTTATGCCAGACTCACTTTTTATTAGCCTTGACCAAGTGTTATCAACATCTGCCGCTAGTGGAGTGATTAACCCGACACCAGTGACTACTACTCTTCTGCTCATTTAACACTAACTATTAGCCTTTTTTACTATTAATGTACTCAACTATTTGCTCCATAGTTTCCATTTTTTGTGCGTCTTCATCTGGAATTTCTATTCCGAACTCTTCTTCTGCTGCCATGATGATTTCAACTGCATCTAAACTGTCTGCACCATGCTCCGAAAGCTTTGAAGAGCTATTGAATTTCTCTACATCCTTACTAATGTGCTCTAGTATAATCTTTTTCACTTTCTCTTCTATGTCTTCTCTAGTGCTCTTTGCTAGTTCGCTATTCACATTTCTTACCAAAAAAATAACCTATTCTTTGATGTTATAAAAAATTTTCATGTTTGCAATATCTTTTATAACTGGTAAACTACAGCTGGCTAGCGTTACGTGCTAAACAATTAACAATTCAAAAATGCTAGACGAAACAACAAAAAATTTGCTTATTGTAGAAGTAAATAAACTTTTACCAGAAAATAGCGAGAATAAGCTTATATCAGCTATGCGTTATATACTCCTTGCTCCTGCAAAACATATACGCTCCTTTTTAGTCGTAGCTTCATCGCGAGTGTTTAACACGGAAGCTAAAAAAGTAATATCAGTTGCTGCAGCAATTGAATTTGTTCATGCTTACTCTCTAATTCACGATGATTTACCGTGCATGGACAACAGTGATACTCGCAGAAGCCAGCTAAGCTGCCATAAAAAATTTGATGAAGCAACAGCAGTGCTTGCCGGAGATGGACTACTTACTCTGGCTTTTGAGGTATTATCTTCGTTAAATGAGAAACGCTGTGAGATCATAAAAGTGCTCTCTCAAGCAATAGGAATTAGGGGAATGGTAGGAGGACAGGTTTTAGATATTGGTGCAGATTTTAACAAAATAAAAGAAATTCATTTGATGAAAACCGCAAAACTATTTGCAGCTTCATGTGAAATAGGTGCTATAATAGGGAATGCTACAGATAAGCAACGTAAAGCGTTATATAACTACGGGATAAACCTAGGGCTTATCTTTCAAGCTAAGGATGATATTGAAGATTACGAACAAGATAAAACAAATAATCTAATGTCTGTACTTGGTAAAAGTGAAGTAGAGGACTATATAGACGCCCTCTTTAAACAAGGCTTGGATAATTTGAGTGCGCTTTCAGGGGATACTAATTATTTATATGATTTATTGAATCAAGTAAGGAAAGATGGTTAGAAAAATTATATTACAAATGCTTATTTCCATAGTAATGATTCTCACTTTAACCTCTGCTTTTATGTTTACTATTGTCTATATAAACAAAGGTAAACCGGAAAAAAAGGACAAGCTTTATGAGATAAGTGCCACGCATGGTGGTTTGATACAGACAATAGCACATTATCTAGTGAAGCCAATACTTGAATCAGCACTCGACCGCTATATTGAAAAGCATGGGCTAACAGAATATTTAGAAGAAATGACGCAGCAAAAGGAAGAAGGTTCGATAAATTTTTATGAAATTACTGAAGGCAGTGGCAGCAAGGCTTTCTGCGGCCTGGAAGTCCTACTGCAAATATATAAAATTTCTAATAATAACTTAACAACACTCCCTAGCAAAGTTTCTGATGTTACTTTGAAAATAGGTCAAGATGACCTAAAAGAAGTGGGTTTAGGGGTGATAGGTATGAAAGAAGGCGGAGAGCGTGTAGTTACTATTGCCAATGATAACAAAGTGAATTTTAATTCTTATTACGTCAAACTGATCGAAGTAAAGGATAAATATCCCGACTCAGTGAATAATCTGATGGTTTTTAATGACTTAATTAACAAGACTGGAAAACAAGTAAGGTGCGGTGATGAGATATCAGTTAAATATAGCGTAAAGGAGCATAATGGGGAATATATAGTCAAAGATCAAACAGTGCAATTTAGGGTTGGCGATAAAAAAATACCACTTGCTATAGAGCTTGGAGTTGTGGGAATGAGAGCTGGTAATAAAAGAACTATTCTTTCCCCGCCTGACCTTTTGACTATTACTGACGATATGTTAATAAAAGACATAGATTATGATGAAGAAAATATCTCAATAATTGACTTAAGCTTAGATATTAAGCAAGAGGTCGCAGCACACCATTCTACTGTTGAAAAACAGCCTAAAGAATATAGCTGAAAATTTTAGGCTTACTGGCTGACCTTCTGAACACTCTCTATACTACTTAAAGTAGGCTTTTTGTTTTTCCTAAAGTATAAACTTAGATAAATCAAGCTGCTTCGAAATTGACTCAAGTTTATCTTTTACATACTTGCTGTCTATAATGAATTTTTCGCTATTTTTCTCAGAAGCAATGAAACTTATTTCATCTAAAAGCTTCTCCATGATAGTGTGAAGCCTTCTTGCGCCTATATTTTCCACTTGCCTATTAACTGTAAACGCTATTTCAGCTATGGTTTTTATACCATCATCAGTGAACTCAAGCGTCACATTTTCTGTTTTCATTAAAGCTATGTACTGCTTTAACAAACTAGATTCTGGTTCCTTTAATATTCTTATTAAATCCTCTTGAGTAAGTGCCTTAAGTTCTACCCTGATCGGTAATCTGCCCTGCAATTCCGGTAAGAGGTCAGATGGTTTAGACTGATGAAAAGCACCAGATGCAATAAATAATATATAGTCTGTTTTTACATGGCCATACTTAGTTGTAACAGTTGTTCCTTCAAGTAATGGTAACAGATCGCGTTGCACTCCTTCTCTGTTTACTTCACCTTTTACTTCTGTACGTGCTGCAATTTTGTCTATTTCATCCAAAAATACTATACCGTCATTACTAACAAGATCAATGGCTTCTTTGATTATCTTATCTTCATCCATTAGTCTTTCACTTTCTTCATTAATTAATATTTCACGCGCTTCTTTTACCTTCACCGTAATAGTTTTTGTTTTTTTGCTCCCGTTAAACATCTTGCCCATTATTTCTGTTACATTCATCACACCAACTTGCCCACCTGGCATGCCTGGTATATCGAAAGTAGGTAACATACTCTTGCTCTCTCTGACGTTAATAGAAACTTCTCCGTTCTCAAACTCTTTATTCCTCAACCTTTCTCTAAAAATTTTTTTACTCTCTTCGGTTGCATCTTCGCCTACCATAGAGTTTACTATTGTTTTCTCAGCTAAAATTAAAGCCTTGTTAGCTAAGGCTTTACGGGCTTTCTCTTTAACTAAAACTATTGCTGCATCAACTAAATCGCGTATTATCGAATCAACGTCACGTCCAACGTATCCTATTTCAGTAAACTTCGTTGCCTCAATTTTTATGAACGGTGCACCAGCAAGTTTTGCTAAGCGGCGAGCTATTTCAGTTTTACCAACCCCTGTATGACCAATCATCAATATATTCTTAGGTATGATTTCATCACGCAATGGAAATGGAACCTGATTGCGACGCCAACGATTTCTGAGCGCAATAGCAACAGCACACTTTGCATCATCCTGTCCGATTATGAATCTGTCCAATTCTTTAACTATCTTCTGTGGTGGCAGGTCATCTAACAAAACTTGAGTACTGTCATTAACTTGAACATCGCTGTCATTTGAATCAAAACCACTCTTAGTATCTTTATAGAGGTCATCTTTTTCATCGTAGGTGTCATTACTACAAGACCACCCTTCTGAAAGGGTTATAGGCTGATTGGAAAAATTAGTGCACAAAGTTTTTTGCTTGGAAGACATATCACTCCTCTATCTTTTCAATAACTACATTATGATTTGTATAAACACATATATCGCCAGCTATCTTCATAGCCTTCTTTGCAATCTCTTCTATTGATATTCCTTTAGTGTCAATTAAAGCTCTTGCTGCAGATAGAGCAAAATTTCCCCCAGAGCCAATAGCTGCGATTCCATCTTCAGGTTCAAGAACATCACCTGTTCCCGTAATTACTAATGAAATAGATTTATCTGCAACAATCATCATAGCCTCTAATTTTCTTAGATATTTATCCATTCTCCAGTCTTTTGCAAGTTCAACACATGCTCTCATTAATTGCCCTGGGTGCTTGTCAAGTTTAGATTCTAGTCTTTCAAAGAGAGTAAATGCATCGGCTGTTGCTCCAGCAAAACCGGCAATTACAGAATCACCGGAAAGACGCCTAACTTTTTTTGCTCCGGATTTTATAACAGTGTGGCCCAGTGAAACCTGTCCATCACCTATTACTACTACGCTTTTATCTTTTCTAATTGACAGTATAGTAGTTCCATACATTTTATTGTTATCGTGTTGAATCATTTTTCTATCACTTTAAATAAGAATCTCATTATACTTTAATCTTTAGTCAAATTTGCTAAATATGTTTAATTATAGCTTATAATATAATACCTTCCTTATAACATTTAAAGTGTAGATGCAAAACATAATTCGCCCAGATTTGGAAAAAAGTATAAATAATTGGTTTGAGGCAAAATTTAACGGCCTTACATTACCATTTTATAGCTCTATAGATCTTAGAAACTCCAGCTACAAAATTGCCCCAGTGGACGCTAATTTATTTCCTGCAGGGTTCAACAATCTAAGTGAGACATCAAGAGCAACAGCAGCAAAACTAATAAAAAGTTATTTTGAAACAAAACAATATAAAAAGACTCTTATAATACCGGAGAATTACACACGAAATAAAATGTATATAGAAAACGTATTTGTTATAGAGAAAGTACTGCAACTCGCAGGTTTTGAAACTAGAATTGGCCTCTTTCATAATGAAACGTACAATTTAATAGAACAGTATGAAACTGTTGTGAAAGAAAACTCTTTGCTGAAGACAACTTCAGGATTTATGCCTGATGTTATTATACTGAACCGTGATATGACGAGCCACATTCCAGACACGCTAGAAAACGTAAAACAAGAGATAGTGCCAAGTCCATTATATGGCTGGCACAGTAGGCAGAAATTTCAATATTTTGAAATCTATCAAAAATTAGTGTCCGAATTTTGTGGCGAATTTAAAATGGACCCATGGCTTATTTCTGTGCTTACAGAAAGCTGTAATGGAGTTGACTTTAATGATGATTCATCACTAGGAGCAGTAGCGACTAAAGTTGACCAAATATTATCTCTAGTGCAAAAAAAATATGAGGAATATGAAATAAAAACACAACCTTACGTTTTTATCAAAGCAAGCAATGGCACATATGGGATGGGCATTATAACAGCAACAAGTGGAAAGGAAATATTAAATCTCAATAAAAAAAAGCGTCATAAAATGAAAAAGATAAAAGAAGGAATAGCAATCAATAGTGTTATTATACAAGAAGGTGTACCAACCATTGACATATTTAAAAGCAGTTCTGCAGAACCGCTAATATACTATATAGGAGATACTCCAACATGTTACTTATACCGATGTAATAGTAGGAAAGATGTATATTCTAGCTTGAATGCCACTGACTGTGAGTTTCATGATGTTAGCCAGGTTGTGGAAGGTAAAATTCTGTCACTTTGGAGTATTGTTAGCAAATTAGCAGTACTAGCGTTGGCAGTAGAAATAAAATCTTTTCACCTCTAACCCTTACATTCCCACAGCGTTGCCATCGGGCAGATCATTACCATCATTACCAGGCTGAATATGGTTATGGCCAGCATTATCAAGTTCAGTAGAAGGATCAGTACCATTACTAGGTTGATTGACAAGCTTATCGATGTTTGATACTAAATATGCTAGACTCAGTATTATACTAACTGTTACGCTTAAATTGAAATTATAGATTATGCCATTACCAAAGTTGATTGGTATGGTTGCAGTTTCCATTCTTTTTAATATGAAGCTTGACAAGCCCAATGACAAAGTTATTGTGCTGAAAATAACGTCCTTCCCATATTCAGCAGACTTTTCAGGATCCTTATTATCCAGATACTTCTTCCATGTATAATAACAGCTTATGAATTCTGAAAATAGAAATAGGACTGTTGATGTTAAACCAATATAACTTATTATATCTTTATTGTTTCCAGCTAAGAAATGAATGATTTTTGTCTGCATCAATATTCCTATGATACAGTGTGTCAAGAAGGCTAAGCTACCTATAACCTGTACCAGGTTTTTAGGTTCATCTTTATCATTTTGAGATTTATATCCAGCTAACTTGAGCCCAGAATGAAGAACGAGTAATGTTGATGTTGGTAATTTCATAAACTTGGCAATATCTGATACAGCAGAAATACTGGATCTGTTATTGTCAATAAACTCGCAACAAAATTGTAGTGAAATCTTACACAATATGCCTGTTAAACCTACTGCAATACAATACATCTTTCTAAGATCATGATTGTGAACATCATGTATACTTTGTGCGAACGTGCTCGATTTCTTTTTTGGCTTGCTTGACATAAAATAGTTAATAAAACAATAACTCCCTTTTATTCTATCACATAAAATCCTTAAAGAAAAGTCCTATAAATCAGGACTTTAAGGGGGATTTATGCACAAATCGGCCAAGCATTTTATAAACAAAAAATCCGTACTGAGAGTTAGTACGCGAAAATAATATCCATCCTTGATAATTGCTTTATATTCTATATCAAGTTCAACTAGAGTTTCTGAATGCTCAGAAACAAAAGATATAGGTGATAAAACTACAGGTACACCATCAGCTTTTGTACGTGATAGCTCACTTTCAGTGCTTGGCTCTAGCCATTTTACAGGACCAATCTTACTCTGATAACATATTGACCAATCTAAGTTATTGATAGCTAACTTTTCTACTATTAACCCTACGCTTCTTTCTACCTGTGAAGCGTAAGGGTCGCCTTTTTTAATAACGCTAAGGGGCAAGCTATGAGCTGAAAATAGGACTCTTGGCTTACCAATCCTGCTGGCTAATTTGTAGTACTTGGCTATCAAGTTAGCATGAGCCTCAATAAAGTTTTCATTGTCATAATAATGATGAATTATTTTTGTATTGCATTTTAGGCGTGCTTTTTAGCATTTTTTTGCCAATTTTCGATGGATGACAAAGTTGTGGTAGTTGAATATTGAGGATATAGTGGCAGCAAAATTACTTCATCAGGATCGAACTGTTTTACACTTTTAACAACTTCGTCAGCAAACGGATGCCAATAGCGCATGCAAATGAATACCTTGTATACATGATTTTCATCTTCATTTAATTTTAGTTCTAAAGCATCAGCTTGTGCTTTTGTATTTTCCAGAATTGGCGATTTACCTCCAATTTCTTCGTATATTTTTCGTGCGATATTTTCTCGTTTCGCAGATATAAACTTTGCTAAAAGAAACCGAAAGGGATTCGGTAAATTGATTATTCTCCTGTCATAAAAAAGGTTGAATAAAAAAGGACGGACCGCATTTAGTGAATCAGGCCCGCCAAGATTAAATAAGATAACTGCCTTTTTCACCTACGCACTACTACAACAAGTTACTTCTGGGGTGCCTATAAAATTAACTACACACTCATCAAATTTAGTTATAGGCACTAAATTTCTTACACTGGCATACAATAAATGGCCTGATCTCTGCAGGTTACTCTTGGTGGATGTGAAGCTCCAATCGAAAAATGTATCGACAAAAAGACTTGGTACCGTTTCAAGAAGTTCAACAGCAGCTAAAGATAGCATTATACAACTTTGCAGGACCTTCAAAAGAACCTTTAGGGGAAAAAGTGAAACTTCAACGAAAAGAGAGGTGCTACTTGTTTCATCCAGTAGTTGCCCTGAGTTAGGCGAATTATACTCGGTGTGTTTTCTATTTTGATTAAAGATAGGAAATTTTATAGTATCTTTCTTAAATTCCGCGTCTATTTCTTTTCTATTGTGGTCAGTAATTTTTTCTAGTAACCACTCACGCCCATGCCAAGTTCTTACAACAAAACATGTAGCAACCATCAACGCAGCGCATATAAGTGCGCATTGCATGAGGCTCATACTGCCTAGCATAGCTGGCAGTGCAAAACAAACAAATGGCACTATGATAGCCATTTCAAAAAATGGAATAGTGTTCCTTTTCATTGCAAAGGCAGCGCCTTCTTTTAATTTTGTATTACGATGTGCGCTATACTCCAAATAACTCAAAAAAGCCAAGCTGAAAGTCAAAAATCCTTTTGTCCCGCAAAAAATTGATGACTTAAGGTTATTTGCTAGTTTTTTACGACAGTAACCCATACAACACTCCTTAATGGTTTATTTCTAACTATAAACCAAAAATCACTTTGATGAAATGAAAATCCGTAATAAAATAAATCTATAAATTTTATATAAGGAAACAATATGGCAATTGAGAGAACACTTTCGATATTAAAACCTGATGCAGTAAAAAATAATACTACAGGCAAGATAAATTCATACATTGAAAGCTCTGAGCTCAAAATCATAGCACAAAAAATGATGTTACTGACAAAAAAACAAGCAGAGCTGTTTTATGAAATTCATAAAGATAGGTCTTTTTTTGGGGAATTGGTAGAGTTTATGACTTCTGGTCCTGTGATAGTTCAAGTTTTAGTTGGTGAAAATGCAGTAAGTAAATACAGACAAATCATGGGAGCTACCGATCCAAAGCAGGCAGAGAAAGGTACAATCAGGGGTGATTTTGCTGATGACATTAGTGAAAATAGAGTTCACGGCTCGGATGGTCTGGAAAATGCTCGTAAGGAGATAGCTTTCTTTTTTGCTGAACGTGAGTTGGTGTAGTCAACTCAGATTTTCCTATATATAACTAAATTTTCTGGATCCTATGTCAAGCATACATCTGTACGAACGTTGTAATTGACAGGTGGCATCATCCAAGTAGCTGACAACATAGAAACGAAAAACTTACTTGACAAACTCCGCCAACCCCCTTATCATGACAGTGAAGCTATATTATTTAACTTCCCAATCTGTGCAGATTAAAACGACAAGAAGACTTGTATTTGGCGTACTATTGTTTAATTTTTGCACTATGTGCATACTATGTCTTTATAAAAATTTTGGGTTTTTACCCACATAAGCTGAAAAGCGCTTATAAAGCGTTTAAGACATCACCCAACGTCAAATTTTAAAATAAAGAGTGGAATAACTAGCTACTCCGGGGATTCTTTGTCTTTTTTTTCTGCTGGTAAATTTCTTAAACATTTATAGCTTAAGTTAGTTGCACTTAAAAGCAGCTAAATTGCAGTGTTTAAGACTTAAAAAACGCCAAATACTGAAAATAGACAATGACCAGGGCTTCTTTTGCCTTTTTTTTTCGTTTGGTAAATTTCTTAATATTTATAGCTAAAGTAACTTAGGTTCACCGACAACCGTCATCCCGCTACGTGTTAGCGGGATCTATAGACCTGCTGAAAAAGGTGATTGAAAAAATGATGTGAGAGAGGTAGAAGAAGAATAAGCAGATCAAGTAAGGAAAAAAAATGAGCTTTAGTTACTATAATATGAAAAAATACCCAAGAAACTTTCGTAATATAACAGGTTTAACTATAGAGGAGTTCGAAAAAGTAGTGGAAAAAGTGAGGTCTGGATGCGAAAAACAGAAAAAGTGTCATGGTAGAAGATCAAAACTACCAACTCTGGAAGATAAGTTGTTTTGCGTAATTTTGTACTATCGCACTTACATAACACATAGATTTTTAGGATGCCTATTCAATGTACACAACGCAAATGTATGTAGGTTACTTAAGAGAATAGAGCCATTACTCGCCAAAAAAGTGACTATAACAAAAGATAGAAGTATGACGCCAGAAAAAATACTGAAGATTTTGGCTGATGTTACAGAACAGCAAATACAGAGACCAGAAGATAGTAAAAAACGGAAGAAATCATATTCAGGAAAAAAAAGAACCAACACTATGAAAACTGAGATTATTATCGAAGAAGGAGGAAGAATTTTATCAGTGTCAAAGTCATACCGTGGTAGAATTAGTGATTTCCGCATAAGGAAACAAGAAAAATATTTACCACTTGATAGCATAAAACATGCCGATTCTGGATATCAAGGTTGGCAAAAATTGCAAAGCAATGTTATAATTCCATATAAAAAGTATCGTAAAAAGCCATTAACTCCAGAGCATAATAGAAGATTAGCATCATTTAGAATGAGAGTAGAAAACAAGATCCGAGAGATAAAGATATTTAAGATTATGTCGAATGTTTATCGCAATTTTCAGAAAAAATATAACCTGAGGTTCAATATTATTGCTGGTATTGTAAATCTTAAGCACGCCTTTTAGTTAACCTTGATTTTAGTCACCCTCCTTTCCTTTTTTTTATCGCTTGATTCGCAGCAGGTCTTAAGTTACTTTCGCCAAGTCCACCACGTCATACCGCCGCGGTATCTCTAGATCCCGCTAACACGTAGCGGGATGACGGTTGTCGTTTAGCTATAAATGTTTAAGAAATTTACCAAATAAAAAAAAGGCAAAAGAAGCCCCGTTGGTGACTAGTTATTTATATGTACTTCAAAATATTGGCGTTTTTTATTCTAAACGCTACGATTCAGCCGCTTTTAAATGCAACTAACCTAAATTATAAACGTTAAGAAATTTACTGAGCGGAAAAAAAGGCAAAGAAACCCCAGGGTGGCTAGTATTCAAATTCTCCCTTGTCTATTTGACGTCTTTTACTGTCTTAAACGCTTTATAAGCGCGTTTCAGCTTATATAGGTAGAAACCTAGAAGTTTTATAAAGACATGAGGTGCACATAGTGCAAAAAATTAAGCATGATTTACGCCAAATACATTAAGTTTTTTTGTCATTAATCCACTGCAGAGATTGCGAAGATAAATAAATAGCTTCACTTTCATGATAAGGGGGCTGGTGGAGTTTGTCAAGTGATTTTTTCGTTTCTGCGGGCTACTTGAGTTTATTAGAGCCAAAACTCTAAGAGATAGAATTTACAATTCTATCTAAAAGGATGCCAAAAAAGAGAAGCAACCCTACGTAGGAATTATTTTTAAATATGGACATGCATTGACTGGGATCATCAGGATTGAAATTTTTGTATTGGCGGTGAAATATGAACCCTACAGCAAGTAGAGCAATATAAAAGATGTTATTTAATGATGATAAGATACCAGCATATAGCCACGTCATAAGAGATATTAAATAAAATCTTTTCAACCAAGATTTTGTTGTATCACCAAAATATAATGCGGTAGATTTCATTCCGAGTTTTTCATCATCTTTTTTATCTTGATGAGCGTATATGGTGTCATAGCTAAGTGTCCAAAAGACGCATCCTATATAAAACAGCAAGGATTCTATACTGATCTGGTTTATTATTGCTGCTGAGCCCATGAGCGATCCCATATTGAAGGTAAACCCTAAGAACAATTGTAGCCACCAAACATACCGCTTTAATAAAGGGTAAGTAGCTATCATACACATTGAGATTATTCCAAGTATGAGTGTGGTTTTATTAGTTAACAATAAAATTACCAAGGCGATAGATAGTAGCAGTGAGAGTAAAACCAAAGCCTGCTTTATGTTTAATGCACCACTTGCAAGTGGCCTATATTTTGTTCGTTCAACGTGCGCATCTATTTCCCTATCGGAAATGTCATTGATTATGCACCCTGCAGGTCTCATTAAAAATGCACCTATAGTAAATAAAACAAGGAGAAAAAGAGCCTGATACGATAGAGAAGTTGAGGCTAAAAGAATACCGCTCAAACTGGGAAATAGCACAAGCCACAAACCTGTTAAACTGTGCAATCTCATTAATGAAAAGTAATGGTTGAAATACATTAATTAAGTGTGATTATGTAATATTTTGCTTACATTAACAAAATTATCGAACGCTAAATCAGGCTTAAAAACTAATTCAGGTATAAATCGCAAATCAACATAACACAATATAGATTTACGTATTGACCATGCAGATTGGTTCATTTCATTAACAACAGTGTTAATATCACAATTATTCTCAGAAGGATCTCCAGTGCATGATGCTGAAATCCACGTACTTTTTTCTGGATCTGAGTAGTCAGCTACCTGAATATTCAATGAAGATAACACAATATATACATCTGCTTTTTTCAAATCTTTACTTAATTTTACGTTAGATACCGCTACACTTTTATTGAACACCTTACCTTCCATTAGGACTCTTGATATTGCTCTATGCAATACCGATGCTATTTTTAGGTTTCTAATTTCCTTTTTCATATCCATCTACTATAACACCCTTTCTTCTTGCACTAATTGATAAGCTTCCAAAATATCTCCAACTTTAATATCGATATTACCCTCTAGTGATACTCCGCATTCAAAGTTTACACCTACTTCTTTAACATCATCTTTAAATCTACGTAGTGCTTTTAACTTTCCTTCATGCACCAATTTGCCACCACGCATTACCTTAATTAAAGAATCTTTTCTTATGACTCCATCACTTACGTAACATCCAATGATATTACCAGCTTTAGATACGTTAAATATTTGCCTCACAGATGCAAAGCCAACACGAACCTCTCGTGTAACAGGCTTTAACATTTTAGTTAAATACATTCTCATGTCGTCAATGAGCTCGTATATTATGTTATAAGTATGTATTTCTACACCTTTTTGTTTTGCCAAGTCCCTTATTTTTGAGTCCACTTTTACATTAAAAGCTAAAATTACTGCACTTGATGCTTCTGCAAGCAGCACATCTGAATCTGTTATCCCTCCTACCGCTTTGTGTAGGATATTTAATTTCACTTGGTCTTTACCGAGTTTATCAATTGAACTTGATATTGCTTCAATAGAACCAGTTACATCGCATTTTAAAACTACAGATAGTTCTTCTGTTTCACTGTTATTACGACTGAATATATCTAAATTATTGTCGTCTGAATCTTCTTTCTTTTTCTTGATCAACTCTAGCCTGTATTCAACAATTTCACGCGCCTGCTTTTCAGAGTTTACAACAACAAATTTATCTCCAGCATTTGGCACACCATTTAGACCAGTAATTTCAATTGGAGCGGAGGGTAGTGCTGCTTTTTCTCTTTGACCAAGGTGATTAACCATACTACGTACTTTGCTGTATGTTGTACCAACTACCAATATATCACCAACCTTTAACGTTCCTTCCTCAACTATCAATGTAGCTGATATTCCTTTCGCTTTATCTATTTTGGATTCTATTACCCATCCAAGTGCTCGACAATCTTCTATTGCTTCTAGCTTCATTAACTCAGCGATTAACAAAATCGCCTCTTCTAGTTTATCTAAATTAGTTTTCTTTTTTGCTGATACTGGCACAATCATAATATCACCACCAAGCTCTTCAGAGATGAGATCGTATTGAGGCAAACTATTAATTATTTTTTCTACATCACCAGGCTCAGATTTATCAATTTTATTAATAGCAACTATAATAGAAACATTTGCTGCTTTTGCATGATTTATTGCTTCAACTGTTTGTTTCATGATTCCATCGTCAGCTGCAACTACTATTACAACTATATTAGTAATATTGGCACCACATGCACGCATCGCAGTGAACGCTTCATGTCCTGGTGTATCAATAAAAGTAATTTTTTGCTTATCTTTTGTCGTTATTTGATAAGCACCTATGTGTTGAGTTATGCCACCTGACTCTCTTTCTGCAACATTAGATTCACGAAATGCATCGAGCAATGAGGTTTTACCATGATCAACGTGTCCCATAAAAGTGACAATTGGTGGTTTAGGTTTTTTAGGCAGGCTTTCTCTGCCTTCTATAAAAAATAAATCCTTTTCTCTGTTGGTATCGCTCACTCGTTTAGCCGTATGATTAAATTTTTCCACTATTTCAGATGCTATATCTGGATCCACCAGATCATCTACTCTATAACTCTCACCGACTTCTTCTTTGAACATTTTTAGCACACTCTTGCTATCTTCTGCCATACGAATAGATAACTCCCTGATAGTTATTTTGTCTGGTATAATAACTTCTCTTGATATATTTTTACCCTTAGTAAACTTTGACTTTCTACTTCTTATACCAAATCTTTGCTTAAATACAGGGGGTTGTTCAGTTTTTTCATCTATTGCCTGTGCAATTACCAGTTTAGAATGCTTAGAATATATATCTTTGTTGACTTTAGAAGACTTTTTATCGTCGCTCTCATAGTCAATATTATCTTCTCTTAGTTCAACTAAGTGAGTATTACTTAAAACTTTCTTATTTATTTCTTTAGATAAAGTGTCCGCTTCATTTTTCTCGTCAATCTCTTTATTGCTGTCTTCTTTTGCTGTTTTCTCTTTTTCTTCTCTCTGATTTCTTTCTTTCAGCAAAGCAGCATTCTGCACAGCATTAATGCGGAAAATTTGTTCTTTCTCTGTTAAAGAACCTAATTTACTCTCGTCAAATAAATTATGTTCTTCTGCATCATGAGATTTTTTTCTTCTTTTTTTACTATTGCAGCTCCAGTACTTGGGCTAGCTGAAGAGTTTAAATTGAGGTCTAATTTAAGCTTGCTTAAGCCTTGGAGCGTTAATTTTTTATTACTGATATCTTCATTATTCATATTATTTTATTATATTAACCCAAGCTTTTTACGTGCTTCTATGATTATTGAGTCTACTGTATCTTTTAGATTTTCTTTACTATCAGCTGAGGAAGAGAGTATGCTGCAAAACTCATAACTTGATAAATCTGCTATGTCCTCTAAAGTCTTAATATCATGTTTACTAAGAGCAATTTTATTGTCTATTGATAAAGTTAAATTGATTACATCATCCTCCATACCTAAACTTTTTAGCTCTTCTATTTTTCTATCATTTTCTGCTTTCAGGTACTTATTTGCTCTATTGTGAAGTTCGTTTGCAATATCTTCATTAAAGCCCTCTATTGAAGCAAGCTCTTTAATTGAAGCGCTGGATATATCTTCTACGCTTGAAAAACCTTCTGTTACCAATAGCTGACCCATAATCTCTTCTAAGTTTAAAGCTTCAGCAAATAAAGCTGAACATTGACTAAGTTCTTTACTTCGCCTTTCTGATTCTTGCTGAGTGCTTAATATCTCAATTTTCCATCCAACAAGCTCTGAAGCTAATCTTACATTCTGGCCCTTTTTTCCTATAGCTAAACTCAATTGATCTTCAGCAACTATTAACTCTATGCAATTTTCATTTTCATCAATAATAACCTTCGATACTTCTGCAGGAGTAATGGCTTTAATAACAAATTGACCCAAATCTGAGGAGTAATTTATAACGTCAATTTTTTCACCATTTAATTCGTGTATAATAGTTTTTATTCTATCTCCCTTGACTCCAACACAAGCACCTACTGGATCAATGTTCTTGTCAGGAGAGAAAACAGCAACCTTAGACCTTGAGCCGGCGTCTCTAGCTATACCTTTAATTGTTACTAACCCGTCAGCAATTTCTGGTATTTCTTGATTTAATAATGCCTCTAAAAAGCCTTCATGAGTCCTAGAAAGAATAATTTGACGTCCATCATCAGAGCGCTTAACGGTCTGTATGTAAGTTTTAACCTTATCGCCTTCACGAAATGATTCACCACCGGTCAAATTTCGCAATGGAAGATATGCCCTAGTGCCATTTATGTCTATAATAAGATCTGAATATTCTACTTGTTTAACAATACCATACCTTATTTCTCCCACCTTATCTTTAAATTCCTCATATTGCTTTTTTGACTCTTCATCTTTAATTATTTGAGCAATCTTTTGCTGGGCAATCCTTGCTGAAGCAAGATCAGTGTTAAGAGAGAGCAATTCACTAACAGTATCTCCAACTTTTGCATCTCCTTTTATTAATTTAGCTTGTGTCAGCGTAATTGATTCATACTCAGTATTCTTTTCTCCATCTGATTCGTCATCAATAACTTTTAGTTTTCTGTATGAAGTAACTTTGCCTGTATTTCTATCTATATTAACTACAATTTTACTTTTGCTACCATATTTTTGGTAAGCCACTGCTTCTATAGCACTTTCTAGTGCCTTTATTACAACATTAAAATCTAAACCTTTTTGAAGTGAAAGTTCTCCTGCTGTTTTTATTACATCAAGGCTTCCAACTATGTTATTCTTGTTACTTTTCTGCTTAACACTGCTTTTACGATTAGCAATCATAATAAATAAATCCAATGTAATTAGTTATAATTATAGCTTCAACGGGCAAAGAACGCTATCTTAAATGTTAAATGATTGCTAATTTAAGTCAAGTTTTTTCATGTCTTTGTATGACAAGCAACGCAGGAGTAAAGAATAAAGTTAAGACCGTTGCAGCCAATATTCCACTTGCTATGGTTGTTGAAATGTCAACCCACCACTGGCTTGATGGAGCATCATATGTGATTTGTAGCGTAAAAAAATTGATATTTAACCTGGTAATCATCGGTATTAAACCAAGAACTGTGGTTGCAACGGTAAGCAATATTGGCCTAATGCGAGAAATTGCAGCGTTTATTACACATCGCTTGATGTCATTTTTGTGTACCTTAATTTGGTGATGAAAGGCATCAAGCAATAGTATGTTATTATTTACTATAATTCCTGCCAAAGCAATTATCCCCACTCCACACATAACAACTACGAAAACTTGTTGGATAAGAAAGAAAACAAAAAACACACATGTTGTAGATAAAAACACTGCTGTCATTACGATAAATGTATGGTATACATTATTAAACTGTGTCACTAATACCAATATCATTAGTGTAATCGCTAATATAAAAGCCTTTAACAAAAATGCTCCTGATTTTTGTTGATCTTCTTGGTCGCCTTTAAAATCAATTTTTACTCCCTTGTCCCAATCCTGGGCAACAGAATTCTGAATGAACTTTACTCTTTCATTAACAAGATAACCTGTATCCACATCAGCGGAAATTGTCACTGTACGTAATCCATCAATCCTATTTAGTTTGTTTACCTTTTTTTCGGGAGCATATTTTACTATGTTGCTCATAGGATGCGGGCCATCAACTGTATTGATAAAAAGATTATCTATAGTCTTCATGTTGCGGTCCCTTCTGGGGAAACGGAGTACAATATCGATTTCTTCATCCGTGTTATTTGGTCTATATTTTCCAATCAACACTCCATTTGTAACCATCTTTATAAAATCGCCAATGGTTGCAACACTTACTCCAGAACTTGTAGCCTTACTCTTATCAACACTCATATTCCACTCTATTTCAGGTGCTGATCTGCTATCTTGAATATTTATAAACCCGGATGAAGGTTGGTCCATAATTTTTAGAATTTTCTCTGCTGCTAAATTCAGATTGGATGCACTTCCGCTGAGGTTAATTTGTATTGGCTTGTCAGCCGACGGTCCTAACTTTTCCTCTTGAACATTAATTATTATTCCTTTCATGTCTTGCACACTGCTTCTTATATCGTTTAATATGTGCTTAGCTTTGCGCCTGAAGCGCCAATCCATAAGTTCTAGTTGAATTCTGGCGATAATGTTGTCTGAAAATGCTCCTGATCTAGCATAAGAAACATGAATTTCTTTTTCAACGCTCAAAATGCGTTCTTCCACTTCTTTGAGTATCAGATCTCGTTCTTTAGCTGATAAGCTTTCTTTTGCTTTAACACTGATTAAAATATTATCTGAATCCACTTTCGGAAAAAACTTCACTCCAGGACCAAAGGTCAAGTACAGCACACTAAATGAAAACAGGACGAATACAGTAGCACATATGAATTTTTTAGGATGATCTAAAACCTTCTCTAGCATGCGTGTGTAAGCTCTTATTATAGGCCCAGCATTTTTTATCTCACCACTTTCTATAGCACTCATTTTTTTTATTTCTTTTTTTGAAGTTATCGAAGGCTTGCCAAATATTGCACCAAGTGTTGGTATAAAAACCAAAGCCATAATGAGCGATCCAGTCAAAGTTAGAATTATTGTAATTGGTATGTACTGCATGAATTTACCAACAGTATCAGGCCAGAATAATAGAGGAAAAAACACTGCTAATTTAGTTAACGTCGATGATAGAACCGGATAAAACATATCACGAACTGAAGTGTGAAAGGCTTCTATTTTGTCCATTCCGCAGATCATCTTTCTATCAGCATATTCGCTAATCACAATTGCATCATCAACCAGCATGCCAACAGCCATAATTAAACTGAAGAGCACAACAATATTTAAGGTTATGCCCATAAAGTAAAGAGCTATTATCCCAATGAGAAAGGAACCGGGTATCGAGAGTGCCACAAGAATAGCAATCCTTGTTCCCATAGAAAGCATCATTATGATCAATATTAACAACACAGCGAATATTATGCCGTTTTCCAAGTCATCAAGCACATCGCGGACGTTTTTTGACTGGTCATTTAAGTACACCACTTTTAAATTTTCAGGTAATTGATCTTTTGCCTTATCCATTAAGTATTTTACTTGATTTACTGTGTCTATTATGTTTTTTCCGTTACGTTTTGAAATTTCTAGCACGACACTAGGTAATCCATTAATGCGAGCAAACCCTTGGTGATCCTCAAACCTAGGGTATACTTTTGCTATATCTTTGATTCTCAAAACTGCATTGCCTTGAGATCTAATAGGAATATTCATAATATCTTCTATATCTTTTAATAACCCTAATATTTTAATCGAATATTTACCGATATCGTTTTCCAGTGACCCAGCTCCCACTAGTCTATTATTGCTTGATATAGCTTGGAATATTTCGTTTGATTGAATGTTATATTTTGTTAGAACTGTGGGCTCAATTATAACTTCCACTGTTTCTTTACGCATACCCGCCACTTCAACTTTGAGAACATTTGGCAGAGATTCTATTTCTTTCTTTAGCTTGCGTGCTATTTCAGTTAAGGCTCTTTCTGGCAAATTACCAATTAAGCCAACATTTAATATGGGAAATAGACTCAAATTTATTTCATTGATTATTGGAGATTCCACTTCAACAGGTAATTTCGCTTTTATATTTGAAAGCTTTGAACGGACATTATCGAGCACTTCTTTATTATCATACTCTGTTCCAAATTCGAGTATCATGTGAGCACCATCATTAGTTGCAAAAGCTCTCAATTCTCTTACACCTTCAATGGATCTTAGTTCATTTTCTATAGGAAGCACTAATAGCTTTTCACTATCTTGAACAGAAATCCCAGGAAGTCCAACGAACACGCTGATTATAGGAATCTGTATATCAGGGTTACTTTCCCTTGGCATTTTTACATAAACGTATGAACCGAAGATAAAAATTACTATAAGTAATAATACCACCGCCCTGTTTCGCTCTATGAGTAAGCTCTGCATGTTGAATGTTAACTAAATATGTGCGTTTGTACAATATTATAGTCGAGATACGTTGCATATTAATTAATCCTTGTATAGCTTAAAACCTTACGCGAATAATTAAAATTTTCGCAAAGTTGCAAGTATAAGAAAATTTCTGTATAATAATTCTGGAACAGTATTTGAGAGGTTATTATGGTGGCAATTCTAAACATAACAAAAGGCAAAAATAAAGTTATTGTGTCTGGACTAGCTGGGGCTTTATCAGCTTTAATATTTTTAACAGCAATTCACATTGCTGCAAAGATAGCCATTATAGTTGCTGCTGCTGCAGTTACTTACTTATTACTTTCGCTGATTCATAAAATAAGAACTAAAAAAGAACAGCCTGCTGAAATTATTGGTGTTTCAGAAGAGAAAGTTTCAGAAGATGAAGGGTATAGCAGTGTTGATGAAGGTGAAGAAAAAGATACTGTAAAAGAATCAGAAAAAACTGAGGCTGAGTTAGAAGAAGAATTAAAAAATAAAAGAGCACAAGAACGCATGGAGAAAGGATCACTTGGTGGCCCTATAAATGCATTTGGCGAACCAATTCTTGATGAAATTATAGATACTGGAAATAGTAATCCTGTTGATTATACAAAAACTATGGTAGTGCCTGAGAAAATTATTCTTGGCATGCCAGATGATAAAACTCTTACACAAAATAGCTCTATAAAGAATCAGATGAAATCTCTCCCTGAATACATGTATGTGTTTGGTAATCCACTTCCTGAGCAGCCACTGAGCAACCTTATCAATGTAGATTTGGGTCTAAAAGGACGCAGAAACTACCTGCTGCAGAGTGGCTATTACAGTACGGGAATGTAAATGATAATGTGACGAAAGTGCTAAAACAGCCAATTATTCAACGGCCGTTTAACGGGTTAGGGTTTGAGGGGTAGTTGCTATATCAAACTCTCCATCTTATATTGAGAATCAGATGTAATGCCATACACTCTATTTGGCGGAGCAATTTTGTTCTCTATACCAAAAACTATACCTTCAATTATTGCTGTGAGTACTTTTTCAAGGTTACAGTCTGCTCCAGGAACACGGTGCTCTAGGCGGCATCTTTTGGAATCGTTGCCAAAATAGGGAATTCTTATCGCAGCAGTTCTGTTATTTACCCCCCAACTAATCGTAGTTGGAGTATGAATATCCGGGTACTGAAATCTTAAATATGAATCATCATTTGGAGCAAAAAACAACATATGTTTTTTCATCATTGCGCATAATCCACCAATACTATGAATCAAATAATCACTATACTTTTGCTCATTGATATAAAATAAGTTATCGTTATTTGAATTCACTAAATTAACATGCACATTTAATGCACTGCCTGCTCTATCCAAATAGGGCTTTGCTTTAAAAGAAACATTCCCGCCTAGTTTCTGGACTGTTTCAGTAAGTAATTGTTTCGCTAACTCAAAATGCTTAATTAAATTGTCGGAGTTCGTATAACAACCACTTTTTATCTCATATTGATGTGTAGAATTCTCCTTCTCGCAAGAAAATTCAAGAGATGCTATTTTATTTTTGATGCTACTCAGAAATAAATATTCTTTTTCTATTCCTTCAATGTAAAACTCTAGTTCAATACCGAATACAGCATGACAACTCAAATTACTTAATATAATCATAAATTTGCTTCAGTAAATCTATATTAGGTTAGCTATATTTATATGAATACTTTACTTATTTGCCAGTAAGTTTAACATCTTATTTATACATAATGTATTACTATTTTTAATAGCATGCTTCTAATCCTCGATACAAGCGACATTTACAAATTTTTCATTTTTTTGAAATAAAAATGATTAATTTTAGTGTTTTTATACCCTTTACAACCCATCAAAAAATCACCATAATTTTTAGTATGTATTAAGTAGTATTAGCTTTTCATTTTGCAGTAAACTATTGATTGTCTTATATTTTTCTAATTATTGCTTTTTTCTTGGTGTGGTATATGAACTTAACTAGCCCTAAGGTTTCTACTATGTTTTTTGATCAGATTATTACAGTAACAGATCACAATGTTACTTGGGAAAAAATCCAAAATTGTCTTTATAATCTTTATGGAGAAGCAACATATAACAGCTGGATGAGTTCGCTAAAATTTGTCAGTAGCAGAAATGGGAAAGTTCTTTTATCCGTGTCAACAAGGTTTATAAAAGAGTGGATTACAGTTCATTACATGAAAAAAATATTATCATTATGGCAAAGCGAAGATAAAAGCATACGTTCTATTGATATTCAAGTAATTGAGGAAAGGAATTCAAATTTTAATGTTATATTAAAAAACAGAGAGGAAAGTAATCATAATCTTGGTTCGCCGCTGGATCCAAGGTTCACCTTTGATAATTTTGTAGTGGGAAAGCCAAATGAATTAGCATTTACGGCGGCAAAGCGTGTGGCAGAATCTATAGATCCAATATTAGGCAGCAATCCTTTGTTTCTATATGGTGGAGTGGGACTTGGTAAAACACATTTAATGCATGCTATAGCTTGGCACATAGTCAATTCCCCATCAGAAAAAAGAAAAGTAGTATATTTATCAGCAGAGAAATTCATGTACCAATATATTACAGCGCTGCGAAGCAAAGATATTATGTTATTTAAAGAGCAATTTAGATCAGTAGATGTATTGATGGTAGATGATGTGCAATTTATCAGTGGTAAAGATAGTACACAAGAAGAATTTTTTCACACTTTCAATGCATTGATAGACCAAAATAAGCAATTGGTTATATCAGCTGATAGGTCTCCTAGTGATCTTGATGGAGTGGAAGAAAGAATAAGATCACGACTCGGTTGGGGGTTGGTGGCAGATATTAATGAAACAACTTTTGAATTAAGGCTTGGTATATTGCAGGCAAAAGTGGAGCAGATGAATATGTATGTTCCGAAAGATGTCCTAGAGTTTTTAGCAAGGAACATAAAATCTAATATAAGAGAATTAGAAGGAGCATTAAATAAGGTTACCCATACCTCATTAATTGGAAGAAGTATGACGGTAGAATCAGCTAGTGAAACCCTAATCGATCTTCTTAGGTCAAATCATAGGTCAATCACAATAGAAGAAATACAAAAAAAAGCAGCTGAATTTTTCAATATAAAGGTTGCAGATATGCAATCCAATAGAAGACTTCGCAGTCTTGCAAGGCCAAGACAAATAGCTATGTATTTTGCCAAAAAATTTACGCAAAAAAGTCTACCAGATATTGGGAGAAACTTTGGTGGCAGAGACCATGCTACCGTTATACATGCAGTAAAACAAGTAGAAAATTTTATAAGAACTGACTCAAAATTTGCTGATGAAATCAATCGATTAAAAAAGATGTTTAAGTAGCGTTTTTAAAATAGCTAATAACAAATCCTAAAATGAGTCGGCTATAGTTTTATCCGCTTTAAGTTTAAAATCTTCTGTTAGCTTCGCAGAATGTATTTCCTTATTATCTTGGCTATAGAAGGTAAATTTATAATCATCTAAGTTTAGTATTGCAAAGCCAAAGCCAAAAAAGTTTCTAACCTCGTGTGCTAAGTAGTTTCTATCATTTGAATAGTCAAATTCTACATTTTGATAAACAGGCTCTTGATCTTGAGCGTGTAATGATGCACCACCGTTTCCAACTATAATCTGGTCTGGAACATTATCCATTAATAAAATCTGGGCTATATGAATGTGGCCAGAAACTATGGTAGTAACATTGCTTGGAAACTTATCTCCAAAAGCTTCGATTTGTGTAAGATTACCATGGCTTTTTAATGTCAAAAATTCTTTTTTTGGAGATCTCCAAAGCGGTTTATGAGTTAAAAACCACGTGGGCTTGTCAGAACTATTTTGTATCAATTTATCAAATTGCCTCTCAAAAGCATCAATTGTGCTTTGGGTTGTAAAAATATCCTCACCGGATGAAGAGTCGAAGATAAAAAATTTCATCGGTCCAGCATCTAAGGACCAACTAGAAACGAAGTTTCCACATTTTTCAGACAAAAAGGGGTATGAATCTAGATACCTGAACCATCCTTCATAAGCTCTATTACAACTCTCATGGTTTCCACGAACAAAAAGGAAAGGGGATTGTGATAAAATATCCTTTGCAGGCTCAAACCAATCAGCGTACCAAACTTCTTTATTATATCCATAAATATCGCCACACTTTTTTGTATTTCTACATTTTGTTTGTCTATAATGATAATCGCCAACATGGATAATTAAATCTGGTTTATGCAGGGCGATTGAATCTAAATTTTTTTTTAAAGGCCAGCTATCTACCGAATTACATTCCTGCTGAAATAACATATTTATTCTACAGCCCGTGTCACCAATAAAAGCAATTTTATTAACCTTTTCTGGTAATATAGGAACTCGTAGATCCTCAATACTAATGTTTTTGGCACTTGTTTGTACTGTCAGTTCACAAACTGTTTCGTTATGATCACCATTGTTAATTGAGCTGCGATTCAGCATTTCTATTTCCTCGCCATCGACATAAACAATGGGACACATGTCATTGTCTGTAATTGCACGTATGCTTAATTTATTTTCTGGAATAACTTGAGACCATGTGTATAATATCTGTGCATGGACGAAATGAAAGCTAGTTATAAGAGAGAGAGCTAAAAAAATAAAGATATTAGCTACATTCATTTGTATAAAAACCTAAGTTAAAAATTAGTAGTAAGGTTGTCTTAAATGATTAAAATTTATAATCAAATTATACAAGTAATTTCTAAATTATTCTAGTATCAGATTGACACTCTAGATGAAAAATTCTAAAATGATTAAATAATTTAAAATAATTATATAAGAACTAGAATGTAGTGCGGCCGTGGTGAAATTGGTAGACACGCAGCGTTGAGGTCGCTGTGGCTCATAAGGCCTTGGAAGTTCAAGTCTTCTCGGCCGCACCAGTTTTTTCATAGCTGCTTAATATGGGTAAAAATGTTTATAGGAAATCAGAGTAGCAATAAGGTAGAAAGAGCTATCAGCGAAATCAGGCGCGGCTGGCCAATTGTAATATATGATAAAAGTAATTACCTATTGCTTGCTGCTGCTGAGGCTTTAGAAAGAGATTTATTTAATCAATACAAGCTTATATCAAGTAATGTATATGTTACTTTAACTTCAAGTAAGGTAAAATACATATCTCAGAATAAAGAACATAACAGCAAACGTCTGTTGGTGAATAATTTTGATGAACTGCTCCATTTAATAAACTGTTCAAAGGAAGATAGCATAAAAGAGTTGCAATGCTCAAAGACAATAGATGAGTATGCTGTTGCCTTGCTTAAATTCTCAGAATTATTGCCATACGCGTTAGTGGCTGATATGACTTTTGAGAATAAGCATGAAATGCGAAATTGGTGTGAAGAAAATGACATTATTGTACTAGATACGTTACTCGTAAATAATTTTCAACAAAATCAGAGTGTGTATGAAGTGTGCAAAACATCATTATTTTTAAAACAGACTCAAGAAGTAAATATCATATCTTATAGAACAGAAAGTGGTGGAAGAGAACATCATGCAATTATCATTGGCAATCCAGATAAAGATGACGAACCATTAGTAAGAATTCATTCTTCGTGCTATACGGGTGACTTGTTGGATAGCTTATCATGCGATTGCAGAAGTCAGTTACATCAAGCAATTCAAATGATAGCTGACTTTGGAAGTGGTATTATATTGTATTTGATGCAAGATGGAAGAGGCATTGGTTTAACTAATAAGTTAAGAGCGTACAGTGTGCAAAGAGGACATAATCTTGATACTGTTGATGCAAATAGAATATTGGGTTTTGAAGATGATGAAAGGAGTTTTGTTGTTGCAGCTAAAATGCTTAAGAAATTGAACATTAACAAGATCCAATTACTTACAAACAATGATAGGAAATTATCAGAATTGGAAAGTAATGGTATAGGAGTTACAAAGTGTCTACCACTTATTGTGGAACGTAATAAATATAACGATTCATATATGGAGACAAAGTTTGGTAAGTTAGGCCATAGATTAAGAGTTTTTTAGCTTTTTTGTTGTAACTACTTTGTTAATTTGCTATATTTATTAACACAAGTTAAGATTTTTAAGAGTACTGAAATGCTAAGATTTTTTAAGCGAGAAAAAAGTGCTGAATTGTTAGATAAGGATATAAATTGGAATTCAAACCGCTACAGCACAGTTGTTGCTCAAAGGAATATTCTACTTTTATTTGCATTAATATTATTAGCAACGATCTCTATCAGCATATTAGTCATATTTAAAATTAGCACAAGTAGCACTATTGAGCCATTTGTTATAGAAATTGACAAGAAATCGGGAATAGTGCAATTAGTTGATCCTGTCACAGTAAAGCAGTATTCTGCAGATGAAGCGCTAAACGATTATTTTATTTCAGAGTATATAAAAGCAAGGGAGGTTTTTGATCCACATCATTATAATTATAACTATTATACAAAGGTGAGGTTGTTTTCCTCACCTAATGTGTATAATGAATTTAGAAATTATGTAGGATCACAGAATATGGATGATCTTTTTAATTTATACTCAGATACCAAAAGTGAATTTAAAATTCGCTCAATTCAAAAATTGGGTAACGATGCTCTTCAGGTGAGGTTTTTTGTGGAATTTATACGGAAAGATGGAAGTTCCACAAGAAAAAATAAGATAGTTATTATGTCATATAGATATGCATCGCTTGAAATGGATGATCAGCAAAGATATATTAACCCATTAGGATTTCAAGTTATTTCATATAGAGTAGATGATGAATATGTATAGGATATTATTAGTTTTAGCTTTACTTGTAAGTGGCAATTTAAACGCATCCATTAATTATAATGAGCCTATTTCTGTAGATAGTAGAATAAAGACTTTTGTGTATAGCCCTAATGAAGTATTTACGGTGGTTTTTAGTCAGGGTTACTATTCTTATATTGAATTTGCGGAAGGAGAAAAAGTTAAAAATATCGCTGTTGGTGATGCATCAAGTTGGAAAATTAATCCTTATGACAATAAATTGCTTATCATGCCATTTGAAGTTAGTAGCCGCACTAACATGATTATTACGACAACTAAAAAAAGAAATTACATTTTTGATTTAATCTCAAGGCCAAACTACGATAAATACCCAGATACTGATGCTAAGAAAGTGGGTCACGATTATTCTGCTGAAAAGGATATATCTTACGTAGTACGTTTTTATTATCCTCAAGAAGAAGGTGAATTTGATGTTGATTTAGATGAGGTTTCTTTACCTACTCAAATGCAATATACTACAGACAAGCCAGAAAAAATAATACAAGAAAATGATACGAAGTACAATTATACATATATTGATGAAGGTGGTAATGCGGATATAGTTCCGATTGAGCTATTTGATGATGGTTATTTAACCTATTTAAAATTTAGAAATAATAATAAAATACCTCAGATTTTTGTAGAAGAGGAGGATAAACCTTGTAAAAGGCTGTTATTTGATGATTATGTTATAATAAAAGGAGTACATAAAAAGCTATTTATGCGTTATGAAGATGGTGAAGTTGAAATTATAAATAGGTCACTTTAGCTGTGGTATATGCAATATGAATAAAGAAAGGCGTAACAATTCAGAAGATGAATCAGAAATAGAGAACAAGGTAGTAACAGTTGGCTCTAATCAAGGTCATAGGGCATTGATGGTCATTATTTTAGTGCTTCTGGTTGGTGGAGTGTATTATCTCTATTTTAGTCCTTCTCATAAAGAGGGTTCAGAAGTTATTAAAAAAGAGGAAACAAAGCAAAATGTTCAAGAATTGAAGGGAAAGTTAGAACAAGTTCCAGATAATGTAATGGTTCCTGAAAGAATAATAACTGATCCCTTACCGCCCTTACCTCCTCTTTCTACACCACCAATCATACCAGAAATAAAACAAATTAGGAAAGAAGAAGAGAAACCAAAAGAAACTCCTGTGTCAAATATACCTATTTTGCCAAAGCAAAATTTTCCTTCTAGTAATGTTATGGGCAATTTACCTACCTCGTTTCCTACAATAGGGGGTGGCGGTTATCCTAGAGACAGACGTAGTGCACAAATGTTAACAATTTCAAGTGATGGTGGAGAGAATAAGGCTGCTGATGCTATTTTATCTGACACTTCAGCACAATCGAGCAAAGCTACCAGAGTAGGAAAGCTTGGTTTAATGATTACTCAAGGTAAAATTATTGATGCTGTTCTTGAAACTGCAATAAACTCTGATCTGCAAGGAATGCTGCGTGCTGTGGTGAGTAGAGATGTTTATGCAGAAACTGGTGATACAGTTTTAATACCTAAAGGCTCAAGATTGATAGGTAGTTATTCATTTGACTCGAATGTTGCAAGAGCTCGTGTAAATATAAACTGGAGTAGGGTCATTCTTCCTCATGGAATAGATATTGCTATTTCATCACTTGGTACGGATGAACTTGGCAGAGCTGGAATAGCTGGAATAGTTGATAACAAAATAGTAAGTGCGTTATTCTCTTCAGTGGCACTTGCTGGTGTTTCAATTGGTTCAGCTGTTGTAGGTCAAAAGGCTTCTAATCTTATTGATACGCTAACTGCTATGGATGCGGTGAGATCCATCACTGCAACTGAAATAGATATTTCTTCTCTCAAAGGGGCTATTGTTGAGAGATTGAAGGATGCTATAATAAAAACTGAAGTTGGGAAGGTAGGAGACGAAAAATGGAAATTGGGTCTTAGGGCTATTGAAAAAATTCGGAATGCTAAAAGTGATCAGGATTTACTGAGAATAATAAAGGAAGAAATAGTAAGTGTGATAAAAAGTTCTGGAGCTAGTGGAGTTGATGCAATTACTAGTGACAATATCGTTATAACTTTAGACGATGTACGTCAACTGTTGAGGCAAACTCAGAAAAGAAGCAAATCTGTTTATGATGAAGCAATCGGGAAGTCAATCAATGATTTTTCTAAAGACATGCGAGATATAGTGGGCAGATATACAGATAAAAAACCAACTATTTATGTCGATCAAGGCACCGCATTGAAAGTATTTGTTAACCAAGATATAGTATTTCCTTCACAGGCAATATTAAATCAATGAAATGAATTATGCTGCACTTGATACATATTTGGAGCCATTACAAGGCATATTTCAAGAAGAAGGCGTAAATGAAATATCAATAAATAAGCCAAAGGAAGTATGGATTGAAAATCGCGGTGAAATAAGGTGTGAAAAATTAGAAGTATTCGATCTTAACCATTTGAAATCTCTTGGCAGACTGATTGCTCAAGCTACAGAACAAAAACTTAGCGAAGAAGCACCTTTACTTTCGGCAACATTACCAAATGGTTATCGTATACAGATAGTATTTCCACCAGCATGTGAACCTGATAAAGTAGTCATGTCGATTCGTAAGCCTTCTAGTATGCAATTAGCACTCGATGATTACGAAAAAATGGGGGCTTTTTCTGAAACTGTTACAGAAGCAACTGATAATCCAGTTGACCGTCATTTGGATTTACTGTTAAGGCAAAAAAAAATAAAAGAGTTTTTAGAATACGCTGTAATAAGTAAGAAAAATATTATAATTAGCGGTGGAACTTCCACTGGTAAGACTACTTTTACTAATGCTACTTTGCGTGCTATTCCAACTGAGGAAAGAATTATTACTGTTGAGGATGCAAGGGAAATCGTTTTGAACGATCATCCAAATAGAGTGCATCTGATTGCCTCCAAAGGAGGGCAGGGCAGAGCAAAAGTAACCTCTCAAGATTTGATAGAGGCGTGCTTACGTTTAAGGCCAGACAGAATAATAGTTGGTGAGCTCCGTGGAGCGGAAGCTTTTAGTTTTCTTAGGGCGATAAATACTGGTCACCCTGGATCAATATCAACCCTTCATGCGGATAGTCCAAAAATGGCCCTTGAGCAAATAAAATTGATGGTTATGCAGGCAAATCTTGGCATTCCTCCAGACCAAATTATACCATACATTAGAAATGTGATTGATATTGTTATTCAGCTAAAAAGAACCGGTGGGGGCAAAAGAAGCATTTCTGAGATATTATTTACTAGATCTGCGAGCGAAAATGCTTAAATTTATACATAAGTTAAAAAAGAGTAGTTTATGAGTAATGGAAATCACCTACGTAATATTCTCATAGGAGGTGTAGTAGCTTTTAGCGTACTTGAGTTTTGCTTCTATCTATCTGGTATATTGTTCTTTCTATTAGTTGACGGTCCGGATGCTGTGGATTTTAAGGCAATCAATCCTAGTTTGACGCCTTTCCCTCAAGCTCTTTGGCCAACGATTTTTGATCATATACAATATTGTTGGCACCACCCAGAGTTATATAGCCTTGAGCTCAAATTTAAATTAATTCTATCTTCTACAATGCCTATTGTTGTTTTAATGATTATCTCATGGAATTTAAGAGAAAGGATAATTGAGTGGCGACCATTTAAAAAGAAAGAATCACTTCATGGAGACTCGCAGTGGGCATCAGAGAAAGACATACGAAAAGCAGGATTAAGAAGCAAAAAGGGATTATTGCTTGGTAAAGATAAAAGAGGATACTTTATTGCTGATGGGTTTCAGCATGCATTGTTATTTGCACCTACAGGTTCTGGTAAGGGTGTTGGCTTTGTAATTCCTAATTTATTATTTTGGACTGACTCGGTAATTGTACACGACATAAAATTAGAAAACTATGAAATAACAAGTGGTTGGCGAGAACGACAAAGACAAAAAGTATACGTATGGAATCCAGCGCAGCCAGATGGAATAAGTCACTGTTACAATCCATTACAATGGATTAGTAAAAAACCTGGACAGATGGTTGACGATGTGCAAAAAATAGCTAACCTCATCATGCCTGAACAAGACTTTTGGCAAAATGAAGCAAGAAGCTTATTTGTTGGAGTGGTGTTATACTTACTTGCTGCACCAGAGAAAGTTAAATCTTTTGGTGAAGTTGTGCGTACGATGCGTAGTGATGACATAGTTTATAATCTTGCTGTTGCTCTTGATACAATGGGTAAAATAATACACCCTGTAGCATATATGAATATTGCAGCTTTTTTACAAAAAGCTGATAAGGAAAGGTCGGGTGTTGTATCAACTATGAACTCATCGCTTGAATTATGGGCAAACCCATTGATTGATACTGCAACTGCGTCAAGTGATTTTAATATTTTAGATTTTAAAAAGAAGAAAACTACAGTTTATGTTGGTTTAACTCCTGACAATTTGACTAGGCTCAGGCCTTTAATGCAGGTTTTTTACCAACAGGCAACTGAGTTTTTATGTAGAAAATTGCCATCGGATGACGAGCCTTATGGCGTATTGTTTTTAATGGATGAGTTTCCTACACTTGGAAAAATGGAGCAATTTCAAACAGGTATTGCATATTTTCGTGGTTATCGAGTTAGGTTATTCTTAATTGTTCAAGATACTGAGCAGCTCAAAGGAATATACGAAGAAGCAGGAATGAACTCCTTTTTGTCAAACTCGACTTACAGAATAACTTTTGCAGCCAATAATATTGAAACAGCTAATTTAATATCGCAACTTATAGGAAACAAAACTGTACAACAAGAATCGTTGAATAAGCCTAAATTTTTAGATTTAAATCCTGCTTCAAGGTCGTTGCATATCTCTGAAACACAGAGGGCATTGCTATTGCCTCAAGAAGTTATTATGTTGCCACGCGACGATCAGATAATTTTAATAGAGTCGACTTACCCAATTAAATCAAAGAAAATTTTGTACTACAGTGATACCACCTTCACAAGAAGGCTGCTTAAACAAACTCGTGTGCCTACACAAGAACCATATGACCCAAACAAAGTTCTTTCTGCTGCTGCGAGCAAAGATAAGGTTAATAACGAGGGGAATAATGCTCTTGAGGAGCCTAATTCAGTTGATTATCCTGCTGAAACTAAAACAGAAGATGCAGTGTATGATGAATCAGATGAATTTGCAGACGAAGATATTGATCATGAAGATATTGACGATAAGTTTGAAGATGATGATGACGGGTTTGATGACGAGAGGAGCGATGATGGGTTTGATGACGAAAAAGAAGAGGATGAATTTGATGACGAAGACGAGGAGGATGAATTTGAAGATGAGGATATTGACGATAAATTAAAAAATGATCAAAAATAAAGGTTGATTTTGCCTATTTTTTAGCTTAGAAAAGTGCAAGATAATTAGGTTTTTCATATTAAGCCATTTTTAATTAATTAGTATTAGATTAGCTATTTTAACTAGGGGAGTAGTAATGATTAGTAAAAAAACGTTAGCAGTTACAGCACTTGCTTTGCTGTTGTCACAACAATCTTTTGCAAGTGAAACAGAAGGATTTTACTTCGGCAGTGGGTATTATGGTCAATTTTTTAATAGTACGGGTGAACTAAAAACAAGCACTACAGGTATCAAAAATTTGTCTATAAATGACAGGAGTGCTCAGAATACAAAAGGTCAATTGCTAAGTAAGTATAAAGGAGATTACAATCCACCTTTTGCTGCAAATGTGGCACTTGGTTACACAGGAGAATTGGGTAACAACAGCTATAGGGCTGAATTGGAAGGGATGTATTCTTCTGTAAAAGTGGATAATATTGGTTTAGCAAGCAGTCAAATGACTGCTTCATACGTAAAAGTAGTTAAAGATACAAATGGTGCAGAAGAAAAACATTTATATGGTGCTATAGTGAATCATGACCAAATTGAGAACATATCTGTAATGGCAAATGTTTATCATCATTGGAAAAGTGACCGTTTCTCTTTTTCTCCTTACGTTGGTATTGGAATCGGTGCAACAAGAATGACGATGTTTGAAAAACCGTCAATAAGACCCGCAGGTCAATTAAAAGCTGGCCTTGATTATCGCATAAATGAAGATGTAAATATGCATATCGGATATAGAGGTTTTGGTGTTATGGGTAACAATTTTACATTTCAAGCAATGCAGAAAGAAGTAAAAAAAGCAGATGGTACATCTAGTATTATTGATGAAAAAGATGCACTAGAAGAGAATATAAATGTAGGTAATCAACTATTTCACACACACGGCATAGAAGCTGGTCTTACTTTCCACTTTGCCAGCAAAGCTTAAACATGTTGCCCTTTAAAAAATGCATAAAACCGTTCCTGTCATCCTATGGCTTGACCATAGGATCTAGTAAAATATAGATCCCAGTGTCACGCACTGGGATGACGAGGTAAAGGGTGCTGGGATGACATAGGATAATATGGGATGAAGGAAGAAAACATTAGCTATGTTCTTTTTACAACGATGCACCTTTTCATTCCCGCTAAATCATATACGTATTCTTGAAAAGCTAATTCGTATGAGGGGATTACTTTGTCAATATCGCTTTGATCTTCACCTATCTCCAATATTGCACACCCATTTTTTTTAAGACACCTCCTTAATATTGGAAAAATGCTCAAGTAACAGTTTAAACCATCAATTCCACCATCAAGAGCAATTCTTGGTTCCTTTTGCACTTCGGCTTGCAGGTCTTTCAATTTGCTTCTTTTAATATATGGAGGATTACTGATTATAAGATCGAATGAACCTCTGCACTCTGTCCATGAGCTTGGAAATATTTTGGCTCTGCTGAGAAGATTATGTTTCTTTGTGTTCTGATAGGCAACTTTGTATGCTTCCAAGCTTTTTTCAAAACCGATCCCAACAGCATATTCATACTCACTAAGTACGGATATCAATAAACAACCTGTGCCTGTACCAAAATCTGCAATCTTTAGTCTCTGCTTTTTATTTGGGTAATATTTTAACACCGTTGAGATTAGTGTTTCACTATCTGGTCTTGGATCCAAAACATGCTGGTTAACTATAAAATTTTTACTCCAGAATTCACGATTACCTATTATTTGCGATATTGGATATCTTTCCGCTCTTTTTTTTGTTAATTTCCAAAATAAAAGTTCTTTGTCTCTTGGTACCTGATTAGTGTGATTCATAATTATGAATGATCTTTCCACTCCAAGTACGTGCTGCATGATGATTTCACAATCTAAATGTGGTGATTCAACTTTATGTGACGATAATAACTCCGATCCTTCTTGAATTAAAGTGCTGATTGTTTTCATTATTCTAAAAATGTGTTCCTTTCAGCCAAGAATAGCAATTCCAATTTAGGGTAGCTGCACTAAATCCAAGTGTCAAGCACTGGGATACTTAACCGTCATACCGCCGCGGCGCTAACACGTAGCGGAATGACGGTTGTCGGTAAATCTTTTAGCTATAGAAGTTAACTTTGCAGTTAACTTCTATAGCGTTTCAAGGTATAGTTTTTATAATAAAGTGTTCGAGTATACATGAAAACCATTTTAGCTGTTGAAACAAGCTGCGACGAAACTGCAGTAGCGATTGTAAATAGTGAAAAGCAGGTCCTTGCTCACGAGATTCTTTCTCAAACAGAACACAAAAAACGCGGTGGGGTGATCCCTGAAATAGCTTCACGTGCTCATATGGAGCATTTAAGTGGTCTAATAAAAAGCGCCGTGGAAAAATCTAACCTTAACTTTTGTGACCTCAATGCAATTGCAGCAACATCAGGACCAGGACTCATAGGTGGACTAATGGTTGGTACAATGATGGCTAAAGCAATTGCGCATGTAGCACAAAAACCGTTCATTGCAGTGAATCACTTAGAAGCGCATGCATTGGTTATTAGGTTGCTGCATGAGGTAACATTTCCATTTTTAGTCCTACTAATATCAGGTGGTCACTGTCAATTTTTAATTGCACAAGATGTAGGTAAATATATTAAACTTGGAGAAACACTTGATGATTCGTTAGGGGAAGCATTTGATAAAGTTGCTAAGATGCTGGGTTTAAGCTATCCCGGAGGGTCATTAATTGAAAATTTGGCTAAAAAAGGAGATAGTATAAGATTTAAGCTCCCAAGGGCAATGATAAAACGTTCTGGATGTAATTTTTCGTTTTCTGGAATCAAAACAGCAGTAAAAAACTTGGTGCAAGAACTTAAAATGAGCGAGCAAGATGTGTGTGATGTGTGTGCTTCGTTTCAAGAGTGTATTAGTGACATACTGCTGGACAGGGTTAGTAATGCGATCATTATGGCCGAATCTTTAAATATCAAAATCAATGACTTTGTGATTACCGGCGGAGTTGCAGCAAATAATTTCTTGAGAGAAAAATTGAAAAAACACACAAACTTAAATATATTTTTTCCCCCTAATAACCTATGTACAGATAATGCAGTAATGGTTGGATGGGCAGGAATTGAAAGGTTACAGAAGAATTATATAGATCCACTTAATTTTGCACCAAGGCCAAAGTGGGAATTGGAGAGTTATTAAAAACTCTCAATTCTGAATTATAGCTAAAGTGACTTAGGTTGACCGACAATTTGAAAAACCGTCATTCCGCTACGTGTTAGCGGGATCTCTTGTTAGCGCCGCGGCGGTATGACGTAGCTCAGCTATAGGCAATGAAGGAAATATTAACTATACTTCTTTTTACCATTGTTTATATTTCCTATTCACATATATTAATATTTTACTCACTTAAAGCAGGCTAACTGCCGTTATTAATATTTTTGTAATAAAAATTGTATATGGTGCATGTAATCAAATTAAGAGGAAGATTGTGGAAATTACGCCATCAATAAAAAAAGAATTGAAGCAAAGTACTCTATATATTTGCCTAGAAAAATGCAAAAGTGCATTTTGGTTTATCTTTTGGTTTAGTGCGGGAATCAATTTATTAATGTTATTCCTACCACTTTATACCTCTCAAGTGCTTGATCGAGTGATATCAAGCGAAAGTGTGTCAACACTAACTATGCTGACAATTATCACTTTATCTGCATTTGCATGTTCTGCAATGCTTGAAACTTGTCGATATTTAGCTATGGCAAAAATAGGTGATTGGATCGATAAAACTGCAACACCAGATCTGATAGTAAGGTCAATCAGGCTAACGTCAGTGCAGAGCTCAACTTCAAGTGGTGAAGCAATACGAGATCTCGGGGTAATAAAAAATTTCATTACAGGAAATGGCATATTCTCACTGTTTGATACTCCATGGTCGTTAATTTACCTTGTTGTGATTTTCATGATACACACCTCCACGGGGTTTATAGCTATTGCTGGAATTATTATATTAGTCTCTATGGCAATATGGAATGAACTTGCCACTAAACGAATATTACAAGAAACCAACGAAGAAACTATACGGAATATCAATGCTATAGATGTTGCAACAAGAAATGCAGAAGTAGTTGAAGCTATGGGCATGTCAGAATTCATAGTCTCTGATTGGTGTAAACGAAATGATCAGAATCGAGCAATGCAAATTAAAGCACAAAATCGTTCTAATGTAATTACTGGAATCACTAAGTTTTTGCGCTCAACTCTGCAAATATCAGTAATTGGAACAGGTGCATTACTTGCAATTACAGCTCATAAAACTGCTGGTAGCATCATCGCTGCTTCAATTTTAATGGGTAGAGTATTAGCACCATTTGACGCTGCGGTTCATACTTGGAAGTTTTTAAATCAGGCTAGAATGTCATATGGAAGGCTACAAAGACTTATATTAACATCGCCAAAAAGAGAGCAAACGATGGCTCTACCAGAACCTGAAGGAAAATTGGAATTTGATAGAGTATTTTTTACTCCTTATGGAAGCAATAAGCCAACAGTAAAAGGAATATCATTTATTATAGAACCAGGGGACGTAGTAGGTGTGATTGGTGCAAGTGCTTCTGGTAAATCCACTATCGCAAAATTAACTGTTGGTGTATGGAAGCCAATATCTGGTGTAGTAAGACTAGATGGCGCTGATGTATACACTTGGAATCGGGAAAATTTTGGCAATTATGTTGGTTACTTACCTCAAGATATTGAGTTATTTAACACTAGTGTTAAAGCTAATATTGCTCGCATGAGACCAGATCCAAATCCTGAAGAAATAATCAAAGCAGCACAAATTGCAGGAATACATGAACTAATACTAAGCTTACCAAATGGATATGATACAACAATAGGAGGGCCTGGAGGAGTGACGCTCTCTGGTGGGCAAAAACAACTTCTCGGCCTTGCAAGAGCTTTTTATGGAAATACAAAGCTTTTGGTGCTTGATGAGCCAAATGCCAACCTAGATAGTAATGGGGAAGCGTGCTTAATTAATGCAATCAATGTTGCAAGAAAGCAAAATACTACCACTGTCATCATCACTCATAAGCTACCGCTGCTGTCCGTAGTTGATAAAGTGATTCTCATGTCAGATGGTGTCATTTATGCTATGGGACCAAAAGATGAGATTTTGAGCAAATTAGTTGCTCCATCATCAAGTACCACAAAAGATGAGCGTTCTTCAGCAAATGGTTAGTCTACTTACACTAAATTCTGTATCTGAAATAACAACTGTTCCAGTATTACTAGAAATGTTTACCATTAGAAATGATATTACAAGAATAGTAAATAGACTAATAACTCCTATTAATTAAAGTTAATCGGCAGATAGTGTATATTTCTAATTAATTTAATCTATTACCTAAATAGCTTAATATTAGTAGTGATTTTGTGAAAAAATTATAATATAAATAATGTTGCTGCGAAAATTTATAACAATATTTCCCTCTAACGTTTAATGAATTTCAATAAATTGCCTTTTTAATTCTAGATAAGTATACGTTTTGTTAATATGTTTAGTTCAAAATCCAAAAGTAAGTTTATGCTTTCTATTGGAGAAGAAGGCATAATGTTACTGTATTTTAAAAATAACACTTTAAATAAAAGGTATTTTGTTAAGGGCAAAAACGATAAGGCAGTTTCCGATTTAATTTCATGTCTTTCGTCAGATAAAAAAGCACCTTTATACCTAGTGCTTAATCATGCAGATCAAAATTACTCGCTACAGTTTATTACAAGGGCAAACAAGATTAGTGCCTATCTATCAGCAAAAACAAAGATGGAGCATTTTTCTCGTAATAATGACATAAGTTCAGTTTTTTTGGTTGAGAAGCCAAACAAATTCAATCAAAACTGGTGCTATCTTCTTGTTTCATCAAAAGCAAAGCATTTAGTAGAATATTGGTTGAATGTGTTTGTTGAGATAGGCTCCAACTTTAAGGGAATATTAATGTTTCCTATAGAAATAAGTAATATAACAAAAAAGATTCTACATAAAGATCCTAATAATTGGAAAATTATAGTTGCTGCAACTAAAACGGGAGGCTATAGACAAGTGGTTCTTAAAGAGAATAAAATGATATTTACGCGTTTAGTACCATTTACTAATGATAATTTACCAGGAATTATTGCTGGTGGAATATATCAGGAAGTACAAGATACTATTCGATCCTTAACTAAGTTTGGGTTTGAAAAAAATAACCCTATCGACCTTTGCATCATAGTGTCAGAAGATATTAAAGCTAGTTTATCAGTCATAAATTTTTTAGAGAACAGTGTGAACATATTAACTCCATATGAGTTAGGCAAACTATTAGGAGCAGAACTAGCTATAAGTGAAAAAGATAACTTTTGCGATACCATAATTTTGTTTCATAGCTTTAAGAATAAATTAGCAGCTATTTTTAATACAAAGGAAACTAAAGAATTTTATCTATTCAATTATCTTTATTTAAACTCTCCTCAAATTTTTCTATACTTCGCTTTGGTTTTAGTTGTAATTAACGCCCTTTGTTTGCTAAATTTGTATTCAAACTTCAGTGTCGCTAATAATTTATCTGCAAAGCAGAGCACCTTAAATAACCAATTAACAAAACTTAGCCAAAGCTATAATGTAAAAAAAATAGATGAAATTTATGATTTTATTAATATCAATAATATTTTATCAAAAATAGAATACTCTCCTCTTACACAAGTTAAGTATGTAGAAAAGTTAAAAGTACCAGGTATAGAGCTTCGATCATTTGAATGGAATTATAATGAGGCAAAAAGTTATATTACCACAACTTTAAGGTTTAATTTTCAATCCGGTAAAAATATTTCCTATCAATACGAGAAACTACGAAAAAATTTAAACGATAATTTTCGTACCTATGACATTAATATTTCTAACTTACCTGCTGCTAAAGGGCAAAATCTATCTATTGATGTTGAAATAGGAGAGGCAATGTAGATTAATGACTATCTCTCAATTAAAAAGAAAAGCTACAATTCAGTTTATATCGTATTTGTTATTATCTGTTGGATTAATAGGGTTATTAACATATGTTGTTATCTATAACGAAAAGGTTTATAATAAAAACCAAATTGCGATTGATAAAATACGTTCTATTAATTTACAGATTACTGGAATTCAAAAAAAGGAAGTTGTTCTAAATAAAAACCTAGATTTATGGAAAAAAATTTCCTCTTCAAATTTACACAGTAGCAGATACATTGCAAATTTAAATTTCGAGCTTAGCAGGTTATATAAAAAGTACTCTATATTAGAACCTGAAATATCAATTTCTATACCCGAAGAAGTTGAGCTCTACAACAAAAGTGAACGCACAAAAGTAATAAAAAGTGAAGTGGTCCTAAATTTAAGTTCAATCAGCGATAAGCATATTTTTTTATTTCTACAGTCTATTCCAAATCTGCCCGGTTATGTTATGATCAAATCTCTTATTTTAAACAAGCAGAGAAATATTGATGCTGCAACTATGAATCAAATTTTGAATGGTAATATGATAGAGATAGTGAGAGTTAATATAGTCTTTGATTGGTATACTATATTAAGTAGATAAGGTGATGAACATAAAGCTGTTTTTTATTTTTACGCTACTCATTTCCAATGTTAATGCATATTGCAGTTGTGAAGATATCATAGAAAGCATAGAAATTTGTAAGGAGTATTCTTGCCGACAATATATTGGCAATGAAGATTTTATTGAGCATAAAATATTAGGATTAAATAGTGGAAATTTATGCGTATATATAGAAAAACAAGGTGATGATGAAATGGTTTGTCATCATTCTCAGTATGGAATGATGATAGAAAAAAGATATTTTGAAAGTATTCTTAAAGTTGGCAATCAAGAAATCGATGATTTTATTGATATAGCAAATTTGCGTGCAAAAGAGTGTTTCTTTATTAACAATCAAAAACTAAGCTATACAGATCGGGACGATATAATAAGAGAAGCAGTGGAAAGTGACTTTGACGTTTTGTCACAATATAGTAACGTAAAAAGCATTTTTTTTGATGAAGAGCCAGTTAATAGAATGGTCAATGAAATGGAAAAGTTCAATTTACGGTCTTCAAGAGCTGCAAAAGAGGAGGTATCAGATAATTTCAACTGTAAGGTAGTGAGTTTAGACTCAATTTTATATTTTTCTCCCGATACATGGAAAGTATGGGTAAATGGAAAGCTGTTTATAAATACTAAGGACTTAAAGGTGCACTCAGTCACTGAAAATTGTGTGACTTTTGTATGGGCCGTAGACCAAAAAGCAATAAAAAAGCATGCGAATGATTCTCAAAATGTATATCTTGGACATGGGAGTGTTATGTTTACGCTTTATCCAAAACAAAAATTTGACTTGGATAGCTTATCTATTAAATAACTTAGTATATAGCCAAAGTGACTTAGGTTTACCGACAATTTGAAAAACCGTCATCCCGCTGCTCGTTAGCGGGATCTCAACATAGATACCGCGGGTGGGTAGCTATATATGCGCTTGTAGCTCAGTTGGATAGAGCGTTGCCCTCCGGAGGCAAAGGCCGTGGGTTCGAATCCCTCCAAGCGCACTTTTAATTAAATTTGACAATAGTACTTTCACATAAGATAATAAAGGGATTTATTTAGAGCATAATTATGTCTGGTGGTACCATAAACAAAGTCATATTAGTTGGTAATTTAGGAAAAGATCCTGAAATTAGGACTACACAAAATGGAAAAGAGATGGCAAGTTTTTCAATAGCCACGTCTGAAAGTTGGACTGACAAACTTTCCGGTATGCGCTCTGAAAAGACAGAATGGCATAATATTGTAATTTTTAGTGAAGGATTAGTAAAAATCGTCAAAGATTTTGCACGCAAAGGCAGTAAAGTTTATGTTGAAGGTTCTTTGAGAACTAGAAAATGGACTGACCAAAACGGTAGTGAAAGATACACAACAGAGGTGGTTCTATATAATTTTAATAGCGCTCTTACTCTCTTGGATTCGCGACCAAATTCCGATTACAAGCTAAGTGAATACAAGCAAAATGAAACAGAACAAAAAAATAAGCACGAAAGTTTTGACAACGATATAAAAGATGAACTAATCGACGATGAAATACCATTTTAACAATTTAAATTGAAATTTACATTTTTATGGACTGCTTGTGTTACTCCCTTTAATTACAATGGGGATAGCATAGATTATAGCAGTTTGCAGCATTTACTTACAATACAAGCTGAAGCTGAAAATGGCGTAGTGTTACTGGGTAGCACAGGTGAAAGCCTATCGCTTACTGATTCTGAAAAGCGTACATTAGTTGAATTTGTATGTGAGCTAAAATTAAATACAAAAATTGTAATTGGTGTACCAGGAGTGAATCTATATCAGACTCTTGAATGGCTTGATTTTTGCAAGGATATGCCTATTCACGGCTATCTAATGACAACCCCCATTTATGCAAAGCCTGGAATTATGGGGCAGACTTTATGGTTTGAAAAGCTGCTTGAGAAAGCACATGTGCCGGCTATGTTTTACAATATTCCATCGAGAGCAGGAGTGAGTCTTCATGCTGAAACTGTACACAACTTATCCAGCCACGAAAAATTTTGGGCTATCAAAGATTCCAGTGGCACCGTTGGTACTTCAGCTCAGTATAAGAAAGTTGCTCCAAATATTGAGGTCTTTTGCGGAGATGATAATATGATATCCGATATGGCCGCTTATGGCGTAGCTGGTCTGGTTTCCGTTGCTTCCAATGTTTGGCCACACGCAGCACATGAATATGTTAAGCAATGCCTACTGTCATTCCAGCACGTAACTAGAAAAAAAACAACTCCTCAAATGACAGGAAATGACGTAAAAAGTTCAACAGATATCTGGCAACAAGCTTGCAAAGCTCTATTTATTGCCAGCAACCCAATACCTACTAAAGCACTTCTGCATGATATTGGGCTCATAGAACACAAAACCGTTCGCCTACCACTTAGCACAGAAGACTTGCCTTCTGTTGAAACATTGAGGCAAGTGAATGCTTGGATGGAAAGAATTGGCTAGTCTTTAACAACAATAAGGATGAAAAAGAGTTTTATCTGCAACACCATCAACTTTCACATCGCTGTCAACCGAGCCACTCGGTGGTGGTGGAGAAGAAAAGCGTTCAGTTATTTTACTAAAAAGTTGTATAACAATTGCGTTTGCTATTAGAGTTAAAGCAATTATAGCTACAGGTGATGTAAAGCCAAGAGCAACCAATCCTGCTCCGATTCCAAAACAAACAACAGCACTTGCTATCAAAGGTACAACATACTTACTCAAGCTATCAAACAATTTAGCTTTTTCATTTATCCTTTTTTGGTCGTATATACCACCATACACTTTTTTGGTATTGATAAGCAAAAGAATGCCAACAAGCGTACACCCAACTAGCGGGATTATAGAGCCAATCATTCCTCCTACAATAAGAGGTGATAAACTAGAACTACACATAGTAAGAGCTATGGTACTAGCTATGAGTCCCAAAGACCCTATGGTTACTGCTGCATATGATGCAAACTTTTTTTGATTAGGCATAAATTCCCTCTTTATTGATATAATCCTTTATTGCTATATAATGTTGCAACCAATGTCAATTATATAACTGAGGGTTTTTAATTGACTTTGAGCGCACTTCAGTCTATACAATTTTAATATCTTAAGCTATAAGACATGTCAGATCTATAGCTAAAGTGACTTAGGTTTACCAATAATTTGAAAAACAAAAATTCGTCATTCCGCTACTTGTTAGCGGAATCTATACTGCGAATAAATCGCGGTATGACGTGTTGCTTAGGTCAGCTATAGGATCTGTACCAGCACCATGACCTTACCCAGAAAAAATGGAGAGAAAGAAAGGAGTTTTTTTGTGGTAATCCAATTAACAGCTTGCTCATTATAGTCTTGCAACTTTGATTTAATATACAATCCAAGTGTCATTTGAACACTCCCAAACTTATCACTTTATGCCACTGGTCTTCATCTAAAATTTCTACACCTAATTCCACTGCCTTTTTATATTTGGATCCTGGTTTTTCTCCTGCAATTAGGTAGTCAGTTTTAGCAGAAAGATGTGAGCTGACCTTTGCTCCTAGAGTTTTGGCTCTTACTTTTGCCTCTCCTCTACTCATAGCAAGTAGCTTACCAGTAAACACTATAATTTTATTATTTAAAACAGAGTCACTAGAGTTGGAGCTCACAGGAAGAATTTGAAGACAAGCAGTAAGATCATTTAACATTTTGATATTATGTTCCTTAGAAAAAAATGATTCCAAAGATTCAGCCCCTTTTTTTCCTATGCCGTCTATACCGACTAGCTCAGTATTATCTGATGACAGTTCAATCATCGAATTATACCAATTATCATAAGAAACATAATAATCTGCAAGCAATTCTGCTGCAACTTGGCCAATAAATCTAATACCTAAAGAAAATATAAACCTATCTAGAGTTATTACCCTTCTGCTTTGTATAGAATTTAACAAATTAGCTATAGATTTCTCGCCCCAGCCAGACTGTCCTTCCAGATTAAATTCATCCAATTTTTCTTCTAAAGTAAAAATATCATGGATTTGTTTTATCAGATCAAGGTCGTAAAAAAACTCTATCTGCTTATCACCAAGGCCAACAATGTCAAATGCATCTTTCGATACAAAATGCTTTAGTTTTTCTATTATTTGAGCTTTACAGGCAAATTCCTCAGGACATCTTACTGCCGCTTCTCCCTCAACCTGACGTACTTTACTACCACATTCAGGGCATACTCCAGGAAACACAAATTCAGGTGTATTTGGAAGACGAGAATCTCTGCTTACTTCAATGATCTGGGGAATTACATCTCCTGCCCTTTTGATTGTTACAATATCTCCCTCTCTTATGTCTTTACGTTTTATCTCATCTTGGTTATGCAGACTTGCTCTACTAACTAGCACCCCACCAATATTGACTGGCACTAAATCTGCAACTGGAGTTAAAACCCCTGTTCTGCCCACCTGTATAAATATCTTATTTAACTTTGTTTTTGCATAAACCGCAGAAAACTTGTATGCAAGTGCTGAGCGCGGTGCTTTGTGAGTATTCCCTAGACGATTTTGTAGTACCAAATCATTTACTTTATAGACTATTCCATCAATATCATAATCCAGGTTATAGCGACAGTTATAGACTTCATTATAGAACTTCAGCATTCCATCCAAACTACTCGTTAAGGACTGATGCTCATTTACGCAAAAACCAAGTGCCTCAAGCTTATTTAGTATTTCACTTTGACTTTTCTCTGCTCCACCAATCAAAGAATAAGCAAAATATCTAAGTGGTCTACTTGCTGTAATGTTTGCATCCAATTGCTTTAGAGAACCAGCAGCTGCATTTCGAGGATTGGCAAATTCATCGTTTTCATTTAACTTTAAAAAGTCGCTGTTACTGATGTATATTTCACCTCTTACTTCTAGTCTTCCTTGCACACCTTGCAAAAACTTAGGAAAGCCTTTTATTGTTGCAACATTGTGAGTGACATCTTCCCCTACAAAACTATCACCTCGAGTTGCAGCTTTAACAAATCTTCCATCTTCATAAATTGCAGAAAATGACAACCCATCAATTTTTGGCTCACATAATATCTCTATTTTATCCTCAATTAAAAACCTCTTTATTTTAGACAAAAATTTCTCTACACCTTGTTCATCATAAGCATTCTCAAGGGAAAGCATAGGCTCTTGATGTTCTACCTTAGAAAACCTCTCATCAGGTGGAGCACCAACACTATTTTCTGTTTCACCAATTTCTGAAAATTGTGCCTCCATTTCAACTAACTTTCGCTTCAGCTCATCATATTCAGCATCACTTATTTCTGGCTTATTTTTTTGGTGATATAAAACATTATGATAATTTATTTGATCTTGTAGTTTTTCTCTCATCTTTTCTAAGTTAGTCATGATACCAATATAATGCTACATTAGCCTTTGTCGTCAAGTCATGAATTTTTCTAAAAAGGTACCATAAATGATTTCAACTTGCCATGTATACTACTGCTCTGAAAAGCAATCATACTAATATTAATATAACATTTATATTTACATGCTAATATTAATATTATTTTTAAATTAAGAAGTATATTATGAGTAAATATAATTACAACAGTTGGAATGATCAATCAAGTGATGTCCCTCCTGTTTGTAAAAGATAAGACTTAATCTGACAGACAAGAATTAACTGACAGAAGAATTGAGGTAGTTAAAACTAATATCAGTCTCTTGTTTAATGCTACTAATATTTTTCTGAAAAGCAATATGTTTGCTATCAAGAAAAGTCTGCATAGGTGTTTTTCCATAGCAGTACTTACCAGAGTGAGGTCTTGTATCATTATAAGAATGCAACCAACAATCAACATCAATCTGTAGATCTTCCAAAGAATTGTAGATTTTCTTTCTAAAGATAATATTGTAACACTCATCTTGCATAGTTCTATGAAATCTTTCACATATGCCATTAGTTTGTGGAGAGTTGGCTTTGGTTCTAGAATGGTCGATATTTTCGATTCCCAAATATAGCTGATAAGCGTGATTTTCTGGCTTGCCACAATATTCCGTACCCCTATCAGTTAGAATGCGTAATAATGGAATTTTCTGCTCATCAAAAAATGGAATAACCCTATCATTGAGAAGATCTTCAGCTGTAATAGCTGTTCTGTCCGTGTAAAGTTTAACCATTGCAACCCTGGAATAAGTGTCAACAAAAGTCTGCTGATAAATTCGCCCTATACCTTTGATATTGCCCACATAATAGGTATCTTGAGAACCCAAATAACCTGGATGTTGCGTCTCAATTTCACCATGAGCTTCCTTTTGTTCTTTCATTTTTTCTAAAGCTGCAAGTTGTTCTTCAGTTAAAATGATTCCGTCTTGAGCTACTTTTGTCTCTAGTGCTTTAAGTCTCTTTTTGAGAGTTTCAAGGTCATTTCTTAGCCATACAGACCTTACTCCTCCCTGAGAAATTATTATACCTCTTTTTCTCAGTTCATTTGCAGCTCTTTCTTGCCCATATGCTGGAAATTCTGTTGCTATACCAATCACTGTTCTTTCTATATTATCGGAAACTCTGTTCGCTAATAGCGGTTTTTTCTTACTTATTTCATGTAATGCTCCCTCTCCTCCATTTTCATATAACTCCTTAAATCGATAAAATGTATCTCTTGAGTATCCCATCACTTTACATGCTTGAGATACATTTCCTAGTTGTTTTGCTAGTTCTAATAACCCTAGCTTTGGTTTTAGTATTTTTGTTTGTATTGTACTCATTTCTAACACTCCTTTCTTTTATTATTTTATAACTTGCTTTTTTAAAGTGTCAGATCAAGTCTTATTTAATACACCTCAGGTTATATTTTTTCTGAAAATTGCGATAAACATTCGACATAATCTTAAATATCTTTATCTCTCGGATCTTGTTTTCTACTCTCATTCTAAATGATGCTAATCTTCTATTATGCTCTGGAGTTAATGGCTTTTTACGATACTTTTTATATGGAATTATAACATTGCTTTGCAATTTTTGCCAACCTTGATATCCAGAATCGGCATGTTTTATGCTATCAAGTGGTAAATATTTTTCTTGTTTCCTTATGCGGAAATCACTAATTCTACCACGGTATGACTTTGACACTGATAAAATTCTTCCTCCTTCTTCGATAATAATCTCAGTTTTCATAGTGTTGGTTCTTTTTTTCCTGAATATGATTTCTTCCGTTTTTTACTATCTTCTGGTCTCTGTATTTGCTGTTCTGTAACATCAGCCAAAATCTTCAGTATTTTTTCTGGCGTCATACTTCTATCTTTTGTTATAGTCACTTTTTTGGCGAGTAATGGCTCTATTCTCTTAAGTAACCTACATACATTTGCGTTGTGTACATTGAATAGGCATCCTAAAAATCTATGTGTTATGTAAGTGCGATAGTACAAAATTACGCAAAACAACTTATCTTCCAGAGTTGGTAGTTTTGATCTTCTACCATGACACTTTTTCTGTTTTTCCCATCCAGACCTCACTTTTTCCACTACTTTTTCGAACTCCTCTATAGTTAAACCTGTTATATTACGAAAGTTTCTTGGGTATTTTTTCATATTATAGTAACTAAAGCTCATTTTTTTCCTTACTTGATCTGCTTATTCTTCTTCTACCTCTCTCACATCATTTTTTCAATCACCTTTTTCAGCAGGTCTATAGTTCTTTAACGCTAACTATGAATCAGCCAAGAAAGAAGAGTAGGAACACTTGCTTTAGCAGTACATTTATATAAAATTAGAGTAAATAAGTTGCTATTTAAATGTTAACAAGATTCGCTCCAAGCCCAACTGGCTACCTCCACGTAGGAAACGTACGAACTGCCTTGGTTTGTTGGATGTACACACGCAATCAAAACGGAAAATTTTTACTCCGTTTTGATGATACTGACCTTCAGCGTTCAGATGTCAAATATATAAATAATATCATAGAAGACCTAAAATGGATTGGTATCGATTGGGATGCAAGTTTTAAGCAATCAGAGCGCTTTGAGCGCTATAACGAGGTGTTCTTGCAGTTAATAAAAGAAGGGCATATTTATGCATGCTATGAAACAAGAGAAGAGTTAGAAATTAAACGAAAGTTGCAATTAAAACAAGGACTTCCTCCTGTTTATGACAGAAGTGCATTGCTTCTAACTGAGCAAGAGAAAATCCATTATGAGCAAGAAGGACGAAGACCACATTTCAGGTTTAGATTGGATAGAAATGAAGTTGTTAAATGGAATGATGAAGTTAAAGGTGAAATAAATATTGCAACCAGTAGCGTCAGTGACCCTGTGGTAAAAAGAGAAGATGGAATTTACACATACATGCTACCTTCTGTTATTGATGACGTTGACCTTAATGTAACCCATGTTGTACGTGGGGAAGATCATGTAACTAATACTGCAGTGCAAATCCAAATGATTAAAGCATTAAAAGCGAAAATTCCTATGTTTGCTCACCTTTCTCTGCTACATTTTGACGATAGTAAGATATCCAAGCGAGCAGGTGGGTTGGATATCAAATCTATAAAAGAAGATGAGACTGAACCAATGGCGCTAGTTAGTTATTTAGTGAAGCTCGGAACATCCAATCCAATTGAAGCTTGCGCCTGTATGCAATCTTTGATTGACTCATTTGACATTAAAAAATTTAGCTCAGCATCTGTACAATTCAGCTTGAGTGAAGTATACAAGCTAAATAGCAAAGTGCTGCAACAAATGCCATTTGAAATGGTGCAAGACCGTTTAAATCAAATTAGAGCGGACTCCTCAGAGTTTTGGTATTTTATAAGGAACAATATAGAAAGGTTTTCTGAGGTGGCCAAGTGGTGGAAAATATGCAAATCTGATATAGAGCCTGTAATTCTTGATAAGGAGCTTATAAAAATCGTGCTCAATACATTACCTCAAGACGATTGTAATGAAAACACATTATCAGAGTGGGTCAAAGCCATTCGACAAACAGTGGATATAAAGGCAAAAGACCTATTTACGCAGTTGCGTTTAGCTTTAACAGGAACAGAAACAGGCCCAGAACTTGCTAAATTATTAATTTTTATCGGCAAAGAAAATATCATTGCAAGGTTAAAAGAAAAGTGAAAACCAAAGAATTATAGCTAGTGCAAGTCAGTACGTCATACCGCCGCGGTATCTCTAGATCCCGCTAACAAGCAGCGGGATGACGGTTGTCGGTAAACCTAAGTTACTTTAGCTATATATAAAAGGTTTAAGTGGTTGTATTGATGTATCTTTGTATTAAAAAACACCCAATAAGCAGAGTTGTAAGTGGAATAAACCATAAAGTGTAAGTGCTAGGTGGGGTAGTTATAATTGAATTGCCGTAAGAATTTTTTAACTCTGAGATTATCTCTTCATCTGTGTATCCATCATTGATTTTTTTACGAATTGCTTTTCGCATATCATACGCGATCTGAGATCCAGATTCAGACAATGATTCGCCAGAACATATTGGACACCTTATTATTTCAAATAAACTGGTTGCTCGTTTTTCCATGCTTTTATCTCTGAGTTTATTATCCAGAGTAAAAGCATTTACGCCTGAGTGGAATATCAATATGAAAAGTAAACTAACTACTGCTTTCATCCTTGGTTAATTGGGTTATTTTACTGAGCTGGTTCATAAAATCAGTGATGGATAACTTTCCAATAAAGCTTGACCCTACATCATCATCGTACTTTATTGAAAATTGAACGCTGTCATCAGTTGTTTTTTCTGATAAGAAAGACATTAATTTTCCAAACGCATCTGAAGTTTTTGAGTCACCAATCATAAACGAGATTAATTCTTTATAATTTGATATAGCCACGTTGATTTTGTCTTTAAATGAAGACGTAACCAAATTATAATTTTGCACTCCACCATCTGCAGCAAGAGAAAAATTATTACTTTGAATTAAAAATTTCTCTATGTTGAAATTAACTCTGGAAGCTGAGATGTGGTTTACAAATTCGTAATCAAATTTAGTGTCGATACTAAGGTAACTTTCAGGACTTGCAGTATTTTTATACCGATAAGTATAAAAATCAAATCCTAGTTTAGTATTTCCATTCAGTGCTTTATCGAGGTGAAATTGAATGTAATTGCTTTTATCATTCACTTCAGTTATAACACTTTGCTGATTTTCTGAAACATCACATTTTAATCCATAATCTTCGTAACGAAGTGTATCTATATAGTCTATCACGCTGTTGAATCGCAATGAAGATGGTAAATCATTTAGTCTAACAACAAAGTGGCTGCTATCGTTTGTGTGGCATTTTATATTCTTTTTCTCATCACCATGAACAACAATGTTGACTTCATTGCTTGGTATGTAGATATATACTGATTTATCAAACAATCTATTTTTTATCAATAAAGCATCAGATGAGATGGTTAATTGCTCATTGGAAAATTTTGGGTTTGTCACACGAAAAATTAGGTTAGAAGGAAATCCACTAAAATCATGTGAAATATCGAACTTTTCGTCGTTAATGTATAGTATTGCTTCAGCTAAAAGATTTTTTACCTTACATGCAGAAAAATACCAAAAACCACTATACGCTACAGGAATAAACAAAAGTAAAGAGATGATAATATAGATAAAAATCTTACGCATAGCTAATTATTTCCCTGTTTATCCAATGATATATTTCTTGTACCCCTTGGTATGGTTACACACAAACCGTCGATATCTTTTGTGATTTTTATTTGGCACCCAAGTCTTGATATCTCTGTTAAGCCGAATGCTAGATCTAACATATCGTTTTCCTCATCAGATATGGGATTATGCGTTTCTACAGCATCATAAAATTCTGGATCAACAATCACGTGGCATGTAGAACAAGCAAGAGAGCCTTCACATGCACCTTCAAGCAGATCTGGATCACTTCTGTGGGCTAAATTAAGCAGAGTTTCTCCCTCTGCAGCTTCATAGCTTTTCTTACTCCCATCAGGTAAAACAAAAGTAACAGATGGCATATTATTCCTATTAAAATCCTTACTAATTTCTCTATATCCTACAGGTAATAACTAATATTTGCAAACTCTTTGCAATTCCAGTGCCTATTTCTTGTTATCCAAGTACCCCTTTCTTGTCATTCAAGTAGCCCCTTTCTTGTCATCCGAGTAGCCCTTTCTTGTTATCCGAGTAGCCCTTCTCTTGTCATCCGAGTGCTCCTAATAATGTCATCCCAGTGCGTGACACTGGGATCTAGTTTTCTTTACAAATTTACCAAAAGTGTTTCATTCTATAACGCAAAACCCATATTCACAAAACCCAATGCATTACTTGCAGTCTAGATCCCAGTGTCAGCTACTCGGATGACAAGAAGAGGGCTACTCGGATGACAAAAAAGGAGCACTGGGATGACACCTGTAGCCCTACGTCATACCGCTGCGGTATCTCTTAACATAAGACCTGCTGAAAAAGGTGATTGAAAAAATGATGTGAGAGAGGTAGAAGAAGAATAAGCAGATCAAGTAAGGAAAAAAAATGAGCTTTAGTTACTATAATATGAAAAAATACCCAAGAAACTTTCGTAATATAACAGGTTTAACTATAGAGAAGTTCGAAAAAGTAGTGGAAAAAGTGAGGTCTGGATGGGAAAAACAGAAAAAGTGTCATGGTAGAAGATCAAAACTACCAACTCTGGAAGATAAGTTGTTTTGCGTAATTTTGTACTATCGCACTTACATAACACATAGATTTTTAGGATGCCTATTCAATGTACACAACGCAAATGTATGTAGGTTACTTAAGAGAATAGAGCCATTACTCGCCAAAAAAGTGACTATAACAAAAGATAGAAGTATGACGCCAGAAAAAATACTGAAGATTTTGGCTGATGTTACAGAACAGCAAATACAGAGACCAGAAGATAGTAAAAAACGGAAGAAATCATATTCAGGAAAAAAAAGAACCAACACTATGAAAACTGAGATTATTATCGAAGAAGGAGGAAGAATTTTATCAGTGTCAAAGTCATACCGTGGTAGAATTAGTGATTTCCGCATAAGGAAACAAGAAAAATATTTACCACTTGATAGCATAAAACATGCCGATTCTGGATATCAAGGTTGGCAAAAATTGCAAAGCAATGTTATAATTCCATATAAAAAGTATCGTAAAAAGCCATTAACTCCAGAGCATAATAGAAGATTAGCATCATTTAGAATGAGAGTAGAAAACAAGATCCGAGAGATAAAGATATTTAAGATTATGTCGAATGTTTATCGCAATTTTCAGAAAAAATATAACCTGAGGTTCAATATTATTGCTGGTATTGTAAATCTTAAGCACGCCTTTTAGTTAACCTTGATTTTAGTCACCCTCCTTTCCTTTTTTTTATCGCTTGATTCGCAGCAGGTCTATAGATCCCGCTAACACGTAGCGGGATGAAGGTTGTCGGTAAGCCTAAATTACTTTAGCCATAAATATTTAAGAAATTCACCAAACGAAAAAAAAGGCAAAAGAAGCCCTAGTCATTGTCTATTTTCAGTATTGGCGTTTTTTAAGTCTTAAACGCTGCAATTTAGCTGCTTTTAAATGCAACTAACCTTAACTATAAATGTTTAAGAAATTTACTAGGCAGAAAAAAAAGGCAAAGAAAACCCGTGGTAGCTAGTTATTACACTCTCTATTTTAAAATTTGACGTTGGGTGATGTCTTGAACGCTTTATAAGCGCGTTTCAGCTTATGTAGGTAAAAACCTAGAAATTTTATAAAGACATACGGTGCACATAGTGCAAAAAATTAAACAATAGTACGCCAAATACAAGTTTTCTTGTCATTTTAATCTGCTGCAGAGATTGCGAAGTTAAATAAAATAGCTTCACTTTCATGATAAGGGGGCTGGCGGAGTTTGTCAAGGAAGTTTTTTCGTTTCTACTGAATGACAGTTGTGACCTATGCAAGAAGTCTGTTGTAGTTTGTACGATATCTTTATAAAATGGTTCGCATAAGTTATCTAGCAGTGCAACTAAACAAATACAAAAATCAAAACGTCGCGGTTTTTGGTCTTGGTAAAACTGGTTTATCCGCCATTAACGCTCTAATAAAGAGTGGTGCAAGAGTATATGCATGGGATGATCATGAAGAGCAAATAGCAAATGCAAAAATGATGTATAAAAAATGTAATTTTATTCATCCCAAGGAATACAATTGGCATGAGATCAGTGCATTGGTTTTAAGCCCTGGGGTGCCAACAGAGCCACATTGGATAGTAAAACTTGCAAGGAGATTTGATTGCAAAATAAAATCAGACATTGAGCTATTTCTTGAAGCTAAAACTACGAACCAGAAGGTAATAGGCATCACAGGAACAAATGGTAAATCAACCACTACATCACTAATAGGGCACATATTAAAATCTGCAGGGAAAAAAGTAGCTATTGGTGGAAATTTAGGCGTTCCTGTTTTGGATCTAGAAAGAGATGCAGAAATTTATGTAATTGAATTTTCCTCTTTTCAATTGGAGTTGATGAATGAAATTAACGTGGACATTTCAGCACTGCTCAATATTACACCAGATCACATAGATAGGCATGGAAGTATGGAGAACTACATAGCAACTAAATTAAAACTGATAAACGGTAGTGAGGTTGCCGTAATAGGATGTAACAATGAGATTACTGCTGACATATTCAACAAATTCACTGGAAACAAAATTCCAATCTCAGTAACATATTCCCCGATGTCATTCCAGCGCGTGACGCTGGAATCCAGAAAAGAAAAACCATTGCCAACTACTCAGATGACAGAGGGTGGTGCAAGAGATCTAATATCATTGGCAGGTAACAATTTGCTTGATTATAGTGAACAGATTACTGGTATAGATCGAAATTATCTGGATCCCAGTGTCAGCTACTTGGATGACAAAAGGGGCACTGGGATTCAGAAGATCTCGTTAAAACTAGAGAATCATAGCTTATCAGTAAGCGACGTGAAAATAAACCTAATATCCAATGCAGAAAACGTAGCAGCCGCATATGCCGTATGTAAGCTACTTGGAGTAGATAGCAACACTATTATCAATGGAATCAAGTCCTTTTCAGGACTGAGGCATAGGAATGAACTGCTTGGCAAAATAAGAAATGTGTTTTTCGTGAACGATAGCAAAGCAACTAATGCAAAGTCGAGCGAAAAGGCGGTCCTATCTTATGAAAACATAAATTGGATCGTTGGTGGAAGAAGCAAAAAAGGTGGAATAGAATCATTAAGCAAGCATTTCACGAGGATTAGAAAAGCTTTTCTTATTGGGGAATCAACCGAAGCCTTTGCAAACACTATGGAGAATAAAGTAGATTATGTTAGATGTTGCAATCTAGAAGATGCATTCAGATTGGCTTTTGAAGAGGCCTTAAATAGCGCAGAAGAAGTAACTATATTACTTTCTCCCGCGTGTGCTTCTTTTGATCAATGGAAAAATTTCGAGGAACGTGGTGAAGCATTTTGTAGAATGTTTGAAAATCTCAGGTACAATCACACATGCTGTTTAGTACAATGTTGCGTGGAACAAAAGTTAATAATAGATAAGCTAATTAGGGTTATTCCATTTGAAGGGATAAGCAATGAAATCCTATTAAAAATTTGCACAGACCTTAATCTAGCTAATAGCTTTTGCAAATTTCAGAATGGAATATATAGCGCTTTGGAACACATAGCAGAGGACTTAAATAACTCAATGGAAGCTGAACTAAGAAATTCCAATTTAGAAGATATGAAAGTGCGAGAGCGGGTAAAGTTAGCTATTCAAATACGCCTTTCGAACTACGCTAAGCTACCGAATTATAGAGAACTTTTAAAAAATGTTTTATCATTCTCCGTATCACCAAAAAATACATATTTTTCTAGTAAACTTTTATACAGAACTATTAGCACAATTTGGTATGGCATTCATGATCAATCAACAGATTTTAACTACTATACAAAAAGAGCAATATTAGCTGGAGTGTACTTAAGTACGATACTTTTTTTTATCAATGATTATTCAGAAGATTTTGCGGATACTTTATCGTTTCTTGATAACCGTATCAACAATGTCATGACATTTCAAAAATTCAAAACTCGCTTAAAAGGAATCATAGGAAATTTTTTATAAGCTTTTCATCATACTGATTATTCATATTTATATTCTCTTTTATATTCTCTATAGACCTGCTGAAAAAGGTGATTGAAAAAATGATGTGAGAGAGGTAGAAGAAGAATAAGCAGATCAAGTAAGGAAAAAAAATGAGCTTTAGTTACTATAATATGAAAAAATACCCAAGAAACTTTCGTAATATAACAGGTTTAACTATAGAGGAGTTCGAAAAAGTAGTGGAAAAAGTGAGGTCTGGATGCGAAAAACAGAAAAAGTGTCATGGTAGAAGATCAAAACTACCAACTCTGGAAGATAAGTTGTTTTGCGTAATTTTGTACTATCGCACTTACATAACACATAGATTTTTAGGATGCCTATTCAATGTACACAACGCAAATGTATGTAGGTTACTTAAGAGAATAGAGCCATTACTCGCCAAAAAAGTGACTATAACAAAAGATAGAAGTATGACGCCAGAAAAAATACTGAAGATTTTGGCTGATGTTACAGAACAGCAAATACAGAGACCAGAAGATAGTAAAAAACGGAAGAAATCATATTCAGGAAAAAAAGAACCAACACTATGAAAACTGAGATTATTATCGAAGAAGGAGGAAGAATTTTATCAGTGTCAAAGTCATACCGTGGTAGAATTAGTGATTTCCGCATAAGGAAACAAGAAAAATATTTACCACTTGATAGCATAAAACATGCCGATTCTGGATATCAAGGTTGGCAAAAATTGCAAAGCAATGTTATAATTCCATATAAAAAGTATCGTAAAAAGCCATTAACTCCAGAGCATAATAGAAGATTAGCATCATTTAGAATGAGAGTAGAAAACAAGATCCGAGAGATAAAGATATTTAAGATTATGTCGAATGTTTATCGCAATTTTCAGAAAAAATATAACCTGAGGTTCAATATTATTGCTGGTATTGTAAATCTTAAGCACGCCTTTTAGTTAACCTTGATTTTAGTCACCCTCCCTTCCTTTTTTTTATCGCTTGATTCGCAGCAGGTCTTATGTTAAAATAGCTTAATATTTATTAACAATAAAATGAAAGTTATTTATTACACCAATGGTAATATCAAGCCAGAAGAAAATACAAAACACGTGATAAACTTTTTTGGAGTACTTGGGTGTATTAAGGTTAATGCTCGTGATAAAAATCCACATAAGAAGCAAGGAAGTAAGTTAGTTAAGCACTACTTTGACTATCCCTATTTTTCTAGAATTGTTAATCCAGAATCCTTTCAAAAAGAATTAAATGCTGAAGAAAAAAATTCAATAGGAGAATAGTATCACTATGGTTATGTTTTGCTATATTGTCCACTGCTTCTATTGTATCGTCATACTTGGCATACCAGAATCAAAAATCAAAAAAGGCACTTACAGGGTTAGTTTTTGCATCAGTAGTTCTATCAATTTTGGCTACCATATGTTTTATCGTATTTTGCCTATGGATGCTTTTTGACTTTGTTAAGGAAAGGTTCGTTGTACATAGAATCAAAAGCCTTTTGGAAAATGAAGTCAGCCCTGAGTGGATAAAGCGTTACAAAAAAAAACTTGTAGGTGACGATAAGAAAGTGGATGCAGAAGCTCACGATCAAGAGTTAGGAGAAAATAAAGATATAGAAGATATTGTAGAGTTCTTCTTGAAAAGAAAGAAAATTGTAGCGCTATATGAATTTCTAACAAACGGTGAAAAGTTGGTTCAAGCTGGAATGGCAATGGTAAACATGTTACTTGTGAAAGGTGTGCGTCCAAACGATATAATTTTGGATACTAACTCTCTTGGAGGAGGAATTGCAGCAGAAGTTTTAAAAAGGTTTGAAAAGCAAGGGATTTATTTAACGCTAATTCATAGTAATTCTTATAGCTCGATTAAGGATGCAACTAATAACTTTCCTCATGGGGTAGGGAATTTTTTCATGAGACGGCTTCCTGCAAAATTCTTGAATTTTTGGTTTAGTTGTTGCGGATTGGAATTTAATTCACAAGAGGTTATAGAGAATACAAAATGTCCTGTATTGATTGTTGGTAGAAAAGGTGATACTGTAATTCCACAGGAAGCACAACTCGTTGGTAAACTTCCAGATTCATCCACATCTGAACGGTTTAGATGGAATATAGTACTTGAACACGATCCTCAAAACACGGAGTGTAAGAGCAAAAATATTCATACTGATCATAAAGAACATTTAGTTTACCATGAAGATAACGGTAGTATAAAAAAGTATGAAGAAAAAGAAAATAAATTTATTGAAGAAGCACGTGAATATTTAATAGACTCTGAATTTAATAAAAATTTTGATCTAGAGAAGTACAGAAAAAGTGGTTTCTTTGAAAAATTGACGGAAATAGAACTGGAACCCATCAATGAAGAGCATATGCAAGTTTAAGTTAATAGAGAAAGAAAAATTATTCTTGCTATACCATAGGTACGTTCCAAGATTATACTAAAGTTTTTATTGCACTCAAAACCTTCGTTTTTCCTAATCTCTAGAATTATCAACGCATCATCACTTAACCAGCCTGAGTGAGCTAATCCATTCAACGTTGATTCAACTAAATTACTATTATAAGGTGGGTCTATAAAAACTATGTTGCACTTTGAAATAGGTTTTGGTAATCCGTTAGCACTGCAACAAATTAGCGTAACATTGTCCGTAATTCCAAAATCTTCTGCTGTTTTTTTAGGCAGTTGCAAATTGTAATAATCTGAATCCACCATGAATGCATGTTTAGCGCCGCGAGAAAGTGCTTCAAATGAAAAAGAGCCACTTCCGCAGAATAAATCAAGTACATTCAAGTTATAAATAGGTTTTCTTGAGGAAAGTATACTAAATATTGCTTCTCGGACAACACTCATAGTTGGCCGTGCAGCTAAATGCTTGCCTGTAGTTATTTTTCTTCCACGATATTTGCCTGCAATAACACGTAGCATACTAAATGAGCTCCAAATTAACTAATTATTTAATAATACATATTTAACGTCAATATGGCTTTAGCAGTTTAATAGAAAGAAGCTATCAGAGTTACTTACAAGAAGAATACAAACACAAGACCATCAGTTGTTTTTCTTTGATTTGCCTGCTGCATTTATTGCTTGACCAATCTCATCTTGTAAATCACCATAATCATTTCTTTCACCACGATTTATCCCTTCAATTCTGCTTTCTAATTCTAACTTAATTATAGTATTGATTTTATCTATATCATCTAGAAAACCTTTACATTCTTCATTACTATATTCCTCACCAGATGCCTTTTTTTCGATAAATAGACTTTTAAACTCTGCAAGATCAGAATTCTGATCGGTATTTAGTACAACATTTCTCTCTATGAAGCTAAGATCCGACAGTAATAAACTAATCTCTAATAGATCTTCACTTTTCACGCTTTTAAGGTCTTCAAGGCTTTCTAAAATACTAAACACCTTAAGCCTTTCTTGTGCAATCTCTTTGTCTTCCTTATCAAATTCAGACAATAAACTATGATTATCTACAAATTTCTCACTCAAAGCTTTATTCAATTTAACGAAGTCGATGTCGTTATCTGGCAATGTATTATCTAATAATAGATCCACTCTTGCTCTGCGCGCATTCAAGATGTCATCATAGTCATTTAACTTTATATTGCCATCATCGTCTTGCTGCAATTTATAATAATCAAAGCCTTTGAAATTTTTATTAGTCTTCATCTTCAATCCTCTTTATCTCCTTTTGTATCTGGTTTCCTCATTGGTTCCGGTAATTTCCTTTTACTGTCTTCTCGATCTCTTTTTTCTTTTCTTTCAGCTCTTTCAGCACGTTTTTCTAAAGCTTCCTTGGTATTCATTTCAAAAAGTGCCTTAACGTACTCTTCTGGACTTTTTGGTTCTTTAAATAAAGGCTTAAGATTATAAACTTTGCCTTCTCGATCTCCTCTTTCTTTTTTTCTTCTAGCTCTTTCAGCACGTTTTTCTCTAGCTTCTGGAGTATTAATATATTCTTCTGGACTTTTTGGTTCCGTGTCTAAATTTTGTGCTACTTTATTTAATTGATCAGGCTTATCTTCTTCTGTTGGCTGATCATGCTGTGGTTGATTAGGCTTGTCTTCTTCTGGTTCTCCCTTGCGTCCTATGGTGTGATCATGAAGTTTTTCTAAGAATTCCCGTCTATGTGATTTTGCTCTATAGAGTAGGTTATGATCATAGCCATGCTTTCCTATAGAATCAAGGCCATGTTCCCAAGTAAACTTCATAGCATCTTCTATTGTATAGCCCAAATGTGACCCTACATATCCTTTGTAATAATCTAAATATTTACCAATCCTTCTATGTGTAATATCTTCTTCATCAACTCCAAACGCCCTGTAGATTTTTTCCTCAAGCTTATCAACGTCATTTTTAGGTGATATTGCAAATTTTGTTGCTTCAATAGTAGCACCTACAAGCTTACGCGGTACATCAATAGCATATTTCAGCACTCCTCCAACTCTTGGTATTTCACCTAGCAGATTAGCCGCATCTTCAGCTAATCTGTCTGGTAAATGAGTAACCCAACTGCCTAAAGACTCTAGTTTTCCACCAGCAAAATTTTGCCACTTCCGTTTGAATCCTTCCATTATGTCAACCAAAGGCGATGCTTCATACATTCTAGATATATTGTAAACACTGAATCCACCACCAGCTATACTTGAGCCCATTTGTTGTACGAACTCGCGTAAGGAGAACATTAAAAATGAAAGCAAGAATAACACAAAGATTTCCCCTGCATTAATTAAATAACCTCTCTGTATGTCTTGCACCCTTTGGTAATCGCTATTATTTTGATAATCTTTATTTAAGTCAGAGAAATTTTCCAATTTACAGCTTTTACCACTTTTAATCACCTTTTCCACTAAAGACTTTATCTCTCTTTTAAGATCTGGTCTTATGGTACCATTTCTATAATCATTCATCATCTCCCGATAATTGCTGCATTTCTCATCTACTGACCTGCAGTAAAATTCTCTTATTTTACTGTCTATATCTATTCCTCTATCTATACTATTAATCAGCAATAAGATATCAGTCTTTTCCACTGCATGTGATAAACTATTTGTTAAGCGTACTAGATCTTTTGCACTACAGCCATTACTAACTATCATATCACTTTCCGCAATATAGTGGTCTGCTGGATTCTTTTTAGTGCCAGGAATTGGATTAAAGAAAGGGTAATCTATATAACGAAAACCTTTTTCAATGTAATCCGGTGGAAGAGGGATATACCCAGCACCGCCAGTAAATTTTATTGTACCACCTTCTCTGCTTATCTTTTCTATACCTTCTATGTTCTTATCTACGTTCAGCGGAGAAGCTTCTCCAAGAGTGTAAGGTACGAAAATTTGCCCTGGGGTCCAACCAAAGTACTGCTTATCAACGATACAAAAACCGCCAAACACCCATTTTGGAGCACATAACCTTACCTCAAACCATTTATTGTAGCATACAGTAAAACCTAACTGCCTATAAAAGGTATTCATTATAATGGAAGCCAGTAATGACAAGAGAGCAAATATCATAATCGACTGTAAACAAAAGCTGATGCAGAATTTTATCCAACCTTCAAACAGACTTTTCAGCGGTGAAAATAAAATAGAGATCAGGAACAATGGCATGATAGCTATAAGAAAAGCTATACCCATAAAACCAGAGAGAAATATTATGTAAGCATATAAGCACAGCAAGAAATATAAAACTATCCCTATGAAAATTGCTGGTATCATAAGTAAGCTTGCCCACATTTGGTAATTTAAAAACGCTGCAAACTTTTTCCAAACAGAATAAGCAAAAAACTTATTGAACATGTCCTCCATGAAGCTAAACAACTTAGCTTCATCTCCTTGAGCAATACTTCCGGTGTTCATGTTGGGAGCAAAATTAGTAATTATACTTATCAGTTGTTCAAGACCTTTAACGAATAGAACGAGAAAATGATCATAGAAAAATCTAAAGCTTCCAGGAGATATAAGCACTATTACTAGAGTGATTTTCATCATTCTGATGAGCATATCATGCTTAGTTTCTCGTATCATGCCAAAAAGATAAAGAAGCGATGAAATCATTACAAATAGAACAAGCAAGGAAAGAACAAAATTGTGAAAGCTCGTATTTTTTTCAGCTATATTTTCGAACATAGTTTGCGCAGCCGCACACTCACTACCTTTACAATCTTTATTAGGTGAGATCAATAAAGTGTCTTTTAGATAATGATAAACTTCATTGAAAAATCCAAAGGTACTTGGTTTTTGTACTCCACCCAAAAACTCAAAAGAGTAGCCACCTACATTATCTAAGTAATATCTATCTAATATTTTTACATATATTTTCCATCCCTTTTCTAACTTCAACTCATTACAATTTCTGTCCTTTAATTCAGTGCTATCTCTGTCTAAAGTAAAAAGTCCATTGTCGCCCTCTGCTGTGGAGTTATAACCTAGATGTACAGTAGGATATTGAGGATCGCGCATTAACTTTAGATTTTCGTTAGGATCATCTTTCCCCGTTTGAAACAAAAGGTAAGCACCATGACCATTGGTAAACCAGCATGGAGCACCACGTGATACTGTATTTGCGCTATCATCTTCATTAATGCACTTGCAATTTACAGTGCAACTTGCATTAGGCTTACTTGAAAATTTTTGTATGCTAGGTTTATAATCATTACAAACTAAGTGAAAGTCGGGTAGACTATTATCACCTGACTTGCCTTCAAATTTAGTTGCATATTTTAACTGCTCCAAGCTTTGTAAGGTATAACTGCCTTTTTTAGATTCCTTCTTGTTATTATTACTCCAAGATGTCCATGCACCATTAACTCGCACTATTAAGCTATCTCCATTGGTTTCGAGTCCGGTATCCTCCCACTTCACCACTTGGTTATGGTGAAAACCATAATTAATTTCGCCAGTTTCAGGATCAATAACTTCTCCATCTCCTGGAATAAACGCATCGTGGTCGCTTGAAAAATGAGCGCTTACTGCAATAGGTTTAGGACCAAAATAGTCAGCAGATATGCACCTTGGAAAAGGCATATCATTCTTACTACAACCTGTGATCAGCATATAAGCTGCAAGAAGTAATACCCTAAACCAACATTTGCCTAAGCGTGATTGCATATCTAAACTTTTTCCAAATATAGAAATAAATTTCTAAAACTTTACTTAAAATATCTTTTTAATTAGTTACTCCATAACATCATTCATATCTTACTTCTCTCCATTTCCTTCCTTGTTTTTAGCTTTATCACTAGGATCACTTCTTATTGTTTCATCAGGATTTTTTTGCTGACCTGATTGTTTTGGTGCTTCAGGTTTAGAGCTCCCCCTCTCCTTTTTATCAGGACCTTCTTGCTGACCTGATTGTTCTGGTATTTCAGATTTAGGGCTCATGGAATTATCCTTCACGTCAACTCCCGTCCGATCTCTACCCACTTGTTGCCTAATGTTCTGTATCATACCTTGGGTCTTATTATCAAGGCCAGCAGCCGACAGTATAGATTGTGATGCGCTTGTGGCAACTTGACCAACACTGCCAGCAACTCCCCAACCAGAGCTGAATAGTGCTTGTGCCATAGCTTCCGATATGGAAACAAAAAATTCCATTGCACTAGCAATAATTAAGTACATAAATGCTTGGATCAGATCTATGGGCAACGCTGCAAAGTGCCCACCAGCCCTTTCTCCGGTACTGAGTGCAACATCAACATTAGTGTCAGGACTGTATCCAAGAGGCAGTATTGATTTCATCAAGCACAGATCATACGATAAGAAATTTACGCTAATTAAACATTGATAGCATGCAGAAAAATTTGTGAGGTTATATAAAACTGAATACATCAACTGATTTAAAAGAGATAAAGATGAAAATAAAATAACTGGTTGTACTGCAACGTGAGCCAGCGTTTTTATCCAGTTATCAAACAAGGGTTTAGTCTGTTGAAATAAAATAAACACGATAAACAAAGGTGTTAATGACAGTAAAAACGCTACTAGAACAGTAGATATTACATATTTAAACGTAGCGCTAATAATGCATTTTAAAAACGCAAAAGTAGCGTAGAGTATTGCCAAAAATGCAATAAAGCCAAAAGGACCAGAGAGCATCAACGATAAAAACTTTAACCAAGTTTCTGCTGTGAATAATACTCCTGCTGTCAAGTCTAAGAATGCAAATTTTCTCCCCCTTCCCCTATATAGCCAGAAAAGCTATCAACTAAATAAGTGCTACCATCTATAAAAAGTCTGGATAAAGTTGTACCAAAAAGTTCCCAGCTTCTATCGCTAAAGGCAAAAGCTATAAATGCTATCTTGAACATTCTTACAATGAAATCAAATTTACTTAGCTGTATTGTTCCAAGCATATAGCCAACGACAGTAAATATAACGTATAGAGTAAGCAAAGCTCTTACTCCTTGAAGAAGACCTTTTGCATATCCTTTGTATGAATCTTTAACGCTGTCCCCAATTACTTCTTCTTTTATAAGTTTAAATACCCCGTTTACATTCGATGAAATAAAATCATTAATTTTTCTTTTGACAAATAAAGTTACTGTGTACTTATTATTTTCATAATATTTGCCATATTTGTTCGTAATATCACCTTTCTCTACATTGCTTACATCAATACCGAAATATATCTTCTTAGATTCTTTGTTCTGAAAGTGTTCTCCGCTTATTACATCTAATATGGTGTACTCATCTTTTCCGTTTATTCTTTCTCTCACTCCTACCACTTTGAAATCATCAGTTCCCACACCATGCAGATCTTTAGGTGGCTCATCACCCAAATACACATACAGTTTTTCGCCATTAATGTATTGACATGATCTAGTCACTTTAACATGGTACCCACCCCTATTAGCTCCATAGTGACCATAACCTGCAATAGCGAGCATCACACTACTACCAGATGTTACATTTTTTACTGTATAGTCACTATTTAATTTCAGAGAAAAATCCTTAAAATTATCACTAATTTGCGAACACACATTATCCTTTCTTGCACCTACTTCATTATCTGGAAGACATTGCATACCTTTAGCAGTACCTTGATTATCAAGATCACCAATTTTTGCAACAAGAGCCTCAGCCCAGGAAATATCTTCTTCAGTGTTTGATGTAAAATCAACATTAATCTGCTTAAGCTTATCTTCAACCTCTTTAAGGTGAGAATACATATCACATCTATTTCCTTTATCATATTTGCTATACCTTATAGAAGAGACACAGTTCCGTTCTTTGTCTTTATATGTATAACTCCATATACCCTTCTCAGTATAGCATATATTTTGATGGTAACAGTTGAGCTCATAGGAGGAGTACTTTTTTCTCTCATCAAGACTACAGTTTTTTCCATCACATAACTCGTTCAATCCTATTTTAGCGCGGCGCAAATCAAGTAGTGAACCATATCTCCATGGTTCGTTGTCTTGAATATAACCTTTATTAAAATGTACCTTATTATCATATGGGGTATACCCATTGCCAACTAGCACTTTGCTTTCCTTTGCTTTTGTTTTATCAAGAGGTAAAAATTTTATTTTATTTCTCTTTCCATCCTTGCCCTCACAAAAAAATTCCTCTCCCTCTTGCTTGCTAACATTCAATATTTCACTTGCTGACACTTTTTCACCTCCTTCTTCAGCTCTATAACAATTATCATCAAAGCTGATACCTTTCCCTCCTGGATTGTCATAATCAATTGTTATCTTTCTGGGAACTAAACTGAAGCTTAACTTATCACCACGATTTACTTTAATTCCAGTGTCTACATAACGTCTATTGCTGCCAAATCCTTTACCGCCGCACAATTCGTTTTCATTTACGCCTTTTTCATCAACGCCATAATTATTAGGCACATTATTAATATCTGCAGCTTTATTGTAATTTGGTTCTGAACCGTCGACACAAAAGCTAGCAGGTACAAGTACTTTCCTTGGATTTTTGTCTCCTTTAAAAGGGCAAAAATTTACTGATCCATCGAGGGTGAATTTGATTTCCTTACCCTTGCTAATTATCTGACCAGAATCAACCCAATGAATTTTAACTCCTTCATCTGCTTTATGAACTGGAACATCCACGTTAACACTAGTGTTTCTGCTCTGTAACCCAGGTTCGACACAATCCATGTTACAACCAGTGATTGCAAGACACAGTATCAATAATAGTGATCTTTTACTTATCATTGCTGTTTTCCTGGTTGTGGTATCTGAGGCGTTGACCTTTGAGTCTCTTGTGGTATTTGAGGTCTTGACGTACCTGACTGTTGAGAAGCACCTCCTCCTCTTCCGCCTTCTGCTCCTCTTCTTTGAACGCTTTGTTCATCTAACCCTACTGTTCCCATTAAGCTTTGTTGATACTGTCTTCCAGGTTCGCTTGCTACATAAACACCAAACAACGAGTCAGATATTGTCGAAGAAGCTTCAACTAAAGCTTTCATAGCATGACCTAAGATAACAAAAGCCATCATAGCGGTAATATTAGGTGTATATTTGGAAGCATAACCATAGAAGATACAAGGGTTAAAAATCTTTAGGTTAATACTAAGTATACACGTAGAGCAGACTTCAAAATCAAATACTGAATATATGATATAATCCATAACCTGACTTATCAGTGATATAAAAATTAAAAGCACTACTGGATGAATCGCAAATCTTGCTAAATTTTTAACCCAGTTGTGAAACATCTGCCTAGTATACGCAAATAAAAGACAAATAATAAAAATAGGTGCTAAAGAAAGTAATAACGCAACTATTGCTATAGATGTAATAAAAGAAAATAAAGCATTAAAAATAGATAAGCTCACTGTGATTAAACCCCAAATCACCAAGCAAAAAGATACAATGCCCAAAGGGCCAGAAAATATAAGAGATACTATTAACAATACTGAATGCGATGACAAGAACCTATTGAGCGGCAAATCAAGGAATTCAAAAACATTTGATGTCGTACCTCTAAAATTTGCTATTTCTATTAGTTGTTTTGGAGTGTTAATAAGCATAGAGAATGCATTGTTATAAAAAAAGTTCCAGCTATTATCCTGCAATAGCTGGACGATGATTCCTATCTTTACGCACACAATTAAAAACTCATATATAGAAATATGAGTTAAACCAAAAAAGTAGTAAAGGGTATATAAGGTTATGTATAATACTAACAGCGATATTATCGTGGATCTAATGGTATTTGTTCTGCTTGATTTTATAAAACTTTCGTAAAGAGACTTTACAGGACTAGTATCAGAGTGAATTGTGTTAGGGTCTTTATAATTAGAGCCGAAAAATGCAGTTTTCACTTTCTCATCAAAAAAATTATATATTGCACTAAAAGTTCTTGTAGGTGGCTCTTTAGTTGTTAGGTTAATGCTAAACTGACCTTCATTTTTGTAATCGCAGCCATGGTCTCTTATTCCATAATATATGGTGCCTGTTTTGTCTTTTAACTTTTCTTTTAAGCCTTCCATATATTGAGTGTCATAAACTTTGCCAATGTCTACAGGTATATCTCCCTGATTTTCACCAGGCTTATGCTCAGGGAATTTATCAGAAACACTTATATACAAGTTATTTTCTAGGCTATGGTTCTTCGTTACTCTTATGTTGAAACCGCCCTTGCCATCACCTAACGTAAAAACTAACTCTGAGTTTATTGCATGGCTATTACTTATCTCATGATCACAACTAGTACATATACCACCATTTTGCACATTTTTAAACCTTTCACCATCCATATAAACACTTAAGTATTGAACATCAGTTTCTATTTTTGCATCCTTTAAAATGTCACTAATAGCCTCACCAACAGATTCGTCATTAACAGGCTTTAAAGCACTTGTAATGGATATACCCAGATTGCGTTTTGTAGCATTCTGTACATTATTAGGCAAACAAAGTTGTTTTCCACGATCATCAAGGCATTTATATTTACAGGTTAGGTCTAAGATATATGTATCTATCTTGCTTGCTTGACCACTTGAAAGCGAGCTGCAGTCTATATCTTTTCCTTGTTGTTTTATAGAATTGACAATATTTTCAATCTCCTTTCTTCTTTTATCTTGATCTGATCTTGAAAAATCTGAACTCTGATATTCTTTTCCATTTTGATGCAGCCAGTATTCATTGCTTTGTATGTACTTATTAGGACATATTCCATCTTGAATACTACCTTGACATCCTTCTCGATTTAAAACATGTGCAAAATGTTCCGTTTCTTGCTCGCTGCACTTTTCATCAATTTTTACATACCTGATTTTTGTCTCACTCTCTCTATCTTTACACACTTTATTTCCAATAACACTAAAGCTTATCGTATCACCAGCTTCAAGTGCAAATGGTAATGTAATGTCATTTCTCCCAGGCCCAATTGCAAAATCTCCATACTGCTTAGGACAAAAATTAATCTTGCTAGGCACTATATTAATCTCTGTTACGCTTCTTATCCCATCTGAGATGTAAACACCAGAATCAACCCACTTCTGCTCTGTTGACACTATATCTAGTTTTTCACGCAAACCTGATAAATTTTCTGGCTTAATACAGTGATCACTGCAACCGGACAGTAAAAAAAGCGTGACTATTAACAAAAACTTATGCATAACCCATCTGGAACTTTCTTTCTGAACATTTAGGCATTTATTAACCACTTCAAGAATCACCCTCTAGTAGCTTTCATAGTTTCGCTAGAGCCCCCACCCCCTTTGTCAGCTCCTCCACCAGCACTACCTCTTGCTTTCTTGACAGCCGCAGCAGCAGCTTGACCAACACCTCCAGCAGCAGCTTTGGCAGCAGATAAAGCTTTGCCCACCATTTGTCCAGGCGTACTACCAGAACCGAGTGCTGCTCTATGGTTACCGGCAAGTTCAGCAGCCATGTTAGGAAGAATGTTTAAAAAGTGGTAAAAGAGGAATAATACCAGACACAATTTTAATAATTCCCCGATGAGATAGCTGCCAAATTCCATGTATGTAAAATAAAATAGACCAAGTATGTTGCTCTTTTTAAAGCTATAATTTTGCATCATACATGCAAGAGTAGTTTCATTTTCATCACATTTCCCTTCTTCCAATTTAAACCACTGTTTTTTCTTACTATCTGAGGTTTCTGCTTGATTCTCTTCATATAGCTTATCCGATTCAAATTTCAAATTTTTAAAATATATTTTATCACATGCTATGAACATAAAGGACAAAAACGCAAAAAGGATAACCGGGTATAGGCTATATGTAATCAACTCTTTCACCCAGCCGTCAAAATATCCTTTGGTATGTTGGAATAAAACCATAGGAATGAACAAAGGTGATAAAATGACGATTACACTTAAAGCAACTAGAGATAAAATAAATACATAGCACAGCCACAAAATAACCATCATCATCAAAACGGCCATAAATATACAGACAATAGCTACTAAAATCTGTCCACCAGCAAAAATAATACCGATTATCGAACCTGCAACTAACAAGACAGGGGCAGTACCAAGCAAGATTGCTAACGTTACAACACCTCCAGTACCAATTTTGCCACCAATTCCATCTAAAGGGGCGCCTAAATAAAATAAAATTCTACAATCAAGCCTATCCCAAGGTGCAAGGTAGCTGTAAGATATTTTCTTCCCATGACGCATGTATTCATAATCCCTACCTGCCTCATAATTACATATATTTTTACTTTCAGATGACGCTTTTAGCACTATCTCTGACAAACCATTTGAGAGACGAGTTAATTCTCCATAATAATGAGACATGGTACTGCCTGTTGTGAAGTAAATCACTAAAGCGAATTTAATAATCAACATGTACATTTCTTGTGGGCTACGAACTCCACCAGACATGGCTTTTATAGAAAATAGTATTAAAGCTAGAACCAAAACAGCAGTTACGGTATTCTTCAGCTTTTTTTGAGCCACAGACAAGAAACTACCCTTATTATGTCCATTTTTGTCCTTAAGTGAGTTGCCACTTGAATCAATACCTGCCACTAAATTATCTAACGATTCCTTAATGCATTGCACTATCATAGAAGTTATGGGAATAGGAGCTAATGATTTACTTCCAGCCTGGTTATAACAAGCTTCAGAAACGTAACTTTGAAAACAACCTTTGTTGTCGTAACCTACAAAAATTTTTCCTCCTTTTTCCTTATTTTTTATGGTAGTTTTATAATCATCATCATTACCAATAGGAACTTTTTCCTTTCCTGTACCATCTTTATTTTTGAATATCATCACAGATTGTTCACACATAGGAGCAAGTGGGTCAGGTGGCAATTCTGTGCATCCCATATCAACCCCTTGCGGCCAAGGAGTCATTCTGATACCAAGTGTGCTAATCTCAGCTAATTCCACACATAACCTACCCATTTTTCTCACTGCTTTGAATGTTGATCCATGTATGGTTTCGCTCTGTCCTGCTTTGAGAACTTTACATTGCAGCTCACCATCAACCTTTGGAGACCATGACCCACCTTCATATCCAGTGTCCTTCTCTCTAACATCAAAGTCTGCTTTTATTGATGTATCTAACCAAAACAATCTGCTAAATGTTAAAGGATTTCTATGGCATACTTCTATATATTCACTGTATTGCACACCGTTTTTTGGCCAGTAATAACTTTCTGTACTCTCCTGAACGTTAGAATTTAAGGCTTCTTTTTCTGCTCTTTTTCCGTCATAGTCTTTTTTGTTCACGCCTTCCCGAGCTTTATCTTGCAAACAAGAAAAATATTCATCTTCTGTTTGGTAATTTTTATTGGTACAGCCACTATAACCTGTGTCTTCTAATTTAAAATCTTTGTATTTTCCATCATGATCACGTGCAACTGGGTGTTTAACAAAACTATGTTCACAAACAACAAGCCCTCCTATCGCTTTCCAAACCCCAACAATTGCAGCTATCATTCCAACAATGACAAGAGCAGTAAATAAACCAGCAGAAGAAACGATCAAAACAATACTAGTAAATATTGCACCAACAGCAATCGCTATTCCAGCAAGTGCCGCAGCCGTTTTAAACGCTCCACAATCAGGATTAGAGGCACGATTGAAGCTGCCAGTAGAATTAAATCTACTAACAAATTCAGTTTTTTTAGTGCCACTCACCTCATCTGCAAACACTGGATAAGAAAGTAGAAAATCTATATTTAATAAAAATATTGCAATTAATAGCAATGACAGCTTAGTCTTAAACATTTTTTACCTTCTGATAAAATATAGGCAACCATACTTTTGGGTTATCCCCAACTTCTTTTAATATATCATGTAACAGTATGACACTTTCTGCACGTCCGGATAATACATTGATTATATCATCCAGATCTTTTAAGTCTATTCTAGCTACCACAGCATTAACTCCTTGTTTCACCAAAAAGAATCTAGTACTTGGATCTGTGTGCTTAATTAATATATATTCACGTTCAGTTAACATAAAAACATCCCGATAGACACTAGTAGCTTTCAGATTTGGTAAAAAAATCTGTGTCGCTGTTTGTTGTACAAGCGTATCGCTAATAGCACTTTTACTTGCATCCTCAACACTCTGAGTAGCAAAAACCACAAAAGCATTTAGTTTTCTCAGTACCTTCAACCAGTCTTTTATCTTGGGTGCAAAAACTGGACTATCTATTAATGCCCATGCCTCATCAAGAACGATAATAGATGGAGTGCCATCAAGAGATATACTAATCCTATGAAATAAATAAATCAATACTGGTCCAAGGGCAACAGGATCTTTGAGCAAGCTAGCCATCTCAAAACCAAATACTCTTGCTCGTGAAAAATCTAGCAAATCTTCTTTATTATCAAATATTGCAGCATGAGAACCATTATCATGCCACATAGACATTGCCCCAGCTAGAGTATCAGGACCTGCAAGTCCTAAAAACGGTACAAGGTTTCTCAAGAACCTGTCTTCTTTTCTTAATTTAAAATTTCCTTCAATTGCATCATTAATTCGTGCAATATCTTCTGAAGTAAATTTATCATTATATACCGAAATTAAAGACTTTACCCACTCCATTAAAAATGTTCTATTATCAGAGGTGTCATCAAGTTGCAAAGGATTAAAATTTGTTTTAGTTCTTGGTTCTATTACAGTATAGATACCACCAAGTGCTCTTAAGAAAATCTCTGCACCGCGATCTTTGTCAAAAAAGAATATCCTTGGAGAAAATTTTATCGCTTGAGCACATAAGAAATTCATTAAAACAGTTTTACCAGCACCAGTTGGGCCAATTATCATAGTGTGCCCAACATCCCTTATATGAAAGTTGAAAAAAAATGGAGTACCAGATGTCGTGTCAAAAACTGTAACAGCATCTCCCCAGTGGTTATTGAATTTATTGCCAGTAGGATAATTATGTTGAGATGCAAATCCAGCCAAATTAAGACTACTTATTGTAGCTTTTCTCACTATATAATCGAAATTACCAGGAATTTGCGCCCAAAATGCTGGTTCAAGGTTAACTCTCTCACGGACAGGGTAAACACCGCAATTAGAAAGCTCTGATTCTACCAACGACAGAGCGTTATCCAATGATTTAGGACTTTTTTCTATACATAAAATAGTCAGGTGATGTTGACCAAATGCAATCTTACCACTCATTGCGTCATCAAGCGCTTGAGAAATTTCTGCTATTTGAGAAACAGCTTTATCTGCAGACTGTATCATTCGATTTTGCTGTATCTGCATTTTTCCAATCGCCATTTGCCTGTTTATAAATTGAAAAGATTGCGTAATTATAAACTCGTAAGGAAGTTGTAAAAACGAATCAAGCATTCCTGCAGAAGTATGATTTCCATATTCTTTGATACTAACTATTCCAGCATATTTGCTTTCATTGTGAGTCACAACCTGTATCATCTTGCGACCAAAGAACAATCTGTGTACTGGCAAATACGTTGATATTTCAGTTCTCAGCGGAAAAAGTGTATTTGTAACGAAGCCACAATTTACAATTCTGGATAAAAATTCCATTATTTCACAAAATAGGCCATTGGGAGTTTCTTTTACTCCAAGAATTTTAGGCGAATAATTTCTAAGGCTTGTCACTACACGATTTGCCGTTTCCTCTAAATCTTCATACGTGGCACGCATATCACTTTCCCAAGCATGTTTTGAAGTTACATGTCCGAATTTTTTTAGTAGATATGACAAAAATTCTACTCCTTTTGTGTCTGCTCTACGGATAATCGTAATGTATAGGTCATTAATAAATGATTGCCTTGTTGCGTGTTTTTCTCTCCATTTTAGATTTACGTGATTAGCGAAAAAATTCGGCAAACCTTGACTTGCAAATTCATCAGAAAAAATATTTTTCTTACGTCTGATAGTATGAAAATATAAACTAAATGCCGGAGATGAAATGCTTCTTAGCATCTGATTCCTGATGTTGTTCTGTATGACTAAATCCTCGTCATCGGCGGTTTCAAATGCAAAGCCACTTAATTTTATAACCTTAACCAACCAATTTTCTTTTGTTATCAAGGTTGTGCTATTCCAATAGCAAGAATAAGGAATAAATTCAGCAGCGTGAACTTCCCTGCTCAGAGTAGATTTATTCTTTGATTGAACAGCCCTAAACCTCAGCATCACACAACGTTAAGCAATATCATAAGAATTGGCTCCATGATAAAAACGATTTAAACATTTCGAGCACTTTCCTAATTTTACCATAAATAATTCAATAAACAACGGTTCTTTTGCAGAAGCTATGTAACCAAGGCCATGTATCCCTGGTAACATCAATAGAATCACTCTCAAATCATTTGAATTAATGAAAATTAGCATGCAAATCAGGACGTTTAATATTGCAAACATATAACTCACACCAAAGAGCATTGCAGGTCTTGTAAGACCTTTAAATAATTGATCTGTTTGTATACTCCCTGTGGACATATCTTTAACCTTCTAATAATAGCTCTAACACTAATACTATATCATTATATTAAAAATCCATTGAAACTAGTAGCACTTTAAGTTAAGATACATTGATTAATAATTTAACCCAGATAATGACAAGTTGGCCATTTCAAGAAGCAGAAAAAATATTGCAAGAGTTTCCTAATAAAAAAGAAATAATATTTGAAACTGGTTATGGACCCTCTGGTTTACCCCACATAGGAACCTTTGGAGAGGTTTTCCGCACTACAGTTGTTGTAAATGCATTAAAAAAAATAGCTCCTGGTATAAAAACCAAAATCACTGCAGTTTCAGATGATATGGATGGTTTGCGAAAAATACCAGATAATGTGCCAAATCAAGAGATGCTAAGGGAGCACTTAAATAAACCATTGACTATGATACCCGATCCATTTGGCACTCATGAGAGTTATGGTCATCACATGAATTCGTTGTTGTGTAAATTTCTTGATTTGTTTGAATTTGAATACGAATTTAGGAGTGCAACAGAGTGTTATAAATCTGGCGTTTACGATGAAAAACTTTTACTCCTGCTGAAAAATTATGATAAAGTGATGGACGTAATGCTTCCATCATTTCGGGAAGAAAGGCAGCAGACTTACAGTCCATTCTTGCCGATATGCCCAAAAACTTCCCAAGTTTTACAAGTTCCAGTAATTGAAACAAATACAGATAAAGGAACAATCACGTATGAAGACCCAAACGGGGAAAAAATAGAAGTTCCAGTGACAAAAGGAAAATGTAAACTGCAATGGAAACCTGATTGGGGGATGAGGTGGGCTGCATTTGGAGTAAATTATGAAGCTCACGGAAAAGATTTAACGCCATCTGCTATGCTTTCAAGTCAAATATGTGAAATACTTGGAGAAAAGCCACCACTTCTGTTTTGCTACGAGCTTTTCCTTGATAAAGAAGGAAAGAAAATATCAAAATCAAGAGGAAATGGCATTTCAATTGAAGAGTGGTTAACTTACGCACCAACAGAGAGCTTAGCATTGTACATTTTTCAGAGTCCTAAAAAAGCTAAACGTTTATATTTTGATGTGATACCAAAATCAACTGATGAGTATCTAGAGTTTGTTAAGCGTTATAATGAGAACAACGGGGAAAACACAAATAGTAAATTTCATACAGAACCTGGTTATGATGAGAAATTTCTAAGAGAAGTGCAGGTGAGCACCGCAGAATACTCAAATGTATTTGAGGAACGCAAGCAAGCTTTAACGACAAAATTGCCATCAGAAGCAAACCCTGCCTGGCATATCCACCAGGGCAATGTTCCCAATATAGAAACTTCAGGCATAAATTTCTCACTACTTTTAAACCTAGCAGCGGCTTGTAATGCTGAAAACAAAGAGATCCTATGGGGTTTTATATCCTCTTATGCACCGAACGTCACACCAGAAAATAATAAAATGCTTGATAGACTTTCAGACTTTGCAGTAAAGTATTACCACGATTTTATCAAACCAACAAAATCATATAAAGCTCCAAATGCAAAAGAGAAAGAAGCGTTACTAGATTTGAAGGACACTTTACATTCTCTATCTACAACCGTTACTGCTGAAGGAATTCAATCTCAGGTATTTTCTATTGGAAAAAAATATGATTATACCAACTTACGTGACTGGTTTCAGCTATTATATGAAACGTTACTTGGCCAAAAAACCGGTCCAAGAATGGGATCTTTCATAAAGCTTTATGGAATAGATAATACGATTTCTCTCATAGAAAGCGCTACTAAATGTATACTTTAGAGTTTACCTTCTTTCGTTTGAGCTCTTTAGTTTTTAGTTCTGCCTTCTAAGGCTTTTACTCGTGACAACCACTGTGCCTGCGATCTTGTCGTGCCAAGTTTGACAGCGTTTGTTGAAATTTGACCATAAAAAGCCCAAGAATAATGGTGCAGCTGACAATATAAAAGAAAAAAATCTCTTTGTTGCTTGTCTTAGGGTCATCCTTTCGAAAGTTTGTGCATCCACAACTCTAAGCCCAAGTAATAGTTTTCCAGGTGTAGCAGCAAACCTTACCCACATATATGTTACATAGCAAAAGAGCATAATACATTGGACTATTTGATTTAGGATTTGTAATTTTATAAGTCTACTCTGCGTTGTCTTTTCTTCTGCAGACAGTGTCGCTTGCATTTGGTATTTTGCAGCAATTTGACTTAATATTTTGCTATCCTCTGAGTTCATAAAGAGCTTATTTAAGGCTTGGCTGCAAAACTGCAAGAACAAAACGATAATAATCAAATCAAGCAATACTGATATATAGCGCCTAAGTCCTGTTACATAACATATCCCATTTTCATCTTTCTTTACCTTTTGAATAACATTTATAGAAGAAAAAATAGAAAATAAACGATTAAAAAATTTATGTAACATATATATACTTTCCAATATTTAACGTGCCCCTGGCCGGACTTGAACCAGCATGCTTTTGCAAGCAATAGATTTTGAGTCTGCCGTGTCTACCATTCCACCACAGAGGCATTAAGTTTTAATGCTATAGGCAACACGGAATTAGTCAAATTTTATATGTCTTTCAAATGAGGACTAAATATTCTACAATAATCAACAGTTACTCTCAAAACTTAAAATGAATGAATTACCTCAGTTCAAGAAGTGTAGACAAGGAAATATGTAAATTACCGCATAATTTAGAAGCCGAGCAAATGCTTATTGGTGCAATGATTCGTGATAATAGAATCTGTGATGCAGTTGAAGACACAATCACAGCAGAGAATTTCTATGATCCATTACATCAAAGTATTTTTACGCAGATATCCAAAACCAGGAAACACGGTATAGTTGCCAATGAACTAAGCCTCAAAATGTTTTTTGAGAACGACCAAGCGTTTACCGAGTGTGGTGGGGTAGAGTATTTAGCAAAGCTTGCAGCGAAGGCAAGTATTGCACTTGATATCTATAGTTTGACTAGAATAATCCGTGATACTTACTTAAGGAGATGTTTAATCAAGCTCGGGCAGGAGATAGTTGACGATAGTTATAACTACGACATTGAAAATCCTGCACAGATGCAAATCGAACAAGCAATGACAAAATTGTTCAACTTAGCAGTAAAAAAACAAGGTGAGAAAACATATATAAAACTTGCAAGTTCAATTAAAGACGTAGTTGAGAAGATCAGCACACTGAAAAATAATCCAGAAGCGCTGGGCGTTACAACCGGACTTCAAGATCTAAATCAGCTTCTTGGTGGCCTACAAAAATCTGATTTATTAATTTTAGCTGCGAGGCCTTCTATGGGTAAAACAGCACTGGCGCTAAACATCGCACTTAATGCTTGTAAGATGTTGCAAAAAAGAGCAGATAAACAACACTATGTAGCGTTTTTCTCACTTGAAATGTCGGCAGAACAATTAACCGCAAGGCTGATCACTATAGATTCAGGGATTAGTTATTATAAGGCATTAACCGGGAGAATTAGTGATTTTGAATTGCATGAATTTATCAATGCTAGTACAGAATTATCTGAACTGCCTTTCATCATAGATGACACCCCTGCGCTATCAATTAGTGCCCTTCGCACCAGAATACGCTTGCTGTATCAATTATATAATGTAGAAGTGGTATTCATTGATTATTTGCAGCTAATCAGAGGAACAACAAAAAGAAGTAATGAAAATAGAGTACAAGAAATCTCGGAAGTGACGCAGGGTTTGAAAGCAATTGCAAAAGAGCTGAATATTCCCATTGTTGCACTATCTCAGCTCTCTCGTTCTGTTGAGCAGAGGGATGATAAAAAACCACAACTTTCTGATTTACGTGATTCAGGAAGCATAGAGCAAGATGCAGATATAGTGATGTTCCTCTATAGAGAAGAATACTATGAATTAAGAAAGCAGCCAAATGAAGGAAACAATAAACATCGGGAATGGCAAGAGAAAATGGAAAAAATTAGAAACATTGCAGAGCTCATTATTGCAAAGCAGAGAAATGGGCCTATTGGCAGTGTGAAGCTATATTTTGACTCTAACAGAGGTGCATTTAAAGATTACACGGAAAGGCATAGTTTGTAGCTTGGCAGCAATTTTCTTGTTCCCAAGCTCGTTGATTATTTTTTTACGTAAAGGTAGCTTGACAGTTTCTTAAAAATCCTTTTATAATGGTATTATACTTTATAATACATGAGGAATAATCATGGTAAGTAAAGGCAATGTGCCCTATTATATGGCTGGAACTCTGGCTACTTTCACTTTATTAGCATCTGGAGTGTTTGCTGTAGCTCCTTATGCTCAGTTCTTAGCTTCAGTTGCAGCTTTGAGTGTTGGCCTTCCGTTTATTATTGGTGGCGCTATATTTTCTGCTGTAATTATTGCACTTTCGTATAAAGCAATTAGCAAAAACAAAATTATTGCTGAAAAAGATGTTCAACTGGCTGAGAAAGTAGAAAAAATATCTAAAAAAGATGCTCAACTAGCCAAAGAAGAAGATAAAGTACAGGCTCAAAAGCAAACAATTTCTGGGCAAAATGACCAACTGACTAAAAAAGAAGTGGAAGTAAAAGCTAAAGAGGAGGAAAATTCTAAGCAAAAAATTGAAATTAATAAAAAAAATGAGGAGATTGATAATCAAAAAAAAGAAATAGAAGAACTTAAACACAAGAAAACTCTTGTTCCGCAAGCAATGAAGAATATCAAAAAAGCATCTGATGATGAAAGAGATACTGAGACTCCTAGCCCAGAAAATCAGCCAGCTAAAGAAGGGAATGGTCAAAGCTGGGGTGCATGGGCTTGGCAAAACAAGTCTAAGATAGGAGCAGGAGTAGCATGGTTAACATATGTTGCTGCAAATGTTGGACTTGATATTGCTGGCAACTCGTCTAGTGCAGTAGGCAATCCTGTTAATAGCGCAGAAATGGTGGACTTGGTGTTGTTGACAGCTCGTCTAGTATAGTAAGCAATCCTGTTGATAGCACAGAAGATGATACCTCATACTTATATTTACTAGTCCCAACTATATAAGCATTGTCTTTATGAGTTGTGGGCTTGATGGGGGTATCGTAGTACCTAGAGGATGTTGTGGATTGTGATATTCTTCCTAATCTGTTTTCTGGAAAAGGTAATAGTGCTGAGAGTAGTAAAACTGTTGGATCTAATCAAATGAATATACCAGCAAAAGAGGCTACATGTCTTGATAGTACATCTTTCCCTAGAGTAGATAATGGTATAAACACATTAAAACAACCAGATACTCTTGTTGATTCTGTTGAGTTGAAAAAACTAACAGAAGCTCACCCTTCAGTCTATAGTGCTGCTAAGCATTAACTTTTGAAAAACCGGCGTAGGTTTAGGCAATGTTATGCCTGAACTTACGCACGCGTCGCACAGAGATTTTAAATCTCGTTGTTCTTTTGGAATTTGCAATTGATCAAGTATCATTTCCGCTGACTTGGGAACAATTGGCTGCAATAAAATGCCAATTATTCTGATATATTCGAGTAATTTATAGATTACTAAATTCATGCGCTCTCTGTCAGTTTTGCTTAGTGTCCAGGGTGCACTTTTATCTATATAAGCATTGGCTTCAGAGGAGATGTTGATCATTAAAAGTATAATGTGATTAAATTCATACCTTGCAAGATGGTTCATCACTTGATCTAGTATAGCTTTACAACTTGGAAGACTTTCATCACCTTTAAGTAGACTTTGATCGATTGTTGGTACAATTCCCAAGTATTGCTTGTGTAAAAATGAAATTGTTCTTTGCACTAAATTGCCTATATTGTTTGCAAGTTCTGAGTTTATGCGGCTGATCATATTCTTCTTGCTAAAGTTGCCATCCTGGCCAAAACTTGCTTCCCGAAGGAGAAAATAGCGTAATTGATCAACACCAAACTCCTCTGCTAAACCGATTGGATCTATGACGTTACCAAGGGACTTGGATATTTTTTCTCCCTCGTTTAGCCACCAACCATGAACTGCAATTTGTTTTGGCAGTGGCAAATCTGCTGCAAGGAGAATCGCTGGCCAATATACAGCGTGAAAGCGCAATATGTCTTTGCCGATTACATGAACATTGAAAGAGTTGTCAGCTAGGTTTGCAGTGCTTGACACTGGAATCTGCGTTTTGGATTCTGCCCAAAACCTCTTATATTCTTTACCCTCAGTACTAGGGAAACCTATTGATGTAAGATAATTGGTTAATGCATCTATCCAAACATAGATTACGTGTTTGTCATTTCCCGGCACTTTTATTCCCCAGTTAAAACTAGTGCGAGAGATTGAAAGGTCAGTAAGTCCTGATTTTACAAACGATACCACTTCGTTTTTTCTGCTCTCAGGAAAGATGAAATCTGGCTGATTTTCATATAACTCCAGTAATTTATTCTGCCAATCCGACAAACGAAAAAAGTAGCTTTCTTCTTTTATCCATTGAACTTCTGCGCCTGTTGGTGCTTTGCCATCTATCAGTTCTGACTCCTGATAAAATGCTTCATCACGAACTGAATACCAACCTGAATAAGAATCCAAATATATTTGTCCTCTCTCTTCAAGTCTATTCCATAAAGCTACCACTGCTTTTTTGTGACGTTCCTCTGTAGTGCGAACAAAATCATCATACTCAAAATTCATGAACTTAGCCAACTTTTTAAATGAAACACTTACTTCATCTGTAAATTCTTTTGGCTGCATTTCCTTTGCTTTAGCTGCTTTTTCGATTTTTTGTCCATGTTCATCCGTGCCGGTAGCAAATTTGACTTTTTTTCCAGCTAGTTTCATAAATCTAGCTGTAACATCACAGATGAGAGAAGTATATGCGTGACCGATATGCGGCTTGTCATTTACATAATATATTGGCGTGGTGATGTAGAAATTCTCGAATTGCTTCATTATCTAGTGCTTAAAGCTCTATCGTATCTGCACTAGTGGTGAAAATCAATAGGCTATCACGCCACAAAGTATATAGTTCACATCTACACCTTTAGTTAAATTCCACTCACGTTTTATTACGTTATACTCCATGCCAGCCATGTTTTGCAGCGTTACATTATTTTCTCTTAAGTGATTTGCAATTTCTGACGGCTTGAGAAATTTATTCCAGTTATGCGTACCTTTTGGCAGCCAATTTAATATGTACTCTGCACCAATTATTGCAAGACAGAAGGATTTGATAGTTCTATTTATTGTGGATACAAAGATCAGCCCTTCTGGTTTAAGCAGTTCTACTGCTCTTCTCATAAAGAATTCTAAGTTATCTACATGCTCGACTACTTCCATCAACAGAACCACGTCGTACTTCTTGTCATTGCTTAGCTCTTCAATGCTGGTGTGCGTATATTCTATATTTAACCCTACTTTTTTCGCATGTGATTGTGCCACTTTTATGTTTCCCTCACACACATCTATTCCTACAACGTTAATACCAACACGTGCCATTGACTCTGACAAAATGCCACCACCACAACCAACATCAAGCAATGATAATTTCTTTAAATCGCATTTTTTTAACTCTTTTATTTTCTCGATAATGTAAGATACTCTCACAGGATTCATCATGTGCAATGGCTTAAATTTGCCGTTCTCATCCCACCATTCACCTGCCATTTTAGCGAATTTTGATATTTCATCTTCGTTATAAGTTTTTGTTTTTCTTTTCTTAGAGGTTATATTGCTGAGTTTATCAAGGCGTTTTTTATGTCTGCTTTCTTTTGAGAATTCTGTTTCTAGGAATTGTTTGACTATGTCTTTTGCTAATCCACTCGCAGTAAATCCTGCACCAAGACACAGTACATTTGCGTTGCCATGCTCGCGAGCTAATTTTGCGATCTCAACACTATTGCATAAAGCAGCGTAGATTCCTTCAAAACGATTTGCCACAGTACTCATGCCCAAACCTGTACCACAAATTAATATCCCATAATTTGCTTTTCTGCTTGTTATATCTTCTACAACTTTAACAGCGTAATCTGGGTAATCTACACACTTTTGCTGAGCAGTGCAACCTTGATCTACCGCTATGTAACCCAGGGTTTCCAGGTAGGATTTTATTTCTGATTTTAATTCATAACCAGCATGATCTGAGGCAATTGATATTATATCTGACATATAAAAAATTGATCTTGCATAACTTAAGGATATTTATATGGGTAATTTATTTTGATCTTTCTGTCAAGCCGTTTTAATACTCCTGATCTTTCGGGAGTCCTAAAGCTTGAAATAAATTTCGAGTCAGATATGTATAAATTCTATATAATTTTTATCCTACTACTAATTCAATAAGATGGATCACATAGATATTATAAAATCAAAATTATTATTATCTGACATAGTAGGTAAAAAAGTCAGGCTAATAAAAAGAGGAGATAGTTTTGTTGGGCTCTGTCCATTTCATAACGAAAAAACCCCATCTTTTTCGGTGAGCAATACTAAGGGGTTATATTACTGTTTTGGTTGTTCAGCTAGTGGTGATGCATTTGAATTTATTTCACAAACTGAAGGATTAAGCTTTAAAGAAGCATTGGAAAGATTAGCATCAGTTACAGGTGTTGAACTGCCCAAAAGTCTTAGTATTACAAAAGGGGACAATAAACTATTTTTAGCGCTTGATTTAGCTGCAAATTGGTTTGCACAAAAAAATCAGGGCGTTGTAGATTATTTAAAGCAGCGCAAGATTTTACCTGAAATCATAGATAAATTTAAGATAGGTTATGCACCAAGCTCTGGTTTGAAAGAGTATTTAAACTCTTCAGGTATTGAAGACAAAATTTTAATTGATATTGGATTAGTAAACAAAAATTTTCATGATTATTTTTATGACCGGCTGATATTTCCTATATACAACATTGCAGGAAGAGTTATTGGTTTTGGCGGACGTGCGCTGAGTCCTGAGCAACAGCCAAAATATTTAAATAGCCCAGAGAGTCAGCTCTTCAAGAAGAGGGAGAATTTATACGGATTAAACTTTGCTTTAAGCGAAATACGTAAAAAACAGCACATATTTGTTGTTGAAGGATATATGGACACTATAGCGCTACATCAAGCGGGAATTAGTAATGCAGTTGCTCCACTTGGTACCGCAATTTCTGCAGAACAGATAAAAAATCTATGGAGATTTGCTAAAGAAATCTCCATCTGTATGGATGGAGATAGTGCTGGACGTCATGCTGCTACCCGAGTTGCAGAACTTGCTCTGCCAATATTAGAGCCTGGATACACGTTAAAGTTTGTAACTTTGCCGAGTAATAAAGATCCATACGATATATGTAACGAACTGGCATACAAGAAAGAAGACGTGTTGACTGCTCTTGACCATTCAACAAAACTGCATTCTGAATATTTATGGCATCACATAGTCAATAATAGTCTGCAAAGCTACGAAAAACTTGCTCCAGAAAAATATTCAGTTCTTGAGCACAGGTTCATGGAATATGTAAATGCTATTAGCAACAGCAGTATTAGAAGGTATTACAGAGATTATTTTTATAATAAGGCCAGTGAACTGAGAAGAAGCTTTAAAAAGCTGATTTTTAATAGCAAAGCAACAAAAGGTGAGTATCTTCATAACAAATCTCCAGAGCTAATTGAAGCAGAGCAAAACCAGGCTATAATTCTGCGTATAATAATAGAATTCCCCGAGATCTTACACCATCCTATATTTTTTGAGCAATTTTCTCATTTTGAATTTACTAATGCAGAAATGAAGAACTTACAACAGCATGTAATTGATTTGACAGATAGTGGAAGTGAGCCCAATAAAGAGGTTTTGTTACAAGAGTTAGAGCAATTTAACATTGATGAAGTCATAGGGTTTATATTTGAAAAAACTAGCGTACTAAACAGTCAATTAAGCGAGAGAAAGTCTGCAGAAATTGTGTGGAATAATATAGTGTTACTAAAAGAATTAAATGCATTACGAAAAGAAAGAACCGAAGCGAGGCTGAGCGGTAATCTTGACTTAGAAGAAAGGTTGATAGAACAAATAGAGCAAATAGAAAGTAATATACAAGAAATGCAAATGGAATTTATTGAAAAGTAGAGCTGTTATAAAAAAATTCATGCCAAATCTCAATAAATATAGAGTTTCAATGAACATAGACCAGGCTGATAAGTTTATAAAGGACACTTTACAAATTGAAATTGATAGTGTTAAACAATTGGGTACCCGTTTAATGGAGCGTTAAAACTCTATTTAAATATATACTAATATACTGAGTTTTGTTACAATATTCTTATTTCCATAATATCATTTGATGGAAATTTTCAGTCTTATGCACAACTTTATTTGCAATTTTACATTTTTATTCGATTAAAAATTGCATTTTTGCAATAAAAAACTTACTTATTGTAGGAAAATCTTGTGTTTGTTCTCATATAAAATTATTTATGGAGTGACAATGGTGCATGTATTATACTTACATTTCTGATTCGAAAATTTATGCAGTTGTTTCTAACAAAATTAGTTAACAAATTCTATTGTTTAAAGATGAGAAATAAAGTAATCATCATTTCCAGTATTGCTTTTATTCTACTGTTTTTTAGCAGCAGTGCATTTTTAAAAAAAGATCAGGCGGTTCATAGTGGTAATGCAACTAGTAGCTTTTCAGTAAAAATTCAAGAATGTGCGCCGCAAAACCGCACTATATATTTAAATTTTTCTGGTACAGTAAATCCCTTACATAGAGCTAGCCTTGTCCCAAAAATAAGTGGTAAGATTATTGCTATTTATTTACCTGATGGTGAAAAGGTAAAAAGAGATGATGTAGTGTTAAAGATAGAAGATTATGGCAGGATTGAGCAAGCTCAAAAAGCTAAAGCTTTATTAAAGCAGCGTGAAATTGAGTATGATTCCTCTCACAAACTGAATAAAAAAGGTTATAGAGCACAAATACAAGTAGAAGCAGCTTTTACTGCGTTACAAAGTGCAAAAGCTGACCTAAAAAGGCTAGAATTGGATTTAGAAAATACTGCAGTCACATCTCCTATAGATGGTTATATTGATAAAATCAATGCAAACGAAGGGGATTTTGTTAATGCTGGGCAAAAAATAGCTGACGTGGTTAATTTCGATCAAATTCTTGTAGTATTATACATTTCGGAAAATGAAGTAAATAAAATAGAGCTAGGCAGCACAGCTCAAATTAATTTGCTGGATGGAAAAGAATTGGCAGGTGAAGTAAGTTTTATTAGTAAAATTGCTGAGCCTAAAACTGGGTCTTATAGGGTAGAAGTGAAGGTAACTAATAATAAAATGATATCCTTGCAGGGACTAACTGCCAACGTAAGGCTACCTTCAGGCGAAAGATTTACATATAAAGTTCCTTCTTCAGCCCTGAGTTTAAGTGACGAGGGTGCTCTTGGAATAAAGATTGTTGACGACAATAATTATGTAATATTTGTACCAATAGAAATTGTTGACCATGAGAGCGATGGGGTTTGGATAGTAGCAAATAACGAAGGTAAACCCATAAAGTTAATAGTATTGGGCCACCTATTTGTTAAGCCTGGTGATAAGGTTTAAGACATAAGATCCCTTTTCATAGTATACTACGTTATCCAGCGTCTGGGCACGTTTCTTGGTACTTATTCCGCAGTAATTTTTTTTCCTTCAATAAATTTTGCAGTTCGCCTTTTTCATACATCTCGCGAGTGATGTCGCAACCACCGATAAACTCTTCCTTTATATATAATTGTGGAATTGTTGGCCAATCAGAAAACTTTTTTATAGATTCACGTATTTCATCATTCTCCAACACGTTAATATACTTAAACTTCACGTTCAATTTTTTTAGGATTGACACGACGAGTCCAGAGAATCCGCATTGAGGAAAATCAGAAGTGCCTTTCATGTACAACACCACATCATTTTCCGCTATATCTTTTTTTACTTGTTCAAAACTGCTCATAAATTTACCTTATTTTTAAGTATTAGTTTCTAGTTGCAAGGCGTGTATAGACTGACCTTCCAGAGCTTTATATACCATTTTATGCTGTTCTATTTTTGTCTTTTCAAGAAAGCGCTTGGAGGTTATTTTTAAATGATAATGATCATCATCTCCAGCAAGGTCATGAACTTTTATATCAGCGTCGGGGAACGATTGTTTGATGATCCTTTCTAATTCGTGAATTGCAATAGTCATTGATTTGCTTTAAATTACAATATTTTCATTATAAATCTAAAACGACTGGGTGCAATTGAATTATTGATTATATGGTTATTAATATTGTGAAGACAGTAGATTCAGCGTGTTAAGTGCACTAGCAAGGCAAGATTTCAATTGATTTTCATATTTACTCCAATCTTGTATTGCCCTTCTTGCAACACCTGAGTAAACTGCAGCTTTTGCAACAGCAGGAGATACTATAGAAATTAATCTTGGGTCAAATGGAGTAGGTATTATATATTCACGTCCATAGCTCATTTTACGACCGCCATAGACTGCAGATATCTCGTCAGGCACTGGCTCACGGGCAAGCTTTGCTATTGCATCTGCAGCTGCAATTTTCATCTCATCATTTATTGTTGTTGCATGTATATCAAGCGCTCCTCTAAATATATAAGGAAATCCCATTACGTTGTTGACTTGATTGTTGTAATCTGACCTGCCAGTTGCGATTATTGCATCTGGCCTCACAGATTTTGCAAACTCAGGCCTTACTTCTGGATCGGGGTTGGCGAGAGCGAAAATAATCGGGTCTTTGCTCATACTCTTTAACATCTCTTCATTTAACACATCTTTTGCAGATAATCCGATGAATACATCGGCGCCTTTTATTGTATCAAGTAGAGAACGTTCGGAAGTATCAATTGCATATTTTTCCTTCCACTCATTCATGTCCTCGTTTCTACCTTTGTATATTACTCCTTGCTTATCACACAGCACTATATTTTTAGCGCCCATGGACTTTAGTATTTCTAAACATGCAATACCGGCTGCTCCAGCACCATTCATAATGATCTTAACGTCCTCTAATTTCTTTCCGACAATGTCAAGAGCATTTTCTATACCAGCTGCAACAACCACTGCAGTTCCATGCTGGTCATCATGGAACACTGGGATATCCATCAGTTCATTCAGACGTTTCTCTATTATAAAACAATCGGGAGATCTTATATCCTCTAAATTTATTCCCCCCCAACTTGGTCCAAGGTACCTTACTGCATTGATGAAATCTTCTATATTTTCTGTATCAACTTCTATATCAACTGCATCAACATCAGCAAAACGCTTAAATAAAACAGCTTTGCCTTCCATGACAGGTTTTGCAGCAAGAGGACCGATATTACCAAGCCCAAGCACTGCAGTGCCATTTGAAATAACAGCTACAAAATTGCTTTTTGCCGTATAATCATAAACAACCTCAGGATTTTTAGCTATTTCAAGGCATGGAGCTGCAACTCCGGGGGAATAGGCAAGCGATAAATCATACTGAGTGGATAAGGGCTTTGTTGGCAAGATAGATATTTTACCAGGATTACCACCTCTACTATGATACTTAAGTGCTTCTTGCTTTGTGGTACTATCTAAATCATCGTTCATTATTACATCCTTACGTCTTAGGCTCATGACTTTTAAGTATATGGAGTAAATGTTCAATTGCAAACTATTAGCTTGCAAATTGTACACCACTCCTGTATAAGCTTACCATACTGCATTGGAATTACGCTGCATGTTTAAGAGAAACTTACCTAATTTACTGACAATTTCTCGTACACTTGCAATACCAGCAATAATATTAAGTTTTTATATAGAAAATAAATATGCGAACTCGATAACAATATCGATTTTTATATTTGCGTGCATAACAGATTTTTTTGATGGTTACCTAGCACGTGCATGGAAAGTCCAATCAAAATTTGGCATGCTATTTGATCCAATTGCTGATAAACTAATAGTAGTTTCAACAATAATTATGCTAGTTTATAAGCATAAGATAAATGATTACACAATAGTGCCGTCAGTTATAATCGTTTGTAGGGAGATACTAGTTTCAGGTTTGCGGGAGTTTTTGATAGCTACAAATATTAGCCTACCTGTAAGCAAAGCTGGAAAAATTAAAACATTTCTACAGATGGTTGCTGTAGTAGCGCTAATAATGAACGATTATTATATGATTCAATATACAGGTGCGATTTGTTTATGGATTGCAGCTATTATAACTATGTGGTCAGGCTATAATTATATCCTAGCCGGCATCAAACAGATTGACTGAATTTCTTGAGAAACAGTTAATATACAAAAGTGGTTAACATTTTTATGATATTGACTGAATAGTTAAAATCCTGTATAATATATTAGTTAATAGGGTTTATATGACATATGAAGTGGATAATAGCAAATTCTACGTAAAGAATCCTATGACAAATGATTCTGTAAAGCCAAGTGGTTATGAAGAGAACCCTAAGAAAGAGTCTAAGGAAAGGCTAGAACAAGAGTCATTAACGCTAAAAGAGGAAGCAGAAAAAAGGAAGAAACTTGAACAAGAGTTACTGACACTAAAGGAAGGAGAGGTGAAAAAAAGAAGAAACTCGAACAAGAACTATTAACACTAAAAAAAGAGAGCTATATAGACAATGTGTATCATTGGTAACAATGGTTCCATTTGCATTATTTATGGCTATTGAACTGGAAAAAACATGTAGCGATCAGGTATTACTTGGCGTGATAAGTGGTGCGCTAAGCCACACTATATTACCTTTTATGGTCCTATCTCTTATTTGTACGCTATATTTAATTTACAATAATAGGAAAATAGCACAAAAAGAACAAGAGTTGGAGAATATTGAAAATGGAGAGGAAGTAAAGAAAAAAGAGCACAATATTTCTGATATAGGTCAGTATTTGATCTATATTGAGGCTATAACAACTGCACTGGTTATTGTAGGTATGATAATGGGTGAAACATCTTCACTTGAAGCAGCAGAGGATGCAATTTTATTTCTTGCCAATGCAATTGCTTTTCTTGCAACTCTTGCTTCTTATATTGGTGAGCATGAAAAAAATAAGAAAAAGGAAACAGAAAAATCTAATCTTGATGAGAAATCTAGCAAGAAAACTAGCAATATGTCTGTAGCCGGATTGGCGCTTGCTGGTTCTTCTATATTTTTAATAAGAAGGATAATGTTAATGGCATTAGCATCATCCTTAAATCCTGCTGTTGGGCCTACTTTAGGCTTGATAGGTATTGCACCTTTTATGGTTGTACAGATATTAACTATACGTTCCTACAGCAAAACGCTGAAAGATCCAAAAGTGGAAGGACAAGGTAAATCGAGGAATGCAGGTAGTTCTGACCGTAGTTATAAAGAGGAAGGGCCGGCTATTGCCTAGTAGAAATTTATTTATTTAAGTAATATTTAGGTCTATACTTTATTTTGATCGAAAAAAATCTTATGTATAAGACTTTAATCACGTGCTTTATTTTTCTAATTTGCTCCTTTACACAATCGTATGCGAATGATCTTGAAAAAACTGAAACTGAACTATATGAAGAAGCAGTTGAACTTTTTGACCAGAAAAAATATAAACAAGCTATTAGGGCATTTCAAAAGATAGAGGATTTGTACCCTTTCTCTTATTGGGCAAGGAAAGCAAAATTATTATCTGGTGTGTCTCATTATAATATGGGTAACTATAGCAGTGCTGCAAGTGATATGGATGATTATATATATGTTTATTCAAATGGTGAAGATTTACCATATGTATACTACTTAAGAGTATTATCTTGTTACATGCAAATTAATAAAGTGCAACTTGGACAGCAAACCGCATATAAAACTTTAGAGCTGGCTACAGAGTACATTAACCTTTTCCCAGACAGCGAATATATAGATGAGATCAAGGAAAAAGCAAAATTAATCACAGAACATATATCAACAAAAGAGTATTCTATCGGCGAATTTTACCTAAGGCGTGGTGAATATTTAGCAGCAATTAAGCGTTTCCAGAATATAGCAAGCTATAAGGATTCTAAATATTTTTCTAAGTCTATTAACTATTTAATAGCAGCCTATTCAGCTCTTGGCCTTGACTTAGAAGCTGAGCAGTATGAAAGTATGTTATTAGCAGAAAACCTGCAAGATGCCAAGCCGGAGGCTTGAAAATTTGCTTTAGTTTTTTCTATGCTTTGATATATAATTAGGTTTTTAACTATTTGAATATGGCCGGTCATTCACAATTTTCAAATATAAAACATCGGAAAGGCACTCAGGATGCAAAGCGCTCTCAAAAATTTACGAAGCTGATTAGAGAAATAACAGTTGCTGCAAAGCAAGGGCTACCCGATCCAGAACTCAACCCGCGCCTTCGCTCTGCTATATTTGCTGCACGCAAGGAAAATCTACCAAAAGATAAAATAGAAACAGCAATAAAAAATGCAACTGGTAATGTTGCTGGAGAAAATTATGAGGAAATCCAATATGAAGGTCATGGCCCTTCTGGCACTGCACTCATTGTCCATGCCTTGACTAACAACCGCAACCGTACTGCTTCTGAGGTACGTTATATCTTTTCTCGTAAAGGTGGAAACTTAGGAGAAACAGGAAGTGTTAGTTACCTTTTCGATCATGTAGGCTTAATCGTCTATAAAGCAGAGGGTGTGAATTTTGATGATTTATTTAATTATGGGATCGAGTTAGAAGTATTGAATGTTGAGGAAAATGACAAAGAAGGATTACACGTTATAACTTGTGAAATAAAAGATTTTGGTAAAGTACGTGATGCCTTTTATGCAAAATTCGGAGAACCAGAACTTGCTCGTCTTTCATGGCAGCCAAAAGATCTGATTGAAATTAGCGATAAAGAGTTGATTGATAAATTATCTGCATTGGTTGAAGAGCTAGAAGATAATGATGATGTACAGTATGTGGAAGGTAATTTTACTTTTGTTGATAAGCTATGAGGCTAGTAATATTTGTATTGCTTTGTATTTTACCAGCATATGCTACTGAAACATCAACAGATCTTGCACAGCCATTCCAGCATGGAATTAGAAAAAAAAAGCTACTTTGACGACAGAAAGTGATGGAAAGTTGTTATTCATATCTAGTGACATAAAATCCTCTTTTTTTGACACAGAAGGGTTGGCGCCAAATACAGTGGTAAAATTGATCAACATATATAAAGATTTTGGTGTTGATTTTAAAAAAGACATTGTGCCGAAGAGTAAATTGGAGGTTCTTTTTGAGAGATCGCTCAGTAATCAGAAGACTGAAGAAAAGATTTTATATGCTTCACTGACAATAAACAAGAAAGCTATTAGTTTATATCATTATAAATCGCAAGACGGCAAAGAAAAGTATTTTAATAAAGAAGGAATAAGCTTAAAAAATGACGAAATTTTTGCAAATCCTTTAAATGGAGATTATCGCATATCCTCAAAATTTGGCAATAGAAAGCATCCTGTTCGCGGTAAAATTGCTTTTCACAAAGGAGTGGATTATGCAGCTAAGCCTGGCACTCCCATATACGCTGCTGCAGAGGGTGTGGTAGAATATATAGGAAAGAATGGTGGCTATGGAAATTATATCAAAATAAAACACAAAAATGAATATTCAACCTGTTATGCGCATATAAGTAGATTTAGTGGCGATATAAAGTTAGGCTCTAAAGTAAAGCAGGGGCAGGTCATCGCCTATGTTGGTAGCACTGGTGTTGCAACAGGCCCTCATTTACATTACGAAGTTATATATAACGGCAAACACATCGATCCGCTTACGATAGCGCATAAAACTGAAGTAAAATTGCCTGATCATGAATTAAGAGAGTTTAAACTATTTATAAATAAGATAAATAAAACGATCAACAGAGAGGGTTCAAGTGAAAAAGAAGTTTAAAGACAATATGGATAAGAATACGATAAACGATAGAAATTTAAGTCAACTCCGGTTTTTTCCTGTACTAATAGCACTAGGATTAATTTTATCGCTGCTTTTTTTTGCATATGACAGCACAATTGCGCTTGGAGTTGCTGCTGTTTTAATTTTGACTTTTCTTCAAGGATTTTTTATTAATGACCCTAATGAAGCAAGAGTGATAGAGTTTTTTGGTCATTATATTGGAACTTATTTTAAGTCTGGAATATGTATAACGCTTCCCTTTTCAAGCAAATATATAGTTTCCCTAAAATTTCAGAATATTAACACAGAAAAAATAAAAGTGAATGATGCAAATGGAAGTCCAATAGAGATTTCTGCAGTAATTGTTTGGAGAGTAAACAGCCCTGCAAAGGCGTATTATAATGTTAACAACTATCACGAATTTGTTTTTGTACAAAGTGACTCAGTAATAAGAGAATTAGCAAGCAATTATCCGTATGATAGCGAAAGCGATGAGGAATCTTTACGTAAAAATTCTGATAAAATTTCGAATGAATTGCGGTCAATGTTACAACAAAGATTAGATATTGCAGGAATTGAGATTACAGAAGCAAGAATATCGCATTTGGCGTATTCGTCCGAGATTGCACAAGCAATGTTAAGGCGTCAACAAGCACATGCTATCACTTCGGCAAGAAGGCATATAGTGCAAAATGCAATAGGGATTATTGAGGAAGTAATAGCTCATTTTGAAAAAAACAAAAGCTTACAATTAGATGGCAAGCAAAAGGTTCAATTGATAAATAATTTGTTGGTTGCCCTGATCTCTGAGCAAGATGCACAACCAACGATTAGTTTGGATAATAATTAGAATAATTGCTAATATCAATATTCAAAAATGTTACTACGATGCAAAACCTGCACCATGATCATGTGCTGCACTGCAGTACACAACAACAATATCGTTCTATTGTAGTGCTAAATGGAGAAATACCGAGCTCATCGTTTTTTAAACGAGATATACCTATTATTGCTGTAGATGGAGGAGCAAACAAACTTCTATCAATTGGCGTGAAACCTGATCTTGTAGTAGGAGATTTGGATAGCGTAAATCCGGATTTACGTGCTAATTTGAATACGATATATCTACCTGATCAAGATTATTGCGACTTTTCTAAAGCAATGGCTCACTTAAAAACAGTAAAGTTATTGCCATCAATAGTAACGGGTATTACTGGAGGAGCAATTGATCACATACTACAGAATATTAACATTTTTCTAAGTACGGGCAGTATCTTTTACACACCTTCACCTCCCATGGTAGGTTACATCCTACAAAAAAGTATTACCCATTTTTCTTTGCCGAAAGGTACTAAGATATCTTTACTTGGTATGCCCACAGCACAAATATCAACTAAAGGGTTAAAATGGGAACTATGTCTTAATAAACTTGCTTTTCCAGGAAAGAATTCTTGCTTTAATCGAAGTTTAGGCAATAAGTTATCTATAGAAGTACACAGTGGTATATGTTTGGCGATGGTTTATTTAGAAGCAGTAGATGATGCTGCAAGACATCATGTGCGTCAAGTTAAGAAGTAAATAGACTTCTTGCATAACCCAAACTAAGTAGAAAAAAGGTATCATCCAAGTAGCTGACACTGGTTCCTTTATGACGTGTCATTCCAGTGTCAAGCACACAACTGTACGAACATTGTGCTACCAGAAGGGCAATGCCTCTTATCCAAGTACCCTCTTCTTGTCATTCCAGTCTGGGATCTCATTTTACTCTGTAATGGCAGTGCTCCTTTCTTGTCATCCGAGTAGCTTGACTACTTGGATCCAGGAAAAAGAATAGACCTGCTGCGAATCAAGCGATAAAAAAAAGGAAAGGAGGGTGACTAAAATCAAGGTTAACTAAAAGGCGTGCTTAAGATTTACAATACCAGCAATAATATTGAACCTCAGGTTATATTTTTTCTGAAAATTGCGATAAACATTCGACATAATCTTAAATATCTTTATCTCTCGGATCTTGTTTTCTACTCTCATTCTAAATGATGCTAATCTTCTATTATGCTCTGGAGTTAATGGCTTTTTACGATACTTTTTATATGGAATTATAACATTGCTTTGCAATTTTTGCCAACCTTGATATCCAGAATCGGCATGTTTTATGCTATCAAGTGGTAAATATTTTTCTTGTTTCCTTATGCGGAAATCACTAATTCTACCACGGTATGACTTTGACACTGATAAAATTCTTCCTCCTTCTTCGATAATAATCTCAGTTTTCATAGTGTTGGTTCTTTTTTTTCCTGAATATGATTTCTTCCGTTTTTTACTATCTTCTGGTCTCTGTATTTGCTGTTCTGTAACATCAGCCAAAATCTTCAGTATTTTTTCTGGCGTCATACTTCTATCTTTTGTTATAGTCACTTTTTTGGCGAGTAATGGCTCTATTCTCTTAAGTAACCTACATACATTTGCGTTGTGTACATTGAATAGGCATCCTAAAAATCTATGTGTTATGTAAGTGCGATAGTACAAAATTACGCAAAACAACTTATCTTCCAGAGTTGGTAGTTTTGATCTTCTACCATGACACTTTTTCTGTTTTTCCCATCCAGACCTCACTTTTTCCACTACTTTTTCGAACTCCTCTATAGTTAAACCTGTTATATTACGAAAGTTTCTTGGGTGTTTTTTCATATTATAGTAACTAAAGCTCATTTTTTTTCCTTACTTGATCTGCTTATTCTTCTTCTACCTCTCTCACATCATTTTTTCAATCACCTTTTTCAGCAGGTCTTATGATGTAATGAAAGTAGCCCCTATGATGTCATTCCAGTGCTTGACACTGGTTTACTCTATAATGGCAGTGCTCCTTTCTTGTCATCCGAGTAGCCCCTTTTTTGTCATCCCAGTGCCCAGACACTGGGATCTAGGAAACTTAACTCTACACCAAGTAAATGTACAATAAGAACTAGATTCCAGCGTCACGCGCACAACTGTACGAACATTCATTTTTGAAGGTAAATTGCACAGCAAATGGTGTCATTCCAGTCTGGAATCCAGAAATTTTGCTTATAACTGAGCTGATGAGCTAAAGGTAGTTGTCTTACGCTAAAACAAACGTTTTTAATTAAGTTGCATAGAAGCTGGATCCCAGTGTCTGGGCACTGGGATGACACCCCACTGGTGGGAATTGCTCCCAAACTACAACGTTCGTACAGTTGTGCGTCACCCACTGGAATGACATCATAGGGGCTACTCAGATGACAAAAAAAGGAGCACTGGAATGACACCTTCCTGCCCAGTTCATGTTGCTATAAATATTAAGAAATTTACTAGGCAGAAAAAAAAGGCAAAGAAAACCCGTGGTAGCTAGTTATTACACTCTCTATTTTAAAATTTGACGTTGGGTGATGTCTTGAACGCTTTATAAGCGCGTTTCAGCTTATATAGGTAAAAACCTAGAAATTTTATAAAGACATACGATGCACATAGTGCAAAAAATTAAACAATAGTACACCAAATACAAGTTTTCTTGTCATTTTAATCTGCTGCAGAGATTGCGAAGTTAAATAAAATAGCTTCACTTTCATGATAAGGGGGCTGGCGGAGTTTGTCAAGTAGGTTTTTTCGTTTCTACTGAATGACAGTTGTGGCTTGGGAGGTAGTGCAAGAAGTCTATTGTATTACTGAATTATTAATAATTCAGTAATAGTGCCTGCTATGTAGCTAAAATTTTCCTTTAACTTAAGCTATATGTAGCTAAAATAACTTGGGTTTACCGACGATTTGACAAACGACAAATTCGTCATCACGCTGCTTGTTAGCGGGATACCGCGGCGGTATGACGTAGGGAAACCTGACTTGCATTAGCCATGTATAATAAAGGAAATCTATGACAAAAGAATCATTGGTAAAAACTGATATAGTGAAAGTTGAAGACAAAAAAGCGGTAAGAAGCTTTTTTAAAATACTAGGTGAAGTGGCAGATGCTGTAAGATCGTGGATTGGTAACATCGGTCCTGATTTAAGCAACAGTCGCGATATCGATAGTTTAGCCTTGAAGATGAACGAGTGCTTAAACCCAAAGGGAGGGGAGGTTTCAGCACGTAAGAACGCTGTATCTCTTGGTAATTTGTACTTGAGCTTATCAGAGAAAGGTAAAATAAAATTTCTACAAACCCTGGCAGAAAAATTTAATCCGAATAAAGCGGAAATAGATGAGAAAATTAAAGAGTATAAGAAAAACCAAGATCCCGAGTTAAACTATAAATTTGAGCAGGATTTAATAAAAATTCTTGAATCACCACGTTCTAAAATATTAAAGCAATTTATTTCTTTACCAGAAGGCCTCAAGTTTATTGTTGATATGCGTTCTGATGTGCTTAAGCTAAAGAACCAATATAGAAGCTTGAATCCACTAGAGAATGAATTAAAAAATATACTCTATACTTGGGTTGATGTTGATCTACTCGATCTTCGTCAAATCACCTGGGATTCACCTGCATCATTGCTAGAAAAACTTATAAAATATGAAGCTGTGCATAAAATTTCCTCTTGGGATGACTTAAAAAACAGACTAGATTCTGATCGTCTCTGTTTTGCTTTTTTTCATTACAAGATACCGAACGAACCTCTAATTTTTGTAGAGGTTGCATTGGTGAATAAGATTGCAGATAGCATCCAACACCTTTTAGATGAATCAGTGCCTTCAAGTGACCCAAGTAGTGCAAACACTGCTATATTCTACTCAATATCAAATACTCAAGCAGGGTTATCTGGAATCAGCCTTGGTAATTTTTTGATCAAAAGGGTTGTAGAAAAGCTATCACAAGAGTTTAAAAGTATAAAAACATACGCAACTCTTTCTCCAATACCTGGCTTTACGAAATGGCTAAAAAACAATCTAAACCAAGATGTCACTTTATTGGGCAAACTAAATATAAAACAATCTAGTGCAGAAATTTTAGAAAGTGCAGAGCAATTAAAAACTAACATTGAATGTGAAAGTGCAGTAAAACAATGCTTGCTTAAACTATGTGTATATTATTTACTAAAAGTGAACAATAGTAATCGAAATGCTTATGACCCGGTGGCGCATTTTCATTTAAGCAATGGTGCATCGATAAGACAACTAAACTGGATGGCGGATACTTCTGAAAAGGGTATTAGTCAGTCGGCTGGAATGATGGTAAATTATCTGTATGAGTTGCCTAAAATAGATAATAATCATGAAAACTATATGGTTAATAAGGTTATTTCCTGCTCGAAAAAAGTGTCGTCTATGTTGAAGGAGTAAATAGTCTCTTAATAAATAATTGCCCTCACAACACTTAAAATGTAAAATAGTTTCACTAATTAAGTATAGTGGGCAATAAATGAACAACATAAGAAATTTTGCAATAATAGCGCATATAGACCACGGTAAGTCAACGCTTGCTGACCGTTTAATAGAGAAATGTAACGGCCTTGAAGCAAGAGAAATGACCAATCAAGTGCTTGATTTGATGGATATAGAACGCGAACGTGGGATTACAATTAAAGCACAGACGGTAAGGCTCAACTATACTGCAAATGATGGTAATCAATATTGCTTAAATCTCATGGACACTCCAGGTCATGTTGACTTTTCGTATGAAGTAAGTCGAAGTTTAGCAGCGTGTGAAGGCTCACTTTTAGTGGTAGATAGCAGTCAAGGTGTTGAAGCTCAGACTCTTGCAAATGTATACAAGGCAATTGACAACAATCATGAAATAATAGTTGTACTCAATAAAGTTGATCTCCCTGCTGCAGATCCAGAAAAGGTAAAACTCCAGGTTGAGGAAGTAATTGGCATTGATGCAAGTGAGTCAGTTTTAATATCAGCCAAGACTGGTCTTGGAATAAGGGATGTATTAGAAGCTATAGTGACAAAACTTCCAGCTCCTCAAGGTGATGTGAATGCTCCACTACAGGCAATTTTAGTTGATAGTTGGTATGACACTTATTTGGGAGTAGTAATTTTAGTACGAATTAAAAATGGAGTGCTAAAAAAGGGCATGAAGATTGTTATGATGTCTAATAACTCTACATACCAAGTGGACAATATCGGTATTTTTACTCCTAAAAAAGTAATGACAGGTGAACTCTCAGCAGGTGAAGTTGGTTTTATCACTGCTTCAATGAAGGAAGTTACAGACTGTAGAGTGGGAGACACTATTACTGAAGAGAAAAGACCGTGCAGCGAGGCATTGCCTGGTTTTAAAGAAGTGCACCCTGTGGTATTTTGTAGTATTTTTCCTAATAAAACGGACGACTTTAAATATTTAAGAGAAGCACTGGAAAAATTACATTTGAATGATGCAAGTTTTACTTTTGAAGCAGAAACTTCAAATGCGCTAGGCTATGGATTTCGTTGTGGTTTTTTGGGAATGTTGCATCTTGAAGTTATTCAAGAAAGGCTCGAGAGAGAATTTGATCTAGATCTAACAGCAACTGCACCGAGTGTTATATATAAGGTTACAACGCAAGGTGGTGAAGTTCTTAGCATTCATAATCCTAGTGACATGCCAGATCCAACAAAGATTGAAATGGTAAAAGAGCCGTGGATTACTGCAACCATAATGGTCCCTGACCAATATTTAGGTGAGATTCTATCATTATGTGAAGAGAGAAGGGGAGAACAGGAAGATTTATCTTACATTGGTAACACAACAACAGCATTGTTAAGATATAAGTTACCACTGTCTGAAGTTGTTTTTGACTTTTATGATCGATTAAAATCAATTTCCAAGGGGTATGCAAGTTTGGATTGGGAAATTTCCAGCTATCTGGTAAGCCAAATAGATAAATTAAGCTTTTTAATTAATGGAGAACCCGTAGATGCACTGGCTTGTATCGCTCACAAAAGCAGAGCAGAAAAAAGGGGGCGTGAAATATGCGCACGCTTGAAGGATCTAATACCACGTCAGCAATATAAAATCGCGATTCAAGCGGCAGTGGGCGGGAAAATTATTGCCAGAGAAACGATTAATCCATATAGAAAAGATGTAACAGCTAAACTCTATGGTGGAGATGTAACGCGAAGAATGAAACTACTTGAAAAGCAAAAGAAGGGTAAAAAAAGGTTGCATTCTATAGGGAACGTAAATATTCCACAGAATGCTTTTATTCAAGCTTTGAAGATAAGTGATTAATCTTAAAAGACTTCTTGTATAGTTTTTGGCAACAACCGTTAGAAACGAAAAAACTTGCTTGACAAACTCCACCAGCCCCCTTATCATGAAAGTGAAGCTATTTATCTTCGCAATCTCTGCAGTGGATTAATGACAAAAAAACTTAATGTATTTGGCGTAAATCATGCTTAATTTTTTGCACTATGTGCACCTCATGTCTTTATAAAACTTCTAGGTTTCTACCTATATAAGCTGAAACGCGCTTATAAAGCGTTTAAGACAGTAAAAGACGTCAAATAGACAAGGGAGAATTTGAATACTAGCCACCCTGGGGTTTCTTTGCCTTTTTTTCCGCTCAGTAAATTTCTTAACGTTTATAATTTAGGTTAGTTGCATTTAAAAGCGGCTGAATCGTAGCGTTTAGAATAAAAAACGCCAATATTTTGAAGTACATATAAATAACTAGTCACCAACGGGGCTTCTTTTGCCTTTTTTTTCGTTTGGTAAATTTCTTAATGTTTGTAGCTAAAGTAATTTAGGCCTACCGACAACTGTCATCCCTGTAAAGGTCAAGTATCCCGCTACTTGTTAGCGGATGAGATACCGCGAATGAATCGCGGTATGACGGTCTGCTGCTTGTTAGCGGCTAAGAGATACCGCGGCGGTATGACGGTTCGTGGCAGTATGACGTAGGACTGCTGTCATTCCAGTCTGGAATCCAACTTTTTCATAATCATCAAAACGTTACATTTTAACATAAAACGGCTACTTTTATACTTAATAAAATTCCTGGATCCCAGACTGGGATGACATCATAGGGGCGCTGGCCTGACAACCGTTATCCCGCTACTTGTTAACGGCTAAGAGATACCGCGGCGGTATGACGTAGGGGTTGCCGAGATTCCAGCGCTTGACACTGGAATAGGTGTGTGTATTTGTGAAAAAAAAATCTTCATGAAATTTGTGAAGCAATGTGGTGGGACTAGTGCGATTCGAACGCACGACCTTCAGATTAGGAGTCCAACGCTCTATCCTGCTGAGCTATAGTCCCGTGTTTCCTACCATTTATGTAAAGTTATAGCAAAAAATCCTTCTCTTTTCTAGACTTCTTGCATAACCAATTTATGACGACAAGAAACATTTCTGTACTTCTTGAGTATAATGCTATTATATTTAATAACATGGTTTAAGTAAGATTAATGCTAGTTAACAACATTGGTTATTTCTATAACAATCAAGACGACTTTGCTTTAAGCAATATAAACATTAAAGTAAAAAAAGGAAGTGTTGCATGTTTATTGGGGCATTCTGGCTGTGGCAAGTCAACAATTTTGAAATTAATTGCAGGGATAGAAAATCCAAAATCTGGAACTATTTTTATAAATGATAGGTTAGTTGCAAGCAATAAGGCATCAATCGCTATAGAGCATAGAAATATCGGATTGATTTTTCAGCATTCTGCATTATTTCCTCACAAAACAGTAGTAGAAAATATAACCTTTGCTATCCGCAGCTCTTCCAAGAGAGAAAAGCACCTAATTGCATTGGAAATCTTGAAGTTACTCAATATAGAAAAATATGAAAATATGTACCCTAACGCCTTATCTGGAGGACAGCAACAATTAGTTGCAATAGCAAGAGTGATGGCACAAAACCCTGATGTTGTGTTGTTAGATGAACCATTTTCTAATTTGGATATACTGCTCAAGTGCCGAATAAGACAACATATATTGTCCCTTTTTAGAAGTAAAAATATCCCTGTGCTAATGGTAACTCATGACCCGCAAGAAGCATTGAAAGTTGCAGATTTTATCTACGTAATGAAAAATGGTAAAATTATTCAATCAGGGGTTTCTAGCGATATATACCATAGGCCTAAAGATGATACGCTAGCAAAGTTTTTTAGTGAGCTCTCCTCTACTCTATAGTTAAGCGAAAAGTTTCCACTTATTCGCTGCAAGAAAACAATCTAGTTTGGAATTGTTATAAAATAATTAAAAAACCTTGATTTATAATTAAATAAAGGTGATATAATCTATGTGTTACTTGACTTCAGTCAAGTTTTAATATTTAAAGGTCAATATTTTAAATGGAGGTGAAAATGAGTTTAGGACCATGGCAATTGTTTCTAGTCTTGATAATAATTTTAGTTCTGTTTGGTGCAGGCAGATTACCGCAAGTTATGGGTGATTTAGGAAAAGGCATCAAAAACCTTAAACAGGAGCTTAAGGACTCAGAAAAATTATCGTCTAATGAACCAGATCATTAGCGTCCTCATACTTCGTGACATGCACCTTAGTGCATGTCATCTGTTTAAAAACTTAGTCAGGTTAAAAAATGAAAGAGATGAAGTGTTGGTATGAAATAAATAACAAATATTGAAATACAGCAACAACTATGTTAGCTTAGGAGGAATATTTTATTAAAGGATAATTGTGCAAAAAAGTGAGAAACTAACTAAAGATAAAAAACTAGCTTCTGATATTCTAAAAGAGGTTGCAGATACCAATAACAATGATAGCGATAAAGTAACTTTGTTTGACATTAAAACAGCTTTGCATGAACGCGGTTTGGTATTTTAATAATCATCTTCTCCTTGCCGCTATCGGTGCCTATACCGGTTCCACCTGGTTATACAACTATTCTTTCTATACCTTTAATCTTATTCTCACTGCAGCTTCTATTTGGATTTGATTCTCCTTGGATGCCCAGTTGGCTAGAAAGAAGATCTTTTCAGCGTTCAACACTAGCTCTTGTGGTAGAGAAAACTTCCCCTGTATTAGAAAAAATAGAAAAATTCATGAAGCCAAGACTGTCTTTCATTTTCTATGGGCCTGGTGAGAAGATTCTGGCTTTTATGATGTTGCTTTGTGCAATAATAATAGCTCTTCCATTACCTTTTACTCACTTCCTTTCTGCAATTGGCACAACTCTTATTTCACTTAGCATTATGAGTAAAGACGGGTTTCTATCCATATTGGGAGTTTTAGTGTCATTGTGTGCGTTGTTGCTTACTCTTGTTGTAATAGTCAAAGGACCACAACTTATAACTGGAGCACTTTCTCTTCTTAAAAGCTTTGCAACACTTTAACAAAAGAACGAATTACTAGCGCAAAATGAATAATGCATATTGAAATATGGCAATAATTATGTTAGTTAGAAAGAATAGTTGTATTAAAGAGTAACTTGTGCAAAAAAGTAAGAAACTGACCGAAAATAAAAAATTAGCTTCTGATATTCTAAAAGAGGTTGCAGATACCAATAACAATGATAGCGATAAAGTAACTTTGTTTGACATTAAAGCAGCTTTGCATGAGCGCGGTTTTGGTATTTTAATAATCATCTTCTCCTTGCCGCTATCGGTGCCTATACCGGTTCCACCTGGTTATACAACTATTCTTTCTATACCTTTAATCTTATTCTCACTGCAGCTTCTATTTGGATTTGATTCTCCTTGGATGCCCAGTTGGCTAGAAAGAAAATCTTTTCAGCGTTCAACACTAGCTCTTGTGGTGGAGAAAACTTCTCCAGCATTAAGAAAAATAGAAAAATTCATGAAGCCAAGAATGTCTTTTATTTTCTATGGGCCAGGTGAAAAGATTTTAGCTTTTGTAATGTTGCTTTGTGCATTATCGATAGCTCTTCCACTACCTCTTACTAACTTCATTCCTGCAATTGGTACGACTCTTATTTCGCTTGGCATTATGAGTAAAGATGGGTTTCTATCCATATTAGGAGTTTTAATATCATTGTGTGGGCTATTGCTTACTCTTGTTGTAGTAGTCAAAGGGCCACAACTTATCATTGGGGCATTTTCTTTTCTCAAAAGCTTCGTATATGGTTAGGCTTTATAACACCTTAACAAAAAAAAAGGAGCTTTTTACACCTATCGATAAAGATCATGTGAAAATGTATGTTTGCGGACCAACAGTATATGACACAGCACATATAGGCAATGCACGGTCTGTTGTTGTGTATGATGTGTTATTTCAGCTACTTAAGTTTTGTTATGGCAAAGTTACCTATGTGCGTAACATAACCGACATTGATGATAAGATAATTAATGCAGCAAGTGAAAAAAATAGCAACATAGAAAGTATAACCACATATTACATTAAAGCTTTTCATGATGATATGGAAAGCATAAATTGTAAAGAGCCAACACACGAGCCAAAAGCAACGGAAAACGTAGATTATATTATAGAATTAATTGAACATTTACTGCAATCAGGCCACGCTTACGAATCTGACAAACACGTGTATTTTGATATAGAATCTTACCATGGATATGGTGCTTTATCAGGAAAAAAAACCGATGAATTGGTTCCAGGTAGCAGAGTTGAAGTTAATGAAAATAAAAAGCACCCTGGAGATTTTGTGCTGTGGAAGCCTGCAAGTGATATTGACTACAAACTTTCAAGTTATTGGGATAGCCCATGGGGAGAGGGCAGGCCTGGATGGCATATAGAATGCTCAGCAATGTCATATGCTTATCTTGGCAAAGATTTTGATATTCATGGTGGCGGCATAGATTTACAATTTCCTCACCATGAAAATGAAATTGCACAGAGTAAGTCTGCATTTGCTGGATCAATGTTTGCAAAATACTGGATACATAACGGCTTTCTTACAGTAAATGAAGAAAAAATGAGCAAGTCCTTATTTAATATAGTCAAAGTAAGAGATTTGCTAGATAATGGAATAAAGGGTGAAGTAATACGCTATGCACTGCTCAAAACTCACTACAGAAAACCACTTGATTGGACAGAAAACGTTATTTCTGATGCACAGGAAACCTTAAATAAATTTTATCGGTTATTACGTGATTTAGATACAATAAATGAAAGTAACGCAGAGATTTCTAAAGATTTTATAGACGCTTTAAAAAACGACTTAAACATTCCTGAAGCTCTAGCTATATTACATGAAATGGCTACAAAAATTAACAAAATGAGTAATGAAAGTGAAAAGCTTAAATTAACTGAAAGTTTTATTAAGAGTGCCAGATTTATTGGTCTTCTTGAGTCAAGTTATCAAGAGTGGTTTACTGCTGGTGTAAGTCATCAAGAAATAAAAAGGTTGATAGACTTAAGAAAAATTGCAAAAAAAAATAAAAATTACGATACTGCAGACAAAATAAGGGATCAATTGAAACAAATGGGGATTACAATTTCTGACAATGAAGATGGTACAACAACCTGGTAAATTCATATGGAAAGCTACTTCCTGTTATTTACAGATAGTCTAGTATCGTCACTCATCTTACCCATACGTCGAGGTTTTGTGTTCAATAATATGCTTTATTTCAGGTCGTATTACACTCCACTACTTATGTTATTTTTTGGAGTACTAGGATCAAGCCTTGGTGGAATAGTTAACTGGTATTTAGGTAGAATAACAATCTCTATACGAAAATCATACCACAAACTAGAGAACGAGCACACAACACCAAAAGTCGTAAGAAATTTACTGATTTGTGCAGTTGCATTACTTTCATGGGTGCCAGCACTTGGAAGTGTGATTCAAATTTTATCAGGTTATTTCAAGTTAAACCTTTATATCCTTGCCCTTTTAATCATTCTATCTAATTTCTTCTATTTATTATATCTAATACTTACTTTTGGAGTATAACAGCTATAGTACTACAGCTATTGAAGCCCACTTCTGTCATCCTATGCCCTGACAGAGGCTGAGCTATAAATTAAATGCAAAATTTCAATAGTCATGGGATGACCTTACCCAGGAAAAGTGGAGAGAAAGTTGAGACGTTTTTATAGTAAAAAATGTTTTCATAAAGAGGTGCAATATGACAAATGGAAGAGAGTATACAGCAGAGTTCAAAGAAGAAGCTGTAAAACTTTTCAGAGAAAGGGGAGAAACAATTTCACAAATAGCAAGGGATCTAGGTATAAATCCCGGTATATTAGGTAAGTGGATAAAGAAGTATAACGAGAAAAAGTCAGCAGTAAATGCATTTCCGGGCAGGGGTAACGTAGCGCCTTATGATAAAGAGAGATTTGACTTAAAGAGAGAGTTAGCAAGAGTAACAAGGGAAAGAGACATTTAAAAAAAAGCCCTGGGATATTTTGCCAGTCAAAAAGAGTAAAATATCTTTTTATAAAAGAGCATAGCAATTGCTATAAAGTACAAGAATTATGTAGAATTTCTGGTGTATCTGCTAGTGGTTATTACAAATGGCTTGCTAAAAAAATAAGCAATAGGGAATTGGCAAAAAAAGATCTATTAGCAGATATTCAAAAAATACATCAAGTTTCTAAATGCAGATATGGTGCCCCTAAAATTCATGCTGAATTGAAAGCTTTAGGTAAAAATTACAACATCAAAACAGTGCAAAATGTTATGAAAGAAAATGGCATTAAGGCTATACTTAAAAGAAAATTTAAAACCAAGAAACGGCAAACTGACAATAGAGTCATAGTTCCCAATATATTAGATCAAAATTTTATTACCGATCAACCAAATAAAGTGTGGGTGACTGATATTACTTATATAAGAACCAAGAAAGGATGGCTATATTTGGCAGTAGTAATCGATCTATATTCACGTATGGTAGTTGGCTGGTCGATGAGTAGCTCAATAAATAAACAGTTGGTTATTGACTCTTTGTTAATGGCCATTTACAAGCGTAACCATCCCAAGAATCTACTATTACATAGCGATCAAGGTTCACAATATACTTCAAAAAATTACCAAAATCTACTAGCTATAAAGAATATAGTTCCTAGCATGAGTCACAAAGGCTATTGTTACGACAATTCCGTTGTAGAAAGTTTCTTTAGTTCTCTGAAAAGAGAGTTATTAATAAATACTGCTAAGTACTCCAAACAGTCTATTAAAACTGCTATATTTGAATATATAGAAATTTTTTATAACAAACAACGCAGACATTCTACTATTAACTATTGCATCCCTGAGCTTTTTGATTCATCATTCTCTTTGTAAAAACATTCCCAACTTTCTCTCCACTTTTCCTGGGTAAGGTCAGTTATGAAGGTCTTCAGTAAAGCAGCCAAATTTCTGAACGCGTTCTTCCTTCAGGTACACACACATAGTGTACAGCTGAACCAATGTCTATTCCTGCTGCATTAGGATTCACTATTTCTAATTTACTTTTTGCTTTTTTCATGGTAACCCCTACATATAATTTGTAATAGGGAAACGCTTCAGCTTGGAACGGTTGATAGTACAATCTCCTAACCGAGGTAGTCTAAATGACTCCATCAATGATTTGACCGTTCCTTCCAAAACCATGCTTGCATACGGGCACTTAGGCACCATTGAAAATGTCGGTCATAACTGCAAAGGCGCTCCCTGTACAACTATACTTGAAAACTACTAAAAACTTAAATTTGTGTGTTTCTTTCTGATTTGACAGATTTCGTCTGTTCGATGCTTGCATAACCATATGACGAACTTTTATTGGGAATAGAAACGAAAAAACTTGCTTGACAAACTCCGCCAGCCCCCTTATCATGAAAGTGAAGCTATTTATTTATCTTCGCAATCTCTGCAGTGGATTAATGACAAAAAACTTAATGTATTTGGCGTAAATCATGCTTAATTTTTGCACTATGTGCACCTCATGTCTTTATAAAACTTCTAGGTTTCTACCTATATAAGCTGAAACGCGCTTATAAAGCGTTTAAGACAGCAAAAGACGTCAAATAGACAAGGGAGAATTTGAATACTAGCTACCCTGGGGTTTCTTTGCCTTTTTTTCCGCTCAGTAAATTTCTTAACGTTTATAATTTAGGTTAGTTGCATTTAAAAGCGGCTGAATCGTAGCGTTTAGAATAAAAAACGCCAATATTTTGAAGTACATATAAATAACTAGTCACCAACGGGGCTTCTTTTGCCTTTTTTTTCATTTGGTAAATTTCTTAATATTTATAGCTAAAGTAACTTAGGTTCACCGACAATCGTCATCCCGCTACGTGTTAGCGGATGAAGATACCGCGGCGGTATGACGTAAGGCTGTGCTAGCTATAGGCGCATTATATGAAGAAGTACTAGCGAGAAATATTAAAAAAGAAATACTTACACTAAAAGAAACTTCAGTAGTAAATTCAAAAAGGAAGTTTGAACCCAGGTGGTAAACCCATCATACCTGCAAGATCAGAGGTTGCATTTGCCATATCTTCTTCTGCCTTTTTAATGGCATCATTAAATGCTGCTGTCACTAAATCCTCTACTATATCTTTTTCCTCATTTCTCATAAGTTCTAAGTCTATGTTCACCTTTTTAGCTTTATAGCTACCTATTTTTATGACTTCCACTAATACAGAAACTTTGCCACCACCAGAAATACCTTGAAACTCTTTCCCAATATATTTTTTTTGAGCTTCTGCAAGCTTTTTTTGCATCTCTTGCGCTTGTTTCATTATTTGACTAAAATCCACAACTTACTCCTTATTTTCTATATTAACTACTTTTGCACCTTTAAATGTATCAAGTATATCCTTAACTGCAGGTGCATAATTTAAATTACTCACTTCCCTATTTATATAACCCGTATCAACTGTAATAACCCACTCCTGCTGAGTCACCTGGTTTAAGTAATTTTTTAAATCATTGCAAAAATTACTATCCAACTTAGATACAGCTTTTAATTTTAAATATCCAGGTTTACAATCTATTAATTGTAGATTATTACACAGTTGTTTGTAAAGATAAATTTGGTTACTCCGCCTTAATAGTTGCAAAATCTTATCAAAATCGTAATTTTGTTGTTTATTTTCCACATGGATCCCAGTGTCACGCACTGGGATGACAGAGTGGGGTTGTTGTTTACTTTCCACATATTTTTTTGGATCCGAATAGTCAGCTACTTGGATAACAGAGGGGGAAGGTGCAACAGGTCTGCCCTGTCTATTTCCTTGCTTTACATTCTGTGAAAGAACTTTTTTGATCACCTGTTCTGGAGAAGGTAGATCAGAGAGATAGCAAAGACTAATTAGCATCATTTCAGCAGCAACATCATTGCATGTTGAAGTTTTTATATCTTGAATACCTTTAAGCAACACCTTCCACAATCTCGAAAAAAATATTAAAGACTTCTTTATACTTAAATCTTTTATCCTGTTCTTTTCATACTCTGTAACTGCATTATCAATTTCTTTTGTAATCAAAAAACGGCATACTAGCTGAATTGTTTGCAATAGACCTTCAAAAATACTAAGTGGGTTTGCTGTTTTCATCGCCTTGTCAAACACTGATAGAGCTTCCTGTAAATCACCTTCTAATATTGCTCCTAATAGATCGAATATAATATCTTTATCCACTAGGCCAAGTATGTCTGTCACATTTTTAGTGGATATTGCACCATCTTTGCTATGTAGCACTGCTTGATTCATCAAAAACAAGGCGTTACGCATTGAATTTCCAGAGTGTCGTGCAATTAATTCTAATGCTCCCTTTTCAATGGAATAACTCTCTTTTTGTGCAACATCATTTAAACGTTCCACTATTTTAGCTACAGGAATGTTGTGTAAGTCAAATCTTTGACAACGTGCAATAATAGTTATTGGTATCTTTTTTATTTCTGTAGTTGCTAAAATGAATTTTACACTAGATGGTGGCTCTTCTAGGGTTTTAAGTAATGCGTTAAATGCACTGCTGGATAACATATGTACTTCATCTATAATGTAGACTTTGAATTTAGAGCTTATAGGTGAATAGCAAATATCTCCCAGGATTACTTTAATATCGTCAATGCTAGTGTGACTTGCCGCATCGATTTCAATTACATCTGGATGGCTTGAATTTTTTATTGCTAGACAATTTTCACATGATCCGCAAGGTTCAAAAATTGGCCCCAGGGAACAATTCAAACATAAAGCTATTATCCTTGCAGTGGTGGTTTTACCAACTCCACTACTACCAGAGAGCAGTATAGACTGTGGGATTTTGTTTAAAATAAAAGCATTTTCTAATATACGCACTAATATATCTTGACCTACTAGATCCTTAAAGCTACTAGGACGATGTTTTAATGCTATATTCATAGCCTCGGATAAAACAAATAATGAAATAGGTATGCAACCCAAAAAGGTTCTGATATGGCTGCTTCATTTCTGATCTGACCAAATTACAGAGTTTTTGCCTGCATACCTTATAAAATATTATACTTTTTTTTTATTTAGCAAGGTATATCCTATATTAACCTTAATAATTTATATGTTAGATCTCTTGCAACATTACTTTGGAGTAAACAACTGTTACCTAAAATACTCTTCTCTTGTCATTCCAACTTGGATCCAGAGAAAAAAGATAGTGTCACACACTGGAATAATAACCTATAGGTACTGGGATAACAAAAGAGGAATATTATGATTTTATATCATTTTCCTCTTTGTCCATTTTCACGAAAAGTTAGAACCTTTCTAAAAGAAAAAAAATTAGGCTGCGATCTAGTGTATGAAAATCCGTGGGAAAAACGGAATGAATTTATGGAGATCAATCCAACTGGGCAAGTACCAGTATTAATAGATAATAACTTTGTAATAGCGGATAGTAATGCCATTTGTGAATATATAGAAGAGACTTACAATAGCGACGTCAAATTACTTGGTTCATCCACTATTATTAAGTCTAAAATACGCGCTCTAATCAATTGGTTCGACAACAAATTTTACAATGAAGTTACTAAGTATATTATGAATGAAAAAGTAATTACTAACCGCAGCCCTGACTCTAGATTTCTTCATGCAGCTCAGCATAACCTGCCTTGCCATATGGAATACATCGAACACTTAATTAACAAGAACGTTTGGCTTGCAACTGATAAGTTCACTTTGGCTGATATTGCTTTAGCATCGCATATTTCCATAATGGATTATGTAAGTAGTTTTCCATGGGAAAAAAGTAAAATTTTAAAAGAATGGTACTCCATTGTTAAATCAAAGCCTTGTTTTCGTGAGATATTATTAGAGAGAGTTTCCGGTTTAACCCCTCCTAAACATTACGCTGACCTTGATTTTTAACTTATGTTAGCTTTAAAGCTACAGTCATTCCTTCATCAGTTGGAATCAATATAGAGAAATATTTCTTTTCATCTGATAATCTATTATTAAACTCCCTCATAGCATGCCATGATTTTTCTGATACTTCTTTTGGAGGCGATTCTAAAAATACTGTATTAAATAATAGAGTGTTATCTGCAACGATTAGCCCATCTTGTTTAATGTATGACTCTGCCCAATCCAAATACTTAGGATAACTACTTTTGTCAGCATCGATGAATATCATGTCAAATGGTGCCTTTGCTGATAATTCATTAATTTTTTCCAGTGCATCACCTTCTATTAGAGTAATTTCATCACTTAGATTAAAAGCACTAAAATTTTTTTTTGCTATTCTTGAGTGTTGAGGATTATTTTCTATTGTATATATATGACCGTCTTCTAGTAGAGCTTTTGCCATGCAAATCGACGAATAACCGTATAATGTGCCAACCTCAACAATACTTTTGATTTTATGGATTTTTATAAATAAACTTAATAGCTTTCCTTCTTCAGGGCCAATCTGAATATGTTGCTTTTTTTCAAGAATACAATATCCTCCTATTTTTTTATATTCTTTTGCAAATAGATTTCTTATATATGACGATTTTATACTAGAATTATTACGCATTACGTTTTATATTATAAATTAGGGAGGCTTAATTCATACACAATTTATAAATATAATAATATAGTTTAAAATAATAAAAACATTTATTTTAAGTTATTATTTCATAGTATAAAATTTTAAGTGACAAAAATTATTATATATCGTACTATAGTTAACTAGTATAATAAACAATCGATTATTATACTAGAATTAAAGGGATTGTTTATGCGCATTTCTCTTTTTAAAATATAATTTTTATAATCAATTAGAGGGGGTTATATGTCTTATACTATTGCTAGTGAAGTTGAAACGTTAAACAAAAAATCTAACAAGAATGAAGGGGTTACGTTACTATATAATCCAGCTTATCGTGAAAAGTATAAAGAACGTTTTAATGAAGCTCAGAGAAAAGTTATGGATATGGTTCAGTTTTATGATGGGACAATAGTATTAATAGAGAATAAAATCGCTATGTATTACTACACTTGGCACAGTAAAAAAAGAGAGTTTGAGCGTAAAAAACATCAAACAGTAGTGAAAAACAATGACCCAGAATAGAGTCTTTATATGGTAAGCTACAGTGGTATTACTTCACTATAGCTTCTTCATATAATTTATCTATCACATCAGTGAGATATTTCAGCTCTTTATACCCTTCATGTTTAACTTTATTATGCTCTATATATGACTTACCATCGTTAAGCTTGATGAAAAATATTGGAGTGGCTGTGATACCAAGTTTATTGATTGCCAGTGATTTATCATTTACGATTTTATCCATAATTTTCTTATCATTAATGCATTGGTTAAATGCATCTTGCTTTAAGTTGCTTAGTGCAGCAATTCTTTGTAGTAAAGTCAAATCACTTAAATTGTAGTAATTCCACGAATCTATTGAGTTAAAAACAGCTTTGTTAAAATTAAAGTAGTCTTCTTGTTTTTCGTAGCAATGACTTAGCATTGCAGCCTTTAGCCCTCTGTAATCCAAAGGAAAATGACGAAATATATATAACATCTTACCTGTATCTATATATTTCTCTTTAATTTTAGGAAAAACATTCTTATGAAAAAGAGAGCAGTGATAGCAAGTTAATGAAGCATATTCTATCATTAGAATTGGTGCTTTTGGATCTCCTAATAATTTATCATCAGGTAATAGTGATAGTAACTCCTTTGATGTTATTTCATTAGTTTCTTTTTGAATATGTTGGTTACTGGATTTAACAACTGCATAAGAATTAACACTCATAAGAATTAGTAAAAACAATAGTCTGAAAGTCATTACAATACAAACACTTAACTTACTAAAAAAATTACATATTTATATTAATAATGTCAAGATAACTTTTGTTTAGCAAGGCTTTCAGCCCTATCTTTAAATGCAGCAATTATTTTACTCTGTGTATATTTATATACTGAGTTTAATAAAGTGGAAAATGAGTTGGACTTAAACTTAAACTCTATATAAAACTTTACCATAGTTTTATTTTCATCTATGGGAATGAATTGCCATTCATTGCATAGATGTTTAAATATTCCATTTGATGATACAGCTTTTATCCAACCTTCATTTGTTCCACTTGGAGAAAGAAAGGTTACTTCTGATGTGTACTTTCCTTTAATTCCATGAAAAGCTGCGAGAAGATCCACAACCATTTGGTTGTCAATTTTTTCTTTTATATAAACGGCTTTGCACCAAGGAACAAAATCAGGATACCTTTCAACATCAATTACAATTTGGAATACCTCATTAGGCAAACATAGGAAGGTACCTTGTTCTCTGCATTGATGAAGCATAAATGTTAAACCAATCAAAATAGGATCCATATCTACCGTCAGCCTTAGTAGATTCCTGAGACTAAAGTTAAGGTGGGCATCGCGTATTAATTTCAACGAAATCAATAGAGGCAATTCCCTTGACTAGAAATTATCGCTCGGGAAATTTAACTTAACTCATAACGCATAGCACAGACCCTTACTTGAATTATAGATGATTTACACAAGGCATGTCTATAGGTATATTAAAAGTCAGCGATTATTATTTAATCTTTATTAAACTTTGCATTCTAAGTATCATAGTTAATAAATATATCTTATGAATATTACTAAAGTTTTAATCATTATTGTTTTTATTGTAATTTCTTCAAGAGCTTACACTAGTTGTACAGATCATAAAATTTTTGTGCATACTATGAAGCAACAAGTGGATGGTATATCTACAAAAGGAAATAGAAAAAACCTAGGGCATGTACACGAAAAGCTTCAGGAGTTCATTCAGAATAATGTTAACCTCAAAGGAATATCGCAATTCGTTATAGGGAAACATTGGGCTTTAGTTAAACAAAAAGAAAAAGAAGATTTTTTAAGAGAGTATGAAGTGTATCTTATGCGTTTGTGCGTTAAAATTTTATATAAATACATGCATGATAGTGAAATGATCATAATGAGTACAAAAGCAGTTGACGATGAAACTTGCTTAATTGGTACAAGATTTTCTTACGGTGATGAAGAATTTACAAATATCGATTTTAAAGTTACTAAAAATAACAGTTCTTTCTTGATAAGTGATGTTGTAATGAGTGGAATAAGTATTGCTATTAATCAACGTTCTCAATTTAGTGAAAAAATCGACACGCATGGCATAGCAAACGTTATAGCTGAATTAAAATGCAATAACAATCCATGATATATATGCCTCATTGGCCTAAACCGCTTGGTAGTAGACCAAAGGATTTTTCTCTTGATCGCATGAAAAGCTTTCTAAATAAATTGGGCAATCCTGAGAAAAAAATGCCGCCCACAATTCATATAGCTGGAACTAACGGGAAAGGCTCAACACTAGCATTTATAAGATATATAATGCAAGCAGCAGGGTATAAGGTACACGCATACACTTCTCCACATTCGGTGAATTTTAATGAAAGAATAGTTATTGCAGGCAGTTATATCGACGATAATGAATTATATAGCTTGTTAGAAGAATGCCGTGCCGTAATTGCAGAACAACCTATCACTTTGTTTGAAGCTGCAACTATTGCAGCTTTTTTAGCTTTTTCTCGTCATAAAGCCGATATAACTTTAGTTGAAGTGGGTATGGGTGGAAGGCTTGATGCAACAAATGTTATAGATAATCCGATTTTAACAATCATTACTTCCATTGCCCTTGATCATACAGAATATCTTGGCCCTACCGTAGAAACCATAGCAGGTGAAAAAGCTGGAATAATGAAACCTAATGTTCCTTGCGTAATAGCACCACAAGAAAAATCTGTAATGAACACGCTAGAACACTACGCAATAAATAAGAAATCTCCTCTGTATAGAGGAGGCCTTGAATGGAATTGCAAAAAACGACTATCTGTCATCCAAACTGGGATCCAGAAACAAAAAAATGAGAGGTCACGTGCTGGAGCTCAAATGATTTTTCAATCAGCTATTCAATCAATAGAATTTTCTTTGCCATCTTTAAAGGGTGATCATCAGGTGATTAATGCAGGCAATGCTATTGCAGCATGTAGTATTTTAAGTGGAAAATATGGATTTGATATTGGAGAAGAGGATATCACTTCAGGTTTACAGCGTACCTACTGGCCTGCACGACTGGAGCGTATAAAAGAGGGCAATTTAATTTCTTTATTACCAAAAAATTGGCAATTATTTTTAGATGGTGCACACAATAATGACGGTGCTAGAGTGCTATCTCAGTGGGTAAAAGATAATTTTGCTGAAGGTATCTATGTGGTTTTTGGTGTTACCCGTAACAGAAATGTGGAAGAGTTCTTAGAGCACTTAAAGCCATATATCAAACTACTATGTGCGGTTTGTGTTAAATCTGAGCCCAAAGCAACAAATACAAATTTGATTAGGGAAAAAGCCAATAACATAGGGATAAAAGCAGTTGAATGTGAATCAATTGGCGATGCAATATCCAATCACATATTAAAAGCCTCTATCCAAAACGTCAAAACCATACTGATCTGTGGCTCATTGTTCCTAGCTAGAGACTTCGCTATGGAGAATACTAACTTTGATGATATTGACTGATCGATGGAAAAATAACTTTATAGTATTGTGTGAAGCAACCAAAATTGTCATTACAGCCTTTAGTGTATGACAGTGCTTCAACATTTAGGGTTGCAGTTTGCATGGGTCATCTGAGTAGCTCAAATCCAATTCTCCTATCATGCAAGCTCCTTTCTTGTCATCCCAGTGCGTGACACTGGTTTACTTTATGATGATGTCATGAAAGTAGCTGACACTGGGATCCAGAAGACTTAATTTCAACCAAATAATAAAGGCTAGATCCCAGTGTCTAGGCACTGGGATGACACCTGTAGCCCTACGTCATACCGCGATTCATTCGCGGTATCTCTTAACATAAGACCTGCTGCGAATCAAGCGATAAAAAAAAGGAAAGGAAGGTGACTAAAATCAAGGTTAACTAAAAGGCGTGCTTAAGATTTACAATACCAGCAATAATATTGAACCTCAGGTTATATTTTTTCTGAAAATTGCGATAAACATTCGACATAATCTTAAATATCTTTATCTCTCGGATCTTGTTTTCTACTCTCATTCTAAATGATGCTAATCTTCTATTATGCTCTGGAGTTAATGGCTTTTTACGATACTTTTTATATGGAATTATAACATTGCTTTGCAATTTTTGCCAACCTTGATATCCAGAATCGGCATGTTTTATGCTATCAAGTGGTAAATATTTTTCTTGTTTCCTTATGCGGAAATCACTAATTCTACCACGGTATGACTTTGACACTGATAAAATTCTTCCTCCTTCTTCGATAATAATCTCAGTTTTCATAGTGTTGGTTCTTTTTTTTCCTGAATATGATTTCTTCCGTTTTTTACTATCTTCTGGTCTCTGTATTTGCTGTTCTGTAACATCAGCCAAAATCTTCAGTATTTTTTCTGGCGTCATACTTCTATCTTTTGTTATAGTCACTTTTTTGGCGAGTAATGGCTCTATTCTCTTAAGTAACCTACATACATTTGCGTTGTGTACATTGAATAGGCATCCTAAAAATCTATGTGTTATGTAAGTGCGATAGTACAAAATTACGCAAAACAACTTATCTTCCAGAGTTGGTAGTTTTGATCTTCTACCATGACACTTTTTCTGTTTTTCCCATCCAGACCTCACTTTTTCCACTACTTTTTCGAACTTCTCTATAGTTAAACCTGTTATATTACGAAAGTTTCTTGGGTGTTTTTTCATATTATAGTAACTAAAGCTCATTTTTTTTCCTTACTTGATCTGCTTATTCTTCTTCTACCTCTCTCACATCATTTTTTCAATCACCTTTTTCAGCAGGTCTATAGTATAAATTATTTCAAATTGTATCTATTTGCAAGTATATAAATATAGTAATTTTGCATAAAAAATTAGATCCCAGTGTCACGCACTGGGATGACAAGAAAGGGAGCACTGACATGACAAGAAGAGGGCTACTTGGATGACAAAAAAAGAGCGCTGGAATGACACCTTCCGTATAAACATTAAGAAATTTACCAAATAAAAAAAAGGCAAAAGAAGCCCCATGGTTAACTAGTTATTTATATGTACTTCAAAATATTGGCGTTTTTTATTCTAAACGCTACGATTCAGCCGCTTTTAAATGCAACTAACCTAAATTATAAACGTTAAGAAATTTACTGAGCGGAAAAAAAGGCAAAGAAACCCCAGGGTGGCTAGTATTCAAATTCTCCCTTGTCTATTTGACGTCTTTTACTGTCTTAAACGCTTTATAAGCGCGTTTCAGCTTATATAGGTAGAAACCTAGAAGTTTTATAAAGACATGAGGTGCACATAGTGCAAAAAATTAAGCATGATTTACGCCAAATACATTAAGTTTTTTGTCATTAATCCACTGCAGAGATTGCGAAGATAAATAAATAGCTTTACTTTCATGATAAGGGGGCTGGTGGAGTTTGTCAAGGAAGTTTTTCGTTTCACCACAATAAAGGCTTTTCATGTAGGGGTTTTAGTAATTCCTTACAAAATCCACTAACTCAGCAATATTTTCAACTGGAGTATCAGGGAGTACTCCATGTCCGAGATTAAATATGAAGGGTGAATCTCTAAAGCAATCTATTATACGTTTTGCTTCTTTTATTGCTTCCGTTTTATTATAGGCTAAAAGATTAGGATCAAGATTTCCTTGTAGAGGGATTTTTAGATTCGCTTCCGCCCATTCTATTGGAATATTATAATCTATACTTACTGCAGATACACCTGTTTGTTCGCAGTAATTCTTATAAAGATTTCCAGCAGACCTTGGAAATCCTATTATTGGAAAATCAGAAAATCTATCCTTGATTGCCAAGGTAATTCTCTTTGTTGGTTCGATAACATATTCTTTAAACGATGGTTCCGATAATGCACCAGCATTACTGTCAAATAGCTGAATAACATCTGCTCCAAATTCTATCTGTTTAATTAGATAAATAATCGTTGCTTCCGTTATTCGTTCAATTATTTCCTTCAAATAAGAAGGGTAAAAATTTAATACTTTGGAAAAAGTTTTACTGCTTCCACCTTCTATGAGATATGAAGCTACTGTCCATGGGTCCACCAGCAAATCCTATAAGAGGCTTTTTTTTTGATAGCTGACTTCTGACTTTCTTTATAGCGTTTAGAATTGGTAAAATTTTAGCTTCAATGTCTTGTGGACTTCTCAATTCTTTAGGATTCTTTATAGGTTTTATTCTCGGGCCCACATTGCGCAGGAAATTCACGTTACAACCCAAAACATCAGCTATTATTAAAATGTCTGAAAAAATTATCGCCGCATCCACGTCAAATCTTATCACTGGCTGTAACGTCAATTCTGTCACTAAATCTGTGTTGTAGCATATCTCCATAAAATTGTTCATATTTTCCACTGCTTTGCGGTACTCAGGAAGAGACCTGCCAGCCTGACGCATTAGCCAAATAGGCACTCTTTCACCTGGCTCATTTTGTTTGATAATTTCTACTATTGTTGTTTTGCTGCTTTCCAATCTATTTTACCTATTCTTCTGTATATTAAAGTATAGCAGTAATAATAGTTCTATCAACAACTTGTTACTAACTTAAAATTCAGTAAAAATTGGCGTTGTTTAATTTGTGGATAAATATGTTAACAACTTCTATATGCTATTGATTTTCTGTTATGATTTATGTGTATAAGTAAGATATTCAGAGTGTTAGTAATTTTCTTTTATGGAAAACATTTTACCATTATGCATTGTTACATAACTATGTATATGTCGTTGAAAAAATTGTTGATCAATTGTTGATATTTTATATCAACAAATAATTCACAAATTAATTTGACATTATTCACATGCTTATTAAACATTTAATAACAGTTTTCTTGATAAATCTGATCTGAAAACGTTTTTGCCATTACAGGGAATAAATTGAGTAAAAAAGGAACCTTAGTAGAAAAAATAGCATATGGAATTTTTCTCTTCCTTTTCAAAAAAGCTTCTGTGTTGAAAAAGTGTGCGACCGAAGCATGAATGAAAGATCTGCTAGACCTTAATATATTTAATGGTCTATTAAAATTCCGCGATTGTGGTATAATGGATATAATGACTCCACGTACAGAGATATGCGCAGTAGGCATTGAGTCAAGCGAGCGTGAAATAGTAAAGAAGATAAAAAAAACACTTGCCACACTAAAATACCAATTTATAGAAATAACTTTGATAACGTAATAGGCTTTTTTTATATAAAAGATGTTATTTTTAATGGGGACAAAAATTTTAATCTGAGAAATATTATACAAAGCGTAGTGTTTGTTCCGTCCTCGATGAAGACAACTAATCTTTTTGTTAGGATGAAATCTTCTAAATCATACTTAGCTATTGTATTGGATGAATATGGTGGAACTGATGGTTTAATTTCAATAGACCTGCTGCGAATCAAGCGATAAAAAAAAGGAAAGGAGGGTGACTAAAATCAAGGTTAACTAAAAGGCGTGCTTAAGATTTACAATACCAGCAATAATATTGAACCTCAGGTTATATTTTTTCTGAAAATTGCGATAAACATTCGACATAATCTTAAATATCTTTATCTCTCGGATCTTGTTTTCTACTCTCATTCTAAATGATGCTAATCTTCTATTATGCTCTGGAGTTAATGGCTTTTTACGATACTTTTTATATGGAATTATAACATTGCTTTGCAATTTTTGCCAACCTTGATATCCAGAATCGGCATGTTTTATGCTATCAAGTGGTAAATATTTTTCTTGTTTCCTTATGCGGAAATCACTAATTCTACCACGGTATGACTTTGACACTGATAAAATTCTTCCTCCTTCTTCGATAATAATCTCAGTTTTCATAGTGTTGGTTCTTTTTTTTCCTGAATATGATTTCTTCCGTTTTTTACTATCTTCTGGTCTCTGTATTTGCTGTTCTGTAACATCAGCCAAAATCTTCAGTATTTTTTCTGGCGTCATACTTCTATCTTTTGTTATAGTCACTTTTTTGGCGAGTAATGGCTCTATTCTCTTAAGTAACCTACATACATTTGCGTTGTGTACATTGAATAGGCATCCTAAAAATCTATGTGTTATGTAAGTGCGATAGTACAAAATTACGCAAAACAACTTATCTTCCAGAGTTGGTAGTTTTGATCTTCTACCATGACACTTTTTCTGTTTTTCCCATCCAGACCTCACTTTTTCCACTACTTTTTCGAACTCCTCTATAGTTAAACCTGTTATATTACGAAAGTTTCTTGGGTGTTTTTTCATATTATAGTAACTAAAGCTCATTTTTTTCCTTACTTGATCTGCTTATTCTTCTTCTACCTCTCTCACATCATTTTTTCAATCACCTTTTTCAGCAGGTCTTATGACCGATCTTATAGAGGAGCTAATACCAAACATTGATAGTGAGAACGAAATAAATTCAGAATATACCATTACTGAATTGTCTCAAAATAAGTTTGAAGTGTCAGTAAGGGTTATTATAAAGGATATAGAAGAGGATCTAAAAATAGAATTACGTGACCCTGAAGAAGACTATATTACACTTGGTGGTTTGATTCTTTCGATTGCTAGTAAAGTGCCTTCTGTAGATGAAGTCATTAAATATAAAAATGGTATGAAGTTTATCATCAAAGATGCAAATGAGCGCTACATTAATAAAATAGTACTAGACTTAAGTGATTACAAAAATTAGATTTGGTACCCTTTGTCGGTTGCCTTGAAACGAAGAAAAAGTTGTAATAACCAAATATGCAACTCAAGTTATAGTTAAACCTATCTCCAGCAAATTATTTTCGCAAGTACAATGCATTTCAGTGTTATAGTACTCTAATAATAAAGAGCCATATAGATATTAATATCTTTTGTATTTAAATTAGTGTCATTTTTTTTGATTAATTTGTCTACTAATGATTTGCTTATTGGTTTGTGTTCATTTAGAATTTTTATAGTTAATAGCATTTTATCTTCTGTTTGACTCAGTAAAACAGACACTAGTTCAACTTCCGCCACTGCGCTGGCTATAGTTAGCACCATATTAGAAATTATCTTATTTATCTTTTCAATTAAATCTTCCTTATTTTTTGCAGAGTGTGCGTCTATTTTCCACGTAAGCTTTACTTTTTTTTTAATAAATAATTTTCGATATTAGATTTGGTCTGATCAAAGCTGTAATTATCTGCTGAAGAAGAATATGCCTGCTTCATAACTTTATGTTTATATATTAAATCATCGGAGCTTTCTTTAAGCAACGACAACGCTTCCTTCTGCGCATCAGCATCGTTCTTATCTATTACTTCAAGCTCTTCTAAGCCAAACATTATTCCATTCATAGAGTTAGCAAAGTCATGAAGCAGCCGTCCTGATAGCAGTTCCGTTATTAACAGTATGTTTTTGGTATTTTTATTCATTGGATAATTATAAATGATTTAAGTTACCCTATATTGGTAAGCATATAATAGTCAATTAAGAGAAAGTTTCGTTGCACTTTTTATATCAAGGCATTAATATAGTATTAACAATTTTAAAATTTATAGAAGGATTATGAATACTTATACCAGATCAGGAATAGATCTTGAACTATATAATAAGTTAATAAAAGAAGTCAAGCCTATTGCTCAAGAAACTACTAGAGAAGAAGTAATCAGCGAAATAGGTTCATTTTCTGCGTTGTTTGATTTTGCTGCACTAAGTAAGAAATATGACCATCCAGTGCTTGTTTCCTCAACTGATGGAGTAGGTACGAAACTGTTGATAGCTCAAGAAGTGAATAGGCATGATACTATAGGTATAGATTTAGTTGCAATGTGTGTAAATGACTTACTTGCACAAGGAGCAACGCCTTTATTTTTCCTTGATTACTTTGCAACAGGCGTTTTGAGCAAAGACGTTTTATTATCTGTGGTCCAAGGCATTGCAAAGGGGTGCAAGCGAGCTAAAATAGCATTGGTTGGTGGGGAAACTGCAGAAATGCCTGGAATGTATGATAATAATCACTATGACCTTGCAGGGTTTGTGGTTGGTGTAGTTGATCGAAAGCAAATTCTTCCAAGCTGTAGCATGATGAAAGTAGGTGATTATATAGTTGGCTTAGAGTCAAGTGGAATTCACTCAAATGGGTTTTCTTTGGTGCGCCATATTTTCAAAGGCTTAGGTATAAATTATAACGACTCATCTCCATGGAATAATCAGCTTTGGAAAGAAGTGTTGCTCGAACCAACAAAAATATATGTTGATTCTTTGTTGCCTATTATGCCAAAGGTAAAAGGCATCGCACATATAACAGGTGGTGGCTTGATAGATAATATTCTGCGGATTCTTCCAAAAAACTTATTTGCAAACATAGACATTAATTCCTGGAAATGGCCAGATATATTTTTATGGCTAACAAAGGAGGGTAAAATAGAGAAGAAAGAAATGCTAAAAACATTTAATTGTGGTATTGGCATGGTATTGATCGTAAGTCCTGAGAATATGCAAAACGTGAAAAATCATTTCCAAAAACGTGGAGAAAAAATTGAAATTATTGGAAAACTTGATGAGGCATGTAACCCTCCACTTGATAGAGTAGTATTTAGTTAGTCTAACTTTACTGACAGTCTTTTTGCAACTTCTAGGTACGCTTCCTTTAAATCTCCTAAATTCAAACGAAAGACGTCTTTATCTAACTTTTTATAAGTATTTTTATCCCATAACCTGCAGTTATCAGGGCTGATTTCATCGGCTAAAATGATTTTAGTACTGTCATTTATTAATCTGCCAAATTCTAACTTGAGATCAACTAAATATATACTTGCATTTGAAAATAGGTGGACTAAGATTTCGTTGATTTTTAAAGTTGTAGTTTTAACTTCATCCATTTCTTTGCTAGATAGCCAATCAAAATACAGTATGTGATTTTCATTCACCATTGGGTCGGCTAGGTCATCATTTTTGTAAAAAAACTCGATTATAGGAGATGTAAGTGCCTCACCTTCTTTGATATTAAAACGTTTGCAAAAGCTGCCATCTGCAACATTTCTAACTACCACCTCAAGAGGTATTATCTTGAGCTTTTTGACTAGCTGTTCTCTTTCGTTTAGAGTTTTTATAAAGTGCGTGCTAGTTCCTGCTTTCTCAAGTTTTTCCATGATAAAAGCACTAACATGATTATTAATTATTCCTTTGCCCTCAATAATTTCATATTTTTCCTTATTGAATGCTGTAACATCATCTTTAAAGTGCTGTATAACAGTTGATGAGTCTTCAGTTTCAATAATGGCTTTGGCTTTACCTTCATATATCGTTTTATTCAGTGACATATTTAATTTAACTATATATTATATCAATTTACTGTTCTTAGAGTATAGCCCCAAATAACTTAAAATAAACCTTAATGGCATTCAATGTTACAATATTAACCATATTTCCAGAAATGTTCCCCGGGTTTTTGAACTATTCTCTTGCCGGAAAAGCGTTAGAGAAAAAAATATGGAACCTTGAAGTAATAAATATTCGTTCTTTTGCGAAAGATAAACATTCAACTGTGGATGATGTTCCATATGGAGGTGGAGCAGGAATGGTTATGCGTTCTGATGTAATTGGTGATGCAGTAGATAGTATGTTCTCTGTTCATAAAAACACTAAGTTTATTTACATGACTCCATCTGGAACTAAGTTTAATCAGAATATTGCCAGAGAATTATTAGAGTTTCCTCATATAACAATATTGTGTGGTCGATTTGAAGGTATTGACCAAAGGATAATTGATGCGTATACTCCTTATGAGTTAAGTATTGGAGATTATATACTTTCGGGAGGTGAGCCAGCTGTGATGGTGGTTCTCGATGCATGCATTAGACTTCTTCCAGGTGTAGTAAATAATACCGATAGTATTACTGAAGAAAGTTTTAATTATGGTGGTGGTATACTTGAATATCCTCAATATACTAGACCTGAGCAGTGGAAGGGATATAAAGTACCTGAGGTTTTGTTATCTGGCAATCACAAAAAAATAAGTGATTGGAGGCAGAAGCAGTCTCATGTTATAACAAAAAAGCGTAGGCCTGAATTATTGAATGGAGAGATAAATGACAAATTTACTTAAAAAATTTAACGAACAGCAAATGCAAGTGTTAGCTAGAGAAATACCAGAATTTCGTCCCGGCGATGATTTGAAGGTCACTTTTAAAGTAGTTGACGGTGCAAGTGAACGTATACAGATATTTGAAGGTGTATGTATATCAAAAAGGAATCGCGGGTTACATTCTTCTTTTGCAGTCAGAAAAGTGAGCCATGGAGAAAGTATAGTGTCTCAATTTTTTGTTTATTCTCCTGCACTGGTTTCAGTGCAAGTGACAAGAAAAGGAAAGGTTCGTAGAGCAAAACTGTATTATCTATGCAAACTATTTGGAAAAGCTGCAAGGATCAAAGAGCGTACTACTTATGTTAAAAAGAAATCTAAGTAGATATAATAGGGAGTGATGTCAATTGTGTCATCCCAGCACTTCCCCAGTGTCATCCAAGTAACTGATACTGGGATCTACCTTATTCTATATCATGGATGTTGTTTTTAGCATGGAGCCTGTTACCAATTGCCTGATTTGTAAATATTTTTATAACTGGATTCCAGTGTCAGCTGCTTGCATGACATCAACATTTATTAAACTGACGTTTGTACAGCTGTGGGCTTGACGATAGGATCCAGGAAAAATAAATGAGTATAAAGAAAAAATTCCTAAAATTACTTCAGTCAAGGCGTGTACATGCTCGTATAAAAAGGAAAAATAAAAAGAACAGAGCGTTACGCTTTTGCTCTTTCACGGCACTAGTTATCTCACTTGGCTGTCCTGTGTGTATATTGTTGAGTATATTAGTTAACTCTTACAGTGCCTTAACAGTAACGAAAGTTTTATTGCCAATTGAAATAAGTGCTGATCTTACTTTAACAAATAATCCTAGTGATTTGCGGTATAAGTCCATTGGCTTACTCAACGATTCTTTACGTAAGGTGTTTAAAGGAACTGATTTTAAAGACAGTGACGAAATTTTAAGTCGTAATTCTTACAAAGAACTAGAGAAATTTTTTCGTAAGAAAGTAAAAGATAGTGGTGAATATGAGATCTGGTTTACCGCGTCAAGTATAATTAATTCAATAAATAAAGATAAACATTTGAATGATCGTTATGCTAAATTACTTAGTTGGCTAAAAGAAAAGAGGAGAGTGAAAAAATTTTTTAATAAGTCTTTATTCCTTAAATCTGACTCTCGTGAACCTGAAAATGCAGGAATTTTAGGGGCATTTATCGGTTCATTAATGACAATTATAGTGTGCCTAGCATTAGCATTACCAATAGGAATTATGTCGGGCATCTGTCTTTACGAATTTATGCCTAAAAATAGGCTAATGACTAATATTGTAGAAATTAGCATGAATAACCTTGCTGCAGTGCCTTCAATAATATTTGGTGTAGTGGGCTTAACTCTCTATCTTGGCATATTTGGGCTACCACGCTCTTCACCACTTGTTGGTGGAATGACTCTTTCATTTATGATGTTACCTAATATTATAATTGCAACAAAAAATGCCTTTGCGAATGTTCCTATTACGATAAAAGATGCAGCGTTTGCGCTTGGTGCGCCTCACATCAAGGTGATATTAGATCACTCTTTACCGATTGCGTTACCAAGAATAATACATGGTACTGTGCTTGCAATTGCAAGGATTTTAGGTGAATCTTCCCCTTTACTTATGATAGGTATGGTGGCATTTATTGCTGATACACCTACGTCTTTTTTCGATCCGGCGACTGTTCTGCCTGTACAAATATACATATGGTCAAGTAGTCCTGAAATTGCATTTATTGAACTTGCTGCTATTGCAATTATAGCTTTATTATTGGTGTTGTTTGCGTTAAATTTAGTAGCAAATTTTGTAAAAAAGAAATTCGAATTTTTTAATTTTTAGCAATTCATGAAAATCACAGTCCTATCTGGTTATGGCTTAAATTGCGAAAAAGAAACCGCATTTGCATTTATGGAATGCAGCAGAAAACTTGGTATTAGTAATATTGAAGTAAAAATCGTTCACATTAATGATATCATAGATAATCCAAGTGAACTGAAATTAAGCAATATACTTGCAATTCCAGGAGGTTTTTCCTATGGTGATGACACTGGTGCTGGTAATGCGTTTGCTTTACGTATTAAAAACAACTTGTTGGATGAATTTCAAGAGTTTTTATCTCAGGACAAGCTGATTATAGGAATATGTAATGGTTGTCAGATATTAGTAAAATTAATTCCAGAGTTCTCTAGTCTAGCTTTAATCCATAATGATATAGGCAATTATCAATGCCGTTGGATTAGAGTGGGAGTTAATCCGCAGAGTAATTCTGTTTGGCTACGGGGCCTGAGTGAACTATATCTCCCTATTGCTCATGGAGAAGGCAAATTTTTTATGGATCAAGATATTTTGAACCAATTGATTGAGAGCAATTCCACCGCATTACGTTACATTGATGAAAATGGCAACTATGCTAACCTACAATTTCCTTACAATCCGAATGGATCTACATACGACCTAGCAGCTTTATCAGATAAAAGTGGAAGAGTGCTAGCTTTAATGCCCCATCCAGAGAGGGGAATATTTTTTACTCAGCAAGATAATTGGCCTCTTGAAAAAGAAAAGAGCAAGCGTTTAGGTATTGCTGTGCCAAAATATGGTGATGGAATGCTTATATTTGAAAATGCACTAAAGTATTTTTGTTAAAATTTATTGGTAGGGGTTTATGGTTAAAATTGTGAAAAGTCTCAACCAAATTCATCAAGACAAACCGGGCAACGACATTATGACCTTACCCAGGAAAAGTGGAGAGAAAGTTGGGAATGTTTTTACAAAGAGAATGATGAATCAAAAAGCTCAGGGATGCAATAGTTAATAGTAGAATGTCTGCGTTGTTTGTTATAAAAAATTTCTATATATTCAAATATAGCAGTTTTAATAGACTGTTTGGAGTACTTAGCAGTATTTATTAATAACTCTCTTTTCAGAGAACTAAAGAAACTTTCTACAACGGAATTGTCGTAACAATAGCCTTTGTGACTCATGCTAGGAACTATGTTCTTTATAGCTAGTAGATTTTGGTAATTTTTTGAAGTATATTGTGAACCTTGATCGCTATGTAATAGTAGATTCTTGGGATGGTTACGCTTGTAAATGGCCATTAACAAAGAGTCAATAACCAACTGTTTATTTATTGAGCTACTCATCGACCAGCCAACTACCATACGTGAATATAGATCGATTACTACTGCCAAATATAGCCATCCTTTCTTGGTTCTTATATAAGTAATATCAGTCACCCACACTTTATTTGGTTGATCGGTAATAAAATTTTGATCTAATATATTGGGAACTATGACTCTATTGTCAGTTTGCCGTTTCTTGGTTTTAAATTTTCTTTTAAGTATAGCCTTAATGCCATTTTCTTTCATAACATTTTGCACTGTTTTGATGTTGTAATTTTTACCTAAAGCTTTCAATTCAGCATGAATTTTAGGGGCACCATATCTGCATTTAGAAACTTGATGTATTTTTTGAATATCTGCTAATAGATCTTTTTTTGCCAATTCCCTATTGCTTATTTTTTTAGCAAGCCATTTGTAATAACCACTAGCAGATACACCAGAAATTCTACATAATTCTTGTACTTTATAGCAATTGCTATGCTCTTTTATAAAAAGATATTTTACTCTTTTTGACTGGCAAAATATCCCAGGGCTTTTTTTTAAATGTCTCTTTCCCTTGTTACTCTTGCTAACTCTCTCTTTAAGTCAAATCTCTCTTTATCATAAGGCGCTACGTTACCCCTGCCCGGAAATGCATTTACTGCTGACTTTTTCTCGTTATACTTCTTTATCCACTTACCTAATATACCGGGATTTATACCTAGATCCCTTGCTATTTGTGAAATTGTTTCTCCCCTTTCTCTGAAAAGTTTTACAGCTTCTTCTTTGAACTCTGCTGTATACTCTCTTCCATTTGTCATATTGCACCTCTTTATGAAAACATTTTTTACTATAAAAACGTCTCAACTTTCTCTCCACTTTTCCTGGGTAAGGTCAAACCCGTGGTAGCTAGTTATTACACTCTCTATTTTAAAATTTGACGTTGGGTGATGTCTTGAACGCTTTATAAGCGCGCTTCAGCTTATGTAGGTAAAAACCTAGAAATTTTATAAAGACATACGGTGCACATAGTGCAAAAAATTAAACAATAGTACGCCAAATACAAGTTTTCTTGTCATTTTAATCTGCTGCAGAGATTGCGAAGTTAAATAAAATAGCTTCACTTTCATGACAAGGGGGCTGGTGGAGTTTGTCAAGTAAGTTTTTTCGTCTCTATTTCCAATAAAAGTTTGTATGCAATAACACAGAAGCATGTGCTGCTATTCCTTCATTTCTTCCAATAGAACCTAATTTTTCTGCAGTAGTTGCTTTAATATTTACAAATTCATCACCAATTTCTAATGCTTTTGATATGAATTTCTTCATTTCTACTTTGTAAGGCGATATTTTAGGCTCCTCACAAACTATAGTAATATCTAAATTAGACACGCTGTACCCTTTTTCCTTTGCTTTTTTAGCAGCAAAGTCAAGAAAGTGAGATGAATTGCAATCTTTCCATTCAGAGGAACTAGGAGGAAAGTGCTCTCCTATATCGCCACATCCCAGTGCTCCGAGTATTGCATCAACGATTGCATGTATTGCAACATCACCATCAGAGTGCGCTTCTATTGCCATGTTGTGTTCAATTTTCACACCGCAAATTTTTATAAAGCTCTCAGCACCATTTTGAACTTTAATGAACTTATGTATATCATAACCAGTTCCGACACGAAATTTTGGCTCTTCAAAGAGAAGCTTTGCCATATTGATATCCTCTTTTGTGGTTAACTTAAAATTGCTTTTCTCACCTTTAATAATCGCAACATGTTTTTTGTGCTCTACCGTTAGTGATGAATCGTCAGTAAATTCTTTGTCTGATTGATGGCACGATAATAATTCTTTGAAATTAAAAATTTGAGGAGTTTGTATGGCTCTGAGTTTTCCTCTTGAAATCGTAGATTCAACGAAATTATTACCCACCAATGACATAGTGTCTTCGACTTCTATTGCTGGTACTACTCCTGTATATTGATCATTAATCATGGACTGAGCCAAGTTATCTATCAGAACATTTGACACAAAAGGCCTACAAGCATCGTGTATAACTACAAAATCTGGGTTAATTTTTTGTAAGCTTTCAAGCCCTAGTTTAACTGAACTTTGCCTGCTTTCTCCTCCATATATTGGACTTAGTAATTTAGTGTCTACACCTCCTGTCATCCAAGTAGCTTGACTACTTGTTTCTTTTTTTCTAGATTCCAGCGTTACGCGCTGGAAGGAGTGTACCGCTGATTTTTCACTTAAATAATGATTGTACAAGAGCTCCACCGCTTCCCTATAAAAACTTTCATGGTCTCTATTAATTGCTATTCTTATGTAATCTATATATTGGTTAGCCAGAAATCTTTTAATTGCATGAAATAAAACAGATTTACCTGCAAGTTTTGTATACTGCTTAGGAATTGTGTTACTACATCTACTGCCTACTCCTGCTGCAACTATTAATGCTGCTATTTTGTATTTCTTAAGTCTGTTAGTGTGCATATTTATCATTTTCAGCATAAGTGTATAATAGCAGGCTACCTAAAATTTCAATAGGATTAAGAAGAGCCTATTTTCTCTTTGCAGAGGCTTCCCTCTTTACCCCAAATTCTTTTCAAAAAAATTTTTGACTTTATATAAAAAATTACTTCCCCTACTTAATTAGCATAATTATAATAGCAAAAGAGATATTTAGAGAGCTCAAAATCTATCTTTGCCTGCAGGCCTTTCTATTACGCATCTAAAATTCAGTTAAAAATGTAGCGTATCTTCTTCAGCGTATGTGGGTGCACACACATGCTTAATCTCTGTCGTATGGCACTGCATTTTTTCTGAATCTTTTTTCACATGGGGGAATTCTATGCCTAAAATTCCATATTCTTAACAAAAAACTACTACTTAACAGAAGTAATAAATAGTATTACAAATCGTCAAATACTTTCAACATAGGAAAAATAAATTGCATATTTTTCAGTAAATTGACTATGCTAAAAGCATGCAAAAACGTCATATAACTATTTGTTTTATACTGCTTTTTATAATAGGGGTGTTATTCCTGATGCGTCCTATGATTTTTCCATGTTTAATATCCATTGTTGTTGCATATTTATTTAATCCGCTAGTAGTCAAGTTTGAAAAGTATAGAATACCGCGTTTATATTCTGTAATTTTTATAATACTTGTTTTATTAATAGCTTTTATACTAGTTATAACATATGTTTTACCTATTATATATGTTCAAATTACCTCAATATTAAATTTCTTAGTGAGTAAAGTGCCTTCATTAAAGCTTAAAGTAATCCCCTCTGTATTAGAATTTCTTAATATAAAAATCGAGGATAGCTTATTTGATCACTTATCTAAAAACCTAGCAGAAAATTACAGCAACTATGTATCTTATTTCATGAATGCTCTTGATATCGCTAGTAACTTTATAATCCAAGTGTTAAGTTCAAGCTTTAACACAGTATCATTAATGGTGATTACTCCTGTAGTGTTTTTCTATATATTACGTGATTGGCCTTTAATTATAGAAAAAGCTAATAAATTAATCCCTATTCCTTACAGGGGAAAAATTGCAGATTATTTTTCCAAAGTAGATTTCATTATATCTAGTTATCTAAAGGGGCAGGTAAATGTATGTATTGTCATGATGGTCTTTTACTCTGTGAGCCTGAGCATAATCGGATTGAAACACTCTATTGTTATTGGAATTTTATCAGGAATATTAACATTTATACCTTACGTAGGACCATTATTATATACCATTATTGGTTTTTTGAGCGCTATCACTCAATTTAGTGGATGGTTTGAAAGTGCTGCTGTTTTGCTATTATTTGGTATTGGACAATTAATAGATTCAAACATATTAGTTCCTTTATTAATAGGAAAAAAAGTTCATATACATCCAGCTGTAATTATTCTGGGAATTACTATATGCGCTTCATATTTTGGATTTACAGGTATATTACTTTTTATTCCAATAATAGCAATGTTCAATGTATCAGTAGAATATGCAATCAATAAATATTTTAAAAGTGAGCTTTATAAAAACGGCTAACAGACCTTTTGTATAATCAATTTATGGTAAGAGGAGAAATGAATCCAGAATACCTGACACATTTGAGGAGTGTAAGTAAATTTTTGTGCAAAAATTACTACCAGAAAGAGGTTACGTAAGAGGTTTAATGTGCAATTAAATTTATTTAACAACAATCAAGCTGATTATAGTCGGCAAAATTACATCATCTTAGATGAAAATAAGCACATATATAATTCAGTAATTGATGATTTATCTTGGAAATGTCTGATTCTTTTTGGACCTAAAAGCTCCGGTAAAACTCATCTTGCTCATATTTGGCAATCAATAAACGATGCAATTTTTATCAATGTGAATAACTTCGTAAGCGAGATTAGATATAGCGATACTTTTATTTTAGAAGACGTACAAAACATTAAAGATGAAGCAATGTTATTACATTGTTACAACTACATGAAAGAAAGTGACAAGAGGCTGCTAATCACTTCTTCAATTTCACCAAAAAAGCTTAACTTCAAACTAAGAGATTTAAGCTCCCGAATATTGTCAACTACCAGCGTAAAAATTTTGCCTGCAAGCGAGGAATTATTAAGAATTATGCTAATAAAACGATTTTCAGATAAACAGTTAAAAATTGATTTAAAAGTGATTAATTATATTTTAGCAAGAATAGAACGTTCTTTCTATAGCATTGATAAAATTATAGAGAAGATAGATAATGAATCTATAGGGTCAAATGTGACCGTTCCTTTTATTAGCACTTTATTAAAAAAAGATGTCATTTGATTTCTTCTTATTAGCACTTTATTAAAAAAAGATGTCATTTGATTTCTTCTTTTGTAAAGGTATATATTAAAAATTTATTAACACCCATAACACTAACGTAATTGAAATCTCTATCTGTCTATAGACCTGCTGAAAAAGGTGATTGAAAAAATGATGTGAGAGAGGTAGAAGAAGAATAAGCAGATCAAGTAAGGAAAAAAAATGAGCTTTAGTTACTATAATATGAAAAAACACCCAAGAAACTTTCGTAATATAACAGGTTTAACTATAGAGGAGTTCGAAAAAGTAGTGGAAAAAGTGAGGTCTGGATGGGAAAAACAGAAAAAGTGTCATGGTAGAAGATCAAAACTACCAACTCTGGAAGATAAGTTGTTTTGCGTAATTTTGTACTATCGCACTTACATAACACATAGATTTTTAGGATGCCTATTCAATGTACACAACGCAAATGTATGTAGGTTACTTAAGAGAATAGAGCCATTACTCGCCAAAAAAGTGACTATAACAAAAGATAGAAGTATGACGCCAGAAAAAATACTGAAGATTTTGGCTGATGTTACAGAACAGCAAATACAGAGACCAGAAGATAGTAAAAAACGGAAGAAATCATATTCAGGAAAAAAAAGAACCAACACTATGAAAACTGAGATTATTATCGAAGAAGGAGGAAGAATTTTATCAGTGTCAAAGTCATACCGTGGTAGAATTAGTGATTTCCGCATAAGGAAACAAGAAAAATATTTACCACTTGATAGCATAAAACATGCCGATTCTGGATATCAAGGTTGGCAAAAATTGCAAAGCAATGTTATAATTCCATATAAAAAGTATCGTAAAAAGCCATTAACTCCAGAGCATAATAGAAGATTAGCATCATTTAGAATGAGAGTAGAAAACAAGATCCGAGAGATAAAGATATTTAAGATTATGTCGAATGTTTATCGCAATTTTCAGAAAAAATATAACCTGAGGTTCAATATTATTGCTGGTATTGTAAATCTTAAGCACGCCTTTTAGTTAACCTTGATTTTAGTCACCCTCCTTTCCTTTTTTTTATCGCTTGATTCGCAGCAGGTCTTATGTTAGAATTATAATAAATATTATAATAAATATAGATACAGCTAAGAAGTATTCTATATTTATAGTAGAGCTCACTTTATAAGGTGTTTTTTATAGATTTGACGTTATAATTTAACTATGATAAAAGTAAGATTAAATTTAAAAAAAGGTTAAAGCAAAAGTTTGTGATGTTCACTCTATTGATAAATGCCTTATTTGTCTCATATTTTCTCATAAGAAACACAGGGAATACTTCTAATCAAATTATAGCCAAAGAAATAAATATAGGAGCTGGTAATGAAAAATAAACAGTCGCAAAATAAAAAAGAAAATCTTTACATAACATATTACATAGATGCTTTAGCTTCAGAGAGGTCCGCTACACAAAATACTCTGGAAAGTTATCGTTCGGATTTACACCAGTTTGAAGAATTTTTATTAGAAAGCGACACTACCTTGGTTGGCGCAAACAAAACCAATATTAAAGATTATGTGAAATTTCTATGTACACAAAAAAAATATAAAAGTAGCTCTATATCAAGAAAAATATCCGCTATGAAAAATTTCTATAAGTGTCTATTTAATGACGGAATAATAGATTTTAATCCAGCACCGGCTAATGATGTTGAGTTAAAGAATCCAAAAGTTTCTCGTCCTTTGCCTAAGTATTTAAATGTCGAAGAAATATTTTTGCTAATGGACACAGTGAGAAAATCAGCAAGCGAATCGAATAAAGAGATAAGCAGTAAAAGGCTATGTGCGATTTTAGATATCCTTTACTCTTCTGGAATGCGTGTTTCTGAACTAATTGATATGAAGTTATGTGAAGTGTCACATTTAATAAACAGTAATAACAAAGAATGCTATATAATAATAAAAGGAAAAAGTGGTAGAGAGAGGCAAATTCTTTTTAATGAACAAGCATTGCAGAGCCTTAGAAATTATTTATCAGTTCGTGACAATCTGATCCTTAACGGAAAGGAATCCGATTGGCTATTCCCAGGTGATAAACCTAATAAACCAATTACAAGGCAGAGGGTCGGTCAATTAATGAAGGAGTTAGCAAGAAAATGCAATATTGATGAAAATAAGATCTCTCCACACGTGATTAGGCATTCTTTTGCTACCCATCTACTGGATAGCGGAGCAAATATTGTGTTGATACAGAAAGTTCTTGGCCATACTAACCTTTCTACAACACAAATATATACTCATATTGCTAACGAAAAGTTAAAGGACAAATTAGCTGATTCGCATCCTATTACTCAGATGAGCAATAATTAAACTTATTGCTTTTAATTTGTAGTAAAGTTAAATTCAAATAAGTTTATGTGAGTTTGTGATTTCAAGTTTATTGTTTAATTTCTTCCTTATATTATGGGAAGTATTCTATACTTTAGTTGCTCTCCCTGTAATTTTCTTTCCTGAGTACGTAATAACCATTTTCCTCGTCTGTTCGGTGAAAGTTGTATTACTCATGCTGCGTTTATTATGTGGCATTAAATATGAAGTGAGGGGAATGGAAAACATTCCTAAGCAACCTTTTATCATTGCATCTAAACACCAATCTCCATTTGAAACATTTATTTTTATACTACTATTTAGAAAAGCGGTTTTTATTTTAAAACGTGAATTGAAATGGATTCCATTCATTGGTTTGCATCTTATAGCGCTGAAAATGATTTTTATTAATCGTTCAGATGGTATCAGTTCTATACGCCATATAATTAAACTAGCAAAAATGCGTATAAAAGAAAATAGAAGCATAATAATATTTCCTGAAGGTACAAGAACGACTATAAACCAAAATATAAAATATCAACCAGGTATTGCTGCTTTATATAGCGTATTATCTGTTCCTGTGTTACCGGTTGCTTTAAACACTGGTTTGTTTTGGCTAAAAAGCATACTTTCTCTGAGAAAGAATCCCGGAAAGGCAGTAATAGAAATATTGCCCCCAATATATCCTGGGTTAAACAAAAATGAATTCTTGCAAAATTTAGAAAAAATTATTGAAGAGAGAAGCAGTAGATTAACCATAGAAAAAACTGATATTGCAAATTAACAAAAAAACTTTATAATTAAAAAAAAAGTACAGTATTTTAGGTATTAATATATGGCAAATCATAAGAGTGCTAAAAAAATGATAAAGGTAATAGCAAAGCGCACTTTAATAAATAAGATGCGGAAAAGTAAAACTCGCACCGCTATTAGAAAATTGGTTGATATAATCAAGTCTGGCGACAAAGAAAATGTTGTTCTGGCATTTCGGAATGCTGAATCTAATTTACACAAGTGTGTGAATAAAGGTGTTATTCATAGGAATACTGCTGCGCGTAAAATAAGTCGCTTAAATGCAAAAGTAAAAGCATTGATGACCGCTTAATACGGTTAATGTAAAGTTAACTGTATTAATATATACTCTTCAGTTTGTATATTCTGTATAAAATTTAAGTAGCTTAAGTAATGGATAAAAAAGTGCTATTAGAACTAAGTAATGGATTAAAAATTGAGCTACCCATATTAAGTGGAACAATAGGTCCTGACGTGTTAAATATCAAGGATTTATATAAGACGACAGGATTATTCACTTATGATCCGGGGTTTGTTTCCACAGCTTCATGTTCTTCTTCGATTACATTTATTGATGGAGATGAAGGAGTTCTTAAATATAGGGGACATGATATAGCTGATTTGGCAGAGAATAATAGTTTTACTGCTGTGATTTATTTATTACTCTATGGTGAACTACCCAATTCAGAGCAACACAAAAAATTTCTTCTCAAAATACAAGAATCATCCAAAGTATCAGAGCAAGTTACAAATGTAATCAAAGCATTTCCAAAAACTGCTCACCCTATGTCGATTTTAGTTGCATGTTTTGCAAATTTGTCAGCATCTTACCATGAAACACATGGCAACAATGCCAATGGTGAAGATTTAGATTTTGGAATTTCTGCAATAGCACAAGTTCCTGCAATTGTTGCAATGATTTATAGGCATATCAACAATCAGGAATTCATAAATGCTAACAATGAATTAAGTTACAGTGAAAATTTCTTAAAGATGATATTTTGCGATGCTGTCGATAATGATAAAAGTGCCCTTTTTGCAAAAGCTCTGGATAAAATATTTACTCTCCATGCTGATCATGAACAGAATGCTTCTACGGCGGCTGTCAGATTGGTGGGATCGGCTGGTTCTAATCTGTTTGCAAGCCTCTCTGCAGGAGTTGCTACACTTTGGGGACCAGCACATGGTGGAGCTAATGAAGCAGTTATAAATATGCTAAAAGAGATAGAGCAAAGTGAAGATATAGATGAATTCATCGAAAAAGCTAAAGATGATAAAGATCCATTTAAATTGATGGGATTTGGACATCGTGTTTATAAAAATTATGATCCGCGCGCGCGGATATTGAAAGATGCTTGTCATGAGGTTCTAAGTAAACTAGAACAAAATAATGAATTGCTCAAAATTGCAAAAAAACTTGAAGAAATAGCTTTAAAGGATGAATATTTTATCGTGCGTAAGTTATATCCAAATGTTGATTTTTACTCAGGTATAATAATGAATGCTATCGATATTCCCTCAAATATGTTCACGCCTATTTTTGCACTTGCAAGAACCACTGGTTGGGTTACTCAGTGGTATGAAATGATAAATGATAAAGAAACTAAGATCTGTAGACCAAGGCAACTCTATTTTGGTAAATAAATTTATTTTTACTTCATTCTTTATTCCTTCTTTGAGATCATGTACAGGTTCTAACAGAGGATTGTGTTGTTAACAAAGAGCAGAGTAAAAAGGGATCTAGTCTATGCCTATCAGATTTTGTCTTACCTTAAACTGGATGATCATACATATACTCACCTCTCGGTACGTTCTGAAGATCAAAAGTCGTTTTATATTTACCCATTTGGTATACGCTTTGACGAAGTGAATGAAAATTCATTGATGAGAATATCACTAGATGGAAATGTGATTGAGGGTACAGAATATCAATATAATAAAACTGGCTATATAATTCATGGTTTTGTTTATCAAGCAAGGAAAGACATTCAAGCAATTTTTCACCTGCATACACCTTCTATTGTAGCAGTTTCTTCTCTAAAAGATGGACTACTTCCAATAAGTCAATGGGCACTGCACTTTTACAATAAAATCTCTTACCATAATTATAACTCCCTAGCACTTAGCAATACAGAAGGAAAGAGGTTAATAGCTGATCTGAAAGAAAATTTTGTCATGTTAATGCGCAATCATGGATCTATAACGTGTGGTCGTACTATACAAGAAGCAATGTTTTACACATATCATTTAGAACAAGCGTGCAAAACTCAATGTTTAACGTTAGCAATGAATAGGGAGTTATCAATTCCAAGTGAAGAAATTTGCTCAAAAGCTGTAAAGGATCTCCTATCTTTTGAAAGCAATCTTGGTGAGAGGGATTGGCACGCATGGGTTAGACTAATTAAAAGTAAGTTGTAAGAGGCTTTCGCACTACTATCTGTCATCCAAGTAGGGAATCATACGCGTCAAGTTAAGAGGTTATGAGCAAATTTAGAGAGGTTAAAGTGGATACTCTGACCTTACCCAGAAAAAGTAGAGAGAAAGTTAAGACGTTTTTGGAGTAAAATAAAACGTTTTTTCAAAATATGGCAAATAGAAGCAGCAGGATTCAAATTAGAAGCTGTTAAGCTGGTTAAAGAAACAGAAGTACAAAAATAGAAAAAGATCTAGGCATAGATGGCAGTATGTTAAGTAAGAAAATATGATGGAAAAATGTCAGAAGCATACGCATTTCCAGACAAAGCTCCTTATGACAAAGAAAGATTTGATCTAAAAAAAGAACTAGCAAGAGTAACAAGAGAAAGAGACATAAAAAAAAGCCCTGACCAAACAAAAAGAGTAAAGTATTCTTTTATATAGAAATTGCTATAAAATACAGGAACTATGTAGGGTTTTAGACATATCTGCTGGTGGTATGGGTTACTAAGGGAAAAAGCAGTAAGGAATTAGCAAGAGATGGGCTTCTAGCAGATATTCAAAAAAAGCATCCAAATGCAGATCCCTAAAATTCACGCTGAATTAAAAGCTTTAGGCAAAAATTAAAACAGTACAAAGTGTGATGCAAGGTTCAAAAATAAAAAACAGCAAATAAGCGACCAAGTTGTGGCTCCGAACATATTGGATCAAAGATTCACCACTGATCAGCCAAATTGATGGCCGTTAATGAGCGCAAACCCGATAAAAATCTGCTGTTACATAGCGATCAAGGGTCACAGTATACCTCTCAAAATTACCAATTTCTATTGAACACAAAAAACATCATTTCCAGCATGAGCCATAAGGGATATTGTTACGATAACTCTGTTGCAGAAAAGTTCACTCAAAAGGGAGCTGCTTATTGATACTTCTCGCTCAACAAACCAGAACTGCCATATTTGAATACATAGAAATCTTTTATAACAAACAACGTAGGCATTCTACTATTAATTATTGCATTCCTGTACAATTTGATGCATCATTCTCATGATAAAAATGTCTTAACTTTTCTCTACTTTTTCTGGGTAAGGTCAGATAAAGTAGAACCACCAAGTGAAAAATATATGCTAATTAGTACAACATCAGAGCTGGAAGATACGTGTGAAGAATTAATAGCAAAAAAGCCGAAATTTATAGCAGTTGACACGGAGTTCATTAGAAATAATTTAACCTACTACCCAAAATTATCGTTAATTCAAATTTCTTACGGAGAGAAGAGTTTTATTGTAGACGCATTAGTGCCAGAAATTGATTTATCATTCATTAAGAAAATAATGCTAAATCAGGGGATAACCAAAGTGTTTCATAGCTGCCGGCAGGATATAGAATCCTTACTCACTGTGTTTAAATGTATTCCCACTCCCATTTTTGATACCCAAGTTGCCGCTATGTTTTGTCATTATTATCATGACTTTATTGGTTACTCAAAAGTAGTAGAGCAATATCAAGGAGTAGTGCTGGATAAAATTAAAGCTAAAAATTCAGATTGGTTAAGGCGTCCGTTGTCCAAGGATCAGTTAGACTATGCAATAAACGACGTGGTACACCTATATGACTTATACCAAATATTGTGCAATAAACTTGAAGAAAATAATAGGACGTGTTGGTTTCAAGAAGAGATGGAATCAATAGTTAATATAAATAAGTATTTACATAGTCCAAAAGATGCATGGAAGAGAATTAAATTTAATTATGAAGCAAATCCAAGATTGGTATTAACTGTTAAAGCAGTTAGTGAATGGCAAGAGACCTTAGCACAGCGCTATAATATGAATCGTAATAAAGTAATTAATAATGCTGTCATAGCTGGTTTTATTGAAAAAAATGTAGAGCATGTTGATGAGATTTTAGATGATCTCAAGAGGAATGCAAAAAATATAAAAGATGCAGATTTACTAGAGTTTGTGAATATTTTTAATGAAAATGAAAAAAATTGGATGCAGCAAAACAGCATCTTACCGAATAATTGTGACAAATCTGTATTCGATATACTCTCAATTATTTTAGATAGTAAATGTAAAGAAAGTAATATATCAAGGAAATTAGTTTCTTCAAAAGATGAGTTAACCGGGTCAATATCTGGGCAGATAGATAAACTATTCAAGGGGTGGAGATACGATTTTTTTGGCAGGTCAATCGAATTATTTCTGAACACAAGCTCAAAATTTGAGATTTCAGCAGTGAAATCTGCAAATAATACAACTAAAATTCGGAGTAATGTGGTGGAGAATAACTGTTGCTAAAGTAACTTAGATTTATCGACAATCGTCATCCCGCTACGTGTTAGCGGGATCTATGTTAAGAGATACCGCGGCGGTTGTAAGTTAAAAATAGGTTATAAAAGAAACAAGAGGGAAGATAACTCTACTCACTATAGGAATAGAGCTATCACGGGCGTGTGCGACCGATGCGGCGTTGGTGTTAACAACCGTTCATATCAAGGTACACTAGCCCCATCCCTCGATACGTTTGAATAGTTGTGTGGGACATATATATGCACCCGTTTACAATCTTAAATTAATAAAACTATCGAGGTTATCATGGTTACATCTTATCAAAATTTTATTGGCATTGACATCGGAAAATTCAAGAATGTTGTTGCGGTTCACAAAGAGAAAAATGCTGTCGAATTTGACAATAATACTTCTGGTTGGCAACAATTGTTTCAAAAATTTTCAGATATCTTACCTAATTCTTTAGTAACTTTAGAAAACACAGGAAAATATGAGCTTGGTTTGTCGCATTTTCTTATTGACAAGAATATCACCGTACATCGAGCTAATACCCGCAAAGTAAAAAGTTTTATTTTATCTCACGGAACTTTAGCAAAATCCGATAAATCAGATGCAAGGGCTCTTGCTCAATATGCGCCATAGAACTCTCTCTCCCTACTTCTGAAAAACAATCAACCTTGGTTGCACTTTGTCAACGTCGTGATGACATCACGCAAATGAGAACTCAGGAAAAATGTAGACTGGAAGCACCTGAAAACGACCATATAAGGGAAAGTTGTCAAAAAACTATTGAATTCTTTAATAGCCAAATAGATGAACTCAGTAATACTATACAAAAAATCATTGATGAAAGCCATGAGTTACAAAAACATCAAAAAATCCTTAAAACAGTTCCTGGAATAGGTAAAAAGTTATCACAAGACTTTCTGTGTTTAATACCAGAGCTTGGTTACTTAAACAGAAGAGAAGTAGCAAGTCTTGCTGGCTCATCCTAGGGAAAGTGGTAAAGCTGTTGGTTATCGAAGGATTATAGGTGGTAGAAGTAATGTCCGTAAAAAGCTTTTTATAGCTGCCATGTCTGCTGCAAGGTCCAAATCTGTACTTGGTGCCTTTTATTCCAAGCTTGTTGAAAGTGGTAAGAAGAAAATGGTGGCTATAACAGCTCTAATGCGAAAAATTATAGTAATTGCTAATACAAGACTTAAAGAAGCAATTAATTTGCATACTCTTACAATGGTAACTGAAATTGGCTAATGAATATGTGCGTCCACACAGACTTAAAGCACATATTCATTAGCTAAGCAGAAATTGTTGTGACAGCTGTTTGATATAAAATTTTATTTCTATGACACGCGGGTTTTTATTGCCCACATAATTGAACAAAGTTACAGAATTACACAAATAAAAAATTTTTAAAAAAACATAGTTGATATGATGTAGGGCTGCATTAGCTACGTGTTTAGGTTTAATGAATCCACTATATCTTTTACTTGAGAAAAAACATACTCTTTGCTTACACTGGTGTTGATAATAAAGTCACTCATCTTCCTTTTCTCCTCAATAGATAACTGAACATTGAAGATTAAATTTAGCTTTTCTTTATCTATGTTGCGTTCGTTAAGTCTTTGAGCTTGCACAACGCTATCTGCATAGATAAAAATAATAAGGTCACAGTATGAATGAAATTTTGTTTCTAATAGAAGTGGCACATCTAAAACTAAAAGCTTTCTATCGATCTTTTTTTCCTTGGCAATAAAAAATTCTAATTCACGCAGTACAGCAGAGTGAACCAAAGATTGAAATTGTTTCCAATTCTCATCGTAGACTAAGAAATATTTAGACAGTACTGTTCCACCTATTTCACCATTTACTACCGCTCCAGGAAAATTTTTTTCTGCATAACTTATTATGCTTTTATCCACTTTATAAAGTTGGTGTACAACAGAATCAGCATCAAACACAGCAGCACCAAACTCTTGAAAGCAACTAGCTACAAAGCTCTTTCCTACCCCAATTCCGCCTGTTAGACCTATGATCATATAGCAAAATACATTAGACTTCTTTCGAAACTATATTACAGTAGCTGCTGTGTCTACTCAAAACCCAAATTTGGCTATGCAGAGGCTCTGATGATATAAGATGTACAGTCCCAGAGTGTGATGGTATGATAAAATGTAAGAAAAAAATACCATCGAAGGAGGAATTATGGTTACATGGGTGCGCCCGGACAACAGCGTAGAGCAATACAAAATAGTATAGCAAAGCTTTCCAAACCTTAATCCAAAAACTATTGTCAAATGGAGAAAACGCTCATTTACTAAAGACGCTCAAAACATCCAAGATCAACTGTTCTAACTTTAGAAGAAGATCGCATTTCGGAAGCATACACTTCTACCATTAGATGATTGCCTTGCAGTCTACAATTCCGCACTTCTAGCCTGCATCGCTGTTATAACATTAGCAAACTGCCAGATGTTGATTAAACCAAAAAAGAAATTTAAGAAATATCCTATAGCATATTGATATTGCAGAAGTCAGAACAGAGGGGGGAAAACTATATCTATTTGTTGCTATAGATCAAATTCACCTATGTTGAGTTACATAAACGTGCTACAAAACCCATAGCTGCTGAGTTTTTACGTAATTTGATTAAAATTCTACCGCACACTGTTTTGACAGATAACGGTATACAATTTACCAACCAGAAACGCCATAAATACGCTTTCCAACACATATTTGATAGAGTTTGTGAAGAACATAATATTGAACATCGTCTAACAAAAATCTTGGGCAAGTTGAACGAAACTTTAAAAAATACTACTACCAATCACATCAGCAACTCACAAAGCATCTTTATATGGCCTACAATTATGCAAAGAGACTCAAAACTCTTAATGGTCTTACTCCTTTTGAATTTATATGTTCTCAGTGCTCCTGAATTGTTTATACTAAATCCTTACCATCACACTCTGGGACTGTACATCTAATAAGAGAGACTCAATAACTTAAATCTATATTGACATGTCCCATTTTACGCTTATCTCTAACCTCTTTTTTCCCATATATGGTTAAACTAGCTTTTTCGTTGCTCAAATACTTATGAGAATCATATATATCGTTACCTATTATATTTTTCGTCATACAAGGAAAGCGTAATACTACTTCCTGCATAGGTAGCCCGCATATTATCCTAACCAGCTGTTCAAATTGACTAACGTTACATGCATCCAAGCTCCAGTGGCAAGAATTGTGAGGTCTTGGAGCTAGTTCATTAACTAACAACTCGTTATCTTTAGTAACAAAAAATTCAATAGCCAGAATTCCTATTACATCGAGCGCATTTGCTATTTTCTTTGCAGCTCGTTGTACCTCTTGAGTTAATTTGCTATCTATTTTAGCTGGCACTGTTGAAGTATCAAGTATTCCATCAACGTGGTAATTTTCTGCTATAGGAAAAAAAGCTACTTTACCGTTTTTATCTCTTGCAATAACTATTGAAACCTCTTTCAGTAAATCAACACTTGCTTCAAGTATGTACTCTGTATTCCAATCAAAGGAAGCAAATTGCTTCACTTCAGAATCATTCTCAAGCACATATTGCCCTTTTCCATCGTAACCCATTTCTGTTGTTTTCAGCCTTGTTGGATAGCCAAAAGCTCTACTGCTTTCTAATAGCTCATTATAATTTTGTATACTCTTATAATCAGCAGTTTTTACACCCAAGTTTTTAATAAAATCCTTTTCTCTTAGTCTGTTTTGCGAAATGTGTAACGCTTTTTTACCCGGATAAAAATTTACATCGATATCAATTGCACTACATGGAATATTTTCAGACTCAATAGTGACCAAATCCACACTCTGTGCAAAAGATTCAAGCGCTTTCTTATCAGAGAAATCTGCTATTGTGAAATCATCAGCAACAGAGCAAGCCGGATCGTCCTTAGCACTGGCAAAAACATGTGTTTTTTGTCCAAGTTTTGTTGCAGCGATAGCAGTCATTTTACCTAATTGTCCACCACCTATTATTCCTATTACTTTTTTGCTAAGCGCATCTGGTTCGTTCATACTATAAATTGATATTTCCTAATTAAAGTATACTTGAAAAATCTATGAAAAAAGTATATGATTAAAATACTATCTTTTTATCATGAATATTCTATAATGATAGAGTACACACTAACTACCAACTTTGTTGAAGTTACAGTTTTACCAATTTATATTGAAGAGCAATCCATTCCTTATGAAAATTGCTATGTATGGATGTATAACGTTAAGATAAAAAACAAAAGCCAATCAACTATTCAATTATTAAGTCGTCATTGGCAAATAATAGATTATAAGGGAAAAATAAATGAGATTGCCGGAGTTGGTGTTATCGGAGAACAACCTGTGATAAAATCTGGAGAGGTATTTAAATACACAAGTGGAACATACTTAAATGCACCGTCAGGAATAATGCAGGGTAAGTATGAGTTTCTGAATGAAGAAAGCATAAAAATTTTTGAGGTTATGATACCACCCTTTTCTTTGGATAGTCCATACGTCAAAACTAGACCCCATTAACTGTCAAAATAGTTTATTTGTAACCAGACTGCATTCTGTGATTTTTAGCAAAGCACGATCTTTCATTTGAGTTTTCTTCAATTTAAAATAAATACAGAAATTAGCTATCTTCAAAAATATGATTGAATAATTGTGTGTATAATTATTAATATTTTCAAGCATTTTTGCCATCAAAATTTCTCGATCCTCGCAATGATTTGTGTTTCAAAAAAATCTTTGGAACGGAAAAAAATAAGAATATCCTGATCCACTTTTTGAACGATATTCTAGGGTTTACTGAGATAAATGCAATACAAGAAGTTGAGTTTCTTAGCACTATTATGGATTCCGAAGTTGCCTCTGATAAACAAAGTATTGTTGATGTTCTCTGCAAGGATTCTCATGGAAATAGATATATAGCAGAAATGCAGCTCGCTAGAGACAAGGGCTTCGAAAAACGCGCTCAATTATATGCCGCTAAAGCCTACTCAAGACAATTAGATAAATCTGGCAACTACATTAGACCTGCTGCGAATCAAGCGATAAAAAAAAGGAAAGGAGGGTGACTAAAATCAAGGTTAACTAAAAGGCGTGCTTAAGATTTACAATACCAGCAATAATATTGAACCTCAGGTTATATTTTTTCTGAAAATTGCGATAAACATTCGACATAATCTTAAATATCTTTATCTCTCGGATCTTGTTTTCTACTCTCATTCTAAATGATGCTAATCTTCTATTATGCTCTGGAGTTAATGGCTTTTTACGATACTTTTTATATGGAATTATAACATTGCTTTGCAATTTTTGCCAACCTTGATATCCAGAATCGGCATGTTTTATGCTATCAAGTGGTAAATATTTTTCTTGTTTCCTTATGCGGAAATCACTAATTCTACCACGGTATGACTTTGACACTGATAAAATTCTTCCTCCTTCTTCGATAATAATCTCAGTTTTCATAGTGTTGGTTCTTTTTTTTCCTGAATATGATTTCTTCCGTTTTTTACTATCTTCTGGTCTCTGTATTTGCTGTTCTGTAACATCAGCCAAAATCTTCAGTATTTTTTCTGGCGTCATACTTCTATCTTTTGTTATAGTCACTTTTTTGGCGAGTAATGGCTCTATTCTCTTAAGTAACCTACATACATTTGCGTTGTGTACATTGAATAGGCATCCTAAAAATCTATGTGTTATGTAAGTGCGATAGTACAAAATTACGCAAAACAACTTATCTTCCAGAGTTGGTAGTTTTGATCTTCTACCATGACACTTTTTCTGTTTTTCCTATCCAGACCTCACTTTTTCCACTACTTTTTCGAACTCCTCTATAGTTAAACCTGTTATATTACGAAAGTTTCTTGGGTGTTTTTTCATATTATAGTAACTAAAGCTCATTTTTTTTCCTTACTTGATCTGCTTATTCTTCTTCTACCTCTCTCACATCATTTTTTCAATCACCTTTTTCAGCAGGTCTATTGATTTAAAGAAAGTCTTCTTTATTGCTATATCAAATTGTAACTTACTTCCTGAAGAAGTTGATTATATCTCTACTCATAATATACGTAATATAAAAACTAACGGCCATTACTTAAAAGATTTTCAGTTTGTCTTTATTGAGTTGCCTAAATTCGCAAAAAATAAAGTAGAGCAGTTAGAAAGTATAGTAGAAAGGTGGTGTTTCTTTTTTAAATACGCAGAAGAAACAACAGAAGAGGACTTACAAGAGATAGCAGAAAAAGCGCCAATAATAAAGCTAGCATATGATGAATTAGACAAGTTTCGTTGGAACGAAAAAGATTTAGTAGCTTACGAAGAAAGAATAATGGATCTACGCAAAGAAGAAGCCATTCTTGAATACAGACTTGATCTTGCTGAAGAGAAAGGTATACAAAAAGGTATAGAGAAAGGAAAAATTGAAGGGAAAATTGAAGTTGCAAAAGCGATGCTGGCTAATAATGTTGATGTCAATACTATTGTCAAGTTTACTGGCCTTTCTATTAGTGAGATTGAAGAATTAAGTGGAAATCTGTGAACGGTTACCTATATGTTTTTGCTGGCAAAAATTCTCTAATGGTCTTAAATAAAACTTTCAGTGAGTGATTGTCAGACATGTTGTGCTCTGCTGATTTCATCAAGTATACTTCAACATCGGTTGACTTAATTTTTTCAGCTAAATTCAATGAAGTTTGATAAGGAACATCTTTATCATTAATGCTATGCAATAAGCGCACAGGACAGTTTATATCTATTGCTTCTCTGTTTAAAAGAAGGTTCTTTCTGCCATCTTCGATCAAATGTTTAGTTATTTTGTATGTACAATGCTCTGAAGTAAAATCTATTACACCTTTAGAATCTAGTTCTTCTTTTTGCTTGTCTGACAATTGCTTGAATATCAAATCTTCAGTGAAGTCAGGAGCAGGCGATATGCCGATTAATGCTGCAATTTTTTCTGAAGATTGAAGGGCAGTGAGCAGCATCAGCCATCCTCCCATACTTGAACCTATAATTATTTGTTTATCGCTAGTTAATTCACTCATCACTTTAGCACAATTTTTTTGCCAATCACTTATCGTGTAATCAATAAAATTACCACTTGAATGACCGTGACCAAAATAATCAAATAGCACAAGTGCTACATCATTTTCTTGGCAAAACTTGTAAATAGCAGTTGCTTTAGTTCCATCCATATTAGATGCAAACCCACCGAAAAAAACTACAGAAGCTTTCTTCCCTTGTAGCTTTTGATATGCTATGTGACCATTATTTCCATCAAACAATTTACAATAATTCATACTACTTTGGCAAAGCAACCGGACTATCGCTCATCGAACGCAAATAGCTGACTAGATCTGCAATTTCTTGTGGATTGGAAATACCTGCAAATGCCATACGTGTACCTTTTATATAGGCTTTTGGGTTCTTTAAAAAGGCAAATAGCTCCTCATACCCCCATTTTCCACCTCTTTCAAGCACTGCTTTTGAGTAATTGAATGAGTTGCCAAGATGGGCCTTTTTGTTTCCAACTACGTTCCATAAGTTTGGTCCTACTTTATTCATTCCACCTTTCTCAAAACTATGGCAGGCTATGCATTTTTTTGCTGCTGATTTACCTTTTTCAAAGCTAGCATTCTGCATGAGCGCTCCAATATCGAGCGCCACTTGCTCGATTTTTTGCTGGGACTCATTGTTACCAGCAGTTACTATCGTTTGGTGTTCAATCTTATATTCCTCTGGACTATACAGCATATCAACTACGTTGCTGACTATCATAATGATTAGCCCAGAAAGTAAAATCGATGCTGCAATCTTATTAAACTCCATAGTTAATTTTTATTAAGTAATGTTACTTAAATTATGCGAATATTTTCGCAAATAGCAACCAATTACCTTGAAGCTCGCTAAAGATGAGAGTCTCCAGCTACAAACATTAAGAAATTTACCAAGTGAAAAAAAGGCAAAAGAAGCCCCGTGGTTATTATCCGCTTTAAAATATTGGCGTTTTTTATGTTTTAAACGCTTGACAAGCGAAATTCAGCTGCTTTTAATTGCAACTAACCTACGCTGCAAATGTTTAAGAAATTTACTAAGCAGAAAAAAAGACAAAGAATCCCCGAGTTAGCTAGTCTTTTACTATCTCTGTCGAGTATTGGCATTTTTTGATGTCTTGTAACGCTTTATAAGCGCGTTCAGCTTATTTAGATAAAAACCTAGATGTAGATGAAGTTTTGTAAAGACATACAGTATCTATATACTGCAAAAAATTAAACATAAGACGCCGATACATTAAGTAATCCTTACCTTTTAATCTGCAGATTGGCGAAAGCAAATACAATAGCTTCGCTTCCATGATAAGGGAGCTGGCGGAGTTTGTCAAGTGGTTTTTGTAGCTCTCATGGTTTTTGGATTCTAACGTCACACGCTGGCAGTTGTTACTCAAACAACAGTTATGCAAGAGATCTGATTACATCTAAGCTAACAATGGACCACTAGGTATATTACTAACTACGTTGATCTGATTCAATATTTTATTAGTGGGATTGAAATAATTTTCTATAAATTCCTTATATATAGCTGTTAATTTGTGTATATCATTTACTAATACGCATTCGTTTATCTGATGTGCGGTTTTGTTGATTATACCAAATTCAATCACTGGACAAACATCTTTGATAAACGCAGCGTCAGATGTGCCACCACTTGTGCTCAGCACAGCATCAATACTGGTAACTTTATTTATCGCATCAAGCATAATATCAGTATTTCTATCAGGAGTAGAGAGGAAAACGTCCCTGCTGCTATGCATAGAAAGTTTATAATCGTTAGTTACACTGGAGCATATTTCATCAATCAGCTTATATAAGCCGTCAGGTGTTTGTGTACTGTTATATCGAATACTAAAACGTGTAGTTGCTGAACTAGGTATTAGATTGCTAGTATTATTTCCAACATCGATAGTAGTAACTTCGCAATGTGAAGGCTGAAAATATTTATTACCATGATCAAAAGTAGTATTTTTTACCTTACTCAATATCGATATTACCTTATATATTGGATTATCTGCTAGGTCTGGGTAGGCAACGTGTCCTTGTTTTCCATGGCAAATTAATTCAAATGTTACAGAACCTCTTCTGCCTATTTTTATGGTATCACCTAATTTCTCACTACTGGTTGGTTCGGCAACTACACAAAAATCTATTTTTTTTTGCTTACTTTTCATCCATTCCAAAACTGCCTTTGTTCCATATTCTTCCGTGCTTTCTTCAGCACTGGTAATCAATGCACTTATCGAACCATTAAATTGAAACTTTTCTGCAATTAAATTTGCCATAGCAGCAATAAATGCAGCTATTCCGCTTTTCATATCAGCTGCTCCTCTTCCATATAGCATTCCATCTCTAACTTCTGGATTAAATGGACCAAATGCCCAATCTTTTAACTGACCCGGTGATACAACATCAACATGCCCAGCAAAGCACAAATTTGGTACTCCGTTTATATATTTCGCATAAAGATTTTTAACTTTAGTTCCATCATCACCAAATTCTAAAATCTCACAGTCAAAGCCACTTTTCTTAAAGATTGTTGCTATATGTTCTATTGCCCCGCCGTCCCTTGGTGTTATACTCTCAAAAGAGATCAATTTCTTAGTTAGCTCTACAGGGTCAATTTTCATGTCAATCTTAAAATACTTATATTGCTATATTGTAAACACTCTATGCACTATTTAAAACAAATATTACATCAAGCCGAACAAACTTTTCTAAGGGAAGTAATAACAGATTACCACCTTGCTGATGATATCTATAAAATATGCACACGACACGGAAATGACATCTTTCTAGTTGCAGATGAAAATACAGCAAAACTTTTAAACAAAAACGTATTTAATAAAATTTCTCACTTAATTATCCCGAGCAATACCATTAGGCCTCTTGCAAAACCTCATATCATTTCGGATGCTTCCTACATTTTATCATCCCAGTCCTCCGAGACTGGGATCCAGGAAAAAAAATCAGCGTCACGCGCTGGAATGACACCAACCATGGGTACTAATCTTTCACTTGCCTCTCTTGAAACCATAAATCTAGTGAGAAATAAAGCAAAAGACAGTGACTTAATAGTTGCATTTGGTAGCGGCACCGTTAACGACATCTGCAAATATGCAAGCTACCTCGAGAAAAAAGATTATATATCGTTCCCAACAGCCGCTTCCATGAATGGATATACATCCGCAAATGCTTCAATATTAGTAAATGGATACAAAAAATCGTTCAAAGCACATCTTCCAAGAGCGATATATATAGATATAGACATACTTACCAATGCACCACTGCGCCTCACATTAAGCGGATTTGCAGATTTCATTTGCCGTTCGACAGTCCAGGCTGACTGGCTACTATCTCATCTGTTGCTTGGCACAGAATACAATGAATTACCTTTTACACTTGTTCGCGATTTGGAGCAAATTTTGCTAAGAGAGTATACGGCGCTTACTAAAAGAAGTAGAAAAGTGGTCCTATTACTTATGGAAGTTCTACTCATTTCAGGACTTGGAATGGTAATATCAAAAGGCAGCTATTCTGCAAGCCAAGGAGAGCATATGGTAGCTCACGCAATGGAAATGGTAACAAGAGATCATTCCTCACTACATGGCGAAAAAATTGCTGTTACAACGATTACCATGGCTAATTTGCAGGAAAAGATATTATCAATACAAAACCCGATTATCAACCCGACCACTTTAGATGTAAAACATATAACTCAGTGCTTTGATAATATCGAATTTGTAAGAACTTTTGAACAGAAGCAAATTATGCAGCAAAAAATCCAAGAGATTATTTGTAAAGAATGGACTAATATTTCCAATTTAATTAAGCAAAATTTACTACCTGCAAAATACCTGCAAAAAATATTTGAAGATCTATCAATTCCGCACTTACCAGAGCACCTCAGTTGGAATAAAGAACAATATTGTAAAGTGGTTGATCTTGCGTTTGCAACAAGAGATAGATTCACCTTTCTTGACTTAGCTAATTGCATAGAAGAAAGTTAAGTTTTGTAGTGAAATTCTGTCATTTAAAGAGATCATAGGCCAAAAGCTAAACCCTTTTCACAATCTCTTATCTATTGTCCTCTAAACTGTACACCTAAGTGACTGAACGTAACCATTCCAAGTAGCTGACACTGGGTCGCACTACTTCACCAATAGCACTATCTTGCTAAACATAGTTTAGTTCGAGTGGCTGAGGAGGGACTTGAACCCCCGACCAAGAGATTATGATCCTCCTGCTCTACCAACTGAGCTACTCAGCCTAATTGAAAACCTTGCTATATATGTGACCTACATGCTTTGTATAATATTTCAAATCAAACAAAGATTCAAGTTTTTCCGAGTTAATAACCTTAAGTAAAGGTTTATCTTGTTTCAATTCGGCCAGAAAATCGCTGTTGTTTTGTTTCACTTTCATTGCATTGCTCTGAACAATTTTATACGCCTCTTCCCTCGCCAAACCACTATTTACTAACTCAAGCAATACACGCTGTGAGAAAACTAAACCTTTTGAAAAATTTAAGTTATTTTCAATGTTTTCCTTATTGATTACCAATTTATCTATCAAATCTGTTAATCGCACTAAAGCGAAATCCATTGTTATACAAGCATCAGGAGCAATGCATCTTTCCACAGACGAGTGTGATATATCACGTTCGTGCCACAATGCAACATTTTCTAACGCAGGAAAAACATAACTGCGTATTAAACGTGAGAGTCCCGTCAGATTTTCACTTAAAATAGGATTACATTTATGTGGCATAGCAGAGCTTCCCTTCTGCCCAATGGAAAAATGCTCAGAAATTTCGCCGATTTCAGTTCTTTGCAAATGACGAATTTCAATTGCAATATTTTCTATTGAGCTTGCAATCACTCCCAAAACCGAAAAGAACATGGCATGTCTATCACGAGGAATGACTTGAGACGATATGGTTTCAGGTATGAGTCCCATTTCTTTCGCTACATACTCTTCAACAAACGGATCAACATTTGCAAAATTACCTACTGCACCTGATATTTTACAAATTGAGATCTCTTTTTGTGCGCTAATTAATCTCTGATAATTGCGTTTAAATTCAGCATAAAATCTAGCAAATTTTAATCCAAGAGTTGTTGGTTCTGCATGCATTCCATGACTGCGCCCAACACAAACAATATCTTTATAGTCCTCAGCTTTTTTTTTAATACTGCAAGTAAATTTTCTAGATTCCCGAGTAAAATATCACATGACTCTTTCAACTGCACCGCAAGGCATGTATCCAAAACATCAGAACTTGTCATTCCATAGTGGAGATAACGAACATCAACTCCCGCTTTTTCAGCAACATATGTCAGAAAAGCTATAACATCATGTTTTACAATGGATTCAATTTCGTTGATACGTTCAATATCAAATTCAATAGCACCAGAAAGCTTCTGAGCAACACTATTTGGAATCACTCCTAACTCTGCTTGAGCTTCACACGCTAAATTTTCTATTTTAAGCCATATATTAAATTTATTATTTTCCTCCCAAATGGAAGACATTTCTTTTTGGCTATAGCGTGGGATCATTAAATGACCCCCGTCTTATCTTTGAATACGCTAGATCCCAGTGTCACGCACTGGAATGACAGGAATAGTTGATATATTTTATTCACTGCTATTTGTTATTTGCATCTTCTTGCTCCACTGCTTCACCTTCTTGTTGCTCAGACTTCTGATTTTGCAATTTTACTTGCCTTAGCTCATTTGCATCTGTTTCGGATTTCACGACGTATATAGTAATTGGTACTACTACTTCACTATGTAATTCTACGTTTACTTGGTATTCACCCAAGTTTTTGATGCTTATTCCACCAAAAGATAAACTACGGTGATCTATCGCATGTCCTTCTTGTAGTAAAACTTTCGCAATTTCACGTGTTGTTACAGAACCAAAAATTTTACCATCCTCTGAAGCTTGCTTTATCAATACCACAAACTTATCATGTAGTGACAATGCAAGCTCTTTTGCTACATTTAATCTTTTTGTATTCTCTTTCTCCAGCAATAAACGTTGTTCTTCTAGTTTTGCTAAATTCTCCTTGGTAGCCTTCACCGCTTTTCTTTGTGGAAAAAGAAAATTACGTGCATAACCTGGTTTAACTTTGACAACTTCACCAAACTTACCTAAAGTCCTTATATTTTCCTTTAAAATTATCAACATAAATTACCTAAACTTTTTTAGTACAGTAAGGAACAAGAGCTAAAAAACGTGCCCTTATGATCGCTAAGCGTAACTTCCTTTGTTTTTTTGCACATACGCCTGTTAATCTTCTAGGTAATATCCTACCATAGTCAGAGGTAAACTTGGATAATAAATCTGTATTCTTATAATCTATGTCTTCATCTTTAGACGTAGCAAGAGGGCAAACTTTAGAACGCCTAAAGCCAGTCCTATTATTTACAGATACGTAAGAATTATTAAAACTATTTCGTCTTTTCATCATTATGCGCTTTGCTCCTCAATTTGTTTATTCATCATATAAGATTTACCTTTAAAAAATTTATCAACCTGCACAGACAAGTGGCGAATAATGTTCTCATTAAGTTTCATTCTACGCACAAATTCATCCAGAATGCTTGCAGTAGAACTTATGCACATTATACAATAATGACCGCTCTTCATCTTATTTATTGGATATGCAAAATCCAAAAGACCCCAATGTTCATACTTGATTAATCCCGATGCTTCAATGTTTTCCAAAAGCATCTCCAATGCTTTGCTCGATTGAGTTGGACCGTTTATTCTAAAATCTTTCAAAATATCTTGAAAAATCTTTATTAGATGTTCTGAAATATTTCTCTTCAAAGCATTTACTGCATTATGGATAAACGCACTTTTAGTAATTTGCTCACTGCCTCCTAGAAATTTTATAAAATCTTGCGTTATTCCTAAATCTTTTAGGTCATCTTTCAACTCTTTATCGATTTTTGACTTCACTTCTTTCAAATTTGAAAGATCTTCTTCCAATTCAACCCATAAAATTTTTGTAAGATCTTCCAAGAAATCAGAGTAAGCAACTAGACCTTCTTTAATGTTTTCAGCACGCGTTTCTAACTCTTGTTTTGTAAGCGTACTATTTTGCCTTTCCATAAGACTCTTGATCTTCTGGAAAATAACATCTGCTTTAATATTTTTCAATGAAACAGCTAGCTCTTGTACCATCTCCTCTACTTCTTGCTGTAACAATCCTTGTTGTGCTATAAAAGTAAATTCATAAAGATTCACTATATCTTCCTTTAATACCGATTAAATATTTCATTATATAAAGCTTTTTTATATAAGCAAGTTATTTGTATTAATTTCTACGCCTTTAATCCAGCTTAAGTTAGATATTTCATAAATAACTTGAGGAGCAATTGAGTATGCACCTGGTAATAAGATGCTCACTTTATGTTTTTCGAGAAGAAGTTTTAGCATTATTTTGGTTCTGCCTTCATCTTTCAATATTGTGTTTAATTCCATAGCGGCTTTTTGTGAATTCGTGCACTCAGTGGTGAGAACTAATTCCTTTATTGTAGAAGCGATTCTTTTTGTAAACTCAGATATATCCTTGCCTGCTAATCTTGTCGTATTTTCCGAAGCTTCAAGATCAATTATCACAAATGTTCCTGGTGAAAATAAATCTCTTTTTTCTTCTATTATTTCATTATTATAAAATGCTATTTCAGAAACGTTATGGGGATCAGAAAGTGTGAGTATAACAAACCTTCCACGCTCTGAAGTTCTCATACGTGCATTTAATATTACCCCAGCAGTTTTTGCTGTTCTATTTTCTCCGATAAACCCAATATTTAACTTTTCCAGAAGAATTCCAAATTTTTCAAGTGGATGATTAGTTAAATAAAATCCTAGTGAAAATAACTCATGCTCTAATTTTTCCTCTTCATCAAAATCTTCCACATTCTCAAATTTCGGTTTGAGTACATCAAGACTACCAAACAAAGCAGCTTGACTTGATTCCCTATCCTGTTTGTTTTTATTTGCAAAGTAAATCAGCATGTCCATTGACTCATATAGCTGCTTTCTGTTCTTATGCACGCTATCGAATGCCCCGGATTTAATTAGGCTTTCTAGCGCCCTCTTATTTATTATATGACCTGAATTTTGAATGAATTCCCATATGTCCTTATAAGCGCTTGAACGTGTATTCACTATTCCTTCTGCTATAGAAAAACCAACATTCCTCAAGGCAGCAATACCATAACGTATGCACTCACCCTCTATTGAGAATTCAGCTTGAGACTTGTTTATATCAGGTGGAAGAACGGTAACGCCACTAAACTTTGCTGCATGATAAAATAAATTCAGTTTATCTCTATCATCAATATTTAGATTCATTAGTGCTGTAAAAAATTCTAATGGATAATTAGCTTTAAGGTAAGCCGTTTGATAAGATATAACCGCATATGCAGCTGCGTGAGATTTATTAAATCCATAACCAGCAAATTTTGCAACAAGGTCAAAGATATAACTTGCCCTGTCATAATCAACGCCATTCTTCGTTGCCCCTTGGATGAAAAGTGCACGTTGTTTATCCATCTCTTCCTTAATTTTCTTACCCATGGCACGTCTCAGCAAATCTGCTTCCGCTAAGCTATACCCGGAAAGAATACGGGCTATTTCCATCACCTGCTCCTGGTAGATTATTACTCCAAATGTTTCTTTTAACACTCCTTCAAGTAACGGATGAATATAATCTGGCTTTTCAAGGCCATGCTTTCTTGCAACATAAGTTGGAATGTTATCCATGGGCCCTGGACGATAAAGGGAAATTAAAGCGATAATATCTTCAATGCAGTCTGGTTTTAACTTGATTAAAGCTTCTCTCATTCCCGAACTTTCAAGCTGGAACACTCCAATTGAATCACCTCTTGAGAGCATTTCATAGGTTCTCTGATCATTCAAAGGAACAGAAGAAATATCAATTTTTTTTTCATTACGATTAATTAAACGACATACATGATCTATTAGCGTTAGCGTACCAAGTCCGAGAAAATCAAATTTTATCAGTCCAGCTTTCTCCACATATTTCATACTGTATTGAGTGATTGGCAGAGCCGAATTTGGATCATAATAAACAGGAACAAAATTTTCTAACTTTTGATCGCATATTACAATTCCAGCAGCATGAGTTGAAACGTGACGATATATTCCTTCGAGCTTTAGTGATATATCAAGAAGCTTTGCAATTACCTCATCACTATCTCGTTCTTTCTGCAGGTTTTGATCAAGCTCTATCGCTTGCGATAAAGTTACAGGATTTACTGGATTAAATGGAACCATTTTAGATATTTTATCCACTTGAGAGTAAGGCATTTGCAATACTCTACCAACATCACGCAATACTGCCCTTGCTTGCAATTTTCCAAAAGTGATTATTTGAGCAACATAACCGTACTTTTTCTGAACATAATCAATAACCAGGTCCCTTTTCTCTTGGCAGAAATCGATATCAAAGTCAGGCATTGATACACGATCAGGATTCAAAAATCTTTCAAATATTAGGCCAAACTTTATTGGGTCAAGGTCTGTAATCTGTAAGCCCCAAGCAACAATTGATCCAGCTCCTGAACCTCTTCCTGGCCCAACTGGAATGCCATTTGCTTTGCTCCAACGAATGAAATCAGAAACTATTAGAAAATAACCAGCATAGTTCATTGAAGTTATTACACTTAGTTCATAATCTAACCGGTCGTAGTATTGCTTGATATCGATATCATGTTGTGTGTCATCATCTGGTTTGGTGTCATTCCAGCGCGTGACGCTGGGATCTCTCTGGATCCCAGTATCAAGTACTGGGATGACAGTGGAGGGTGTTCTGGTGACAGAAGAGGATTTTGCAATACGCAGCTTCAACCCTGCAACTGCCTGCTCCCTCAGTTCTTCATTCTCAGTTTTATTTTCTCGACAAGGAAATTTAGGCAAGATAGGCTGCCTGCTTCTTGGCATGTAAGAGCACCGCTTAGCTATCACTAAAGTGTTATGAATTGCTTCGGGAATGTCGCTGAACAGTTCCTCCATTTCTGCCACAGATTTGAAGTAATGCTCGGTAGCTAACTTCTTTCTGTTATTCTCCAGGGCATAACTCCCTTCCGATATGCACGTTAATATGTCATAAGCCTCATAATCAGACCTATTTGGAAAAAACACATCGTTCGTTGCAACCAGTGGTACATTGCGCTGATAAGCAAAATCTATTAAAGCTTCTTCAAGCTCTAGCTCTTTATTCAGCCCATGACGCTGCAATTCAACATATAAATGACCATCGAATGCTGAAAGCAGTTTTTCAACCGTTTCTTTATCTTGCCCCAATAATAGTTGAGCCAAACATCCACCGGTTAAAGCGATCAGACCCATACTTAAATTCAATAGCTCATCAAAATCAACGTAAGGAATATCGCTGTTATTCTTGCGCTTTTTAAAAGACTCACTCACCAAAGTGACTAAATTAGTGTACCCTTGCTCATTTTTTGCAAGCAATAATATAGGTAAATTTTGTTCTGAATGTTTAACTATAATATTGCACCCTATTATTAGCTGTATTCCCCTACTTGCTGCATATTCTGAAAATTCGAGCGAGCCAAACAAGTTGCCTGAATCAGTAATTGCAACCGCCGGCATTTTATTTCGCAAACAAAGGCCTATCAGCTCCTCAATTTTAACCGAGCTTTCAAGCAGCGAATAAACACTATGAACACGTAAGTGTATGAACATAAAAAACTTTAGATCAACAAAAAAGGATAACATTAATTTACTCATGAGAACATAATTTTCATGAGAACAAAAGCCTATAAGATTTCTCAAATCTAGATGTACAGTCCCAGAGTGTGATGGTATGATAAAATGTAAGAAAAAAATACCATCGAAGGAGGAATTATGGTTACATGGGTGCGTCCGGACAACAGCGTAGAGCAATACAAAATAGTATAGCAAAACTCTCCAAACCTTAATCCAAAAACTATTGTCAAATGGAGAAAACGCTCATTCACTAAAGACGCTCAAAACATCCAAGATCAACTGTTCTAACTTTAGAAGAAGAAGGTCGCATTTCGGAAGCATACACTTCTACCATTAGATGATTGCCTTGCAGTCTACAATTCCGCACTTCTAGCCTGCATCGCTGTTTACAAAGACATAACATTTCACATTAGCAACTCACAAAGCATCTTTATGACTTTGTCATGGCTTACAATTATGCAAAGAGACTCAAAACTCTTAATGGTCTTACTCCTTTTGAATTTATATGTTCTCAGTGCTCCTGAATTGTTTATACTAAATCCTTACCATCACACTCTGGAACTGTACATCTAAAGACCTGCTGAAAAAGGTGATTGAAAAAATGATGTGAGAGAGGTAGAAGAAGAATAAGCAGATCAAGTAAGGAAAAAAAATGAGCTTTAGTTACTATAATATAAAAAAACACCCAAGAAACTTTCGTAATATAACAGGTTTAACTATAGAGGAGTTCGAAAAAGTAGTGGAAAAAGTGAGGTCTGGATGCGAAAAACAGAAAAAGTGTCATGGTAGAAGATCAAAACTACCAACTCTGGAAGATAAGTTGTTTTGCGTAATTTTGTACTATCGCACTTACATAACACATAGATTTTTAGGATGCCTATTCAATGTACACAACGCAAATGTATGTAGGTTACTTAAGAGAATAGAGCCATTACTCGCCAAAAAAGTGACTATAACAAAAGATAGAAGTATGACGCCAGAAAAAATACTGAAGATTTTGGCTGATGTTACAGAACAGCAAATACAGAGACCAGAAGATAGTAAAAAACGGAAGAAATCATATTCAGGAAAAAAAAGAACCAACACTATGAAAACTGAGATTATTATCGAAGAAGGAGGAAGAATTTTATCAGTGTCAAAGTCATACCGTGGTAGAATTAGTGATTTCCGCATAAGGAAACAAGAAAAATATTTACCACTTGATAGCATAAAACATGCCGATTCTGGATATCAAGGTTGGCAAAAATTGCAAAGCAATGTTATAATTCCATATAAAAAGTATCGTAAAAAGCCATTAACTCCAGAGCATAATAGAAGATTAGCATCATTTAGAATGAGAGTAGAAAACAAGATCCGAGAGATAAAGATATTTAAGATTATGTCGAATGTTTATCGCAATTTTCAGAAAAAATATAACCTGAGGTTCAATATTATTGCTGGTATTGTAAATCTTAAGCACGCCTTTTAGTTAACCTTGATTTTAGTCACCCTCCTTTCCTTTTTTTTATCGCTTGATTCGCAGCAGGTCTTAAGAATAATGGTGTGCTGCAGTAACAAACAAAGTAATGTTTGTTTTATTGAAGACGAAGGAAAATCCTTCAAAATCGGGTTTCAGGAGCAGCCACCTTAAGTGGCTCTATTTAAGAGATAGGGTTAATTTTTCTATGAGTAGCTACAATTTAAAGACCTTGCTTCATCAATGTAATGGAACAAAACCTTTTTAGTAAGTTCAAAACCTTCTAAAGTCTCTCCTTCGCATCTTGCTGTAATGCAGTTTTGCGTATTTGATACCCTAAGAAGCCACCAACCTTTATTATCGGTTACTTTAACACCATCAAGATCTGAAAATACAATATTTTGCTTCTCTAGTGTTTTCTTTATTGATTCAATTATTTGAAATTTTTTCTCATCTTTCACTACAATCTTTACTTCATGAGTGATATATAACTTCGGTAAATCCTCAATCACCTGAGATAGGCTTTGGTTTTTCTTAAGCAAAATGTTAACTGCTTTAACAGCAGAATATAGCCCATCATCAAAACCTAGCTCAGAAAAGAAGAAGTGCCCGCTTAACTCACCAGCAAACCTTGCCTCTTCCTCTACCATCTTCTTCTTAACTAGTGAATGTCCAGTAGCGCAGGTAATAACTTGCCCTCCTAACTTACTAACAAAATCATGCACCTTCATACTCATTTTTACGTTAGCAATAACTTTGCTTTTTGGATATTCCTCCAGCACTTCACGTGCAAAAATTATAAATAAATGGTCATTGGAAACAACGTTGCCTTTATTATCAATTAAGCGCACCCTATCGCTATCGCCATCTAGCGCAATGCCAAGATCACATCCATATTCCTTCACAATGTCAATTAATTGAGCGAGATTTTTTTCCTCTATGGGATCTGGATCATGCAGTGGAAATGCCCCATCTATAGAGTTATTGGTTACGATATGCGTATGACCAGGCAAGATCTTTTCAATACACCTTATAATTCCACTTGCTGGACTATTTCCACAATCCCAGGCTATTTTTAATTTCTGTGTAGTATTATTCTTCACTGCACTTTTTAATATGCGAATGTACTCACTATATATATTTATGTTAATTAAGCTTCCAATTCTTGTACTGTTTTTAATTGGACTGCTTATAATTTCCTTTATCTCTTGATCTGAGAAGACTTTTTTATTACTAAAAAATTTAAAGCCATTATATTCGCTGGGGTTATGAGAGGCAGTTATTATGATACCCAGATCCGCCTGTGTGATTTGTGTTGCAGCGTAGAGCATAGGTGAAGAGCATAGCCCAACGCGTATAACATTTACTCCAGATAAAGTTAAACCCCTAATTAATTCTCTTTCTATACCCGGTGAATCTATTCTGCTGTCGTAGCCGACACAAACACTAGCTACGGTTTGGCCAAACTTTCTACCTACCTCGTACCCATCATTAATCTGCAAATCTTTGCCTACTATACCTCTAATATCGTATTTTCTTATAATGGTGTTATCCATACTGCACTGCTTAAGGAGTAATTACTATATAACATAATGGACAAGTGCTCAAGTTTATTTACTCAACGATTAGCTAACTTTTTAAAAAAATCTGTTAATATTATAGTATATCTTTTAAAGGTGTAAAATTATGCCGCAGGAAAACGAAAATGTATTTATAGCTGAAAGTCAAAATCTAAATGTAGGTGAACAGCAGAAAAAGGACATCTTAGATGTGATTGAATCTTGCAGCAGCTTTCAGGAGACTATAAAACAATTGGAGAAAAAAACTTAATCTGGTCCTTTACGCAAAGATGAGGACATTACAGGACAGATAAATTTAAAGTGGGAAAAGGAGTTCCAAAAATTTGAGCAATCAATAGATGCAACGCATAAAGAACTTAAGTTGCCTCTATATGGTCAAAATTTCTTAGCGTATTCAACAAAAGATAATGATTTCAAAATTAGATTTGAAAATGAAGAAAAATCAATAGAAATTAGCAATATTTTAAGGGCCAGCAGTGAAGGTAAGGTTTATAACATATCTTTAGGGAAAGATAGTCAAATAACTGCAACCAAAAAAGGCAGTGAAAGGCACTATGATCTTGCTGGCTCTGGTTCATGTGAAATGACCATTAATTGGCAGGTTAAGGATTCTGAAGGCAACAGCGTAGATTGTAGCATGACTGTAGAAGTGAGTTCTAAGGGCATAAAAAGAGTGATTGGTAAGCCAAAATTTGGTGATTTAAAGTTCACACCAGAGGAAACAAAAGATAAAATATTAAAATTAGTTGAACAGAATAAAGAAGCTTTTATTAACGGAAAAACTCTATATCAGGCTTTCGCTAACATAGGCAAAGGTGTGGGCAATCAGCGAGTATTAGCAGAGGAAATATTTACAAAAGATCCACATCAGTCACCTACACCAAGCAGCAGTGGGTATTCCTCTCCTAGCACACCTTCTTCACGTAGAAGTTCTTTTTCTGTTGAAAGTGAGATTGGTGATGAAGAGTCTGAAATTACTGATGAATACATTGACGATGACTACGATGAACAAGAAATACACAAAGATTATAAGAAAAAGTGTGAACAAGAAGGATTACAAGGTGTAGATGAGGCTATAAATGAAATTAACAAACTTGCAGAGCAGCGTGACAATCTAAGATTAGAGCGCAACTCCTTAAGAGATAAAGTTAATGAACAACAGCGAGCGATATTTGAAAGAGATCAAAGAATAAAGGAACAAGATGCTTCTATTGAGTCACTTATAGAGAAACTCGAAAAATTAGGAGAACTTAATCAAAAGATAGAAAAGGAAGGTGATACACAAATAAGCGCATTAAGTGAGGGAAAACAAATTTGGGAAGAAGAAGCTGAAAGACTTAAAGCTGAATTGAAAAGGATGGCGCAAGAATTAGCTTGGAAGAATCAAAATATTGAGCAGTTAACACAAAAGATAGAGAAAGAACTACAGGAAAATGATGTAATAAAGAGCTTAAATGATCAGTTGAAAGATAAGGAAGATGAAGTTCAATCAGTAATTAGGATAAATAAAGAACTACAGGAAAAATTGAAGCAAAGAGAAGCTAATTTAACTGTACTAAAGGAAAAGAATGCAGATTTGGAGAATGACCTGAAGAAAGTACATGAAAAGCAGTTGGCAGAACAGTTAATGGAAACAAAAAAGGAAAACAATACATTGGCTGAAACGGCGAACCGATTGTCTAAAGAATTAAATGAATTACAGAGAGAAAAGGAAGATTTAGAGAGGGAAATTCGACAACTTGAACCTGGAAGATCACTTGCAGATGAGCTAAGCGAAGAAAATAAGAAGAGGGAAATAGAAAAACTTCAATATCAACTTAAGGAAAAGGAAGGGATGTTAATGTGTACACGGGAAGAGCTGGCATCTGTCAAGGAGAGTCTAGAGCAACTGCAGAACATATTACAGCAGGAAAAAGGTCAGGCAACTCAAACTGAAGTTGAATATGAAAGTAGAGGAACAAGCATGCAGCAGCAAGACCAAGGTATACAAGCTGTAAACAACAACTCAAGCAGAATAGCTAGTGGGTTAAGACAAGAAAACAAAAAATTGACTAGAGACAAACTAACTATATCCAAGCAATTAAAACAAAAAATAAGAGAGATTGACGAGTTAAAGAGAAATTTAAAGCAATTACAAGAAGAAAATAAACAACTAAAACAAGAAGTTATACCGCAAAACATTATGGATTGGCCTATTCCAATTCCAGACGATAAACCGGAAGAGCAGAAAACTCCATTAGAGCCAATCAAGGTAAATACAAAATTATCAGATCCAAAATCAATCCCCGCTGAGGTTTCGGAAAAATCTCCTCCTCTTCCAAAATGATGAGTTTTTGCTTCTATTGTTAACTATAGCTAAGACGTCATACCACCGTGGCGCTAACGAGTAGCGGAATAATTAACCGTCATACCGCTGCGGTATCTCTTAGCCGCTAACACGTAGCGGAATAACGAGGTTATCGTCATACTGCCGCGAACCGTCATACCGCGATTCATTCGCGGTATCTCAGCCGCTAACAAGAGATCCCGCTAACAAGTAGCGGGATGACGAATATACCGCCACGAACCGTCATACCGCGATTCATTCGCGGTATCTCAGCCGCTAACAAGTAGCGGGATACTTGACCTTTACAGGGATGACGGTTGTCGTTTAGCTATAAGCATTAAGAAATTTACCAAACGAAAAAAAAGGCAAAAGAAGCCCCGTTGGTGACTAGTTATTTATATGTACTTCAAAATATTGGCGTTTTTTATTCTAAACGCTGCAATTTAGCTGCTTTTAAATGCAACTAACCTAAATTATAAACGTTAAGGAATTTACTGAGCGGAAAAAAAGGCAAAGAAACCCTAGGGTAGCTAGTATTCAAATTCTCCCTTGTCTATTTGACGTCTTTTACTGTCTTAAACGCTTTATAAGCGCGTTTCAGCTTATATAGGTAGAAACCTAGAAGTTTTATAAAGACATGAGGTGCACATAGTGCAAAAAATTAAGCATGATTTACGCCAGATACATTAAGTTTTTTTGTCATTAATCCACTGCAGAGATTGCGAAGATAAATAAATAGCTTCACTTTCATGATAAGGGGGTTGGTGAAGGGTGTCAAGTAAGTTTTTTCGTTTCTGCGGGCTATTTGAATAACGGCTACAATGTTTGTACAATTGTGCGTCATGCGCTGGAACCCGTTTTAGCCCTTATCTATATCTCAGTTCCACCAACAGTTATTGCGTCGACTTTGAGTGTTGGTTGACCAACTCCAACGGGCACATTTTGTCCATCTTTTGAGCATGTGCCAACACCGGGGTCCAACTTTAAGTCGTTGCCAACCATGGATACTTTTTTTAGCACTGTTGGCCCATTACCAATTAGTGTTGCTCCTTTGACTGGCTGTGTAATTTTACCATTTTCTATTAAGTAAGCTTCTGAAGATGAAAAAACAAATTTCCCTGACGTTATATCAACTTGCCCACCACCGAAATTTACTGCATACAGACCTTTCTTTACACTAGATATTATTTCTTCCGGCGTATGTTTCCCTGGTAACATATAGGTGTTTGTCATGCGCGGCATAGTAACTTCTTTATAACTTTCTCTTCTACCATTACCAGTTGGATTCACACCCATGAGTTTAGCGTTCATATGATCCTGCATGTAGCCTTTGAGAATTCCATCCTCTATCAATACATTATAACCAGGTGGAGTGCCTTCATCGTCTACGCTGATAGAGCCACGCAAATTAGGCAGAGTTCCATCATCAACTACTGTGATGCCACTAGCTGCTACTTGTTTACCCACAGAATTTGAAAATGCTGAGACTTTTTTGCGATTGAAGTCGCCCTCAAGTCCATGACCCACAGCTTCATGTAACAATATTCCCGGCCATCCTGGACCTAAAACGACTGTCATTTCTCCGGCTGGAGTTGGAATTGCTTCAAGATTTACCAGTGCTTGTTCCAAAGCCTGGTTTGCAACTTCTTTCCACTTTTTCTCAGAAATAAACTTACTATAAGAATCCCTTCCACCATGCCCTGCAGAACCCCTTTCGGTACGACCATCTTCTTCTACAATGACTAGCACATTAAAACGTACTAGAGGCCTGATATCGCTTAGTCTGTGATCACCCTTTATTATTTGTACGACTTGCCATTCTCCACTTAGAGTTATTTTTACTTGCTTCACGCAGTTATTTTTGGACCTTACATACTCATTAACCTCATTGAGTAGTTTAATCTTTGAATTCAGATCCATTTCATTTGTAGGGTTAATCCTCGAATATAAGCTTTTTGTCTCTTCGTTTAAATTTATTGAATTTGTCTTGTTTAAAGACACTGAGCTTTTTACCATAGAAGCAGCATTACTAATTTCTTTTTCGCTAATCTCAGAAGAACAAACGAAAGATGTACTATCCTCACAAAAAGACCTTAAACCAAATCCCCTTCTGGTATTCAAATCCACGTGTTTTAATATATTGTCATCAAAAACTAGGGACTCCAACTGGCAAAATTCTAGAAACAGCTCACCACCATCGCTATTGCTCAAAGCGTTATTGACTATTTTATATACGTTATTAATATCAACATTGTTTTGAGCGAAAAATATTTGATCTAGATTTGGCATTACTTTTGAACTAAAAATTGTTTAAGTATATTATTTAACTTTAACATAGTAAACTATAAAAAGCCCGGGTGGCGGAATTGGTAGACGCGCTAGCTTCAGGTGCTAGTAACTTTTTAAGTTGTGGAAGTTCAAGTCTTCTCTCGGGCACTCTATATTGATTTTTGAGTTAATTAGTGCTATAATATATTAAGTAAACCTTAAGCTATGTGTAATAAAAAAGAAGAGTTAGATTACAGAAAGAAAATACGAACCTACTCAAAGCGCTTAGTTACTACACTATCTACTGCCCTTCTTATTGGATATATAGCAGCATTAGTCTTTAATATGTCTGCCTTAAGTTTTCATTTTGTTATTGTTGGTACTGTATTAAGTGCGTTTTCGTTTATCTTAAATACATGGTCATTAACTGATCATTTTCGAAAGCAAGATCTTAATAAGCAACTTGGCGTAAAAAACACTCCGGAACAAAAAAAACTAACAAAGATCTGTCTTGATATTACATCTAACGTTTCGTTTTTAATAGGAGGAATTGCATCTATATTGCCTCTCGAATCTCCTATCATTCCTTTTGTTTCCACTGCCTTTTTTATTCTAGGCTGTGCCTTTATGGCAACTAATATCGTTCGGACTATGATTAGTAAGCCACAAATAGATAAAAATGATAATCTCAAAGCTAGTGATCACTTTAACATTCAACCCGCGATAGCTGGGTATAATTATCATGCATCAATAAATTAACCCATTCGACTTATACAGGAATATTAGCTATATAATTCCATTGAAGGGAGCCATTCAAAAGAGTTTAATGTAATTAGCATTAAAAAAGTATAAGTGAATTTAAAGCTTAATTTCAACATCAATTACTTGAATAGTTGCTCAAGCCATCAAAATAAAAATTTTTATTCAGTAATTTGTGTATAAAGGGTACTATTTTACTAGTAGTGAAATAAATCAGAATGAAGTCTATTTTATTAACGAGCCTTTATTGGACTCGTTCAATACAAGAAATATATTGAGAAAGTATGGATACAAAGTTTTTATAGAACCAGTATTCACAATAAAGTACTTAAATCCTGATATATCTGCACACGAATTTGACGTTGTAATATCTACAAGTAAAAACAGTGTAAAGGCTTTTAGTCAAATATGCAAAGTGGATGACTTTCCGATTATTACGGTTGGTAATTCAACCATGCAGGCTGCAAAAAATTTGGGATTTTCTGATATAATCTCAGCAGACAGCAACGTTGATGGTCTGATATCATTCATAAAAGCTCATTATTCAAATGCAGTAAAGTTCTTATATATAAGGGGGCAAGAAGTATCATGTGACCTAAAAAAGAGATTATCTGAAGAAGATTTTAACGTAAGAGAAGTTGTACTCTATAAAACAATTATTAAAAGGAGTCTAACTAATAGGTGTAAAAATTTGCTGTTGGATGGTAAAATTGATAGTGTTGCTTTTTTTTCCTCACAGACAGCAAGGGTATTTTGTTCATTAGTTCTAAAAAGTGGGCTATCTCCTGTGATGAATAATACAGTTGCATATACCATGAGTAAAAACATTGCTGATAGTTTAAAGTTAATCAAGTGGAAAAAAATTATAACATCGAGGTTGCCTACTGGGGAGAGTTTAATTGATATAATTAATAAGGATTGTTGATGCTAAAGATTGCAACTTGGAACGTAAACTCCATACGTAAAAGAGTCAATCAACTTTATAGTTTTATAGTTGATAGTCAGATAGATATAGTTTTGCTGCAAGAGATAAAATGTACGGAAGAGCAATTTCCTTATGCAGAGATAGAAAAGTTAGGATATGAATATGCTATCTATGGACAAGTTGCAAGAAATGGCGTTTGTGTTTTATCTAAATATCCGATACTGGAAAAACTAAAAATTGACATTGTAGAAGGTCATCAAGAAGCACGTTATATAGAATGTGTAATAAAACACACTAATCAGAAGGTAAGGGTAGGAAGTGTATACGTGCCAAACGGCCAAAGCCTAGACTCTCATACGTTTGAGTATAAACTCAAGTTTTTTGATAACCTATATGAAAGGATGAGCACTTTGTTGAAAAATGAAGAGTTAACTATTATAGCTGGCGATTATAATGTTGCACTGGATGAAATTGATGTTTTTGATTCAAATTTATTGAATGGCCAAGTGTGCTTTCATATAAAAGAACGTGAGAAGTTAAGAGCAATCTTGAATCTTGGGTTTAAAGACACGTTTAGAATATCCCACCCCAATTTGCAACAATTCACTTGGTGGCATTATCAAGGCAATTCACTCAGAAACAATCAAGGAATGCGAATAGATTATATGCTATTATCGCCACAAGCTGTAGATAAATTGGAAACATGCTACGTAGATGATAGATTGCGTAAGCTAGAAAATCCGTCTGATCATACTCCTGTTGTATGCATTATAGAATAATAGCAGACCTCTTACACAATTCACTTTTGGCAAACCTAAGTAGGTTGTCGCCCTGTGTTTTCAGCTTGCGGACCAACACTAATTTTTTCAAGCATAGGGTTAGGTTGTTGTTCACTCTTTTCATTTTTCTGGGAAACTTTCTCAGGAACAGGCTGTTGTTCACTCTTTTCTTTTCCTTGGGAATTTTGTTCAGAAACAGGGGTGCCTTTCTCAACTCTTTTGACCGGGGTTTCTAAAATTGTATTGATACCATCGCTAATTTCACTACCCCGTTCTTTCTCCTTCTCAGTATTAGGGTTATATAAAGTACCTTTCCTGTTATTTGAAAAGAGACTTTTGACTGCATTTACTTCAGTGACTAAAAGTCCAACAACAGCAATACTTAGCATGATTGGGCTAGTGCCAAAGATCAATGTCGTAAAAGCAAAAAGAGCAACAGGAAGTAAAGATTTACGTAAGAACGTTGTTGCCATCTCTTTGTCACTAAGTGGTGGTTCATCTTTTTCTTTACCTCCACCTAAAAATGGTATTTTTTCTTTTAGCCCACTCATAAAAGAGCCAGAAATGTTTTTCGGGTCTATTTTTATTCCAAGTGGCAAACCAATAAGTTTTATTAGTGAATCTTTAGCTTCTGTACCGCGTATATCAACTACACACCCCTTTACTATTTTTCCTATTTCGCCATTCTCTAAATTCTCTCCGCTAGCTAAATTTTTTTCTCTAATTTTCTCAAATACGGAAATTAAAAACTGAAGGAAATTTTCTTCACTAAGTGACTTTATATCTTCTGGATCAACATTTTTGAATATATCTTTACTATTCTCAAATGTAAAAGTAAAAATTTTCTTTTCATTTTCATTCAGACTCTGTAATTGACCCAACAGTTTCACTAATGACTGCAGATCACGCTGTAATTTTTCTTTTTCCTGCTCTGAAAGTTTTTCTTGCCGCTCCTCTCGTATTTTATTTATCTCCTGTTGTGTTTGCTTCTCTGGATCTTCTAAAGTATCTAGAAAAGCACGATAGATTAACTGATGTTCCTTTTTTTCAAAAGTTTTCTTATCTTCGTTAGTTAACTGAACAGAAGGTTTCGAATCCTTTGTTTGCGGAGTTGGTGTTCCTGTCATAACTGACTTATTCACATTTACTATACTTTAATTGTAGCATATTTTTCATATTAGTTCAAATGATTTATACTCTTGGAATCTGCAGTGTTTAAATCATAATTAAGAAAATTTGAGCCCCAGTTGTCGCTAATTTTCACCTCTACTTCAAGCGGTACAGAAATTTTTGCTGCATTTTCCATTATGTCTTTCACAAGTTTTGCTGTTTCTTGTACCTTTTCATCCTCTACTTCGACCAGTAGCTCATCGTGAACTTGGAGGATTATTTTACCAGCTTTTAACTGATCAAAAAGTCGAATCATTGCACTTTTTATTATATCAGCAGCAGTTCCTTGCAGCGGTGCATTTATTGCTGCCCTTTCTGCAAATTGTCTCATGTAAGGAACTTTATTGTGTATATCTCTTACAAAACATCTCCTACCAAACAAGGTTTCTACATAGTCATGTTGCCTTGCAATAGACACTACTTTTTCCATGTAGATCTTTATCTCTGGGTAACAAGAGAAATAATAATTAATGTATTCAGCAGCTTCCGCAGTGGTGATTCCAAGTCGTTTTGCAAGGCCAAACGGACTAATGCCATATATAATCCCAAAATTGATAGATTTTGCTTTGCGCCTTAATTGTTCATCTCTTTCTTGCACTCCAAAGACTTGCCTTGCAGTGATGTCGTGAATATCTTGTCTGTTTGCAAAAGCTTCTTTAAATGCTGCAACGTTTGCAACATGTGCCAAGAGTCTCAATTCTATTTGTGAATAGTCAGCAGAGATCATCTTGCACCCTTTTGGCACAACAAATGCTTGCCTGATAAAATTTCCCTCTTTGCTTCTGATAGGAATATTTTGTAAGTTAGGATTGCTGGAGCTAAGTCTTCCAGTTGCAGTTATAGTTATCGAAAAATTTGTGTGTATTCTGTCGTCAAGTGGATCAACTTGCTTTATTAATGCATCAGTGTAGGTACCCTTTAATTTACTTAAATGTCGCCAGCTTAAAATTTTACCTGCGATTTCTGCTCCTTCCTCTTCGAGTGCCTCTAGAATTTCAGAGTTTGTGCTATAAGACCCAGATTTTGACTTCTTCTTTTTACTTAGCCCCATTTTATTAAATAAAATATCACTTAATTGTTTTGGTGACGCAATATTAAATCTTTCCTCTGCTAAGTTATATATCTCATCTTCAAGCACGGCAATTACCTGCTGAAATTTATCGGACAGCTCCTGTAATTTTTGCATGTCCAGTAGTATTCCATTTTTCTCCATATCAAATATTACTTTCATAAGTGGCTTATCGAAGCGCTCGTAAATTGTAAAAAGCTTTTCCTGGAACAATCTTTGTGTTAGCTTTTCATGGATCGCTATTAAAGTTTTTGCTGAAAAAACTTCTGCATTTTCACTCAAATTATACGCAACTATGTTTGGAATGCTGTGGTCGTGTTTTCCTGTATCTAAGCTATATGACATTATCATCAAATCATCAACTGAATCTAGCATCTTCTCCACTGCAGGGAAGATTTTTCTCATCTCTTTAATGTTATGTATTATTTTAAGCACCCCATTTGAGAGTAAAGTTGAGTTGATTGTAATGAGTGCATCTTGTATACTGTCTCGCTCTACATAAAAAATATTATCTTCACTGCAAGACAAAGAGATTTTGTTTAACGCGTTGTTTTCAAAGTGGCAATGAATTGCAATTTTGCCTCCATATCTGCAATATCTCAAAAATTTTTCTAATTCCTCACTACTATATTCTAGTTTCTTTTCCGCGCTGGGTTTATTATAGGAAAAAAGCTTCTCTGCTTTGTTTATCAATGAATTAAACTCATACTTCTTTAGAAAGGACAACAATTTCTCCATATTTGGAGGATGAACTTCATATTTTACAATATCATGCTGAAGATCTACTTTTTCGCATAGTAATAAAAGTTCTCTTGAAGTTAGTGCTTTCTCTTTATGTTCAGTAAGGATATTACGAACCCTCGTTTGTTCGATGTTATCAATGTTTTCTATAATGTTATTCAACGAATCAAATTCATCCAGCAGTTTAGCTGCAGTTTTTGGGCCTATCCCTGGAACACCTGGAATGTTATCAGATGCATCACCAGTTAAGGAAAATAAATCAAGAAGTTTGTTTGAATTTACACCAAATTTTTCTATTACTTGTTTTTCATCTATGTATATATTTTTAATGGGATCAAATATTAGAATATTGTAATTCAAAAGCTGAAACAAATCTTTGTCTGATGAAACTACTACCACTTTAAAGTCTTGGTGGTCGGCATACTTTGCAGCTAGTGTTGCGATTATGTCATCTGCTTCATAGCCTTCAATTTCTTCATAGCTGAGGTTAAAAACTTCTACAGCTTCCCTCAGTATGGTGAACTGTGGAATTAGATCCTCAGGAGGCGTTACTCTGTTTGCTTTGTATTCAGGATATAAATTGTGCCTAAAATTCTTTTTTCCTGCATCAAGTGCTATAGTTAAGTAGTCCGAATGGGCAATGTACTTAAGAACCATATTCAGAAAGCCATATACACCACCTATTGGCATTCCTGTTGTGGTAATTAAGTGAGGTAGTACATAGTAAGCTCTGAAAAGAAAACCATAGCCATCGATGATTGTAAAAGTTTTTTCTTTCATTGTAGATATTTATACGTGTTTTTGATGGTCCACTATTTAGCTGCGAAAATCAAGTTTTTGTTTTTCTGCTTTTGAGCATTGTAAGAGATTTTGCCGAAAATAGCATTCATGCATGGTTATACCAATTCTCATTAGACTTCTTGCATAACCATATGACGAACTTTTATTGGGAATAGAAACGAAAAAACTTACTTGACAAACTCCGCCAGCCCCCTTACCATAGGATTAAGGGTATTTGTAACTCAAAACTTGTTTTTGGCCTGCAACTCAATGACAAAATTCAGTAAAAAACTTAGGGTATCTTTTGGCGGATTACATAAAATTATAGCGGCTGCATGTCTTTTAAAATTTTTCTACATTCAGCCAAACCGCGCTTATTTTAAGCGTCAGCACATTATTACAGCGCCAATTTAAAGTATTAGAGAGTCAAAACTCGCACCACGGGAGTTCTTTGCCTTTTTTTTGTTTGGTAGGTTTCTTAACGTTTGTAGCTAAAGTAACTTAGGTTCACCGACAACCGTCATCCCGCTACTTGTTAGCGGGATCTAGAGATACCGCGGCGGTATGACGGTTCGTGGTGGTATGACGATTGTCAGAGTGTCATCCCAGTGCCCAGACTACTTGGATCCAGGAAACTTAACTCTACATCAAGTAAATGTACAATAAGAACTAGATTCCAGTGTCAAGCACTGGAATCTCGGCAAACCCTACGTCATACCGCCGCGGTATCCCTTAGATGTACAGTCCCAGAGTGTGATGGTATGATAAAATGTAAGAAAAAAATACCATCGAAGGAGGAATTATGGTTACATGGGTGCGCCCGGACAACAGCGTAGAGCAATACAAAATAGTATAGCAAAGCTTTCCAAACCTTAATCCAAAAACTATTGTCAAATGGAGAAAACGCTCATTTACTAAAGACGCTCAAAACATCCAAGATCAACTGTTCTAACTTTAGAAGAAGATCGCATTTCGGAAGCATACACTTCTACCATTAGATGATTGCCTTGCAGTCTACAATTCCGCACTTCTAGCCTGCATCGCTGTTATAACATTAGCAAACTGCCAGATGTTGATTAAACCAAAAAAGAAATTTAAGAAATATCCTATAGCATATTGATATTGCAGAAGTCAGAACAGAGGAGGGAAAACTATATCTATTTGTTGCTATAGATCAAATTCACCTATGTTGAGTTACATAAACGTGCTACAAAACCCATAGCTGCTGAGTTTTTACGTAATTTGATTAAAATTCTACCGCACACTGTTTTGACAGACAACGATATACAATTTACCAACCAGAAACGCCATAAACACGCTTTCCAACACATATTTGATAGAGTTTGTAAAGAACATAATATTGAACATCGTCTAACAAAAATCTTGGGCAAGTTGAACGAAACTTTAAAAAATACTACTACCAATCACATCAGCAATTCACAAAGCATCTTTATATGGCTTACAATTATGCAAAGAGACTCAAAACTCTTAGTGGTCTTACTTCTTTTGAATTTATATGTTCTCAGTGCTCCTGAATTGTTTATACTAAATCCTTACCACCACACTCTGGAACTGTACATAAGACCTGCTGCGAATCAAGCGATAAAAAAAAGGAAAGGAGGGTGACTAAAATCAAGGTTAACTAAAAGGCGTGCTTAAGATTTACAATACCAGCAATAATATTGAACCTCAGGTTATATTTTTTCTGAAAATTGCGATAAACATTCGACATAATCTTAAATATCTTTATCTCTCGGATCTTGTTTTCTACTCTCATTCTAAATGATGCTAATCTTCTATTATGCTCTGGAGTTAATGGCTTTTTACGATACTTTTTATATGGAATTATAACATTGCTTTGCAATTTTTGCCAACCTTGATATCCAGAATCGGCATGTTTTATGCTATCAAGTGGTAAATATTTTTCTTGTTTCCTTATGCGGAAATCACTAATTCTACCACGGTATGACTTTGACACTGATAAAATTCTTCCTCCTTCTTCGATAATAATCTCAGTTTTCATAGTGTTGGTTCTTTTTTTTCCTGAATATGATTTCTTCCGTTTTTTACTATCTTCTGGTCTCTGTATTTGCTGTTCTGTAACATCAGCCAAAATCTTCAGTATTTTTTCTGGCGTCATACTTCTATCTTTTGTTATAGTCACTTTTTTGGCGAGTAATGGCTCTATTCTCTTAAGTAACCTACATACATTTGCGTTGTGTACATTGAATAGGCATCCTAAAAATCTATGTGTTATGTAAGTGCGATAGTACAAAATTACGCAAAACAACTTATCTTCCAGAGTTGGTAGTTTTGATCTTCTACCATGACACTTTTTCTGTTTTTCGCATCCAGACCTCACTTTTTCCACTACTTTTTCGAACTTCTCTATAGTTAAACCTGTTATATTACGAAAGTTTCTTGGGTATTTTTTCATATTATAGTAACTAAAGCTCATTTTTTTCCTTACTTGATCTGCTTATTCTTCTTCTACCTCTCTCACATCATTTTTTCAATCACCTTTTGCAGCAGATCTATAGTAAAAAACGGAAGAAATCATATTCAGGAAAAAAAAGAACCAACACTATGAAAACTGAGATTATTATCGAAGAAGGAGGAAGAATTTTATCAGTGTCAAAGTCATACCGTGGTAGAATTAGTGATTTCCGCATAAGGAAACAAGAAAAATATTTACCACTTGATAGCATAAAACATGCCGATTCTGGATATCAAGGTTGGCAAAAATTGCAAAGCAATGTTATAATTCCATATAAAAAGTATCGTAAAAAGCCATTAACTCCAGAGCATAATAGAAGATTAGCATCATTTAGAATGAGAGTAGAAAACAAGATCCGAGAGATAAAGATATTTAAGATTATGTCGAATGTTTATCGCAATTTTCAGAAAAAATATAACCTGAGGTTCAATATTATTGCTGGTATTGTAAATCTTAAGTACGCCTTTTAGTTAACCTTGATTTTAGTCACCCTCCTTTCCTTTTTTTTATCGCTTGATTCGCAGCAGGTCTATAGCTTCAGTTTTATGATAAGGGGGCTAGCGGAGTTTGTCAAGTAAGTTTTTCGTTTCAATGTTGTCAGCTACTTGCATGATACCTCTGGGCACTGCCGTCATAAAGGAACCAGTGTTAGCTACTTGGATGACAACCATTGTATTTGAGGCAAAATTGACTATCACTTCTTTTTATAGAGCTTGCTCCAAATTCTATTGTTAGTTAATACAAAAAACACTGTTAAAATTATAAAATACGCCACTACTTTTAATCCAAGTTTATGCCGGCGCTCTAGTTCTGGCTCTGCTGCCCATTGTAAAAAATTTATCACATCATACGCCATATTTTCAACTGTGGCTTGTCTTGCACCATCATATTCCACCATTCCTTCAGAAAGTGGTAACGCCATAGCTAATCTGCCTGTTGGAAAATACGGATTAAAATACAAACCATTCTCATCGTGCTCGCCGTTTTGATAGCCTGTCAGAAGTGAATAGACATAATTTGCACCATCATGCCTTGCTTTAATAATTAATGATAAGTCTGGTGGAATAGCACCATTATTGCTTGCTGCAGCTGCTTCTTTTGTATCAAAAGGTGCAATAAAATAATCCGAAGGTATTCCAGGTCTGTCAAACATTTCACCCAAATCATTCGGACCATCTTTAACTTGATAAGAAGCTGCAATCTGTTTTATATCTTCTTCAGAAAAACCAACATCTTGCAAATTACGAAACGCTATTCTATTCATTGAATGACAAGCAGCACAGACTCCCTTATACACTTTATAGCCACGCTGAATTGACTCTCTATCGAAAGATCCGGTAATTCCATCAAATTTCCAGTCCATTTTCTTATTTGGTGATGGCTTGAATTCTTCTGCAGATACATAATTAGCAAGAAATAATGCACAAAACACAGCAAATATATTTTTAACCAACATTACCTCATCCCCGACGCAGAATCACTTAAGGTTTTTGGTGGTTCTCCTGGCTTTTCATACTTACTAAGCAGAGGTAAAATTATTACAAAGTATGCAAAATAATAAAGAGTAGATAGCCTACTCATAGTGATGTAAGGCTCTTTCACCTCTTGTCCTCCAATCCAGGCAAGAAGTGCAAAATTTATTGCAAAAACCCAAAAAAATTTCTTGAATACCGGGCGATAAGTACCACTTTTAACTTTTGATTTATCAAGCCAAGGTAACAAAAACCACACTAAAATAGACGCAAACATGGTAAGCACACCAGTAAGTTTATCTGGAATTGAACGTAGCATTGCATAAAAAGGTAAAAAATACCACTCTGGCACTATATGTACCGGAGTGACCATAGAATCAGCTTCTATATAATTGTCTGGATGTCCAAGATAATTAGGAGCATAGAAAACAAATGCAAACAGAACTACAAAAAACAGACCAAAAGTTATGCAATCCTTGACTATATAATAAGGATAGAGAGGAATGGTATCCTTATCTGATTTTACCTCCACTCCACTTGGGTTACCAGAGCCAAACCTATGCAAAGCTATCACATGAAGCATAGCTAAAGCAATAATAACAAAAGGCAGAAGATAATGCAGAGCGAAAAAACGGTTAAGTGTTGGGTTATCCACTGAAAAACCACCCCATAACCATATAACTATTTTATTGCCAATTAAAGGTATAGCTGAAAATAAGTTAGTTATGACTGTTGCACCCCAGAAACTCATCTGTCCCCAAGGAAGAACATATCCCATAAAGGCAGTTGCCATCATTGCAAAAAATATAAATATACCAACAAACCACACCATCTCTCTCGGTCTTTTATAAGATCCGTAATATAATCCACGCATTATATGAACATAGACTACCATAAAGAAGAGCGATGCTCCAACAGCATGAGTGTAGCGTATTAACCACCCGTAATTCACATCCCGCATTATGCGCTCTACACTATTAAACGCATAATCAACATGCGGAGTATAGTGCATAGCAAGAAATATGCCTGTTATTATTTGTAAAATTAGCGCTATACCAGCCAAAGAACCAAAGTTCCAAGCATAATTTAAGTTTTTTGGCACTTGGTAAGAAGCAGTGTGTCTTAGAAAAGAAAATATAGGCAGTCTATATTCTATCCATCCTAATATGCCTTTTTCTTCTTCTATCGTTGTTTTTTTTTCTGCATAACTTAAAGCTTTTTCTACCTTTAACTCGTTTTATTGTAGCAACTTATCCTTTACACACAAATAAAAAGTTTAAAGCGGTATTAATTACTACCTCTTCAGCAACCTATCACGTGCCGCATTTAATTTCTGTGCAAAATACTCTGAGCCTCCCTTATCTGGGTGAACTAATTTCATTAAATTTTGATATGCTTTATTAATTTCATTTTGACTTGCCTCAGGATTCAGCCCCAGTATCTTTAATGCTTCATCTTTGGACATGTTATCACCAGTGTAATTTTCAGTATAACTTCTACTGCTATTAAATTCGTTCAAAAATTTACTCAATATAGAGTTCATCATGAAACTTATGTTATTTTTTTTTGTCAGGAAAAGAAAAAATACAACAACGCTAGGCAAAACAAACGTAATTACTATGAATACTAAAAAAAGAAAAAAGATGAATGACATGTATATTTTTTTATCATTTTATGATTAAATAGTAACAATTATAATTGTCATGGTAAATAACATGTTCATCCAGATTGAAGAAACACCAAATCCAAACACACTGAAATTTCTCCCTGGATTTGCAATTCTAAACGAAGGAGAAACGGCTGATTTTTCAAACGCAGATGAAATAAAAAACTCCAAGTTAGCAGCAAATCTTTTTCAAATAGGACATGTGGTAAGAGTGTTTTTTGGTCATGATTTTATTTCAGTAACAAAATTGGGTGGAATTAATTGGGATACATTAAAAGTAGAAATTTTAACTACAATCATGGATCACTTTACTTCAGGTGGAAAAGCACTAGATAAAGAAGGAGTAAATGATAATAATATACCGGATGAAGAATTTTTTGATAAAAATGATATAGAAGTTGTAAATAGAATAAAAGAATTGATGGAAAGTTATATCAAACCTGCAGTTGCTCAAGATGGTGGCGATATCAAATTTCGTGGCTATAAAGACGGGATAGTTTATGTTGAGTTACAAGGAGCTTGCTCCGGATGCCCAAGTGCTGCAATTACTTTAAAGCAAGGAGTGCAGAATATGCTGAGCTACCACATACCAGAGGTTGCAGGTATAGAGACCACACTATGACTAATCAAACGGTTAGAGGAACAAAAGATCTCCTGTTTGATGAATGGTACAAGTTTAAACACATAGAGCAAACAGCAAGCAGAATCTCAAGTCTATATGGCTTTTTGCCTGCTCAAACTCCGATATTTGAATATACGGAAGTTTTCACAAAGACTTTAGGTGATAGCTCAGACATCATCACTAAAGAGATGTACACCTTTAATGATAAAGGGGGAAAGAGCATAACTTTACGTCCTGAGTTCACTGCAGCAGTTGTCAGGCTACTAATTGAAAAAAAACTGCAAACGCCGATAAAATTATTTTCAATAGGGCCTGCATTTCGCTATGAAAGACCGCAAAAGGGAAGACAAAGGCAATTTCATCAGATAAATTTTGAGGTTTTTGGCATAGAAGATCCAAAAGCTGATATTGAATTGATATCACTCGCTCAGCACTTACTAACTGAATTTGGCATCAATAAAAATGTAAAGCTGGAAATCAACTCTCTGGGTGATAGTGAAACAATAACTCAGTATAGAGAAGCTTTGATCTTATACTTTACAAAGTATCAAAACGATCTATCAGAAGATAGCAAAAATAGGTTGATCAAAAATCCACTCAGAATACTGGATTCTAAGGATGAGAAAGATAGATTAATAATTTCTGATGCGCCTAAAATCAGTGATCACTATACAAAAGAATCTTCATATTTCTTTGACCAGGTGTTAAATGGACTGCAAGCTCTTGGCATACCTTACACTGTAAATAGCAAATTAGTTCGAGGTTTAGACTATTATTGTCACACAGTATTTGAATTTGTCACAGAAGATTTAGGTGCACAAGGGGCAGTTTTTGCCGGTGGAAGATACGATAATCTAGTATCTTTAGTAGGTGGAAAACACACTCCAGCAATAGGATTTGCAGGAGGTATTGAACGCATAATGGAGTTAATCAATTATTCTCCGAAAGAAGAGCGACCTATTTACCTAATTCCGATCGGCAGAGAGGCTGATGAACATGCTCTAACACTTGCGAATGAATTACGCAGAAATGGTTTGTATGTGATTCACGAATATAGTGGAACGCCTAAAACTCGCATGAAAAAAGCAAATCAAGCAAATGCAAAAGTTGCTTTAATCTTTGGCGATGAAGAATTGAGTAGTAAAACTTTAAAGATTAAAAACATGGATACAGGTGAAGAAAAAATAATTGCTCGCGATAACACAATAGAAAACATCAATTAGGAGCAATGCAAATGTTTTTCTTAGTCAGCTATAGAAGAAAATTCGTCTGCACAAGAATTTTTCATAGCATTCAATGTATCATAATCTGTAAAATCTAATTTTACTGGTGTGATAGTAATAAATCCTTCTTTTATTTTATTTACACTACCACTGCCTGAGTGCTCTCGAGACCAATTTAAGCTAAAAGAGCCATTCGAATTTTCAGTAAAAGTTAAATCCCCATCAATGTTATATTCACCTTGTTCAGCAAATTCTACTCCTTTTACTTTTTCCGTAGCAGGAAAATTTACACTCATCACTATGTTTTTAGGCCAACCAACCTTAACTAGCTTGGCAATAACCTTTGGTGCAAAAACCTTTGTATTGTGCCAGTCTATTTTATCATGATAAACTTGGCTCAGCGCAATAGAAGGTATAGACCTTGCAGCACCTTCCATTACAGCACCAATTGTTCCTGAATAACAAATATCGTCCCCGACATTTGATCCAATATTTACTCCGGACAATATTAAGTCTGGTTTTTTATTCATAACTTTATTTAGCGCAATAATGACACAATCTGCAGGAGTACCAGACACACTAAATTCCCTTTCACTATGTTGGTTTATTCCAATAGATTGTTTCACCGGATAATCAAGAGATCTTGCAGCCCCGCTTCTATCAGTATCTGGTGCCACTATCCATATTTCTGACGCAAAATTCCGTGCAATCTCTTTGAGTAATTTTATTCCTTTACTTCCAAAGCCATCATCGTTTGTTATCAATATTATCATATACAATACTCAGCTATACAGTTCCAAATTATGTAAATCACTGGCTGTAAATAAACTCATAAGGCTTTAGGTTTCTTTGCATAACTATGAACTGTAACAAAGAACCTGCTGTAAATCAATAAGAAAAGATTAGGAGTGAAAACAGGTTGGAAAGTATATAGCTAAAGTGGCTTAGGTTTACCTACAATTTGAAAAACCGTCATTCTGCTACTCGTTAGCGGAATCTATAGACCTGCTGCGAATCAAGCGATAAAAAAAAGGAAAGGAGGGTGACTAAAATCAAGGTTAACTAAAAGGCGTGCTTAAGATTTACAATACCAGCAATAATATTGAACCTCAGGTTATATTTTTTCTGAAAATTGCGATAAACATTCGACATAATCTTAAATATCTTTATCTCTCGGATCTTGTTTTCTACTCTCATTCTAAATGATGCTAATCTTCTATTATGCTCTGGAGTTAATGGCTTTTTACGATACTTTTTATATGGAATTATAACATTGCTTTGCAATTTTTGCCAACCTTGATATCCAGAATCGGCATGTTTTATGCTATCAAGTGGTAAATATTTTTCTTGTTTCCTTATGCGGAAATCACTAATTCTACCACGGTATGACTTTGACACTGATAAAATTCTTCCTCCTTCTTCGATAATAATCTCAGTTTTCATAGTGTTGGTTCTTTTTTTTCCTGAATATGATTTCTTCCGTTTTTTACTATCTTCTGGTCTCTGTATTTGCTGTTCTGTAACATCAGCCAAAATCTTCAGTATTTTTTCTGGCGTCATACTTCTATCTTTTGTTATAGTCACTTTTTTGGCGAGTAATGGCTCTATTCTCTTAAGTAACCTACATACATTTGCGTTGTGTACATTGAATAGGCATCCTAAAAATCTATGTGTTATGTAAGTGCGATAGTACAAAATTACGCAAAACAACTTATCTTCCAGAGTTGGTAGTTTTGATCTTCTACCATGACACTTTTTCTGTTTTTCGCATCCAGACCTCACTTTTTCCACTACTTTTTCGAACTTCTCTATAGTTAAACCTGTTATATTACGAAAGTTTCTTGGGTATTTTTTCATATTATAGTAACTAAAGCTCATTTTTTTTCCTTACTTGATCTGCTTATTCTTCTTCTACCTCTCTCACATCATTTTTTCAATCACCTTTTTCAGCAGGTCTTATGCTGAGATACCGCGGCGGTATGACATAGGGAAACCTTTCTTGGTTAGCTATAGTATTTCCTAAAATTAATAATAAATTTCTTGGCTAGCAAGAAACTGTAAATTTTTTTGCGAGACCTAAGCTACTTTTGATATAGCTAAAGGTTTACTGACAATCGTCTCATTCCACTGCCTGCTAACTTACTTTCTGCTTAGCATATCCATCAAATCAGATTCTTTGAGTTTACTATGGTCAACTTTACTGAACTTATTTACCACAGAGCTCATTTGATTATACTGCTTAATCAGAAGATTAACTTCAGTTACACTTGTTCCGGACCCCTTAGAAATTCTAAGTCTTCTTTTGCCATTTAAAATATCTGGATTTTGCCTTTCTTTTTCAGTCATTGAGTTTATGATAGCTATATATTTTTTCACTTTATTGTCATCTGGCACACTGCTACTTAGCTTTTTTGTGAATGAACTAGGAATGAATTTCATTATGTTGCTAATACCATCCATTTTATTGAGAGTTTTTAACATTCCCACTAGGTCGTTTAGGTCGAATTTACCCTTTTTTACTTTCTTTTGTAACTTATCAATTTCTTCCTGACCAACAATCTCAGCAGCTTTTTCAACCAATGAGACAACATCACCCATACTAAGTATCCTTTTTGCAATTCTATCGGGGTAAAAATCATCGAGGTCACTTAATTTTTCACCATAAGCAATAAATTTAATTGGACAATCGGCGATCATTTTCATAGAAAGAGTAGCACCACCACGTGCATCACCATCAACACGGGTAAGAATAATGCCGGTTACACCTATTGCCTCATTGAATGATTTGGCAATGTTGACCGCATCCTGGCCTATCATTGCGTCGGCTACTAAAATAACTTCTGCAGGTGAAGCTATTTCCTTTACGGCTTTCAACTCATTCATCATATTATTGTCAATATGAAGCCTGCCTGCGGTGTCCAGTATTAATACATCATAATTATCGTTCTTTGCTGCTGCCAGTGCCCTTTTTGTAATTGCAATAGGCCCCTCATTTATTACTGTAGGTAAAGTTTGTATGTCTACTTGTTTACCCAATACCTCAAGCTGTTTCTGGGCAGCCGGCCTATAAATGTCTAAAGAAGCGAGTATCACTTTTTTCTCTTGCTTTTTTAGCTTTAAAGCAAGCTTTCCTGAGGTAGTTGTTTTACCTGCACCTTGTAAGCCCACCATCATAATCACAGCAGGGGGTTTAACTGCTAGATTTAAGTCACTTTTCTCTGATCCGAGAACTGCAACTAAATTATCCTGCACAATTTTAATTATCATTTGTGCTGGAGAAACACTTTTTATGACTTTTTCCCCAATCACTTTATCTTTAATGTCATTGATGAATTTTTTCGCAACTTCAAGTGAAACGTCAGCTTCAATTAAAGCTATACGTATTTCACGCATGGCAAGATTAAAATCATCTTCAGAAATGATTGACTTTCCTCTCAGTTTACTAAATACAGAATTTAAACTTTTAGTTAACGATTTAAACATAATAGCGTTAGTAGAATACTCATTAAAAAGAGAGAAGAAGCTGAAACAAAACTCACTGAGTTATAATCCAGCACTTCTTTAAGTTTAGTAATATTATTAAAGTATAAACCAGCAAGTGAATTAGTCAAGTTTTGCACTATGCTGGCAAACATTTCTCTAGTTTTAGAGACTAACTGATTGAACAGCAAGACAATATAGGGTATGAAAGCTCTAAAAGTCCAATCAACATCCATTTTAAAATTTATTCTCGGGTAAAATAACTTGCGTAAAGGAATAAACAATAAAGTGGTACATAGTAACAAATTAAATTGCGACAAAATATTTTTTGTGTTGTACACAAAATCGAAAATCGAAGATTTATTGTAAATAGGTAAGTAAGGATTGCCAGTGATTACGCATATAAATGCTAAAATGATCATAGTCATTTTGCCCCCCTCTCTGCTAAAGGTTTTGACTTACTTTTTGCAATAAATAAGTAATAAAGAAACTTTAGCCCCACGCTTAAATGAAGCAGCAAATTTAGAACCTTATATAAATTTTTATACCCTTTTAAGGCAACAGTGTTCATTTCAATTTCAACTGTGATATATGATTTACTGATAAATCCAGCGGTTCCAGGAAATGCAGCCATTGTAAGTATTGCGATTATAGCACACATGCCTTCCACTGACATCAGTTTACCTACTCCATTAAAACTAATTGTTTTTGTTCGTGAAATAATCGAATTGCTGACCACAAACAATAATGATTGATAAACAAGAGAGAGGATTATATGCAGTATCAAAATTGGTATTGCCTTTTCCGAAGGGCTGAGTAAACCTCCTGCAATAATCAGCAAGCCCATTTGTCCTACAATATTATAGCATAAAAATCTACGAATGTTTTGCTCAAGAGAAGCAAATATAATGCTGTAAATTGCAGTGATGGCACCTACAAGCGCTAATATTTCAGTACAATCTTGCCATAGGTTATAAGTGTGTAAAAGCATCACTAAAAAAGAGACTTTAGTGGTAAATAAAGAGAGATATGTAGTGCCATGTAGCGATGCAGCAGGATATGCATCAACAATCCAAAACGAAAAAGGGAAACAAGCACAGTTTATCAATAAACCTAAAATTATCAGGTTAGTACTTTGCAGTGCCAATCCTGCTGTTAATATAACTCCAACGAAAAAGTGTACACAAGCGTACCTTATTGCAGGTCCACTATCTCTACAGCCAGCTGCGATAGTAAAAAATGCACTGACGGTCATTAATTCACAGAATATTATAACCAATATCATATGTTCAGATAAAACTGCATAAAGTGAACTAATAGTGTAAGCAGCAAAAGATAGCATCTCTGAAAAAGTCAAATTTTGTGCTGGTAGAACAGCTAAAAATGCAACTGATAAAAAAGATATTAGTATGATACGAAAAGATAAATCAAAATCCAGAATTGGGAGAGACCAATTTACTGCAATGCTCAAATTTTTAGGTAATTTTAGGACTATAACTATTAATACAGTCAGTAGAAGTAACAGTGACGATTTATAAAGTTGCACAATAATTTAAACCAATATGGTTTATGCTATCTCAATATATGAATAAAATCAATTTGCATATTAACCACTAATTAAACTAATTATCATATAATTATATCAGAGTTTAGAGGGTTATAGAGAAACCGGTCAGATTAGGTTTTTAATCTAATCTGACCGATAGCTTTAATAGTGAGGTAAGCTTTAATATAGCATTCTTAATTCACAATGCTACACTCGTGCATAATTTATTTTTAATTTGTGCACGAGCGTTAGTAAATTATTTACTTTTTGAAATAAAATTTGGCATCACTTTAATATCCAGACTTAGTAAACCTCAGTAGGGCTGCCAGTTGGACCCATAAGAATTACTTGTTCACCTTCTTTAAAACATTTACATAAATTAGTGGAACCGCCAGTTTCAAGCACAATAGAGGAAATAATTCCTTTTTTTTGTCTACTTCAGTGCCGGTTACTGCTATACCTTCCATAGCAAGGTTTGTATTATTGGCTTTTCTGCTATTGGTTTCAAAATTTTGCAACCTAAAGAATTGTCCAGGTTTAAAATTCTTTGCCGCAAGTGGTGCTTTGATCACTATTTCCACAATTTTGTCTGTTAAATATTGAACTTTTATAACCTTTGCAGTGAATTGCTCTTTGATTTTATTGAAAAATTCTTTGTTAGCCAGGTGTTCTGACATTATTCCAGCGCGTAGCACTTTAGTGTACAAATGCTGCAATTTGTAGGTAATTCGCATAGCAGGTGGTGTCATGCAAGTAGCTGACACTGGAATCCAGTTCTTATTATACAACCACCTGGCATACTCACTTAAAATTAAGTTTTCTGGATCCCAGTGTCTGGGCACTGGGATGACATCTTTTTTGGTGAAAGTTACTCTTACATTACAACATTCATACAATTGTGCATATGACTCCGAGATTCTAGCTGGGGTGACAGAAATAAAGCTATTAACTCTATTCAAAAGCTGAGAAATGATAGGGTAACCATTCTTAGCGCTTGCCATAGCTTTCACGACGCTGCCGCTATACGAAGGATGAAGATCACCAAAAAAGCTAATTGTTTTATTGCCTTGCCTATATACTAATATTCTGTCTTTATCCTGCATCTTAGGAGAAAATATTGGATCTATTTCTTTTCCTGATGAATTCAAATGAGTAAAATACCCATTACTTAATTTAAAATGCTTTTTATCTTCTGTTGCAATAACTGTATTTGGCTCAGTACCTGCTGCTATAAAAATAGAACGTGCTTTCATGCATTTGATTTCGCCGGATTTTGTGTCTATTAGTTTTATTGATTCAGCATGGTTATATTTATCCGTCACAACTTCAACTGGCTCTAAGTTTTCAACAAAGTAAATCCCTTCTGACAGTGCATTTTCCACCTCTTCGCTATTTAATCGATAACTTGGTGAATCTTTTAGCTCTTTTCTATATACAACTTTCACTCCCCCCAAGCTCTGCATTAACTCTAATATTTTTATTTCTCTATTCTCTTTTTTTGCTAACTCTTGTTCTGCTTGGATCAACTGTGCGTGCGATATGAGCTCATTTGCAATTTTGTGTTCTTCCTCTGTCCAATCTTTTTCAACATAGTCCTCTCCATACTTATCAACTAATATCTCATAACGAAGAAGAAATTTTTCTACTTGAATTGGATAATACGCTAAAGCTTCAGTGGCAGTGTCAATCGCAGTAAGCCCCGCACCTATGACAATTATCGGCATACGAACTTGCAGATTTGCTATAGAATCAAATTTAAGAGCGCCAGTCAGTTGTAACGACATAAGAAAGTCAGATGCCATACGCACTCCACGAGCTAGTATATTCTTTATTTTGATCATTCGTGGCTTGCCAGAGCCAAGCGCTAAAGCGATGTGATCAAAACCCAAGTTGAATGCGTCATCAACATTAATCGTGCCACCAAAACGAATGCCCCCATAAAGTGCGAAATTCTCACGTCTTTCCAGCAGTAATCTAATAATCTTTAAGTAATTTTTATCCCACCTAGAAGTAATGCCATATTCTGCCACTCCACCAAACCCACCTGCCGTGCGTTCACTCAATTTTTCGTGTTCAAAATCTTTAATTAGCTGGAAATTATCGATTAAAGGTTCAATCTTTAGCCCATCAATGGCGATAACGTTATGCCCATCATTCAACAAATGATGAGCTAAATTAAAACCAGCAGGACCAAGGCCTACAACTAGAACGTTTTTTCCGGTGTTTTCTCTTGGCAATGAACGCTGAAAATTTAAAGGATTCCAACGGCTGAGCAGAGAATATATTTCAAATCCGTACGGTAAACTAAGCACATCATCCAAAATCCTTGTTTCAATCATTGGCACATTCACGGGTTCTTGTTTCTGATATATGCACGAGTTCATGCAGTCATTGCATATTCTGTGCCCAGTAGCCGCACATAATGGGTTATCTATCATCACAATTGCAAGGCTTGCTATGCTGTAACCTTTACTTTTCACCAGATTCATTTCTGATATTTTCTGTTCTAGTGGACAGCCATGCAGCTCAACTTTTAGTGGGGACTGTTTAAAAGTATTGTCGTTATTAATTAGCCCCTTTGAGCAGCTGTCCTTATTTTGCTTATGACAGAATATGCAGTAGTGAGCGTTATCTAATGCTTTGTTCAAACTCATCTTTTTGCTTGTTAGATCAAAACCATATCGTCTTTTTACTTCATTTGAATACAGCACTTCAACTTTGTCCACTTCTTTTTTAGAAAATGGCATGAGGTTTTCGTGGTCGATTTTTTTATGAATACTGAATAATATACTCTGTTTATTTTTTACTCTCCACACTGCATATTGTGCCGCAAGTTCTATTTCTTCTTTGTGATTCTCTTTATCTTCAAACCAATGCATCACCTGCTCGGCAAAATTTTTTTCTGTTGTTGGCAAAGTGAGAAAATGACTTAGTTTGTTAGTAATATCTATATTCGCCACATTAATGTATTTCTTCAATGCGTAGCGTTGGATAAATAACCTTTTGCATTTATATATCACAGCAAAGTTATTATGTTTTTTCTTTAGCTCTTCTATTTCTTTTTCAATGTTGAAAAGTTTTGCAATGAACTCGTCAAATAAATATGAGAGGTCTATTATTAACTGGCTATCACCAATCTGATTTTCCCTTGCTTCAATTAATGAACAAAACAAGCTTTCATCACATGATTTAATATAATTCAAAAATGTCTCATCCAATTTTATTAATCCACTGCGAGTATATAAATTTGAAAATGAGATATTAAGCTGCATTATACAGTATGCACACTGTCTTTTGTATATTACGTATTTTGTAGCATAGCTAAAATCGTTGCTTCTGCAACCTTTTCTTCACCAACACATGCAATACACTCAAATTTACATGCACTTAAACGTGCGTTTTTAACATTAGCTTGCAGAATCAGTGTGTCCCCTGGAGTGACTGGCTTTCTGAATTTTGCATTTTCAATAGACATAAAGTAAATAGCTTTGTTTTCTATTGTACCTTGACTTTCTTTACCAAGAACACATATAGCAGATGCTTGAGCTAGAGATTCAATTATCAAGACTCCTGGCATTATTGGATGACCAGGGAAATGACCAATAAAAAATGGCTCATTGAAAGTCACATTTTTGATTGCTTTTATACTTTTACCAGGATCACACTCTATAACCCTATCTACTAAGAGAAACGGATAAGAATGTGGTAGTATTTTTATAATATCACTGATATTAAATTGCATAAGCCTACTCAATGCCTTTTAAAGCAAATTCAGGTATTTCCTTGTTTATATTGTTTAATACCATATCCGATAAATCAACTTCATCCATAGAGTATAAAACTTGGTTCTTTTTTGAAATAAATAGTACCAAATCTATGTTGTCTTTTTCTGCCGTTTTTTTAGCAACTTCTTTTATCTTGTTAAAAACACTCTCTACTGCATCTCTATAACTTTCTTCTAAATACAACATTTTTTTAGCGTAAGCATCTCTAGCATTTACAGTATGCTTATTAAACTGCTCTGTCTTTTCCTTTTTTGCTTCTTCTGACAAAAGTTCAAATTCTTCTTTTGATGGCTTAAGTTTTTCTAACTCACTTTCAAATTCTTGTTGTAATCTAGAATTCTGCTCCTTTATTTGTTGTTGTATGTTTTGCAGAGCAAGAGATTCATTGATAACTTTATCACTATCAATAATGGCAGCCTTTGTGTTCTGAGGTTGATATCCTGCAAACTTATACCCCACAAATAAGGAAATAATTAAGCCAATAACTGATATAAATAACTGTATATATTTCATTCAAATCCCCGCTTCAATAGAAAATTTAACATTTGGTAATGGTATTATATCATAAGATTCCTTTACTAAAGGAAACCCAAAATCTAATCTAAGTCTACCAAAAGGAGAAGGCATTGAAAAGCCAAAACCTGGTGACACTCTTATAAGCTTACTATCATTATATGGATCTTTATATTTCTCATTTTTATCATCTAAGCCAAAAAGTGTTGCATAGTCAACAAATAATGAGCCGTTGATACCAGCATAGTCATATAGTTTTGGTAGTGGGAAATCTACTTGCTGTGTTAAATTAAAATAAGTTTTGCCTCCTAACGAGCTTTTATTGTTGTCTATTGCTCTTGGTCCGATACCAGAAAAATCAAACCCTCTAATCTCATTACCCCCTTTAAAAAAGTGCTGGCCAATGTTTAAATCTTCATCGGTATAAGAAAAAATATGACCTGCCGCCATCTTAAAGCGCAGTATTATGCTATCGTCAATTTCACTTAATATAGGATGCGTGTAAAAAGACAAGAACTCAGATTTTAGGAAGTTTACATTCCCTCCCAATCCTGAAATATCCTGACTTATACGCAATAAATATCCTTCTTTTGGAGCATAAAGATTATCCAGTTTATTATATGCCAATGTGTATCCTACTGATGAAATCTGATGTTCACCTCCTTGCCTCTTTATTATATCAGAGATGTCATTGTCTTTTCCACCCTTATTATCCATGTGTATACGGTTATACTTGTAAGAGTAGCGAATGGAATTAGTTAAGTTTTCTATAACTTTGTATGATAATTTTGTTGAAAATCCCATGTCACAACTGTCGAAGCTAGTGTGTGGTTTATCTTGTTTTTCATAAAATACGCCCACACCTAGTGATGTATCAGAATCGTTAAAATTATTTTCAACAACCTCTACATTAGTAGAAAGTGAATATTTATTTTTTTCAAGAGCAAAAGAGAGCTCTTTACCACTACCAAATAAATTACGATCTGTGAAATCAGTTTTTACAAATGCTCCGCCAGGAAAGGACATACCTCCTGCTAAAGATAATGAGGCAGTTCTTTTTTCTTTAACATTTAAGTCAAGATTTACTGCATTGTCATTAACTGCATAACTATTTACTTTCACTGTTTCAAAAAAATCACTACTCATTAGTTTTTTACGTGATTTTTGAATCTCAGATATATTGTACGCATCACCTTCTGCTATACTTAGCTTACTTCTGATCACCTTATCTAAAGTGCGATCGTTACCATCAATTGTAATTTGATCTATATAAATCTTTTTACCCGGCAGCACTCTGTAGGTCACATCTACAACATTGTCACGTTGTGCATACTCTGGATTAACTTTTGCAAATATATATCCTTTCTCATTTAAATACTTGTTTATTTTTTCTACTGTATTATTAATTTTAACTCTATTAAATACCTTATCGTTTTCCTCTGTTATAAAGTCCAATATTTCTTCTTTTAGGCTTAAATCCTGAATTTCAGTTTCAATATTAACCTCATTATTTCCAAACAAATATTGCTGTCCTTCGTCAATCAAAAAAGTCAATTCTATCTGATTATTATTATCAACCTCAACAATCGGTTGAATATTATTTTGAATATATCCTTTAGATGAATAAAAACGATCGAGCAATTCTATGTTAATCAATAAATGCTGTGGTGAATAACGAGTTCTGCCCTTAAACATGGCTCTAAATAACTTACTAAATATGTCATTACTATGCACTTTAATAGCTTGCTCTAGCTCGTTTTCAGAAAAGTTTTTGTTACCTATAAATCTCATATCCTTAATTTTAGAGGTTTTACCTTCTTTTATTTTAAAAATTAGATTGACCCTATTACTATCAAGCTTATTCAGCTCATATTCAATTTTAACACCAACCTTACCATTATTTCTATAAGTAGTGATTAAATTCATTAAATCGTTTTGCAATTTTGTTTCAGTGAAAATAGTTAGCGATTTTGATTGAATTACATTATTTAGCAGCTCTTTGCTGTTAAATAATTTATTACCCTTTAATATTATCTTGTTAATTAGTGGATTTTCTTGAATTTTTACTACTAAATTTTTTTTATCATCGATATAAGCGTTAACACTAGCAAACAACTTTGTTTTATATAAACCTTTTATAATCGAATCTATATCATCGTCGTCTACATAGCTACCAGGTTCTAACTTTATATAAAACCCTACTGTTTGATTGCTTACTCGCTCATTGCCAATGCATTTGATATCTTTTATCTGTACTTTTTCCTTATTTTCTAAAGCAACAAGTAGAGCGGGAAAGGAGATAAAAATTACTATTAGTATGTAAAATAGCTTTTTCATATTTATTTTAAAAAAGACTCCTAATATCATTCGAAATTGCAATTGCCATCAGCAAGAACAAAATGAAAGCACCAAAGGTAGCCTCATATTTTTGATATTTCAAACTTAAATCTCTACGTATAACTGCTTCTATAATATAACGAAATAAATGCCCACCATCCAGTAGCGGAATTGGTAGCAAGTTAATCGCAGCTAAATTAGCTGAAATAATTGCCATGAGATACACAACCATAATAAATCCTTTTTTGGCTGATTGCCCTGAATATTTTGCAATTTTTATTGGTCCACCTATTTCACTTGCACTTCTCTTACCAACGATAATTTGAAAGATAGCTTTGATCGTTAAGCACATAGTGTGGTAAGTTTCACTTACTGATAAGCTCACAGCCCCAAGAAAAGATGACTGCTTTAATGTATTGACTGAAATAATCCCTATAGTTTCTCTTTCTATTATGTTGCCAAAAACATCTCTACTCTCAATTGTCAATGGAGTCAGGCTAGTTCTACGCTCCTCATTATTTCTGCTATATTTAATTTCCATTCTCGTCTTGGGGTTCGACATTATCACACGTGAGATATCTTCAAAGTATTTTATTTTATGTTCATTGATTTGTGTAATAGTGTCACCTGGTAATAGGCCAGCTTGTTTGGCTGCACTTCCTTCAATTACATCCCTAATCACCGGTAGAGTGCGGTAATAACCTGCCGTGCTAAAAAATATTGTAAAAGCTATAACAGCAAGTATCATATTTGCAAAAGGTCCTGCAAAAACCACTGCTGCTTTTTTATACCGCGGTTTTGTATGAAATGAATACAACTTTTCTTCTTCAGTTAATTCTTTTTGATCAGCTGGGACACTCGCTGCATTAGTATCCCCTAACATTTTAACATAACCACCCAATGGAACAGCGCTTAATTTCCATCTAGTTCCAGACTTATCGTTAAAACCAAAAATTTCAGGACCAAAACCTATAGAAAAAAATTCAACTTTAACTTTGCATGCTTTGGCAACAACATAATGCCCATATTCATGCACAAACACTATAACAGAAATGATTAAGGCAAATGACAAAAAACAATATATTCCATTGCCAAACTGATGAATGAAATTCGAAATTAACTCCACCTGTGTATTTAGATCTTAAACAAATGTTAAGTATATTAAAACGCGCCTCGCTTGACAAGTATTTAGTTTAACTTTTAAATTAAAAAAAGTTTAATTGTAATGACAGATACCTCACTACTCAGAAGAAAATTGATGTATAGAAGCTGGCATAGGGGTTGCAAAGAAACCGATATACTTTTAGGGCATTTTGCATTGAAGTATCTTGATAAATTTTCCTTGAGCAAACTAATCGAATACGAAAAAATAGTTGATCTTGATGATTACGAATTATATTGTTACATAACTTGTAAGACAAACCTCCCTCCTGGCTTAAATAGTCAGATAGTCAATTTAATTGCTTGCTTTATTGAAGCTAATCCTTTATGCACTCAAGATTAGTGATAATCTTATTTACCTTATCTAGTACCTCAATATATTCTATTCTTTTCTCGTTTCTATACTTTTCGCGCTCTTGATTTGCTTCATCCAACCGCTTTGTTAATTCTAAAATTTTATCCTCAAGAATTAGCGCTGCAAGTAAGAAATTTAATGCATCTGAACCCTTACCTCCAGTTTTTTGAGATACAGAACCAACTAGCTTGTCAAAACTATTAGCAAGACGTAATAAATGGCTCTTCTTCCCACTTTCGCAAGATATTTTGTATGTGTTATTACGTATAACTATTTCTACTACTTGCATATGGTGCTAAAAATTTCTATCGTACAGTATAAACTCAAACCCCTACTTTCATCTTATTTATGGTATAAGTTTTTATTCATTTATCAAATCAGATAATTTTTTACTGCTACGAAAATATGTTTTAAAGTATTGATTCTTTGTAAACTTCTGTAACATTAAATGGCTTGTTTCTTTCAAGTTATAACTTCTAACTGAAAAAGAACCAAACCCCCTAATTTCAACTCTATTATGATGCTTCAATGTGCTTGAAAGTATCCCAAAAAATCTATCAATTATAGCTGCTATAACAATCTTATCTAAAAAAGGATGTCTTTTTGCTACCCTCGCTATTATATCAGACTTTGTTGCCATTTATATGAAGCCAAAATAAGTAAACCTTATCACTTAGCAGATAATACTATGTTATATTTTTCAACACCCAATACTTCAACTTCTATTTTTTCTGATATAGAGAACTTTTTATTTTCCGGTAAATGCTCTTGATCTATTAGAAGGGTTACATCGTTCTCAACTTCAACGACTAGTTCATTATCTTCTCTCTTACCTACAATAACCTGTATTTTATCGCCTACCTTAACTTTCTTTATCAGTTCTTCAAGAGGATCATACTCTATTTGTTTTATTCCAAGATAAATTCTTGCCCGATTCACGTTAGCCCTTATTACTTTTGCTTCTATTTTATCACCTACATTATACTTCTTTATCTCATCTGAGCTATTTTTAGACCAACTTAAATCTTTCACATATATTGTCCCTTCTACGTTCTCATCTATTTCAGAATCATTGAAAGCAACAGATACATATGAGCCGGTATTATTCTTCACTTCACCAGAAACAATAGAACCAGGAGGATATTTATTGATAAATACTTGCCAAGGGTTGTCTACACACCTTTTCATGCTTAAACTCATCCTACTCTTAGCAATGTCAATACTGAGAATTTTTACATATACTTCTTGTCCCCTTGTTACGAGACTACTAACTGGTAAATTACTCTTAACCCAAGTTATTTCTGACGAGTGCACTAAACCTTCAATTCCAGGTCTAAGCTCAACAAACAATCCATAATCTTCTATGCTTGTTACATAACCCTTATGCACACTATCAACTGGATATTTTGACTCTGCATCTTGCCAAGGGCTATCTTCTAGCTGCTTCACACCCAAGGAAATTTTAGCATTTTCCTTATCTATTTTTATAATTTTAACTTTTATAGTCTGGCCACAAGCAAAAACTGCAGATGGATGACTCACTCTACTCCAAGAGATATCTGTAATATGTAGCAACCCATCTATAACTCCCACTACATCTGATTCATGAATACCGACAAATACACCGTAATGAGTGATGCTTTTTATTTTTCCTTCTATTATATCGCCTTCATTTAAAGATTCTAAAAATTTAATTTTTTCACCAGCGTGCAATTTTTCTAACACCAGCTTTCTTGATACTACAATATTACCTTGCTTCTTATCCATTTTAAGCACGATGAACTTTTGTTCAGTTTCAATAAGGTGATTCGCGTCTTTTACTTGCTTCAAATCCACATGACTCAGCGGTAAAAAAGCGCTTATTCCATCACCAAGATCAACAATAAAACCACATTTAATTGAGCGTTTAATAACTCCGCTTACTTCAGCTCTTGTAACTGTATCTTCTTCCAACTTATTCCATTTCTCGTCTCTAATTGCTTTTTCACGGCTAAGAACAACATTACCATGATAATCTTCAATTCTTTCCACATAAACTCTAATTTTCGAGCCAATAATGATCTCATCATTACAACCGAGTTCCTTGATCAGAATTCTCCCGTCAGACTTTAAACCAATATCAACCACAACGTCGTTAGGGTTTATTCTTGTAATTACACCTTCTACCACATCTCCTTCTTTAATTTTGTTAACAAAAGAACCTTCAAACAAGGCATTATCTTGATCCTCAAATTGGCCTTGACATATCTCTTCTATAAACTTGTTTGATGATAGCTTTCTGATAGTAACCGGTAGATTTACAACTGGATCATTATTATTCATGCAATGTGACCTTTAATTTAAACTTTATTAGAACTCATATATTATATAATATTAATAATTATTGACAAGTAATTTTTCGTTAATTCATTTCGAGAATTGTTTAAGCTATATAAAATATAGTGAGAAAATTATATATGTATCAAGAATATGCTATTTAAGAATAGCAAGTGGATTAGATCGTTCTCCAGAAGGTCCAGGTTAAAACCGGATGTTGATGAAATATTGGAAAAATATTCTATTCAAAACAGCAAGGAATCTATAGAGAAGATTGTAAATTCACGAAAAAGAATATGGGTAGAAAGAGGCTTTGGCAACGGTGAAAATATGCTTTACCAGGTGCTCAATGAACCTGATCTATTATTTATAGGATGTGAGCCCTACTTAAAGGGGGTTTCTCGCTTGCTAACAAGCATAGAAATACAAAACATAAAAAACATTTTAATATGGACAGAAGATGCAAGAGAATTGATTGCAAATTTTCCTGACAACAGTAGACCTGCTGCGAATCAAGCGATAAAAAAAAGGAAAGGAGGGTGACTAAAATCAAGGTTAACTAAAAGGCGTGCTTAAGATTTACAATACCAGCAATAATATTGAACCTCAGGTTATATTTTTTCTGAAAATTGCGATAAACATTCGACATAATCTTAAATATCTTTATCTCTCGGATCTTGTTTTCTACTCTCATTCTAAATGATGCTAATCTTCTATTATGCTCTGGAGTTAATGGCTTTTTACGATACTTTTTATATGGAATTATAACATTGCTTTGCAATTTTTGCCAACCTTGATATCCAGAATCGGCATGTTTTATGCTATCAAGTGGTAAATATTTTTCTTGTTTCCTTATGCGGAAATCACTAATTCTACCACGGTATGACTTTGACACTGATAAAATTCTTCCTCCTTCTTCGATAATAATCTCAGTTTTCATAGTGTTGGTTCTTTTTTTTCCTGAATATGATTTCTTCCGTTTTTTACTATCTTCTGGTCTCTGTATTTGCTGTTCTGTAACATCAGCCAAAATCTTCAGTATTTTTTCTGGCGTCATACTTCTATCTTTTGTTATAGTCACTTTTTTGGCGAGTAATGGCTCTATTCTCTTAAGTAACCTACATACATTTGCGTTGTGTACATTGAATAGGCATCCTAAAAATCTATGTGTTATGTAAGTGCGATAGTACAAAATTACGCAAAACAACTTATCTTCCAGAGTTGGTAGTTTTGATCTTCTACCATGACACTTTTTCTGTTTTTCCCATCCAGACCTCACTTTTTCCACTACTTTTTCGAACTCCTCTATAGTTAAACCTGTTATATTACGAAAGTTTCTTGGGTGTTTTTTCATATTATAGTAACTAAAGCTCATTTTTTTTCCTTACTTGATCTGCTTATTCTTCTTCTACCTCTCTCACATCATTTTTTCAATCACTTTTTGCAGCAGGTCTAGTGTTGAAAGATTCTTTATCCTCTTTCCAGATCCATGGCCAAAAAGAAGTCACAATAAAAGACGATTAATTAATACGGAATTTTTAAATTTATTAGCAAAAAAAATACTTATAACAGGGGAAATATTCATTGCAACCGATCATCAGGACTATGCAGAGTGGATAGCATCACATATAAAGCAGTGTAACTCTTTGATCTATAGGGAAGACGATTTCACAAGTTATACTCTTACAAAATACCACAAAAGAGCGCTCAAAGATCAGCGTAAAGTAAGGTTCTTTAAAGTAAGTGTTATTAATAATTTGCAGACTATGGATCAATAGAGTTTTTGCATATCTCTTTTACGTTAACTATAGATTAAAAATAATAAAAAAAGAGGGAGAAATAGAGTAAATTCCTTTAACTACTTCTCCTTATGAAGAAATAGCAAATTTTTTAAGTTTCTCTTTAACCAACGGGCTCCCATGAGGAGAGGAGAGTAAAGATCTTTTTTCATAGATATCTTAACACTTTTTTCTTCTTTTGTAGTTGGCGGACAAGTAAGAAAGTGAACCTTTGGTGCGCCACTAATTATTGCCATTGGTGTTTGCTCTGCCCCTTCTCCCATAACTAAAACAGCAGATGTTGCCAGTGCATCAAGAAGATTGACTTGTGTTACTTTAAGTGGCTCGCTATAAAGATCTGGTTTGCCTATATAAGAATAAAGTGGCTCAAATCCACACCAACCAAGAGCAATGCCTGTAACCCCACGACGCATAGGTGTTACATTACTATCTGTAATCAAAATACCAAGATGTTTTATGCAGTGTTTTGTCTTGAGATAGTTCCATATTGATAGAGCTGTTTTCTGAACATCTTTTGGATATAGAATATACACCTCATTACCATTTGATTCATCAATACCAGCAGATGGAATTAAGATATTATCTTTAATCGTTAAACAGATACTGTGAGCCATATCAACAATTGCATCAGCTTCTCTCTTGATTAGCTCTTCTTTAGAACAAGCAGTTTTGCAAACCACTTGTTTTTGACAAATGGAAATGATTTTCGATGTGATAGCAAGAACAACTTCCTCTTTTAGCAACTCTGAAACATAGCGATCAAGAACCTGCTCTAATACTTCTCCACATTCAATGCGGTGGGTATAAATTGCTTCAATATGCATATTAACGTGTTAGCTTGCATATAGTATAGTCTTTTGTTTTGGTAAGAATAGTTTTATTCCATCTATCAAGAAGTGTTAAGTTGAAATATACATCACCTTCATGAGGTCTGTGAATTTCTGTTATGATAAACTCTGAGATTAAATCATACTTCAAAAAAAGGTGCGCTATTTGTGCTCCACCAATCACGAAGACTTTAGAACTACTTTGGATTGACAAAAACTCTTGCATGGAAGAAACAATAGTGCATTCTATGCCTTTATTAAAACAAGGACCTAATTTGTTACGAGAAAAAACAATAGGCTTTAATATGTTTTGTGGTATTGTTTCAAATGTTTTTCTTCCCATCACCATAACTTGTTTGTCAGTCACTTGACGAAAATGATCTAACTCACTTGGATAATGCCAGGGCAATCCATTATTTATTCCAATCACCCCATTGGGATCAACAGCCATAATTCCGATAATCTTCATTCCTGTAAAGCAGCTTGAGCTACAAAAAATCGCATGTGATCACGCACATTATGCACTCGAAGGAAATCAACCTTGTTGTGCAATGCAGATGATAAAGCAATTGTTTCTAAATCTCGGTTAAAGACAGGTTCTGTAGAAAAAGAAGAAATAAATGACTTTCTAGAATGACCAACCAGAACTTTGCAGCCAAAACTTTGCAATGCTTCTATATTGCGTAAAAGCCAGATATTCTGATATAGAGATTTTCCAAAACCAATACCAGGATCAATAATTATTGAACTTTGATCAAAACCTAGAGCTAGTAATCTATTAATGTTCCTTTCTGCCCAATGGTTTATGATACTAGTGTCATCTAGAATAATGTTATCCTTATGTGGTGGTATGGAGAGCGAATGCATAATAACGATGCTACATCCACTGCTAGCAACTGCTTTTAAGGTATTATCATCTAGATCTCCCTTCTGATCGTTTACCCAGGTAATTTTGTAGTGTTTTAAAACATTCAAAATAACACCTGGCCAGAAACTATCAATGCTAACTTTAATATCGCCAGCTTTCATATAATTGCTAAGATTATCAAGTACTGGCTTTAGACGTGCATACTCTTCCTCTGGGATCTGCATTAAAGATCCAGGTCTTGTTGATTGAGCACCAAGATCAACTATACTTGCACCGTCTGATACCAGTTGCAGTGCTTGCTTGGTTGCTTGATCTGCATCATAATAAAGACCACCATCTGAAAATGAATCAAGAGTAATATTGACAATACCCACAAGCTCTGGCGAAAGCGTAAAACTCTTTAAAAAACAATCTTGAATGTTAGGGATATCGTAAGCAACAGTACCGAACGTCTTGTTGATTATTGGAGTATTATCCATAGGGTTCAGCATTGCCATCAAGTGAAGCAAAAATGGTCTGTTTATCAATTCTGGGTGAGGAATTCTAAGGTAGGGTGTATCGAGCGTTAGATCATCCCATAACAAAATATCCAAATCAATAACGCGAGGTGCCCACTTTTCATAGACCTGCAGGCGGCCAATATCACACTCAATTTGTTTTAGACCTTTTAATAACTCTTCGGGAGAAGAAGAACAACTTCCATAGACAATCATGTTGAGAAATGGCTTATCCCACTCAGGTGGAGCACCGTTTGGTAAAATGGCCTTAGTTTCTAGAATGATCGAAGACTTTAAATCTTTAAAATAGCGTTCCTTTAGTAACTGAGCAGCCCTTTGTAAATGGGAAAAGCGATTTCCTATATTTGAGCCAATAGAAATATAGATCATTAGTTATCTTCCTGTTCTTGTAATGTATTACAATAAGTAAAGAGAACACCTCCATGCACACCGGGAACGGGTGGTGCAACTTTGTGAGTAGTCACTCTTATGGAAGAAATAATATGTTTTTTTTGCACCAAAAGATTATTAATGGCTCTGTATATATCATGGGTTAAGTGCTCGATTAAATTGAATTGCTTGCTTTGAACGAGAGATTGAATACTCTGAACTACCTCCAAGTAGCATATAGTATCCTCAAGCCGGTCAGTTGTAAGTCCTAAAGGGGAGGATTTAAAGGTAAAATCAATATTAACACTAACTAATTGAGAATGAAACTTCTCTTCTGCACTACATCCTAAATGAACCCAAAGCCGCAGGTCAGATATAAGAAGATTACATTGCATTTTAATATCACTGAGTTTAATCTACTTACAATTAATGACACATACTAGCGTTCATCATCCCGTCAAGAAAACCCCACAAGAGTTTTGCTCCTTTTTTAGCGCCTTGCATGGCTTTCTCTTGCTCTTCTTCGCTTAAGTCTGCAATAAGATTTGCACATTCCTCAGAATGCCATTCATCAGCATGCATATGAACCGTAAAAAATTGAAGAGAACGCTCATCACTTATTGAATAGTGTTTTTTTAAACCTTCAATTTTAGACTTAGAAACCTCTGGAGTTTGACGTTCATAAGCATAAAGTGCACCCAAACCGGAAGCAAAGTCTGATCGTACAATATCAAAGTAACCATCAACTAACTCCTGTGTCTCTTTAATCTGTGCATCCTTATGGAGATCAGACCGTGTTACACCAAGCCCTTCAGCAAAACGTTTCCATAACTCTGGGTGATTTTCATCACCTTGTTCTTCTTCTATCAAATTACCAAGCAAAACCTGTCGCATTTTTAGATCTGGGCACAAAAAATGTATACCACTGATATAACGAGGGAACGCAGCAACGTGGTGATAATATTCTTTAGCATAGGTTTGTAAAGCTTGCAAGCTTAAGCTTCCTGTATTCCATGATTGGTAGAATGGATGATTTAGTAAGTGCAACTCATCTAACTTATTATTCAAAAGTTTAGTAAATTCCATTATTTCCTCTATTATATCAATATATAATTCATATACTATAGTTTTCTCATTGTTACGATCATGCTAAGATTAACACAATGGTGGGATTGGTAGGACTCGAACCTACGACCAATTCGTTATGAGCGAACTGCTCTAACCGACTGAGCTACAATCCCTTTTATCAATATTTATAATACACACAAAAGCAAATTTGTCTATTAGCTTATTTCACTATCAACCCAACTTAGCAAATCATTTGTTGCACCAATTTTGCGTGCAATTTCCTTACCATCTTGAAATATGATTAAAGTGGGTATAGATTGCACTCCATACTTACTTGGCACTTCAGTCCCTTCATCTATGTCGAACTTGCAGATCTTAATCTTGCCTTTTCTGTCTTTAGCCAACTGTTCAATACGCGGCATTAGACTTTTACATGGCCCACACCATTCTGCCCAAAAGTCTATCAGAACAAACCCTTTATAGTCGGTGACTTCAGATTTGAAATTTTGATCATTTACCAATGTAATATCATCACTCATAAAATACCTAAATTTTTGTAAAATATAGCGCATCAATCAACAGTTAATCAACTAAATTCTTCTGAAAAATTGCCCTAAAGTGTCTTGCACAAACAAAAAACTTCTCACAAATGGTTATATCTGATGATTAAAGATATCCACGTTTTCCCAACCCATTAAGTCTAACTCAATGCGAGTAGGAAGAAATTCAAAGCACTTTTGGGCCAATTCTTTTCTACTTTCACGTTCCAACATTAAATCTAGCTTTTCCTTTATCTTATGGAGATACAAAACATCAGATGCAGCATAACTTTTTTGTTTGTCTGTCAAATTTTCATTTCCCCAATCAGAAGATTGCTGTTGCTTATTTAATTTGGTATCAAGTAGTTCTAAGCACAGTTCTTTTAAGCTATGATTATCTGTGTAAGTGCGAACTAACCGTGAAGCTATTTTTGTGCAATAGCACGGAAGTGCCCAAGTTTCCAAGTAATAATGTATTATGCTCAGATCAAATCGCGCGAAGTGAAATATTTTAGTTATATTTTTATCCTCTAATATTTTTCTCAAATTTGGCGCTGTGTAATCGTTCTTGAGTTGAACTAAGTGAACGTTGCCATCATTAAAAGAGAGCTGCACAAGGCATAATCTATCTCTGCTATGAAGTAGCCCCATTGCCTCGGTATCAACAGCTATAGACCTTATATCATCTGGTATTGAACTAGCTGGCAAGTCGTCTTTATATAAAAATATTCCCATAAAATTAATGCATTTTTTGGCACAGTTGAAAACCTATGATAATCAAAAATGAGCCTTAAGTATACGAAAAGATCATAAGACCTGCTGAAAAAGGTGATTGAAAAAATGATGTGAGAGAGGTAGAAGAAGAATAAGCAGATCAAGTAAGGAAAAAAAATGAGCTTTAGTTACTATAATATGAAAAAACACCCAAGAAACTTTCGTAATATAACAGGTTTAACTATAGAGGAGTTCGAAAAAGTAGTGGAAAAAGTGAGGTCTGGATGGGAAAAACAGAAAAAGTGTCATGGTAGAAGATCAAAACTACCAACTCTGGAAGATAAGTTGTTTTGCGTAATTTTGTACTATCGCACTTACATAACACATAGATTTTTAGGATGCCTATTCAATGTACACAACGCAAATGTATGTAGGTTACTTAAGAGAATAGAGCCATTACTCGCCAAAAGAGTGACTATAACAAAAGATAGAAGTATGACGCCAGAAAAAATACTGAAGATTTTGGCTGATGTTACAGAACAGCAAATACAGAGACCAGAAGATAGTAAAAAACGGAAGAAATCATATTCAGGAAAAAAAAGAACCAACACTATGAAAACTGAGATTATTATCGAAGAAGGAGGAAGAATTTTATCAGTGTCAAAGTCATACCGTGGTAGAATTAGTGATTTCCGCATAAGGAAACAAGAAAAATATTTACCACTTGATAGCATAAAACATGCCGATTCTGGATATCAAGGTTGGCAAAAATTGCAAAGCAATGTTATAATTCCATATAAAAAGTATCGTAAAAAGCCATTAACTCCAGAGCATAATAGAAGATTAGCATCATTTAGAATGAGAGTAGAAAACAAGATCCGAGAGATAAAGATATTTAAGATTATGTCGAATGTTTATCGCAATTTTCAGAAAAAATATAACCTGAGGTTCAATATTATTGCTGGTATTGTAAATCTTAAGCACGCCTTTTAGTTAACCTTGATTTTAGTCACCCTCCTTTCCTTTTTTTTATCGCTTGATTCGCAGCAGGTCTATAGAAGGAACCACGCAAATTTATGGGCTCTCACATTTTTCGTGTACACGGGGTTTACAAATCGCTGTATATGCCTATAATTAAGTAAATTTAGGTTGATTTAATTGCGGGAGTAGCTCAGTTGGTAGAGCGCAACCTTGCCAAGGTTGAGGTCGAGGGTTCGAACCCCTTCTTCCGCTCTTTACTTTCAAAATCATTTCGTCAAAAATCACTTGACAAACTCCACCAACCCCCTTATCATGAAAGTGAAGCTAATTATTTATCTTCGCAATCTCTGCAGTGGATTAATGACAAAAAAACTTAATGTATTTGGCGTAAGTCATGCTTAATTTTTTGCACTATGTGCACCTCATGTCTTTATAAAACTTCTAGGTTTCTACCTATATAAGCTGAAACGCGCTTATAAAGCGTTTAAGACAGTAAAAGACGTCAAATAGACAAGGGAGAATTTGAATACTAGCCACCCTGGGGTTTCTTTGCCTTTTTTTCCGCTCAGTAAATTTCTTAACGTTTATAATTTAGGTTAATCGCATTTAAAAGCGGCTGAATCGTAGCGTTTAGAATAAAAAACGCCAATATTTTGAAGTACATGTAAATAACTAGTCACCAACGGGGCTTCTTTTGCCTTTTTTTTCGTTTAGTAAATTTCTTAATGTTTATAGCTAAACGACAACCGTCATCCCGCTGCTTGTTAGCGGGATCTCTTGTTAGCGCCGCGGCGGTATGACGGTTCGTGGCGGTATATTCGTCATCCCGCTACTTGTTAGCGGGATCTAGAGATACCGCGGCGGTATGACGGTTTGCGGTGGCATGACGATAACTTCGTCATTCCGCTATGTGTTAGCGCCGTGACGGTATGACGTAGGATTGCTGTCATCCCGCTACGTGTTAGCGGGATCTCTTGTTAGCGCCGCGGCGGTATGACGGTTCGTGGTGGCATGACGATAACTTCGTAATTCCGCTATGTGTTAGCGGCTAAGAGATACCGCGGCGGAATGACGGTCTGCGGCGGAATGACGATAATCTCGTCATCCCGCTACGTGTTAGCGGCTAAGAGATACCGTGGCGGGATGACGGTTATCAGTAAACATGAATACTTTAGCCATGCAATCAGGCTCCCTAAAAACACTTTGTAGCTCTTGAATATAAAAAATATTCCTTTAATAATAGAGCATGCTAATTGGGAATTTAATAAAGCAAGCAACTCGAGTTGGAAACAGTGAGAATACTATATGTTATATAGAATATCTCTATCAATTTGAGAAGTTTAGAAACACATTAAACCTCACTTTGTCACTAATCAAGCAAAATAGGCTTTCGTTTGAGATATATCAAGAGGGATTAATGGATATGGAAGAAGGGGTGTGTAAGACAATTCAGTCTTGCAGTGCAAACAGATATGTTATTGTGCTGAGAAGGTCAAATCCATACATTATAGTGCATGAACTTTCACATATGGTTGAAAATGAGCTTCACTTGAGCCTGGAGCAGGAATTTCTCCATAAAGTTTATCAAGATGTTGAGCAGAACCTAAAGCAAGCAAATATTCTTGTGCAGAAAATTATTAGCCAAGTTATATTTAAGGAGATACAAGCTTATCAAACTGCAAAGTCACGCGCATCTGAATTGTTTGCACGCTATTTTGAGCTATTTGCTTGGGCACAAGAGGTTTATCCTAAGGATAAAGAATACTTAATTCGCACTCAAGATTTAAACAAAGTGTTCCTTGCTACTGATCAATGGAAAAAGAGCTGCCTAGATCCACAAATGATGGATAGAATAGATAAGGAAATCAAGGAATACAGCAATAAAACCGCCACTAAAGACGTAACCAAAGTGCAAAGCAGTTGGACTAATAAATTTTCTCCTGGGGGCAAAAAAATTAGCTCCATATTTGGAGATGATGATTAGCTTAGTATAGCTAGTGCAGGTTTTCCTACGTCATACCGCCGCGGCGCTAACACGCTCAGTACAATGATACAAAGGGAGTGTTAAATAAACCATACGCGTCAAGTTAAGAAGTTGTAAGCAAGTTTAGGGAAGTTAAAGTAGATAACCTGGTCTTCCTATACCTGTCCTTTATAGAAAATTGTGACCAGTCTGTGGTAAGTTTTTTCAGAAAAATTCTCAGGTTATTAATTTTACTATTTAACGCTAAAAACAACTCCCTAATCCTTCTTTTTAGTTCAATGAAGGCCTTTGTTAAACTCAGCTCTGTATTCTCTTTCAGCTTTGTACAGCCAAATATTCCATGAAATATAAGAATTGCACACAATTTAGCATATAGCCCACATAATACTCTGTATGACTTTCCTTTAAGTTCATCAAGCCTGATGTGACTCTTATACAATTTAAATAATAATTCAATCTGCCACCTTACTCTGTAAATTGTTAAGACCTGCTCAGCGCTAATTTTACTTTCTGGAACATTAGTTATGAATATCGACCAATCCAGCAATTTTTGATTCTTTTGAGAAGATGTGTATCCATGTGACTTTGCTAACTTATTAGCCCTTCTTCTTCTGATTATAGACTGTTCTTCAGTTAATTTTTGACATATAATTCTGGCTTTAATTTTTACTTCTTTCCCTAATAGCACTTCCCTTTCTAGAAAGGATTGACCTTCTAAACATTCCAATAACTCTATTTTTTGATTTGTTTCGATGTCATATGTGTTTGTATCAGATTTATAACGGCTAACAAAATAAGCTCCAGCTTCATCAATTTGTTTAAAAGAAGCTGGCACGAAGTAGCCCAGGTCTGATATTAACAGATCATTAGTTGATATATTGCTTAAATGGCTTCTATAGCCCTGATCTGACCTTATTCCTTCCGTAAGATTAAGTTGATCCAGCGTCTGGTTTAAGTAGTCAAAAAGTATCTGTAATTTTATTCTAGACTTAGCATTGCTTTCATAATCACTATAGCTAGTGCCGTATCCTTTGTACATATTTTCCATATTATTAGGCAAGCTAATGTAGCTACTGTCCAATAATTTGACGCTTTTGAATTGCTTTAAAATTTTACAATCAATTTGTAAGCTATTCCTAAATATTAATAAGGATTCATTATACATTCTTCTCATAAATTCTACTGCTTCTTCAGCAAATCTCCAATCTAAACCCTGTTTTGTTATTTTTATTGAGTCTTCGTTGAGTAACTGACACATCGTTTCTATGCTGCAATTATCAACTCCTATATTACCAAAAACTATTGCTTTTATAAACGACGATCCTCTAAGCTTTCTTTTCCTTTTTATAAAACCTACCTCATCTGATATTTCATCTGCCTTTTCATTGAAGAATTCTTTGAGTTTTTTTGACAAGCACGCTATTCTGTCCATTGTAAGTTCTCTCTATTAAGCTATCCAAGAGAACTTATACCCTATTTTTCCTTCTCTCTGCTAATTTTCCTCTCACTTTTCCTTAACTTGACGCGTATGGGCATTAACGAATAACCATAGACCTGCTGCGAATCAAGCGATAAAAAAAAGGAAAGGAGGGTGACTAAAATCAAGGTTAACTAAAAGGCGTGCTTAAGATTTACAATACCAGCAATAATATTGAACCTCAGGTTATATTTTTTCTGAAAATTGCGATAAACATTCGACATAATCTTAAATATCTTTATCTCTCGGATCTTGTTTTCTACTCTCATTCTAAATGATGCTAATCTTCTATTATGCTCTGGAGTTAATGGCTTTTTACGATACTTTTTATATGGAATTATAACATTGCTTTGCAATTTTTGCCAACCTTGATATCCAGAATCGGCATGTTTTATGCTATCAAGTGGTAAATATTTTTCTTGTTTCCTTATGCGGAAATCACTAATTCTACCACGGTATGACTTTGACACTGATAAAATTCTTCCTCCTTCTTCGATAATAATCTCAGTTTTCATAGTGTTGGTTCTTTTTTTTCCTGAATATGATTTCTTCCGTTTTTTACTATCTTCTGGTCTCTGTATTTGCTGTTCTGTAACATCAGCCAAAATCTTCAGTATTTTTTCTGGCGTCATACTTCTATCTTTTGTTATAGTCACTTTTTTGGCGAGTAATGGCTCTATTCTCTTAAGTAACCTACATACATTTGCGTTGTGTACATTGAATAGGCATCCTAAAAATCTATGTGTTATGTAAGTGCAATAGTACAAAATTACGCAAAACAACTTATCTTCCAGAGTTGGTAGTTTTGATCTTCTACCATGACACTTTTTCTGTTTTTCCCATCCAGACCTCACTTTTTCCACTACTTTTTCGAACTCCTCTATAGTTAAACCTGTTATATTACGAAAGTTTCTTGGGTATTTTTTCATATTATAGTAACTAAAGCTCATTTTTTTCCCTTACTTGATCTGCTTATTCTTCTTCTACCTCTCTCACATCATTTTTTCAATCACCTTTTTCAGCAGGTCTACAGAAATACTGTACATTTTTAAAAAAATCACTCTGAAGCGTGCTTAATTTCAATAGCATCCACCCCATTCTGCTAGTACTCATGTCCTACGATGCCCTACTTGCCTTGAGTGCGTGCTTTTAACCCGAATTCTAGATTAGAAACAGTTTTTAGTTTGAAATCAAATCCTCATATTGCTTGCTAAGCTTGTATTTTCTTCCTCTGTTGGAAAAGTCTACAACCTCAATAAATCCCATTTCTACCCACTTTTTACAAAGCTGAGCACTGGTGCGAGGCTTAAAATTAAATAATTTGCCTACTTGACTAGCTGTAATCATGGAAAATTCCCCAAAGAGCTCAAGAGCCCTACGCTGTTTAGGATCAAGTTTACGTATAAGATCAGTCTGGTCAGTTCTGTGCCCTTCCTCGTTTATACGCTGTAAAACATTCTCAAATGCAATTGCCACACCTTCCACAAAATAATCTATCCACTTGGTAATATCTGCTTCAGCTCTTCCCATGTAATAGTTGTGCGATGGACCTATACTGATTGCTTCATAATACGCTCCTAGATTCTTGGCATAATATTCTTCCAATGAATAAAGTCCTTTTAGGTCATATCCACCAAGGTGTAAAATTAATGTAGTCAACAATCTTGCAGTACGACCATTACCGTCATAGTAAGGGTGAATTGTTACAAATTGATAATGCGCAATACCTGCAATAATTGGGCAAGGCACTTGCTCACTGTCACGAATCCAATCAATCATACTGCTCATGAGCTTTGGTACATCCTTTGCTTCAGGTGGCATATAAATTATTGCACGTGTACGGCTATCACGAATAACGTTTTGACCATCACGATAAGGTGTTGGTTTTATTTTAGATTTTCCACTTGCTATTACTAGAGCATGTAGTGTTTGAACAGCTTTCTCGGTAATGGGTATTCTCCTTGCTGCCCATTGTTCAATTCGAGTTAAGGCTGCATAATATCCTTTAACCTCATTTTCATCTCTCTTATACCTTGGGAAGTGACCTTTATGCTTTAAAATCTCTTCAATCTGTTTAGGCTCAAGTCGATTTCCTTCAATCATAGTAGAGTAGTGTGTTGTATAGAGCCTTGCAGTTTCACGAAGAGATGAAAGCATTGATACAGTGAGTGGTAAATGTAACACTTTTTCCTTTGCTGCCTCAATTCTTATAAGGCAGCTAGCAATCTTGGAGGTAATCGTATAACTTGGTATAAACTTCATCGGCGTAATATCTGCATTACATTACTTCTATATTATGCTGATAAAATGCAGATAACGCAACATTTGCAAATCTGAATACTGTTGATTACTTTCTGGATAGTTGATCTATTTCATTTATTGGCACAATTTGCGTGTCTGCTGACCTGCTTAGCTGTTTGAGAGAGTTCACAGAAATACTGTACATTTTTAAAAAGATCACTCTGAAGCGTGCTTAATTTCAATAGCATCCACCCCATTCTGCTAGTAGATCTACCTCATGTCCCGTTTGGTCACGCCAAAAGTATATATTGGCAGGTAATCCCTGATTGAGGCGCTTCTTGAAAATCTCCAAAACAATCAAATTTTCAAACAGAGCTCCTTTAAGGTAGTGTGTTTCTAGTTGACTCTCCTTTTCAAGGCCAAGGAGCGTACAAGCAAGACCAGTGTCATAGAAGTATAACTTTGGCATCTTGATTAAACGCTTGTTGGTGAAATGGTTGAAGAAAAAATATTAGGTAACTAGCTTCCAAGATATTCAGCCACTGCTGCATAGTTGTATGAGAAATGTCACAATCTTGAGCAAAAGATAAGCTACTCAACCTAAGGTTTACAATGTTTTTAAGTTGTCGAACGTCTCGCTCAATGTAGATAACTAGCCAGTGGATGCATGTTAAGGCCAGGACTTAAAAATAAATGTTTGTAGGCATCAGATAAACTGGAATGCCTATGCGCCCTGAAAGAGATATAGGGAAAATTTTGAGACCCTGTTAGTACACTTTGCAGGTTCTTAAAGATATCTCAGGATCAAAAATTGCGCCCTTTAGCTAGAAATGCCCTAGTTGCGCTTGAAAATGAGTGTCAATATTTTCTAAAGATACGTACACGTTTTTGCAATAGTTGTTTTACCAGACTCTGTAATGCCCAAAGCAGTTAGAAAATCTTTCTAAAACTGGGGTTATAGCGCGTAAGTACATAAATTTAATTTTATAGTTTCAATATGCAAGCATCGAACAGACGAAATCTGTCAAATCAGAAAGAAACACACAAATTTAAGTTTTTAGTAGTTTTCAAGTATAGTTGTACAGGGAGCGCCTTTGCAGTTATGACCGACATTTTCAATGGTGCCTAAGTGCCCGTATGCAAGCATGGTTTTGGAAGGAACGGTCAAATCATTGATGGAGTCATTTAGACTACCTCGGTTAGGAGATTGTACTATCAACCGTTCCAAGCTGAAGCGTTTCCCTATTACAAATTATATGTAGGGGTTACCATGAAAAAAGCAAAAAGTAAATTAGAAATAGTGAATCCTAATGCAGCAGGAATAGACATTGGTTCAGCTGTACACTATGTGTGTGTACCTGAAGGAAGAACGCGTTCAGAAATTTGGCTGCTTTACTGAAGACCTTCATAACTTAGCACAGTGGTTGAAAAAGTGTAAAGTTACAACAGTAGCTATGGAATCAACAGGAGTATATTGGATTCCTTTATTTCAAATACTTGAGTCATACAAATTCGAGGTAAAATGCACGGCATGTAAAGAATGTACCTGGTAGGAAGTCTGACGTTCAAGATTGCCAATGGCTCCAACAACTGCATAGCTACGGACTGCTTCATGGATCGTTTAGGCCAGATAATCAGATGTGTGTATTGCGCAGTTACGTGCGGCAACGCAAAAATCTCACTGAAAGTGCATCTACACATATTCTGCGTATGCAGAAGGCATTAATTCAAATGAATATACAATTACACAAGGTTATTAGTCATATTACTGGAGACCTGCTGAAAAAGGTGATTGAAAAAATGATGTAAGAGAGGTAGAAGAAGAATAAGCAGATCAAGTAAGGAAAAAAATGAGCTTTAGTTACTATAATATGAAAAAACACCCAAGAAACTTTCGTAATATAACAGGTTTAACTATATACGCCTTTTAGTTAACCTTGATTTTAGTCACCCTCCTTTCCTTTTTTTTATCGCTTGATTCGCAGCAGGTCTTGATTTCTTCACCGCACTCGCATCTATTTGGCAACTCTACCTTCACCACCTCATCTGCTTCCATTTTAGCTCGGCAATTTCCCTTATGTTCACCTATCTTCCTGCCGCCCTCTGACTTATCTTCTGGTGTGTCTTTTTTTATTTTGTACAGCTCTTTTGAACTTGGTAAAGATGAATTCCTTGAGTTTAAGCCAAGTTTCTCTCTTAGTTCAGCATTCTCTATTTCTAAGATTTTATTTTTTTCTTCAAGCTTTCTGCTCTAAGTTTTTACATAACTCTACAATACTGATCAACAATTGAAGCATCTAGCCTTACATTACTATCAACATTTTGTGTTATTACTACTTCAATATATTATGTCAATTATTTTTTATCCTTGCCACACCCCTGAACGGATACAACTTTTTCCTATTGTCATCCAAGCAGCGTGAGCTATAGCTAAACTGACTTAGATTTACCGACAATTTGAAAAACGACAAATTCGTCATTCCGCTACTAGTTAGCGCCGCGGCGGTATAACGTGTTGCTTGGGTCAGCTATAGAAGGAGTGCGTTGTTATTTAAATAATAGTTATGCAACAGATCTATTGAATTGAGCAGGAGCTCTTATTTGCTTTTTGCGCACTGACTACTTGTGTTTCAGTGCTTGGTATTGCTAAATCAATCAATTCCCATCCTTCATTATTTGCTTCACAAGCATTCCAACATTGAGCCAATTCCTTATTATTTTTTACAGAATCTGGCATTTTTTCATTAGGATTTTGTTCTAATGTATGCTTAATTAGAATCTTACAGCAATCTTTGCATTCAATTGACTTATCTGTACCATATAATTTAGTAACACAATCTAAAGCGGTGTTTCCACCGTAGTGTTCATGTGGGCAATCACTTTTCTATGAGAGCCTTTAACACGTCTGGAGAACGAGCCAAAGCGCAGGCATGTAAATATCCTTTCTCATTTTGCACGTTAGCCCCTGCTTTTATTAAAACTTGCGCTAGATTTGGTAAAGCGCAAGGTTTGTAATTAATAGCAATAGAAAAAAGACTATCTACTGGAAAGCCATCATAGTCTTTCAAATCAAATTTGTGATTAATATCAAAACCTTTTTCTTCCCAAGAAGTGTGTAAATCTTTATAATAGTTTTCTTTGCTTGAAGTTTGCATTCTACTTTCTAGCCTTTCTTTTATTTTTTCTATTACATTACTAATATCTAAATCGTGATCTTCATTCACTTTATACAACACATTACACAAAGCACTATAAAGCCAAGTTTCTCTATTCATTATAATTTATACCTTAAAACTATTAATATACACTTATGTAGTATATAAACTCTAAATAACATTTTGCAAAATATTAATTGTTAGATAACATAATCAAAGTTTTTATCTTACATTCATCATGGTTAGAGCTATACAAATAAAAAAAACTGGGGGACCAGAAGTATTAGAATTTGTAGATAAGAATATAGGTGAGCCAAAAGGCGAAGAAGTCTTAATACGTCATACAACTATCGGCTTAAATCGTTATGATTTAGAGCACAGAAAAGGTACACGCAAAATTAAAAATTTACCATCAGTGCTTGGAGTGGAGGCAGTTGGGGTTATTGAAAAACTTGGTAAAAAAATCAGTGGTGGATTCAAAGTTGGAGACAGAGTTGGATATTGCACAGCTCCTCCAGGGGCATATTGTGAAAAGTGCATTATACACCAGAAATATCTGATAAAAATTCCAGATGACATATCTGATGAAGTTGCTGCTGCAGTGCTGTTTAAAGGTATGACAGCTCACTATTTAGTTAATCAATCTTATAAAGTTAGGCCTGGTGCTTTCGTGCTAGTTCATGGGGCTAATGGTGGTTTAGGACAAATAATATGCCAATGGGCAAAGGATAAAAAAGGTGTAGTGATAGGTTCTGTAAGCTCTGATGAAAAAATGAAGATAGCTTTACAAAGTGGCTGCACATACGCAATAAACTACAATGATAAAGACTTCGTTTCTAAAGTTATGGAGATTACGCAAAACAGAGGAGTAGGTGCAGTGTATGACCCTATAGGTTACGCTACAAGCAAGCTTTCTTTTGAATCTTTAGGCAGGTTCGGCATATACGTTTCCTATGGGCAGATATCAGGTAACGCTCCTGTTAGTTTTTCTTTACTTAGTTCACGTTCGTTATTTGCAACTGGAACCTCAATATACCATTATAAGCATAATAGATTCACATTAGTGCTTACCACAATGGAAATCTTCGAGATGATAAGAAAAAAACTTTTAACTGTACGGATCAATAAAAAATATAAATTTGATGAAATAATTCAAGCTCATCGCGATATGGAAAATAGAAAAGCGAGTGGGTTAAATATTATCAAAATCTCTTAAATAAATTAGTAATTTAAACTAACCATTCATTAAATCATATCAACTAGAGCTTCACATATTTAATTCTCCTTTTGGGGAAATTAAAAGCATATAGCTAAACTGACTTAGGCTTACCAACAACCGTCATCCCGCTACTTGTTAGCGCCGCGGCGGTATGACGTCTTAGCTATAGATGCTGGTTTGTGTGCTCCCAGTAATTTCAAGAGAAGCTTAGTAGATAAGTTGTGTTTTAAACCAGATTCGGTATTTTAAACTGAACATTTTCAGTAATACCACCTGGCATAACTGAAACTTTTACATCCATGCTTACTTTTAGATAGTCTATTAATTCATCAACCAATATGTCAGGAGCGGAAGCACCTGCAGTGATTCCTATCTTTTCTACACCCTGCAACCAGCTTTTATTCACATAGCTGCAATTATCAATCAAGTAGGCTCTTTTTCCTCTGGCAGTGCACAGATCTAATAAGCGGTTTGAATTTGAGCTATTTTTACTTCCTACAACTAACACCATGTCTACAATTTCAGCTAGCTTTTTAACAGCATTTTGTCTGTTTTGCGTTGCATAGCATATGTCCTTTAAATCTGGACCTGTTATGCTTGGAAACCTGAGCTTCAGGGCAGCAATAATTTCATGGGTATCGTCGATGCTTAACGTGGTTTGTGTAACATAAGATAAATTATCTGGATCTGTAACTTTTAAATTGCGTACGTCCTGCACAGTTTGCACTAAAATGATAGGATTATTTACTCTTCCTCTAATTCCCTTAACTTCTGGATGATTTTCATGCCCAATGAGAATTAATTCTTTACCGCTGTTTTCATACCTTTTTGCCTCTTTGTGCACTTTGCTAACTAAAGGACATGTTGCATCAATCACTTGAATACCCTTTCTTCTTGCCTCATCTTCTATATTTTTTGACACTCCGTGCGCGCTGAAGATCAGTATTCCTCCATTATCTTCAATTTCCTCAATACTGTTCACAAAAACCACTCCTTGTCTCTTAAAGTTCTCTACTATATATTTATTGTGAACAATTTCATGTAGCACATAAACTTGGCACTTGTTTTTGTATTTTTCTAAAGTAATAGCTAATATGTCCACAGCTCTTTTTACCCCGGCACAAAAACCTCGTGGCTCAGCTAAGATGATTTCCATTTTTGTCAAATCAAGTAAACATGCAAGCATTACTTAAAAATAAGCTCCGCTCACTATGTTTTATAGTACCATTATTTATATTTTATATAATAATTATTTTTCGCATATTCTCTTTAACATTTGATCAACTTACTACTTCAGAAAATTTTAGAAAAAATAATATAGTACATAAACAACCTGATATTTTGGATAGAAATGGAGTGGTAATAGCAACAAATGTGCCCACAACATCACTATATATAGATTCAACTAAAGTAAAGAATCCGGAAAGTATAGCAGCACAACTGTGTTCTATTTTGAATGATCTTGAATACGAGAATTCATATAGAGTACTTACTTCAAAAAAGAAATTTGCTTGGGTAAAGCGGCACTTGACTCCAAAAGAACTGTTAGCAATAAAAAATGCCGGCGTGCCAGGAATAAACTTTTATAACGATGTAAAACGTATATATCCTCACAGTAATTTATTTTCACACGTGCTTGGTTACACTGACATAGATGGCAACGGTATTGCAGGAATTGAGGCATATATAAGTAAAAACAAACAACATTCTGTTATCCAAGTAGCTGACACTGGGGTCCAGAAAAAAAATACGTGGATTCCAGCATTACGCGCTGGAATAACACCTTACCAGGGTATTCAACTATCCTTAGATACACGAGTGCAAAGCATAGTGCATGAAGAGCTAACTAAAGCTGTAAGCAGATATCAGGCACTCGGCGGAGTAGGAATTGTTTTAAATGTGAGAAATAGTGAAGTCATCTCAATGGTCGGTCTGCCTGATTTTAACCCCAACCTACAGAATAAGGCAGAAGACGTACAAAAGTTTAATCGCGCCAGTCTTGGGGTGTATGAGATGGGGTCGGTATTAAAACTCTTTACAATAGCCGCAGCGCTTGATGCAAACGTTGTAAAAATTGATGATTTATATAACGTGTCAAAGCCAATCACTATTGGGAAATATAAAATTTATGATCTTCATGAATTTAAGATTCCGGAAATCACTGTGCGAGATATATTTGTGAAATCATCCAACATTGGTGCAGCAAAAATTGCAGTTAAATTAGGTATTGAAAAACAAGTAGAATACTTTAAAGCTATGAAGCTATTTTCTCCTTTGAAAATAGAAATACCAGAAAAATCTACACCGATAATCCCGGATAAATGGAGTGAAAACACTTTAATAACAGCATCTTATGGTTATGGCATAGCTGTAACTCCTATACATCTTGCACAAACTGCAGCAGCATTAATCAACAATGGGGTATTTCATAACGCAACCTTGATGTTGAATAAGAGAAGTATAGGAGAGCAAATTATCTCAAGAAGAACTTCCAGGGAAATGAGAAAATTATTACGCGCAGCAGTAACAGATGGCACTGGCAGAAAAGCAAAAATAAAGGCATATTCAATAGGGGGAAAGACTGGATCGGCGGAAAAAGTTGTAGATGGTAAATATAGCAAAGATGCAAACATAGCGTCATTTATAGGAGTGCTAACTATGCTTGACCCAAGGTATATAGTGCTAATTGCTATTGATGAACCTCAAGGGATACACCATACCGGGGGAATAATTGCTGCGCCTATAGTAAAGAACATTATAAATAAAATAGCACCTATACTAAATGTTACACCTGAGATGTAAAATTATGATTGCTTTACTATAACTTCAAATCTATCATTGCCAAAATCCTTATTAATATACCAAGAACCATCATCTTTAGTTACAAATTCAAGACCTTTAAGATTTCTTTTCATTGTCTTTCCATTTTGACCATCGATAGCGATATTAATATCGAATGTAATAACGTCTAGATTTATCATAGCTTCTTTCCCGCTGCACGAATTTAGACTGAACTTGCCTAACATGACATCATTAAAACTTACTTCCCCTGTATAGACATCACACTGACCGTCCACACAACACGTAGTCTCAATATAGAAAAGGTCTGACATATAAAACACCTTGCGTTTATAAAAAAAGAGCTAAATATATATAGCTAGTGCAGCCCTACGCCACGCCGCTATAGTCGTAAACCTAGAGCACTTTAGCTATATAACCATAATACAGCTAGGAATGTAAAATTCAATAGTTAATTGTGTAAGGAAGTCTAAATTACTACATCTTAGAGGAATGGCTGTTTAGTTTTTTTGTTAATCTTTTTTACCATGCTGTCAATCATATGCTTTATCCCTTGATATACAGAGTATATACTTTCGTCGCTACGCATATAAGCAGAACAGGAAAATACATTATGTTCTTCGTCTTCTATTGATAACCCTGTATCACACTTTATGTGTTCACCACCAAGCTTCTCTATCAACTGTTCTCTGTCATCTCCTATAGTTACCTTAACCTTACTTTCTTCTTTACCTATCTTGCCACTTAAAATTGAAACAATGATGGCTGGAGATATGCATATCGCTCCTATCGGCTTTTTTGTAACAAAAAATTCTGAAACTAATCTTTCAAATTCAGGCATTACTGTCACCATGTCTTTATTCTCAGCTAAGTCAGACAAATTTTTTGCAACCCCGTATCCACCAGGTACAACTAGCATGTCAAAATTTTCAGCTTTGGCTTCTTTTAAGTCATATATTTCACCTCTTGCGATTCTTGCTGCTTCCACAAGTACATTCCTTTTTTCTTTTGTTGCCTCTTTTGTTTTATGATTCATAACTTGTGTGATATTGATATCAGGTGCAAAGCATTTAACATCCACATCCTGCTGATCCAGCACAAGCAGACTTAAAACCGCTTCTCTTACCTCTGTACCGTCAAGGTGACCACACCCTGATAAAACCACAGCAGCTTTTAATTTTTTTTCACCCATAAAGTACCTTAATTTCATGTAATCTAGATATTTTAATACAAATTCTATATTTGGAAAGAGGTTATTATATTAATCATCTCATATTTATTATAATATAATTAATAATTGGTATATAATTAGGCATATTTATAGTTGATGAAGTTGAATATGGCACCTACAAACAGTACGTTTTTTGACACTGACTACCCAGAGCTAAGAAAAGCTATTTCAGATATAATAGAAAGCATTGTACAGTCCCCACAGGAAGAAAAAGGGAAGTTGTTTGAAGCCCTATCAGAACAAGTTAGAGGGATGAATCTCAAAGATTTAGGTTTAGCAATTAATGACCAAGGCTTGCAAAAGGAGGTAAATAAAGAATTATTTATAAAACTCATTGAAGAAGCACTTAAAGGGTTAACTTCTGAAAACGTTGACTCAAAAATAATAGAAGAGGCGTTAAAATCTGTTAATCAGCAAGCAATAAGTAACGTTATAAATAATAATAAAGGTCCGCTGGACAATCTAGTCAATTATTTTAAATCAGCATCTGCAAATAAAAAAATTGGAATAGCTTCTACCGGAATAGTATTGGGAGTAGCATTTTCTCCGCTTATTGTGCTTGCTACATTAATAGCGCTTGTAGCTATTGGAGCGCGTTATGTAGGAATAGGTATAGGAAAGGCAGGGGAAAAAATAAAAGAAGGAGCGATTGAAGCAGGAAAAGCAGTGAAAAGTTCATATAAGGATTTAATAGATAAATTACCTGAGGTTCAAAGAAGAGAAAATAATTTTGAAAAGTTAATAAGCAATTTAATGGAAAAGAATCTTGAAGCTGATGAAGGAGAAAGAACAATGCTTAGTAATGAAATAAAAATAATAAAAATGCTTCAGAATCAAGAGCAACTAGCAGCCATAGGACAGTTAATAGGGGAAGATAAGGCTGGTCTTTTGAACAATCTTATGAGCAAGGGTACTAGTACTCATGAGGAAGACATGGAGAAACTTGTAGATTTTATGAGCGAATTTCAACCTGCAATTATGGCAATTGGTAGTGACATAAAAGTTAATGAGAAAGCTCAGGAAATAAAGCCAGATTCTCAATTAGGTAGTTCAAGTGCTGAACGAGTGAGTGAAAAAGGAATCATAGGACCGAGTTGATGCATTTGAGGAGCGTTTGACGCAAAAATTACTATTAGAAAGTGGGATACGCTATTCCTTTCCATCCACTTTTTTGAGCAATCCACTTTCAAATCTAACACACATCTCAGTGATTATAATATCCAATTTTTGATCATGTTTTTCTACAGGTAAATCTTTACAATATTGTTTCTCATAGGCTACACCTATAAATATTTTTCCAAGTGGCCGCAGTTTTTCTGTCATTGTATCATACCAACCACCGCCAAAACCTAATCTATTAAAATGATCATCAAAAGCAATAACAGGAGTAATGATTGTGTCAGGAATTACATCTTCATTTGTTTCGTTCCATCCCTCAAATTTTAGTAACTGATTTTTATCAGGAACCGCTATTTTATAACCTAAATCGAATAAGCTATACATCAAAGGCACAACATTTATTTCCCCATCCATTGGAATATAAACCGCAATTGTTTTACCTTTAACGTAGCTTAAGTTCTGATTAAAGAGATTAATAAGGGAATTTGCCGCATAACTGGAGTAACTTTCATCAATATCTTTTCTTATAGCTCTATATTGCTCTCTTATTTTCTTTTTGTGCTGTTTAATATCTTTGAACATGATCTATCCATTTCGCAGTGAGTTTTTCTTGTAAACTATTTTGCTTTAAGCGCTCACTTAAAAAATCAAAGTCAATAAATTCCATATCCTGGTCTTGATTACTGCAACTATAAACAAAACTCTTTTCTCCTGTTTTTGCATTTATATGTTGCTGCACACACTGAGCGCAGATTTCTTTCATCATACACTGCATAGGAGAATTAACTGATGATATTGCTATGTGGCCTGATTTCAGATATGGCTTTAAAATTGTTTTTCTAGCTTCATTCACAGCTTTCATCATTTTGTCAGAACCAATAGTGATAATTTTATCTATAACGTTCAAATTAATACCTAATCTTCCTTGTTGATAAGAGACTATTGCATCAACTATATTACCATGAAAGGATTTATCTTGATCTCTGCTTGTTTCTATCAATCCTTCTTCACATGCCCAAACTACTGCATTTGATGCACGCTCTATCAGTGCTCGTTTAAATACATCACTTAACTTCTTATAGCCAGCGAAGTACAAAACCTTGTTATTATTTTCAAGACATGCCTTCCCTATCGAAAATAACACTGCATTTCCAACTCCACCACCAATTAGCATTATATTCTTCATGTGCTACTTTAACTACATTTGTTCAAATTTTTTGAAATTTTATAGAATAAAGTAATTTTCGCACACAAAGACAGAGACAAGAACACTCTCTGACTTCAACTATACCGATAACTGACAGCTGCATTTTTACGCATACTATCCAATAGCAGGTTGCTTTGTATCATAATCTTTTGTTGGTACATCTGCTGTTTAATTGCTTCTATATCCGCTACATTACTCTTGATATCACACAACATCATCAACTTTGCAGTGCCATTTTCTCTCAATTCTACTATTTCATTCACACTTGTTTTACTAAATAAAATCTGTAAATCAGGATTTAAATCTCGCATTTTTATTTCAAACTCTTTTACATTTGGCAACTTAAAATCATCTGCTAATTTGTCAAAATTTAAACAATTGACCTTTTGCTCTTTAAAATTAGAGAATAAACTTTCTGAACCTTCAACCACAATCTGTTTTAATTTTAAAGTGCTTTCCAGCAACGCATAACTAAGCTGTACTTTATCCATGACTTTTATAACGGAGTAACTTCCGCTGAAACTAACTGGACCTGCTATATCGCCGGCTTCTAGTCTTTCTAAAACGCTCTTAAGTTTATCTTTGAGCTGACTTAAATTAACTGTTGCTTTACGCATCTTTATTGGAGATTCTGGGTTATTACTATTGCGTAATTTTTTTACTAGATCTTCAGCTATACCATAAACGTCCTTGTCTTTTTGATCAGGAATTATAAACTCTTGGAACGTGATAAGATAATCCGGCTTTTCTGTTTGCCTTTTTACATCATCTACTTCTTTATCGCTTATATTAATAAATGGCACAATTCTTACTTCAATAATTTTGCTCCATAGTAACTGACATTTTATTTGTTTTCTTAAAATACTAAGATCTATATTATGCTTTTTTATGTATTGATCAACTTCATTAGCCTTAAGTTTAAAACTTTGGGTTAAAAATAATATGATAGCATTATCTAACTCCTCATTGCTCAATTTTATACTCAGCCTCTGCGCTTCATTGATAATGATAATTTCGTCTATTAGCTCCCTAAGAATTTGAGGTTTTGCTTCTTTTTGATTAACACTTTGGATGCCAAATAATGAATTTATAAAGTTGATGCGTTTTTCGATATCTAAATTTGAAATTGGCTCACCATTTACATCTGCAACAATTTCAATCTCGGTTGCAAGCAACCTAAGTGGCAACACTATCAACAGTAAAATTAGTATTTTATACATACAAGTAAAGTTGTTTAGTTAATAACCAATTCTATAATAAATACTGAGTCAATGCTAGCCAACTTTTTAATAGTTAAAGACGGAAATAAAAAGAAACCATTGTAACAAGAATCAGGTAAACAGGCTAAAAACATGCCAATATAGCAAATTCAGACCGTGCTAAAACAGTATACGGAAGGAGAGGGATTCGAACCCTCGATACGACTTTTGGGTCGTATAACGGTTTAGCAAACCGCCGCCTTCGGCCGCTCGGCCACCCTTCCAAATTTAGAACCTAAAGATTATATAATACCAAGACCTCTACCGCCTGTCTAATGCTTTTAACAGCAACATTTTTCCGAACAACTGTAATTTTTAGATCTGTGGTACAAAAATCTATAGCTAACCCAAGAAAGGTTTCCCTACATCATACCGCGCACAACTGTACGAACATTACAATTTGAGCCTACCAGAAGAATGTCATCCCAGTGCCCAGACACTGGGATCCAGCTTCTATGCAACTTAATTAAAAACGTTTGTTTTAGCGTAAGACAACTACCTTTAGCTCATCAGCTCAGTTATAAGCAAAATTTCTGGATTCCAGACTGGAACGACACCATTTGCTGTGCAGTTTACCTTCAAGAATGAATGTTCGTACAGTTGTGCGCGGTATAGATTCCGCTAACAAGTAGCGGAATGACGAATTTGTTGTTTTTCAAATTGTAGGCAAACCTAAGCCACTTTAGCTATAAATCAATAAAAACTAATTTCTGCTTTTTTCAATGATTTTCTTTGCTTCTTCTACACCAACCCATTCTCCAACTGCTACCGCTTTTCCCTTTTCTAGATCTTTATAATGAGAAAAGAAATGAGCAATTTTATCTAATAGGTTTTTAGATAAGTCAGAATAGTCCTTTATATTGTCATAATAGCTATCAACACTGGAAACAGGCACAGCTAATATCTTTTCATCTTCTCCTTTTTCATCTTTAGTGAGTAATGCGCCTATTGGACGCACCGATATTAAAACACTAGATGCTAAGGGAAATTGAGTTAGCACCAAAACATCCACAGGATCACCATCACCTGCGCAGGTATTTGGTATAAACCCATAATTGCAAGGATAAGTCATTGAGGTAGACAAAAATCTGTCAACTTGTAACAACCCAAGCTCTTTATTAAATTCATACTTTACAGGCTCAGCATTTGCACTTATTTCAATTACCACATTCACCGCATTTGGTACCGCTGTTATTTTACTTAAATCCATAAATTACCTTCTTAACTTAAGAATAAGCATTATACAATATGTACTTTTAAGTTGCTAGATTTATGTAGTTCTAAGCTTGTTTTGCATGGAGCGGTTCTAATTTTTATTCTGCACATCATCGACTGTTGAAAGTGGTGGTTCCTGTGGTGATTTCAATAGTTGAAATAAAGCATATACTACTACAATAGTCAGCACAGCAGCAATTATTAGATTAGTTTGTGGCAAAATATTTTTCATTGAGTTGAACAATTTTTGCTCCATAAGGAAATAATCAGCAACATATAACCCAACAGATAATACAAACATACCCAAAATAAGTTTACAGACTGTGTTTCTGTATTCCATGTGTTTTGTTTCTTGTCTAGTTACACAATACGCATTTCTATTCACTATCTTTTCAAATTCAAACTTATCTTGGTTTTTGAGTAACTCTTTTGGAATATTATATGACATATTTTTATAGTGTGTACGGTACGATGGATCAATATAAAAATTTTCAACACATTTACAATGATAATAAGGAGGTAATATTGACCTATTACTATCCAAATAAAAAAGATTAGGAAAAGTTGACCTAGTACTGCCTATATGAAAGTCATTCAATCCATGCACAGCCAATCCATTTTTACCTGGTTCAATTACACTCAGCATTCCAGCTAACACATAAAAGTACATACAGGAATATAGATCAGAGTGCGATCCGAATAGTCGTGGTTTTGTGATGGTTAAATTCCATCTTCCCTAGACATCGGGGATAATGTATGTCTCACATCTTGGAGAATGGCAACCTCTGGGATGCAAGCATGAGACAAAAGCAGGTAATACCTAACCTTTATGGTAAATCCCTGCAAACAGAGTTAGATATGGTTACGAGAGGAACTTATGTTTGAATTGTCGTCAATATCAATATGCGAAATAAGGTTGATACGCATGGACCAAAATGGTATGAAGCACAAGAAGAATCAAGGTTTTGATGCTTGATTATGGATGTTTTCAGCTTCCGGCAAATAGTAAGAACCTAAGTTTAACGTGAAACGAAACCATGGAACGGAGTAACCACATGGAAGCTCTTATTATTCTTTATTTAAAGGATAATCAAGAAGGTAGCCAACCGAATGCTTCTATGTGGAAGGATTGTTTAAGAAGCTAATGCCCGAAGTAATATTTGGGATATGCAGACGTAAACACTGTAGTTTGGAAGGTAAAGTTGTGAATAGTAATAAATATGTTATAGACCAACAAAATGTTAGGTATAAATGGCGTACAATTCCTTGGCGTAAGTTAGAGAAATTTGTATTCAAGTTACAAAAGCGAATTTACCAAGCTGCAAAGTGTGATGATATCAAGAAGGTACATAAACTTCAAAGATTATTACTTAACTCAATGAGTGCAAAATTGCTAGCTGTTAGAAAGGTAACTCAGGATAACAGAGGAAAGAAGACAGCAGGTATTGATGGAAAGGCTAATCTTAATCAAGAAGAAAGATTGCAATTAGCATATTCTTTGGATATAAGAGAGAAAGCTAAACCATCAAGACGTATTTGGATTCCAAAACCTGGGAAAACTGAGAAAAGGCCGTTAGGCATACCTACTATTTCAGAGAGAGCAAAAGAAACACTTATGAAAATGGCGATAGAACCAGAGTGGGAGGCAAAATTTGAGCCAAACACATATGGTTTTAGACCTGGTAGATCATGTCATGATGCAATAGAGGCTATATTCATAGCTCTTGGAGGTAAGACAGCATTTATATTAGATGCTGATATTTCCGGATGCTTTGACCAAATTGACCAAAACGCCTTGCTAAAGAAACTCAATACCACACCAACTTTTAGAAAGATAATAAGAGGATGGTTGAAGGCAGGTGTTATGGAAGATGGAAAGTTTAAACCCACAAAACGTGGCACTATACAAGGAGGAACGATATCACCGTTACTTGCATGTGTTGCATTATATGGATTAGAACAATATGTCAAACAAGCATTAACAAATGAACTTTTTCAATTTATGAAAAAGAAGCGTGGTCAGGGATCGTATGAAGAGGTAAAACAATCAATAAGCGTAATCTTTTACGCAGATGATTGTGCGCCGTAGAGACACGGGAAGTGTTGAAGCTTGCAGTAGATGAGGGAGGGCCCCTCGGAGCCGGTTTGCAAGAGCAGGCTTCAAACAGCCATAAGCTGCTTTAGTAAAGAGCTAAGGTAGTGAGCGTTATGGAAAAGGCACAATTATGTGTCATGTATGAAATAGAGAGACGAACGTAAGTGAACCACTGATGAGGTGTCGAAAGCGTAGGGACGACGTCAAAACCAGGGGGTAGTCGTTAACCTGGGATAAATCTACCAGGAGCTTGTTTACTGGGTAGGTGGCGTCCGGCATAAAAGTGGCGTGAATCTATTTTAGGCTACTGCATGGAACTACGGGAACCTGTCGTTTTGATGATAAGGGAGAAGTCCAAAGAGCCGATCTCTGAGGATGAGAGTACCGATGCGAAAAACAGGGGCGGATCAGCTCGTAGTAGTGAAGAAGTTTCTGTAATGGAAATGGAGCGAAGGAGCTGAGTTATTTAGTTTTAATTATTTATCAACCGAAAGGGAGGAGTTAATGAATAAAACAAAGTCTTTTGATATGCCGAAGCAACTTGTTTGGAGAGCTTATAAACAAGTATCGAAGAATAAAGGAGCGGCTGGTGTAGACGAGGTTACGATAACAAAGTTTGAAGAAAATCTAAAAGATAATCTATACAAACTATGGAATCGGATGTCATCCGGAAGTTATTTTCCAGAGCCAGTAAAAGCTGTTGCAATACCGAAAGGTACAGGAGGAGGACAAAGAACTTTATGTGTTCCTTCAGTATCAGATAGGATAGCGCAAACAGCAGCTACAATGTATCTTGAACCGTTAGTAGAGCCGATATTTCATAAGGATTCATATGGTTATAGACCAAATAAGTCTGCATTGGATGCGGTATATACAGCACGGAAGAGATGTTGGAAAAATGATTGGACAATAGATCTTGATATATCTGGATTTTTTGACAATCTGGACCACGATTTAGCACTGCAGGCTATCAAGAAACACACAGACTGCAAATGGGTCATATTGTATGTTGAAAGGTGGATGAAAGTCCCGATTCAGCAAGCAGATGGCAACAAGGTAGCTAGGGATAAAGGAGTTCCGCAAGGAGGTTCAATAAGTCCAATCATCTCAAACATATTTATGCACCATGCATTTGATATGTGGATGAAACAAAATTACCCAACGGTACCATTTGAAAGATGTGTGGATGATGCGATAGTACACTGCAGAACTAAAAGACAGGCAGAGTTTATGAAAGCAATGATTGAAGAAAGATTGGCCAAGTGTAAATTGAAGTTGCGTCCTGAAAAGACACAGATTGTGTACAATAAGGACGACGACAGAAAAGAAGAATATCCCATACAAAGCTTTGATTTTCTAGGCTATACTTTCAGACCTAGAATAGCAAAGAATAAGATGAGGAATTATTTTGTCTCATTTCTACCAGCAATTTGTAACAAAGCCAAAAAGAAGATCAAGAAAACCATAAAGTCATGGAGAATACATCGGGTCACGTGGACCACATTAGAGGAAATATCGAAGAGAATAGATCCAATAGTCAGAGGCTGGTTTCAGTACTATGGCAGGTTTTATAAATCAGAGATGTATCCATCTCTCAGAAATATAGAGAGATACCTCATAAGATGGGTCAGAACCAAGTATAAGAAACTTCGAGATCACGGAAGGCTAGCAAAGCAATTTCTAGGAAAAGTGAGAAAGAGGTCTCCAAATATTTTCTATCACTGGACACTTGGGTTAGGATCAAAAGACTAAATAATGGGAGCTGTATAAACCGAGAGGTTTCCGTACAGTTCTGCGAGAGACTGGTGGGGAAGCTCCGCCGGTCTACTCTCCTTGTCATCATACATGAGAGTGAAGAAATTATTCTTAAGGCGAAAGTTCTGGTTGAAGAATGGTTAAAAACCATAGGTCTAGAGCTAAAGCCATCAAAAACAAGATAACTCATACTCTAAAGGGAGAAAAGCCAGGTTTTGACTTTCTGGGGTTTACGGTAAGACAATATCCAGTAAATCGTGGTAAGAGAAGCCATAAAACAATAATTATGCCAAGTCGCGAATCCGTGAAACAGCATACATGGGTCATCAAACACAAACTGAAGAAATTGCGTGGTGAATCGCAGGGAGCAGTAATAAAACACATTAACCCAATTATTAAAGGATGGTGTCAATATTACACTTCAGTAGTATCATGTAAGATATTTAGTTTGTTAGATCACATTATGTTTGGAAAACTTTGGAAATGGGCAGTATATAAACACCATAACAAAGGAAACCGCTGGATCAAGGAAAAATACTTTAAAAAGTATGGTAACGATAATTGGCGATTTATGACAAGTAATGGAGTAAATCTTACCAGACATGGAGATTACGTTATTAAACGGCATACCAAGGTGAAAGGAACCAAGACACCATATGATGGTGATTGGGTATACTGGAGTAATCGTCTGAAGAGAGTACCAGATAAGCCAACAAGAGTAACAAATTTATTGAAGTTACAACAAGGTAAGTGTGATTATTGTCAACTTTGGTTTAAAAATGATGATATTTTGGAAGTACATCACAAAGACCAAAATAAGAAAAACAATATAACCAAAAACTTATCTTTGTTACATGGACATTGCCATGATAATTTACACAGAAAGTGTGCATGACAAGCACCAAATTGCAGAGGAGCCGTATGACGGTAACCTGTCACGTACGGTTCTGCAGTCGAGTGGGGAGAGGTGACTTTCTCCACTTAGATAACAACTTGAACGTTCACAAAATTTCTTTCTAAAAGAGGAAATTAAAGAGTTGAAATTTAAAAATGAAGAACTTGAGAGGGAAAAATCTGAGGTAACAATAGAAAACGAGCAACTAAAATTGCAACTTGCAGGATACGAAGAGGACTATACAGAGCTAGGAGATGTTTCAGATCAAACAGAAAAAAAGCGCTCAACTGAAATTGAAGAATTAAAAAGACAATTAAGCACTGCAGTAAAAGAGAGAGAAGACTCAAAAAATGAGGTTGCTAGGTTACAAGAACAAGTTGAACGTCTGAATGCAGAAAGAGAAAGAGTAAGAAATATTGCAATATCGTCTATTGAAGAGCATACAAAAACACTTGACGAAAATTTGACATTAGACCTGCTGCAAAAGGTGATTAAAAAAATGATGTGAGAGAGGTAGAAGAAGAATAAGCAGATCAAGTAAGGAAAAAAAATGAGCTTTAGTTACTATAATATGAAAAAACACCCAAGAAACTTTCGTAATATAACAGGTTTAACTATAGAGGAGTTCGAAAAAGTAGTGGAAAAAGTGAGGTCTGGATGGGAAAAACAGAAAAAGTGTCATGGTAGAAGATCAAAACTACCAACTCTGGAAGATAAGTTGTTTTGCGTAATTTTGTACTATCGCACTTACATAACACATAGATTTTTAGGATGCCTATTCAATGTACACAACGCAAATGTATGTAGGTTACTTAAGAGAATAGAGCCATTACTCGCCAAAAAAGTGACTATAACAAAAGATAGAAGTATGACGCCAGAAAAAATACTGAAGATTTTGGCTGATGTTACAGAACAGCAAATACAGAGACCAGAAGATAGTAAAAAACGGAAGAAATCATATTCAGGAAAAAAAGAACCAACACTATGAAAACTGAGATTATTATCGAAGAAGGAGGAAGAATTTTATCAGTGTCAAAGTCATACCGTGGTAGAATTAGTGATTTCCGCATAAGGAAACAAGAAAAATATTTACCACTTGATAGCATAAAACATGCCGATTCTGGATATCAAGGTTGGCAAAAATTGCAAAGCAATGTTATAATTCCATATAAAAAGTATCGTAAAAAGCCATTAACTCCAGAGCATAATAGAGGATTAGCATCATTTAGAATGAGAGTAGAAAACAAGATCCGAGAGATAAAGATATTTAAGATTATGTCGAATGTTTATCGCAATTTTCAGAAAAAATATAACCTGAGGTTCAATATTATTGCTGGTATTGTAAATCTTAAGCACGCCTTTTAGTTAACCTTGATTTTAGTCACCCTCCTTTCCTTTTTTTTATCGCTTGATTCGCAGCAGGTCTTATCATAAAACAAGCTCAAAATGATGCTAGAGTAGCTATGATAGATAACCAGATTGAGCGCAGGGGAAAAAAACTCGATGAAATATTTATTGAAGTGATAAATGGATACAAAAATCAAGATCCAGAAACATTTCGCAATGTTTTTAACTCAATATTCAATATTGTTTATTTTCAAGATAAACAATTACATGAAATATTAGAGTCAGGTGAGATATCAGAAGTATTAGAAATACTAGAAATACCACAACCAGCTGGCAAGTCTTTTTTTCCAAAAGAGTATTTACAAAAGCAAGTATATAGAAAAAAAGAGCAATTAGTTTCAGGTGTTTATATACAACAACCTCCTACGCAACATAAAAATACTTTTCATAAATCTACAAACCCTTTACCAATTAAAGATCCTTCACCAGCAACAAATGAAGCTAAAACTCTACCACCTACTAACATTATACTCAAATCACCGTTAAAAACTGTATTTTCCTCAAAAAAGGCTTATTTTTGTCTATTTATAATAGTAGCATCTGCATCAACACTTTGCTTATGGCATTTTCCATTAGGAAAAGTATCAATGTTAAAAGGATTAGTGCCACCAGAAAAAAGAGAAAATATTGGGTTAGCATTGAACATAGGGTTACCAACATTGATTACATTATGTGTTTTGAGTTTAGCTTACTTTATATATTCTGAATATTCTATAGAACCTGTTAAGCAAGTAAGTAAAAACGATCCCCTTTCTCACACCTATAGCTAGTGCAGGCTCAGTTTTCCTACGTCATATCGCCGCGGATAGATCCCGCTAACAAGCAGCGGGATGACAGCAGTCCTACGTCATACCGTCATGGTATCTCACATAGATCCTACTAATAAGCGGCGGAATGACGAATTTGTCGTTTTTTAAATCGTCGGTAAACCAGAATTACTTTAGCTATAACAAAATAGAAGTAAGTTGTTGTAAAAAATTTTTCATGGTAAAATTATTTATTTTCACCATATGTTTAAAGGAATTATTACGGATATCGGAACTATAATTGATACCACTATTCACTCCAACTCTGATCAAATTTTCCATATCAAAACACAAAATTTACCCTCTATAAACAAAGGAAATTCAATAGCTTGCTCTGGTGTGTGTTTAACTGTTGTTGATATGATGAGCGACATATTTACAGTCCAAACGTCTCAAGAAACTATGAAGATTTCTAACTTAAATACGTGGAAGATAGGCAAAAAAATAAATCTCGAACAAGCAATGAGATTAAGTGATAAGATCGATGGCCACCTAGTTCAGGGTCATGTTGATGGGATAGTAAAAATTTTAACAATCGAACGAAATTTAGATTCTCATGAAATCAAACTATCGTGCCCACAAGAATTAATTAAATTTGTTGCAAAAAAAGGCTCCGTTACACTAAATGGGGTTTCCCTCACAGTGAATTCAGTTATTAATCAGGAATTTATAGTAAATATAATTCCCTATACATGGGAAAATACAATTTTTCAGTACAACAAAATAAATGATTATCTGAATTTAGAAATTGACATGATCGCTAGGTATTTAGATCAATTGATGCAGCATAAATACAATTAATTTTACAACCTTATTATTTACAACTATTATATCTTGAAAACCATATAGATATAAAATATGCTTTTCGATAGCTTAATTATCTTCATTGTTGTTCTATGTGTAATAATCTCGGTAACTAGAGGTTTTATAAAAGAGCTATGCGCACTAATGTTTCTATTTTTATCAATTTTTCTGACAGCTAATCACTATGATTTTTTCACTCCAAATTATAGTAAATATTTTGATTCTAAAGTTATACTAAACATACTTTCTACAATCTCTGTATTTATTATACTTAATCTTATATTCATGATAATAAACAACTGGCTAATGTACATATTATCACCCATAAGGTTGGGGTTTATCGATAGAGTTACTGGAATCTTTCTCGGAGTGCTTAAAGGAATATTGCTCTCTTATGTACTATTTTTTGCTGTGTACTTATATTGTTACACAGTATATGACAAAAAAGAATATGGCAAAAAAGAGGAACATTCTGAAATAAAAGCAGAAGACATATTGCCTAATTGGATAATAAATTCACACTCTTATCAGGCTTTATTTGTGACAGCAGAAGAAGTAATTGACATGTATGTGCCAGAGTCGTTGATACTAAAAATAAAAGAGATCGGTGGAGAAATGGTTGATCAAGAAAAACCCAAAAACAATAAAAAAGAAGAGTAAATATTTATTTATAAATATGTTCATTGGGAGTATTCAAAAAGCCATATGTGTCAGGTTAAGAGCACTCCTCTCTTATAATTCACGTATTTAAGAATGACTTCTGCTAAACCTTTACTAATTCCAGGTACGTTTTGAATTTCAGCCAGAGAAGCTTTGCTTATATTTTTCACTGAACCAAAATAAGACATCAACGCTTTTTTCTTTTGTTGCAAATGCCGGGTATTTTGCTTAATTGTGAAACTATAAACTGTTTATCGCGTTTCTTTCTATGTGAAGTTATCGCAAAACGGTGGGCTTCATTACGCAGCAATTGTAAGTAAAGCATGACTTTGCTGTCATTTGCCAGACTGACTTCTTCCCTGCCCAGCATATAAAATGTTTCATTTCCTGCTTTACGATCAGGACCTTTTGCCATACAAGCAAAAGGAACGTTTATATTCAATACTTCCAGTACATTCTGTACTATGGAAACATGTCCTGGTCCGCCATCAATCAGTAAAAAATCAGGTATTATGCCTTTTATATTGCCGGAGAAACGTCTGGTTAGCACTTCCCTCATCATTTTATAGTCATCGCCTGAAAATTTTTCCTTTATAGTAAATTTTCTGTACTCACTTTTTAAAAAACCCTCCTGCCCTGCAACAACCATTACACCAATTTGCTGGCTTCCAGAAATATGGCTATTATCATAAACCTCGATACGCTTTGGAATACTTGGTAACAAGAAAACTTTGCTAAGCTCCTTAAGCTTTTCTAGGTTATTTCTATAATCGATAAGCTTCTGCTCTAAGCTATGCTGAGAGTTATCATAAACAAATTTCAATAAATCACGCTCTTTTTTATTCTTTGCATGTAGAACTTTTACTGGCTTTTGAGCAACCTTATATAGTGCTTGTTCTATAATTTCCTTATCCACAATAGAATCTGGAACGTAAATTTGTATTGGAGGTATGTTAGCTGAATTATAAAAATTGACCAAAAAGGTGGATAAAATTTCATCATTTGAGTGATCACCACAGTTCTCGGCAAAGTAAGGAGTGCTGCCGTAGTTGTCTTTATTTCTGAACGATAACACACTAATACATGCTAGATCCTCTTCACGTACAATACTGAAGAAATCTGCATCTTTTTCAAAAGAAAAATCCGTGTGCTGTATTTGAATTTGCTCAAGAAACTTTACCCGATCTCTATATATAGCAGCAAGCTCATAGTTTTCTTCACTGCTGCACTTTCTCATTGTGAAAAGTAACTGTTCTTTCACTTCCTTATTTCTTCCAAGCAATGTATTTCGTGCCTGTTTTACTGATTGGCAGTAGTCGTCTTTTGTGATTTTGTTTATGCATGGTGCTGAGCAGCGCTTAATTTGATATTCAATACATGGTCTTTTTGTTGAGGAAAAGTATTGATCTGAACATACTCTTAGGAGAAAAGCTTTTTGCAATGACAATATAGTTTGCTTAACAGCAGAGGCAGATGTAAAGGGACCATAATAATGAAACTCATTCTTCTTAAATTTGCCTCTATATTTTGCTATTCTTGGATAATCGTGCTTGGAAATCTTTATATAAGGATAAGATCTTCCATCCTTGAGCACAATATTATAAAGTGGTTTCAATGATTTTATTAACTGTGCTTCAAGAAGCAGTGCTTCGATTTCATTCTCAGTGATGAATATTTCAACCTTAACAACCTGTGAGAGCATAACTCTAATTCGTTCAGAAAGGTTTTCGAATTGAAGGTAGTCAGATAATCTCGATTTCAAGTTTTTTGCTTTACCAATGTATAAAACTTTATCCTTATCTCCAATCATCTTATACACACCACAAGACTGCGGAGATAATTTTATCTGTTCTTTATATTGCTTGAACATTTATCCATTACTTGACTTGTATGAGGTTAAAATCTGCTACTAAATGAAAGATGGAAACTACATTTTCAAGTAAAGATAATCTGTTTCTTCTCAGCTTATCAGAATCACAGTTAATCTTTATACTGTCCATAAACTGATTGATAAACGGAGCAAAACCAGCAAGTTCATCAAGTGCTACATTAAAGTGGTTATTTTTTATCGCTTGTTTTATGTTTTTACAAGCAGTTATAGCACAATTTGATAGCGCAATTTCTTCACTTTCAATCAAAAACCTCTTACCGTAAGATGCACTATAAGTAGTGCCATCACTTTTCCTTGCTTTGCTCATCATGTTACTGACTCTTTTGTAAGTGCTTAGAATTTGTTCACCTTCTGGAGTACTAAGATAACGATCCAATATAACAGTTTGCTTTTCTGCTGTCAGCAGATCATTAATATCGATTTTATATAGTATTGAATCTACAACATCTTGCCTTATATCTCTATTTTTTAAAATAACCTTGAATCTTTCTAAGCAGAATCTAAATACTAGCTCTAAAATTTGTTTTCTATTTGGCTTATCAACTGACGTTGTATTTTCATTAAATAGAAGCCTTGAATATAAAAATACTGACTTATCTATCAATAGCCTAATTGGAATATGCAAATTATTTTCAAGTATTGTTCTAATTATACTAATTGTCATTCTCCGCAAACCAAACTGATCATACGAACCAGAGATTTTCTCACCTGCTGCAATTAAACCAACTAAGCTATCCACTTTGTCTGCAATTGACACAGCAATTGCTGAAGGGAATTTAGGACACTCCTGCTCTGGCCCGATTGGCTTATAGTGTTCAGCTATAGCTTCCACTATTTCTCTATCTTCTTGAAAATAAGAAGCATAATATCCACCCATTACTCCTTGTAATTCTGGAAACTCTCTTACTATCGATGTTGCCAAATCAGCTTTTGCCAAATATGCAGCACGTTCAACTTTTATCAGCGAAGCATGTGGAATAAATATAGCTATATACTTTGACAGAGCCGTAATACGCTTCACCTTTTCCCCCACGCTGCCAAGTGAAGCATGAAATAATATCGAACCTAATTTTTTGACATAATAATCTAGATTTTCCTTTTTATCTTGAGATATTAAAAATTGGGCATCAGCAAGACGTGCTTCTAATATTCTTTCGTGCCCTTTAACAACTTTATCATTGTTGACATTAACAACAGTAACAAAATACGAAATTCTTTGTCCATCACTCAAAGCAAGATATCTTTGCTGCGTATTAATTATACTAAGAATTACTTCCTTCGGTAATCCGAATGATTTTTCCTGATTCACTTTACCAAATAGTACAATTGGCCATTCTATAAGCCCTGTCAATTCATTTAGTAAATAATCATTTTTCTCAAGTTGTAAATTCTGCTCTTTTGTGAATTTATTAATCTGATCTAGTATAAATTGCTTTCTTTTGTCCAATTGGAGAATTACACTGTTTTTTTCTAGCAATTCAAAATAGTCTTTAGGTGCTTTAATAGTTAACGCCGCATCACTTGAGAGAAATCGATGGCCATATGTTGTGTTAGATGCTGTGATCCCTGCAAAAGACACAGGTATTATTTCGTCATTTAAAATGCATAAAATGTTTTTAATTGACCTAACCCATCTTTCTTTTCCTTCGCCCCATCTCATACTTTTTGGCCAAGAAAAATCCTTTAACATCCCTTCTAGTTGATTTTTGAGAAATTCTTTGATGTTAAATGAGTAGCTTTCTCTTTTAATGAAGTAAAAATCTTCATTATTTACTTTTCGAACGAGCAAATCTTCTTCATTTTTCTGATGTTTTCTTAAAAAACCTTCGATAGCACTCTTTGGTGCGTTAACGTTTGGTCCCTTAACTTCGTTATTGGAATCCTTTAGCTCCGAAGCACTTATGTTGTCGACAAAAAGAGTGATGCGACGTGCCGTTACAAAAACCTCTATAGATGCAAATCTTAAATTGTTTTTATTAAAAGCACTGGTAATATAACTCTTAACTTGAACTGCAGCTACATTCTGCATCCTTGGTGGTATTTCTTCTGAAAGACACTCAAACAACAACTGCAACGGCATACGCTATTTACTCATGTACAATTCACAACATTTTTTTGTTAGCTCTCTAACTTTACCAATATAAGCTGTACGTTCATTTACACCAAGCACACCTCTTGCATCAAGCAGATTAAGTAGGTGACTAGTTTTAATACATTGGTCATAAGCTGCCATTGGTAGCTCCTTTTCAATAAGGAACTTACATAATTTTTCCGTATCTTCAAATTGCTGCTGTACCACTTTAGTATCATAATAATCTAACGCTAGATAAGAAAATTCATATTCTCTTTGTTTAAAAATATCTCCGTAAGTTACACCGTTATCGTTCCAAGTTATATCGTAAACATTATCTACACCTTGTATGCACATTGCTAAACGTTCCAACCCATATGCCACCTCACCAGGAATCATCTTGCAGTCAATCCCTCCAACTTGCTGTATATAAGTAAGCTGTGTTACTTCCATTCCATTGCATGTAACTTCCCATCCAAGTCCTGATGCACCGACACTTGGATTTTCCCAATCATCTTCAACAAACTTAATATCATATTTTTCTGTAGATATGCCAAGAGCTTTTAAGCTATCTAAATAGACGTCTTGTAAATTATTACCAGATGGCTTTATTATAACTTGATATTGGTGATGTTGATACAAGCGATTAGGATTATCACTATAGCGTCCATCTGCTGGCCTAATTACTGGTTGTAGATATGCAATTTTTGTCGATTTTGTATCAATTGCAGACATAATTGTTGCAGGATGTAATGTGCCAGCACCAACTTCAGATGTGTATGGGTGAAGTATAACGCACCCTTCACTAGCCCAAAAATCTTGTAACTCTTTTATTATACTTTGTAAGTTCACACAAATTGTACACTTTTTATACTAAATATATAAATAAATAAGTACTATTCAATATTTATTTTTTTTGCAGCACTATGTAAATAATCACCTAAAACTGCTGAACTTTCCCTCACATACTGAATTATGCTTTTATTTAGGACAATTGCATCATGCATAGTTAAATCGCAGAATATAAATGCTGTTAAATACAGTAAAATCACCGCATAAAATGTGTGAAAAATTCCCTCAAATGTGATTGATATTGCATTATTATAGCTGAGCTGTATTGAACTTATTGGCCATGGTTTTATCACTTCTACGACATTAAAAAATACGTAAGGTATCATAAGAAAAAAGAAAAAGTGCATAAAATCATTAAACCAAAATGGGCATTGAAACATCTGCTTACATATACTCCCATAGAGTTTACTTACAGCATAATAAATTGACATTATTGCTGGCATTGAAAGTGCTACAGTCAATACTTGCCCTGACGCTATTTGTATTACTATGTCTTCACCACTGTTTGCTGAAGGGTCCTGAGCATGAAAAATAAATATTCCAATTAATTGCATTACTAACATAACTATTGCCAATTTTGTAAAAACAGCAGCTACAACCATTCCTGAATTTGGCATTTTATATAGTAAATATTCGCCTCCATATGTAAAAATCAATATAACATCGACAATAAATAATATTAAAAAAGAAGACCAATAGTTCTGCCAACCTGGTAAATATCCTATTCCCAAAAAAGAGCTTACTGTTTTGGCAGGAAAAACCTTACCTAGCATCTTTCCCAAAAATTCAAAAAAAATCCCCATGCTCTAAGTAACACTTGGCTTATATTATTTATAATACTGTATTGTAATGGACTTATCAATAACTTAAAACATGTATTGGAAAATTTTAGGTAATATGCAGCAACAGTAGAAGAACATGCGCCAAAAATTTAGTAATTTTATAGGGCTTGTGCACTTAAATTTTTTGCAATATCAAGTGCAGCGTAAGTGAATATTGCACTTGCACCCGCACGTTTGAAACCAATCAAAGATTCATAAATCACCTTGTCATAATCTAGCCAGCCATTATTTGCAGCAGCTTTTATCATTGCGTACTCACCGCTTACTTGGTAAGCAAAAATCGGAAAATTAAACTTATCACTTGCTGTTTTGATAATATCTAAATATGGCATACCTGGTTTAATCATAATAAAATCTGCACCTTCATTTATATCCATTTCAATTTCGCACATTGCTTCGTGCGCATTTTTATAATCCATTTGATAACCACTTTTGTCTATAGAATGTGATAGCCCACATGAACCAACGACTTGCCTGAATGGAGCATAGAAACTAGAGCAATATTTCACCGCATAAGATAATATTAATACGTCTTGAAAGTTATTATCATCTAATGATTTTCTGATTCTTCCTATTCTACCATCCATCATATCAGAAGGAGCAACTATATCACATCCTGCCTTCGCTAAAGCAAGTGCTTGCTTACACAGTACTGATATAGTTTCATCGTTTTCTACATCCATCTGATCATCTTTTAAAATGCCGTCATGGCCATGAATAGTGTATGGATCCAGTGCAACGTCTGCAATAATACCAATTTCAGGTACCTTTAATTTTACAGCACGGATTGCTTTGCAGATTAAGTTGTCAGAATTATATGCTCCCTCAGCGTTTTCAGATTTTAGTTTACTATCAACTACAGGAAAAATTGCAACAGCATTAATTCCTAAATCTTTAGCTTCCTTAACTATAGACACTAATCCATCTATTGAATAACACTTTACGCCTGGTAAGCCAGAAATTGGTTCAGTTGTTTCTTCTCTGTTGTGAACAAACAGAGGAAGAACCAGATCATTTACTGATAAACTATTTTCACTTGTTAAATTGCGAACCCATTTGCTCGAGCGCCTGCGCCTTAATCTTGTATTTGGAAAATTAAACATTGGATCCAGGTAAATTCCCAGTAAAGAGCAACACTCCTGAAATGAGTACCACCCAAAGCACCGATATTGGCAGAAACACTTTCCAACCAAGGCGCATTAGCTGATCATATCGATAACGAGGTATTGTTGCTCTAATCCAAATAAATACGAACAAAAGTATAACTATCTTCAAAACGAACCAAATCAAACCTGGAATTTTGTAAAGTAAACTAAACTCCAGCGGCGGATACCATCCTCCTAGAAAAAATATCGTCATCATAGCACTTGCTAGAATCATATTTGCATATTCTCCAAGAAAAAAGAGGGCAAAAGGCATGGATGAATATTCAACGTTATATCCAGAGACAAGCTCTGCTTCAGCTTCTGGTAAATCAAATGGGTGACGATTAGTTTCTGCAAGCAAAGAAATAAAAAATATTATTCCTATAGGCATTAGTAGCAAATCAACCCAAAATGGCATATTGTGTTTCGCTACCACCATCTCTCCAAGGTTCAACGTACCAGTTGTAACAACAACTGTAGCAACTATTAAGCCTATTGAAACTTCATATGAAATCATCTGAGCAGCCGACCGTATAGCGCCAAGAAATGCATAATTAGAATTGCTTGACCAGCCTGCAATAATTACGCCGTATACTCCCAGCGACGATATAGCTAGCACATAAAGCACTCCAACATTAATATTTGCTATAACCTTAGGAATCACTACTTGCTGGCCATTTTTTACAATTACTTCAGCACCAAACGGTATAACTACCCAGGCAATTAATGCCAAGATAAAGGTAAGCATTGGAGCCATAATGAACAGTATGGTGCTCGCTCTAAATGGTATTATCGGCTCTTTAATCAGTAGCTTAATAGCATCTGCAAATGGCTGCAATAGCCCAAAAGGTCCAACTACACTTGGGCCGTGTCTCAGTTGAATTGCACCAATAACCTTACGCTCAAAGTATATCAAGTACGCAACTGAAAGTAGTAGCGGTACTAAAATAAATAAAATATTAACTAGCGTGTTCATAAAAAGCTTTAGTACAATCTGCCATTATTTTTGAAGCGCGACTTATTGAATCCGTCATATAAAAATTACACTCCTTTAAAGTGAAAGGTGTATTACTTAAGCTTATCCCATCATTGCTAATTGGCACCCATGTGTTTTTTACCACTTGATCGGCATTTCTAAACTGTGGACCGATAGTATCTAATTTTTTTCTCACATCAAATAAACTATCATACGGTAAAGAAAGGTCTAAATATTGTGAAAGATTTTTAATAATCAACCAATCCTCCTTTGCTTCACCTGGAGGAAATACAGCTAAATTTGTTCTTTGCACTCGACCTTCAGTATTTACATAAGTTGCATATTTTTCTGTATATGCAGCACCAGGCAAGATAACATCTGCCACATGTGCACCCTTATCACCGTGATGACCTTGATAAATTACAAATGTATTTTCTAATTTTGACGTATCAATTTCATCTGCACCAAGAAGATAAATGACTTCTATCTTGCCACCTTCTGTATGCTCCAGTATTTGATTAGTGTCTTTTCCACCTTTTTCAGGAACAAATCCAACGTCCAAACCACCAACTCTTGCTGCAGCTTTATGCAGCATATTAAAGCCATTCCAGTCGTCTCTGACCATGTTAAATTTTTCTGCAATTTTGCCAGCTAGAATTAGAATTGATTCAGAATCATCTCTTATTAATGCATCTTGACCAATGATCAGCATAGGGTTTTGGGCGGCTACCAGCAGCTCACAGAACTTATGATTTCCATTTGCTATTTTACTCAAAACATCAGGATTATCGCCCAATTTCTCAACATGATACAAATATTCAATGTTAGGACCAACACTTGCAATAGGGAAGTTGCCCTGTAAATATCTCTTTCTCAATCTTACATTAATGATCGGTGCTTCTATCCTTGGATTTGTATTTATAAGCAGACACAAATCTGCATTCTCTATACCCTGGGTAGTGGTATTGAACACATAAGATCCGCGATTACTTGGTATAAGCTTTGCACCATCTTGTCTGCAGTCTATATTCCCCGAGCCGAGCTTCTGCATCACTTCTTTGAGTAGAAGCATAGACTCACAATCTGCTAAATCACCTGCAATTGCAGCTATTTTATTTGATTTTGTATTCTTTAATTTCTTTGCAGCAATAGTTAATGCTTCATTCCAATCAACTGGGGCTAATTTACCATCTTTTTTTACATAAGGTTGATCAAGACGCTGAACTTTTAGTCCATCATAGGCAAAGCGGGTTTTATCTGATATCCATTCTTCATTTACCTCTTCGCTCAGTCTTGGTAATATTCGCATAACTTCCAGCCACGATAATCAACTCTAATGCTACTTCCCACAGCATCTAGCACATCTATAGTCTCACAATGTGATAGCTCCCATGGACGCGCTGTAAAGGAGTAAGGCTTTGAAGTTAAAGCCCCTACCGGGCAGAGATCTATGATATTTCCAGATAATTCAGAACTAATATGCCTTTTTGTGTAAGTGCTAATCTCTACATTTTCTCCCCTTCCGATTCCTCCAAGTTCATTTGTACCTGCAACATCAGACAAAAATCTAACACACCGAGTGCAATGAATGCATCGATTCATCGCAGTCTCAATCAGTGGTCCGAAGTGTTTTTTTGGCACAGCCCTCTTATGCTCATCAAGTCTGCTGGTTCCTTTCCCATAAGCCATCGTGATATCTTGCAAATCGCATTCACCACCTTGATCGCAAATTGGGCAATCAAGCGGGTGGTTAATTAGCAAAAACTCAAGCACACCTTCACGTGCTTTTTTAACCTTAGGGGTATCAGTGTGAATAACCATCCCTTCTGCAACTGGCATTGCACAAGAGGCTACTGGTTTTGGAGGCCCACCCTCAACTTCAACCAAACACATTCTGCAATTACCAGCAATTGCTAAACGCTCATGATAACAAAAACGTGGAATTTCAACGCCCACGACTTCACAAGCTTGAATTATAGTGAGCCCATGCTCTACTTCACATTCCTTAGAATTAATAGTAACTTTAACCACAACTATTATACAGCTTCCCACTTTATAGGATTGCCGCTTACCTCATCTTCAACCAGATTGCCGTTGTCATATTGAGCAGACATATAATTCATGCGCGAGTCACGATCTATATATCTAACAGGTTTTACCGGTTTATCTTTATACATTTTTTGCTCGGCCTTCTTACGCTGAGTAGGGTTATTTTTACTAGCTGTCTTTGCTTTCCCACCTGCTGCCATATAAACTCCTAAAAACTTTTCATTCTATTTTAACACTTAAGTATATAGCGTCAATATTTAATAACTTTAAAATTTCAATGGATCTCTTATTATAATCATTGTTTAAATAAAAAGTTACTCCTTGATATCATTCCAGTGCTTGACCAGAAAAAAAGAAATATGCATCAGTTACTTTCATTTGCTGCGCCTCGAAAATAAACGTTCATGTAGCTGTGAGTCAAGCCATAAATCCAGTATAAAGACCTTTAATCATTGGCTTCGTAGTACTTTTCAACCAACTTATTAAGTAACCTTACACCAAAACCTACTGCTCCTCTTGGACAAATGTCAGTACCTTTTTCGTGCCAAGCAGTGCCTGCGATATCTAAATGTGCCCAGCAAGTTTCATTCACAAAACGCTGTAAAAACTGTGCAGCCATTATGCTATCTCCACCAGAGCCTGCAGGAGCGATGTTTTGAACATCAGCAATCGGTGAATCAATAATTTTGTCATAAGTTTCATTCATAGGAAAACGCCATAACTTCTCACTTACTTCATTTCCTGCATCAATCAGACGGTTTGCTAATTCATCATTATTTGAAAAAAGACCAGCATATTCGTTATTTCCAAGTGCAACCACTATAGCACCAGTTAAAGTTGCAAGATCAATCATAAATTTTGGTGAGAATCTGTCTTGCGTATACCATAAAGCATCTGCAAGTATGAGCCTTCCTTCTGCATCGGTGTTCAACACTTCTATCGTCTGTCCAGACATTGAAGTTACTACATCACTCGGCCTTTGAGCATTACCACCCACTGCATTCTCTGCAAGTGCAACCACGCCGATTGCATTTACTTTTGCTTTTCGTCCTGCTAAAGCATGCATCACCCCAACTACAGCAGCAGAGCCTGCCATGTCATATTTCATCGACTCCATACCACGTGAAGGTTTGAGTGATACTCCACCAGTGTCAAACGTTATACCTTTACCAACAAAAGCTATTGGCTTTTGTTCTTTAGCAGCTCCATTCCATTTTATCACTACTAATTTTGGTTCTTTACTACTTCCTTGTGCAACTCCAAGCAAGGCTCCCATTTTTTTCTCTTCCATCTGCTTTTTATCAAGCACTTCGATTTCAAGGCCAAGCTTAGTAAGTTCTTTTTTTATATGATCAGCATAGGATTCTGGATATAGAATGTTAGGAGGCTCTGTTATAAAAGAGCGCGCAAGGAATATACTCTCACCTTCTTGCCTTAAGTGCTCAAATGATCTTTCAGCATTACTTAATTGCTTATCTTTTACTAATACGGTAATCTCCTCTACCTCTGTAATTTTCTCATCCTTTTTAGTTTTATACTTATCAAACTTAAAACTACGCAGAAACGCACCATATGCAACATTTGCTGCACTACCTTCGATTAAAACCGCTGCTTTCTTAATTTTTAATCTGCTTAGCTCACAATATATTTTACCGCCAATATTTAATTCCTTATTTCCATTCCATTCATCCTTCTTACCAAGTCCAACAACTATGACATTTTTTTCTTCTGGTAAAATGGTAGAAGAAAATTCACCAAAGCTTCCATTAAAATCGCTAAATTGCTTTATATTATCTATGATCTGTTTTCCTTGCAAAACTCCGCCATCATTTACGGTTTCGTTGTCCTCAAATAAACCCATTACTATTGTTTTAAAATCGGGCGAAATTTTAGAAATTGTTATTTTCATTGCTGGCATCTCCGTTGCAAATAATTGTAAACTGTACATAAAACATAGCAAAAACATCAGTAAGATATTTTTCATATACATCCTAAGTACAATAACACTCAAGTTTACTATGGACTCCCTTACATGCAAGGGTTTTTTATCTTTTATTAGAGAACTTATTATATCCGCTCAAGGTAATGTTAAACGTATAGGTTTTTATGACCTGATCACTGTAAGTAAATGGTGTTATGAGAAGGCTTGCAAGCCCGTTACTAACAAAATCTTCAAGAACAGGATCAGCACAATTATTGCAATTATGGTCAGCAAAAAACATTTGCGTTGTGAATTCTGGAAAATCTGGATGTTGAACTAGAAAGTTAATATGTGGAGCTCTATCACCAATTTTACCAGGTGCTATCGTAATAAAATTATAATAGCCAAGATTATTCACTACAAACCTTCCTGATCCAGCAAAATTCGGATCATCCTCTATATTCTTATCGTAATGGTTCACGCCGCGTGAATTCGCGTGCCATATAGAAACTACAGCATTTTGTATTGGTAAACAGTTTATATCAGTAATTCTACCCACTATGTGTATTAATTCTCCTGTTGCACTATTTGGAGAACCAGGCTTCCTTCTTAAATTGTTTGAAGAGCTAAAATTTTTTGGCCTTACATCAAGGTCATATATTTCTGGAGTTTCAATGCAGTTGAGCAAAACAGGATCAGCCGCAAATAGCGGCAAACTGAATACCGTTTGTACTAAAAGCGCTAATAAGATATTTTTCACATTCATTTCATTTATAATAGACTTCTTGCATAACCATATAACAAACTTTTATTGGGAATAGAAACGAAAAAATTACTTTACAAACTCCGCCAGCCCCCTTATCATGAAAGTGAAGCTATTTTATTTAACTTCCCAATCTGTGCAGATTAAAACGACAAGAAGATTTGTATTTGGCGTACTATTGTTTAATTTTTGCACTATGTGCATACTATGTCTTTATAAAAATTTTGGGTTTTTACCCACATAAGCTGAAAAGTGCTTATAAAGCGTTTAAGGCATCACCCAACGTCAAATTTTAAAATAAAGAGTGGAATAACTAGCTACTCCGGGGATTCTTTGTCTTTTTTTTCTGCCTAGTAAATTTCTTAAATATTAAAGCTAAGGTTAGTTGCATTTAAAAGCAGCTAAATTGCAGCGTTTAAGACTTAAAAAACGCCAATACTGAAAATAGACAATGACTAGGGCTTCTTTTGCCTTTTTTTTCGTTTGATAAATTTCTTAATGTTTATAGCTAAACGACAACCGTCATCCCGCTACGTGTTAGCGGGATCTCTTGTTAGCGGCTGAGATACCGCGAATGAATCGCGGTATGACGGTTCGTGGCAGTATATTCGTTATCCCGCTACGTGTTAGCGGGATCTATGTTAAGAGATACCGCGGCGGTATGACGGTTAAGTAGGGTGTCATCCCAGTGCCCAGACACTGGGATCTATAGACCTGCTGAAAAAGGTGATTGAAAAAATGATGTGAGAGAGGTAGAAGAAGAATAAGCAGATCAAGTAAGGAAAAAAATGAGCTTTAGTTACTATAATATGAAAAAACACCCAAGAAACTTTCGTAATATAACAGGTTTAACTATAGAGGAGTTCGAAAAAGTAGTGGAAAAAGTGAGGTCTGGATGGGAAAAACAGAAAAAGTGTCATGGTAGAAGATCAAAACTACCAACTCTGGAAGATAAGTTGTTTTGCGTAATTTTGTACTATCGCACTTACATAACACATAGATTTTTAGGATGCCTATTCAATGTACACAACGCAAATGTATGTAGGTTACTTAAGAGAATAGAGCCATTACTCGCCAAAAAAGTGACTATAACAAAAGATAGAAGTATGACGCCAGAAAAAATACTGAAGATTTTGGCTGATGTTACAGAACAGCAAATACAGAGACCAGAAGATAGTAAAAAACGGAAGAAATCATATTCAGGAAAAAAAAGAACCAACACTATGAAAACTGAGATTATTATCGAAGAAGGAGGAAGAATTTTATCAGTGTCAAAGTCATACCGTGGTAGAATTAGTGATTTCCGCATAAGGAAACAAGAAAAATATTTACCACTTGATAGCATAAAACATGCCGATTCTGGATATCAAGGTTGGCAAAAATTGCAAAGCAATGTTATAATTCCATATAAAAAGTATCGTAAAAAGCCATTAACTCCAGAGCATAATAGAAGATTAGCATCATTTAGAATGAGAGTAGAAAACAAGATCCGAGAGATAAAGATATTTAAGATTATGTCGAATGTTTATCGCAATTTTCAGAAAAAATATAACCTGAGGTTCAATATTATTGCTGGTATTGTAAATCTTAAGCACGCCTTTTAGTTAACCTTGATTTTAGTCACCCTCCTTTCCTTTTTTTTATCGCTTGATTCGCAGCAGGTCTATAGTATAAATTATTTCAAATTGTATCTATTTGCAAGTATATAAATATAATAATTTTGCATAAAAAATTAGATCCCAGTGTCACGCACTGGGATGACGAGAAAGGAGTACTGGGATGACACCATTCTTTTTTCTGGATCCAAGTAGTCTGGGCACTGGGATGACAAAAATAAGAAGGCTACTCGGATGACACCTTTTTTCTGCTTAGTTTAGGTTATGCAAGAAGTCTAGTGCATGAGCTGGTCCTTTTCGGATCTTAGCGCTGTTTGCACGAACGTCTAGTTTAGGGGTAAGAAAAATTAGGGCCCGCAAATTAATCCAAACACATAAGTGTAGTGTTACCACCGAATGCTGTATTGTTAACACTTACAACTTTTTCTGTAGAAAAACGCTGTAAATAATGAGGACCACCAGCTTTTGGCCCAGTGCCAGATAGTCCTCTACCACCAAATGGTTGTATCCCAACTGCTGCACCTATCTGGTTACGGTTGATGTAGACATTTCCAACTGATATTTTTTTGCTTATTAAATCGATCTGATTTTGTATACGGCTCTGCAAAGAAAATGTAAGCCCATATCCTGTATTGTTTATATCACTTATAACTTCATTTAATTGTGACTTGCTAAAACGTATGATATGCAAAATAGGCCCAAATACTTCTTGCTTTAATTGCGAAATTTTTTGTATTTCATAAATATATGGAGGAAAGAAATAACCATTATGAGAATTTGTATCCATGGGTACTTTAAATAACAGATTTGAATCTTCGTCCTCTGACATTTTTTGCGTATGTTGGATCAGCACATCGAGAGACGTTTTGTCAATGATTGGCCCAATATCGGTACTTAAGTGCATTGGATCACCAATCTTGAGTTCTTGTGCTGCACCACATATCATTTTTATCTGCTTCTCTGCTATGTCCTCTTGAATAAACAGCACTCTAAGTGCAGAACAGCGTTGGCCGGCACTGCGAAACGCAGAAAGTACAACATCTGTAGTCACTTGCTCTAAGAGAGCGGAGCTATCAACAATCATAGCATTGAGCCCTCCTGTTTCAGCAATAAGCGGCACAATAGGCCCATCCCTATCTGCAAGCATTTTGTTAATTATTTGAGCAGTTTGTGTTGAGCCAGTAAAAGCTACTCCAGCAATTCTATTGTCTGGAACTAATATTTTGCCTAAATATCCACCATCCCCAGGAATGAGGTGTAACACATTTTTTGGTATCCCAGCTTCATGTAGTATCTTAACAGCTTCGTAGGCAATAATCGGCGTTTGCTCTGCCGGTTTTGCCAGCACTGCATTACCTGCTGCAAGTGCAGCTGAAACCTGCCCAATGAAGATAGCAAGTGGAAAATTCCACGGTGATATACACAGGAAAACTCCCCTACCTTCAAAAAAGATGAAGTTATCTTCACCTGTTGGACCTGGCAATTTTTTCCAGTCGCTCAGTTCATTTTTTGCTATCGTTGCGTAGTAACGTAAGAAATCCACTGCCTCTCTTACTTCCGCTATTGCATCAGATAAAATTTTTCCTGCTTCTACGATCAGAATGTAAATCAACTCTTTCATCCTTTCTTCAAGCAAATCTGCAGCTTTTTCAAGGCATTTAGCGCGCTTTTCTGCTGAAACATTCTGCCACTTAGTAAAAGCATTATGTGCTATTTCAAGAGCGTTTAAAGCTTGAGCACTTGTTGTATTTAACACTTCTCCAATTACATTTTCTAAATGTGCAGGATTCACCACTTCAGTAAATTTGGCATCATCAAAAAGTGACTGTCCGTCAATTATTGGCCCAACTTGCCATTTTTTTTCACTAAAGCTCTTTATATCATCTGCAAATTGTGAGACTATCACCGAGTCACTAATATCCATTCCCAAAGAATTTTTTCTTTCTGGTCCCAAAATATCTTGTGGTAATGGAATGTCTGGATGAGATTCATAATTGAAACTTATAGCTTTTTCCAGTGGATCTGAAATTAACTCATCAATTTTAATGTTAGAATCATTTATTTGATTAACAAACGAACTATTAGCTCCATTTTCAAGAAGGCATCTTATAAGATAAGGCAACAAGTCACTATGTTTACCAACTGGTGCGTAGACACGACAGCTAACATTTGTTGCAAGCTCTGACATTGCATAATCATATAAGTCTTTTGCCATGCCATGTAAACGTTGAAATTCAAATCCAGGATGATTTTTATCAGCAAGCTCCATGATAGAAGCAAAAGTATAGGCGTTATGAGTTCCAAAGCATGGGTAAAAGCTGTTTGGTTTACTCAAAAGTTTCTGTGCGCACGCGAGGTAAGATACGTCAGTATAGCTTTTTCTTGTAAATACTGAGTAATCATTTAATCTCAATTCTTGCGTACGCTTGATTTCTGAATCCCAATATGCACCTTTTACAAGTCTGACCACAATTTTATGATTTGATCGAATAGCAACATCCTCTACAAAGTCAAGAACAGACAAAGCACGTTTTTGATATGCTTGTACAGCCAAGCCAAGCCCTTCCCACTCAGAAAGTGATTCATCAAGCCGTAATTGTTCAAACAAGATTAAGGACATTTCAAGCCTTTCTGTTTCTTCTGCATCTATGCATAATGAAATGTTGTATTTTTTTGCTTCATGACAAAGCTCTAGCAGTTTAGCTCTCAACTCTTCAGCTATATTATCGAATTGACCAAATTCATAACGTGGATGTAACGCAGACAATTTGATTGAAACTCCATGCGATTTAAAACAATCATTTATTTCAGTGGATTCACCTATAGCTTTTATTGAGTGCATGTATGAATTAAAATACTCTTCTGCATCTTCAGCTGTGTGAGCAGCTTCGCCAAGCATATCAAAAGAGTATAAAAACTTACTATTGTCATCTAGTTTTGCATACCTTAAAGCTTCTTCTATGGTTTCTCCAACAACAAAATGATTACCAAGCATAGACATTGCTTGTTTTACTGCTTTGCGAATGATCGGTTCTCCTAAATTCTTAAGTAACTTAGAAATTGCGTAATAGAACTTCGAATCGCCTTCATTATCTCTCAATATACTGCTACCTATCATCAAGCTCCATGTGGAAGCATTGACAAACAACGAAGAAGAGTGCCCTAAATATTTATTCCATTCCTGATTGGCAATTTTATCTTTGATTATTTCGTCTATTGTATAATCATCTGGTATTCTAAGTAGTGATTCAGCAAGGCACATCAATGCTATTCCTTCATCATTGGAAAGCGAGTATTGCTGCATAAAGGAATCTACAATACTTAATTTATTGTGTTTGATTTTTTCAATAACTTGTTTTGCAATATTATAAATTCTACTTTTTGAATCGGCTGAAAGCTCTGCTTTTTCTACAAGATAACGTACATAGTTTTTTTCATCAGTACGATAAAATCTTTGTAAACGTTTCCTTAGTTCATTAGGTTCTTGTATAGAGCTAATCATAATTATCTATAAAACACTCTGTTACCATATGTAAGGTAAAATTATATCATAACTTCGCATAGAATAAATTATTATTTATAAAAGGGCTAGGGCTGGCTAAAAGAAGTCTAGTACTTACTTAACTTTACTAAGTCAAGAGAAGTATGTAGCTCAATACTCCACCACTCATTAAGTATTTAACCTCAGTTGCAGTTTGTACACAGCATTTGAGTTGAATTGATTGTTCAGAACTATCCTGTCTTTTAATGATACATTCTAGATTTCCATTTGGTACTATTTCACCTTTTATGCTTATTATCTCACTACCATCAAATATCTTTCTGGTTATTCCATTTTGGAATATAAGTGGAAGAACACCCATACCGACTAAGTTGGCCCTATGTATACGCTCAAAGCTTTCTGCAATTACAACTTTAATCCCCAACAATAAAGTACCTTTTGCTGCCCAATCCCTACTTGAACCTGTGCCATACTCCTTTCCTGCCACAATGATGAGAGGAACATTACTTTCTTTGTAGCGCGTTGCTGCATCAAAAATCGACATAGTTTCTTGAGAAGGAATATATTTTGTATAGCTGCCTTCGATGCTTACCATTTCATTTTTTATTCTAATGTTAGCAAAAGTTCCACGCATCATTACATTGTGGTTACCACGACGAGACCCATATGAATTAAAGTCCTGTGGTTTAACTCCAAGCCTTTTTAAATATATACCTGCAGGACTACTTGAAGCAATATTTCCAGCAGGGGAAATGTGATCAGTAGTTACGCTATCGCCAAACATTGCCAATATTTGTGCACCTTTTATATCGATTTTATTATTTTTAGGTGATAAATTATCAAAATAGGGCAGATCTTGTATGTAAGTGCTGTTTGCATCCCAATTATAGATTTCACTTTTTTCACACTTTATTTTTCGCCAATGTTCATCACCAGAAAAAACATCCTTATACTTTTGTATAAACATCTCACGTGTTACCACATTTTTAACACAATCTTCGATTTCATTGTTTGTTGGCCATATATCTTTGAGATAGACATCATTTCCATTCTTATCTTTGCATATTGAATCTTTTGTCAAATCAGTTTGCACAGTACCAGCAAGTGCATATGCAACAACAAGTGGCGGAGATGCCAAGTAATTAGCTTTGACTAACGGATGAATTCTTCCTTCAAAGTTACGATTACCAGATAAAACTGCAGCAACAGTTAAATTTTTGTTTTTAATGCCATCTTCTATATCACTATTTAGTGGACCAGAATTCCCAATGCAAGTTGTGCAACCATATCCAACTAGATTAAAACCCAAAGCATTTAGATCTACCTGCAATCCAGACTTTTCTAAATATTCTGTTACAACTTGTGACCCTGGAGCAAGAGAAGTTTTAACCCAAGGCTTTGATTTTAATCCAAGTTTAATTGCATTACGAGCTACAAGACCTGCAGCAATCATTACACTTGGATTTGAGGTGTTAGTGCAGCTTGTTATTGCTGCAATAACTACACTTCCATCTTGAAGCTTATCACTTTCCTTTGATTCGTCAACTGAAAATGATTTAGAAAAAGACTCTGTCACTTGTGAAAGAAAAACCTTATCTTGTGGTCTTTTGGGACCAGCCATTACTGGCTTCACGCTTGATAAATCAAGCTCTAGTGTGTCAAAAAATGCTAACTCATTATTGCCACGCCACAATCCTTGCTCTTTCGCATAAGCCTCAACTAGCTTTTCTGGCCTTCCGGTTAAGCTTAAATAATCTAGCGTTTTCTGATCAATTGGAAAAAATCCACAAGTTGCGCCATACTCTGGGGCCATGTTTGCTATAGTTGCCCTATCTGCCAAAGATAAATAATCTAAACCATCACCATAAAATTCTACAAACTTACCAACAACACCCTTTGTTCTTAGGATATTGGTAACCGTCAGCACTAAATCAGTCGCAGTTACTCCTTCCGGCAGTCTGCCAATTAATTTAAATCCAACTACTTCTGGAATCACCATACTAATTGGTTGACCAAGCATCACAGACTCAGCTTCTATGCCTCCAACACCCCAACCAAGGACTGATAACCCGTTAACCATTGTAGTATGGCTATCCGTACCAACTAAGGTATCTGGGTATACAACTCCGCTATCGTTACATACAACTTGTGCTAAATATTCAAGATTCACTTGGTGGCAAATTCCAGTACCTGGCGGTACTACTCTAAAATTTGTGAAGGATGATTCTCCCCACTTTAAGAATTGATATCTCTCCAAATTTCTTTTTACTTCTAGCTCAACATTCTTACTGAATGCGTAAACACTTCCATAACTATCTACTTGAACAGAATGGTCGATCACAAGATCAACGGGCACAGACGGATTTATGCTGCTTGGATCGCCTCCATTTTTCTTGACATAACTCCGCATAGAAGCTAAATCGACGACAGCAGGAACCCCTGTAAAATCTTGCATCAACACCCTTGCTGGCTTGTAGCTAATTTCATGATTAGCGTGTTTATTAACGCAACTTGCTAGTATTTTTATATCATCCAGCTTTATGTTTACTCCATCTTCATTGCGCAATAAATTTTCAAGCAGAACCTTAAGTGAGCAGGGCAATTTAGTCACATCTATTCCTAAAAATTCACTAGCACTACTTAGGCTAAAATAGTTGTATGATTTCCCGTCAATGTTTAAAGTTGTTTTTGCGTTTAAAGAATTATTCATCCTGCATAACCATTTTTAAGTGAAAAATCAACTAATGGTGTCATTCCAGCACGTGACGCTGGAATCCAGCCTATTTCATCATAGACATTGTTTTTGACATATGTTCCTAGGATCCCCTGCAAATTGTATGATTTGCAAACACTTCTATACCTGGATCCCAGTGTCACGCACTGGAATGACAAAAACGGTGTGCACTGGTGGACATACAGACTACCTTCAAAATCATTACACATATTCTGCTTCATTTCAGATACTTCCTCCTTTGATACCTCAGTAGCACAGCTATTTTCAGCTATATATTACACTACATTAGTTAAAATTGGAATTACTACCGTTACTTCTTTGTTGTTGACTTTGCTGCTCGTACATAGTTTCAAAATCTATAGGATCTAGCATTAGTGGGGGAAATCCACCACTGCTTGTAACTCTTGCAATTATTTCTCTTGCAAAAGGGAAAAGAAAAGTAGGGCCACCAATAAACAAAACTTGTCTTACCTCTTCCTCACTCAACTCTTTTAGATTTTCTATTGAAAAAATGCCACAGTATTTCGTTTCACAAATGAAAGCTACGCCATCTTTTATACCTTCATCTTTCACTGTTGCTTTAACTTCTATATGCAAAGTAATTTCATGGAAAGATTTTTCTTCATTCACTCCTTCTTTGTTTTCCATTCCTTCTAATTTCGCTGAATTGATATTAACCATTACATTAATATCGGGAGCTTTATTTGAAGAAAGGAATGGCGAATTCGGATTCTCAAACGATAGATCTTTAACATATTGACCGTGAATTCTCATTTTTTGTTGTGGCATTTCTTACGTCTCCTTTAATTGAGTTGAGATATTTAATACTTTCTTATATAATATATTCATTTACAAATGAATAGCAAACCTGATTATAAGTTGATATGAAAAACATATTTTCATTAATAATTAATAATGTTCAGATACTTTATATGCCAAGGAGTTGAGTTACTATGATAGAGCTTGTAATATATACTTTATTAGCGGCATTCATTTTTTCACGTTTGTATAATTCTTTAGGAAGGTCAACCAATCTTAACCTAAAAAAGCTAACTAATGTATTGGATGTAAGTCGAAGTAAAGAAGATGTAGTAGAAAACATTGAGAGTTATATTGATAGCAATGATGAAAATTCAATAAAAGTTACTTATGAACAAATATTAAAAAAAAACAAAGATTTTTCTATTTCCCACTTTATAGAAGGTTCAAGCATAGCTTTTGAATTAATAATAAAGTATTTCAATCAAGGAAATTTATCTCAGTTAAAACCACTTCTCGATAAAGACTTATATGATAATTTTGCAGAGAAGATTAAACATCGTAAAGAGGTGCACGAGTCTATAATTGTTTCTATCGTTTCACAAAAGATTTTAGAAATAAAGCTAGTAAAAAACACAGTGTTTATTGCAGTATATTTCCTTTCAGAGCAAATTAACTTCGTTAAGAACAATGAAGGAGATATCATATCAGGTAGTACATCCACCATTAATAAAGTTGAGGATGTATGGCAATTCAAAAAAAATGTTAATTCATCAGACCCAAGCTGGTTGCTTGTTTCTATTAACTATAAAAAGACAAATAACGATAAGACAAATGACAAGTAAGATTAGTTTTATTTAGAGTTAACCATGGAAAGCAAGCTACGCGAAATAGTACTTGACACTGAAACGACAGGTCTTGACACTGGATCTGGTCATCGAATTATTGAAATAGGGTGTGTGGAATTAATTAATCGTATTCCAACAGGTAAAGTATTCCATCGGTACCTTAACCCAGAAAGAGATATACCTTATCACTCGTTTAAGATTCACGGTATTAGTGAAGAATTTTTAGAAAATAAACCATTATTCTCAGATGTTGCACTTGAATTTCTTGATTTTATATCTAATGATATTTTGGTAATTCACAACGCTGAATTCGATGTTAAGTTCCTTAACATGGAGTTAAGCAAGCTGAATGCTGGGTTAATTTCCTCAGATAGAGTGCTAGATACATTACCTCTTGCGAGGAAAAAATTCGTAGGATCACCTGCTTCTTTGAATGCATTATGTAAGCGTTTTGATATATCGCTAGAGAATAGAGAATTGCACGGAGCACTAGTTGATGCTCAATTGCTTGCAAAGGTATATGTTGAACTTACAGGAGGGTTACAAACCTTTCTGTTTGATAATGAATGCAATCAGGACAGTAACTCTACATTCGTTCAGCATAAAGTGCGTAATCTAACTCCCAGAGAACATTCACCAAATAGTGAAGAAATTGATGAACATAAGAAACTGTTAGACAAAATTAACAATACACTTTGGAATAAATATATTGAATAGGTTAACCAATAAAGATACAATTTGATTTTACTGGGAGCATTCTAATGGTAAGGCTTATAAGATTGTTATCTAATGTGCTAGCAGCATTAGCAGTTGTTTTTTTAGGTTATTGTTATTTCACTAAAAAAGGCATATTTGCCCCACACAACGCAGAAGTTAAGATAGGCGGAGATTTTTCTTTAATTAATCAGGACGGACAGATCCTGCGCAGTAGTGATTTTAAAGATAAATACATGATGATTTTCTTTGGATTTTCCTCATGTAAAAGAATTTGTCCTATGAACCTTGGGATAATTTCAGAAACACTTGCAAAGTTAGATGAGAAAACTAACAACAAGCTACAAACATTCTTCATCACAGTTGATCCTGAGCGCGATAGCACTGAAAAACTCAAAGAATTTCAGCAGCAATTTGACCATAGAATACAAATGTTAACTGGTGAAAGAGAAAAAATAGACGAAGTAGTTGCGAAATATAAAGTATACGCAAGCAAAGTAGATGGAGAAGACGAAATCAACCATTCTTCGATAATATATCTTATTGGCCCTGGAGGAAAATATGTTACACACTTTGCAGCTGATTTAAATTCAGATGAAAGTCAATCGGATAAGATTTTGGCTGAGATAAGAAAATACGTAAACTGAAATTATAGATTTTTCTGTTAATTAGTCGAGCACGCAACTGCATGAGCATTATAATTTAATCTCCACCGGGAAGACGCATTGGAATGACACTATTTGCTGTCTTCAAAAATAAGCATTCGTAAAGTTGTGCTTTTAACATGGGTTATCAGTTTAAAAATGTTGCTAATCAGCATATATGAATGTAATATTAATTAACATTCATAAACGAAGCAATACCATGGAAAATAGTTACAATGCCGATGCAATAAAAATCTTAAGGGGTCTTGATGCTGTAAGGAAACGTCCAGGTATGTACATTGGTGACACTGACGATGGATCTGGCTTGCACCACATGGTATATGAGGTTGTTGATAACGCAATAGATGAATCTTTAGCTGGATATTGTGATAAAATTGAAGTTAGCATAAATAAAGATGGTTCAGTATCTGTAACTGATAATGGTCGTGGCATTCCAACTGACCTTCATGAAGAAGAAGGAATATCAGCAGCAGAGGTAATAATGACTCAACTCCATGCTGGTGGTAAATTTGACAGTAATACCTATAAAGTTTCTGGGGGATTACATGGTGTTGGAATCTCAGTTGTGAATGCATTATCAAGCCGGTTGGAATTAACTATTTGGCGCAATAAGAAAGAACACTTTATGCGCTTTGAAGATGGTGAGTCTATTGAACCTTTAAAGGTAGTCAACGAAAATACAAACAAAAGAGGAACTAAAGTCACGTTCATGCCATCAACAGAGACTTTTAATGGCATTAATTTCAGTTACTCAACGCTTGAAAGTCGTATAAGAGAATTAGCATTTTTAAATTCAAATATCGACATTACTTTACGTGATCTGCGCAATGAACCATATACAGAATCTCATTTCAATCAGAGCAATCAATCTAAAGACAATTTTGGTACAGCGAATTTTGTGCGGTACTTAGATAAGAATAAGACACATGTAACTAAAATTGCCAGTATGAAAGGAGATGCAGAAGATCTTGGCATCAGCTTGGAAATATCGATGGAATGGAATGATTCCTACTATGAACATATGTTATGCTTCACGAATAATATAAGGCAACGAGATGGTGGTACGCATTTGGCAGGATTTAGATCTGCACTAACTAGATGTATCAATAACTATGCAACTAATGAAGGGTTTTTAAAGAAAGCAAAAGTAAATTTAACTGGAGAGGATGTTAGAGAAGGCTTAACTTGTGTTTTATCTCTCAAGATGCCTGATCCTAAGTTTTCTTCACAAACAAAAGATAAACTAGTTAGTTCTGAAGCACGTGCAGTTGTGGAGAGCGTAGTTTCTGATAAATTAAGCACGATACTTGAAACTGATCCAAAATTGGCAGCAAGCATAGTAGAAAGAGTAATCAGGTCAGCAAAAGGAAGAGAAGCCGCAAGAAAAGCACGGGAGTTAGTTAAAAGCAAAAACAATATTGATATTGCAACTCTGCCAGGAAAGCTTGCTGATTGCCAGGAAAAAGCCCCTGAGTTATCGGAATTATTTATAGTAGAGGGTAATTCAGCAGGTGGTACTGCAAAGCAGGGGCGTAATCGTAAAACACAGGCAGTGCTTGCCTTAAGAGGAAAAATTCTAAACGTAGAACGTGTAAGTTTAGATCGTATTTTTTCATCTGCAGAAATAGGCTCTTTAATTACTGCAATTGGTGCTGGAATAGGGAGTGAACACTTCGATATTGAAAAAGCTAGATATCATAAAATTATCATCATGACAGATGCAGATGTTGATGGTTCACATATCAGAACTTTGATTCTAACTTTCTTTTTTAGACACATGCGTGAAGTTATTGAAAAAGGCTACTTATACATAGCACAGCCACCTCTCTATAAAGTTACAAAGAATGCTAAAGACACTTATATTAAAGATGACGAAACTTTTGAAGAGTATATAATAAACTCAGCAGTTAAAAGATTAACACTAAGTGGTACAGCTACAGAATTTAACAACTTGCGCCTTATTTTGAATAAATGCGTTAGCATTTCTAATATTAGCAAAAATTATGATAGAGAAATACCACAAAATCTCTTAGAATCATTGCTAATTTTAAGCAAAAAGAAAGCACTGTTATCTGCTAATGAAATATTAAAATATTTGAAGTTAATGTATAGCGAATACACTTGGGAAGTAGAAATGAAAGATGAAGAAAAAGAAATTCACATCTCTAAATTATTTCAAGGATTGGCAGACAAATATATATTTGCACTTAGTATGCTTGAAGGCAAAGATATGCAAAACATATTAAGTTTGCTTGATGGTATAAGTAATTTATTTAATGGTGATTCATTTTTAAAGTCACAAGAAACTGAAATAAGAATCACTTCTCCAAGTACGCTTGCAAAAATAATAATGGACTATGGTAAAAAGGGTTTAACTCTGCAGAGATTTAAAGGTCTTGGTGAAATGAATGCTGATCAGCTATGGGATACTACGTTAAATCCTGAGGCTAGAACTTTATTGAAGGTTGAAATAAAAGATTGTGAAGAAGCTGATTCCATATTTTCAATATTAATGGGTGATATAGTTGAACCACGCCGTGATTTTATTAATAGCAATGCGCTCAACGTGCATGATGTTGATATTTGAACTTTTAGCAAAATATACGAACGCTACGGGTTTAAGCAAAAGCTGTGTCATTCAAGTAGCTGACACTGGAACCTTATCGTCATGCCACCGCGGTATCTCTTAACATAGATTCCGCTAACAAGCAGCGGGATGACGAATTTGTCATTTTTCAAATTGTCGGTAAATCTGATTCACGCTAGCTACAAGTTTCGTTCTTCCCTTACAAATGACTTTACTGCGTCTTTTTTTCTGATTCAGAATTAGCAAGAAACGTTCTTGTAAGGTGGTCTACTAAAATTTTACTTTATAAAACAGTGTTTTAACTATGCAATTAATACATTATCAACACAACTGATTCATAAAAGCAAATATTATAACCACGAAGAGAGGAAATGTTATGTTTAGTGCAATAAGAAAGATCTTGAGAAAAAAAACGACTTATCAGGTAAATGATTCGAAATTGAAAGAAGACCTGCTGAAAAAGGTGATTGAAAAAATGATGTGAGAGAGGTAGAAGAAGAATAAGCAGATCAAGTAAGGAAAAAAAATGAGCTTTAGTTACTATAATATGAAAAAACACCCAAGAAACTTTCGTAATATAACAGGTTTAACTATAGAGGAGTTCGAAAAAGTAGTGGAAAAAGTGAGGTCTGGATGGGAAAAACAGAAAAAGTGTCATGGTAGAAGATCAAAACTACCAACTCTGGAAGATAAGTTGTTTTGCGTAATTTTGTACTATCGCACTTACATAACACATAGATTTTTAGGATGCCTATTCAATGTACACAACGCAAATGTATGTAGGTTACTTAAGAGAATAGAGCCATTACTCGCCAAAAAAGTGACTATAACAAAAGATAGAAGTATGACGCCAGAAAAAATACTGAAGATTTTGGCTGATGTTACAGAACAGCAAATACAGAGACCAGAAGATAGTAAAAAACGGAAGAAATCATATTCAGGAAAAAAAGAACCAACACTATGAAAACTGAGATTATTATCGAAGAAGGAGGAAGAATTTTATCAGTGTCAAAGTCATACCGTGGTAGAATTAGTGATTTCCGCATAAGGAAACAAGAAAAATATTTACCACTTGATAGCATAAAACATGCCGATTCTGGATATCAAGGTTGGCAAAAATTGCAAAGCAATGTTATAATTCCATATAAAAAGTATCGTAAAAAGCCATTAACTCCAGAGCATAATAGAAGATTAGCATCATTTAGAATGAGAGTAGAAAACAAGATCCGAGAGATAAAGATATTTAAGATTATGTCGAATGTTTATCGCAATTTTCAGAAAAAATATAACCTGAGGTTCAATATTATTGCTGGTATTGTAAATCTTAAGCACGCCTTTTAGTTAACCTTGATTTTAGTCACCCTCCTTTCCTTTTTTTTATCGCTTGATTCGCAGCAGGTCTTGAGAAAGATGAAAAAAGTATTTTAAAATTAGCATCAAAAATAAAAGGCAAAAAAAGTAGCACTGTTGAAAAACTAGAAAAAATATCTGAAGAGGAAAAACAAAGGATTCTTACTACGGAAGTAAGCAAACATCGGGATAAAGAACCAACTGTTACACCACTTGCTTATGCTATACTACGTAAAGATAGTATAGCTGTTGAGAAAATGTTAAGAGTAGCTAAAGAAACCGATATTCTGAAAGACATTCTTGACGCAACAACAATTATAAAATGTCTAGATGGTCAGGAAGAAATTTACACACCACTTACTTATGCCATATTATGTAAAAATAGCAAAGCTATTGAAGAAATTTTAAAAGCCTCTAAAGAAAACGATATTCTGAAAGATATTCTTGACACAACAATAACCATAAAACATCAAAATAATCAAGAAGTAACTGATAAAGTACTTGCCGTATTACATGATCGCAAAGTTATTCAAAAAATTTTAGACATAGCTAGAGAAAACGATATTCTGAAAGACATTCTTAACGCAACAATAACCATAAAATATCAAGATAGTGAAGAAAAAATCTACGCACCACTTACTTATACAATATCATGTCAAAGCAACGAAGTTTTCAATATAACAAGAGCTATAAATCAAGATGGTCAGGAAAAACCTCACATCCCATTTCCTAGCCTTGATAAAAGAGAAACTGAATTAAAATTAAGAGAAAAAAGACAAAAAAGACAAAGTAGAAGAGATGAGGGATTAAATTTTAACAATGGTAGTAGTGACAAAAATGTTGAAATAAAAGTTAATGGGGATATCTTGTTGCAGCATAGTAGTGGAATTGAAAATGAAATAAATCATACTGCTGTACGTAATGATGTAGGGGGGTAAAGCTTCCAATAGAAAGTAGAGTAAATGTTAAAGCACAGAATATAAATGCAATGATTGCAACTTCTGCGATACTTAAAACGATTGTAACTTCTGTGGTATTTAAGTTGATAGCTAGTGAAAGGGCATGTGTACTGTCAAAACCCACCACTAAATTGAAAGGAGTAGCTATAACATGTTTTCAAGATCTTACCTATATTTGTGAAGTTTAATTTGTATGTGCTAAACAAGATGCTGATTAGTTTTATAGCTAACCCAAGAAAGGTTTCCCTATGTCATACCGCCGCGGCGCTAACATGTAGCAACTGTTCTCCCTCGTCATACCATCACGGTATCTCTAGATCCCGCCAACACGCAACGGGATGACGATTGTCAGGGTGTCATGAAAGTAGCTGACACTGGTTCCTTTATGATGATGTCATCCCAGTGCTTGACACTGGGATCTAGTCTTTATTATGCAGCCACTTATTTAAAGTTAAGTTTTCTGGATCCCAGTGTCTGGGCACTGGGATGACACCTGTAGCCCTACGTCATACCGCCGCGGTATCTCCTTAGCATAGATCCCGCTAACACGTAGCGGGATGACAAGATTATCGTCATTCCGCCGCAGACCGTTATACCGCGATTCATTCGCGGTATCTCATCCGCTAACAAGTAGCGGGATACTTGACCTTTACAGGGATGACAGTTGTCGGTAGGCCTAAATTACTTTAGCTACAAACATTAAGAAATTTACCAAACGAAAAAAAAGGCAAAAGAAGCCCCGTTGGTGACTAGTTATTTATATGTACTTCAAAATATTGGCGTTTTTTATTCTAAACGCTACGATTCAGCCGCTTTTAAATGCAACTAACCTAAATTATAAACGTTAAGAAATTTACTGAGCGGAAAAAAAGGCAAAGAAACCCCAGGGTGGCTAGTATTCAAATTCTCCCTTGTCTATTTGACGTCTTTTACTGTCTTAAACGCTTTATAAGCGCGTTTCAGCTTATATAGGTAGAAACCTAGAAGTTTTATAAAGACATGAGGTGCACATAGTGCAAAAAATTAAGCATGATTTACGCCAAATACATTAAGTTTTTTTGTCATTAATCCACTGCAGAGATTGCGAAGATAAATAGCTTCACTTTCATGATAAGGGGGCTGGTGGAGTTTGTCAAGCAAGTTTTTTCGTTTCTACGTTGTCAGCTACCTGAATATTGATCATACGGTTTCCATCTGTTATATATAATCTTTTTGAATACGAAGAAAACTGATGAATGAGTATGATATTACGGTTATAGGTAGCGGTCCTGGTGGTTATATAGCAGCAATTAGGGCAGCACAGCTTGGGTTTAAAACTGCAATTGTAGAAAAAGAAAAAAATTTAGGCGGTATATGCTTAAATTGGGGATGTATACCAACAAAATCACTACTTAGAGCATCTGAGATTTATAGGCTAATAAAAAGATCAAAAGAGTTCGGTATAGAAGTAAAGGGAGCGAGTTTTGATATACAATCAATAGTGAAATACTCAAGAAACGTTGTTGATAAATTGTCAAGTGGTGTTGCATATTTGATGAAAAAAAATAACATCAAAGTTCATCAAGGCTTTGGTAAACTTGCAGGCAATAGTACTATAAAAGTTGCTGGCGATAAGGAAGAACAAGAAATTGTTTCCAAGCATATCATTTTAGCAACAGGAGTGAGGGCACGGAATCTGCCTGGAATAGAGGCAGATGGAGATTTAATATGGAATGCGCAGCATGCTATGATGCCGGGCAAATTACCAAAATCACTACTAATCATAGGATCTGGTGCAATTGGAATAGAGTTTGCAAGTTTTTATAGTACTTTGGGGGTTGATGTAACAATCATAGAGATAAAGAGCACTATTTTGCCGCTGGAGGATAAAGACATTTCAGATTTAGCACAAGAAATATTCACAAAACAGGGGATAAAAATATATACAAACAGTAGCGTAAAAGCTCTTACTAAAAGTAAAGACTCTGCTCAAGTGCTACTAAGTAGTGGTGAGAGCAAAGAATTTGATAGGGTGATTGTTGCGGTTGGAATTCAAGCAAATATTGAAAATATAGGTTTAGAAAATACAAAAATTAAATTAAGCCCTTCTGGCTTTATTGAAACGAATGAATGGTATGAAACTAGTGAATCAAATGTGTATGCAATAGGTGATGTAGCTGGCCCACCATGTTTAGCACATAAAGCGAGCCATGAAGCTGTGATCTGCGTTGAAAAGATTGCTGGTAAAAGTGCTCATGCGTTAAAAAAAGAATGCATACCAAATTGCACTTATTCTCATCCACAAATAGCGAGCATCGGCCTTACTGAGGAACAGGCAATAAAAGGTGGGTATGATGTAAAAATAGGAAAATTTCACTCTAACTTTAATGGTAAGTCTATTGCACTCAGTGAAACTGAAGGGTTAGTGAAAACAATTATAGACAAAAAGACAGGCGAACTTCTGGGTAGCCACATGATAGGTGCAGAAGTAACGGAGTTAATTAGCAATTTTGCTCTTGCAAAGCAACTAGAAGGAACAGACTTCGACATAAAATCTACGATTTTTCCTCATCCAACCATTTCAGAGATGATACACGAATCAGTGCTTGCTGCAGATGTTAAATAGTTGAACTAACGTTCCATTGTTTTAGAGTTGTCAATGTCTTGGGTAGCAGTTTGATTAGGCGCTTTAGTTTCAATAGATTGATTACCACCAGCATCAGAATTCTGTAACTCTTCTTTCAATCCCTTAGCTGCTTTTTTGACTTCAAGCTTTGCCTTTGGATGAAGATCTTCTGGGCCTTTTCCTTTAGTATCCAAATCTTGTTGTAGATTAGTGCTTTTCATTTTATTATGCTGCTCGTGCTCAGGTAGGTCAACAACCGAATTGAAAAGAATTTTTATTATATTTTTTAGCAGTTCTAAAAAACCTCCGCTTCTTCCTTTTCTTTGTTCTTGAGATTTATTTTTCTCATTAGGTTCTTTTTTACTATTACTTTTAGGCATTTTTAACTCAACTATCATAAAGCTTAATAAAATTCTACGTGCAAATTATTAAATAACAGTTAACAATCTAGATTTACAGATGGATATTATTTTAGCAACAGGTGGCACAGGTGGGCATATCTTTCCGGCCATAGCCTTAGCAAAAGCACTAAAGACACAAGGATACAATTGCATATTATTCACTGATAAAAAAACAAATAAAAATATCGACATAGAAAGCTATATTTTACCATTACGTAGACCAAGCGGCAACAAATTTAAGTTTTTCCTTTTATTAATGTATAGTTGTGTGCCAGCAATATATAAAATCAGAAAATTGAAGCCAAGATTAGTAATTGGTTTTGGTAGCTATGCTTCTTTTCCAACTCTTCTTGCAGCAAGGGTTCTTTCTATACCTATAATTTTACATGAACAAAATACAGTTTTAGGAAGAGTAAATAGATTCTTTTTCAAGAGTGCAAAATTAATTGCAACCAGCTTTCCGGAAACTAAATATGCAGAAAGTAATAAATGTATTTTTACAGGAAATTTTATTGATATAAAAGCACAGAGCCATTCTAGCACTGAGAAAGCCCTAAACATATTAGTCATAGCAGGTAGCCAAGGTGCAAATTTTTTTGATGATGTAGTAAGCAGCGTAATTTGTAATTTGCCTATTAAAATGAAAAAGAAAATTAGAGTGACGCAGCAATGTACGAAGAAAAATGTAAACAAGGTCAAGAGTCTATACAAAAGTGAAAAGATCGATTGTGAATTGAGTGAATTTTTTGATGATATGGAAAATAGATTGGCCAATGCTCACTTGGTAATTAGCAGAGCAGGAGCAACTTCAATAGCAGAGATCACTCTTGCTAGGCGCGCTGCTATATACATTCCCTACCCTGACTCAAAAGATAATCACCAATTTTATAACGCAAAATATATTGAAGATTCGGGAGCAGCTGTAATAGTTGAGCAGAATAGTGAAGCAAAAAAAAATCTAACAGAGGTACTATTTGATCTATTAAATAATTCTCAAAAATTGCGTGATATGACCAATAATACAAAAAAAACAGGGATAAAGAATGGGACTACTGAGTTTGTTAAGGTAATTGTTCACAGGTTTAGTTGAGGAGAGTAGACCGGCGGACCTTCCCCACCAGTCTCTCGCAGAACTGTGCATGAACCTCGCGACTCACACAGCTCCCATTATTCAGCCTTTTGTCCCAAACCTAATGTCCAGTGGTAGAAAGTGTCTGGTCCTTCTTTTCTCATTTTTCCTAGAAGTTGCCTTGCTAGTCCTCCACGAGTTTGAAGTTTCTTGTACTTTCTTCTTGCCCACTTTTCAAGTTGCCGCTCTATGTTCTTCAGAGGTTTGTATATCTCTGTCCTGTAAAACCTGCCATAGTACTGATACCAGCCTCTGACTATTGGATTTACTTTCTTTGATATCCCCTCCAGAGTTGTAGATGTTTGTCTGTGTATTTTCCATGACCTTATGGTTTGACTAATCTTCTTCTTGGCCTTATTACTAATTGCAGGTATGAATGAAAGAAAATAATTCCCTACTTTACTGTTCTTCGCTAGTCTAGGTCTGAATGTAAAACCTAGAAAATCATAACTTTGTATAGTATACTCATCTTTCCTTCTGTTATCCTTACAATACACTATTTGTGTCTTTTCCGGATGTAGCTTTAGCTTATACTTGGCCTGTCTTTCTTCAATTACGTCTCGCATAAAATCCGCTTGCTTCTTAGTTCTGCAGTGCACTATCGCATCATCTACATATCTCTCAAATGGTATTGTCGGGTGCTTTTGTCTCATCCACTCATCAAATACATGATGCATAAATATGTTTGAGATCATCGGACTTATTGAACCTCCTTGTGGAACTCCTTTATCCCTAACTACCTTACTGCCATCTGCTTGCTGAATTGGAGCTTTCATCCATCTTTCAGCATACAGTATGACCCATTTGCAGTCTGTGTGCTTTTTGATAGCTTGCAATGCTAACTCGTGGTCCAAATTGTCGAAAAATCCAGATATATCAAGATCTATTGACCAATTGTACCTCCAGCATCTTTTACGCGCAGTATCTACCGCATCCAGTGCAGATTTATTTGGTCTATAACCATATGAATCATCATGGAATTTTGGTTCTACTAGCGGCTCCAGATACATAGCAGCAGCCGTTTGCCCTATCCTGTCAAATACTGAAGGAACACCTAAGATTGCTTTGTCCTCCTCCTGTATCTTTAGGTATTGCAACAGCTTTTATAGCTTCTGGAAAATAACTTCCGGATGACATCCTATTCCATAGTTTGTACAGATTATCTTTTAGATTTTCTTCAAACTTTGTTATCGAAACCTCATCCACACCAGCAGCACCTTTATTTTTCGATACTTGTTTATAAGCTCTCCAAATAAGTTGCTTTGATATATCAAAAGACTTTGTTTTACTCATTAACTCCTCCCTTTCGGTTGATAAATAATTAAAACTAAATAACTCAGCCCCTTCTCTCCATTTCCATTACAGAAACTTCTTCACTACTACGAGCTGATCCGCCCCTGTTTTTCGCATCGGTACTCTCATCCTTAGAGTTTAGCTCCTTGGATTTCTCCCTTATCATCGAAACGACAGGTTCCCGTAGTTCCACACAATAGCCTGAAATAGATTCATGCCACCTTTATGCCAGACGCCATCTATCCAGTAAACAAGCTCCCGATAGATTTATCCCAGGTTACAGACAACCCCCTGGTTTTGACGTCATTTAAAAGGTTTCGACACTTCATCAGTGGTTCACTTTCGTTCATCTCTCCATTCCTTACATGACATATAATTATGCCTTTTCCATAACGCTCACTACCTTGGCTCTTTACCAAAGCAGCTTATGGTTGTTTGAAGCCTGCTCTTGTAAACCGGCTCCGAGGGGCCCACCCTCATCTACTGCGCAGCTTTTGCACTTAGTTTGCCCTTTTATGAACATCCTTTGTGTCTCTACGGCACACTGTCTGCTTGCTTTTTCTTCAAACACATCCCAAAGGTCTTTTTCTAGTGATATATTATATAATTTATTGATATAAACTACTCCCGTGGGTGAAGTTGTGTTAATTTCGAGCAGGAAGTCATCTATAATATCAATACCAACAAATATTAGCCCCCTTTTCTTTAATTCAGGACCAATTTTGTTACATATTTCATTGTCTCTATCGTTCATTTGAGCGGGCTCAAAACTTGCTCCAAGTCGCATGTTTGTTCTGATCTCTCCACTGATTTTTGGAACTCTTTTCATTACTCCAATTGGTTGACCATAAAGTAGCAACATTCTTTTATCTTTATCTATGTTTTTACAAAATGATTGTGCAATCACAGGGCATTCGTATTTTGCTGTCATGAGATCCACTACTACTTGAATACTATTCTCATCTCGTATTCTTATTACATCATTTCCGCCATAGCTATACAATGGCTTCAGAATAATATCTTGATAGTTGTAGTAGAAATCTCTAATCATCGATATATTTTCAGTGATCAAAGTCGGCGGAATTAGCTCTGGAAATAATGAAGTTATCAATTTTTCAGGACAATTTCTTATTTCTGTTGGATTGTTAATTACCAATGCGCTGGTTTTTTCTAAGATATAGGTTGTTGTAATGTAGCGCATATCAAAGGGCGGATCCTGCCTGATAAATATGATGTCCATTTCATTCAAGTTGATTGCTACATCCTCTTTAGAGATAAAACTAAAATCATCAATGCTGACTTTCTGAGCAAGAGCAATTGGATGGTTTAGCTTTAGTGCTAAATTGTTAGGAGCATAGACAAAAACTTCATGCCCCCTCCTTTGTGCTTCCTTTATTAGCACGAATGTAGTGTCAGTTTCAAAATTTATATTTTCATCCATCTGAAAGGCAACTTTCATTTATGTTCTCCACCTATTGTCACAACTGTACAAATGTTATAATTTGAAGGCGATTTTTGCCTAATGGCGTAATTTACTGTACTTATATCGTACATAACTTACAACTTGTTTTACTCCCTTTACTTTTCTTGCAATTGATATTACAGCTTTTAATTCCGCTTTATTTTGGGCTATACCCATCAAATAAACAACTCTATCAACCGTATTAACGCTATAATTAATTGATTTAATATTTCTTTTCCCCAGAAGTCTTGTTCTTATTTCCGCTGTTATCATGCCATCTACAGTAGTGTCTAGCATGGAAGCCATTTGAATTGGTATTACTCTTATTTCATTTATCACTTCTTTAATTTCTTTTTGCTGCCAAGCTATTTTTTCTGCTGTAAGTTGTTTTTCAGGAGTGTCAACACTTCCAATGAGCAATACTCTTCCTTCACTTACTTTAACTTTTATGGATGAGAATAGCCCATGTTTTAAGAGCCCCTTATTAATTCTGATGACCATAGTCGTATCATCAATGATATTTCCCAAGGATTTGTCCTGCATTGTTATTGCTGTCGCTGTAGCCACCACACCACCTATTATAAGGGTTGTGCAACCACTTTGTGTAATCAAAAAAATTGCAAGTAAGAAACTTGTTATTAATCTCATTATTGATTTTCAGGATTTAGAGTTTTCATTAAGAAATGTTAATAAGCTTTTTTGATTGTGTAAATACTATAAATTAAGTAAGACTTTAAACCTTGAATATTTTTAATGGAATACCTATAATATGATACTAAAAATTTCTTGCGGATATGGCGGAATTGGTAGACGTGCCAGGTTTAGGTCCTGGTGAGCTTGCTCGTGGGGGTTCAAGTCCCTCTATCCGCACTTTAAAGTCATGTAACTTAGGTTTTAAGGGAAAATTTATAATCACTAAATACACTTTTGTTTGTATAAAAACCTGTTCTTAAGGATTGTGTTTAACCTAAATTCTGGTAAAATGACTCTATTAAGATATGGATTAAAATGTTAATAAATGAATTATGATGTCTAATAATATACCTCAAAATACAGTCGAAGTAAGTAGCGTATATACCTACAAAGAGCTTAGTATAGATAAACTAAAGTATGAGTATGAAATCACAGTTGGTAGTGATTATATAAAACAAAAGGTAAATTCCAGGTTGCAAGAGATAGCAGAAAATGCAAAATCACCTGGATTTAGGGCTGGAAAGATGCCCTATGACCTTGTTGTTGCAAATTATAAAAACGAAGCTTTGGAATATGCGATAAATAATACAATTGATTATTGCTCAAGTGATTTGATGAAAAAAATTGAAGTCAAGTCTCACATTTATCCTAAGGTTGATGTTATATTATTACCAGATCTGGGCAAAGAAAATGAGGAGGGCAATTTTGTATACAAGCTATCTTTTGAGTCGATGCCTGAAGTACCGATGATAGATCTTGACAAAATAAACTTAAAGAAAATTGAAGCAAAAATTGAAGAGGAAGATATAAAAGAATTTATTGATTCTATTAAAACAAAGTTCCCCAATTTCGCCTCTGTTGATGATGCTTCTTATCAAGCGAAAGATGGGGATAAATTGATAATTGATTTTGAAGGGCGGATTAGGAATAAGCTCTTTCAGGGTGGAAGTAGCAAAAATTTTGCCGTTAATTTAGGGTCTGGCACATTTATTAATGGTTTTGAAGATCAATTAACTGGTATGAAAAAGGGAGAAACAAAGGACTTTAAGTTGAAATTTCCTGAAAATTACCAAGCCATTCCCCTTGCAGGACAGGAAGCTGATTTTTCTGTGCGAGTTAATGAGATTCAAATTGCCAAAGATTTTGAAAATGATGATGAAATAGCTAAGAGTATTGGTTTTAAAGATTATTCTTTGCTAATAAGTCATGCAAAAAAAATGATTGGTGATCAGTGCACCGAAATGAGAAATCTCTTAATTAAAAAGGAGCTATTTGATTATTTGGATGCTAATTATAGTTTTGATTTACCCACAGGCATAGTAAAACAGGAGCAACAAAGAATGGAAGGAGAACTGGGTGCTCAAAATGATTCTTGTAAAGAAGCTGAAAAACGTGTAAAGCTTGCTATGTTATTTATGAAATTTAGTGCAGAAAATAAAATATCATTAACTCAAAATGATGTTTTGAATGTTATTGTAAATCAATATGTCAGTAAGGATGTACCGTTTGACAGAGTACTTAAGCATCTTGAATCAAATAAACAATTTCAAGAATTAGTTAGAGGGCAAGCGCTTGAGTATAAAGTGACAGATTATATAATAGAAAAAGTTAGTAAAGAAGAGCAGATTATTTCTGTGAAAGAATTAAAGGAATTGTTTGGTAATATTTAATAGGAAAAGGTATGACTCTTATACCAATTGTAGTTGAACAAACTAGTCGCGGTGAGCGCGCTTATGACATATATTCAAGACTAGTGAAAGAAAGAATAATTTTCGTAACAGGTCCTATTGAGGACAACATGGCCAGTGTAATAGTAGCACAGCTTTTATTTTTAGAATCAGAAAATCCCGATAAAGACATTTGTATGTATATTAACTCACCAGGTGGTGTTGTAACTGCTGGTTTGTCGATCTACGATACAATGCAGTATATAAATCCAGACGTTTCAACCTTGTGTATAGGTCAAGCTGCATCTATGGGTTCTTTATTGCTTGCAGCTGGTGCGAAAGGTAAGCGCTACTCTCTACCTCATTCAAGAATTATGATACATCAGCCATCAGGTGGTTATCATGGTCAAGCAACTGATATAGAAATACATGCTAATGAAATTTTGCGAGTTAAGAAAAAACTAAATCAAATTTATGAAAAACATACTGGAAATTCACTGAAGAAAATTGAAGGAATGATGGAAAGAGATAAATTCATGGATCCTGAAGAAGCAAGGAAAATTGGCTTAATTGACAGGGTGATAGCTGAGCGTACAGATATTGAAATTGAAAATATTAAAGTTAAACAAAAAGGTGGTTTAATGGATAACAATAATGATTTACACTACTGTTCTTTTTGCAACAAGGCGCAAGATGAAGTAGATAAATTGATTACTAACTCCTCGGATGGTTTAAAGGTGTTTATTTGTAATGAGTGCATAGAATTATCCCATAAAGCAATAAGTCAAAAGAAAGATAGATCTTTTAATCCAGATCGTATATCTGATATGAAGCTATTACTAAAGAAACCTGAGGATATAAAAAATTTTCTCAGCAAGCATGTTGTAGGTCAAGAACACGCGCAACACGTTTTATCTGTAGCTATGTATAACCATTGTCAGTCCATGGTACAATTTCATGCCATAAGTGATATTGAAATCGAGAAGTCAAATATAATGCTTATTGGTCCCACTGGTTCTGGTAAGACTTTGCTAGCCAAAACACTTGCTAAAGTTTCAGATGTGCCATTTGCTATGGCTGATGCGACAACTTTAACTGAGGCAGGTTATGTGGGTGATGATGTAGAAAGCGTGTTGTCGCGTTTATTACAAGCTGCAAATTATGACGTTGCAAAAGCACAGTGTGGTATAGTGTTTATAGATGAAATAGACAAGATTACAAGAAAATCTGAAAGCACTTCAATAACCCGTGACGTTTCAGGTGAAGGGGTCCAGCAAGCTCTGCTTAAGATTATGGAGGGTACAGTTGCTTATGTTCCGCCACAAGGAGGGCGAAAACACCCACAACAAGAGTTTATACAAGTGGATACTAGTAACATACTATTTATTTGTGGAGGAGCTTTTGAAGGCCTCGATAAGATTATTGAAGCGAGAAAAAAGGGAACGTCAGTTGGCTTTGGAGCAGATATAAGTCAGTCTAAAGAGCAAAAGAAAAAGAATGCTTTACATGATGTTCAACCTGAAGATTTAATCAAATTCGGTTTAATACCCGAATTTGTAGGGCGGGTTCCAATAACTGCTGTTTTAGATGAGTTGGATCATGAAGATTTAATACATGTGTTGACAGAGCCAAGGAATGCACTAATAAAACAGTACAAAGCGTTGCTTGCATTTAGCAAAGTAAACCTTGAGTTTTCAGATGAAGCAGTATCAGCTATTGCTAAAAAGGCTATAAGCTATAAAACAGGTGCAAGAATGTTACGTGCTATCTTGGAGTCACTTTTGCTTGACGTTATGTATACAGCTGGAAACGGAGATTTTGAAGGTAGCACTATAGTAATCACTAAGAAAATGGTAGAATTAGGAAAAGCAACGGTTAATCATAATAATAATGGCAATGTTATAACGGTTAATGATTAATTTGAGGCATATATTATGAACATTGAACGTGCTGTGAGCTCTAGTTTTACTGCATTGCCAGTATTACCTTTAAGAGATGTAGTAATTTTTCCAAATATAATGGTGCCTTTATTCATAGGTAGAGAAAAATCTGTTAATGCACTAGAATATGCAACAAGTAGTAGTAGTCACCAAAATGAGATTTTTCTTGTAGCACAGAAAGATGGCTCTGTTGATAATCCGGAGCCAGAAGATCTTTATGAAGTAGGTGTGTTAGCAAACATTATACAACCATTAATAAAATTGCCTGACAATGCAGTAAAAGTTATAATCCGGGGGATAAGAAGGGGAAAAGTTGTAGAATATATTAGCTCTCATGCTTTATTACAAGCCAGAGTAGAGTTAGACAATCATTATAAGGAAGATGAAGACAATATTGATTTAGAAGCTTTAAGGCGATCTGTTATAGGCGCGTTCGATAGCTGGTGTAAGCTAAACAAGAAAAATCAGCCTGAAGTTGCCATTAACCCCATTGATCAAATCAAAGAAGTTGGTCAACTTGTAGATACGGTAGCTTCACATTTAAATATAAAAGTATCGGATAAACAAAGCATACTTGAGGCTTATGACCCAAAAGAGCGTTTAAAAAAAGCTTTTGCTTTTATTGAGAGAGAAATAAGTATTTTGAACGCACAAAACTGTTTATATAAGACAATTAAATCGCAAGTTGAAAGCACTCAGAAAGTTTACTACCTTAACGAGCAATTGAAAGCTATACAGAAAGAATTAGGCGAATTTGAGAATGGTGATGAAGGGAATATACTCAATGAATTTGAAAAAAAGATAAATGAAACAAAGCTTTCTCAGGAAGCAAGAGAGAAAGCTATAACTGATTTGAAGAGATACAAGAAAATGAATCCCATTTCTCCTGAAGCTGCAGTTATATCTAGTTACTTGCATTGGTTACTTGATTTGCCGTGGGGAAAGTACAAAGATGCAAAAATTAACTTAAATGCAGCTAAAAAAATCTTAGATGAAAATCATTATGGCATAGAGAAAGTAAAAGATAGAATAATAGAATTTTTAGCAGTATTAAAAAGAGTAAAAGAGATAAAAGGTCCTATACTTTGCTTGGTTGGACCGCCAGGTGTTGGTAAAACTTCTTTAGCTAAGTCTATGGCAGGAGCAGTAGGAAGAGATTTTGTTCGCATAGCTCTTGGTGGTGTGCGTGACGAGTCCGAGATACGAGGGCATAGGAAAACTTATATTGGCTCAATGCCTGGTAAAATTATTCAACATATGAAAAAAGCTAATTCATGCAACCCGCTTTTTCTGCTTGATGAAATAGATAAGATGGGTTCTGATTCGCGTGGCGATCCTGCATCTGCATTACTTGAGGTTTTAGATACTGAGCACAATAAACACTTTACGGATCATTACTTGGAAGTTGAGTTTGATCTTTCAAGTGTAATGTTTGTAGCTACGGCAAACAGCTTAAATTTGCCACATCCTTTGCGTGATAGGATGGAAATTATACAATTGTCCGGGTATACTGAAGATGAAAAAATCAGTATTGCTACACACCACCTTATTCCGAAGTTAAAGAAGGAGCATGGTTTGCATCAGAAGGAGTGGAGCATAACTAATGAGGCGCTATATGAATTGATACGTTTATATACACGTGAGAGTGGTGTGCGGAGTATGGAAAGGGAGCTTGCAAAGCTCATGAGAAAGGCCGTTAAAGAAATATTGACTGATAAAAATAAGAAAATATCCGTAGGGGTTGACAATTTACAAGATTATTTAGGGGTACGTAAATATACCTTTGGTATTGCAGAAAATGAGAGTTTAGTGGGAGTAGTAACTGGGCTTGCCTATACTGAAACAGGTGGTGATATTTTGATGATAGAATCAGTACTAATTCCAGGCAAGGGAGAAATAAAATACACAGGAAAGCTTGGAGAGGTTATGCAAGAATCTATAAAAGCTGCGTATAGTTATATTCGATCAAATTGCTTATTTTTTGGTATAAAGCCCGAAAAATTCCAAAATAATGATATACATTTGCATGTACCTGAGGGTGCTGTACCAAAAGATGGCCCTTCTGCTGGCGGCGCGGTATGTACGTCTATTGTTTCTCTTATGACAAATATACCAGTTAACAAAAATGTTGCTATGACAGGCGAAGTGACATTGCGTGGTAGAGTTTTAGCTATTGGGGGCTTGAGAGAAAAATTGCTTGCAGCACTCAGAGGATCAATCAAAACTGTGATTATACCAAGTGAAAATGAGAAAGATATGCAAGAGATTCCTGCAAGCATCAAAGAGGGGATCAATGTAGTTTTTGCTAAGAATATTGATGAAGTTATGAAAGTTGCTTTAATGCACCCTACTACTCCAATTGATGGTGATGATAATCAAAATAGTGTGCCTTCCTCTATAGGAAGTAAAGATGATACTTTTCCTATGTCGGAAACATTGAAGCATTAGATTAAAAAAATATTATCAATCTCCATTTCTCTTTTATCCGGCAAAAATCCACCAACTTGTGCATCCCACAGAGTTTTATACATTCCATTTTTATCAAGAAGTTCCTGATGCGTGCCATCTTCTACAATCTTGCCCTGGTCAAACACTAAAATATGATCCATATGTAAAAGTGTAGACAAGCGATGGGCTATTACTATTGTAGTTTTGCCTTGCATCAACTCCCATAGAGACTTTTGAATATCACTTTCAGTCACAGAATCAAGTTGTGAAGTTGCTTCATCTAGAATTAATATAGGGGCATCTTTTAAAATAGCTCTGGCAATTGCGATGCGTTGCCTTTGTCCTCCTGAAAGTTTTACACCTCTTTCGCCAACGAGTGACTCATAACCCTGGGGTAATTTTGAAATAAATTTATGGGCATGCGCACGTTTGGCAGCCTCTACCACTTCATTATCACTAGCATCTGCTTTGCCGTAGCGAATATTTTCCATCAGAGTCCTATGAAAAAGCGATGGATCTTGTGGAATCATTCCAATACTTTTGTGTAGAGAATCCTGGCTTACATTACGAATATCTTGTCCATCAATTAAAATTTTTCCAGATTTTATGTCATAAAGCCTAAGAATCAGGTTTACAAATGTTGATTTACCACCACCAGAATAACCAACAAGTCCTACTTTTTGACCAGGTTTAATTATTATGGATTTGTTTTCAAATATTGGTTCTGCATCTTTATAATGAAAATGAACTTTATCAAAACTAATTTCCCCCTTTTTAACGACCAGATCTGCTGCATTTGGCTGATCTTGGATTTCAGGGATTGAAGTAATTGTTCTCAAAGCTTGAGTAATCCTTCCCCATGACTTAGAGAATTGTGAGAAATCTTTAGCTATCATCCAAAGAAAATTAGCTATTGCTATATTAACAGTAAGAACAAAAGCAAAATCTCCAGCAGTAATTGACCCTTGCCCTCTTCCTTTAATTAGGAAATATAAATTAAGTGTTTGCATGATTAGAAATAAGAAGCCATAGAAAGTAAAAATCCACGTATACAGCCACTGAAGTCTTTGCTCTGCTTTAACAGCTTCGCTATGAGTAGCTCGCAAAGATAATCTTTCTTGGTATTTGCTGGCAAATAACCTTACAGACATGATATTTGAGAAGACATCTACCATTTTACCAGTAATGCTTGAGCCAAGCTCTGACCATGCATCTGCAAGACGCGTTACCTTTCCTGCAAGTAAGAGGGAAGACAGAACAAATAATGTAGACTAAGTCAACATCAATAAAGCAAAATTAATATTTACTTGCCATAAAAAGTAAATTGCGATACTAAGCGCTAATGCACGACCCATGACCCTGTCAGCCATAATTTGCATGATATCTGGAATATAATTTGTCAAATCATTAACCTTGTTAGCAAGACTGCCGGAGAAGTTATTTTGATAGTAGCTATTATCCTGATTTAATAATATGGCAATACTCGATTCAACAATGTTTTTACGGAGATTAGGGATCATCTTAATTTCAAAAAAATAGTTGTATAATCTACTCATACACTCAAGTAAAAATAGTATTAGTACATAGGATATAGCAGGAGTTGCTATGCTACGAAAAAGATCATCTGCACTGATACGATCTATAATAACTTTTATTAAATATGGATTAAAGGAAATATCGATAGCCCAGACTAATGCTGTCAGTAATACTATCCCAATATGAAACAGAAATGGACGCAGCATTTTCAAGATGAAAGATACAACCTGCTTTGTTGTTATGTCATTCATATTTTTTACTTATTCTATCTCCCAGTTTTATTCAAGTAGATGATAACAATCATATTATAATAGTCCTTTTCATGGAAACCTTTTCTGGTAGATTGCTTTCTAGAAAAACCTTGGTCAAGGTGCTAACTGTGGTTTATAATAATATAAATCATATCATAAGACCTGCTGCGAATCAAGCGATAAAAAAAAGGAAAGGAGGGTGACTAAAATCAAGGTTAACTAAAAGGCGTGCTTAAGATTTACAATACCAGCAATAATATTGAACCTCAGGTTATATTTTTTCTGAAAATTGCGATAAACATTCGACATAATCTTAAATATCTTTATCTCTCGGATCTTGTTTTCTACTCTCATTCTAAATGATGCTAATCTTCTATTATGCTCTGGAGTTAATGGCTTTTTACGATACTTTTTATATGGAATTATAACATTGCTTTGCAATTTTTGCCAACCTTGATATCCAGAATCGGCATGTTTTATGCTATCAAGTGGTAAATATTTTTCTTGTTTCCTTATGCGGAAATCACTAATTCTACCACGGTATGACTTTGACACTGATAAAATTCTTCCTCCTTCTTCGATAATAATCTCAGTTTTCATAGTGTTGGTTCTTTTTTTTCCTGAATATGATTTCTTCCGTTTTTTACTATCTTCTGGTCTCTGTATTTGCTGTTCTGTAACATCAGCCAAAATCTTCAGTATTTTTTCTGGCGTCATACTTCTATCTTTTGTTATAGTCACTTTTTTGGCGAGTAATGGCTCTATTCTCTTAAGTAACCTACATACATTTGCGTTGTGTACATTGAATAGGCATCCTAAAAATCTATGTGTTATGTAAGTGCGATAGTACAAAATTACGCAAAACAACTTATCTTCCAGAGTTGGTAGTTTTGATCTTCTACCATGACACTTTTTCTGTTTTTCCCATCCAGACCTCACTTTTTCCACTACTTTTTCGAACTCCTCTATAGTTAAACCTGTTATATTACGAAAGTTTCTTGGGTGTTTTTTCATATTATAGTAACTAAAGCTCATTTTTTTCCTTACTTGATCTGCTTATTCTTCTTCTACCTCTCTCACATCATTTTTTCAATCACCTTTTTCAGCAGGTCTATAGTTGATTTGCGTTTATCAGAGCTGGAGTAGAGGTATGTTTTATCTTACAAATTTTTTGCCTATTTTACTGTTCCTATTTCTTTTTGTAGGAAGTGGTATATATTTTACTGTTCTTGGCGTGTCAAATGCTTTTTATCAGTTATCTCCACTGGTAGCCATTGCTCCTGCCATAGCTCTGGGCTGGGTTTTATACAAGGGCAATACTGAGGAAAAAATGTATGCCTTTCTAGATGGGGTAAGAGATCGTAATATTATCACTATGTGTATCATTTTCTTACTTGCAGGTGCATTCAGTGAAGTAACTAAAGCAATCGGTAGTGCTGATGCCACAGTTAATTTGGCTCTTTCATTTATACCAACACAATTTTTACTCATAGGATTATTTTTTGTAGCAGCTTTCATCTCCACTGCTATTGGTACATCAATGGGCACCATTGCAACAATTGCTCCTATTGCAGTTGAACTGACACAAGCTGGGATTTCTCCTTCCTTAGGAGTTGCAACCGTTGTAGGAGGAGCAATGTTTGGTGACAATTTATCTATTATCTCTGATACTACAATTGCATCTGTGATGTCTCAAAAGGCTGATATAAAGAAAAAATTAAAACTGAATGCAAAAGTGGCACTAATTGCTTCTATATTCACAATAATTATATTATTTTATAGCTCAAGCAATAGTGCTGCTATTTCAGTTAAGGAGTATTCTTTATTGCTTGTGACTCCTTACATAATACTTATATTGCTTGCAAACTTTGGAATAAATGTATTTACGGCATTGGTTTTAAGCATAACTTTTGCTGGAATCATTGGATTTATAAATAACAACAATTATGGTTTATTGTTTTTAAGCCAAAACATCACTAAGGGGTTTATGAGTATGCATGAAATTATGCTACTGTCATTGATGGTTGGCGGGCTTTCAGGACTGGTAGGTAAAAATTCTAAGGAGTTTGCAGATAAACTTTCATCTTGGGTTATGATACAACGTGGTGGACAAAAAACTGCGCAATTATTTATTGCAAAAATAGTCAGCATATTTGATATTTTACTTGCAAATAATACCATCGCTATAATTTTTAGCGGTGAAATTGCTAGAGATATTGCTAAGAAATATGAAATACCGCCTCACTATAGTGCAGCATGGCTAGGCATATTTTCTTGTGTATTTCAAGGATTAATACCGTATGGCGCTCAATTGCTTTTGGCTAGCACTATTGCTGGAGTTTCACCTTTGGCAGTCGTGCCACACGTATACTATTGCTATGTTTTAGGTATTATTGCAGTGTTATATATTGTATTGAACAAAATTGAGAAAAAAGATTGTGCTTAATATACAAGACAACGCTCCACTCTGTAGAAAATGGATATTCTTAGCAGTATGTGCCCTTTCTTGCTCTGGATTGCTGTCAATAATTGTTATTTTTCTACGATTGCCTTTTATCTCCTCTCTTGTTCCTTTTGCACAATATATTTTTGATAATGCGCTGGTAATACACGTGAACTTGTCAATTTTGGTGTGGATGTGCTCTATAATATCTCTGCTCTTTATCATAAACCTACAAAATACCAACAGTTGGTTTAACTTTTTATGGGTTCTATCAACCCTTTCGATGCTGCTCATGTTTGTATCTGCATTCGTTCCAAACACTGAAGTTATCAAAAGTAACTATATTCCCGTGTTACAAAACAAATTATTTTTACTTGGACTCAGTTTATTTATTGCCAGCATATTAATAAATGCAGTTCTTGCATATATGTCAAATAAGCAAGCCTCATACCTCTGCATGGGACAAATTGGACTGGTTATTATACTTGTATCGTCATTTCTTTGCTTTGTTTTAGCATATAATAATATGCCTCCAGGTCTATATCACTCAGATAATAATTTATTTTACGAATATCTCTTTTGGGGAAGCGGACATTTATTGCAGTTTGCTTTTACTCAAGGAATGTTTTTAGTGTATTTAATAATCAGTGATGTTAGTTTAGCTTCAAGCAATAAAATTACTATTTTACCGCTGTTTATAAACACGATTTTGGCTATAGGTGCACCGTTTGTATATTTTGTTTATCCAGTTGATAGTGCCAAGTTAATACAGTTTTTTACTTGGCATATGAGAATTGCTGGAGCAGTTTTGCCGTGCTTTTTGGTAATATTAGTGTGCTGCAACATCAGGACTTTTATTAATGATAAAAGCAACTATTTATTACATTCATTTTTGTTGTTCACTTATGGAGATGTGCTCGGAGTGTTGACTATTGAAGGAAATGTCACCATTCCCGCTCATTATCACGGTTCTGTAGTTGGGATCACTATAGCTTTTATGAATTTCATTTATTGGCTGTTACCTAAATTAAACTTTAAAGAGGTAAAAAACTCTATTGTGAAATTACAGATTTATGCCTACAGTATAGGGCATTTTCTCCATATCACTGGCCTTGTGTGGCTTGGTGGATATGGTGCCTTAAGAAAAGTTGCAGATCTGCCAAGTATTTCATCAATGTTGGCACGTGCTTGTTTTATTGCGGGTGGAGCTATATCAGTTATTGGTGGAATGTTGTTCGTAATAATTGTGCTTTTACATCTGTTAAAAGGCAAAGCGCGTACCAACTAACTCATAGAAACGAAAAAACTTACTTGACAAACCTTGCCAGCCCCCTTATCGTGAAAGTGAAGCTATTTTATTTAACTTCGCAATCTCTGCAGCAGATTAAAATGACAAGAAAACTTGTATTTGGCGTACTATTGTTTAATTTTTTGCACTATGTGCACCGTATGTCTTCATAAAATTTCTAGGTTTTTACCTACATAAGCTGAAACGCGCTTATAAAGCGTTCAAGACATCACCCAACGTCAAATTTTAAAATAGAGAGTGTAATAACTAGCTACCACGGCTTTTCTATGCCTTTTTTTTTCTGCCTAGTAAATTTCTTAAATATTAAAGCTAAGGTTAGTTGCCGTTTAAAAGCAGCTAAATTGCAGCGTTTAAGACTTAAAAAACGCCAATACTGAAAATAGACAATGACTAGGGCTTCTTTTGCCTTTTTTTTGTTTGGTGAATTTCTTAAATATTTATGGCTAAAGTAATTTAGACCTACCGACAACCGTCATCCCGCTACGTGTTAGCGGGATCTATGCTAAGGAGATACCGCGGCGGTATGATGATTCGTGGTGGTATAATGAAGCTTGAAAGAGGATCACCTTTCACGACTTGTATTTACTTCAGGAGTATTAACAGGCGTTATCGCCGGGTTCTCAAGCTTTGTTGCCTGCTTCAAACCCTCGCTTACACTTTGGTCCTGATTTAAAATTTTATCAAGCTGCTTACTCTTTTGTTGCACTTCATTATTTGACATATCTCTTTGAGCACCTTCTCTCATGCCACGAGCATTCTCTACACTCTTTTCATCTTCACCTAAAAGTTTTTCTAATACTTTCTTAACAAAGCGCTTCAGAAGACTCAAGAACCCTTCTTCTTTCTGATTTTCTTGTGGTTGAGGTGTGTTATCTTTTTTGCCTAGCTCAGTGTTGAGCTTCTCTTTTACAGAACTCTTGCTCACTGAGGGACTAACATCATGCTTTGATGGCTGTGTATCTGTTTGTACAGAAGTCTCTTTTTGTCTACTTTGCTCAAAGCTTTTACCTTCTGCTATAGGCTTTTTCGGAGAATCTTGGAGTTTTTTGTCACTTTTTGGTCCTGCAACTTTTTCACTTCTGAAAATACCCTTGCCTTTATATTGGCGGTCAAGCTCAGCAATTCTTTCAAAATCTTGATGTACTTTTTCAGCTGCATGACTCTTTCGACTTTCAAGTTCTTTGCTTAATTCAGCAACGTTTTTCATTTTGTTCTCAAGCTCTCCACTCCTCATAGCCTTTTGAGCCTCTGTTGCTTCTGCAATATAATTAACCTTCTCCTCTAATGAGGTTCCCTCTGGAAAAGCACCTGGAGAACGCTCAAAAACATCTTTAAATTTTTTTTCTACACCTGTTTGAGGTGTATTTTTAACTTCAGTCATACCTACTACCTTAAAGCATACAATATAACCAGTATATTAGCTAATTATATAAAAAACAGTTAACATAACTTGTGGTAAAGAGTAAGAGCGTTCTATTTATATTTTTTTTATTAAAATGCTATTTACTTATTAACCTAAAATACGTAACAATGTAGAAATGAGAAATAGTCCATTAGCAGTAGTATTCGATTGGGATAATACCTTAGTTGACACTCAAGATAACATTTTTAATGCTATTAAGCATACCATAAACTCAATGGGGTATAGTAATAAAGCTGCTGATAGAAATTCCCATGAGTCGAGAAAGAGCTATATGGTCAATTTATTTGGCGATCAGTGGAAAAAAGCAAATCAGATATATCAACAATATTTAGATGATGCACTATTGCAAAACATTGCTTTGAATCAAGGAGTAGAGAAAATGTTGCAGACACTGAAAAGCCACAATATTTATCTAGCAATAGTTAGCAATAAGAAAAATACTAATTTACGTAAAGAAGTTGCCTATTTTAAATTAGATTCTTACTTTGAAAGAGTAGTTGGTTCATGCGATACTGCGGAAGATAAACCATCTGCAACTCCACTGCTATTTGCACTAGAGGAGAGTACGTTGCCTATAAATAAAGAAAATGTGTTTTTCATTGGTGATAGCATCACAGATGTTCTGTGTGCACAAAATGCTAATTGTTTACCTATTATATATGGCCAATCAATAAGTGGATACGAAGATTTGTTATGTTTTCAGCATTTTGATAAACTTACAGATTTTATAATAAAGTATTTAGAAGATAGGTAATGACAGAGATTGCCAGTATACAAAGGCGCCTTTGCGCATATTTAATAGATGTAGCAATTTTATTAATTCCAACTTTATTAATTATACTGCTATTAGAGGATTCTCCGTTGATCTTACATCTATCATACATGTGTGTAAATTGTAGTTACTTCACATATTTTATATCTTCAAAAGGCCCAAGCAACTCCAGGTCAGCAGTTGATGAATATATATACTATCAATTTAGATGATTCTAAAATAGACTTGAATTTAGCGTTTGACAGAAGCACTTCCCAGTTTTTCTTCCTTTGTTAAACAGTGTAGTAGTTGTCCTTACTGAATTTTTGCAAGATCAGGAGGTATTAGTGAATGTCTTGAGTGCATTGAAAGTAATTATAGTGCTGCTCACCCTCTATTGGTATCTAGTTGCTTGCTTCTCTAAGAAAAAACAGACATACCACGACATGCTATTTAATACGGTTGTTATCAAAGGAACTATTAAATGAGTTGCTATAACTATCGTTATCATGTAAATTATGCTGATAAATTGAACTCAGGGAAGATTATGAATGAAGAGATAGTAAAACATTTGAACAAATTATTGACCAATGAGCTGACTTCTGTACGCCAGTATCTTTTGCATTTTGCAGTTCTCAAAAACAATGGAATTAATAGGCTTGCAGAAAAGGTAAAAAATGAGCTTAACGAAGAACTTGAACATGCAAGCAAGTTGGCAGAAAGAATTTTGTTGTTTAAAGGAGTCCCAAATTTTCAAGATACAAATGGAATCTCAAAGTATGATGGAAAGTTTACAAAAGATACAATACAAAAAATCTTAGAAGCTAATTTGAAATTAGAGGGAAAAGGTATTAAGGATATCAAAGAAACGATTTCTATCGCTGAGAAAGAAAAAGATTTTGTTAGTGTAATGTTATTAGAAGAGATGTTAAAAAATGAAGAAGAGCACTTCCATTGGATTGAGAAGCAGATCGATCTTATTGAACTAATGGGTGTTGAAAACTATTTAAGAACACAAATATAGAGTGTTAAAAAAGATAGTATTTATTTTAATTGTACCTTGTTTGCTCCTTTTTTTATTAGGATTATGGCAAGTATTCAGATTGAACTGGAAGAATAATATTATCAAAAATATGAATCTTTCAGTTGTCTATCTGTTGCCCAATAACGACCTTGAAAAATTTAACTATAGGCATGTCAAGATTGGTGGGATTTTAAGTGACATAGAGCTATACGTTTTTGCAGGGCAACGCGGCTATTATGTGCTGTCTCCCATGCTGCTTACTACTGGAAATTATATGTTAGTGAACAAAGGAATAGTTAAAGAAAAAAAGAGGAAAAAGTAAAAATTGAAAAAGTAGTTGCAGATGGAACTTTATATTGCGATAGCAATAAAAGCAAAAATTGGTTTATCAAGAACGATACTGCTTCGAATACATGGTTTACCCTGAGTACAGAAGAAATTTCCAATGAGTTAGGTATTAAGCTAGAGAAGTGTATATTGTGGCCGAACAATTTTGGCAGCAAATTAGCCATACAGCCAATGAAGCATTTGGAATATGCAATCACTTGGTTTGCACTTTCCTTAACTTGGTTAATTATGTGCATATTCTATTATAGACATACCTCTTGCATTTCTACTCATCAATATCGCTGCTGATATCCTTTATCATGCCATAATTGCCTTTTCTAAACCTACTTTTTAGAGACGCAACTCCGCTTTCGCTAATACCACTTAGGCTTAGTGCTGCTCCACCAAGCTGCAACCCAATCTCAGATGTCTCCGGAATAATTTTACTAGCCCCTAGATCTTTGTAAGCTTCTACATTACTCAGATCTGGTAGGCGTATTATAATATTTACATATGGAAAATTTGTTGCAACTAGAGAAACAATCTTCTTTACAGTAACTTCGTTCTTTATTGAGATTACGAGAGCTTGGGCTCTTTCTATTCCTACTGATTTTAAAATTTCATATCTCGTGGCATCTCCAAGATATATAGGAAAGCTGTCACTTTTCCCTTCTTTGACTATCTTTGATTGAATATCTACAACAACATAGCTTAGATGCTCTGCGGTAAGCATTTTTGTTACCATATATCCTACCCTACCGAATCCAGCAACTACTACATGGTTATAAAGGTCTTGTGTGTCTGTTTCAATGGCTTCATCATCTAGTATTACTTTCTCAATGCTAGATGAATTTGCTATCCAATCTCCAAGTCCCGATAGAAGAGGAGTGAAAGCCATAGTTACCGTAGTTACCATCATAAGCACTTGAGCGATTTCACTTGGTAGTACGTCTAACTCATCTGCTAAGCGAAACAGGATAAATGCAAATTCACCACCTTGTGCAAGCAATAATCCAGCTTGTATGGCAGGTGCACTCTTAAATCCAAAAAATCTACACAATACGTATATGATAGATGTTTTTAAAACGATAAGAATGATCGACAATAAAGTAATTAGCGGCAATTTATTGAGTAAAAGGTCAATATTGATAGACATACCGACAGTCATGAAAAATAAGCCGAGAAACAAATCTTTAAATGGCAATACCGCGTGTTCCACTGAGTGCCTGTGTTCTGTTTCTGCAACTAATAACCCAGCAACGAATGCGCCCAGTGCCATTGATAAATGAAATTGTTCGGTAATAAATGCTGCTCCTAGTATTATTAAGAGTGTTGTTGATATAAAGACCTCGTTACTTTCCATTTTAGCAATAACCGAAAATAAGGGTCTGAGTAATAACCTACCAGTTATAAATATCAACACTAATGCAATAGCTGCTTGTACTAGTGAACCTACTAGTGAGCTTATCAGACTATTTGTAGAATTGCCAGTAAGTAAGGGTACTAACACTATTAGCGGTACCACTGCAAAATCTTGCATTAATAGTACTGCTATTGACAACCTACCAACTTGACTTGCTTGGGAGCCTTTTTCCTGCAGAACCTGTAACACTATTGCCGTTGAGGACAATGCAAGCCCACCGCCGATAACTGCTGCCATTTTAGTGTTCACTCCAAAAGCAAGAGCAATGCACCATATCGCTACCATGGTAACTATAACTTGAAGGGAACCAAATCCAAATACATGGATACGCATGGCGATAAGGCGTTCAAAGGTCAACTCAAGGCCTATAATGAATAATAGAAAAACTACGCCGAATTCTGCAAAATTATCCATTGCTTCAGCTGAATGTATCAGATTAAATCCATGAGAACCAATCAACGCGCCTGCAACGAAGTAACCGAGCACTGGGCTGATATTCATTTTCCAAAACGCTATGACTATAAACACAGCAGCGAAAAGTAGAATTATAATATCAAACAAATGCTGAGAGCTGCTGTGCATGATATTTAACCTGTAGGATCAGACCATTTAATTGAGCAACCAATACTTGACTTTTGGTCAGCCGGAGGATTACCAGTTTCTGCAACAAATTTCATAGCTTGAAATAAATCACTACTTCCTATTTTATAGTTTTGAACCTTTTCTTTTTTTGCGTCGTTAAAACGTCCACGATAGCAAAGTTTTAAATTAGCATTAAAACCAAAAAAGTCAGGAGTACAAACAGCACCATACTCTTTAGCTATTTTCTGTGCACTATCAATTAAATATGGAAATGTAAACTTATTTTCTTTGGCAAAATTAATCATATTTTCAAAGGAATCTTCTGGATATTCATTTACATCATTTGACATTATTGCAACGGTGTTTACCTGATAATCTTTTTTCAATTGATCAACATCGCTTACCAGATTGCTAATAATTGACTGAACGTAAGGACAGTGATTGCATATAAACATTACAATAAGACCATTTTTTCCACAACAGTCACTTAATGTATAGTATTTATTGTCTACTCCCAAAAGATTAAAATCTTTTGCAGTAAAACTAAAATCGACTTTAGGAGTATTCAGAGCAACCATAGACTATTATTATACCGTATGTAATTTACGGTCTTATTATTTAAATGTCAAACGGTTTCTATGTATACTGTTTGCATATTCTTTTTTAGTATTATAAAACTTATGTTCATAACTTTCGAAGGAATAGACGGCTCTGGTAAAACAACACAATCTAAGCTACTTGCAAATCATTTTAAGCAAATTCACGGCGAAAATAATGTAGTGTCGACTCGAGAACCAGGTGGCACTGATTTTGCAGAAAAGATAAGAGGAGTGTTATTAACAAATAATATTGATCCTATTTCTGAACTCTTGCTACTTATCTCGATGAGGCACGAACATATGAAAAAATTAATATTACCAGCTCTTGCAGAAGGGAAAATAGTGATTTGTGATCGGTTTATTGATTCAACCATTGCATACCAAGGATATGGGTTTGGAGTTGATTTAAAACTAATAGAAGATTTGCACAGGTTGGCTGGAGTTAGATATCCAGATATTACATTTATTCTAGATATTGATGTTAAAGTTGGGTTAAGTAGAGCGAAAGACAAGAATAAATATGAAGAAATGGATGTTAATTTTTATAATAAAGTTGGAAAAGGGTTTAAAGAAATCGCCATAAAAGAGCCCGGTAGGTGCCATGTCATCACTGAAATTGAAACAAAAAATGATAATCAAGTGTACAGTGAAATTATTAGATTTCTCCTAAGAAACTCACTCAACTAACTCTTCTTGTTGAACTAATATGTAGCCAAATTCGCTCGCTTTTTTGATCAAATTTTTTACAGTTCTATCTTTATAGCGTGTTTCATAGTATTCCATTCCTTTTTCTACATATTCCTGTCCGTATTTGAGCATACTATAAAATATGCATGCCATTTTTCTTGCAGTAGCTGTTATTGCTTTTGGTGCTCCTAGTCGTTTTTTCAATCTTCTGTAGTATGCACCCAACGCACTTTTACTATTTCCTACAGAATGAGCAGCTATTCGCAAAGCATTTGCAGCACGGTTAATGACTTTACGTGTTCTTGTGTTAAACACTTTTTCCCCTGTAACTTTATTAGCAGGACTGAGTCCCAACCACGATGAAAAGTGCTTTTCTGTTGGCCATTTACTATGGTTTATACCAACTTCTGAAATTATGGTTTGTATACTTAATACATCAAATCCAGGAATTTTAGTGAAATCCATACCAGTTATTCGGTGCAGTTCCTCATACAAAGCAAAGCTTGGCTTACTTTTGCTATTTTTATTCTTTTGCTTACTTAGCTGTTTGCTTTCACAAGACTTTGTTTCAAACGTTTTATAATAGGCTTCAATATTTCTATCACATTCTGCTATTTTTTCTTGATAAATATTATATAGTTCAAATTCTTGCTTTAGCGTGAATAAGTGTTCCTCTCTATAGTCACCAGCTAACGCTTTTGCAATAGTAGACTGATCATTTTTCATTCGCACGTCCCTGAATTCTGCCAATTTTTCAGAATCTCTTTCGCCTTCAATTATAGTTTCAATGATTTTCATACCAGTTATCCCAGTAATATGACTAATAACCTTGTGTAATTGTATATTCATTTGAATTAATGCCTTCTGCATACGCAGAATATGTGTAGATGCACTTTCAGTGAGATTTTTGCGTTGCCGCACGTAACTGCGCAATACACACATCTGATTATCTGGCCTAAACGACCCATGAAGCAGTCCGTAGCTATGCAGTTGTTGGAGCCATTGGCAATCTTGAACGTCAGACTTCCTACCAGGTACATTCTTTACATGCCGTGCATTTTACCTCGAATTTGTATGACTCAAGTATTTGAAATAAAGGAATCCAATATACTCCTGTTGATTCCATAGCTACTGTTGTAACTTTACACTTTTTCAACCACTGTGCTAAGTTATGAAGGTCTTCAGTAAAGCAGCCAAATTTCTGAACGCGTTCTTCCTTCAGGTACACACACATAGTGTACAGCTGAACCAATGTCTATTCCTGCTGCATTAGGATTCACTATTTCTAATTTACTTTTTGCTTTTTTCATGGTAACCCCTACATATAATTTGTAATAGGGAAACGCTTCAGCTTGGAACGGTTGATAGTACAATCTCCTAACCGAGGTAGTCTAAATGACTCCATCAATGATTTGACCGTTCCTTCCAAAACCATGCTTGCATACGGGCACTTAGGCACCATTGAAAATGTCGGTCATAACTGCAAAGGCGCTCCCTGTACAACTATACTTGAAAACTACTAAAAACTTAAATTTGTGTGTTTCTTTCTGATTTGACAGATTTCGTCTGTTCGATGCTTGCATCCAACTTTGGCAGCGCGTGACGCACAACTGCAATGACAAGGTGTTGTAAGATATTACCATAAACATCATATTCACACGAAGTACTTGACTTCACTTGTACTAAGAAGCATTTTATATATGTTGTGTGCCCGTAGCTCAGCTGGATAGAGCAACAGCCTTCTAAGCTGTGGGTCGTAGGTTCGAATCCTACCGGGCACACTCTTCTATCAATACTTTCTATAAATCTTCAAGTACTCTGGCACCACATTTTCAATTGCTAATGGTCGAACCTTCATTGTTTCAAGGTCAGCTGACTTTTCGATTGAGCTATTCATCATAACTTTCACCTGATCTTGAGTAAGCACAGGGTTCGTATCTCTGGTTATTGGTTTTAGCAGCATAGAAATAATTTTATTTTCTAAAAAGAAAGCTATTAACTTTGCCATTGGAAAAGATACATTGATCAACAAACACTTTCTGTTAGTAACGTTCAGAATAAACTTCAATAAGCTTTTGAAAGAGTAAACCTTTGGTCCACCCATGTTATAAATTTTCTTGTCTTGCTTATTAAAACTGATAATACGATATACCACTTCAGCTAAGTCTGTTACACATATTGGCTGAAATTTAGTCGTTCCACTGCCAATTAGCGGCAAAAAAGGAAGAACAGTTGCTAATCTTGCAAATTTATTAAAGAAGTTATCTTCTTTACCAAATACAAGGCTTGGCCTAATTATTATTGCTTCTTGAAATGCTGAAGTTACAGCTTTTTCACCTTCCAATTTACTTTTGGCATATTTTGACAACTTGCTATTTTCTATTCCCATAGCGGAAAAATGTATCATCATGGGTACATTTTTCATTTTTGCAGCTTTTGCTATCCTTTCAGCTATTTTAACGTGAACAGCGTAAAAATCGTGCTTTTTTGCTTCATATAATATTCCCACTAAGTTTATGGCTACATCACATTCTTCCATACCCTCTAGAACTGATTTTTCATCAAAAAAATCGCCTTTAAATATTGATATTCGTCCCAAATTGCCACACAATTTTAAACAAGCAGCTTTTTCCTGATTACGAGTGAATATCTTTATTAAATATCCTTCTGCTGCCAAGCGTCTCACGATGTGTTTCCCTATAAACCCCGTTCCACCAAAAATAATTACACGTTTTGTCACGATTAAAGTTCCTAATAATTTGTTACTGTAAATTAATACAATGATTTTGCTTAATATTCTATTATGAATTCCCGTACAATAAGATCCATTTTCATTCTTCGTGAGCCTTTAACTAGAATTGCGTCATTATTCTGAATAATGTTAGCTAAATCACTTTTCAATTGATTAGAATCATTAAAATGCGCGCCTTTTATATTATCTGGCAAAAGCTCATGCAATTCTGACATAAATTTACCAACTGTATAAATTTTATCTATATTATTTTCTGTGACAATCTTAACCAAATCTGTATGAAATTCTATGCTTTTATCACCAAGTTCCAACATATCACCAAGCAAAGCTACTTTTCTCTGATTAGAATATGTACTCAAAGTTTTTATTGCAGTTTTCATCGAAGCAGGGCTGGCGTTATAGGAGTCATCAATTAAATGTATATATTTTTTATTGTATTTGACCTTATGAATATTGCCTCTACCTTTCGTTACACTAAAATTCTTAAGTGCAAGTGGTAATTTTGATAAATCAAGTCCGAGGCTCTGCACAACTGCTGCAACAACAAGTAGCGAATAAGCAAAATGCTCACCTTGCACACGTAAATTACAGTTTATAGTTTGATTATCACTCAGCCTGATTTTTAAATTTAGCCCGTCATCATTTCTTATTAGGTCCAACAAACAAACTTCAGCATTTTTATCTTTACCGAAGCTTATTACATTTCTATTGGCATGTGATGAGAGATAATCATAATATTTATTATCTCTGTTTAAGACCAAAGTACCATTACTTTTCATACCATATAGAATTTCTAACTTCGCTTGTGCAACGTCAAATAGTGATGAAAAATTTTCAGTATGTGCAGGTTCGATGTTGGTAATAACTGCAATATTTGGATTACTAATCTTTGATAATTCTTTTATTTCACCAGCTTTATTCATTCCCATTTCAAGGATTAAGTACTGGCAGTTTTTTGGAGCTTTTAGAATTGTCAAAGGCAATCCTATATTATTATTTAAGTTACCTTCGTTTGCATGGGACACTCCATATTGCGATAAAACAGTGTGCAGCATATCCTTTGTAGTGGTTTTCCCGACACTGCCTGTAATTGCAATAACTTTAGCATCAACAAGAATATTTCTAATATAGTATGATGCCATATCGTGCAAAGCTTTCAGGGTATCTTGTACAATAATGAGAGGGAAATTTTTATATTTACCCTCACTTACTATTGCAGCGGCAGCCCCTTTTAAAAACGCTTCATGCAAAAAATTATGGCCATCAAAATTCTTTCCCTTGAGTGCAATAAATAAATCACCTTTTTTTATGCTTCTTGTGTCTGTTGAAATATTTGAGCTATGTGTCCAATTACAACCATTTACGTCTCTTCCGCCAGTTGCATCAATGATATTATTTGTGTTCCATTTAAACATAATTTAGAGAGTACTCTTTAAAGTAAATTGAATAAAGTAGCAAATACCACATGTTTTAGACAATGTATAAATAATGGTTGCAATCCCTATAATTCTATCTTATAATGGATATAGAAGTTTAAATTTTTTCGTCTATAATTAAAATATACTTAGTTGTAGAAAGTAACTTGGAGGTGTGTATGGGAAAAAACGACCAAAATGAAGAATCTACTTCTATACTAGCTAAAGTTGGTAATGCAGCTTCGGGAGTAGGAAGTTTTCTGGGTAGAGGTGTAAAAGTCCTAGCCAAGGGTGCAGTATACCCTATATGGCCAAAGAATTGGTTTAAGTCCTGGGATGAAATGGGGCACAACATAAAAAATGGCGGGCGCTATGTTATTGGCAGCGAGCTTGAAAAATATGATCCACCCATAAAAACCACACAAGCTAGTGAGAATCTTGGTGTAGAAATAACAGAGCAAAAGAAAGGGACAGGAAAGGTAGCTTTTTTAGCGTCAAGGACTCTGACGGGAGATATACCTTATTTGAACGATGAACAATTGGGCAAAATAAAAGTAGGTTTACCGAATGTAACTATTTTCAGAGAAGAAAACAAAATTGTAATTGAAATTAACGTTAAGGAAATAGCTAACACTATTAAAACTAACCCTGATAATAAAGGCAAGAGCGAGAAAGAAATAAAAGAGCTTGTTCTTAAAGGAATTGCTAATAAAGTTGAAGGCGACCTCAAGAAGTTTGCAGAAATCACTGGTGGAGAATTTAAAGTTCACACAGACTTAAAATTGCTGTATGGTATTGCAGAAAAATTGTATCGAGAATACGATAATCAGAACAAACCATCAGAAACTCTAAGGTCAGCACAAACTGGAAAGTCACCAGGGCAGTCTTCAGAAACTGTTACAAGTACAGATGAATTAGTAAAATCTTTTAACATCACTAATCCTAGCGAGTTTCCTTTTGGTAAAAGTAAAGAAGCTATTTCTCCTATAAAAAATATGCAGTTATCAGAACAAGATATCAAAAAGCAAGTAGAAGGATTGGAAAGTACTTTTTTGAATTTTGAAGATGCCTCTGGTGAAGTAATAAAACCACTATCTACGCCTGATGTAGAAAGAAATAAAGGAAGAGGAAAAGGTCGCTCTTAAAATATGAGCAATGAAGTTTATGATAGCAATAACATCTTTGCTCAAATATTAAGAGGTGAGTTACCTTGTGAGAAGGTACATGAAAATGAAAATGTACTAGCTTTTCGTGATAAGTATCCTGACGCACCAGTTCACATTTTAGTTATACCAAAAAATCAATATATTTCATACGATGATTTTATTCTAAAAGCTTCCGAAGAGGAGATAGTAAGTTTTTTCAAAATTGTCAGAGAAATAGCACATAAATATAATTTAGAAAAAACAGGATATAGACTGGTCACTAACTACGGTGAAAATGGAGAGCAGGTTGTACCACACTTTCACGTGCATATTTTAGGTGGTAAAAAGTTAGGAAAGCATGTAAACTCATAGTGTTATATGTTTTGTTAAATGAGCGAGTATCTAACCATAGTAATCTTTATCTGCGTATCAATTGTAGTATCTTTTGCTTTAGGTATATTGCCTATGTTTCTTGCAGTGAGTAAGCCAGATGGTGAAAAACTTTCCACATATGAGTGTGGCTTCAATCCACTATCCAGTGCAAGAAAAAATTTTGACATTAAATTTTACCTAGTTTCAATATTATTTATAATATTTGACTTAGAAATTGCTTTTCTTTTTCCTTGGGCTGTTTCTTTATCTAAGATAAGCTATGGTGGATTTTGGTCTATGATGGTATTTCTTGCAATACTCACTATAGGTTTTATCTATGAATGGTGTAAAGGTGCATTAGAGTGGGAGTAGTTTATGACAAATCAAATTCTATCTAATGATGACTGGGGTCGTTATAAAAAAGAAGGGTTTCTTGTTACTAAATTTGGTGATTTAATAGATTATGTAATGAATTGGGCAAGATCTGGTTCATTGTGGCCAATGACATTTGGTCTTGCATGTTGCGCAGTTGAGATGATGCATACTGCATCCAGCCGTTATGATCTTGATAGATATGGCATAATGCTTCGTGCAAGCCCACGTCAATCAGATGTAATGATTGTTGCTGGCACACTAACTAATAAAATGGCAGCAGCATTGCGCAAGGTTTATGATCAAATGGCAGACCCGAAGTATGTTATTTCTATGGGAAGTTGTGCAAATGGTGGTGGTTATTACCATTACTCTTATTCAGTAGTCCGAGGCTGTGATAGAATTGTGCCAGTTGACGTGTATGTCCCTGGATGCCCACCAACCGCTGAGGCGTTGCTATATGGAATGCTATGCCTACAAAACAAAATAAAACGAACTCAGAATATAAAGCATGGATAAAACTGCAAGGCATATACAAAAAAAGACCAAGTGTGAGTGCATTCAAAAAGATGATGGCATTATTGTAATATATTCAACTTTAGATGAAATTGAAAAGCACCTATCCTTTCTACGTGATGATGAAAAGTGTAGGTTTGAACTATTAGTTGATATTTTTGGGGTTGACTATCCAGATCGAGAAAAGCGCTTTGAGTTAGTGTACAATTTACTCAGCATTGTGCATAATATTAGAGTACACATAAAACTTCAATTATGTGAGGGCGATATGCCTCCAAGCATAGCAAAGGTATTTAGCACAGCTTCGTGGTTTGAGCGTGAAGTGTTTGATATGTATGGAATAGAATTCTCTGATCACCCTGATTTGCGTAGGATTCTAACAGACTACGGATTCAAAGGTCATCCAATGTTAAAAGATTTCCCTCTCACTGGTTATGAGGAAGTAAGATACGATATAGAGGCAAAAAAGGTTGTATATAATCCTATAGATTTATCGCAAGATTTTCGTATGCTTGATAGCCTATCGCCTTGGGAAGGTAAAACCATAAAAGTAAATACAAAGGAGTAGAAAATGACAGTACAAAGAAAAAAATATCTTTAATCGGTGCAGGAAATATCGGTGGAACTCTTGCCCATATGATTGCACTAAGGGAACTCGGCAATGTTGTTTTACTTGATATTAGTAATGGAATACCGCAAGGTAAAGCACTCGACATAGCAGAGTCATCTTCCATTGATGGGTTTGATGTTAACTTAGTTGGTATAAATAAGTATGAAGACATAAAAGACTCTGATGCAATTATAATAACCGCTGGCATTGCCAGAAAACCAGGAATGAGCAGGGATGACCTCCTGCAAACCAATGCTAAAGTAATGAAGGAGGTTGGCGAAAATATTAAAAAATATTCTCCAAACGCGTTTGTAATAGTGGTTACCAACCCTCTGGATGCCATGGTTTCAGTGGTGCATAAATTTTCAAACCTTCCAGCTAATATGGTTGTTGGAATGGCAGGAGTGCTTGATTCTTCCCGTTTTCGTTATTTTCTTGCAAGAGAGCTAAATATCTCAGTTGAGGATGTGTCTGCCTTTGTGCTTGGAGGACATGGTGACACTATGGTACCACTCATTAATTGCACTTCTATCGCTGGCATTCCACTTACCCAAGTTATCAATATGGGTCTCATTACGCAGAAAAAAGTTGATGAAATAGTGAAGCGCACTCGCAATGGCGGTAAAGAAATAGTTGATCTGCTTAAGTCTGGATCTGCATACTACGCTCCTGCATCTTCAGCTATATGCATGTTAGAATCATATTTAAAAGATAAAAGGCGTATATTACCATGTGCTGCTTACCTTAATGGTGAATATGGTGTAAAAGATTTGTTTATTGGTGTTCCTGTAATTATTGGAAAAAATGGAGTTGAAAAGGTCCTAGAAGTTAAGATGGATAATAGTGAACGAGAAATGTTCGATAAATCTGTGAATGCAGTGAAAGAACTATTTAGGCTCATAAGCAAATCAATGGTTTTATAGAATTTCCCTGTAGCTCAAGTTTCGTAAACAACCTAAAAAAGTTGCTTGTGGTTATTTCTGCTACTTTATCGGGTAACTCATTCCATAACTCTGCCAAACAATCCACAATATATTTTACCATTGCTGGTTCGTTCTTTTTTCCTCTGTAAGGCTCAGGTGATAGATACGGTGCATCAGTTTCAACCAAAACACGTTCGCGTGGTACACCTTGTGCAATTCCTCTGAGTAAGCTCGCATTTTTAAAAGTAATGATTCCAGAAAATGAAATATATAACCCTAAATCTATAGATTGATAAGCAAGCTCTTTAGAGGAAGCAAAGCAGTGCATTACTCCACCAAAAGTGCCAGTTTTCATTTCTGATTTTAATATATCAATCATCTCATCATCAGCATTTCTAGTGTGAATAACTAAGGGCAACCCAGTTATTCTTGCTGCTTCTATGTGTGATGCAAAACTTTTTTTCTGATTGTCTTTGTTGTCAGATTTATAAAAATCTAACCCGGTTTCACCGATACTAATTACCTTTTGATTCTTAGTAAATTCAACTAATTCATCAGCATGTATACACTCACCGTTTTCTATAGCAGCATCAAGTGGATGTATACCAACAGAGAAGTAGACTTGATCGTATGATGAAGAAATTTTTAATAATTTAGGGATATCATCAATGCTTACGCATATGTTATGCAAAATTTTTACACCATTTTGCTCTGCCCTTGAAATTACTTTTGGTATTTCATCATCAGAAAAATAAATCAAGTGGCAATGAGAATCTACTATCATGAGCTTATTGTTGAGGCTTTTATTATAGAAGAAAACTCTTCTATCACTGTCTTATAAACTTCTTTTTTAAATGATATAGCATTGGCTACTAAATCATCTATACTTTGCCAACGCCACTCTTTGAACTCTGGATGATCAGTATAGTTAATATTAATATCTTGGTTCTCCCCATAAAACCTCATTAAGAACCATCTCTGCTTTTGTCCAGAATACTTCCCATTCCAACAAGTTGGTATAAATTCCTCAGGTAAGTTGTAGTATATCCAACCCTTACTTTCGGCTATAATCTCTGTTTTATCAGTGCCAACTTCCTCTAGCAACTCACGTAGCGCTGCATGTTCCGGCTCTTCACCATCATCAATCCCTCCTTGTGGCATCTGCCAGTAAGAGTCGCTATCAAAGCGTTTTCCAATAAAGGCATGTCCTTGTCTGTTAAATAGCATTATGCCAACACAAGGACGATACTTATCTTTCTGCTCAACCACGAGTACGCTCTGTTTTTAAATGATTTATTACAGAAGTTTTAATTAATTTTCCATTTTTTTCTTCCTTCATCTCTTCAACAATTTTCTTTGCAACTTCCTTTGCACTTAAGTTCGAGTTATCAATTTCAAGTGTACCTTCTGGTATAAATAGCCTTTTCCCCTCAATTTTTTTCATAGCAAAATCCGAATAAGTAATTTTATTTTCCTGGTGCCTTTCTTCTGATTGAACACGTCTTACTAGTTCCTCATTATTACAATGTAATACTACAGGAAAAATTTTTACGCCCATTTTTTTACTTAAATTTACCACTGAGTTGTACAATCTTTGATCATAGGAATCACCCTCTGTCAATTCATTTGTAAATATATAATGTTTTGATTTTATGTAGTGTTTTTCCAGTATTGCTAACATATTTTCTCTGACTGCAAAAATCTTTTCCCACAGATCATCTGGAACTTCAGCATCTTGTAATTTAACAATATCAAATATAATATTATTGAATAGATTATTGCTTACTATCACCGCACTAATGATTTTACACAGTTCCTTTGCAGTAGTAAATTTACCACTGCCTGGAAAGCCGATTAAGTAGATGAGAGTCTTGCCCATAATGAATATTAGTAAAAAGCTATTCTCAATTATACATAAAAGTATATACATTGTACATGCTAAAAACATGATGATAAAATAGATGCAGGTAATACCTTTTTAACGAACAGTCGCGTTGAAAATAGTTTATATTTAGAGATTTTGAGTGTATAATTATAAGTAAATTAAATAATTTAAGATGATGACTAATGTATCCAGTGATACAGAATCAATAAAAAGCATGATTGTAAGTATAATAGATAAAAATAAAGGTCACGATATAGTTACTCTCGATGTGCAGAATAGAACCATTATTGCAAAATATATGATTATTGCATCTGGTGATTCAAGTCGCCATGTGAAAGCGTTAGCTGAACACGTAATAAAAAGTCTCGAGCGACATGATAAAATAGATGTAGAAGGTATGGATGAAGGCAATTGGGTAATTTTGAATTTTCAAGGCATAATGGTTCACATATTCAGGTCAGAAGTAAGGGAGTATTATAAAATAGAAGAGTTATGGAACTGATTGCCTGGATAGCTGGTACACAACTGCACAAACGTTGTAATTTTGAAGGCAACTCCTGCACAGGTGGTGTCATTCAAGTAGCTGAGGCTTCTCTATTAGGGTTACCTTCGGCATTAATGACAGGATAGGCTGGGGTTTATAAAATGAAACACAAGTCCGAGTTTTTAAATTTTATCCAAGAAAGAGGGTACCTATACCAATGTACAAATATTGAAGGGTTAGATCAGCTATTATCCGAAAATAATCATATAGTCGCATACATTGGGTTTGATTGCACAGCACCAAGTCTTCATGCTGGTCACCTAATTCAGATTATGATGCTCCGTCACCTGCAGAAATTTGGTTATAAGCCGATAGTCTTACTTGGAAGTGGCACAACAAAAATTGGTGACCCATCCTTCAAAGATAAAGCAAGAAGCATCTTGCCCGTAGAGAACATCAATCAAAATACATCCAGCATAAGGAGAATATTAGAGAAAATGGTGTCTTTTAATGACAGCAAGACTGGTGCAATGATAGTAAATAACGCAGATTGGTTGGATAACATAAAATACATAGATTTTTTGCGTGATATAGGAGCTTATTTTTCTGTAAATCGTATGCTAAGTTTTGATAGTGTGAAAATCAGGCTGGATAGAGAGCAAACCTTAAGCTTTCTGGAATTTAATTACATGCTATTGCAGGCTTATGATTTTGTTGAGTTGAATAAAAAGCATGGCTGTCGTCTGCAGATTGGAGGGTCAGACCAGTGGGGAAATATAGTAAACGGAATTGAGCTTGGAAAAAAGTTGAATTTACCTGAGCTGTTTGGCCTTACTGTCCCTCTTTTATTGAATGCTCAAGGAGTAAAAATGGGCAAAACTGAAAGTGGAGCAGTGTGGCTTGATGATAATATGCTAAAGCCTTACGACTACTGGCAATATTTTCGCAACGTTGATGATCAAGATGTTGGACGTTTTTTGAGATTGCTCACTGATGTGTCAATTGATGAGATCAAAAAGTTAGAATCCTTAAAAGACCAGGAAATAAATGAAGCAAAAAAAGTTTTAGCAACAGAGGTGACAAAAATATGTCATGGTAACAAAGAAGCGGAACTTGCACTATCTGCTGCAGTCTCTGCTTTTGAGAATGAAGATAGCTCACTACTTCCTGATTACATCATAAAAAAAGAACAAGTTGCAAGTGGCATATCCTTAGTAAACCTACTGCATAACATCGGTTTTGAACCATCAAAAGGCGCTGCAAAGCGTTTAATACAGGGCAATGGATGCAAAGTTAATGATAATATCATAAACGATGTTAACTATATAATAAATTCCGAGAGCTTTAAAGGTCAGTCATTTATAAAATTATCTGCAGGAAAGAAGCGTCATGTTAAAGTTGTGGCAGATTAGGTCTCGAAGGTAAGAAAACAAATTTTGTACAAGTGAGAAATTATGATACGAATGACTTAAGTCAAATATATTTATCTCATCATAAGCCTATATCAAATCTTTTTTTAACTTTGGGTATTACTACATTCCGTGAAGCATTAAAGTATGTACATGAACTGCCTTACGGACGTAATAACAATCGTACAGATTATTTATCGGTAATTAGTGAGAAATGTGGTACATGCAGCACAAAGCATGCACTTATATATGAGTTAAGTTTTGAGTGCGAAGTTGCTATGACGTTACACATAGCAGTTTTTATGATGAGTAAAGTAAACACTCCAAAAATCTCTGCAGTTCTAAATGAGTATAACTTGTTGCAAATTCCGGAAATGCACTGCTACCTTCGTTATAAAAATCGAATTATTGATATAACTTTTCCAGAAAATAGTGCCTCACTAGAACTGACAGAGGAAGAGAAAATTGAGCCCGAACATCTTGGAAACTACAAAGTAGAAAAGCATAAACAATTTATTGAGAACTGGTTACCCAAACATACCGTACAACATGGAGCAAATTTCCAAAATTCGAGAATTATGTATAAAGCGATTGGAAAGATAGTAGAAAGCGAAATTCTATTATATATAGCTAAAGTGGCTTAGGTTTACCTACAATTTGAAAAACAACAAATTCGTCATTCCGCTACTCGTTAGCGGAATCTATGCTGAGATACCGCGAATGAATCTACAGCTGTACGAACATTCATTTTTGAAGGTAAATTGCACAGCAAATGGTGTCATTCCAGTCTGGAATCCAGGAATTTTGCTTATAACTGAGCTGATGAGCTAAAGGTAGTTGTCTTACGCTAAAACAAACGTTTTTAATTAAGTTGCATAGAAGCTGGATCCCAGTGTCTGGGCACTGCCCCACTGGTGGCCCAAACTACAACGTTCGTACAGTTGTGGAATGAATCACGGTATGACGTAGGGAAACCTTTCTTGAGTCAGCTATAGCACTATAAAATTGTCCGCAGGGCCATATAAAAGTCGCGGTGGGTTAATAAATTTTTATGGAAGAAAGGATATATTAGAAAATTGAGGGCTTTATATATGAAATAAGGAGGCAAAAATGAGATTATATTATAAAGATATCAAAAATCTTCTTAAAGAATCTTACCTCTCTAGCGGAAGAGATTATTTCAACAAAGGAAAAGTACGGAACGTATCTATCAACAAATCTCACGCTAAATCAGAGGTAGTTGGATCAAGTGTATATCGGATAAAACTAGAATACGATGGTCCATTCCTTAGTGGAAAGTGTTCCTGTCCTGCATTTGTATATTATGGTCCGTGCAAGCATATGGCTGCAACGGGTTTTGCTTTGATTGATCTTGACAGAAAGGAGTATCGATCATCTATGTGCCCGGGATATGTTGATGAACAAACTCTCCTTGAAAGGTTTTTACTTAAAAAAACAAACAAAGAGCTCATTTCAATAATTGTTCGTCTAGGTGACCAACATCCAGAAATTTTTGAAGAACTAGAGGATGAAGAATATGAGCAATTCACTCAAAGTAAGTTTTCAAAATCCGAGAATTATGTATAAAGTGATTGGAAAGATGGTGAGATCAGGTAATCTATAGCTGATCCAAGGAAGGCATCATACCGCCGCGGCGCTAACACGTATCCGTTCAGGCAATGGCGTCAACTTAAGAGCCTCCATCAGCAAACTCTCCTAAAGACATGATGGCGTTTAGGCTTATCTACTTTATTGCGGCTATACAATCTTTCTGTTAACTTTAGCACGTATACTTGCTCTATCAAAAAGAGCTTGAAAATCTTTTGGCGAACAATTTCCGACCAGCACTTGATAGAGTTTCTGTCTCATTACACCAAATAAAACTGAAAAATTTAAACGATATTCAGCGATTTGATCTGGGTTCCAAGGCCCTTGTGCATCACACATATGAAGCGACAATATATTGCACATAACTAAGTTCGCCCAAAATTCTTGTAATACAGCCTCTAAATTTACTCCAGAAAAATTCTCTAATTCTGCACCTATTTTGAGTCGTTTCCCCTATGTGCCACCTTAATACATAAGCTTTGCTGATATCTTCCAAAGTAAATTTTTCTCGGTCAAAAAGTGAGGTAATCAGCACTTCTGTTTCTCTATTGGCTAATGTAAGCCCTGACTTTTTGTCCTTTCATTTTATTTTCTAGCTTTTTATTTTCTAGTATAAAATCAAAATCTAATTCATCAGATGAAATTCGTTTCCATAGCTTGCTATAATTTCTTTTTTGCAAGCGAAAAATAAAGTCTACTTTCAATTCATAATGCTGCTGAATGAATTTTAATGAAGACGGTCGTAGATAAATAATAATCTATCTTGATTTAATGAACGCATTTGAGTAACGACTTCAGGTAATTGTTCTTCTGCTAACGTTTGCTCACCCACATTCCAAGCCGCAAGGCGAGCACTGCAAATCAGCGAAGTACATAAATCAACAAACAAATTGCTAATGGTGGCATTATACCTGTTGTTCCATTTGGTTCAAACTCGGATACAATTTCTTCAGAGCTCGGTAATCGAATACCAGAACCATCTGCTGCAATAAGCCTATAGCCTCTCCAACTCAGGCTCATCTTGATAGGCTGTTTGGATGCTTAAATTCTTTAAAACCTATATGACAAATCTTATATCTTGCTTTAGAAAAAGCTTGCTTTGAGGGTACAAGTCAATGGATCCATAAGCTCACATTCTATTCCTAAACTTTTCTTAATTAACTTTAAAATCATAGAAAATACTGTCGTAAAAGGAAGTTTTCTTGTTCGTGTGAAACTATTTTTTCCAACACAGTGGAGTTTCTGAAAAGTTTTCGAGTATAGACCTGCTGAAAAAGGTGATTGAAAAAATGATGTGAGAGAGGTAGAAGAAGAATAAGCAGATCAAGTAAGGAAAAAAAATGAGCTTTAGTTACTATAATATAAAAAAACACCCAAGAAACTTTCGTAATATAACAGGTTTAACTATAGAGGAGTTCGAAAAAGTAATGGAAAAAGTGAGGTCTGGATGGGAAAAACAGAAAAAGTGTCATGGTAGAAGATCAAAACTACCAACTCTGGAAGATAAGTTGTTTTGCGTAATTTTGTACTATCGCACTTACATAACACATAGATTTTTAGGATGCCTATTCAATGTACACAACGCAAATGTATGTAGGTTACTTAAGAGAATAGAGCCATTACTCGCCAAAAAAGTGACTATAACAAAAGATAGAAGTATGACGCCAGAAAAAATACTGAAGATTTTGGCTGATGTTACAGAACAGCAAATACAGAGACCAGAAGATAGTAAAAAACGGAAGAAATCATATTCAGGAAAAAAAAGAACCAACACTATGAAAACTGAGATTATTATCGAAGAAGGAGGAAGAATTTTATCAGTGTCAAAGTCATACCGTGGTAGAATTAGTGATTTCCGCATAAGGAAACAAGAAAAATATTTACCACTTGATAGCATAAAACATGCCGATTCTGGATATCAAGGTTGGCAAAAATTGCAAAGCAATGTTATAATTCCATATAAAAAGTATCGTAAAAAGCCATTAACTCCAGAGCATAATAGAAGATTAGCATCATTTAGAATGAGAGTAGAAAACAAGATCCGAGAGATAAAGATATTTAAGATTATGTCGAATGTTTATCGCAATTTTCAGAAAAAATATAACCTGAGGTTCAATATTATTGCTGGTATTGTAAATCTTAAGCACGCCTTTTAGTTAACCTTGATTTTAGTCACCCTCCTTTCCTTTTTTTTATTGCTTGATTCGCAGCAGGTCTTATATCGTATTTTTAATTTGTAAGATAAGATTTTTTCCTTTCTGCATGCATCCTCTAAAAAGGACACATTTTAAACTTTTTTGTTGAAATAAAATAGAAACAAAAGTGCTGTTTCTTGTAGTATTCTACTCCTTAACATCCCTTAAGTTGACGCCATTGCCTGAACGGATACAAAAAGTTCGTTACTTAAGCTTAAAAAACGTGTATGATAGCGTTATTTCACTTAAATCTTTCGTATTACTATCAAGCATTATCTCAGGATCTATATAGAAAGATACGGGCATAGCTGCTTTTTGTTTTGGTAGCAACATTTGCTCTTCAAAACAAAAGCATGCAACTTTATTGAAATACTTACCTGCTTTGAAAGGCGTAACGTTATATACTGCCATACCAAATGAAAGATGATCAGATAGATTTTTTACGTAATAAAAAGCTAAACTTTGTTCTCCTATGTTTACATCAACGTAGTTAGTTTCTGATTTAAATTCCCAAGGTAGATCGGACATTATATCAGCATTGAAGTGAACTCTGATTTTTTGGTCAGTTGCACTTATTGTCGTGTTAGTCACTTTTCTTGTTGTACCACCATATCCAGTAGCTTTACAAAAAATGCTATATAGAGGCACTGATGCATATGCAAGACATAACATCAACACAACCAAAGATATTAAAAAGAAGACTATAGAATTTTTATCATTTCTCCTTAAAAAGGAGAACATTTAATCTCTATTGTTGAACAAGTTAAGTAACCTGAGTAAATCGAGGAATATATTGATAAAGTTGAGGTAAAGACTAGTTGCACCAAGTATCGCCAGCTTAGTGGCTGCAGCCTCTGAGCCATCATTATATCTATAATAAACGTCTTTGATTCTCTGAGCATCATATGCAGTCATCAAGGTAAATACTATTACTGATATGAACGATATTGCAAAATAGAGAGGACTACTTCCAAGGAATAAATTTACTATAGACGCGATAATTAACCCCAAGACTCCCATTCTCAAAAAAAAACCCATACTAGTCAGATCTTTTTTTGTAGTATTGCCATATAAAGCCATGGAACCAAACATGATCGATGTGATGAAAAACGCTCTTGCTATGTTTTCCGCGGTGTAAAACACAAAAATATAAGATGAGGAGAGCCCTATTAGCACCGAAAACGTGAAAAACACGGTAAACGCGGACTGAACACTAAGATGTAAGATTTTTGGATATACAAAAAGCACTAGCACAAGTGGAGAAAATGTTATCGCATACAACAGAACAGGATTGGAATGAATTACCTGAAAAAGACCAGAAAATACCGTTAGAAATGCAACAAGCCCTGTAACGCCCAAAGCTAAAGCCATGTAGTTATATACTTTAGTTAGGTAACTTCTGAGCCCAGCGCTATAATAAACGCCCTGAGAGCGGATATCCTGTTCATTTCTCATGTAAGACATAAATATAACTCCTTTTGTCCGTTATTTAACACATTATAATATAAAACCACATTTTTATCAAGCATAAAATCATTTTTTGTTGCAACTAATGTGCAATTATTTTTGTTTTATGTAGATGGAGTATAGTCCTATTGCTGCTGCATTTGAAACATTTAAACTGTTAATTGCATTTGACATTGGTATTTTTAAAAGATAATCACAATTTTCTTTAACTAACCTCCGCATTCCTTTCTCTTCAGAACCAAAAATGATCACTATTTTTTTTCCAAAACTCTTTATTTCATCTATATTTTCTTTAGTATTGCAATCAAACCCGTAACACCAGTAGCCGACCTTTTTTAAATACTGCATAGTTTTTACTATATTTGTAACGTATATTAGCGGAACAATATCCAATGCTCCACTTGCTGCTTTTGCAATAGATGCATTTTCGCCAGGTGAATGATTATGTGGTAAAACCAATGCGTCGACATTAAAACAAGCTGAAGTTCTTAAAATTGATCCAATATTGTGCGTGTCAGTGACTTGATCTAAAATGACTATAGCAGAGCTGTCGTTTGAGCTTTCAGCTACTTCTTCGATGCTTAAGTTATAAAGAATAGGGGCAACATTTAAAGCAATTCCTTGATGGTTAGCACCTTTAGATAAAACGTCATTAAGTATTTTGTTTTCTACTAATCGAACTTTAATGCCCTTACTATTTACACATTGCCTAATTTCTTTTTCATGTTCTCTATAGAAATTTTCTGTTACTAACAGTTCTATACACCGCCTATTTTTATTCTTCAGTGCTGAAATGCAGGTGTGCTTTCCGTACAGCCAAAAATTCTCATTAGTTTTTGACGATTTCATCGTATTATCGAAAATCTGGTTTTTATAGAATAAGCAACATTTTACTATGTTTGGATATTGTTGTAAAATTATACAATTCGATTAATGCGTTTATGTCGGACGATGAGTTGGATTGGCAAAAAAATGTTAAGCCAATAGAATGTGGAAAAGTTACTTTGAAAGTTGATCATAAAGTAAATATAAAGTCTATGGTTGATAAAGGTACCTCCGACTTACAAAGGAATTTTCTTAATACCAATAATGGTCACTCATCATTTTGTCTTGACCAAAACACAAAATCAAAAGTTGATAGGGGTAAATATTTTATAAGCGATAAGCTCGATTTGCACGGCTATAGTATAGAGGATGCTTACTGTAAATTGATAGATTTTATTATCAAAAATTATCGAGCAGGAAATAGATGTTTATTGGTAATTACGGGATACGGCAGTGCAACAAGTAAAACAGACACTATAAAGAATAACTTAAATAAGTGGTTAAATGATACTAAAATCCAGCATATGGTTCTATACTACCAGCAAGCTACGAAAAAACATGGTGGTAAAGGGGCTTTTTATGTTTTATTAAGAAGGCTTAGGCCCTATTAGCTGCTTAAGTTTCCTTTTAAGCCTTAATTTTTCTTGTATAGCCATATAAAAACCAGTGTTCGGCAGCGCGTTACGCACAATTGTACAAACATTGTAGCCGTCATTCAAGTAGTCCGCAGAAGCGAAAAACTTCCTTGACAAACTCCTCCAGCCCCCTTATCATGAAACTGAAGCTATTTATTTATCTTCTCTGTACAGATTAAATGACAAAAAAACTCAACGTATTTGGCGTCCCATGTTTAATTTTTTGCACTATGTGTACCTTATGTCTTTATCAAATGACTTTGTTTATGTTGGATTTTCACCAACTGTTCTCCAAGCACTTCTTGGCGCACCATTTCTTCCTCTCAAATATTGGTACGTGTATGTATACACATATAAATGTTAAGAATAATACAACAACACGGAACACGGTAGTGACAAAGAAGTTGTAATTTAGCAGTAAGTATTATTAATAACTTAAATAATACAGCCACTTTCAGCAACCAAAAACAACAACCCTGAAATACAAAAGTTTCTTTTCCTTCAGTAGCATTATTCTAAATTTTCATCAAAATAAGCTGTTTTATCCTTTTTTTCCTTATACTCTTCTGCAGTATAGAGAGGTTGCTTCTTAGCTGTGATATTTGGCCATTTTTGTGAGTATTCTACATTTATATCGTAAAATAACTTGAAAGTTTTTTGTTCACTGTTCAGTAACTCTTCATCTAGTTCTAAAACACCTTTTATGGAATCATCAGTTACAATTGCATCTACTGGACACTCAGGTATGCACACTCCGCAATCAATACATTCATCTGGGTTAATCACGAGCATGTTTTTACCTTCATAGAAGCAGTCAACGGGACATACTTCCACGCAGTCTGTATATTTACATTTTATGCATTTATCTGTAACAAAATGCGTCATAAAACACTGTATATTTGCATTATCTTGGGTACACTAAATTGATAAGAAATTCAAGCTCTTTATGAAGATAAATAAATTGAACAACAAAGAATTAGAAGTATGGTTAAGCCTGGCTAGAACCATAGGACCAATAAAGTTTTTTAGTATACTAGGAACACATGGATCGCTAGATGAGGTGCTAAAATATCTCAATAGGGTGGCTAATAATAAGATGTATGGCATTCAAGATGCACGAGAAGAAATCAATAATGCAGAAAGAATTGGAGCTAAAATTATACCCGTATGTGACCCAGATTACCCTGATCTTTTAAGAAATATCTCTAGTTGTCCTCCTATAATAACTGCACTTGGTGATGTATCATTATTAAGCCGTGAGATAATTGCAATAATCGGTGGGCGTAACTCTTCAATGAATGGAAGAAATTTTGCTAATAAGTTGGCACTTGATTTAAGCGAAGCTGGTTTCATCGTAGTTTCTGGACTTGCAAAAGGAATCGATACTGCAGCAAACAGTGTAATATACAAAAATCACCCCACTATTGCTGTTACAGCAAGCGGAATTGATGTGGTGTATCCAAAAGAGAATTTTGATCTATACAAAAAAATCACTGGGAACGGTGGTTTAGTAATTACTGAGCTTCCATTTGCTACTAAACCAAAGCCTCAGTATTTTCCTCAAAGGAATCAAATTATATCTGGTCTATCACTGGGTGTTGTAGTGATTGAAGCATCGAAACGTTCTGGCTCTCTAATAACAGCAGATTTTGCTTTAAATCAAGGGAGAGAGGTGTTTGCAGTTTCTGGTTTCCCTTTAGATTCACGCTGTAGTGGTAGTAATTATTTAATTAAAAACGGTGCTAAGCTTATCGAATCCGCTGATGACATAATAGAGAGTATTAGGTTTAGTTTACCTCCACAGCAAAAAAGCCTATTTGATGTTGAGCACCATTTTGTTAACCAAAAACAAGAAAAATTACAACAGGCAAAATCTGTTATAGTTGATCATATTAACTCTGTACCTGTTGATATAGATGAACTTATATTAGCAAGCGGACTTTCTACCAACATAGCTCTAATGGCTCTTTTGGAACTAGAGTTGGAAAACAAAATAGAGCGTTCACCGGGGAATAAAATATCGTTAATTTTCTAGATTACTTTAGCTATAGCTAACCCAAGAAAGGTTTTCCTACGTCATACCGCCGCGGTATCTTGGCATAGATTCCGCTAACAAGTAGCGGAATGACGAATTTTTGTTTTTCAAATTATCGGTAAACCTAAGTCACTTTAGCTATAGGTCAGTATGTCGTTTTACTAGATGTTCGTACAGATATATGCTTGACACTGGAATGATGCCATTTGCTATAGGATTCTTAGTTGCTGATTTTAGAATTGATAAGAGAAAACTTTTTTTCAACTTGTTGTATGATTTTATCAAAGTGATCGAAATCTAAGCTTGCACTGCCAATTAAAACTCCTGATAAATTTGAAATATTTAACAAATTTTCTATATTTTCTGAATTGACTGAACCACCATATGTAATGTGTTTTTTACCAGTACACAATTTTATTACCTCTATCACCTCAGCAATTGCATCATTATTTGGCACATGACCTGTGCCTATTGCCCATATTGGCTCATATGCTACGGTATATTCACCGTGTGTTGGCAAACGGTTTTTGCATTGATATTCTATTACTTCTTTTGTTTTTTCATTCTTATAATCTTCTGAATTTTCACCTACACAGATAATTGGGTGTAAGCCTGATTCTATTGCTATTTCCGACTTAAGTTTTATTTCACTATCTTTTTCATTGGCCCTTTCAGAATGCCCAAGTATTACGTAAGTACACCCTAGTTCTTTCAACATTTCTGCGCTAATTTCACCTGTGTAAGAACCGAACTTTTTATGATGGCAATTCTGTGCTCCTATATTAATATTATTGTTCAACTCTATACTGCTTGGAAATGATGTAAAAGGAGGGCAAATTACTAATTTAGAGGTAATTTCGTTGCTCTTGTTGTTAAGTTTGCCTATAAAGTCAACAAATGAAGAACGCATTCCATTCATTTTCCAATTTGCTACTATTAAAAAGGACATCAACTTTACTTATGAGTGAGAGTGCCGGCTGTCGGACTTGAACTGACAACCTACTGATTACAAGTCAGTTGCTCTACCAATTGAGCTAAGCCGGCGTTAAACACATTAATAATATACAATTATCAATGGATTTTAGTCAACTGATTTTTAAAATACTATATAATGAAAATAATATGAGAAAATTTTTACTGAAGCCAAAAAAGAGTCTAGGGCAAAATTTTATTTTATCGAGTGAGATAACAAAAAAAATCGTCGCTTTAGCTGGTAGTCTGGAAAATTTTAATGTCATTGAAATTGGTCCTGGATATGGTGCATTAACAAGAGAAATATTGGTGCATAATCCAAAGTCTCTACTTTCTATAGAAAAAGATAGAGATTTAGTAAAACACCATGACCAACTGCTAAATGAGCATCAAGGAAAGTATAGAATTATAGAAGCGGATGCACTGCATGTTATAGAAGAAGAGCTGATAGAGCGCCCAGTTAAAGTTATTGCTAACTTGCCTTACAATACCTCGGTAGTGTTATTTTTAAAGTGGTTAAATAATATAAAATTTTTTACGAACTTGACATTAATGTTTCAAAAAGAGGTAGCAGATCGCATTACGGCAAGACCCAATTCTAAAGATTATGGTTCCTTATCAGTGCTAAGCCAGTTACTATGTGATATAAAAAAGGAATTTTATATTGAACCTAAAGAGTTTTTTCCAAGACCAAAAATACATTCTTCAGTAATTACAGTAAATCCTTTGCCTACCCCAAAGTTTGCAGTAAATTTGGAAACCTTAACAAGATTAACACGTGCCGTTTTTGCTCAAAGAAGAAAGATGCTGAGAAATAGCTTGCAAAATATAACGAACCACGCTGAAACTGTCCTTGAAAACGCTAAATTGAGTGGAAACCAGCGTCCAGAAAACTTAACCATTGAGCAGTTTTGTTTGCTGGCAAATAATGTAGAATGCTCATTTTGCAAAAGCCCTATTGCAATTTAATTAATTGGCGTATAAGCTTTAAATAAAGCCTATGAAAAAAATGGAAGCTTGTTATTCGTTTGACGATATACTTCTTTTGCCAGCCTATTCTAATATATTGCCTTGCGATGCAGATACAAAAACTTATTTAACAAATAATATAGAACTAAATATCCCTCTCATATCCTCTGCAATGGATACTGTTACTGAATCGGGCTTTGCAATAGCTATTGCCCAACATGGAGGGATAGGTTGCATACATAAGAATTTATCAATAGATGAACAAGTTTTAGAAGTAAGAAGGGTGAAAAAATATGAAAGTTGGATCGTGTATAACCCAATTACGATTTCACCGGATAAAACAGTTGCGGAAGCAATTTCATTAATGAGAGAGCACAATTATTCTGGCATTCCTGTAGTCGATCAACGCAAGTTAGTTGGAATTTTAACTAACCGAGATGTGAGGTTTATTGAAGACCAGAACATGAATGTAAAAGTTTCCGAAGTGATGACAAAAGATAAGTTAGTGACAGTGCGGGAGCAGGGAGTGAATAGTGCCTCAGCAATGAAATTGTTGCATGAAAATAGAATAGAAAAGCTTTTGGTCGTAGATGAAAATTCTTGTTGTATAGGTTTAATTACGGTTAAAGACATTGAAAAATACAATAGATACCCAAATTCATGTAAAGACAGTAAAGGGCGTCTCAGAGTTGCCGCTGCAATTGGCACTGGTAAAAAAGATGGTATAGAAAGATGTGAAGCTTTGATCGGAGAAGAAGTTGATGTAGTTGTTGTGGATACTGCTCACGGTCATTCCGAAAACGTTATCAATACCATTAGGGAAATAAAAAAGATGTATCCTAATACGCAATTCATTGGCGGAAACATTGCAACAAAGGAGGCTGCTGAAGCGTTGATTGATGCGGGTGTTGATGCAGTGAAGGTCGGAATAGGACCAGGATCAATCTGTACAACCAGAATAGTTACAGGTGTTGGTGTGCCACAATTCTCTGCAATCAAGAATGTTGCAGAGGCGTGTAGAGCAAGAAACGTCAGACTAATTGCTGATGGTGGGGTAAAATACTCAGGAGATGTTGCAAAAGCTATTGCAGCTGGTGCTGACTCTGTGATGATTGGTTCGATTTTTGCTGGCACTGACGAAAGCCCAGGTGAGATTATCATGTATAAGGGCAGAGCATATAAAGGCTATCGAGGAATGGGATCTATTAGTGCAATGAAACGAGGTTCAGCTAGCCGTTATTTTCAAGATAAAGATTCAAAACTCAAATTAGTTCCACAAGGAGTGGAAGGAAGAGTTCCATTCAAAGGTCCAGCTTCAGGAGTAATCCATCAGTTGATTGGCGGATTGCAAGCTGCAATGGGGTATACTGGTAATAGGAATATAGAAGAGATGAAAAAAAATTGTAAATTTGTTACTATTACTGCATCAGGATTAAGAGAGAGTCATGCTCATGATATAGTCATTACACAAGAAGCTCCAAATTACGCTTATCAAGCGTCCAATTTGTCAACCGATTCAGAGTAGTGACCGTTTATTATTTTGCACCCCAGTCTTTTTCAAATATTGCTAGCCCTTGGTCAGTAAGTGGGTGATTAATTAACTGTCTAAGTACTTTTGCTGGCACAGTAATTGAATCAGCACCAAGCCTTGTAGCTTCTATTACATGTGCTGGGCTTCTCACTGATGCAACAAGAACTTTAGTATCAAAACCGTAATTAGAATATATAGTACATATATCTTCTATTAGCGATAAGCCATCATAGCTTATATCATCAAGGCGACCAACAAAGGGAGAAATAAAACAAGCACCGGCCTTAGCGGCAAGCAGTGCTTGTCCAGGAGAAAAACATAATGTGATGTTAACAGGTATTTTATGCTCTGTCCACAACTTTTTACAAGAAATTAATCCTTCATATGTAAGGGGCAATTTTACCACAACATTATCAGCGATTTTCGCTAACTTAAGGCCTTCTTTAACCATATCTGCATGGTTATTTGCAACAACTTCAACACTAACAGGCCCCTTGATAATAGAGCATATTTCACGCACTAAATCCTCGTATTTATCTTTACGCCCGGACTTTGCTATTAAAGAAGGATTAGTTGTTATGCCGTCAATGAACTCCTTTAGTTCTTTAATTTCATTTAAATCAACGCTATCAAGAAAAATTTCCATATTAATCTCCCATAAAAAAAATACCCTTGCAAAATCTTGTCATTAAACTCCTTGCATAACCATTGTTTACATGAAAAACCAGTAGCCCACCCTTTAGTATCATTCCAGCGCGTGACGCACAACTGTACGAACATTGTGATTTGTAGGTAATTTGCGTAGCAGACATTGTCATTCCAGTGCGTGACACTGGAATCCAGAAAAAAAAGAAAACAGGTTCCAGTGTCATGCACTGGAATGATAGGAGGTAGTGCAAGAAACCTATTGGTTTGCAAAATAGATCCCAGTGTCGGAGCACTGGGATGACACCTTGGAGTTTCTGGGATAACGAAAAAAGAGCATTTGGAGCAACGATCTTACAGCCATTTGAATGATAATTGATTTTTTGCCTAAAGCAGCTAAGAAAGATGTTTCTCATTAAGATACCTTAAACATATACTAATTCTTTTGCTCTTCAACGATTCCTCATCATGAATTACATGATCAAAAATCTGAACTTGGTTCGCCATAATGCTACAATTGTTATCTGCAACTTCCAACACACCATTATCAACTACAACTTTTTCTTTTTTTTGATTACCCATTTTAATGGTAATTATACCAGGCAATAAATAAATTAAGTAAGGAGCATGGTGAGCTAAAATCATAAGCTCCCCTTCGAGCCCAGTTACTGAAAGAGAAACCACTCCACTGAATGAAATTTGATCATTAGGAGAGAAAAATTGCACTCTAAAAGTATTCATAATCTTTAACTTTTATTTAGCTTCAGCTTGTATTAATTCAGCCTTTTTTATTGCTTCATCTATATTCCCCACCATATAAAAAGCAGCCTCTGGTAAGTGATCATATTTACCTTCAACAATCTCTTTAAAACTGGAAACAGTATCAGAAAGTGAAACAAATTTACCAGGCATACCAGTAAATATTTCTGCAACGTGAAAAGGTTGAGAAAGAAATTTCTGAATCTTACGAGCCCTATCAACAATAATTTTATCTTCATCAGATAGCTCATCCATACCAAGTATTGCAATAATATCTTGCAGTGATTTATAAGTTTGCAATATACGTTTCACCTCAGAAGCTACCTTATGATGTTCTTCACCAATGATTTCAGCAGATAAAGACTGAGAAGTTGAATCAAGTGGATCAACAGCAGGGTATATTCCCATTTCAGCTATTTGCCTTGACAATACTGTGGTTGCATCAAGGTGAGAGAATGTAGTTGCTGGAGCTGGATCAGTTAAATCATCTGCAGGAACATATATAGCTTGCACAGAAGTAATAGAGCCAGAAGTTGTTGAAGCTATTCTTTCTTGCATTGCACCCATATCAGTTGCAAGGGTTGGCTGATAACCAACAGCTGACGGTATTCTTCCAAGTAAAGCAGAAATTTCAGAACCAGCTTGTATAAATCTAAAGATATTATCCACAAAAAATAGAACATCTTGGTTTTCACGGTCACGAAAATACTCTGCCATAGTAAGTGCTGTTAAAGCAACTCTAGCCCTTGCTCCAGGAGGCTCATTCATCTGACCATAAACCAAAACAGCTTGAGACTTTTCATGCTCATTTATATTTATTACATTTGAAGTGATCATCTCGTGATAAAGATCGTTACCTTCACGCGTTCTCTCCCCTACCCCAGCAAACACAGAAAACCCTTTATGAGCTTTTGCTATATTATTAATTAATTCCATTATCAGGACTGTTTTACCAACACCGGCTCCACCAAATAAGCCGATTTTTCCTCCTTTAAGATAAGGTGCAAGAAGATCTATAACTTTTATTCCCGTAACTAAAACTTCTTCCTGTATTCTCTGTTCAGTAAAACTTGGAGGTGCTCTGTGTATAGGCTCTAAGTTATATTTTCCCTTCAGTGGACCACACTCATCTATAAGCTCTCCAACAACATTAAAAATCCTTCCTAAAGTTGAACGCCCAATTGGCACCGATATTGGTGCACCTGTATCAACAAATTCATCCCCCCTTGACATGCCATCTGTGCTATCCATAGCAATACAACGAACTATATTGTCACCTATATGTTGCGAAACTTCTAAAACCAGCTCCTTACCCTTATATTTTAGTTTGCTTTTTAAAGCATTAAATATTTTAGGCAATTCACCTTCAAATTTTATATCAACAACTGCTTGAGTTACCTTAATCGCTCTACCTATATTCATCTCTTTATTTTTATCACCTAACACTATAATTCCATAAAAGAACTTCTAAAGAAAATAAATCTTATATTATTAATAGAAATTTTGCAACATTAAAACGCTTACTAGTTACGCTTCATTACAAACAATGCAAATGCATTTAATAGCCAAGTAATAATAAACAATACTAAACTAAGCGCATAAGCAGCAAGAGTTTGTACACTATTGAAATCCTGATCTCCGGTAAGTAATGTAGCGATCTGCACGGTAATGGTAGTAACTGAATTAAGAGGGTTAAAAGTCAAATTTGCGTTGATTCCCACGGCCATTAGCACAATCATTGTTTCACCTATCACTCTTGAAATTGACAATAAAATTGCACTTAAAATTGTAGGCATTGCATAAGGTATTGTTATATGCCATATAGTTTCCGCTGGAGTTGCGCCAAGTGCCATGAAGCCATAACGCAAGCTTTTTGGAACAGATCTTATGGCATCTTCGAGTAAAGAAATAATAAAAGGAAGAATCATTATCCCAATCGATAAACCGGCAACTAAGGCACTTTCTGAGTGTATACTTAAACCAAAAAAATTTGCTACCTGCTTTATAAAGGAAGACAAAAATACAACCGCGAAATATCCATATACAACCGTAGGAATAGCAGATAAAACTTGCAAAGTTGTATTAACAATATAACGCACTTTCTCACTCGCATATTCACTAATATATATTGCAGAAAATAAACCAAGCGGAACGACAACTAACATTGCTATAATAGTTATAAGTAATGTACCCACTAAAAGCGGCGCTATACCAAAACATCCTACCTTCTCTTTATTGACAGTGACTACATTGTGGCCCCATTTCACGCAAAACAAGAATTCTGAAATAGTTACTTTATTAAAAAAATTAATAGATTGAATAAAAATAGATAGCATTATAAATAAAGTGATAAAAAATGATATGGCTAAAGCCACAAATAACGAAAGTTTTTTTATCTTATTTCTTTTATTTTTAAAGATAAAAGCAAGCATGAAAAAAAGTAACGCTATAGAAATAAAAGTTACAAAACAATTATTATAGAGCATTAACAACCAAGTTAGCATCCATATACAACTAAGATATAGATAAGGTTTAACCTTATTTACTTCTTGAAACCTACTAAAACAAAATAAAAAGATTAGTAGGACAGGTATGACTATCACCGAATTCATTTTCCCATGCATCAAATTTTATTCTACGAAAATGTCATACAAGTTCACCATCATTTGACAATAAAGTAAAACAATTTAAAATAAATAATTATACTAATATAAAAACAATGAAGAGAACATTTCAACCAAAAAATTTGATAAGAAAGCGCAGACATGGATTTCGTTCACGTATGGCAACAAGAGCTGGAAGAAAAATCCTTAATAGGCGCCGTTCATTAGGGTGTAACAAATTATGCGCATAGTAAGTATAAAAAAAAGATTTTTCCTTTGCTTTCAAAAATAAGTTAGCACTCAGCAGTCTTTTTTATCGTGGGCTTTATATATCATTATACGCTATAAAAGAAAGAGAACCTGAAAAGTACATTCATGCTATTAGAGTAGGTCTGGCTATCAGTAAAAAAGCCGGAAAAGCAGCAAAAAGAAATAAAATAAAAAGGCAATTACGAATGCTTGCTAAAATTAGCATTTTAAATATAAGCAATATAGGGCACTACTACATAATACTAACTCATAGAAACATTATGCAAGCAAGTTATAAAAACTTACAAAAAGATCTAACTATTTGCTTAAAAAAGATAAAATAAAAAAAATCTCAATTAAGGTATTTACAACTATATTTTTTATGATAACATAAGTAAAATTTTTAAAATAAATTAACGGGTGTGGATGTTTAATGGTAGAGAGTAGAAAAGAACAAGATAAAAATCTCAATATAAATACAAATAATGTTAAAGAAGATTTTTATGAATATAAAGAATCTAGTTATCGTACACAATGGGAATTAGCATTTGAGCAAAGTCAATACTTAGAGCAGAATAAGAATAAGCCTAGACCGCAATTATTAGATTTGAATATAGAAGCGACTTCTCGTAATAAAAGAATTATTAAAAGACGATAAAAAGAAATTTTTATAAACTTGGCGGCGACCTACTCTCCCTTTTCAAGTACCATCAGCGCTAAAAAGTTTCACTTCCGAGTTCGAGATGAGATCGGGTGGTTCATTTTTGCTATAGCCACCAAGTCAATAAAAATTTCTAACTTAACAATTTTAACTTAATATTTAACACTGCATATACACATATAGAAAGCAAATAAATCAATCAGGCTATTAGTACTAGTTAGCTTCACATGTTACCATGCTTCCACACCTAGCCTATCAACGTGGTAGTCTTCCACGGCCTTAATTGGGAAATCTTTTTGAAGAGGGTTTCTTGCTTATATGCTTTCAGCAATTATCCCATCTATACATAGCCACCCAGCGATGCTATTGGCATAACAGCTGGTACACCAGAGGTATATCCATCTCGGTCCTCTCGTACTAGAGTCAGATCTTCTCAAATTTCCTTCACCCACGGCAGATAGAAACCGAACTGTCTCACGACGTTCTAAACCCAACTCACGTATCACTTTAATCGGCGAACAGCCGAACCCTTGGGACCTTCTTCAGCCCCAGGATGTGATGAGTCGACATCGAGGTGCCAAACGGTGTCGTCGCTATGAACGCTCGAACACCATCAGCCTGTTATCCCCGGCGTACCTTTTATCCGTTGAGCGATGACCCTTCCATACAGAATCACCGGATCACTATGACCGACTTTCGTCTCTGCTTGGCTTGTCAGCCTCGCAATCAGGCAAGCTTATGCCATTATACTATCAAGCTGATTTCCGACCAGCTCTAGCTTACCTTCGCACGCCTCCGTTACTTTTTAGGAGGCGACCGCCCCAGTCAAACTACCCACCATACAATGTCCTAGTTCCAGATAATGAAACATAGTTAGATATCAAAAGTGTAAAGGGTGGTATCTCAAGGTTGACTCCATTATAGCTAGCGCCATAACTTCAAAGTCTCCCACCTATCCTGCACATCACACTTTTAATAGCAATGTAAAGCTATAGTAAAGGTGCACGGGGTCTCTTCGTCTAACCGCGGGTACCCCGCATCTGCACGGGGAATTCAATTTCGCTGAAGTGATGTTGGAGACAGAGGAGAAATCGTTACGCCATTCGTGCGGGTCGGAACTTACCCGACAAGGAATTTCGCTACCTTAGGACCGTCAGTGTTACGGCCGCCGTTTACTGGGGCTTCAATTTAGAGCTTGCACCCCTCCTATTAACCTTCCAGCACCGGGCAGGCGTCAGACCCTATACTTCCACTTACGTGTTTGCAGAGTCCTGTGTTTTTAGTAAACAGTCGCTACTCCCTATTTTGTGCCACCTACTCATAGTTGCCTAAAAGCAGGTTACCCTTCTTCCGAAGTTACAGGTATAATTTGCCGAGTTCCTTCAACATCATTCTTTCAACACCTTAGTATACTCTACTCATCCACCAGTGTCGGTTTGCGGTACGGCCTCATAAATATAAGTGCTATTTCCTGGAGCTTCTTTTAAGCATAGATCAATCCAATAAGATCTATACAAATACGAAACCCGTCACACTTAAGAGGTTTAGGAATATTAACCTAATTGCCATCGACTACTCCTTTACGGACTCGCCTTAGGAACCGACTAACCCTACGCAGATTAACTTAACGTAGGAACCCTTAGATTTTTGGTGAGAGTGTTTTTCACACTCTTTTACGCTACTTATGTCAGCATTCTCACTTCCGATATCTCCAGCAGTTTTCACAAACCACCTTCACAGACTTACGGAACGCTCCGCTACCGCGCCTATTGATCGAAATCAATAAGCACTCACATCTTCGGTATACAACTTTAGCCCCGGTACATTTTCGGCGCAGAAAAACTTATTTAGACAAGTGAGCTGTTACGCTTTCTTTAAAGGATGGCTGCTTCCAAGCCAACCTCCTAGCTGTAATGGTTTTTCTACTTCCTTCCCCACTTAGCTGTAATTTGGGGACCTTAGATAGTGATCTGGGTTGTTTCCCTTTCCACCACGGACTTAGCACCCGTAGTGTGCCTGCTGTATAATTAATTGCTGGTATTCGGAGTTTAGTTAGATTTGGTAAGACGGTGAATCCCCCTAGTCTATCCAGTGCTCTACCCCCAACAACATACATACAACGCTCTACCTAAATAGATTTCGCGGAGAACCAGCTATTTCCAAGTTTGATTGGCCTTTCGCCCCTAATCACAACTCATCCAATAATGTTGCAACATTAACTGGTTCGATCCTCCAGTGTGTTTTACCACACCTTCAATCTGGTCATGACTAGATCACTTGGTTTCGGGTCTAATCCATAAAACTAAACGCCCTATTCAGACTTGCTTTCGCTACGCCTACACCTAACAGCTTAAGCTTGCTTCATAGATTAACTCGCTGACCCATTATGCAAAAGGTACGCTGTCACCCTAAACATCAATAAATTGATATAGAGCTCCAACTGTTTGTAAGCACTTGATTTCAGATTCTATTTCACTCCCCTCACGGGGTTCTTTTCACCTTTCCCTCACGGTACTTGTTCACTATCGGTCGTTAAGGAGTATTTAGGCTTGGAGGATGGTCCCCCCATATTCAAACAGGATTTCACGTGCCCCGCTCTACTCAAGGATTTAAAAACTTTCTATTTATACAGGACTATCACCTTCTATGGTTACTATTTCCAGAGTATTCTAATTCTTATTCTTAAATCACTAGCCTTTTCCGCTTTCGCTCGTCACTACTAACAGAATCTCGGTTGATTTCTTTTCCTTTGGCTACTTAGATATTTCAGTTCACCAAGTTTACTTTACATACTTAGTATGTAATAACTAGCTAAGCTAGCTGGGTTTCCCCATTCGGAAATCTGCGGATCAAAACTTGTTGACAATTCCCCACAGCTTATCGCAGCCTGCCACGTCCTTCATCGCCTCTTAACGCCAAGGCATCCATCAAGTGCTCTTAATGATTTATTTATCCAACTATATGCAGAATATGCAGAGTTAAATATTATTAAAATTGAATTGAGATTAAATTAATCTCTACCATAAAACTTGTCAAACATCTAAAAACTAAATTAATCTTTTATATATTATAACCTAACAAATAATATGTCAACGCCTTTTTGCACAAAACATTTACTTATATTATCAACAACAATATACTAGCAATCCTAAACAGTACAATCTGAGAAATATGCGGTAAACTTATATATACAGTAAAAATTAATGAAAAAGATATTTTGTAAGATAAAATATGTTAAAATCAATTGCCTAAAAATGATAATGAACATTCGGAGTATTTCTAATGTATGAAAAGTAATCTCTCTTTTATAAAAAACGTTGCTTTAAATTGTATGTCTAAGCTCATTGGCGTATTAAATATTAAGAAAGTAAAACACTTCATTGTGAATAAATATAATACTCTTCATAAAGAAATGACAGTGCTTCTTAAAAAATCTAAGAACCTGTTAAATACCAACATTGAAATCGGTTTATATCACTTTTATAAAGGTAGCATATCAGATGCAAAGTTACGATTTTGGTTAATTAGCATATTTTACCCCCATTTACCCATAGTCTGGTATAACATTGGAAGGTGTCATTTTGCGGTAGGGAATACTAACAAAGCTTATAATTATTTAACACAGACACTAAAATTAGATAGTGATCACGAAGAGGCATCTTACTATATAAAAAAAATGACAAACTCAGCGCCTATTACAGAATTGCCAAAAAACCTCATAAGACAATATTTTAATTACACAGGTGAATATTTTGTTGAGCATTGGTTGATTGCTAAACAGTATAGAGGGCATGAACTTGTACACATGATAATTACAAAAATCTTCAACAACTCCACTTCTGAGCTCAATATACTTGACCTTGGTTGTGGGACTGGAATATGTGGTCATTTCTTGAAAATAAATAGTACTGGAAGCCACATAACAGGAATTGACATTTCAAGTAGAATGCTAAATATCGCAAGAGGATGCTTTATAAAAGGTAATCCTATTTACAATGAATTAATACATATGGAAATGAAAGAGTTTCTTAAACAAGAGAAAAACCAGCAGTATGATGTAATTATCTTTGCTGAAGTGCTACATTATCTACATGACTTTCAAGAAGAATTGGAATTAGCAAAAAGATCTACGAGCAAAAAAGGGGTTATTATATGTTTAATAAGAAGAAAGGAAGGTGAAGGTATTGACTTTGTAAACAAAGGAGACTATTTTCGTCACTCAGAAAGTTATGTTCAACATGTTGCAAAAAAAATAAATATGCAGATAAGTTATATGAGTTACTGTAAAATATATGGCAGTCAGGTTGACGGTATCTTGTTTGCACTACAGCATCAACAAGAAAATCCGAAAAAACTAACTTAAAAATCGCTCAAAGTGGCTTTTAAGTATCTATATATAATAAAAGAATAAAAGGAATTTTATGAATAACATTACTATTAATTACGCAAAGGATAGCAAATTAACCGGTTTTGGAAAAGCAGTTCTATCAGACAGGTATTTAATAGAAAATGAAAGTTACCAAGACCTCTTTGCACGTATTGCTAATTACTATTCTGATAACAAAGAACATGCGCAGCGTCTTTATGACTACATGAGCAACTTGTGGTTCATGCCTTCAACACCAATACTCAGCAATGGTGGCACCAAGAGAGGGTTGCCTATCTCTTGCTTTCTTAATGAAACCGAAGACAGCTTGCAGGGAATAGTTGACTTATGGAATGAAAATGTTTGGCTTGCTGCACGTGGAGGAGGCATAGGTAGTTATTGGGGAAATTTACGTTCAATTGGTGAAAGTGTAAAAGGTAGTGGTAAAACATCAGGAATTGTACCATTTATTGTGGTACAAAATGCTCTAACGCTTGCAATTAGTCAGGGATCCTTAAGGCGAGGAAGTTCAGCAGTTTATCTTCCTGTATCTCATCCGGAAATAGAAGAGTTTCTGGATTTACGCAAGCCAACAGGCGGTGACCCAAATCGCAAAGCGTTAAATATACATCATGCTGTAATAGTAACAGACAAATTTATGCAAGCTGTTGAGAATGATCAAGAATGGAATTTAATAAGCCCTCACAACAACAAGGTTATTTCAACCGTAAAAGCACGCGACATATGGGTCAAAATATTAACAGCAAGAGTTGAAACTGGAGAACCTTACATTATTTTCCTTGATGCAACAAATAACAATAAGCCAGAATCTTACAAAAAGCTCAACTTAGACATCAAGATGTCAAATCTATGCAGTGAAATAACTTTAACTACAGGTTATGATCACCTGAATAAGTCACGCACTGCTGTGTGTTGTCTATCATCCGTAAACCTTGAGTACTACGAAGAATGGAAAGACAATAAACTCTTCATAGAAGATATAATGCGCTTTCTTGATAATGTATTGGAAGATTTTATAAATAAAGCGCCAAGTGAAATACAGCGAGCAAAATATTCTGCAATAAGAGAACGCAGTATTGGTTTTGGCGTGATGGGCTTTCACTCATTTTTACAAAGCAAAATGGTTCCTTTTGAATCAGTAACAGCACAACAATGGAATAAAAAAATATTTAAGTATTTACGCGAGCAAGCAGATATAGTTTCTAAAAAATTAGCAGAAGAAAAGGGGGCATGTCCTGATGCCAAAGAAGTTGATCTAATGGAAAGATTTACACACAAGCTCGCTATTGCTCCTACTGCCTCGATCTCCATTATTGCAGGTAATACCTCTCCTGGAATAGAGCCATATGCAGCAAACGTATTCATACAAAAGACACTTACAGGCTCATTTGTAGTGCGAAATAAATTCTTGCAAAAACTATTAGCAGAAAAAAATCAAGACAATGATAAAATATGGTCTTCAGTTTCAACAAACGAGGGTTCCGTTCAGCATTTAAATTTTCTTAGTGAGCATGAAAAACTGACATTTAAAACAGCGTACGAGCTTGACCAAAGATGGATTATAGAACATGCAAGCGATAGAACTTCGTATATTTGTCAGTCTCAATCAGTAAATCTGTTCTTACCTGCCAACGTACATAAACGTTACTTGCACAAAATACACATGCTTGCTTGGAAAAAAGGATTGAAGAGCTTATATTACTGCAGATCACAATCAATGCAGAGAGCCGATAAGGTCTCGCATGACATATTCAAAAAAAGTGAAATATTGCAACAAAAAACAGATATTGACTACGATGAATGTTTGTCATGTCAATAGTGACCTTACCCAGAAAAAGTGGAGAGAAAGTTAAGACGTTTTTGGAGTAAAATAAAACGTTTTTTCAAAATATGGCAAATAGAATAGAAACAAAAACTTACTTGACAAACCTTGCCAGCCCCCTTATCATGAAGGTGAAGCTAATTATTTATCTTCGCAATCTCTGCAGTGGATTAATGACAAAAAAACTTAATGTATTTGGCGTAAATCATGCTTAATTTTTTGCACTATGTGCACCTCATGTCTTTATAAAACTTCTAGGTTTCTACCTATATAAGCTGAAACGCGCTTATAAAGCGTTTAAGACAGTAAAAGACGTCAAATAGACAAGGGAGAATTTGAATACTAGCTACCCTGAGGTTTCTTTGCCTTTTTTTCCGCTCAGTAAATTTCTTAACGTTTATAATTTAGGTTAGTTGCATTTAAAAGCGGCTGAATCGTAGCGTTTAGAATAAAAAACGCCAATATTTTGAAGTACATATAAATAACTAGTCACCAACGGGGCTTCTTTTGCCTTTTTTTTCGTTTGGTGAATTTCTTAAATATTTATAGCTAAAGTAACTTAGGTTCACCGACAATCGTCATCCCGCTACGTGTTAGCGGGATCTATGCTAAGGAGATACCGCGGCGGTATGACGGTTCGTGGCGGTATATTCGTCATCCCGCTGCTTGTTAGCGGGATCTAGAGATACCGTTACGGTATGACGAGGGAGAACAGTTGCTACTTGTTAACGGCTAAGAGATACCGCGGCGGTATGACGTAGAGTGCTTAGAAGCAGTTATTTTGCTATAAATAGCTGTAATGGCATCATCTATTTTATTGCTATCACAGCCTGTTTGTGCAAGTTCAGCATTCCCACCACAGTTCTTTTCAACTGCTATTGATATTAGTTCTTTTGCGCTAATCTTATTGATTAAGTCTTTACTTACTTTAATAATCAAAACTGTTTTATCTTTTTCTGTTGCCGTGAAAGCTATTACCATTTTTGGTTTTTGTTGCTGCAAAATAAACTCTCTTATTACATTTGCTGGAATATCAGTGAAAGTGTGGCTTATAAAATTTATCCCATTTATTTCAGTGCTTTTTATATTCTCTGCACTCACAAGCTTTTTATATAGGTTTCTTATTTTGGTTTCGGATTTTTTGTATTCTTGACTTAAAACACTTAATCTGCTTGTTATTTCACTTACTGGCACTTTTACGAATTCTGCAACTTTTTTTAAGTTAATTTCATTATCACGTACATAATTGATTGCTTCCTGACCAGTTAAAGCTTCAATTCTCCTCACTCCAAAAGCAACAGAACTTTCTGTTACTATCTTAAATAAACCGATTTCTCCAGTATGTTCAACGTGCGTGCCACCACATAGCTCTTTCGAATCTCCAATATTTACAACTCTAACCTGATCACCATATTTTTCACCAAACAACGCCATGGCTCCTTCGTCTATTGCCTGATTCATGCTTTGAATTTCTGTAGATGCAGAAAGATTTTCTCTGATTAGAGAGTTTACCATATCCTCTACCCAGAATAACTGATCTTGAGTCACTTGAGTGTTATGGCTGAAGTCGAATCTCAGTCTATCTGGTGCAACTAGGGAACCTTTTTGAGTGACATGATCACCCAAGATTTTCCTCAATGCAAAGTGCAGAAGATGCGTAGCCGAATGATTTCTTCTTAAGGTTTGCCTTCTTTCCTTGTCGATGCTTGCTGTAACTACATCACCTTTACAAATTGAGCCGAATTTAACTATGCATCTGTGCAAATATAGGTCATTAACCTTATGGGTATTCTTGACTATAATAATACTTCTACCAGGTTTGATCAGACTGCCAGTATCCCCCACCTGTCCACCTGACTCGCCATAAAAAGGTGTTTTATCAAGTATAATGATTATCTTTTCTCCCTCCTTTGCAGAATCAATTACTTCACTTTTAGAGGAAACTATAGCTAGTATTTTCGCATCACTTACTTCATTGAACTCATAACCAACAAATTTTGTTTTGCCAAATTTATTGATCAAATCAAACCATACTTGCTCAACAGATTTTTCACCAGATCCAGCCCATTTAGCACGTGCTCTCTCTTTTTGTTCTCCCATTGCATTATCAAAACCCTTCTGGTCAAAATTTATTTTTTTCTCTTTTAAAACATCAAGTGTAATATCCAAAGGAAACCCATAGGTGTCATATAGCTTAAATGCTGATTCTCCAGGCAAAGTATCGCCCGATTTTAAATCTGTAGTGAATTTCTCCAGAAGATTGATACCTTTCATCAAAGTGTCTTTAAAGTTTTCTTCCTCTGATTTTAACGTCGTTTCTATCAAGCTTTTGGCTCTGACTAATTCAGGATAAACATCTCCCATATAAGCCGAACTCGTGCTATCTATCAGCGCAGGAAAAATGCGATGGAGTAGAGAATCATTATATCCAAGCAGGTGGATATAACGCGCGGCTCTCCTAATTAATCTGCGTAATACGTAATTCCTGCCCTCATTTCCAGGAAGCACTCCTTCTGCAATGAGAAATGCAGCCGCGCGAAGATGATCTGCTACGATCTTATGCGCTATTTTATTTTCCGTTCTTCCACAGTACTCTTGAGATTTATTGATCAGAGCAGAAAATAGATCAATATCATAGTTATCATGGACATTTTGCATTACAGTAGCTATTCTCTCAAGACCCATTCCAGTATCGATGCATTTTTTTGGTAATTTTTGTAAATTACCTTCTTCATCTTTATTAAATTCCATGAATACCAGATTCCAGATTTCAACAATTCTATCGTCGTCTTGTAAATTAGGACTCCCATGGTCATAAAAAATTTCAGAACATGGACCGCATGGACCAGTGCTTCCCATACTCCAAAAGTTATCATCCGTTGCAATTCTTATGATTTTATCACTTGAAAAGCCACTTATCTTACGCCAAATCTCGTACGCCTCATCATCAGTATGGTAGACAGTTATGGATAGTCTGTTTTTATCAAGAGATAACTCCTTAGTGATAAATTTCCACGCAAATTCTATCGCAGTTTCCTTAAAGTAATCACCAAAGCTAAAATTTCCGAGCATTTCAAAAAATGTGTGATGCCGAGTTGTATAGCCAACATTTTCAAGATCGTTGTGTTTACCGCCTGCTCTTAGGCACTTTTGACTTGAGACAGCACGTTTCATTTCAGTTTTTTGAGCACCAGTAAAAATATTTTTAAACTGTACCATACCAGCATTTGTAAACATGAGTGTTGGGTCATGTTCTGGAATCAAAGGAGAAGAAGAAACCTGTTCGTAGCCATTACTTATAAAAAATTTTATAAATCTTTCTCTGATTTCACTTAACTTCATTATTTTTATTGAGATTATTCATGAATAATAAGCTGCAATGGAAATAAAATCAATTACAATACCACCACTCTCTATAGCTAACTCAAGAAAGGTTTCCCTACGTCATACCACCGCGGTATCTCAGCATAGATTCCGCTAACGAGTAGCGGAATGACGAATTTGTTGTTTTTCAAATTGTAGGTAAACCTAAGCCACTTTAGCTATAGATCTCAGAACTTCTAGTGACATGCACCTTGTGGTAAGAAAAAATCAATATATTCACGATAAATTTACCTCACATCTGTGTTTTATATGTGGAAATTAGAATGGAAATTTATGTAGGCAAAGAAAAAAGAATAGCAAATGTGGTAACTGAGCACTGGAGTGACATAAAAGGACCAGACAGAGATTGGCCAGAAAGGCACGAAATAGACACTGCAGAAATAATGGAGTCATGGCAGCATTGTTTTATCATTGAAGTCAAGGATCAAGGTTATATTTGTGAAAATGCAGGAGAAAAGGCTGTTGAATTCTATGGTTTTGAGAAAAAGACGCGCATTGATAATAAGTATGCAATTGATGCACCATTTTTGCGACTATATAAAATAGATGCAGTTATTGATAAACTTGATGCTATAATAGATAGTAAGTGCCCAATCAACGAAGAGGAAGAAAGTGAAAGTGTTAAAATGAGGCAAGTATTGTTGCCACTTGGGAATAAAGAAGGTATAACACACATATTGGGCGTAATTACTTTTAAACTCCTTTAATATACAATTTTAACTTGATTCTTTAATAAAATTATTTATACTAATGCTTAATTACTATTAAAGAACTCAATAGTAGTGTTTGTAAATTTATTTGGAATATGAAGAGAATAAAATTAAAAACCAAATCTTCTGTTAAAAAGCGCTTTCACCTTACAGCTAAGGGTAAAGTCATTTCTACTCAGTCAGGCAAAAGGCATGGCATGGTAAAGAGAAGTAAATCTAATATTCGTAATCAGCGCGGTACAACGATTCTTGGTAAATCTGACTCGCGTATAGTTAAGCTTTATATGCCTTATGGTATTTAACAAAATGGAGGTAAAATAAAATGGCTCGGGTAAAACGTGGAGTCACTACTCACGCTCGTCATAAAAAAATATTAAAACTGGCAAAGGGTTATAGAGGACGTGCAAAAAGCTGTTATAGAATTGCATTACAAAGAGTTGAAAAAGCACTGCAATATGCTTACAGAGACAGAAGAACCCGTAAACGTGATTTCCGTAGCTTATGGATAATACGTATTAATGCAGCAGCAAGAGAGCATGGGCTTACTTATGGTAGGTTTATGCATGGTCTTACACTTGCCGGCATTGATTTAAATAGAAAAATTCTTGCTGAGATGGCCGTTAATCATAAGGATGATTTTGCCAAATTAGTAGAAGCTGTAAGTGGTAAACTAGCGGAGAATTCTTAAAGCAAAAACACCATGAGAATTATTTTCATGGGATCACCAGGATTTGCTGTTAATTCTCTGAGCTTGTTACTGAAATCAAAGAGCGAAGTGGTAGCAGTATACACTAAGGCTCCAAAACCTTCAGGACGTGGACAGAAGCCAACGAAATCTCCAGTACATGTTATCGCTGAAGAAAGTAACATAGAGGTATGTACTCCTATCTCTCTAAAGTCTTCGGCAGAGCAAGAAAAATTTAGAAATTTCAAACCAGACGTTGCAGTTGTTGCTGCGTATGGATTGATACTTCCAAGAGAAATTTTGAATATTCCCAAATATGGTTGTATTAATATTCACCCTTCATTACTATCAAGGTGGCGTGGTGCAGCTCCGATACAGCACACAATTTTAGCAGGAGATCAAGAAACCGGGGTTAGCATTATGCAATTGGATGAAGGATTAGATTCCGGCCCTATTTTAAAACAGGAAAAATTTCTTATCGAAAAGAACGATAATTACAAGACATTGCATGATAAATTATCTAAGCTAGGCAGTGATTTACTGCTGAAAGTGCTAAACGAAATTGAAAAACAGGTTCCCTTAAAACAGAACGATAATGATGCATGTTACGCTGACAAAGTGGAAGATTATAAAATTTATGCAAGTGATGCTTGTGAGGTTGCTTATAGAAAGGTTAAAGCGTTTTACCCAAAAGCGTTCATCAAGATAGAGAATAAACGTATCAGGATACTTGATGCTGACTTTGAAGCTCTCGCTTCAGAACAAGGTAAGATCATTAATGATAACATGCACATGAGTTTAAAAGGTGGCATTTTAATTCCTAAAGTTGTACAAATGGAAGGGAGAAATCCTTGCAGTATTGAAGATTTTATTCGTGGCTTAAAATCAAGCATGGTAAAAAAATTTATAGAATAGACTGCTTTAAATTAGTGTAGAAATGTAATAGCTAAATTTCCTTTTCTTAGATATAATCTTAAAAAACTTTCTGTACAAAAATGAAAATCAAAAGAGCTTTAATATCGGTATATGATAAAACGAATATAACTGATCTTGCATCGTTTTTAATGCAGCAACAAACAGAAATTCTCTCAACGGGAAATACTTATAAAGCACTATCTGATGCCGGAATAAAAACACAAGAGGTCTCAGATTACACACAATTTCCAGAGATACTAGGTGGTAGAGTGAAAACTTTACACCCTAAAATTCATGGAGGAATACTTTGCAATAGAGAAAAGCACAAAACGGAAATGCAAAATCTAGGTGTTGAGCCAATAGACCTGCTTATAACTAACCTATATCCATTTTGGGAGATGGTGAATAGCGGCTCAAATGAAGAGCAAATTATAGAACAAATAGATATCGGTGGAGTGGCGTTAATTAGAGCTGCAGCAAAAAATTTTTATTTTACTTCAGTCATTTCTAGCATTCAAGACTATGAAGCACTAAAAGCTGAGATGATAAAAAATAACAATGAAACAACATTGGAATATAGAAAACATTTGGCAACTAAAGCGTTTGCTCTCACTGCACACTATGATTCTAACATTCACAGTTGGTTTTTATCCCAGAGTAAAAATAATGAGTTGCCAAAGTTTTTTGCACTATATGGACATAAAGCACAAGAACTCAGGTACGGTGAAAACCCTCATCAAAAAGCTGCATTTTATAGCAATCAATTTACCAAATATCCGTTGGAAAAAATACATGGAAAAGAGCTGAGTTATAATAATATAGTAGATATAGAATCTGCACTTAACATAATTTCTGAATTTGAAGAACCTGCAGCAGTGATAATAAAGCACAATAACCCATGTGGCGCTGCTATTGGTGATAATGCTTTAGAGGCATATGAAAAGGCTCTATCGTGTGATGAAATAAGCAGTTTCGGCGGAATAGTCGCTTTAAATCGGGAGATAGATTTAAAGCTAGCAGAAAAATTAAACGAGATATTTTTGGAAGTAGTGATAGCACCATCAGTAAACAATGAGGCACTAAAAATTTTACAAAGAAAGAAAAATTTAAGAGTGATTATTCATAAATCTTTTCAACAAAATGTGAAATACCAAATTAAAAATGTTGTTGGTGGGTTTTTGGTGCAAGAAAATAATAACCATACAATAAAAGCAGAAGAAATGAGCCGAGTAACAGAATGTACTACAACAGAAAAAGAAAAGGAAGATCTTATTTTTGCCTGGAAAATATGTAAACATGTGAAATCCAACGCAATAGTTATAGCAAAAGATGGTTGTGCTATTGGCATCGGTGCAGGGCAAACAAGCAGAATAGATAGTGTGAACATTGCAGTGAAAAAAGCAGGTGAAGAGTGCAAAGGTGCGGTGCTTGCTTCAGATGCATTTTTCCCATTCTCAGATAGCATAGTAGAAAGCACAAAACATGGGATTACAGCTATAATTCAGCCCGGCGGCTCGCTGAAAGATCAAGATGTGATAAAAGCTGCAAATGAAAATAAAATTGCTATGTTTTTCACTGGCGTTCGCAGTTTTTTCCATTAGGCTTTGTGTCTTATGGCTAGAGATTTTTCCATATCATACCACCATAACTGTACGAACATTGTGATTTGAGTCCACAAGGGAGGATGTCATTCAAGTAGCCTCCTTCCCCTGTCATCCCAGTGCCCAGACACTGGTTCACTCTATAATGGCAGTGCTCCTTTCTTGTCATCCCAGCGCCTCCTTCTCCTGTCATTCCAGTGCTCCTTTTTTGTCATCCCAGTGCCCAGACACTGGTTCCTTTATGACGGCAGTGCCTTCTCCTGTCATCCCAGTACCTTCTCCTGTCATCCCAGTGCGTGACACTGGTTTACTTTATGATGATGTCATGAAAGTAGCTGACATTGGGATCCAGAAGACTTAATTTCAACCAAATAATAAAGGCTAGATCCCAGTGTCACGCACTGGGATGACAAAAAAGGAGCACCGGAATGACAGCAGTCCTACGTCACACCGCCGCGGTATCTTCTTAGCATAGATCCCGCTAACACGTAGCGGGATGACAGCAATCCTACGTCATACCGTGATTTATTCACGGTATCTCATCCGCTAACACATAGCGGAATGACAAAGTTATCGTCATTCCACCGCTAACCGTCATACCGCCGCGGCGCTAACAAGAGATCCTGCTAACACGTAGCGGGATGACGGTTGTCGTTTAGCTATAAATATTTAAGAAATTTACCAAGTAAAAAAAAGGCAAAAGAAGCCCCGTGGTTGGCCAATTACTTACATTATACTTTCAAGTATGGCATTTTTTTATTCTAAACGCTTAATAACCGCGATTTAGCTGCTTTTTAATGCAACTAACCTTTAGTTATCAATGTTTAAGAAGTTTACTAAACAGAAAAAAAGGCAAAAAAACCCTAGGGTAGCTAGTTATTCACTATCCATTTTTTAAGTTGGCGTTTTTTTATGTTTTAAATGCTTTATAAGCGTATTTCAGCTTGAAAACCTAGAAATTTGATAAAGACATAAGGTGCACATAGTGCAAAAAATTAAACATGAGACGCCAGATACGTGAGTTTTTTGTCATTTAATCTGTATAGAGAAGATAAATAAATAGCTTCACTTTCATGATAAGGGGGCTGGCGAGGCTTGTCAAGGAATTTTCTTATTTCATTTTAATTGCTTGTAACCTTCTTATACACTCGTCTTTGCCAAGAATCACCATTATATCAATGATTCCAGGTGCATCCATTACTCCAGTTATAGGGGCACGTAATGAGTGGTATACACCGCTTACTTTCATATCATGTGATTTTGCACATTCCTTGATCTGAGAAGATAAAAAACCCTTATTCCAATTTTCATCACCGATCTTTGACAGAAATGATGCGAGTAACTTAATTATATTGAGGTTAGATTTAACAATTTGACAAGCTTCTTCACTTAAATCAAGTGGCGGATCTTGAATATAAAATTTTGCTAAATCCAATAATTCGGTCAGGTAGTTTGCTCTTTTTTTCAGCTCTGTCAGTCCCTGCAGTAAATAGCCCTTTTTTTTGTCAGTTAGAGTATTTTCTCTAAGCATTAGAGTCAGAATATCTTCATTGCTCATATTACTAATATAGTGGTTATTTAAATGCTCCAGTTTTTTGAAATCGAGCCGTGCAGGTGAACGACCAATACTTTCTAAATTAAACCACTCTATTGCTTGCTCATCGCTAATAATCTCATCGTTGCCGTGACTCCAGCCAAGTCTCAGCAAGTAATTACGCATCGCTTTTGGCAATATTCCCATCTTTTCATAATCGCAAACGCTTGTGGCACCATGCCTTTTGGATAGCTTATTCCCATCTTCCCCATGGATAAGCGGCACATGTGCAAAGCGTGGAATGTCAAAATCAAGAGCCTGGTATATTAGCAGCTGTTTAAAGGTATTAGTGAGATGGTCAGAGCCACGTATTACATCAGTTATTCCAGCATCATGATCGTCAACCACTACGGCAAAAATATATGTTGGAGTGTTATCAGAGCGTAAGATCGCTATATCATCAAGCTGCTCGCTATTTACTTTGATTTGGCCGTATATTTTATCATCAATGACGATCTCTTGCGAGTCTGGCACTTTAAAGCGGACAACAGGCTTTACGTTTGATGTCACACTAATACATTTGTGCTTATATATTTTTCCTTCCTCTCTTGCTTTTGCCTTTTTTTCTGCAACTCCATCTTCAGGGCAATAACAGTGATACGCCCTACCCTTTTCAACTAAAAGGTTTGCTACTTCTTTATGCCGCTCTATTCTTTTTGACTGATATACTATTTCTCCATCATAACTCACACCGAGCCATTTTAGCCCTTCTATAATTGCATCAATTGCTTCTTGTGTTGAACGTTTTCTGTCGGTGTCCTCAATCCTTAGCAAAAACCTGCCACCATGGTGCCTCGCGTAGAGCCAATTAAATAACGCAGTACGAGCCCCACCAATATGCAAAAACCCTGTTGGCGATGGAGCGAATCTAGTGACTACGTCTGGCATGTTATTGTTACAGTAAAGTATAGGCTATGATACCCAAAATCCACGTTTGTAACAATAGACCTGCTGAAAAAGGTGATTGAAAAAATGATGTGAGAGAGGTAGAAGAAGAATAAGCAGATCAAGTAAGGAAAAAAAATGAGCTTTAGTTACTATAATATGAAAAAATACCCAAGAAACTTTCGTAATATAACAGGTTTAACTATAGAGGAGTTCGAAAAAGTAGTGGAAAAAGTGAGGTCTGGATAGGAAAAACAGAAAAAGTGTCATGGTAGAAGATCAAAACTACCAACTCTGGAAGATAAGTTGTTTTGCGTAATTTTGTACTATCGCACTTACATAACACATAGATTTTTAGGATGCCTATTCAATGTACACAACGCAAATGTATGTAGGTTACTTAAGAGAATAGAGCCATTACTCGCCAAAAAAGTGACTATAACAAAAGATAGAAGTATGACGCCAGAAAAAATACTGAAGATTTTGGCTGATGTTACAGAACAGCAAATACAGAGACCAGAAGATAGTAAAAAACGGAAGAAATCATATTCAGGAAAAAAAAGAACCAACACTATGAAAACTGAGATTATTATCGAAGAAGGAGGAAGAATTTTATCAGTGTCAAAGTCATACCGTGGTAGAATTAGTGATTTCCGCATAAGGAAACAAGAAAAATATTTACCACTTGATAGCATAAAACATGCCGATTCTGGATATCAAGGTTGGCAAAAATTGCAAAGCAATGTTATAATTCCATATAAAAAGTATCGTAAAAAGCCATTAACTCCAGAGCATAATAGAAGATTAGCATCATTTAGAATGAGAGTAGAAAACAAGATCCGAGAGATAAAGATATTTAAGATTATGTCGAATGTTTATCGCAATTTTCAGAAAAAATATAACCTGAGGTTCAATATTATTGCTGGTATTGTAAATCTTAAGCACGCCTTTTAGTTAACCTTGATTTTAGTCACCCTCCTTTCCTTTTTTTATCGCTTGATTCGCAGCAGGTCTTTGGCTATCGCTATTGGACTACTTGTTGTAATGAATGTGATACCAGTTGAAAAAGTTCAGTCTTATATAATCATGGGTGAGCTTGCACTGGACAGCAGAGTTATTCCAGTTTCAGGTGTGCTGCCAACAGCAATTAATGCAAAAAAGGACAATAAAGGAGTAATTTGCCCGAGAGGAAATGGTGTAGAAACTGTATGGGTGAAGAATGTTTCAATTCTGGCTATAGAGAAATTAACTGATATTATCAGACACTTTAAGGGTGAGCAATTAATTCAGCCGGTAACTTTTAACTATAGCGCTGCACCCAAAGAAAAAAGATTGGTTCCCGATATGAAGGATATCAGAGGCCAAGTTGTTGCAAAAAGAGCAGCCGAAATTGCGGCAGCAGGTGGGCATAATATGCTTCTTGTTGGCCCTCCTGGTACTGGAAAATCAATGCTTGCTAAGCGCTTTATAGGATTGCTGCCTGATTTGACCGAACAGGAGATGATTGACGTTAATATTATTTCCAGTATAATAAAGACTGGTAATGAAATATTCAAAGTAGCGCGTCCCTTTCGTGAACCTCATCATTCATGCTCTATGCCAGCAATGATAGGGGGAGGAAAGAATGCAAAACCCGGAGAAATTACCATGGCTCATAATGGCGTGTTATTCCTTGATGAGCTACCTGAATTTCCAAGACTTGTGCTTGATTCTCTGCGCCAACCACTTGAAGATAGAAAAGTTACCGTTGCAAGCATCGAACAGACGAAATCTGTCAAATCAGAAAGAAACACACAAATTTAAGTTTTTAGTAGTTTTCAAGTATAGTTGTACAGGGAGCGCCTTTGCAGTTATGACCGACATTTTCAATGGTGCCTAAGTGCCCGTATGCAAGCATGGTTTTGGAAGGAACGGTCAAATCATTGATGGAGTCATTTAGACTACCTCGGTTAGGAGATTGTACTATCAACCGTTCCAAGCTGAAGCGTTTCCCTATTACAAATTATATGTAGGGGTTACCATGAAAAAAGCAAAAAGTAAATTAGAAATAGTGAATCCTAATGCAGCAGGAATAGACATTGGTTCAGCTGTACACTATGTGTGTGTACCTGAAGGAAGAACGCGTTCAGAAATTTGGCTGCTTTACTGAAGACCTTCATAACTTAGCACAGTGGTTGAAAAAGTGTAAAGTTACAACAGTAGCTATGGAATCAACAGGAGTATATTGGATTCCTTTATTTCAAATACTTGAGTCATACAAATTCGAGGTAAAATGCACGGCATGTAAAGAATGTACCTGGTAGGAAGTCTGACGTTCAAGATTGCCAATGGCTCCAACAACTGCATAGCTACGGACTGCTTCATGGGTCGTTTAGGCCAGATAATCAGATGTGTGTATTGCGCAGTTACGTGCGGCAACGCAAAAATCTCACTGAAAGTGCATCTACACATATTCTGCGTATGCAGAAGGCATTAATTCAAATGAATATACAATTACACAAGGTTATTAGTCATATTACTGGGATAACTGGTATGAAAATCATTGAAACTATAATTGAAGGCGAAAGAGATTCTGAAAAATTGGCAGAATTCAGGGACGTGCGAATGAAAAATGATCAGTCTACTATTGCAAAAGCGTTAGCTGGTGACTATAGAGAGGAACACTTATTCACGCTAAAGCAAGAATTTGAACTATATAATATTTATCAAGAAAAAATAGCAGAATGTGATAGAAATATTGAAGCCTATTATAAAACGTTTGAAACAAAGTCTTGTGAAAGCAAACAGCTAAGTAAGCAAAAGAATAAAAATAGCAAAAGTAAGCCAAGCTTTGCTTTGTATGAGGAACTGCACCGAATAACTGGTATGGATTTCACTAAAATTCCTGGATTTGATGTATTAAGTATACAAACCATAATTTCAGAAGTTGGTATAAACCATAGTAAATGGCCAACAGAAAAGCACTTTTCATCGTGGTTGGGACTCAGTCCTGCTAATAAAGTTACAGGGGAAAAAGTGTTTAACACAAGAACACGTAAAGTCATTAACCGTGCTGCAAATGCTTTGCGAATAGCTGCTCATTCTGTAGGAAATAGTAAAAGTGCGTTGGGTGCATACTACAGAAGATTGAAAAAACGACTAGGAGCACCAAAAGCAATAACAGCTACTGCAAGAAAAATGGCATGCATATTTTATAGTATGCTCAAATACGGACAGGAATATGTAGAAAAAGGAATGGAATACTATGAAACACGCTATAAAGATAGAACTGTAAAAAATTTGATCAAAAAAGCGAGCGAATTTGGCTACATATTAGTTCAACAAGAAGAGTTAGTTGAGTGAGTTTCTTAGGAGAAGTCTATTTATTTTAAAAATATTATATAGAAAGTTGCTTGACAAACTCCACCAGCCTCCTTATCATGAAAGTGAAGCTATTTCATTTAACTTCGCAATCTCTGCAGCAGATTAAAATGACAAGAAAACTTGTATTTGGCGTACTATTGTTTAATTTTTTGCACTATGTGCACCGTATGTCTTTATAAAATTTCTAGGTTTTTACCTACATAAGCTGAAACGCGCTTATAAAGCGTTCAAGACATCACCCAACGTCAAATTTTAAAATAGAGAGTGTAATAACTAGCTACCACGGGTTTTCTATGCCTTTTTTTTCTGCCTAGTAAATTTCTTAAATATTAAAGCTAAGGTTAGTTGCCGTTTAAAAGCAGCTAAATTGCAGCGTTTAAGACTTAAAAAACGCCAATACTGAAAATAGACAATGACTAGGGCTTCTTTTGCCTTTTTTTTGTTTGGTGAATTTCTTAAATATTTATGGCTAAAGTAATTTAGGCCTACCGACAACCGTCATCCCTGTAAAGGTCAAGTATCCCGCTACTTGTTAGCGGATGAGATACCGCGAATGAATCGCGGTATGACGGTCTGCTACGTGTTAGCGGGATCTATGCTAAGGAGATACCGCGGCGGTATGACGGTTCGTGGCAGTATATTCGTCATCCCGCTACTTGTTAGCGGGATCTATGTTAAGAGATACCGCGGCGGTATGACGTAGGGCTACAGCCAGTGCGTGACACTGGGATCTAGAAAAAAAGAAGCTGGATCCCAGTGCCCAAGCAACAAGGACAACATTGCAAATTTAGAGTTCAAAAGGGTTATTCCTCGAGAACTACTGCGTCAGAAAGCTGGCGTTGAATTTGTATATAATGTTGATCTTGGAGGTTTTTATGAATAATAGTGAGAGAAAAGAGAAATTAGAAACTCGTATTCTATCAAGCAGAGGTAGATCTTTGCTTGACTATGAGCTACTGGAACGTAATCTATCTGCATACACAGAAGGAAGAGAAGTTGCCAAAAAGCTAATGGAGCTCTTTAGTAGTTTAGGGAGAGTAATTAATGCTGATTTTCATGAGCTAAAAAATGTTACAGGAATGAACGATGGAGCAATAGCAAGTATCTTTTGCCTGAAAGAGATTTTTGATAGGATATTGAAAGGTAAGTTAAAAAAGCTGTCGATTCTTGATAATAGAGAAGAGCTACTAAAATACTTTAAAGCAGCAATAGGGCAGTCAAGAAAGGAAAGCTTACGAGTGATATACTTAGATAGAAGTGGTCATTTAATATATGAGTATATTCAAGACTGTGGAACTATAGACAGAGTACCTCTGTATGTGAGGGAAATAATAAAACAGGGATTACTGATTGATGCAGCATCTATTGCAATTTCACATAATCATCCAAGCGGAGATATAGAGCCATCAAAGGAGGATGAAGATAACACACTTACATTAGCTGCAACCTGTGAAAATGTAGGAATGAAATTGATAGATCATATAATCGTAACACAAAAGAGCCACTTTAGTTTTTATGACAGTGGTTTATTGTAATCTGTAAACCAGAAGGAAAGTTCTCTAACTTTCCTTCTTTTTTTCTACTTCATAAATTAAAAAATTTAATGTAAGCTTGAACAGCTAGAATTAGTAATGAAAGGTGGAATTAGGCAAAAAAATAAAGGAACTTAGGTTATACTGTGGTTTGACACAAACTGAATTAGGAAAAAGAATAGGTGTTTCATATAGACAGATACAAAGGTACGAAAATGGTTCAAATTACATTTTAGCCAGTAGACTATATGACTTAGCAAAAGCCCTATCGATTGATGTTGCTGATTTCTTTACCAGTATGCATGCTGACTCACATGAAAGTTACGATGAAGAAATACTAAAACTAGTCAAAGGATATAACGAAATTAAGAGCAAAAGGTTACGTAGTTCTGATACGTAAAATGACCATACAACATCCTATCGATAAGCAAATAGGTGAAAGGATAAGGAAAAGAAGGCTAATGTGTGGTTTTAGCCAAAGGGACTTAGGAAAAAAGCTTGGAATTTCATTTCAGCATATACAAGGATATGAAACTGGAGAGGTAAGGCTTATAGTTGATAGGCTATATAAGTTAGCAGAAGCACTGTCCGTTGATATGTCATATTTTTTTACCAAAGCCTCTGAAGACTTGCATGATAATGCCTTCCGTAGCGATGTGGGCAGCGAAGAAATATCAAGATTAGTAAGAGAATATAGAAAAATTAAAGATGAAACATTGTGTAACATAGTTCATTCAGTAACAAAAGCGCTTGCCAATAAATAATAATATCTAAATGCATCTCTAACCCACTTCTACAAGCAATACTAATCAAGGTAAATTTTTATGGTGATTTTGGGAAGTGTTCATAAGTGTCAAGTTAAAAGCAAATTCAGGGAGTAAAGGTTAGTTCTTGTCTTTCAAGGAGAATCTTGACCAAGTTATGGTAAGTTTTTCACGAAAAATCTTTAAGCTATTAATCTTATTATCTAACATTCCCTAATTTTAATCAAAATTCAAGAACCACTTTATATAAGTCTTTGCAATAGCTTATTCCTCAAGGCTATGTTTTACATAGCCTCCAATTAAGAACGTCCTACAGATGTCGTTTTGGTATCTTTTAATTTGTTTACCCAAGAAAAAGTCTCACTACTTTTAGAATTTTGGTCACCCCACCTTCCACACCTAGTAAAACTGCCTCTTTCTACTGCTTCTTTAACAGACATTCCACCAAATAAACACCCCTGTCCTATGATTTCTCCTATTTTTTGCAACTCATTCCACATTTCTTCATCTTCCACCTCAACTTGTACTTGATGATAGTCTTCTGTATCGTGATATACCATTAAATTTAGCTCTCCTAGGCTAGTGCAAAGTGTTACTGTAAAAGCGCTGTTATCGGATATATCTACATAATTTCTTTTACCGTCTTTCCCGGTTTTGACCTCAACTTCACCATCACCTATTTTTATGATATTACCGCCAAGGTTTAAGTCTCCTTTACTTAAGCCCAAATTTTTTGCACCTTCTACAACTTTGGCAACATCAACTATGCAGCTATGTGAAAATTCAATATAGAAGGTCTTATTATCAATTTCTACATCTTCAACAGTTCCTTCTATAGTAGCGTCTTCTCCAACTTCCCTAAGTTTCTTGAGCCTACTATATATTTGTGGCTCAATTTCTTTTTGCACTTTTTCAGCTATTTTCTTATCAACTTGTACATTAAAATCTGCTCCATGTAAGGCTAACTTTCTGATTATATCTTCTTGTTTATTTTCTTTGAATTCATCACGATACATCTTAAACATTGTAACGTTAGCGAAGCTAAAGCCATTTTTATTGGCAGCATTTATTCTTATTCCTAAATCCAAAGCTTCATCGACAACTTTACTTAACTCGTTTATATTTTTAGCTGCAATAGCTTTTTCCAAAAATTCATTTAGTTTCATATTTTCATATTCACTTAGCCTTATTTTGCATAAAGCTGATTGAAATGGATTGAGCTCCTCAGGATATGTTAAGACAGGTAATTTACTAATCTTTTTATTTGCTGTTGGAGCAGCTTTTATAAAATTAGGTAACAACCCTTCTTTTGCTATTCGCTCTACCGCTTTTAACATTTTACTAGACAATTTTTTACTATTTATTTTTTTCATTGTAACCCTCACTTAATTTCATTACTATTCGATCATAACGTGATAAATGTTATTTAATTGTTAACACTATACGACTTGTTGATTTACTATAAATTATAGTAACAAACTTTACGGGCATTTACGCTAGAAAAACATATCTCGTAAAAATTATTTCAATTTCAATAAAAGTTGGGTACTGTGATTGTAAAATTGAAAGAAATGGATCTCCTGTCTTATTCCACTGCAAAGCTGAAGAAGCATTGTCAGCTACTTGATGATGAAGAAAAAGTAATTCTATATGAGCAGCTGCTAGACAAGGCTAAAGACATACTTGAAAATTCAAGAGATAATGTTTCTGAACTGAAAAAGATCAGTAAAGCTGCTGTAGCAATAGAGGAAACCACCGATCAGCAGTTACTAGAAAAGTTTAATGATGACCACCCGCTAAGAGAAGTGGACATTTTAATCTACTCTCCTCAGGGAAATACTGAACATCTATTCAGCATAGATAACTCGTCAGAGCTTTATGATTTAAAAGAAGATAAGGATAAAGCTCTTTATAATGCAGTAAAATCAAATGATGTTGAGCTTGTAAAAAAGCTGCTAATGATCCTTTTACCTACAGAAGTAGGTAATTTTGATGTAGAATACTTGGAAGAATTGAAAATATTGCTGTCAGGAATTCACAAAGAATTGCAATTATCACAAGATATGAAAAATTATCTTGTAAAGACGATAAAGTTCTATAGTTTTTTATGTAGTAATTTTAGCTTATTAGTTGCAAATCCTACTGATGTAAAAGCTATGATCAATCTATTTGCTACTCAACCAAATATTGATTACCAAATAGATAAGCTTCTGCTTTCTTTTATTGTGAGAGATGTTGAGGAAAAAAAGCTAAATTCTGAAATCAAACACATGATAGAGCTTCTTGAGCAGCATGAAAGATTTGCTGAGCTCGAATATAAGGTTAGAAGATTAAGATCAGAGTTTGCATCTGGCAAAAGCAGATATTCGGCTGAAGTAATACGAAATAGCATTGCAGAACGAGAAAAAGAGATGAGGGAAATTGAGAAAAAATACGTAAGGCCAAACAATTTAATTAGCGAGAGGCAGAAATTATTAAAGCAATTACTTTGCTAGCTTTTTTTCCACTTCATAAAATTTGTTGTAAATTTGAATAAGAGGTGAAAAGTGCAATTAGGTAAAAAGATAAAACAATTAAGGCTAGATCATGGTTTAACGCAGACCGAATTGGGAAAAAGAATAGGTGTCTCATATAGACAGATACAAAGGTACGAAAATGGCTCAAATTGTGTTTTGGCTAGTAGATTATATGATTTAGCAAAAGCCCTATCGATTGATGTTGCTAACTTTTTTACTGATGTGCATGCCGGCTCACATGAAGTTTACGATGAAGAGGTGTTAAAGCTAGTCAAAGGATATAATGAGATTAAGAGCAAAAGGTTACGTAGTGCGGTTTATATATTAGTAAAATCTTTTTCTCAAAGTTACAATGAGAGTTAGTATTGCTTTGATATATAAATTAAGATGTTAATAAATGATTGTGCAAGCTGAACAGTACCCTATTGATAAACAAATAGGTGAAAGAATAAGGAAAAGAAGGTTAATGTGTGGCTTTAGTCAAAGAGATTTAGGAAAAAAGCTTGGAATTTCATTTCAGCATATACAAGGATATGAAACCGGAGAGGTAAGGCTTGTAGTTGATAGATTGTATAATTTAGCAGAAGCTTTGTCTGTTGATATGTCATATTTTTTTACCAAAGCCTCTGAAGACTTGCATGATAAGGCCTTCCGTAGCGATGTGAGCAGCGAAGAAATATCAAGATTAGTAAGAGAGTATAGAAAAATTAAAGATGAAACTTTGCGTGAAATTGTTCATTTAGTGATTAAGGCTCTTGCTAACACAGGCTTTAAAGCACAAATGGGTAAATTCTCTCCTTGACTTGTTGAAGAAAACTTAAACTTTCATTTTCTTCATCATTTTGCTTTCGATTTTCTTTAACTTTGATGCGTGTAGTTATCCCTACACAAAGTATAATGTTTTAAAAATAAAAACTTGCACCATAAAATATAGGGATTGTAAAGCTTCTAATAGAAAAGCAACAACAAGAATCATTTATTAATTCTAAAACCACAGATCAGTCTACTATGCTGCCAAGGAAGGACATTTACCAGCTGTAGAGTTTCTCATAGAAAAAGGAGCAAGAATTGATATTAAAAATTCCAATAATAGATCACCATTGGAACTTGCAAATGATGGAGGACATGAAGAAGTTGAAAATTTACTAAGAAATGAATTACTTCTTGATGCTGTCAAGAGAAAAGACCGCAGTGGAGTAGAAGCTCAACTTGATAAAGGGGCTAATGTTAATTATGTACGTCGAGAAGATGGCTGTGCACCATGCTGTCAGTTATAACCATGAAAATCTTGAGTTTGTGAAGTTCTTAATAGGGAAAGAAAAGGTGAAATTATTTAGCACCAAAGATTAAAGAAGATATAGTAAAGGGGAGGCAGCCAAGAGGTTTGAAGCTAGCTGATTTGAGAGAAATACCGGTGCTGTGGAGTGAGCAGTTGGAGAAATTATATAGACTGACGTCTTAATTTATAAAAGCCACAGGAGATAGATGTGCCAGAAATTGAGGGAAATCAGTGTTAAAAGCTTAATTATATAATAAAAATAGTGATAATCTTAATTTATATGTGAAACGACCTAAGAGCTTCAAAATTATTTCATAAGAGCCTAATGTTTCTTATAGCCCTTCTTCCGCTGAATCATGTAGTTGGTCTGATTAAAGGAAATTCTGTGGACATCACAAAAGTCAATTCAATCAAATACAAAACTCGAAAAAGTAGAAAGTGTGAAGCAGCCAGTCTTTCCTGAATCCAGCACAAAAAGTTATGTCCAAAAAGGAATAAACATCAAGAAAGGAAAATAGTTTCTTTAGAATAATCTTTTAATTATTAACTCAATTTCTCTAAATCCTCATGCTATTTCTCCTTGCTTTGAGCGTATAGTTTATTGAATACCTCCAAGAATCTTGCTTTAAAAATATATCAATTTTTTTTACCCCTCCAAAACCTTTTTTTTTGTTTAATAATTTTAGTTGACTTTATGAACACACTATTATTTCTTTTGAAGATTCAATCTTTTGCGGCTGGTCTAAACTATCAATTGACATCATAAGAGTAGACGGAGCATCTGATTCTTTTACTACACAATCTAATTGCTTAATAGTTTCACTTGACTCTATAGATGCATTTCTTTCAAAATTTCCATCTTTTACAGCTTGTAAAACACTTTTTCCTCCTAAAAGGCAACTTTCCCCTAAACTTGATTGATTTTTTAACTTGTCAGACTTCTCTTGGCTCTCTCTATCAAGCTTTACTTCTATTATATTACTATCTTTATCACTAGAATATAGATGAATACTAATCTTTCCCACTTCAGTAGTAAAAGACATTTCAATGCCATCTCCTAAGACATCTGTATAATTTCTTTTTCCTCCTACATTTTCAATTCTTACTATACTCTCTCCAATATGAAATATATGATGTCTAAAACTTAAATCTTTCACTTTTGGATTATTTGTAACTTTTGCAACCTCAACAGTGCTATCTTGCGAATATTTTACATAAAAATATCCATTATCCATTTCTGTGTGTAAAGCTTTGCCTTTGGCACTACTGTTTATAATACCTTCATTTGCTACGCTTTTTAGCTTGTTATCGATTTCTTCACGTTCTGCAAAAATCTCATAACTGAACCCATAAGTTGCATACAATAACCTATTATCATAGAAGGAACTGCGTTTTACCCTTCCACCTTTTAATAGTAAATTATTCATGATATTGCGTATAATACCTATATTTTTGTCATCTGATACACCCTCATAGGCAGGAATACCTCTTATTCCCTTAGAAACTAAACTTGTTATAGTCTCACTATCGTCTGATAAACTCTCATAAGATGGTAATCCCTTATGCTGTCGTATTCTATCAGGGATATTTCTTATTTCCTTAAAAATTAAACTTGTTATAGTATACTCATCATCGTTACATCTTGAATTGAGCCTTATCCCTTTTTGCAAATATTTACTTGTTATGCACTCTATACGTTTTAAAGCAATGTTTGTAAAATTTTCATGCTTATCCCTATAACCTTGATCATTTTTTGCTACTACATCTTCTAATTCTTTACAAAATTCATCAATTAGACTTTTCTCATCTCCGGTTAATGGTAAGTCTAGGTCCATCAAAGCTGAGTCCTTTGGACTAATAGGATAATAATAATCGCTTTCTAAATCTGAATCACTGTTATCAGTTAAGCTGTCATCAATTTTGCTTTGATACGACAATATATTCTCTACACATGTGTCAGAAGTCTTTTCAGTTTCATGTGTCTGATCAAAGTCATAAAACTCAGGACGGTTGCTTATTCCTTGAACAAACAAATTATAATCGTCCAAATCTGCTACATTATTTTCAGAAGTTGAATGGCCACCAGAGTGCTTTAAATATTCTGTATTTTGTTGCTGTGAATCCAATAGCTTAGATAGAATAGGCATAACTCTCTCCTTGAAATACCTTTTGTCCAACTTTACTTAATTTTATTATATTATTATGCAATGTAATATTGACTATAGCATACCTTGATAAAGCTTTTCAAGTACTATTTTTATAGTGAGGTCTGCTATGAAAATACTTGTTTTAGTAACTATTATCATCTAGCCTCTGGAGTTGTTTATTACACTTGTTTTTTGAGAGAGTGGAGTAAGATAATTTAAAAAAAATATATAATTCACTAAAATGCAGTAATAAAATGCCTTTTACTACTAAAGTAAGGTTAGCATTTACCTACATCCTATCTTATTTAAATAATTTATTTTAAACTAATCATCGATTAAATGCTCGTTTAGATGGACCTGCCTGCTGAGCAATTGGCTGCTGAACATTACTAGCTGGTTGCTGACTAGGAAGCATCATATCGGAACTATGTTTTACCTCTACATCTACAAACTTATCGCCAATTTTTATAAGAGAATCTTTATCTGCTGCGCCTTTATCAAAAACAGCATACATCAATTTCGCTTTGTCAGCATCAGTAATTACCTTATACGCTTCACCTTTTTCATATCTTGTCAACTGATCCTTAGCCTCTTTTTCTTTTTTGTTTAATTCTCCCACCTTAGCAAATTTTAGCTCTATTCCAACTGGAGGGTACTCTTTTGCTCTGTCAGTAGCTTTTATAATTAACATAATGTCCAACTTCTCTCCACCACCTATTTGAAATTCAGTAATAACCTTTATATTATCTTCGCTGTAGCTACTAAATAAACCATGTAATAGAGCTTGAAATGTAGCTTCATTGTTTATTAATGATTTGAAAGGATACAATATATTAGAAATTTCTTTAAATACTTTTTTGTAATTACCATAACCACCAGATTTTATAGCTTCTTTCATAGCTACCTTAAACTTCTCGTTTTGACCAATTGGTGGTAAGAAATTACCTTGAAAAGCTTCACCACTTCTTTTGTATTCATCCAATGAGTTGTATGTGTTTACTGTTAATCCCTCATTCTCCCTACAGTATTGATTAAATGGGTTCTTATTACTAGGTGTACTGTACAAATTACAAGTGATTTCTTGTATTTTTATGTCATTAATGTTCTGAATTTCTTCAATTGGAATCCTTTTACCATCTGGCATTCTCAATGCAAATTTATTTTTTTCGTTTATGTTGAGTATAAACACCTTCTTGCCTACAGTTAACACTATAGTTGTAACACAATCTGCAATACTTTCTTCTGCTGATTCTGGACGTGCTTGTGACCCTTCAACCATTTTGCCATCCTTATTATAAATAAAAGTATATTTTCTTGATTTCTCATCTTTAATCATATCAGAAATAAGTATTAACTGGCCTAAAATAAACTGACTTACGTAATGTATATTATCACTACCTCCATTACTCCAAACGATTCCATAATATAGGTATTCTAACTGTTTTCTTATGATTTGAGCGACACAAATATTAGGTAAATTTTCCAAAAGTTTCTTTAAACGCTGTTTATCAACTTTATCTTTGTTTTCTTTAAATAAACCCATTAATTGGCTTTTTATTATTTCACCAATTTCCTCTCCTTTACCTAATTTTCCTAATTGACTTTCTATAGCGTCTTTATTTATTTCTTTTGCTCGAGTTTTCAATGAACTTCCTAGTTGGTCTTCCACTGTTTTAGTAGTTGATACCATAATTTGAGGAATGCTAAGCAACTTTTCTACTACAGAATTATTTTTTCTATCCAAGAATTCTTGTGCATAAAGTGAATATTTAGCAACACGATTCATTTCAAAATTCAACCCTACACAAACCACTTCATTGGCTAAGGTAACCATTCTGACAAAGTTAGAAAAAGACCCTTTAACATAACCTTGAACTTGCTCCATTGCTCTTTGAGGTGTGTTTGCTTCATCTGTTTTTGCTTTAAGTTCAATAATAATGGGAATAGCATTTAGTGATTTATCAATGCCACGTACAAGCAAAATAACATCTGCCTGACCTTTTCCTGCAAATAATTCAAGATACAGTTTTAGATGATAACGATATTTGAAATTCATTAAGAATCCTGCTAAAAAACCATGATAACTTGATTCTTTACCATCAAATTGTTTTTTAATTTCTCTATTATTTTTATATTCACTATAGATACTAGTAATATAGTCAAGCACTTCTTTCATCGTATTTATTACTTCCCCGTGACCTTTATTTGCTAACTCTTCAATTAAGTCTTTCAAGTTTTCTTTTTTCTTTTTATTAAAGTAAATTCTTTTACTCCTGGTGAAACATGGCCATCAAGTTTTATCGAACTGCAAGCAACTTTCTTTTTCTCCTTCTCAATTGTTACACCATATCCAACTTTTGTATGTTTTTCATATCTTAACTGAACTTTTTGATCTTGACCTCGGCCAAAAAAGAAATGACAATCTATGTTTGCCAATTCTTCTCGATCAAATTCTAATTTAGCATTCTCTTTATCAGATACTGCAATACAGATTATTTTTTCACTTTTTGTCTTAGAATCTTCAGTTAATACAGCTAGCTTCAAAGTACCATGATCATCAAAACGAAAGCAAATTTCCTTAACCTTAACATCTCTAAAGTCAGCAAGACCTGAATCCAACAAAGTAGTAAAAGTGCCAAAAAAGAAACTAGGGAAAAAGCCTTTCTTTCCAACTGAGTGTAAAAAAGAAGGAGACTGATCAATAAATGACTGAAATCTCTTTTGAAAATCCAAAAACTCGTCCTTTGATGTATTTTCCATCAATAAAAGCTGCACCAATTCAAATGGCTCTGTAGTACTTTGCATATAATTCCCCTATTTACTAGGGCTTGAAAATTTCACATTATGTGGGACACCAGTCAGGCTAAGATTTGTTTGCGGCAAACCAGATGGCTCGCCAGCTCCAATATCTGATCCACTACTTTGAGCAACTGAATGCTCTTTCTCACACTCAGATAACTTACCTAATTCAGAAAAGAGTTTTTTTATCAATTGTTGATCTTTGGTAAGTTGCTCTTCACCAACTCCATGTAATGCACTCATTGTTCTTATCAGAGAATCCTTGAGCTCTTGTCTCTGTGTAACCTCAGAATATTTCAATATTTCTAGTATTTCTCTTACTCCCTTCTCTTTTTCTTCTTTACGCAAATCTACAATCAAATCTGCAACTACATATTTAATTGAATAATCTTTAAATACAGATTTTCTACATTTCTCAAAACTTTTATGTTTCCAAACGTACATGATAGCTTCCTTAGCTTGCTCAGCTAAATCTGAATTTAAAAGCATTTTTCCTGATAAAGATGACAATATCACTCCATACTGCCTGGGTGAAAGGGCTTTAGGTTCGAGGGAGTGAAATAAATTCTTAAAAGAGCTAAAGCAATACCCATCAATTAATTCACTTAACACTGCATGATATGTATTTTCTTTAAGATCTCTTTTCAATAATTCATTCTTTTGGTTATCACTCATATGTAGTAGACAAAACTCTAAAATATCCGTATCTTTGTAACCCCTTGCTGCAGATAAAGCCGCATTAATTAATAAACCACCTTTATTATAAATGCTCTTGTCATTGTGAATCTTATTATAAAAGAACTCTATACCTTCTCCCCAGTTTTTATTAGAGTTTATTTTTATAGCTTCTTTCAAACCTTCAACTGGTTTATATTCCTTCAATTTTCCAGACTGTTTATCGATATGGGAAGACCAAAAAGCCTTTATAGGGCTACTCTCTTTATGATGATCCAAAAGCTCATCCTTTAGCTTATCATCAGAAATATTTTCTTCAAATGCGCTATTTTTAAACTTCGTAAATACTTGCTCAAACAACCCAGGTACCATATCTTCTAAGCAATATTTACATGCTAAGTAATATCTATCAGAAAGATCAAGTGGATTTTCTCTTCCATTTTGATTCTTTTCTTCGATCAGTTTTGCGCCAACAATTTTATTTTTTAATTCTACTCCATCCCAACAAACATCATCAAAAAATATGTCAGAGAAAAATTCTAGCTCTATTCCACTAAAATCTTCAATCAACTGAATATTAACTCTTAACCATCTTTCGATTCTTAAGCGTTTTCTTGCTTCGGTCTGTTTATTACCATCTCTGACAGTACTTGTTAATCTACTGAGTATTGCATTGTAATTATGATCTAAACCAGATTCCATACTCACTACCCCCATTTATATTTTTATATATCTCTTAGTATAATAAATTATTATTGTCAACAATCATTTTTTTCAAATTTTACCATTTCACAACAGTAAATTTTTTGTTAACATCTTGTCATAGATTGAAGACTTTCAGGAATTTATAAAAGATCTACAATCATAAGGAATTTTCTATATACATCTTGCTTATGCAAAGATAAGGAGCAACATAGTACTTCCATTTGGTTATTTTCTCCTCTTTAGTAACTTAGCAATTATTAAGACATTCTTTTACCTGATCAAGAAACTTGGCTACTTTATCCTTAATTGTAATTTTTAAGAAATACATATATTTAGTGTTACAATGAATTTATTTATTTACTTTTTCCAAAAGCGCGAAAAAAGTACCTATGTTTGTGAGAACAAATTGCAAAAAATAGGGTTGTGTAAATAAAAATGCAAAATTGTTGTAATAAAGTTAGACAAATTAGTTCGTACACAAATTTAGTAAAAGTGGTCTAATACGGCTAATTTTAGGGTATAGTCAAGTTACTATAAAGAAAAGTTCGCATAGAACAAGCAGTAGACCACATGATCCCAAAACGAAAAGCTCTCACGGCCCTTGGTTTTGAGCGCTGGAAATGGTTGTATCGTTTAAGTTTTTAGTGATATACAATACTAAATTAACATTAATTTATTTAAGAGTTAAGAAAAAAAAGAATTGAGGTGAATTTATAACAAAAACAGGCCTTAAAAGCGAATAAAAGATCATATATTGAGCCTGTTAAGAGCCTTTTACCGAAAATTACTTTAGGTTAGAAGATTTTTCTAAAATAGTGATTGACAAGTTTTTAAGATGGAGTAATATGCCTAAAATATATTAAATTATAGATACAAGGATTAGGTATGGATTACGAAAATGTACAAAGGGTATTATTGACTTCTATCAAAGAAGATGATCCTCATAAAGGGTTTAAAGAGTTAGAGATTAAGAGGTATTGTATTGCATATCAGACATTATTGCGTGAATGGGATAGGACAATAATAACACCCTTTGTTAAGGAAATTTTAGAAAGCGAAATTTGTTGGAAAGCCGATGACACCTTAGATCATGTTAAGCTTGATAGGTATTCACTAGGGAAAAAATTGTTAGGCTTGAAAGCTGAAGATGGACAGAAATCTCTTCTTGATTCCTTTGATCGTTACAGAATTGCCTGCTGGTGTTGTTTTGAGGACGAGATAAGAGCCATTTTTGAAGAATTTAAATCAACATTAGGTAGCAAGCCAGTAGAGAGTTTAGTTAAAGGATGTAATAAAGGGGCTTTAATGATCTACTGGTCACATGCCATAAATAATCAGGAACATCAGTTAGAATTAAATAATGAACATCCGTACGTTTACGCTTTTAAATGTGCGATGCTAGAAAAGCATGTTGAAGCTTTAGAATTCTTTTGGAATAAGCTACAATCTATCGATTCTGTATCTTCAAAAAGGAAAGAAGATTTATTAATGGAAGTAGCATACAATAAAGGACGTTTTTCTACTGATGATGTTGGTATGGTTGATTTTTGCCTACGTCATCTTGATCCTAACAGATATCATGAATTATTAAAAAGAGATTTTAAACAAAATAAGTATCATTATACGTTAAGTAAGCTCACAGGAAGTTACTTTTTCGAAAGTGCCAAAAAGCTATTTGAAAATTTAAAGTCAGAAGATTTATCTCCTGAAGGTTATAGTACATCGATGTTTGGAGCATTGGATTCACTTGTTTCTGTACCAGATGATAGTTTTATTAAGTCTGGTAGTGACATGCTCTCTTCTATGTGGAATCATCCTGGCTTTGAAGCTCATAGACAACACTTTTTAGATGAGTTGAGTATCGGATACGCATCTAGAAATAGGATTGTTTGTCTGATAAAAAAGAATGCGGATATTAAGGTATTGCCGAAAATTATTAAATCTCTTAATCAAGAGCAAATGCACTCTATTATGGAAGAAGATAGGTCAATATATGAAATATTTACTAGAATTAGAGGCAGACAATTAGATAGTGGAGGAGGTGATAATCAGTTACCAAGTTCATCATTAGATGTGGAAGCTGTACAACAGAAAGTTACTGATATTAGAAGCAAAGTATAGTGTTTCTGTTTTATGAGATCCAGTTACTTAGGCTTAAACGAAAGTAAGCAAAGAGTTTAAGTAAGGGTAAAAATTGTAAAAGGTTAAAATCAGGAGGTAGTTATGGTCAATAACAATCAACAACAAGAAAAACCACAAGATTTTGAATTGATAGAGCTGCTTTTTGGGAAAGTAGACTCTTCAACTTCCGATGCAGCAGATCTACTAGACAAGTCCTTTGAAGCAAGGTTTCAATCACTGGTTGATCAAATACAATCTTATTTGCACTCTAGTGAAAAGCCTGGCTTTTTCCCTCATCGATTTTTAGGTTGGTTTTCCAGTGTATTAGATACTAAGCTTAATAACAACCTAGGCATAAAGAAGTTGCACTTTCGTTTTGAGGGAGCAAGAACTTTAAAGGTTGTAGCAGAAACAGAATCCAAAACACATGTTTTTATTTTCACTGAAGATATAGAAGCTCAACATTCTAAACAAACAAATACTAAGAATTTTGAATTCACCACAGGTGAGTGGAAGGATGTAATGGGTAGGGATTATACTGAATTGGATGCCCGCAAGCTTCAAATTGATGTGATAAAAATTTTGAAAGATAAGTATGAGTTAATAAAAAGCAGACCGAAGTCAGACAAAGATGTTAAGTCGAAGAAGTTATATTTATATCTGAAGAATAACGTGTTGGAGTGTAAAGCTAAGGATGTATATGGCAATACTCAAACAATGCAAATTGATCCTGATGAATTAAAAGGTCATTATTTACCTCAAGATGAATTTTTAAAGAAAGCTAAGCAGTTTCTAAATAGCTCAGATAAAAACCTTAGTGATGATTTTAGTAAGGAAATATCAAGAATTGTATCAGCAAAGGGATATACTTTAAAGAGTGACGGAGAAGGTGAAAAAATAAACATTAAGGTAGAAAGTAAAAAGAAGATTGTAGATCAACCCATCGAGCCTACAGTAAAGTTTCAAGAAGTGACGAAAAAGTTAGGTAAATCTGTCTATTTAGAGAATTATATAGAAAGGCTTGTCAGTTCAGGTACACGTCAAGCTAGGAAAAATCTCGAAGACATTCTAAATTATATTAAGAAAGTTCATACCAATTTAGACTTACAAGCTAATGTTTATGGCATTAAGGCTCGTGAAGCTGATCAACATGGTTTTGTAGCAGGAATATTTGATAACTTTCGATATCGTGATAACACTAAAGTATACTTGGAACAATTTGCTGGAGGAGGTTATGCAGATATTGTTTTGCTTGTTCGTGGGCCAGATCGTGCTATTGATTCAGTTCCAATTCTTATTGAACTTAAGGCTGGAACTGAAGGGCAAGTTACTCCAAGTGATGCACTGAAGCAAGCTGAAGGTTACATTGAAGGTTTTAGACCGAATAAGATGAGGATTTTAACCAATGCAGATAATGTTATTGCTGTTGGGTTAAATTTAGATGACGTGGAACCATTTAAAACTGAAGTAAGGCCTATTAAACAACCTTCTTCTCCTTTGATGGAAGAATTTATAAAGTTATCTCATAGATGGAATAATCAGCAAATTTCTGAAGAAGATTTTAAGCAAGAAATAGCGGATTTGTTATCAAGTGAATACCATATTTTTCCAGCAAATAAGGAGACAAAAGATCATTACTATTTCAGTCGAGACATATTAGGTCAATCAATTTTAATCAACAAGATTGGTCAAGATCAGGATAACGTAAAAAAATATATATATTCATACAATGAGTATCCACTAAATTGGTCTGGGGGAACGGAGTACACTTTATCCAAAAGCCCGGTTATGACATTAATATTCATTCAAGGTAATGAAGGACAAGAAAAAACAGCATTCATTTTTCATATACGAGAGTCGAATACAAAAGAATTCTATGCAGATAAAAAAATTCCAGTACTAGACATACCTGAAGTTGGAAGAATAGAAAATGTCATAGAAATTAAAATGAGTTTAAAAAAATATGAAACGGGTTTGTCTTTTGAAGAGCTTTTTGAAATAAAAGAAATAAGTAAATATAATCCTAGTAATACTAATGATCAATTTACAGGTAATTTTCTTAAGATACCTAGTTCTGATGAGTTAAAAGTAAAATTTGATCAGGCAATTACTTCTCAGCATACTACTTCCTCTAATAGTGAGGATTCATTATTAGCTTATAAAGGATTACTTGCTAAGATAGCTGATGGAATTTATCCTATTAAAGACTTAATCACTAATGAAGCCCGATTACAAGCTGTTCTTAATGGTTTGTTTAGTAGTTATAGTGACTTAAGGCTACAAGAGACTTCTGGAAAAGTTGTAATTATACCTGAATTTCAAACAGGAGCGGGTGGCCGTGTTGATATGGTCATTCAAGGTATTGGTCCTTTGCCTGAGGGTACTAAAGAATATACTCCTATGGGACTGGAATTCAAGCTCATAGATAAAAATTTAGGTCAAGATCAGCTGAGGCAAGAGGTTGATAAATTAACAAAAGAACAAAATATTAGATATGCTAAAGGTGCAGCACTGAAAACAATAACAGACAGTGATAAAATGTTTTTCATGGGTGTAGTTGTTAATGTGAAGGCTAAGGATAAAGGTTCTTTAATATTGACGAGTGATGAGTTTGTTCCTGCTCTGGTAGTGCACAGTTCTATTGACATCGCTAAGAGAAAACATTTAGAAGGAATACAAGAAGTAACCCAGAGACTCAAAGATATGGGTATACAAGAAGAGAATTTACGTACATTAGAATCTGCAACAGCAGCAGCAGATTATCATTACTGGCTTCAACAACATGATATAGCTGATATTGCAAGAATAGAATATGGCTATGGAGCTGACACATTGTTTGAAATAGTGGGATCACCAGAGCACATAGTAAATCAATTGCAACAGTTTCAAAATAGTGTAACGACAAGAGGTGAAAGAAGGCCGTTAACTTTAATTGTTAATCTAAATAATGATCATTGGGTTACGTTAGTCATCTCTCATCAAAATGGGCAGTATAATGGGTACTATGTAGATTCGTTGGGTAATAATGTTCCAGATAGTATTCGTCAAGTTTTACAACAAGCTCAAATTACCGTTAATGATGTTTCTGTTACTCAACAAAGAGATAGTTATAATTGCGGCTTGTGGGCGTTAGAAAATGCTAGAGATATTAATGCTGTATTGCAAATAAGTGGATCACATGATATTTCTGATGAAATACGTAACCGTTTGCAAGTTCAAGGAAGAAATGAAGATTATTTTATACGTACGAGAGAAGATATTTCAGATAGATTAAGTATAGATCCACAACGTATAGCTAACTTAGAGGCTGTACTTGCTGAAACACAACAACCCAGATCTCACCTAGATGCTTGTGTAGGGCGAGGTAGTAGAAGCAAGAGAAGCATTAATAACTGCTTATTTTCAAGGGATGATGTAGAAAAGTTTAGTAAAGGAAATATAGATGAAAATAATGTAGACAAAATTGTAATTGATAGTGAAAGGTTTCTAACTTATGTTAAAAACAGTCAAGATGAAGGGAAAAATGCTCAACTAGTAGAGTTTGTTGGAGATAAAAATATTGAAGGTGACTATAAATATTTAGTTGATAGGGTGATTGGAGATCAAGGATATGAGCGCTATATTCAGAATGAGCGTATTAAGGATTTGCAAGGTGATGTTTTACAGCAAAATAGTGGTTTAACAAAAAATCCAAAATTAAAAAGCAGGTTAATGAATGCTGCAGGTGGAATACAATTAATAAGAGGAATTCATGGTGCTATTGTATCTTGCAAGGATGGAACAGCAACAGATTGTGGATTAAATCTAGGCGGAATAGGATGGTCTTTTGCATCTCAACCAATTGGGAATGCAATGGTTAGAATTACTCCAAAAGTTGTAGCATCAACTGGAAACATTGTAGGAAAAATTATACCAGGTGCTTTAGGTAGACAGACAAAATTTGCTATTGAATTGGCGGGAGTAAAATTTGGAAGTACACTAGCAAAGGGTGCTGCAGGAGCTGTAGCTGGTGCGTTTGATATTATCTTTATAGGCATATCAGCAAGTAATCTTATAAACTGTAAAAATAGAGAAAATAGTGATAATCCATGTGGAGGGAAGGAAATAAGAGACAATATAGCATCTATATCTTTTTCTGGTGTGTCATTTGTTTCTGGCGTTGCTCTTACAGCCGCTAGTATGCCGGTAGTTGGTATTGCAGTTGGGTTTGGGCTCATGGTAGGTTATGGAATTTATAGTGGTGTTAGCAATATCGTGGAGTACAAGAAAAAGTACGATACAACCCATGGAGAAAACTGGAGCATATTTTGGAGAACACTTCTGTTTCAAGATATGGCATCTGATGTGCAACACCTTGCAGATAGAAAAAACACAGTTAATAGTTTAGCTAAACAAATTTGGAAAGCTTTAAATAATAGTCCTAATAGTGTTGTCGCTTATGGTGTTGGTCTTGGAAAAGTAAGTGGTAATACTCTTCGTCCGGACTACGCAACGATTATGATGAATAGAACAAATGCCAATACAAAAAATCTTTCGCGTGTTATACCTGATTATATTGAAGGTGCTAGCAGGATTTGTTTGCCACAGATTACTAATCAAGATTATGAAAAAGGTATTAAAAGCTCAGTTAATTCGTCTGTATACTACTGTGAAAATGCAATGGTTATTAGCCATGATAATAGAGTAAAAATGAAGCAAGGAGATAAGACAGTTGTTTGCGATCTACAAAATGTAAACAAAGGTATCATTGTTGGGAGTGATGTATGGAATAATAACTTTTTAATTTACTTAGGCACAGAAAGAATAACTGGTGGCAATAATGTAGCAAACAGGTTTGTTCTTGTAAATAACCCTAGCTTTTCAGGCAAGATTATTGGTGGAAATAACTCTACTAATATACTTGATTTAAGCCAATTAGCAGAAGATAAAGTTACAGGTGTGATTGACTATCGTTTTAAACCTAGTGCCCATGGACAATTAAAGATAAAAATAAATAATCGTTTGTTGATTGATGATTATGTCGGTAGCAACTTCTTTAATTACCATTATATTGGAAGAAAGAACAAGGTGGATGAGATTTTGTGCATGGGTTACTCTGAGCACTTTACAGGAATCGATGATCGTGACGTTATCATAGATAGTGGTGGCGGTGTTAGTAGAAATAAGAAAGATGCAGTCAAAAATTGCAGAAAAGTTATCATTTCGCCGTATACTACAGTCGAAGGTGGAAAAAGCAATTATACTTTTTACGTAAAAACTGCAGACTATAAAGGTCGTTATTTATATTCAGAAATTAATGTAGATGGAACAGGAACTGTAGTTTTTCCAGAGATTGATTTATTAAGTGATTGTGATCAGATAACCTACTCTAAAGACAGTAATACTTTATCTTTAAAAATAAATTTTGGTCAGAATAATCAATTTACTCTTGATATAAAAAATTATGTTGAACAAAGCAGTAATAAACCTCACTTTGTACTAATAGATAAAAATGGTAGTAATATTGTTCCTAAGATTGAGAGATCAGACTCGGCAACTATAAAGATTAATTCATTTGAATTACATTCAGAACATTCTTTAGGTAATTTTCAGGATGTTGAAAATCATTACAAAAAGATTCTAAAGAATAATAAGGGTTATAAAGTTTTAGGTGTTATTAGAGGAAAAACACAAAGTCAAGATAATAGTGTAGTTCCACATATGGTTTTCGGTTCTTCAGGAGATGATGTAATCAACTTCGACCAAGGTACCATGTTTGCAAGAGGAGGAAAAGGAAGGGACGTATATGTTATTACTGATGATATAAATAATAAAGAAGTTAAGATTGATAATAATTCAGATGATGAAAAGATGGACACATTATTTATACCAGAGGTTGAAAAAGGTTTTTCAATCCAGCAATGTGACTTGCATTTAAATTATAGCAACATTAGTATTCAAGTAAAAAACTACCTGCAAGATCATAATCATAGGCATTTTATAATTATGAACAAAAAAGGAGAAGCTTTTATCCCTAACATACAATCAATGTCATGTTCTTCTTCAGGAAAAGGGAAATTAGTTCCTTTTTTACAAGCTACACAAACTCAGAATATGTTTTTATTGCCTAAGGACTTTCAAGGTGATCATGTAGTGATAGATTCTCGTCTTGAAGATATTGAGAAATACAAAGATAAAGATGATCTCTTATTAATAAGAGAAAGTGAAAATCCTTTTATCATTAGAATAGAAGGGTTCTATACTGATCGAAGTAAATGGGAAAATATTTCTTATTCTCTCTGGAATAACAATGATCTTTTTCCATCTCTTGGGTTATTAGGGAACGTTGATAATGTAATGGAGTATAAGGACAAACTTCGAGATGACTATAAAAAGGTTATAAAAGAATACATTATAGATTTTAGTCACTCTACTAATATTGAGCATAATCAAAAATTAGAAGGAAATATTTCAACTTTTATAGGGCAAGAGGAGGAACGCATAGGAGTAATGATATTAAAGAATATTGCTCCTGATCAGGTTGAAGTTTCTAGTAGTAGTACAGATCTGATATTTCGTGATAAGAGGTCCAATCGTATGGTCAACATAAAAGGTTGGAATAATAAGTCTTATAGGATTTCTATATTGGAGTTTGATCTAGGCTTAGAACCAATAATAATCCGTAGATTAGATAGGTTTAGTGTGTACAATATAGCAGAAATACAGGATCTGATTAATAAAGCTGCAGAAAATTATCAAAATAGGGATAAATATACTCCGAAAGTAGAAAGTGACTTTAAATGTTTAATATCAGTTGACGGTTTTAAAAGAGAAAACAAAGAACCAACATATCAATGTTTAGGCTTTTCTTCACTCCAAGATCAAATTAGCTTTACTGAAAATTTCTGTAGTTTAGAACAATTTACTGAATTTAGAGATAAATCGAATAGCACTCAGATTTCAGCGTTATCAAGAAAGTTACAAAATAATCTTTCATTAAATGGTTATGATCAAAATGTAGTAGATCAGTGCTCTAAATTAATATTGGCTGAGGAAAACAATCAGCAAGTAGCAGGTAAAATATCTTCTATGGTTAAAAGTGTTGAAGAGTTTACTCTCGTACATCCTATAGCTGCTACTTCAGGAAGGTCATTAGGCGAACCAAAAAGTAGGTTAAATCTAGGTAGTTGTTTGGGTCATAGAAGAAAAAGAGATACTAATCGCTGTTTAGCTTTATGGAAAGATATAGACAAATTTAATGAAGAAAAGAGTGAGAAAAGAAACGTTAAAAAAATTAAAATCAATAGCGAAATATTTGTTTATTATATAAAAGGTGTAGAAGATGAAAGTAAACGTGTTCAGTTAATTGATTTAGCAAGTCAAGTTGAAGTTACAGGCAAGTTCCAAGGTTTAGTCAATAAGATAGTTCGTAGTCGAGAGGCTATAAGCCACTTAAACAAGGTAGGGAAAGTTTCCGGTGCTCTAATGTATGGTGTGATGGCTAAAAATGCTTTAGCTGATTTTTTAAATGATGATTACAAAGGAGTAGCAATTAATTTAGGATTTATTGCTGGAGGTCGAGGGCTTACTAAAATTGCAAAAGCTGTTAGTACTAAAGGAGTTGGTCTCATTACAAATGGCAAGGTACTTCTTGGTAGATCTTTAAAGGCAGCCTCACCTTTTCTTGCTCGTAGTACTTCAGCTTTTGTTGTTTATGATTTAGCAAATCAAATTAAAGAGCTAGAAAGCGGTGATAAAGATGCTCTAATACCGGTTATAGGAGATAGTGTTTATTTGGGAATTGATGCTGCAGAGATTGGTATAGAAATTGCTGAGGCTTTTGAAGTATTAGAGGGAGTATCAAGCGTTACTGGTCCTATTGGTGCTACAATTGGAACTGTAGTATTTATTGGTACTGATATTTATATGGCAGTAAAAAGAGTTGATAAAATTGATGAGATAGTGCACTTAACTGGAGGAGAAAAAATTATTGAGGGGTTACGTGCATTTGTAGGTATGGAACCTGAAAAATATATAGAAGAATTAATGGAAGAAAAAGAGGCTAACGATCAACTAGTAAAGCTAGGGCTTGAATATTTAAAACAACATAATGATATCCAAAAATATGTTTTCCCTAGTGGAAAGTCAGTGAAGGTTAATTGCGCTACCATTGAGACAAGAGAACTGTGTGTTGCTCCTATTGAATTTTGTATTCCTTCTATTACAAAACATGAAAAATGCCAAAAAAAGATTCAATATGATTTAGATAATGTGGCACTTTTGGATGGGGAAGTAAGTAATGTAATTTATGACAGAGCAAAGCCAGATAATCCAAATGAAGGGAAATTATTCTGTCTTCCAACTGATCCAATACGTCCTGAAAGCGGAGGTGAAAATGCTTACCTTTGTCATGATGCAATAGGTTTAGATTATCAGGCAAATAGAACAGGAGATTATGCTTTAATTGCATTGGGAAAAGGGAGAGATAGAGCAGTTGGGTTTAAATATAGTCATAATGTTTTCTTGGTAGAAGATGGTAATAAGGACTTTACTGGAGGTAATAAAGATGACTTGTTCATCCTAGTAGGTAATAAGGTTACAGGAAGGTTAGATGGAGGTGGTGGAAATAATACGCTAAACTTAGCAGAGTTTTCTTTGAATGAGAATCTGAACATTAAACCTGGCTCCCATAAAAATGATAGTTCAATATCCTCGTCCTCTAATGATGTTAGAATAAAAAATATGAATATAATTTATGGTAGGAAAGGAAAACAGGATATAGTGGATTGTGGATGCGATGTAAGATATATAGATAGTCAAGGCGGCTTAAGTAATAACAGTCCTGATAATATCACCATACCATATTGTTATAGACCTAGTGAGAAGAAAATAATAGTAAGACCTAGTACTGAAATAAATAACTTAGACCAATCAAGTGAAGGAATTTTTGATTACATTATTCTTCCTGATAAGGGAAAAGCTAACATTAATATTGAACCTGATTTCTCTCTTACAAGACAAAGAAAGCATAATTTTTTATTTAACTATACCCTTTTTGACTTAGCAAGCGTTGATATTAAAAACATTAAAGATATCAATCATTGGCATGCTGGTTATAGAAATATGACTCATACAATAAGAAATGTTACTTTTAGTTTCCTGTCAACTTTATCGAAAGGTAAGTCTATTAATGAAAAGTTTGATATAACCATTTCAGATATTCCAGCTAATGCCTCTTATATACTGAGTGACAATACTGAGATAAAAATAGGAAAAAACAATTTATATGCAATGCATAGTACTGATAAAACTATTGATGAGATTGTTGAAAATTATCCAACTATAGCAGATCATTTAAGGATGTCTATTTTTATAAGTACAAACAATGAGACTGTTGTTATGGGGCATGGAAATCATGATATAATTAATAATAATTTTTTACAAAAAAGTCATTTAATTGGCAGTGGTGGTGAAAATGTATATGTGATTACTTCAGGTCATGAGATACTTGATATAGAAAACCTTCCTATTCCAGAAGTTATAATTTATGACGACTTCAATAAAAAGAACAGTCTAAAGGATACATTAGATTTACGTCAGTTAGTACGACAAATAAATGGTGATTTGAGTATAGAGCCAATATCAAAGATTATCGAAGATAGAAATGATTTGTTGATAAAGTTATCTATATCAGCTACTGCCTTAAAGCAAGATGTAATAACGGTTAGACTAAAAGATGCATTTGTAAATAACTGGTATAAGGAATTACAAGTTATTCTTAACAATGCGCCTATGAAAATAAGTTCTGAATTAGAATTAAAACTACTACCTTTGATATTTGACAAGGATAAAGAAGTAATTGTAGTCACACCTCAAGACGTAGAAGAAAAAAGTGAATTAATTATATCTAAAGAAGCAGGGCAATATACTTTTCTTTATTCTGGATATGACTTAATGATTACCAACGTTCTTAATGCTGATATGGAAAGAAATAAGTTTTGTACTATATGTCTTAAAGGTTTTTATAAGCAGCCTAAAATGGAAACATTATCTATAAGATTTAATGATACAGAAATATTGTTAAGTGATGAAATGGATAAAATAAACAATGCGGATAGTATTAATGACTACATTAGTTCTATCGTTAAGTTACAAGAAAGTTCTACACCTTCAGAGACTGCAAGTAGTCATCACCCTATTAGGCACAAAAGACATAAGGATCATAGTAGACACGAAGATGGTATGCATCTTATAAGACATAGGAATCATAGAGTACAGAAGCGTAACACTAATTATCAAGATAGCCACTACTATGTAGATCAACTAGAAATAGTAACAAGTAGTGGTACAAGACCACCTTCATGGATAAAAGGGTTACTTGATTGGATAAAAGAAAAAGGTGGTGGACTAATATCAAGTGTGGCAAACAAATTTTCTACTAAGGAATTGGAAAACTCTAAACCTAGAGATACCGATGTATGTTCTGCAGGGTTAGAAAAGATGTATAGTGCTACCATACTACAGTCTAGAAAGTCACTAGATGCACCGAAAGGAAATATTCCAAATAGGAGCTGGTCTTCTAATCGGGAAAAAGTAAGATCAAATGTTACAATTGCACCAGAAATAAACACCGCTGTGGTAGATAGTGCACTAATATTAGGTGACTTAGCTGTTCGTCTTGTTAATGGGAGGAGACATAAACAACCGATTCATGAAAATCTTTTATCACCAAGAGAACGATCAATGAGGTCTATAGATGAGGATATGATTATAAGAGCTATACAGCAAGGTAAGCAAAAGTTTGGAGTTCCTGGCACTAACATGGATGAAGTGGAAATTATAGGCAATAAGACTGAAATCGGGAAATAAATTGAAGGCTGAATAGAAGCGTTAGTCATGGTAGTAATCTATGTAATTCTATGTGCAATCTTTGTAGCTATTTTAGACAGTTCATTAGACTCTTAATTAGGGGTGTGTCCAACTTAGGAAAGGTTCTCATAAATGTTGAAGTGAATAAGTAGGAATATTATGTTTTTTCCCTGAGTTGTAAAATTTCAGAATGAGAAAAACCTGTAGTTTGTGATATGATATCAGTAGAGACACCAGCTTTAAGTAGGTTTTTTGCCACAGCTATTTTAGCTTGTTTTTCTCCCTCTTTCCTACCTTTTTCATGGCCGATTTGGATACCTTCCTGTCTACCTTTTTGAGTAGCATCATCGAGTTTTTGAGCAAGAATAGCCTTTTCATCAAGAATACGTTTTATTTCCTGTTCATAAGCAATAAATTCTTTTTCTGACCAGTTGAATCTATTTAGTTCTTCATATGCTCTTTTGATTATTAGATCACTTCCTATTATTCTCTCTAGCTCTTCTTCACTAGTTTCATCTGCATATCTAAAAAAGTAGACCCATTTTTCAACTATACTTGAAAGCTGATCTTCTTTGGTTTTTGGAAATTTAGGCAATTCAATAAATATAAAGTAAAAATCTTTTAGATCATGTTCATTAGTATCTTCATCTCGAATAGTGTGCTTTGATTTGTACTCGGATTTATCAGGAAATAGGATACAATCTGCTATAGCAATAAAGATAATTTCCTTAAGATCATGATATTGATCACCTTTATCAGCCTGCCTTGAATAGGCTTTAGCAGCGTAGTACTGTGCACGTTTCTCAAAGCCTTTAGTTTTAGCGACCTGCATCTCAATTATCCATTGTACTCCTGTGGAATCCCTACATAATACATCAACAATGCTTTGTTTTTTAGAAGCAATATCAGGATCTTGAATAGTACTTAAAAACTCTATATTCTGTATTGCGTTTTTACCAGTAAAGCTCAGAATATCATTGAGAAAGTGAATGAGGATATCTTTATTCCTTTCGGTACCAAAGATACGCCGAAACGCAACATCATTTTTTGGATCGAGAAACTTCGAAAGAGCCATGAGTAAAGTAAGATAAAAAGCATTAATAATTATACACAATTGTGAAGAAATATTCAACTAAAATGCAAACATAGAAGTTTTTGTATATCTTTATTTTGTAGTATTAACCTATATAATATTTATGGCAAATATCTCGATAAGGTATCAGATAGCACAAAAGGTAAGAAGTTTTAGGTTGGCAAAGGGATATACTCAAAAAGATTTAGCAAAAAAAATCGGAACAACATATCAGGTAATACTGCAATATGAAAAAGGAACACGCAGAATTTCAATTAAAAAGAACATCGACAATACTCTGCTTTTTAGTGGCAATCTCAGGATCCAAAATGGTAGCTAAGAATTCAACATCGTGAATAGCAGCTAAGCCAGTAAAGCCTAAAATATCGTTTAAGAAATGAATGAGAATATCTTTATTCTTTTCGGTGCCAAATATTCTTTTAAATGCATAATCATTGCGCGCATCAAGAAACTTGGAAAGAGCCATGAGAAAGTAGGATAAAAATCATTAATAATTATACACAATTTTGAAGAAATATTCAACTAAAATGCAAACATGTTAGTCAGAGAATGATCTACTCAGAAGGACTAGCATTTTAGGCTTTATAGGGTTTCTATACATCTTTATTACAATTATTTCTGTTTTGAAATTAGTGAAGATGCCTAATAGAGATTGATTTTTATTAACATTGAAGCTATATCTTCATAAGGCTGAGAGTGAAAAATATGGCAATAATTCTTTTAGACACAAAAACTATAAACCGTATAGCAGCGGGAGAGGTGATAGAGAGGCCAGCAAGTGTAGTAAAGGAGTTAGTAGAAAATGCAATAGATGCTGGAAGTTCAGAGATAGAGATCAAAATAGAAAGTGGTGGGCGTAACCTTATAACTGTGACAGATGATGGAAATGGAATAGAAAAGGAAAATTTGGAACTTGCGTTTATGCGCCACGCTACTTCAAAATTAAGCGATAATGAGTTAATAGAAATCAAGCACCTTGGGTTTAGAGGAGAAGCTTTGCCTTCAATTGCAGCAGTAAGCAGAATGAAGTTATCGTCTAAGGCAAGAGGAGCAAGTGAAGCATGGTCTATAAGTTATGAAGGAGGAGAAAAAGTAGGAGAGGTTATCCCTTGTTCTCTATTGGAAGGTACGTATATTGAAGTTCGTGACTTATTTTTTGCGACACCAAATAGACTAAAATTTCTAAAAACCGAAAGGGCAGAAACACAAGCTATAGTTGATATTGTAAATAACTTAGCGATGATTAATTATAGTATTGGGTTTACTCTCACTTCCGGTAATAAAAAGCTCTTAAAATATGTTAAGCAAACTTTATTATTTAACAGATTATGTGAAAAAGAAGAAGAATTTCAGAGCAATTCGCTGGAAGTTAAAGAGGAAGAAGAAGGCATCAAACTTACGGGACACATCTGTAAACCAACTATCAATCGTGGCAATTCAACTCAGATCTATACGTTTGTTAATGGAAGGCCAATTAAAGATAATCTACTTATTGGTGCAGTTAGGTACGCATATCATGATTTTATTCCAAGCGATAGGTATCCTTTTGCGACGTTACATTTAGAGATACCTTATGATAAAGTAGATGTAAATGTGCATCCAAATAAGTCAGAAGTAAGGTTTCAGAATAAGAAGCTCATATATGAAATAGTGAGAAGAGGGATAATAAAAGCATTATCGACTAGGTTCGCAGCAAGTGATGTTGAGTCTCAAAGTATTGAAGAGTTTGACAGCCAAGAGCAGGTTAACAGTAAAGAGGAAAAAAATCAAAAAGAGTTTTATGAAAAGAGACCAAGTCTTTTAGAAAATCGTCTAATGAAAGAATTCAATGCACCAGATGAAAGAAGGCAAAGCTTACCAGAAGTGCTTAAATATGGAGAATCTTCCCTCCAAAAGGGAACTGTGGTTCTAGAAAGGGAGCAAATTGATTTGATAGAGGATCATCCTCTGGGATATGCACGCTGTCAGGTCTACAATACTTAATTATTGCTGAGGCTAAAGGCAAATTAATTATAGTAGATCAGCATGCAGCCCATGAGAGATTGATATACGAGTGCTTAAAGCAAAAATCAAGTATAAAAAGACAAAAACTGCTTCTTCCTGAAACGGTTGAAATCAAAAATCAAGCCGGAATGGAGATGATTGAAATTTATAAAGATAAGTTATTTGAAATGGGCTTTGATATTGAGATAAAACCAGAAAATAAAGTAATAGTAAAAGAAATCCCTGCAATCTTGGGAGCAATAGATGTAAAAGAGATGCTAATTAACATAATTGACAGACTAACCGAAATAGAAGATACACTACCTATAGAAGATAAAGTGAACAAAATATTGGCCACTATCGCTTGTCATGGATCAATTAGAGCAGGTAGAAAAATGAAGTTAGAGGAGATGAATGAGCTGCTGAGACAAATGGAAAAAACCCCATATTCCGGGCAATGCAACCACGGAAGACCAACTTATATAGAAATGAAATTGAGTGATATTGAAAAATTGTTTGAAAGGAGATGAGTTTAGTTTGTCAAAGAGGTTCTCAATTAAGCATACGTAACAGCTCTTCTGATTATGAGTATAAAATGTGAAAAAAGAGAATAGTTACTCTAATTTTTTAGATTATAAAGTAGTAGGGCAGAAAGTAAGGAGTTGTAGGCTAGCGAAGGGATGTACTCAAAAAGATTTAGCGGGAAAAATCGGCGTAACGTATCAAATAGTACTACAATATGAAAAAGGAATACGTAAAATTTCGATTGAAAAGTTATATGCTATAGCAAAAGTGTTATCGGTTAATATTATAGACCTAATTACTGTATCAAATGAGAAAGCCTGCTTTAAAAATGAAGAACTAAATCTAATAAGAGAATATAAAAAGATTAACGATCAGGAGTTACGTAAGATGTTTTGTTTGCTAACCAAATTTGTTCAGGTTGGTGAGAGAAGTAGTAAAAAAGCAGAGAAAGTAAAAATTGCAAATGGTCTGGTTAAAGCGGGAATTTCTGTTGATGTTGTTTCACAAGCAATAGGCCTCCCTGCTGATGAATGTGTTGAAGAAAAAGTTGGTTCTATCTACTGCCAAATAGGAAAGAAGATAAAAGAATGGAGGGCAGTGCGGGAGTATACTCAAGAAGATTTAGCAAAGAAAATGGGTACAACACGCCACGAAATGAGTAACTATGAGCAAGGAAGGGTTGCTGTTCCACTTGATAAATTATATGGAATAGCAGAAACATTATCAATTAGTATTACAGATTTGCTAATAGAAGAAGATGAGATAGTAGAAAATGAATTACCGAATTTAATTGAAGAATACAAAAAGATTGAAAGCCAAGAACTACGTAATGCACTAATGAAATCTCTGTTTGAAAGCATACAAATTTGCGAAGAGAAAGTGAAAAGAGCAGAAAAGATGAAAATTGCAAAGGATTTAGTGAAAGGAGAAATTCCAATCAACATTATTTTGCAAACGGTAGGAATCTCTTTAGATGAAATTCAACAAATTTAAAATAAAAAAAATCATTATATATTAATATCTTTACCCTTTCATAAAAAAATAAATAAAAAAGATTGAAAAATTGATTTGACTTCACCCAAAAGCTATGGCTTTATGCCAATGCTGATAAAAAAACAGCAGTAAACATTTAAAAAAAATTTATTATTAGTGAAGGGTATATTATATGGAAAATAAGAATAAAAGTAGAGAAGAAATAGAATTCAGAGCATTGGAAAGCAACGGCAAAGCTCTACTTGATCGTGAAGTAATAGAAACGTTTCTAAGTGCAGTGCATGATAGAGACGAAGCTCGGATTATTGCTGAAAGACTAATAGATAGTTTTGGAATAAGAGGAATTTTAGGTCAGGAAATAGATGACCTGAAAACTGTAGAAGGAATAACCGACTCCACAGTAGCAGTAATTTTATGCCTTAGGGAAGCGTCGAAGAGGGCACCAAGAGAAGAGTTAAAGAAAGGACCTGTAATGGGTAACATGGAAACCATAGTAAAATATTTAAGGGTGAGTATTGGCTGTTCAGAGAAGGAAAAGGTAAAAATACTATATTTGGATCAAGAGCACTGTTTAAAAGGGGAGGAAGTATTTACTGGTACAGTGGAAAAGGCACCAGTGTACATAAAGGAAATAACAAGAAAAGCATTAATAAAAAATGCAATATTAATAGTAATATCGCACAACCACCCAGAAGGGAGTGCAGAGCCATCTGATGAAGATCAAGCAGCAACTAAAAAATTAGCTTCAGCATGTAGTACTGTAGGCATTAGATTGCTTGATCACATTATCGTAGCAAGCGCAGACCATTTTAGTTTCAGGGAAAAAGGGCTGTTATAGTCCAAAGAGCAGTGAGGTTGCTCAAAACTCTAGAGTGATAAATGTTGACAAATCTGCTCATTATTATTTATAATAAGCTAGAAAGTGTACATCGAGTTAATAATAGGGTAACAAAGCTAGTTGTACACTTAGAAAGTATTTTTAATAAGAGGTTTTATATGACTAGTAAAAAAATTACAGTAGTTGGTAATACTCGTGAGTTCAACATCGATCTTAGCAAATTACCGGACAAAATATTAAGTGATCTTGAAGGCATAAGCTGTACTGATATACAACATTCTAACTTTGTGAGCAAAATTAATAAGGTTAAGAAGCCCGGAGGCGCAATGCCTTCCCCTAGTAGAGATACTCGTGAAAAGTCAATCAACTTCGGAGAAGGACTAGATCGCATTTATGACACAAAACCAGCAAGTAATCAAGCAGATTATCCAGAGGGGTTAAATCCATTTGCCTCAGGCCTGCAAAAAATAAGGCTAAGTGCAAGGGAAAGTGAATGGTTGAGCTGGTTAAAAAGTGCAATTGTAACAGCAAAAAATCCAAGTGAGCTGAACAAAGTTGTAGATGAGGCAATAGCTGCTGGAATGATGATGAATGGGTGTCATGAGGGAGGCCGGAGCTTTGCTGAGTATGTGATATTGGGTATGCATTTTCACAAGTTCAAAAAAGGTGATCAGAAAAAGATAATACGTAAATTAATGCTGAGTGGCGCAGAGTTTGACACTTTATTGAAAAATGAACTCGTAGGTGAAATTTACAAAGAACTGCAACCAGAGGTTCAGCCACAGATAAATAAGCAACTTGAAGAACGGAGAAAAGCTGGTGAAAATGCTGTTCAAGGGGGAAGCATAGTAGGTATGGAAATGGATAACGACACATCTCTTTGGGAATTTTCTGAGGGGAGCACAGTAGAAGTTGCAAAAGCGCTGGAAGGTACAGGAGCCAATAGAGGACTTGGAAGCAATATAATAAAAATAGGTGATGGTGAAATAGAGATTAGAAATGAAGAAGGAGGTAAGAGAAACTACATTGATATATCAGGTAGATTCGAGATAGGATTTCCTACAAGTATCGGTAAGCTAAGAATTGCAGTGTACAATGACGAAAAACAAGTACAAGTAAGAGTGGTAGATAAGGAGATGTGGTTTAAACTACAAACAAAAGGCGAGGAAGTAGCGAAAGATTGTCTCTTTGGGGGAATGAAAATCGAAGAAGCAGTAAAAAGAGGAAGTTTCACGAGAAGTTGCTTTTTGGGTGAAAATAAGGCCCCAGAGGTGGTTAGTGAAGCACTGTCCTCATCTTTATGGACAGATAGGATACATGGAGGTAGTCAGGAAACCTTTAGGGCACGTTAGACCAATTGGAGGGTTTTTCTCTCCACCTATTCGTAAAATTGGGGTGTGAATTTTCAACTAAGTTGAAGTAGACAACTTTTAAATTCACAGCAAAGTTGAGCTATAACAAAAAATCCTGTAATAGTATATTTTTTTGTGAAGGAAAGTGACCACCCCCCTAGATTACGAAGTAGGACAAAAAGTAAAAAGGTGGAGGTTGGAGCGAGGGTATACTCAGGAGGATTTAGCGGAGAAAATCGGTATAACGCGTCAGGTAATGCTACAATATGAAAAAGGAACACGTAGAATTTCGATTGAAAAACTATATGCCATAACAGAGGCATTATCAGTCAGTATTACAGATCTCATTCCTATACAAAGAGTATCAAAAAGTTGTCTTGAAGACGAGAGAGAAGAAATATTAAATCTAGTAAGAAATTATAAAAAGATTAATGACCAAGAATTACGCAAGGTATTTTATTTACTAACCAAATCTGCCCAGCTTAGTGAAAAAAGCAGTAGAAAAGCAGAGAGAATGGAAATAGCAAAGAATCTAGTCAAAGCAGGAATTTCTGTTGATATTGTCTCGAAAGCAATTGGCTTATTCGCTAATGAATGTACCAATGGTTCTATACACTACAAAATAGGGAAAAAGATAAAAGAATGGAGGCTGGTGCGAGAGTACACTCAGAAGGATTTAGCGAAGAAAATTGGCATAACACGTCACAAAATAAGCAAATATGAGCAAGGAGAAACTGCTGTTCCACTTGACAAATTATATGAAATAGCAGAGGCATTATTGATTAGTATTACAGATCTACTACCTGAATCAACCGAGAATGAGGTAGAAAATGAGCTACCAAGTTTAATTGAGGAATACAAAAAAATTGAGAATCAAGAATTACGCTACGCACTAATTAAATCTTTATTTGAAGGCATACGGATTTGCGAGGAAAAAGCAAGAAAAGCAGAAAGGATCAAGGTTGCAAAGGATCTAGTGAAAGAAGGAATTTCGATTGATATTATTTTGCAAACACTTGGTATATCTGCTAGCATGATTTGAAAGTTTTGTACATTAAGTTTATGTTTGTTCCTGTAAGAAAAGTTAGCGACTACGTTAATCTAGTTGGCTCTATAAGCTACGAGATAGGGCAAAAAATAGAAAATTGTAGGTTAATGCAAGAATATACACAAGTAGAGCTAGCAAGTAAGACCGAGTTAACATACCAAGAAATAAACAACTATGAACTAGGATATATTCTTATTCCAATTGAAGTATCATATAAAATAGCAGAGGCATTATTAGTTGATGTTATAGATCTATTACCTGAACCAGTAGTAGTAAGGAAAGACAGTTATTGCGAAGATGAGGATGAAGAAATACTCTATCTAACAGGAATATATGAGGATCATCAAGAGCTGCGCAAGGTAATACGTCCATTGATTAGGTCTGTCTACCTTAGTGAAAAAATTAATCAAGAGGGAGCAAGAATAGAAATTGCAAAGAACCTAGTTAAAGAAGGAGTGTCTGTTGAGATTATCTCCCAAACAACCGGCTTATCTATCTATGAATATGATAATGCAGAAGAAGAAATTTGCACTGATTCTATATACTATAAAATAGGGCAGAGAATAAAAGAATGGAGGTTGATAAGGAGAAATACTCAAAAAGATTTGGCAGATAAAGTTGGTTTAACAGCTAAGGAAATACACGAATACGAAAGAGGATACACTGCCGTTTCATTTGACAAATTGTATGAAATAGCAGAGTTGTTATCAGTTAACATTAAAGTTTTGCTGCCTAAAACAAGAAAAAATGAGGATGGTAAGGAAGAAAATAGACTATTGGGTTTTCTAAGTAAGTATAGAAAAACTGAAGATCAAAAATCAGTAGCTATATTAGATGGGTTAGTAAAATCTTTATCTGAAAGTATGGAAATTGACAAAGAAAAAGTTAAAAAAGCAGAGAAAATCAAGATTGCAAAAGATCTAGTTAAGGCAGGTGTTGCTATTGATATTATCTTGCGAGCATCTGGCCTAACTGCTGATGAGTTGGATGAGTGTCCAAAAATGAATTGAATTCTGGATTAAAAACAGGGTACTCAGAGATATTATATTAAGATATAAGCAAAAGTAATTGTTTATTTAATAAATCTATTTACCATCTCTGAAAATTTGCTTAGATTTCGGTTGTTCAACAGATACCTCTTCTAGCTTTTCTGGCTCAGCTTCGGATCTTACTGCTAATTTCCGTTGTTTGATAACTTTCTTCAACGTTTTCACAGCTATAAAATTAATACTGAAAACACATGCTGAAGTTATGGCCAACGCTGGCAGAGGAGCTAGACTGAATGTTGGTAAAATTGCCACGATTGTAGCAGATGTCAGTAAAAATGCTAACTTCTTGCTCCCGATTATCTTGTTTTTCTTGGACTTTATGGGGTTTAGGCTTTTTATTTTTCCTTTTAGCTTTTTGAAGCCTTTTTTGAATATGTTACCCTTTTTCAGCTCTTTTTCTACGGGTTTTATTTTTAAGCTTTTTATTTTTTCTTTTATTCCTTTTTTATCTTTTTTTGCTTTAGAGGAGCATAGGTTAGGTTTCAACACAATTTCAGAGAGCGGTTTTGGCTTATCGTTTGAAATTTTAGCTTCTTGGCCCTTAGTATGCTTTTTGGGCGAAACTATGTTTTTTAAACCTTTCTTTGCTTTGTGGTATAATTTCTTCAGTTTGCTTGGCATTTTTATGTAAATTAAGATACGATATCGCAAAATTTATCGATTACTTTTTGATTACCTTCTATCATTGCATTTGCCTCTTGCTGAAGACATTTAATATTTTTAGGTGTTACATTATCCATCTCAGCCGACGCTATTGTCAGTTGTGATTGTACCCTGATGTATCTGTCGTCCATTACATTACTCATCTGATAATTTACTACATCAAGGCTCGACGCAAACATCACATTTAGTAAAGGCTTTATCCAAGCTATTTTTCCTAATTTTCTGTACTTTATTCGATTAGATAGCCGACCTGTGCCAATTGACACCAGAACGATTTCTTCGTTGGGAAAAAGTTTCTTACTATTTGCATACGCACAAGCTGCTGGATTATTGGCAAATACCCCTCCATCAACTAACACTCTTTTTTCTTGCTTAACTTCTAAATACTTAGGTGCAAAGTATGTTGGTGCTGCTGTTGTGGCTCTGAGTGCATCTTTCAACTTGATAAAATTTTTATCTTCCTTCCAGCTCTTAAAGAAAAATGGGTAGTTATTGTGAATATCATAACTTGTAATCAACACCTTACTTAAAGTGTTTTTAAGAATATCCTCACCAAAATACTTCTCCAGTACTGATTCAATGTTTTCGTATGGGTATTGTGCGCAGTTAAACCAAGATAGTATTGATTGCCTAAAAAATGAAGACTTGAAAATATATGCTCCATACTCTTGGTAAAGCTCAACTAAATCATTTGCAGAGTACTGAGGTTTTCCTTGATCATCTTTCTTACACAATCCAGCAACAACAATTCCGCCTGTTGAAGTACCAGCCATTAGGTCAAAGATTTCAGCTATCGGTTTTTTTGCTCTTTTTTCTATTTCTGTGAGAGTAATGGCAGGAATTATCCCTCTTATGCCTCCGCCGTCAACGGACAAAATATATCTAGTCATTGTGACATTCAGTAGTTATTTGTGTTTGTGAATAGCTTCAAGTTCATTGACTTCTTCAGTGAGGTTTTTCACTCTCTCTTCAAGTCGATAAACTATTTCTATTAGTCCTTGGTTTTGTTCTACAAATTTATCATGCATGTGTACTCGTAAATCTAGCTTGGCGAGCCACCATATCGCCGCTACCGTCTGTATTAACATCGTTACTATTACTGCTATTGGAATCTTTTGATTTTGCATAATTTAATAATTTATTGTAGATAATTGTTGAAAATTCGTACTGTTTGTTGTATGTACAGTTTATTGCTCTGGCTTATACTGTTTTTCCGCCTTGTCAAGAAGATCTATAATCTCTCTGTAAGGCTTATTGCTATTCTCATTATTCAGCAACATCACAGTTACTCGGCCTCTGGCTAAATCTCTTGGTTTTCTTTCCCTAAATTCTTTGGCATTTGGGTTTGCCCCTTTTTGTAATAGAAATTTGACAACTTCTAAATTACCTTGCTCTGCAGCATAGTGCAAAACTGTTCTGTTATCTAAGCTACCGCTTGTAGAATTGATATCAACTTTCTCTTCTATCAAAAATTGAACAGCTTCTAAACACCCTTGTTTTGTAGCGTACCGTAATAACATTATTCCGAAATCTCGAGTATCATTAATATTTACTAAGTTTGTTACCAAGAATTTTTCAACCTCTACACTGCAACTTTTAGCAGCAATCCATAATATCGATTCATAATTCTTAGCGGCTTTAGCATTTGCTGACTTAATTTCTTCTTTATAACTATTAAAAAGACTGATAATCCAAAAAACAAGGAATATTACCAATGCTAAAACAATGGTAACACCTGATTGTATATAACTTGAACTTGGACCTGAAGTTGCACGAAGAAACCGTCTTAAATGCTTGTTCATATATATCTATATCATTTCTGCTTAGCATTAGACTATCACTGAATTAAGTTTCCCTTAATTAACTTTGCTTCTTGCTGCTTCCACCGTAGTTTGGTATCCTCTACTGTCTAGAATATGTCCTGCTCTATCAATTACCCATTCACCATCTATATCTTGATTGAACCCTACAAGATTAAGTTTTGCCTCTGCAAATAACTCTGGATTTCCTGGTGTTGTTATCTCTAAAGTCTCATTATTACGTTGTAATTGTTTAAATCTGGCTTTTGCTACACTAATTGCTGATTCTGCACTTGAATAAATTGTCTGTATGGCGTAACTTGGTTCGCCGCTACCTACTCTTTCCGATATGGTCTCTCCCTTTTCATAGCTATGCCATTTCGCTATCACTGAGTTGTATTTATTACGCACAGTGAAATGCACTTTCCAATTAATTGTGTCTTGAGGTCTAATAGTTGTTGTTCCTAAAGCTTTTCCCGTTGCTGACTTTGCTGTACCTTTTGGAATAAACAATATATACCCTCCTGCCAGTTTTGCCATGGCTTCGCGCTCTATAGCTATTCTAGTCAACAAACTTATATCGCTCTCTTCAGTTTGGTCAATGTGTAGTATCAATATGTCTTTAAATTCTTCAGCAACTTTGTGCCCATATCCATGTTTATTTGCTATTTCTTTGACTAAATCACCCAGTGTAATCTGGTCCCATGCTCTAGATGCTTTTTCCTTTAGTGATATCATCAAATTTGTTGCATGAGCTTTGATCGTTAAGGTTTTTGGTGGACTTTGTACTGTAACTTCATTGACTGTATATACACCTATAGGCAATACTCCTGTTTCTTTGTATCCTAAAGCAATTTTCAGCTCCTTTGGAACCTTTATGTTATCATCCCTGTAATCGACACATATTTCAGCCACATCTTCTATAGTCCCTGATTCATCAGTAATATGCATTGACACTAAGCGATCTTTTGCTAATTCATACCCTTCAATGATAAACTCTGGTTGCATCTTATCCCCAAATCTTTAAGATTAATTTTTGTAGAGGTTTCTCAATTATAGGCAGCTTAATTTTCAGTCCTGCTGGTAAAAAGCTTCCATATTCCGCAAGTCCAGGGTTTTCTTCTAATACTATTTCTACTGCTCCCGAAGTAAATCCGTAGTGTTCCCAGCAAATATAGTCCAACATGTCCTTCTCTTTTGTCGAGTAATATATAGTCATAAATAACGCCTTAAACTTAAATTAAATTCAACTTTTTTTGGCAACCCGCAAGGGAAAAATGACGTTAGCTTTTCTTCAAAACGAGTAATTACAAATTGTCCTAAAACATTTCCCATGCCATCAACTAAAGTGCGGGGTATTTGGTTTGCCTCTGCTTCTTTCATGTCCTTTAATTCACTTAAATTATTGAGATAAATAACCCCTTCTATATCTATATTTTCTGCCCCTTGACCAATATTCTGTAGCAATGGTTTGCCAATACATTCGACCACACTCCAACGCTTCTCATTGCTGTACTTTAAGCTTGTTGGGGAAATTTTATATGGACCAAGGGATAACATTAGTAAATAGGATCTACCGTATCGAACATAACATCACGTGATTTTTCCCTTATTCTTTTTATTACTGTATCAGCAAGACTACGCACATCTTGGTTAGGTTCTGCTTTTATACTTATATTAAATGTAAAAGTTTGATTGAAAATTTTTTGTTCACACTTTTCACAGTCTTTTAAAACTTTCTCTAAGTCATCTGCTACAGAACTTTTTTTCTCAACAACGCTACCGATTTTAGTATTTCCAACAATACTCTTTCCGCTTTCAGAAATTTCCTTATTATTTAATAAAGGGTTTCTATTACTCAAAACATTACTTTCAGCAACTACCTTGCCAATTTTTGTTTCTACTGGTGTCTCAAATGCTTTTAGCGGGCTATCATTAAACAATTTTCCTATACCAATCCAATTGAAAAATTCTCCTATAGGTTTTACAATTGATTTCCAGATGCTAGAAAAAAGTCCTTTACCTTTTGCCAATTAGCAATTACAAGCGCTGCACCAACTGATAGCCCAGCAACAGCAGCTCCTATAGGATTAGTAACCATGGCTAGCGTTAAAGCCTTCAGTCCCATAATTACTGCTGGAATTACCCGTGCTGATAATGAAGTTAACACTGGCAAAAGCGTTCCATGCAAAATAGCCTTAAAAGTTAGTATTCCACCTCCAACTAATGCAAATGCATAACCAAAACCTACTACTGCTATCTTACCAATAATAAGAGCTGAAATTATACTCATTATTCCTGTAGTAATAACTGGAAACTTTTCTGCAAACCGAGCTATGGGGTTAGTTATCTCTCTTAAAAGACTACTTATCCACTTTAAAGGAGGTAGCATGACTGAGCCCAGGTTCATTCCCACCTCTGCTATCGCATTCCTCAGTAATCGTAAGTTATTTGCTGTAGTTGCTGCACGATTGTTAAACTCTTCTTGCATAGACTGTTTAAATTCTTCCTCATCAGCTAAATGATTTATGGCATCTTTATAATTCTTTAAGCTTCCGACTAATAATGCAATATCATCTTGATATTCTTGACCAAATAGCTTGAGGAGGATTTGAGAACGTTCCTGCTTATCTACTTTCTCCAGAGTTTCAAAAAAATAAAGTAGTGCGTCTTGGCCATTTTCGCTAATCCTTTGTGTCATCTCTTCAGCAGTTATTCCCATGTCTTCCAATGCTGCTTTGAACTCTTTGCTCTGTCCTTCAGCGGTTTGAAGTTTACTAAGTAGAGCATTTATTGCAGTTGCTGCTTTTGCTGGTTGTTTACCTAAACTAATGAAGGCATTTACTAAACTACTTATCTCCTTAATACCAAAACCAAACTGTTTTGCAGTACCACCAACTATAGCCAACGCTTGAACCATATCTCCTGCTTTAGCAGCAGTCTTGTCTGATAAGTGATTTATAATGTCACCCACCCATTCCATCCTGTCTACATCAATTCCATAAACATTAGCAAGTTTAGCTATGGAATCACCTGCCTGTTCTGCGGACATATCAAATGCTGTGGACATTTTAGCCACTGTTGTCGTAAACTTAATCAGATCATCTTTTTTAACACCAAGTTGTCCACCACTTGCAGCTATTTGTGCTAACTCAGCAGCAGATAGTGGTATTGTACGGGATAATTCCTTTAATGTCTGACCAAATTCTGCGGCTCCTTGGTTATGGGCTGCATCATCCTTAGCAAATCTCACTACTTTTTTAACATCAGCCATGGCAGATTCAAAGTCAATCGCAACTTTAATTGGAGCTGCAAGTGAAAGCCCTAGCCCTATAGTCTCCATTACTTGTGATTTATAATGTGCTTTTCTTGCTAAAGCATTTTGCTGTTTTTGTATCACAGATCCTAGTTTACTATATTTCCCTTTTAGCACTTCAATAGATGAACCAAGTTTAGTTTGATCCCTCACTAAGGATTTAATATCTTTTCCACTTTTCCTTACTTCTTCATTTAATGTGTGAAGTGCATCTCTCTTTTTAATATAAGCCTCTTTTGCCTTTGATGCCGATGCTTTTAATTTTTCAAATTCATTTTTCAATGCTTTGCTTGGTTCTTTTTTTCCTTCTTCTCTTTAGCAATTACTGTAGCTAATTCTTTCGCTTTCTTCTCCGCTTCCTTCCAATTCTTCATGGCTTCAAGGGCATCATGATTTAGTTGCTTAAATTTGGAGACTGATTTCATTGACGAATCAAGCTGCCTTATACTATCACCCAGCTTAGAAAGCTTAGCTGTACTACCTATCATTGCGCTATTAAAGCTACCATCTAATGCAGCACCTATCTTTATTGAAAGCATTGACATTTGTTTGTTACTCCTTTACTTACTTCTAACCATTTTAGAAATTCTTTTATACCCATATTAATAATCTGCTCAATTCCACTTCCTGTTACTGAACTAAGCTTTAAAACATTGAATCTTAAGTCCTCTGTTCTAAAGGCAACAAAAAATCCCTGAGTACCTTTTGTATTTTTACATAGTCTTTGATAAGTAATTTCTCTATTACCTCCCTTGGCATAGATGTTAGGTTAGCAGCTAAAGCTACTTCTTTTCTGGCTTCACCTTCTACACACTCAATAGCCAGCAGATCTCCCACTGTAGGCTCACGCATAGATAATTCTGAAACAGAAATACCATCTACTGTTATTGGGTTATTAAGTGTTATAGTTTGCATTATTGTCTCCTTAAAAAATAAAATTTCAAATAAGTTTTTATATGCCTAAAACCGTTTGTAACAAAGACATTTGATCAACACCATTAATCTTGCGAATCATGTTTTCAGCATCGATTTCTATTAATTCATTACCACCTATAGTAAGTTTATAGTAATGAGCAGCTACAGTGCATTTGAGAGTGGCTTTCTCAGCCGGTTTCCAGCTACCAAAATCAAATTCTTTAAAAATGCCTCTTAAGTTGATTATTACTCCTTCAATATCATTGTTTCCGCTGCCTTGTAATCCGCCCCTTAGCGTCAAAGAAACCGAATTTCCATTTATCAACCCAAATAGCCGAAAGAGCTCTGTATCATATTCAGAAAAAGTGAAATCTGCTTCAAGTTTCTCCATCCCCATATCAATATTTATTGGAATATCCATACCACCAGCACGGTACTCCTCTGTTTTTATGGTAAGCTTTGGTAGCGTTATTTCATCTATTTTTCCTGCATAACCACGACCATCTACAAATACGTTAAAATTTCTCAGTATTTTGGGTAACACTTCGCTTTCTCCTAACTTATTACACTATTATTTACAAGATGGGATCTGAATATTATTTGCTCAGCTGGATATGGCGGTGTAAACTCAAAATCAAAATATACTTTTCCACTTGCAATATTTGTTGGTGTATTGAGTTCTGGGGTTGCATAACATTTTCCGCTGATAATTGCTCCTTGCGCTTTTAAATTAGCCAAATAAGAATTCACCCCCTCAATCACATCATCTATATAAGTTTTGGTAATATTTCGATCTACTGCCCATAAATGAGCCCTAAGTAGGCTGTCATTAATAAGGTCTGCAGTACGCCTCACTGACAGAAAAGCCCATTTTGGATCGCTTGAACACGTTCTATTGCCCCAAAGCCTGTAGCCATTTTGATGAATTATCGTTGTTACTTCATTTTCATTTAAATGGTTTGCTCTACAATTTGTATTACCGAGCGTAAAATCAATAGGCCTGCTTGTTCCAACAATACCGTTTATCTCTTTATTTGAAGGTGAGTGCCAGAAGCCTTGCTCGCTGTCTATCTTAGCTATTAAACCAGCTACAAATGGGCTTGCTGGCAAGATTTCTTCTTTTCCTTCAATAAATACCTTAACCCATGGATCAACTACGTAAATTCTTGAGCTGCCTACACTTTTCCTCCACTTGATTGCTTCTTCATCATTGGTATTTGGTCCATCTGCAACAATAATTGCTCTTAATTTTTCTGCTATGGAAATTAAAGCACTCACTACTGGATTTACTCCATCTATTTCAGGTAACTGATGAGTAAACTGAGGTACAATTAATATTCTTGGAGCAACATGAACTATGCTTTCACTGCTGAGGAATGCTTGAATCCCTTGATACTCTCCAGTCTCTTTATCAACACCGCCAATTATATTTTTCAGCGTCTCTTCTTCTTTTAATTTTGAATCACTGTTTTCACTTTCTTCAACTCGAATAACTACTACTGTTGCACCAATTTGGGAAAATATTCCGTTTATTGCAGAAGGTAGTGTTCCACTCTTTCCAAGCCTTGCTGCTTCTTTTAAGCTTCCTACAATCAATACTGGTTTATTAAGTGGAAACTTTTGCTCATCTGCTTCAGGTGCAGTACCAATTACACCTATCACTGATGATTTAGCTGTACGTACTGTCCTTGCCCCTGAGGTTATCTCAATAACATTTACACCATGTAAAAATTGTTCTGTCATTTTTTTCCCTTGTACGCTGATTTTTGAAAAGAATTTAACTTTCTAGGTTTTGCATTTTTTGTTTACAATCATCTAGCAAAGTTTGCAGTTCTTCTTTACTTTTAGTTTCACTGATTTCCCTTTCAGCTATATCCATCAATTCTTCACATTTAATTATTGCTTTTACTGCTTTTTTCACTTTTTCCTCAATTATTCTTGCCATTTCAATAACTGTAATACCACGGACTTTTGCTAAAGGCTCTATAATTTCTTCATCTTTTTTGTCTATAGATTCTGGAGCTGCTAGAATACTTTTCGCGGCTTTTGCTTGTATCTCATACGACTTAGCCTTTTGATGAGAGTGCCCCGAGAATCTACTAGTAAAGTTATTAAAATAAGTGCGAATATTGTCAAATGCACAGAGCTTTGCATTATCCAGTAACTCCTTTTGTATATCTTCTTTAGTACGCTCAACAATTTCTCCTCCTTCGGTTAAATAATAACTTTTCTGCCAGTCGAAATTCTTTGGTGCTTCATACCAATTTTCACCTTTTGGCTTATTTTCAAGTACTGTTACTTCTATTTGTTTGTTATGTTCAAATCTAATATAAATTGGCATTCTTTGTTACCTCCAGAGCTCATAGGTTTCAGATAATCCTGGACATTGCCAAGCTTTTAATGTTCTCTCTACATCGATTTCAAGTCCTGTAGTCAGAAAGTTGCTACGTATGTTATATATTCCCCACTGAATAAATTGACCATAGATATATACGTTACCTGAAAGCATACCTTCACTAACTTTTCCTCTGGAATCTAAATAGGATGATGTATACAGTAACACTGCAACTGTTTTTCCTGCTGGAATTTCTACATTTCCAGATGCAGCAAATCTGCTACTCGAACTCGTGTACTGGTAAACATTTTTCCATGTTATTTTTGAAATCCTCGATTTATTGGTATTATCAGGTGTTCCCACAAATGCTCCTGCTCCTTCGTATCCTGAACTCCAATAAGATGTACCAACAAAGTTTAATGTTCTTGTTATATCACTACTTGTGGTGTTTTTTACAAACATTACTCCAAGTGCAGCATATGGATAGTAATATATCTGATCACGACTCGTGGAATCACTGCTTGTATATGACTCTCCGTAAATAAACGTTCCTTTATTTCCCTCTATAAAACTGAGTTGTCTTGGTCGATAAAAACTTACATAACTTGTATCGCATGTATGGCTACCTGCTAGTAGTTGTAACATGTAGTCGGTTTTTGTTATATCACTGCTCCACTTTCCAAGCTCTGTCGTAAAAGTTCCGTGGCCAAAATAATTATTTTTTCTGCCAAGTACACCAAATAAGAAAGGTAATGACCCTGGTTCAACCATGTTGCGCTTTCTTATTTCATTTATGAGAGACACTTTTAACTGTTCATCCCGAGTTTTTACCTCATTAGAGATGTTTTCAATTCGAGTTTCTATTTCTCCTATAATTGATGAGCCAGATGGTACATTATTAACAGCACGAAAATCCTCTACTAAACCCTTAAGACCATCTTTATGACTGTTGCTAACACTATTTATTGCTGCGATATTTGCATCCTTTCTCGTATCAAGTAGCGATAAATTTGTTGTTCCTTTTTCATCTATTTTCTTTAATAATTGTTTCTCTGATTCAGAGATCCTTGCTAAAGAACCAGTTTTTTTAGTATCCAGATCACTTAAGTGTTTTGTTGCGCTATCAAGAAGTTCTTTTAGCTTACCATCTGTCATCTGCACAATTTCAGAAACCGCACTTTTGTCGACTATTGATTCCAATGCTTTAGCAAGATATGCTAGTTGATCTGGCGTACTATTTACTGCTAAATCCTTAAGCCTCTTTTGTAGTGCATCAATTATTTCTTTTATTGTTGTCATCTGCACAACGTTGGAAATAGCTTTTTTATCTGCTATCAATTCCAGCGATTTTGCAAGATATGCCAGTTGATCAGGTGTGCTATTTGCTGCTAAATCCTTTATCCTTTGGTGTAACGCTTCTATTGCTTCTTTCATTCCCAAAAATTCAAAAAAGTTTCAAATCTAAATCGTTTAAAATTATTTTTTAGTTGATTATGCTCATCTTCTCTTTCGGTAATATCTTCATCTATTTTCTCAATTGTGGTACGGATACGAACAACATCCTGCACAGCAATATTTTCTGGATGTGGTAGTGTATATCCTCGTTTGCTTTGGTCATTTGGCATTGATTCAAGTAATAATCACTCGCAAATTTTTCACTTTTGGCCGATAGACAACAGTTCCACTTAAAACCAATTTTATCCTTGTCTCATTGCCATTAAAATTTGATAGCACATGAGTTCTCTCCACCCAATTTTCTCCAATAGGTTTTCCTGATGTTAAATTTACTAATTGCCAATCCACATTTTTTTGCACATATGCTTTAACATCTGCAGTGCCAGGTATTAGCGCATCATATGTTATGGTAATCTTAGTGTTAGCTCCTGCTGTAATGCTTCTTGTAACATAATCTCCAGACTCTGAAAGATTACCCATAACTAACTGTAACCCAGGATATAGCACTGGACTTTTTTCTCGCCCTCCTTTTAGGCTTGCTTTTACCGTTAGCTCTCCAGATAATCTTTCACGCAGTGCAAGTGGCAAATTATCAGACAGAAAGTTTTCTTTTCCCTCTTCATCTATTAAGATAAATTCTACATTAGTATCAAATGCTACTTTTTCGACGTTCGTCAAAACAATTAAATCTGATACATTATTTGCAGTAACTTTACCCAGATCAATAATGTGAGAAACTTCGCTAAATTTTGCAGCTAGTAATCGGAACGTTAAATCTAAATTTTGATGTGGTATCCAAGTACTTGCATTGCTTGATGATAGTAATACTCCTACTTGATATGGCTGACTCGTTACCCAGCGGCTATTTACTGCATCATATTTGCCAAGTTCTGCTATTTTTACTGCAGTATCTGCATCATCAGTGAGTAGCACTATTGCATACTCTTGTCCTGCATGGCAAAACACTGGTGACCACTCTATACGTGTTGCTGTGCCATCTATCTTTATATCTTTTGGCTCAATATAGCTTTCAGCAATGACAGTTTGTGAGGGCATTCCTACTGCCGTTTCTCTAATCTGCACAACAACACGTTTTTTGCCTTTATTTACAAACCATAGCTCCACGCCTCCTATATGCCTATTTTCATTTAGTGTAAATGTCTGGGCTAAAGGATCAACTCGTCTTGCTGCGATAACTCTTCTTCTTTCCTCTATGGTAATAGTTTTTTTACCAGTATAAGTTGCTTCTCCATAACTGCCTTTATCACCGAAAAATTGCACCAATTTAGTACCTGCTGTAATATTTGCCGGCACTTTCACCTTTCCTTTTAATTTTCCCTGATTGTTAGCTTCCACTTTTTTTTCCTCTATGCCATAGGTATAATAGAAATGCCATCAAATTTTACTTCTTTAAGTTTTTCATTTGGCTCAAAACCTTCAATTTCAAAATCTTGTATTGCTTCTCGCATAAATTCAGCTTCATACGAAGTACTTGACAGCAGCTCTGTTGTTTCTTTAACATTAAATACTCTGGTTACTGGACTTTTCCAATTCGTGGTAACCTCTGTCCAGTGATCTATATTTTTATTTAGAGTAATTTGTGCCGGGACTGGATCAAAAGCTTGATATGGATTGATCTTTTCTCCTTTGGTCTGTAAAAGCTGCTCCAGTACCGGTTCAAGTTCATACGGCAACAAATAAGTTTTTTCTCCCCCATCAATATCAGCAATAGTTACATCTATTGGTAAAATTAATTCCTTGTTTACTATCGCTGCAGACTGCGAAATTCCTTGATCACGCATATCATCATCGAAGAACGAATCAACAAATACTCCTTTTTTGGTGGTAGGTTCTCTTGAATTTGCATCACTGCGTAGACGTTCCTGTGCAACCAGCGCATAAAGATCATTTATTCCTTTTTTCATTGCTTCAAGCTCATTCATCGGTACAGCATGAATAGCATTATTCACTATTTTCACCCCTTCTTTTTCTCCGTTTTTCCACGTCTGATGAATGTAGCAGAGCAAAAGTTGTCCACTAGGTGCTTTAGGCATCGATGGTTGCCAAGGGTGAGCTATGCCTTTTATCCTTCTTATTGAGCCTTTTGCATCTATAGTAATTAAATCAAAACGGGGCATTTTCCAGGTATAATCTATCAAAACCAAGCTGTTATCAACTGCACCTCTTACTTTACATCCCTCTTCACTTATATCTTCAGGGCTTACATGAGTGCGACAGCGGTAAGTGATTTGATAACTACTTCCAGGAGCTGGTTCTTTTCCTGGTAATGACCAATCAACGTTTCCTGCGTTTAATTTGTAATCTATACTATTTTCATAAATAACATTGCCTTGTTTAACTTGAATAATCTCAAGTACTGCAGAGTCAGGTATCGGATCAATAGCTCCTGAATATGAACCATGAGTAATGGTAATGGTTTTTTGAACAGTTATATCTACTTTTTTGATTTCACTTATTGGAAAATCATTAACTTTAAGTTCCATTACTCCTTGGCTATTTGGCTGAAAAGTATGTGGTTCTGATTCAACTGATTTTATATTAGGATCTTGATCAAAAGAAACACGAATACTGTGAGGAAGTTCAATCTCATAACCATCAACATGAGCTTTGCCCTCATTAATCACAAATATTTTTTTCCCTTTTCGTCCCCTTCTTCTCTTTGCAAACACATTACTTCAAGGCCATTTACAACGTAGGAACCATTTGCTTCTTTGTCATAACGAGCAAGAGCAGTAGTTACTATGTTTGCTTGTGGTGGCGGTGAATGTTCTATCAATACTCCATTTTCAATATTGTAAATTGGGTAAAATTCGCCATTTGTAGAGTTAACAGTAACACTTTCTACTTGGTATCCCCAAATGGTGGAAACTTTAAGCCTTGCAGCGCCTACTTCTTGATAATTACGTGTACCAACTGCAGGATCACGAAGATTTTCGTCCTCAAGCTCTGTAATCGTAGATTCTACATAATAAACACCTATGCGAACTATGGTATTAAGCGGAATGATAAACTCTTTTGCTTCTACTTTTCTAACTGCTCCACGAAGATAGATTTTTCCTGATTCAAGCGTAACTTTACCAGTTTCTCTATCTATAATACAATTGCTTCCTGTTATAACATCGCCATCACGAAATATTGCATCGCCTATGCCTTTAAGTTTAGAGAGAGCATACTCCTGAGTCTCGTTTAGTTCTGCAGACTGTAGACCTCTTCCAGCAAGAAATAAGCTTTTCTCATATTCTTTGTCAGGATTAAAGCGGTTATAATAGGTGTTTAAAGTCATTTTATTCTAAAAGGTTACAACAAATGAAAAAGTTTCCCGAGTTGCAGATGTTCTGATAAGTGGTACGGTGTGTTCTAAAACTAACAAAATTCCAGGATTTTCCACGTCTTTTGGTTCAAAATATCTCTGTCCTATAGGTAACCCTTCTTTTACTTTAGTACCAACCATAACCCCTAATTCCCGTATAACTTGATTTGCTGCGTCCGTGAAATCGAAAGTGAATTTGAGAAAAAGATTATTAGTTGGTACATTAGAGGGCCTAAACTTTCCAGAAGGAGTCAAAAGCTCTCCATTCTCATCACCTGTGCAAAAGAGAACCTCATCTGCAGTACGTCTACCAAGCTCATTGAGTAGTTTTTCAGAAGTTATCAGCTCTGGTGGTGTGCTTTCACTATACTCTACAGTAACTGCACTATTTGCCCTGATAGAGCTATTTTCCGTACGTTTTATTACACCAGTACTGCTATCAACTATATAATCTATACTTGGCTGATAAGTTGTTTGTCCGATAAAAACTTTTACGTCTTTAATGGGATGGTGATCTAGAGCTATTTCACCCTCAACAAAAACTTTTTCGATCTGATGGCTACTTTCCCAATTGGCATCACCACTACCCCAAGCAAGATGTATAACTTGCTCTTTTATGCTTGCTGCTATTGCTGCTCTTCCTGATTGTGTAAGAATTGACACCTGTGATGAGTTTGAAAGGCTTATATAATATATATTCAGGATTTGGAAAATTTTTGTCCAAAAAAAATGAATTTTTGCCTAATTTTTTGTTGCAGTATTATTTAAATTTGGATGTGTATTATTCTTGAAGAAAAGTAATTGAATATCAGTAGTTTAAAAATTGCATCTGTATTATTTATTTTTGCCCCTGCCCTACAAAGTGCACCTATAGGTTCTCATCCTTAAAGCATTAATTGTTTTAGGGAAAAGTTATGAAACTAAAAACTGCCATAGTTGTTCAAAATATACGGTATCAAGCTAGGAGATTAAAACTTTTTGAATGCTTTACTCATGAAACTCATGAAGATCTTGAGCAAGAACTTTTCTGTGAAATTTGGACTTATCTTGATAGATATGATGAAAGTAAAGGTAGCTTTAACACTTTTGTAGCAAGATTAACTGAACGTCGTGCCAACAACTTATTAGAGAAACAACTATGTATAAAACGCAATATTAATAACTACATCAATATTGAGAAAACAGAAGCTTTTGAAGATGAAGTAGCAAAACGTACTGATGTAGATTACATGATTTCAACGCTACCAAGAAAGATGCAGAGGATATGCGAACAACTCAAGTACTTTAACTTATATGAAGTTGCTAAGATGAACAACATATCAAGAACTACTTTAAATACTATGGTAAGAAAAATACGTATAAAACTCTCTTCCATCTACTACAAGGGCAAAAAGAAAAATTGAACATAAATTCTACCTTTCCTGAATATATAACATATACCATTGAGGTGAATAAATGACTTTTAAAATTTTAAACAATAATGAAAGATTGAAAACAACTACAGGCATAAAAGTAGTAATTTTTGGTCCTTACGGTATTGGTAAAACCAGTCTCTTAAAGACTATAAGTGAACCAACACTATGTCTTGACTTTGAAGCAGGTCTGCTTGCTGTTCAAGATTGGCAGGGAGATTCTATTAGTGTTCGTACTTGGAATCAAGCTCGGGATATTGCCTGCCTAATTGGTGGTCCGAACCCTGCACTAAAATCTGATCAGGCTTATAGTCAAAAACACTATGAGCATGTCTGTAGCAAGCACAAAGATCTTCTTTCTGAAGTTTCTAAATACCGATGCATCTTTGTGGATAGTATAACCGTTGCTTCACGTTTATGTCTATTATGGGCAAGGATGCAACCTGAAGCTTTTTCTGATAGATCAGGAAAAGAAGATAAAAGAGCTGCTTATGGGTTACTTGCTCAAGAGATGATGGCCTGGCTCAATCAGTTTCAACATATCAGAGATAAAGACACCATCATAGTTGGCACATTAGGTCAATATCTCGATGACTGCAATCGTCCAACTTGGCTACCTCAATGTGAAGGAGCTAAAACCGCTAGTGAGATTCCAGGCATTGTTGATGAGGTGATCAGCATGGTTGGAATTAAGAAAGATAATGGCACAGAAGTACGTTCATTTGTCTGTCAGACTATTAATACTTGGGGATACCCTGCTAAAGATCGAAGTGGTTGCCTGAATATGGTTGAAGAACCTCATCTTGGTAGATTACTTGCGAAAATTAAAGCCAAAACCTTGGCTTCTGTTACCTAAATTTAATTTTAAAAGGAGTAATATGGAACAAAGCTTTTTCAACATCGGTCAAAAAATTCCCTTTTTCAGTGTGAAAGAATACTTGAATGATCAATCGCCTATACCAGAAGATATAATCTCACCAAGGATTCTGACAAAAAGAGGTCTATTAGTACTGGGTGGCCCACCTAAAATTGGCAAGAGTGACTTTTTGATCTCTTGGCTTGTCTACATGGCTGCTGGTAGATCATTTCTTGGTATGACACCAAATAGACCTTTGAAAATTTTCTACATGCAAACTGAAATTGAATATGAATATATGAAAGAACGGTTGCAACAACTTCAACTTGATAACGAACTTTTGAATGTAGCTGCTAACAACTTAATCATTACGCCAAAGGTGCACTTATCATTTAATCATGATGAAATAAGTGAAATCAAGGAAATCGTGAATGAACGCTTTAAACCTGATGTTTTGGCCATAGATCCATTGCGTAACATCTTTAGCAGCGAGTATGGAAATGAAAATGATAATAGTGCTATGTTATTCTTTCTGCAAAAGACTCTTGAAAAGCTACGCAGTGCTGTCAATCCAGATGCTTGCATTGTACTTACTCATCATACAAAAAAATTATCGAAAAAGATGCTGGAAGAAGATCCATTTCAGGGTTTGAGCGGAGCTGGTTCTTTGAGGGGATTTTATAGTACTGGCATGGTAATGTTTGCTCATGATGAAGAAAGTACTGCACGTCAAATAGTATTTGAACTGCGCAATGGTGAACGTGTAGCAAGCAAGCTTGTTGATAAGATAAATGGTCATTGGCAGCTTGTAGACCAATGGAGTAACTGATTTTTACTTAATTTATAGGAGACAATATGTTATCAGATTTTTTAACTGATTTTAATAACGCAAAACTGCAGAGCAATTTAATACCGAAAGGTACAATAGTCAAGGTAAAAATGGCAATAAAGCCTGGAGGTTATGAGAATTGGTTCACGAAAAGCTACACTACTGGCAGCATCTATTTAAACGCTGAATTTATTGTCACTGAAGGTCTATATGCAAAACGTAAGATTTTTCAAGTAATTGGTATTAAAAGTGGCAAAGCAAGCGTTGAAGGAGAAGATATTTGGGCAGAATCTGGTCGTTCTATGCTTAGAAGTATTTTAGAGTCAGCACGGAACATTCATTCAAATGACACTTCAGAAAAAGCAGTTATTGCTAGAAAGATCAACTCTATAGCTGATTTTAATGGGTTAGAATTTACTGCAAAAGTTGGTATTGAAGCTGATAGTAGATACGGAAACAGGAACAAAATTACTGCAGTTGTTACTCCAGAACAAAACAATAGCATTGAATCTGATTGGGTCCCGTTTTGAAGTACGACGAGGAGAAGCTCTGGATTGCTGTAATTGAGAGAGCTATCAAAGATGCAGCAGGAAAAAATCTAGAGCTAAAGAAAGAAGCAATTAAATGGTTTGATTCAGAGTCTTTTGAAACTGTTTGTGAGCTAGCTAATCTCAGCTCTAAACGTATGAAAAGTATGTATGGGGGTTTTATGCAGAGAAAGGAAATAAAAGGATTATTGATTGATAATATTAAGGAGTGTGTACCTTACCTAATTCCAAACGGTAATTTTTATCGAGAGAGGACTTATGTTGGCAATTGTGATGGGAATACGATTACAGTTAAAATAGTGGGTAAAGAAGCTGGAAATTGGCGTAATTTTACTAAAGGAATCAGTGGTGATATTATTAATCTTTGGACTTTAGTTAAAGGTGATATAAATTCCGCTAAGAAGTGGTTAAATACTAAAGAAAACACAACAGAACATAAAATTACATCGTTTTCAGCAAGGCATTACTTAAATGATAAATCACCAATGCCAAAAGATATAATAGGCCCAAGAATTTTAACTCCAGGCGGTCTTTTGGTGATAGGTGGAACTCCTAAAATAGGAAAGAGTAATTTTCTACTTTCCATGTTGGTACATTTAGCTGCTGGAGTATCATTTCTTGGTATGAAGCCTGCAAAGCCACTTAAGATATTCTATCTACAGGATGAAATGGAATATGATTACATAAGAGAGCGCTTACAGAAGCTAAGAATCAGCAAGAAAACCCTTGATGAAGGAACAGAAAACTTAGTTATTACTAAAAAAGTACAGTTAACTTTGAATGTGGAAAAAATAAAAGAAATTATGTCGGAAAATCTCGATGTAAAAACAGTTGATCTTATAGTGATAGACTCTCTTTTTGATTATAGGAGTATGATCTCTTTTCTGCAAAATGGTATTGATGAACTACGCTCTATAACTAACCCTACGGCTGGAGTAATAGTTACACATTACACCAAAAAAGTGTCAACAACCACGTTAAAAAAGAATCCATTTCAAGCTTTAGTTGGAGCTAATGCGCTGAGAGGTTTTTATACATCTGGCATAGTGATATTTCAACCTAATAGATACAAAGAAATCCTACAAGTAGCATACGAGCTTAGGAACGGAAAACCAATACCAGCAAAATTCATTAGCAGGACTGATGGGTGTTGGAAGACTATAGCTACTGCTTAGTTTCAATTAATTAAATTTAAAATATATTTAGAGGATTTTATGGATGTCTATTGTGATTTTAATACCGCAACTCCACTAAAGAATGGACATTATAAGCCATTAGAGGAGAAAGAGCAGTTAAAAGATCAACTTTTACTAAATATCAGATCTTGTCTTTCGTACCTACTACCTAATGGCACTTTTTGCAGAAATGAGTTTCGAGTAGGTGATATCTGGGGTAATAGAGGAAAAAGTTTAAGAGTAGAACTAAGTGGCAGTAAAGCCGGCTTATGGAATGATTTCGCAACCGGGGACGGTGGTGACATTATCGACCTTTGGGCAGCCGTGCATAGAAAAAATGCCAGAACAGAGTTTTCTGAAGTAATGGCTTCTATAGGTGAATGGCTTGGAAAGAAACATACTAGAGAGAGAAGAAGTATCAAAGATCTAGAACAATACATGACTTGTAGCTGGAATTATTACGATGAAAACAACCAAGTTATTGTTATAGTTTACCGTTATGATCTTCCCGAAGGAAAAGAATATCGTCCTTTTGATGTGAAAAAATCTACTTTTACTGCACCAGAAATCAGACCTTTGTACAATATTCCAGGTATTTTGAAGTCCGATAAAGTTATTTTTGTTGAGGGAGAAAAATGTGCAGAAGCGCTGATAGAGAAAGGAATAACTGCAACAACAGCGATGTCTGGAGCAAATGCAGATGTCAAAAAGACTGATTGGTCACCCCTTAAAGGTAAAAATATTATTATTTGGCCAGATAATGATGAAGCAGGTAATAAATACGCAAAAAATGCTGAAAAAAAGCTTTTTGACGTTGGAATTGCATCACTTGTTGTTCTTAAGATTCCACAAGGTAAACCGAAAGGGTGGGATGCTGCTGATTGTGTATTAGAAGGAACGAACGTTGAAGAATTTATTCTTAACAACAAAAGCCCTAGAAAGTCAAAAACAATTGATACTACAGCTTGGACCAACACCGCTCCAGAGAGAAAATGGATTATTAAAGATTGGCTTCCTGTGGGAAGTGTTACAGCTCTCTACGGCGACGGTGGAGTTGGAAAATCTCTTCTTGCTCAACAATTAATGACTGCTGCTGGTATTGGTAAATCTTGGCTTGGTATAGATATTCAGCAGATGAGAACATATGGTGTGTTTTGTGAAGATGAGGAAGAAGAACTTTGGCGCAGGCAATGTGCAATACATAAACTTTATCAATTGGATATGGAATCTTCTGATTTTCATGACAATGTTTGCTTGTCGTCTCGAGTGTGGAAAAATAATATACTTATGGTTTTTAACAACAAAGATATAGGTCAATTGACCCATTACTTTCAAGAGTTACTTGAAGATATTGAATTGTTTCAGCCAAAGCTAGTGATTTTGGATACAGCAGCAGATCTATTTGGAGGTAATGAAAATAATCGTTCCCATGTAAGACAATTTATTCAAAACTGTTGTGGTCGCATAGCAGAAGCAATAAAAGGAGCTGTGTTGTTGTGTGCCCATCCTTCTGATTCAGGGATAGTACGTAAAACAGGTACAGGAGGTTCAACAGCGTGGAATAATTCTGTTCGATCTAGATGGTATTTGTCAAAACCAGAAAAGGCTGGTACTTGCCCTAATGATCGTGTTCTTTGCCGAATGAAATCTAATTATTCTGCATCTGAACAAGATAAAATTTCATTGTATTGGCACAACGGGTCATTTATGCAACATGATGTAACCTTTGATTCTGGAAGAGTAGTAAGAGATAATTATAATCGAAAACTTGATTTGGAACGCTCAAGAAGACATGACATTATTTTGGAGTTAATTGCTAATGAAGCATATAAAGGTGAAACTTACACCGCGGCACACTTTGCTAAGTATTTTGAGGGAAAACTAGGCCTTGGAAGTGAACGTAGCATTCGTGAAAGGATTAGCCATCTTGCAGCTCTTGGCCATATAAAGTTCTTTAAGGAAGCTCTTGGATATAAAGTATCAAGGACTAAATCAAAGTACGGCTATTTATGTGTTAAAGACATGGAGTTAAAAATTTCTGAAAATCAACATGTGCTGGTAAAGCCAGATTATTATCTTTCACCAAATAACGGAGTAACCTTACCAGTTGAAAATCCAGACGTTTGGGTGATGCATAATTCTACAAAACAAGATGGCAAAATAGTATAGTAAGTTGGCAAGATGGTAAGTTGGCAGACTTAAGAATTCGCCATCTTGCCAACTTAAATTGATAAAAACACAAGAAAATCAACAGCTTAAAGAAATAGTAAGATGGCAAGATGGCAAAAAGTTGCCAACTAGATAGCATGGGTAAAGTCCTCTTCTATAGCGGGTTTAGGGAAGTTGGCAAGATGGCAAAAATCTATATATATATAAATATATACTATGCTATAGTACATAGTATATATCAGTTAAGAGAAGAACTTGACGTTTTTTGATGTCCTTTCATAATTTTGCTTTTTCTATGGAGTTGCAACCTATAATAAAAATATAAAGTAAAGGCAGTGAAAAACAAATAATCCATAATTGCGTTTTAAGACGATCCTGTGACTTCAGGGTACAATTATACCACCAAGACCTAAGTTACTCATGTAGGGTAGCTTAAAACTCGATTACGAGGCATTCTTAATACCCCAAACTTTTATTTATTAGAAGAAACCCTACAATTAGTCTATCATGCTTTTTGTTGATTGCAAAGAAAATTTTTCGAACCTAAAGAACAAATGGTTAGTAGACTTTTTGAAACATTATTTTTGCAATAGCTTTACTTCTACCATAAGTTTAACAGAGGCTCTGACCCTCATCTTTTTTTTAACAAACGCATAACGCTGGTCTACTGAGTTTAATAGCTGAACTAAGAATTCAGATCTCCGGATTTTCCGGAATACTCAATAACTTCCAAGTGAGCTGGGTCTAGTTGCTTTAATAAGGCTTTTATGCAAGCGCGATGAAGACTTGAGGTAGAAAAGATTGAAGAAAGCAAAATAAACAGCTTTATATTCTTAATTTTTTTTAGATGAGGCAAAAGCTGCATTTTAAAGCTATCTGTAACTTTAGGGTATAACTTTACTAGCCACACTAAAGAACGCTTATAATGCCCTTTAAAACGCAAATAAAAGGCATCTTTAGTAATCTTACTATTGCAGAATAAACTTACTAGTAAGTTTAACACATTTTTTACACTTTGCAAAGAAAATTTTTCAAAAAAGATTGAACAACTTATGATGAGTATAAGGGGTTATGGAGACTATTATGGGAATACAACAACTTTTATCGCAAACCTCTGAGCAATTAATTGCAAAACTCTCAGTAATGAAATCAGCAAATTGTAGGTGAAGCTAAAAGAAAAAAGTTACTGCCATAGAAGAAGAAACAGAAGCTACAGAGCTCGTAACCCGCTTAATAGTTCAAAATGGAGACAAAGATCGAAATTTATTTATTTACGTCTCTAATTTTATCACGTACAATGGAGACAAAATTTCCACTATATTATTGGTAGATAAAAAGCAGAGATATAAGGTTATTTGTGAAAGAGACAAGCAACTGTGAAACATTAAAAATAGAGCTTTATCTGATAAACAGTTTTGAAATTATTTTAACTTTTTTTTAGAAAATTCCGGAAAAAGTAGTGAGAAATCCGGTATATATTAGTATAGGGTGCGATCTGATGTCATGAAACCGTAGTGGTTAAATTCCATTTGCCTTAACATCAGGTTAAAATCGTAATCCACATTTTAGAAAGATGGCAACTTTCTAGGATGCAAGCATGGATTAAAAAGGAGTAATATCAAACTTTATGATAAATCCTCCTGAGAAGAGTTAGATATGGTTACGAGAGAAACTTATGTTTGAATTGTCGTAAAATATAATATGCGAAATAAAGTTGACACGCATAGACCAAAAGGTGCGAAGAAATGGATGATCAGGCTCCTATATTCTGATCAAGATGTTTCCGATCTTCCGGCAAACAGTAAGGACCTAAGTCTAATCGAGAAACGGTTTCATGGAACAGAGTAACATTATAGATGTTCTTATTTCGTTAAGCAGGGAGCCACCCGTATGCATCTATAATAAGGGATTGTCTAAGAAGCCAAGGCCTAAAGTAATGTTTAGGATATGCTGACGTGGACACTGTAATTTGGAAGGTAAAGTTGTGAGTAGTGGTTAATATGTTATGAGCCAACATTAAGTGTTAGGTATGAATGAACACAACTTCTTTGGTAAAGAATACTGTGTTTAAGCCACTAAAGTAAATTTACCAAGCTTTGAAATGTTAATACATGGATAAGTATGTATGACAGACACCAAATTAGAGAGAAGCCGGATAACGGGAAACTGTTAAGTCCGGTTTTGAAGCCGAGGAGAGAAGGGTGACTTTCTCTCCTTAGGTAACGGCATTGAGTGTAGATGTACTTCAAACACAAAAGTTGGCAAACAAAAAGATTGAAGAAAGCAAAAGAAATTTAGGCTTTTACGTAATTGAGAATTTGTATTTTTTTAGATAAGACAAAAACTGTATTTTAAAGCTAGATGTGACTTTAGGGTAAAATATACTACTTTTACTTCTCGTCAACACAGTTAACGAACTACCACAGTAAAAGGGTTAATACGGTAACCATAATCTCTACGCGATGATCCAGGCCAACCAACTGTTTGAATCACATCATTACGTTCGATGTTGAGTCCTAACTTTTTAGCTAAGGTGGTTTTTATTGTCCTTTGAATTGTGTTTAATGGTTTTCTGATGTGATGTTCTGGATCTGCTTCTTGATCAAGATTTAGATGTTTTTCTATTTGAGTTATGCTAAGCAATGTGTGTTTTTCAGGAGGTAATTCCTTTTTACAATCATGCAAAAATTGTTCAAATAATATGCGAAAATTTTCATACATGCTACAGCTTTCTTATTCAGAATCTCTATATTGTTTACGTAAAGAGAACCTTCTACCAATTGTAATTCTAGTAATTCTTTCTCTTTAGCAGGTTCAATTTGCTCAAGTGAAGTATGTAAAATTTGCATTGAAGTATTTGGTATTAACTCTGGTACTCCTCTTTGTACTGCTTCTTGAAATATTTCAATTAAAGTCCTACGCTGACAGAAAAGGTCAACCATTTCTACTATAGGCAAATCAAGAGGTATGTCTGGTATGTTTTTTCTCAGTATTACTAATACGGTTGGATTGACTCTTAGCCTATCTATGGTTAAGAATGTTGGATTGGTGCAAAAATCAAGAACAATGAGATTTACAAATTCACCTTGGCCACCAACATGATAAACTCCTCTTTCCACCTTTTGCCACATGAAATGCGTATTACTTAGCTGACCTTCAAACCAATGCATGATTTTCTCTGGGTTTAAATATACAGATAAGCGATGAAATCTTTGCTTCTTGTAGGTATTAGGTAAAATATCACGGTTGCAATTTTCACAAATTATATTATCACATACTTCATCAAAATCCTCATCAATGAAAATCTCATTGTTACAGTATGGATCAACTATATTTGGCCAATCTAATTTATCTTGTCTATGAGAACAGATAATATAGGCCCTCTCTTGCATCTTAATTAATTCAAGATCTGACAAATACTTTGCTGCTTTAATGTAGTTTTGATTTGGATTAACCCAAGAGCTACCAGAATTAAGAAGATCAGAGATTTGCTCTTGGCAAGATTGTAAGACCATAAAATTGTTTTATGTATGCTTTAAAATCCTCTCTTTCCCTTTTATTCAGAGGATGTTCAGAGTAGTAAATTGCTATGTACTCATTACTTCGCTTGAAAAATAATCCTATCTTTTTGCCTTGAAATATTACTTTAATCGACTCTATAAATGGCGCTATGTCTCCTACAAATGGCTTTAAAACATGCAATTCCGGTGCAATAGGATCATATGGAGCAACAGTCAAAGTGATATTAATATAGCTGTAATTGAAACGATTTGACTGAAACTTTAACTCAAAAACACGAATATTTGAATCAGATTCATTAATACAAGTTTCTATAAATTTATGTACCTGTTCCGCGAAATTTTTATCCTGCACATCTACAAAAATACATTCGCAACCAAAGTAACAACTTGCAATGCTATTTGCTATTTCTATAGCTTGATCAATATTTCTAGCACCAAGATCTACCTGAGTGCCATTTAGTAGAAAATCCAAAATCATCCACTCTGCCTTATGGCCATGAATGACTTTGTTTGAATTTAACAACAAATCCATATCACTAGCTTTGCGTATTAACACATATAAACGATTCTGATGATAGAAGAAACCTTGTAGTTGATTCTCGAAACTGTCATTTCTCTTAATGTTATCTTCTTTCAGTATTTGTTGTATGATTTCCTCTGAGATAAAGTCCTTAAATGGAGTACTTGGTCGTCTTGGTATTTTTTGTAAGGCAAAAGACATGAAGCTCTTTCTTTGTATTTTTTCAAAGTGATAGACAGACTTTAAAAGATTGTAATCTGCATGAAACAGTAAAAACAACAAAGACTTCTTATCATATTTATTATTATTTTTTACAAGGTAGGATTTCATGAGTTCTGTAGTTAATGCAGATCTTGCAATTTCACTGACAGTAACTTCTAGTTTTGCACGGTCAAAACAGGTAATCAAGTAGTAAGTAACGAGAGAATCGGAATAATTAGCAATCACTTTACGTTTGTATTGTACAGATGTATTATCGTAACTTTCATCATCAAAGAGTTGAGCATTTAATTTATCTTTAAAGGAGTTTTGAAAAATAATATTTAATTGCTTACCAGAAAGTGAATCTATCCAAGACTGACGTATTTTTGTATTGTGAAAACGATCAAGCAAATGGTTGACAGGGACTTCTAAATCATCTTCCCAAAATTTACGATTTGGATAAATGTTCATAAGAAACTAACCACACCATAATAGCATAATAGACTATTTAAATAGTTAAGATAGAAATCTAAAAGTCTTGACCAATAATTATGCAAGGGCTGTTTACTGATTTTTAACCAAGTTTTTTCTAAAAAGTTTGCTTAAGAAGAAGATTTTTTGGACAAAAATTTTTCAAATCCTGAATATATATTATATAGGCTTCACGTACTCTAGCGAAACAAATTCTGAATATAAATGTCAATCCTAACACTGGACCTCGGCAAGCAAACGGGCTGGGCAATTCTAACAGATGGAATAATTGAAAGTGGAAGCAAAAGTTTTCATGGTAGCCGTTTCAGTGGAGGTGGAATGTGTTTTTTAAGTTTTCGCAATTGGCTTAATTCTTTGAAACATGAGTTCACTGCAGTGTATTTTGAGGAGGTGAGAAGACATCTAGGAACTGATGCAGCGCATTGCTACGGTGGTTTTCTGGCTGTTCTCTCTGCTTGGTGTGAAGAACATCATGTGCCGTACAAAGGTGTTAATGTTAAAACTATAAAATGCTTTATAGCAGGCAAAGGTAATGCAAGTAAGAGTGAAGTTATTGAAGCTGTAAAGAGAAAAGGTTTTTTACCTAGAGATGATAATGAGGCCGATGCTTTGGCATTAATGTTCTATGTTATGAATTTCAGTAAAGATATTAATAAGAAAAAAAATCCATAAAAAGTGGGTCCTTTCAGCCATAATGGCGGATTTGGTAGGGTTGACCCCAGGCCTTCTTTAGCGTCAGAGATATTTTGAATATTAACTTTTTAATGAGTATAGTAATTATATGAATTTAGCAATCCACTATTATCCTACTAGAAACCTCGTCGAATATGAGCGTAATCCTCGTAAAAATGATGACGTAGTAAACAGAATGTGTGCTTCTATTCGAGAATTTGGCTTTCGTATTCCAATAGTTGCAAAAAGCGATGGTACTGTGGTTGATGGTCATTTAAGACTTAAAGCAGCAAGAAAACTTGGTATGGAGAGTATTCCAGTTGTTTTAAGTGATAATTTAAATGACGCACAAACCAAAGCTTTTCGACTACTTGCCAATCAATCAGCTAACTGGGCAAAGTGGGATGATGAACTTTTAAAAGTGGAAATTCAAGAGCTAGAAGATTTACAGTTTGACCTTAAAATGACTGGATTTGAATTGGAAAAAGTTCAACATTTCCTTGATGATTTAGATAGTGAAGAAGAAGATTTTTCTGACTTAGCTATTGATGACAAAAAAGTAACAAAACCAGGGGATTTATGGATTTTAGGTGATCATAGAATCTATTGTGGTGATAGCTCTGTAGTTGAATCATATAAAGCGCTGTTAGATGATAAAATGGCAGACATTACTGTTTGTGATCCTCCATATAACGTTGACTATGGTAGTAGCCAAGAGAGAGAAGATAAAAAAATATTAAACGATAATCAAGGTGAAAAGTACGAACTTTTTCTCTACGACATCTGTTCCCATATTTTAGCATATACGAAAGGTGCAATTTACATCTGCATATCATCATCAGAGTTTTCAACATTGCAAAAAGTCTTTGAAGAAGCAGGAGGAAAATGGTCGACATTTATCATTTGGGCAAAGAATCATTTTACGCTAGGAAGATCAGATTATCAAAGACAATACGAAGCAATGCTCTATGGATGGAAAAGTGGTAATAAACGTGAGTGGCATGGTGGTAGAAATCAAAGTGATCTGTGGTTTTATGATAAGCCAACACACAACTCACTGCACCCAACGATGAAGCCAGTAGAGCTAATGGAGAAAGCAATAGTAAACAGCAGCAGACCAGGAGATATAGTACTTGATCCATTTAGCGGTTCTGGCAGCACACTGATTGCATGTGAGAGAACGGGAAGAATTTGTAGGACAATAGAGCTAGATTCAAAGTTTGTAGATGTAACCATAAAACGTTGGCAATTATACACGAGAAGAGATGCCATTTTAGCCGATACTGGTAAAACCTTTTCAGAGACTCAAGAAGAAAACTCGTAAAAAGGAGCGAAAAGAGTGGAAAAAATCACGCAGATGGAATGGGCAAAAGAACTAGGAGTATCAAAGCAATATGTCTGTTATTTAGTAAAGAAAGGAATAGTTGAGTTGGAGGATGGTTTGATCAATAGAGAACAAGCAAATGAAGCAGTGGCAGCAATACGAGATCCAAGTCAGCCGATGAGGAGGAAAAACAATTCAGAGAACGAAAGCACAAGTAATCTTTCCACGATGTTGCTAAAAACGCGAATAAAAAATGAAATGGAACGAGGTAAACTGCTTGAGGCAAAAGCTAAGGCTGAGATAGGAGAACTTGTAGCAGTAGAGGAAGTAAAGCGCGATGCATTTAATGTAGCAAGAGTTGTCCGTAATAATTTGCTTAATATTCCAAATAGAGTTTCAGCACTGCTTGCATCACTGAGTGACACTGAAAAGATTCATGGAACATTGACTGAGGAAATTACAAACTCACTTGAAGAGTTATCTAATATTAAATTTTAAATAATGTCTGCTAACTTAAGTTTGGAATTAATAAAGTGTCTCATCAATCAACCAGGAGTAGATGTAAATGTTAGAGGATTAAACGGAAAAACCCCACTACATTGCGCTATAGAATTTGACGAATTAAGCATGGTAGATCTGCTACTCACAAAAAAGAATATTAATCCTTTCGTAGAAGATAATGATGGTAAAACATCTCTTGACTATGCTAAAGAAGGGAAAAAAGCAGAAATATTACAAGCACTAATTAATAACAAATACGGGTCAGAACAAGATAGCTTACTTCATTTGGCTGCAATGATAGGTGAAGTTAATGCAGTTAGATATTTGATCAGAAAAGGTATTGACGTTAATGCGCGAAATGCTTTGCATCATACTCCATTACATCTAGCGGCAGGCATAGGACATGCAGAAGTTGTAAAGATTTTGATAAGAGAAGGAAACGCTGAAATAGATGTCTTTGATGCACGAAATCAGACACCAATGCACTATGCAGTTAATAACAAAAAGTTAGAGATAGTAAAGTTACTGCTCAAGCTTGGAGCAGATGTAAATAGTGCACGTATGGGACAAAACTCAATGAAATTGTCACCTGTTCATATAGCTGTAAGTAATACTAATTATGATGAAAGAGACTTATGTCTTGATATCCTCAAATGCTTAATAAAGGAGCCTAATGCTCAAGTGAATCTACAAGACTACGAAAATAAAACGCCACTACATTACGCTGAAAGACTTAAAACAATAGAAGTTTTACTGACGCGAGAAGATATAGACCCTCTGGTAAAAGACGATAGCGGCAAGACACCATTCGATTACGCTAAACCTGAGATAAAGAAGGCTTTGATGAGTAATAAATACGGTTCTGAAAAGAATAGTCTACTACATTTAGCTGGACAGAAAGGAGAAATTGAGCTTGTAGATGCGATTTTAAAAGAAGAAATCGATATTGATATTGTAAATAATAAAGGTCTATCACCGATTTACCTTGCTGCAGAAAAAGGACATTTACATGTAGTAAAATTACTACTGAAAAAAGGAGCAAACTATACACCTGTTTTGCACTTAGCAATCAAGTCAAATAATTTAGAGTTACTTAAAGTTTTATTTACTGAAAAAAATGGAGCGTTACTCTGCAGAGACACCGTTGTTAATTTTCCAACCCTTCATAATAAATATATAGCACAGAGAGAAATAGCAGATAAAAGGATGAGAAAACATAACAATATTATCTGCATCTATATTACAGCCAGCGCAATAGCAGTAGCAGTATATATAGGATTAATAACAACAATAGGAAACGCTATCATTTTTGCAACAATAACAGGAATATTTGCGCTTGTTATAGCAATAATGATAAGTGAGATGAGCAAAAGATATATAGAAAACGAATTTCAGAAAAAGATGTTTATGGAATTGGAGGAGTGTAGTTCTACTGTTAATGATATTGAATTAGAACCAATTATGAGTAGATGCAGACAATGATATATGCTAGAGCTTTTTCTGAAGGTTTAAAACCAGATCCGCAACTTAAAGTATCAGAGTGGGCGAATGAGTATCGAGTTTTAGCACCAACTGCAGCATCAGAACCAGGCAAATGGAGAACGGAAAGAACTCCTTATTTAAAAGAAATCATGGATTCACTTTCTCCGTCCTCACCAGCAGAAAAAGTAGTATTCATGAAAGGAGCGCAGATTGGAGGAACAGAAGCAGGAAATAATTGGATAGGCTATATCATCGATCAAACACCAGGTCCAATGCTAGTAGTACAGCCAACAGTTGAAATGGGAAAACGTTGGTCAAAAGGAAGATTTGCGCCACTGATTGAAAGTACACCATGTTTAAAAAGTAAAGTAAAAGACCCAAGATCAAGAGATTCAGGGAATACTGTACAAAGTAAGGAATTTCCAGGTGGAATAGTAGTAATAACTGGAGCAAATAGCAGTGTAGGACTTCGTTCTATGCCAGTAAAGTATCTCTTTCTTGATGAGATAGATGCATATCCAGGAGATTCAGGAGGAGAAGGAGATCCAGTACTGCTCAGTATTGCTCGAACTAATACATTTGCACGGCGAAAGATTTTTTTAGTGTCAACGCCAACGATTCATGGAATAAGCAGAATTGAGAAAGAATTTGAAGCAACAGATAAGAGATATTTTTTTGTACCATGTCCGCATTGTAATTACTATCAAGTTCTAAAATGGGCACAAATAAAATGGGAGAATAACGACTCAAGAACAGCACATTATGTCTGCACTGAATGTAGCGGAAAAATAGAAAATCATCAGAAGACAGAGATGCTTGAACGTGGAGAATGGAGAGCTACTAATCGAATAAAAGGTGAGAAGAAAGGATTTCATCTTTCAAGTCTTTATAGCCCAGTAGGCTGGTATAGTTGGCAACAAGCAGTAGAGGATTTTCTTCATGCCAAAGAAAGTGAACAATTACTGAAAGTTTGGATAAATACCACTTTAGGAGAAACTTGGGTAGATAAAGGAGAAGTACCAGACTGGAAGCAATTATTTAACAGAAGAGAATTTTTTCCCGTAGGCACAGTACCAAAAGGCGAAGTAGTGCTCACAGCAGGAGTAGATGTACAAAAAGACCGTTTAGAAGTAGAAGTTGTAGCATGGGGAAAAAGCCGTGAGAATTGGTCAATAGACTACCGAGTATTTGAAGGAGATACAGGAAGAGGAGAAGTATGGGGAAAGCTTTCGGAGCTCCTCAATTATCATTTTATTGGTGAAAATGGGCTTGAATATATGATAAGCATGATGGCAGTAGATGCAGGATATGCGACACAAGAAGTATACAATTGGGTGAGAAGTCATCAAGGCTCTGGAAGAGTAATGGCAGTCAAAGGTGTAAATAAAGCACTAGTACCACTTAGTAGCCCAAGTAGAGTAGATATAACAGTTGGCGGGCAAAAGCTGAAAAGAGGAATAAAGCTGTGGCCAGTAGGAGTATCGATATTAAAGTCAGAGCTTTTTCAATTACTTAATATTTTAAAAGATGATGAAGAAACACCGCCAGGATATTGTCATTTTCCCGAATATGCACCTGAATATTTTAAACAGCTAACGGCAGAGCAATTAGTCAGCAAGGTAGTAAAGGGATATACCAAACAAGAGTGGCAAAAGGTAAGAGAAAGAAATGAAGTACTAGATTGCCGGATTTATGCGAGAGCAGCATCTATTGTGCTTGGAATCGATCGTTGGCCAGAGAGTAAATGGAATAGTTTAAGTGGAAAAATGGAAAGCAAAAAGCCCAAAAAATTAAGACAGAGTAAATGGCTTAGTAGTCAAAATGTACAGTGAAGAATATTTAACTCAAGTTGAGAAAGCAATTCAAAAACTGCAAAGCGGAGAAAGAGTTGTCTCGATTGCTTATGGTGATCATGTTGTGAGATACGCAGAAGTACAAATAAAAGATCTTTTGAATTTAAGGCAAAGAATAAAAGCTGAGTTCAAGATTGCAGGTCAAAAACCAAAAAGAAGAATTATTTTTGCTACTAGTAAGGGGGTTATGTAAATATGAAAGAGTATTTGAATGTAATTATAGACCTTTCACATTGGGAGAAAAATGTAGACTTTAAGTTAGCTAAAGAAGATGGAATTATTGCTGTTATTCATAAAGCAACTCAAGGTGTAAAGTACATAGATCCAAAATATGTTGAAAGAAGAAAAGCTGCTGAAGTTGAAGGGTTGTTATGGGGATCATTTCACTTTGGTGTAGGAGAAAAGAAAGGAAAGGACCAAGCTGATCATTTTTTAGAAGTAGTTGGTGAAACTAAAGATACCATTCTTATTCTTGACCTTGAAGAAAATCAAAATGGTCAAAATATGTCATCAAAGGAAGTAGAAGACTTTGTAGAAGAGATTTTAAAAGTTACAGGTCGATATCCACTTATTTATGGAAGTAAGTGTTTTTTGGAAAGAATTTCTACACCTATCTTGACAAAATGTCCGTTATGGATAGCAAGATGGGGAGAAAAACCAGTTTTACCAAAAGGCTGGAATGATTGGATTTTATGGCAATATACAGATGGTAATGAAGGCCCAGAGCCACATGAAGTAAGTGGAATCGGAAAATGTGACAGAAATAAATTTAACGGAACTTTGAAAGAATTAAGAGAATTTTGGTTAGTATGATGCTGAAAAATTTCAAACAACTATTTAGCAAGCCAAAAATCAAAAGTTCAGCCTGGGATGCATCTGGCTCAGGAAGAAGGGTGATGTATTGGCAAGGAGAAACAGGAAGCATAAATAATTTACTCTCTCAAAGCCTGGAGCATTTGCGTAGTCGCTCTCGAGATATGGTAAGGAAAAATCCATATGCAGCAAATATCATTGATACAATAGTAAGTAACTCTATTGGAACAGGAATAAAACCGCAATCAAAAGCAAGAGATGCGGAATTTCGAAAGAAAGTGCAAGAATTATGGCTAAGATGGACAGATGAAGCAGACAGTAGTGGAGTAAGTGATTTTTATGGTCTGCAGGCTCTAGTATGCAGAAGTATGATAGAGGGAGGAGAATGTTTTGTACGTTTAAGAACGAGAAAGCTGGAAGATAGATTTTCTGTACCATTACAACTGCAAGTACTTGAGTCTGAACATTTAGATAATAAAACAAATCAAACTTTAGCAAATGGTAATGTAATAAGAAACGGGATTGAGTTTAACAAACTTGGGCAAAGAGAGGCATATTACTTATTTAGAGAACATCCAGGCGAAGGCTCATTTGGAGAGTCAGTGAGAGTACCAGCAAACGATGTTTTACATATCTATAAACCACTAAGACCTGGACAAATTAGAGGAGAACCATGGCTTTCGAGTATACTACTAAAGCTTTATGAGCTTGATCAATACGATGATGCAGAATTAGTGAGAAAAAAGACAGCAGCGATGTTTGCAGGGTTTATTACAAGACTCGATCCTGAGGCAAATATTTTAGGAGAAGGTGAAAGTAATGAGCAAGGAGTAGCACTATCTGGACTGGAACCTGGAACAATGCAGCTTTTAGACCCAGGAGAAGATATAAAATTTTCAGAGCCGTCAGATGTAGGAGGAAGTTATGAAGCATTCATGAGACAGCAGCTAAGGGCAATAGCAATAGGCACAGGAATAACATACGAGCAGCTAACAGGAGATTTAACAGGTGTTAATTATTCATCCATTAGAGCAGGGCTGATAGAGTTTCGCAGAAGGTGCGCAATGTTACAGCATAACGTGATAGTGTTCCAGTTTTGTAGACCTATTTGGAATAGATGGCTAGAGTTAGCAGTACTTTCTGGAGAATTGAGTATAGATGAAAAAGTAGTAAAAGCAGCGAAAGAAGAAGTAAAATGGATACCACAGGGATTTGATTGGGTGGATCCACTCAAAGATCAGCAAGCACAACAAATGGCAGTAAGAAATGGCTTCAAAAGTAGGTCAGAAGTAGTGTCAGAGATGGGTTACGATGTAGAAGAAATCGACCAAGAAATAGCTGAGGACCAAAGACGTGCTAATGACCTAGGTTTAAGCTTTGATACCGACATAAATTCTAACGCTGAGGTAATATGAAACAACAAGCAATTTGGTTAAATAAAGCTGTAATGGTAGAACCAAGGAGTTTTGAACTATTATCATTACATGCCGGAAAGCATCCCACGTTTAAAAACATAAAACATGCAGTAAGAAATAGTGAAAGTAGAATAAAAGTAATACCAATACATGGAATCTTGACGAAGAATTCAGAAGCTTTTGATGATGTGTTGGGGATGACATCATATGAGAAGATACGTGAGGAGATAGAGAAAGCTTTAGTGGATGAAAAAGTCGAAACAATTCTTTTGGATATAGACAGTCCAGGAGGAGAAGTAAGCGGTATTTTTGACCTGGCTGATTTTATTTATGAGGCAAGAAAGTCGGAAAAGAAAAAGATCGTAGCAATAGCAAATGATGATGCGTATTCTGCAGCGTATGCAATTGCATCAAGTGCTGAAAAGGTGTATGTAAGCAGAACATCAGGAGTTGGAAGTATAGGAGTAATAGCAAGTCATATAGATCAAAGTGGATTTGATGAAAAGCAAGGGATAAAATATACAACTGTTTTTGCAGGAAGTCGAAAAAACGATTTAAATCCGCATGAGCCAATAACATCAGAAAGTTTAGAAAACCTGAAAAGCGAAGTGAATCGTTTGTATGGAATGCTGGTTGAGCTAATAGCACGGAATAGAAGCCTTTCTGTAGAGGCAATAAAAAATACTGAAGCAGGGCTATATTTTGGCAAGAACGCTGTGGATATTGGTCTTGCAGACGGAATGACAATTCTTTCGGAGTTTAAATCTATTAATAAAAATAGGAGTATTACTATGAATGAACAAACTACAACTGACCTAGAAACTGATAATTTAACTAATAAAATCAAGTATCGTACTGAAGTTCTTGAATTAATACGTTTGTGTAATTTATCAAAGATGCCAGAGAAGATAGGGGAATTTATCGAACAGGATGTAAATGCAAAGCAAGCCCAAGAGATATTAATGTCAATACTGGCGGAGAGAACGAAGAAGACAGAGATACTGAGCACAATACCACAGAATTCAGCAAAAGACTTGATGATACAGGTAGCGAAAAATCGAGCAGGAATTTGAGACTCTTTACCGCGGTATATCACGCTAACATAAGCCGCGGTAAAATAAAATTGATTATCTTATAACTGCAGAATATAATGCTAGCATACGTCGCGACAAATTGTATGAACGAGCCAATAATTGGTAGAGAAAAAGAAATAGCTATTTTAGAAAGTAGGCTTCGCTCACAATTTGCTGAATTTATAGCAGTGTATGGTCGACGTCGTGTGGGAAAAACATATTTAATAAAACAATTTTTTAGCAAACGTGATGTAATCTTATTTGAGCAGACAGGCCTTAACAAAGGTAACTTAAAGGCGCAGCTTGAGATCTTTGCAGAATCATTATCTAAAGCTTTTTACAATGGCGTAAGAATGACTACGCCTAAAAACTGGATGGATGCGTTACATCAATTAACTCTTTCGATTGATATGTATAGGGATAAACAAGTTGTGATATTTTTTGATGAGTTACCATGGCTAGCTGCACGAAAATCAGGATTCTTAGTAGCACTGGAACACTTTTGGAATGTGTATTGGACATACCGAAAAAAGCTAAAATTGGTTGTGTGTGGTTCAGCAGCTTCTTGGATGTTAGAAAATTTAATATATAATAAAGGTGGATTACATAATCGTATTACTGCAAGAATACGATTGCAGCCTTTTAACCTATGTGAAACTAAAAAGTATTTAAGATATTTAGGAGTTAATCTAAACAATCAGCAGATGTTACAGATCTATATGGCAATGGGAGGAATACCACATTACCTAAAAGAAGTAAGTAAAGGACTGTCAGCAGCACAAAATATTAATGAGATCTGCTTTCAGAAGGATGGCTTATTATTTGATGAATTTGATATGTTGTTTCACTCTTTATATGAAGAACCAGAGACATATGTAAATATTATTCGCACGATTGCAAAAAAGCCAAAAGGAATCAGCAGAAAAGAACTGATAAAAGCAATAAAAATCACTGAAGGAGGGTACTTAACTACTAAACTAAAGAGTTTAGAAGAAGCAGGATTCATAGGAAGTTTCACACCATTGAATAAAGCAACAAAAGGAGTATATTACAGGGTAATGGACGAATATGTGTTATTTTATCTAGAGTGGATTGAACCATTCAGAGAAGTAATGAAGAAGGCAATAACAAGTGATATTCATTATTGGGAGTTAGCAATAAAAAAACCAGCGTGGCAAACATGGGTAGGACAAGCATTTGAAACAGTGTGTTTAAAACATGCGAATACAATTAGAAAAAAATTAAATATAGGGCATATATGGAGTATATGTGGAGATTGGCAATATCACCCAGAGAAAAACAGTAAAGAAAGAGGTGCTCAAATTGACTTAGTGTTTGAGCGAGAAGATGAATGTACAACTCTATGTGAAATAAAGTACAGTGACAAACCTTATATAATAACAAAAGAATATAAAGAACAATTAAGAAAAAAAGAGGCAATTTATAAAGAAAAAGCTAGATCAAGAAAGCAAATATTCTGGGTGCTTATTGCTGCAAACGGAGCAAAAGAAAACCAGTACTTGAAAGACATAATCGACAAAGTGATTACGTTAGAAGATTTACTTTAACTTAACATCGAAATTTTAGAAAAACTTACGCAGTTTTTTTATAACAAACATAGGAGGAGGTGGTATGAATAGTTATTGCTCGGTTGGAAGCATGAGAAGATAATAACTTCTCAGAGTGGATAGGTGGCAGATTGAACATTTTTTGAGGCCCTTTCTGCTTTTTGCAGTATATAGGAAAAAGACCTCGTGAAGGAGATTAATCGCCCCTGCCACCGAAAACCATCGTGCGGCCTATAAAATTTAGTGACCGCGTATAGGAGAATGGACCAACCGGTAATATTCTACTCTGATATGTTGTAGTATTCAATAAGAGGAAAAATTTATGCGTTATATAGGTGTTGATTTACACACTAATAGTTTTACTGTTTGTTATTTAGAACAGGAAAAACCAGAGTATATTAAAACATTTCGCTTACAGGATTTAGATAATTTTATTAAAGATCTTCGAGAAACAGATGAAGTAGCTTTTGAGGCAACAGGTAATAGCTGTTTCTTCTATGATGAAGTGTCACCTTACGTTAAGCGTGTGGTAATAATTGCTCCCGGACAGTTTGAAATTGTTCGCCGTTCTGTGAACAAAACAGACAAACACGATGCAAGAGCTATTGCTTTTTTTCTAAGCAAAGATATGCTACCTGAAGCGAAATGCAAAAGCAAACAATGCCAACAGTTAGCTTCTCTTCTTAAGACAAGAGATCAGTTAGTAAAATCACGGGTATCTTTAATCAATAAAATGCATGATCTTTTTAATTACCACGGGATCAAGATTAAAAAGGAAGTACTTACAACTAAAGTGGGATTTGAGCGTTCTATTCAGAAGCATAATTGGGAGCTTTTAGAAAAGGTCGAAATTGAAGTGATTAACAGTAATCTGGAAGTCATTCGAGAAAGTCTCAAAAAACTTGAAAAGGAAATTATAGCTTTTGCTAAACAACTTCCTGGATTTAATGGTCTCATCAGCATTAAAGGTATTGGTGCAATTTCTGCAGCAGTTTTTGTTGCAACAATTGGTGATATTAACAATTTTAGTAATCCTGAAAAACTTACAGCTTATTTTGGAGTTGTACCGCGAGTTTCTCAATCTAATCAACAGTGTACAATTGGAAGGATTACCAAACGTGGACCAAAAATAGGTCGTACTTCTTTAGTGCAGTGTACTTGGATTGCTATACGTTATAGCCCTTATTTGAGAAGTTTTTACGAGCATGTGAAAAAAAAGCGTGGTGCTGCTAAGGCTATTATTGCAACTGCTAGGAAGTTTCTAACAACTATTTTCTATACTCTTAAAAACAACTGGGTTTTCAAAGATTTTACAAAATTTGAATTTTTTACTGGACAGCAATCATAGGAGAAAAATTTATGAGTTGTATAACTGAGCAAAATAATCTAGGTGACATATTAAAGTATGAGGCATCAAGTCTATATTCAAGAGACCAAATAACAGTAGCTAAAGGTCAAAATATCAAACTTGGTGCAGTAGTTGCTAAAAAGACTGAAGATGGTTTTATTAGGGTCTTAAATCCAACAGCAACCGATGGCACACAAACCGCAATAGGAGTAATTTTAAATGATGTAAACAGCAAAGATTCAGACATAAAAGCAGTAATAATTACTCGAATAGCTTTACTTGCTGATAACGCTGTTGTATGGCCAGCAAATATAACTGAAGAGCAAAAAACAGCAGCAATAAAACAACTAGAAACACGTGGAATTATCATTCGCAAAACAGTCTAATTTAAGGAGAAATTCAATGCAAAATCCATTTACAAATACAGCATTTAGCATGACGGCACTAACAAATGCGATGAATATATTGCCGATAAATTATGGACGTGTTGAAAATCTAAATTTGTTTCCAAGTAGGTCAGTAAGATTTAGACATATTACCATAGAAGAACATAATGGAGTATTAAGTTTACTACCAACACAAATACCAGGAGCACCAGCAACAGTAGGAAAACGTGGAAAACGGAAAATAAGAACATTTACGATTCCACATATTCCACATGATGATGTAGTGCTGCCAGAGGAAGTACAGGGAATAAGAGCATTTGGATCAGAAAGTGAACTTAAAGCGCTGGCAGATGTAATAACTGATCATTTGCAGCTAATGAGAAATAAACATGCAATAACGTTGGAGCATTTGCGTATGGGAGCGCTGAAAGGAATAATTTTAGATGCTGACGGGTCAGAATTATTAAATCTGTACAACGAATTTGAAATCACACCAAAAGTAGTAAATTTTGCCTTTGGAACAGCAATAACTGATGTAAAGCGTAAGTGTCTGGAAGTATTGAGGCATATTGAGGATAACTTAAGTGGTGAATATATGACAGGAATTCATGCCTTAGTAAGCCCTGAGTTTTTTGATGCACTCACTTCACATACTAAAGTAAAAGAAGCATATGAAAGATGGCAAGAAGGTGCAGCACTAAGGAACGACATGAGATCAGGATTTACATTTTGCGGAATAACATTTGAGGAATATAGAGGGCAAGCAACTGATCCTGAAGGAACCGTGAGAAGATTTATTGAGAGAGATACAGGGCACTGTTTTCCAGTAGGAACAGCGAGCACATTTACAACATATTTTGCACCAGCAGATTTTAATGAGACAGTAAATACTCTAGGACAGCCACTATATGCAAAGCAAGAACCAAGGAGGTTTGATAGAGGAACAGATTTACATACACAGTCAAATCCTCTGCCAATGTGCCATCGTCCGGGCGTTTTGGTAAAAATTAGTTCTAGTTGATGAATATAGGAAAATTATTGGAGGATTGTTTTGAGCATTTAGGAGTGGAAGCCACATATTGTAATAAAAATAAGGAGGGTATTCGTAAAATAAAAGTGCTAATTAAACGTCCTGACACTACGTACTCTCTAGGTGCAGATAGAGCATTAACTCAGCAAATTGCTTCTATAGAAATACGTGATCAGGACGTTACTTCCTTTAGCATAGGTGATTATATCAAGATTGAAAAAAGATTCTACAAGATTTTTGAACCACCATTGAAAGATTCTTCAGGTAAAATATTGAAAATTGAGGCAATAGAAAGTGTTTGATATTAAAACTAGTAACAATATTAATGAAATAATCTCCAATATTGAAAGAAAAGAGCAGAAAATAAAACTGGCAGCTATAAAAGCGCTGAACAAAACAGCAATATGGCTAAAATCACAAGCAGCTAAGGAAATCAGTGAGGAAAAGAGAATAAAATTAAGTTTGATAAGAAAGAGATTAAGAATTTTTAAGGCAAAAACTAGCAGATTAGAAGTGTTAATTAGAACAAATCTCTATGACATTAGAGCATCGACAATTGGTAAAATACAAAAAACAAGAAGAGGATCGAAAGTAGGAAAGCACCAATTTATAGGAGGATTTGCAGCAGTTATGCCAAAAGGAAATAGCGGTATGTTTAAACGTGAAGGAAGAGCAGCATTGCCAATAAAGGAAGTTAAGTTGCCATTGAAACCAGAAGCATCAAAAGTAATAAGAGATCTTGTTAATTATGAGATTGAGAAAGTCTTTACAAAATTTTTTGAACGTGATATTACAGAAAATGTATGAATTTTAAAGATTTGCATAACGCAATCTGCAATAAATTAAAGGAAGAAATACCAGCAATTCAAACTTGCGAAGTATATCCAGCAATAAGGAAAGAATTGATAGCACCAGCAGTGTTTGTAGAACTAGCAAGTTTAGAGTCTGGAAGAGATCCAGGAACAGAAGAGTTGGCTTTAAGAGCTAAATTTGAGGCTAGAGTTGTCATTGATAGCACGGTAGAAAATGCACCTATTATTATCAGAACATTAGCTGCTGAGGTTGCGAAAGTAGTAAATAAAAATACTTGGAACGTGAAAAATGTTTCACCAGGAGAATTTATCTCTGCAGAAGTTGACGGATTTAGACCCGAATTAGATGCGTATTTAGTGTGGTTGGTTGAATGGGTCCACTATCTGCATTTGGGAGAATCAGTCTGGCTAGAGGGAAAAATTAATCCACATATCATAAACGTAGGAAATATAAATGTTGGATCATAGTTTTGCGATTTCAGAGATGAATAGGAAGCTAGCAAACATTATTCGTATAGGCCTAGTTAAAGAAATAGATTATGAAAAAGCAAAAGTAAGAGTGAAAATAGGAGAATTTTTAACAGATTATCTGCCATGGGTAACGAGCAAAGCAGGAAAAGATAGAGATTGGTGTCCTCCAGGTATTGATGAACAGGTTATGGTATTTTCTCCTCTTGGTGAACTATCATTAGGAGTGGTGTTAGCAGGAATATATCAGGAAAAGTACCCTGCATCAGAGAATAAAAAAGAAATAAACAGTATAAAATTTCAAGATGGGACGAGGTTGTTGTACGATAAAGATAAACATCATTTAGAGATTGAAGTAGTAGACAAAATAACACTGAAGGCTGGGGAATCGAGTATAGAAATGACAAAGAGCGAAATAAGCCTAAAAGCGAAAAGAATAAATCTAAATTGAGGAAAAGGTGAAGATAGTACATCTAGGAAATCAGTGCGGAGAAGCTATACCGCATTTTTGTATTAGTGGCAGTAACAATGTTTTTGTGAATGGTAAGCCAGTTTGCCGTAAAGGAGATAATTTTACAGAAGGAAGAGTATTGATTGAAGGATCAAAAACAGTTTTTGCCAATGGGTTTGGAGTGGGAAGAGTTGGTGATATGGTTTCTTGTGGTTCCAAGGTGATCAGTGGTAGCAATAGTACATTTGCAGGCTAAGAGTGAAAGGAATGAATAAAGAAACAGGTAAGGAATTAGAAGGAATAGGACATCTGAAACAATCAATAATTGATATATTAACCACTCCTATTAACAGTAGAATAATGAGGAGAGATTATGGCTCAAGATTATTTGAATTAGTGGATAAGCCAATAAATAGAGATTTAACACTAGAAATTTACGCAGCAACAGCAGAAGCACTGGGGAAATTTGAGAGGAGATTTAAGTTAGAAAAAGTAAAAGTTGAAGGAGTAAAAGAAGGGAGAGTAACATTGAATTTAGAAGGTGTCTATCTTTCAGAAGGTAAGTTCATAAATATTAATGGAGTAGTTGTTTAAAAATGCGGCAGCCAAATATTATCGAACCACTGAACTTTGAAGAGATTTTTTCTCGGATGAAGGAAGAGTTAGTGAAGTGTGATGCAAGTTTTACAGCATTAGTAGAAAGTGACCCAGCGATGAAGGTATTAGAAGTAGCAGCATGGAGGGAATTGTTACTAAGACAAAGAATAAATGAATTAGTAAAGAGCAATTTACTAAAATTTGCAACGGGAGAAGATCTTGATAATTTAGCTGAGTTTTATGGAGTGGAGAGGCAGAAAGAAGAAGAGGATGAACGATTTAGAAAAAGAATTAAAGCAAAGATAGTAGGCTCAAGCACGTGTGGAAGCAAGGAGTATTATAGGTATCATGCACTGTCGGCAGATAGTAGAGTAAAAGATGCATTAGTAGAATCACCTATACCAGGAAAAGTACAAATTTCAATCTTATCAACACAATTATCCACAACTGGCATAGTGTCAGAAGAACTACTTAAAATTGTAAAAAAGCAGGTTACTAGAGATGATATAAGGGTTTTAACAGATACGATAACAGTAATTGGTTGCAATATTACGGAAATAGATATTCACAGCAGAATGAGCATAAGTCCTGTAATATCAGAGGAAGAAATCAAGAAGCAGTTTATTAAGAAGTTTGAATTAGCAAAAAGATTAGGGTGGAGTGTAACAAGATCTTGGATAATAGCGAATCTATTTGTAGATGGTGTAGAAAATGTGGAATTAATAGAACCAAAAGAGGATGTTGTAGTACTGGGGAATGAGTGTGCAGTGCTTGGCTACGTCAAGTTAGATAGGATTTAAAACGTATTTTTTTGTTTTGTGGAATTGTACCAGTGAGGGGATTGCGTGCAATAAGTGGTTTAAGGTTTACTGGATAAAAATGCCCAATGTTAGGGAGACGAAAGTATTGATTTTCTTCCAGAAGTTGTAACTTGTTTTTTAAAGTATGGATAATATGGTCAAATATTATGGAAAGTATTTTCGATATTAAGAACATCTTTATTTTTGATCAGTTCTGCAATGATCTCTTGCTTACTCATAAGCTATCTAAATAAAGGAAATTAAAGCAACTTGAAAGAAAAGACAAATGAAAAATTTATTACCACCAAACGCAACAAAGCAAGAGCAAGCACTGGTTGATGCAATCGATTACAAAGTTGATCCAAGTTGCATCAGGGGATTTAAATTTAGTCTTAAAGATGAAATACTGCCGTGGATAATAGAAGAATATGGTTTAGAAGAGATACTGCGTTGGGTAAAAAATAAAAGAAGAGCTATAGTAGAAGGAGTAAAATTTCAAAGACTACGTGGAACGCCTGCATCACTTAAAATAGCACTGAAATGGGCAAATATAGAAGATATTACAATTATCGAAGAGCCACCTGGAAAGCATTTCTTTGAGTTACAGATAGGGATAAGGGATGTTCCAAATGACTTTTTTGTAGATGCAGTAGTAGAACTTGCAAAACTATCATTACCAGCAAGATCGCGGCTAATGAGGATGTTTAATGATTACTACAACGTTGATAGGTTTATTTTAGATGAAAGTTTTTTTGGAAATTTGTTATCGGATTACTCAGGCATAAAGGTTGAAAAGGATGGACCAGTATTATCGTTTGGAAGAGTAAATTTTTTTAGGTTTAGTGGTACATCAATTAAGGTTATAGAGAGTTATCTACGCAACCATTATGAGCAAGCATTTAGTAATGACATATATCGGTTAGATGTAGCAGTACTTGGAGAAACAGAGCCTCACACAAAGGATTACAAAGGCATCTATGAAAGAGATCATTTGTGGTACAACTTAAAAGCACTATATCCATTACCACAGAGTTTATTACCATCGATTAAATTTGCAAAAGCGCAGATAGTATTATCGGATAGTTGGAATTTAGGAAAAATAAACACATGTTTTCCAGTTGGTAGTATAGAGGAAAGAGGAAATAAATTTGTATTGGGAAACGATAAGCTTTCAGGGCAACGTTGGAATTTAAAACACAAACCAATTTTAGAAAGGTTTAGCGTTACCCATGATTACAAAGTAGAAAATTATACTGATCAAAAGATCACAAAATATGTTTTAGCAGAACACAACATTTACTATAAAAATGATTTAGAGCAAAAAGACTCAATACACGAACTGGAAAATTACATTTTAGTGTTTTACCCAGGAGTACTGAAATGGCACGAACATCAACATTTGCACAGAAGTTGGAAAAATAGTCAAGCAATATGCATAATAAGTTAAATACTTATATTTAGATCCTCATATATTATATTAATAATAGTTTAAAGTGTATGAAATAAAAAGAAAAAGACTTGCTTTTTCATGCTAAAACAGACATGACTTGAATAGCAGCAGGTAAATATAAGAAATTTATCTGACGCTAGAAAAGCTAATTTTGTGAGGTATAAAATGAGTTTCAGCAAAGAAAAGAGAGAATCTTTTAGTAAGTTTTTGAAGGAAGTATCAAGCAACAGATTTAAAGATATTAATAAAAGAAATGAAGAAGGAGAGACGATCTTGCACCAAGCAGTAGAAATCTCCGATTACAAAACAGTGAGATTATTAATAAAAAAAGGGGCAGAGGTTAATGCAAGAGATAAAAATGGTTATACGCCACTACACTGTGCAGTATTCGCAAAAAGTTTAGAAAATGTAAAAGTGCTGCTAAGGGAAGGAGCAGAAGTAAATGCTACTCAGTATGTCACTGGATGTACGGCACTGCACTCTGCGTGCAAAATAGGAGGAGCAGGAGTTGAAATAATAAAAGAGCTAGTAAAGGCCGGAGCTGAAGTTAATCAACTGAATAAGTACGGTGCAACACCAATGTACTATATCTGGGAAAGTGAAAAGTATTCTCTGTGTGATAGAGAAGAGAGTGAAAAGGCAAGTAAATTTTTAAGAGAAAAAGGTGGAATAACAAAAAGTAGAGAACTGACGTGTTATGGAATAGAGGGGCTAGTGGGAGAAATAGCAGACATGTTGAATGGAAGCTACATGCCGGAGCTAAAAATAATAGAGATAGGAGAAATAAGGAAGAGAGACAAATCGCTAATAAAGAAAGAATGTCAAAATTTAGCAAACAAAATAATGAACCAAGTGAACGAAATGATAGATGAGGTAGCGAAAAGAGGGATTTAAATTTAAAGAAAAGGTGAGGTGGATTATGTTAAAGCTTGGCAAATTTAATAAATCAGCAAAAGAATTATTAGAGAACTCATATAAAAATATTTATGCAAGAGACGAAAAGGGAAGAACAGCTCTACATTATGCAGTAGACGCAAAAACAGTGAGGGTATTAGTTGAAAAAGGAGCGAATGTAAATGCAGCAGATGTGAAAGGATATACAGCATTACACGTAGCAGTAACGGAGAAACGTCTAGAAATCGTGAGGGAATTGATAAAATCAGGAGCAGACGTAAATGCTGAGGAATATGGAAATAAATGCACGCCGTTGCACCTTGCATGTATGGTAGGTGAAAAAGAAATAGTGGAGGAGCTAGTAAAAGCAGGGGCTGAAATAGAGCAAGCAGATAAATTTGGAATGACAGCAATGGATTATGCGAAAAATAGTAAAGAAGTAACCGAGGTGTTGAAGAAAGAAACAGACAGAATTGAAAAGTTATTTATGAAGGGCTAAAAATATGGAGAAAGAAATAGAAAAGAAAGTAATGAATTTAGAGAGAAAACCTTTGGATGAGCTGAGAAAAATATGGAAGAAGGTATATGGAGAAGAAGCGCCTAGATACTCAAAGAAATATCTGATACCAAGATTAGCTTATAGAATGCAGGAAAAAGCGTATGGAGAAATGTCAAGAAAGGGGACAAAAAGACTAGAGTATCTGGCAGATCGGCTAGAGAAGGGAAAAAGAATAAGTAGCGATAAATTACCAGTAGAAGGGACAGAATTAATATTAGAGAGAGGTGAAGAGACGCATGCGGTAATGGTAACAGATAAGGGTTTAATCTACAGGGAAGAGTTTTATACATCATTGTCAGCAGTAGCCGGAAAAATAATGGGAATGAGTTACAACGGACCTTTATTATTTGGAATGCGTGATCAAAAGGGAAGGGAAAATGTGTAAAGGGATAAGATGTGGAATATATATGAGAAAGTCAAATGAAGATGGTCTAGAGCAGAAGTTTAACAGTTTAGATGCACAGCGAGTAGCATGTGAGAAATATATAAAGAGCAAAGAAGGGTGGGTAGCATTGGCCAAAAGGTACGATGATGGAGGCTTTTCAGGAAAGAATTTAGAAAGACCAGCGATAAAGGAATTATTTGAAGATGTCAAAGGAGGAGAAGTAGATTGTGTAGTGGTATATACATTAGACAGGTTATCAAGGGAAACAAAAGACAGCATCGAAGTAACGTCATTTTTTAGAAGGCATAGAGTAAATTTTATAGCAGTAACACAAATATTTGATAATAATACGCCAATGGGAAAGTTTGTACAAACGGTATTATCAGGAGCAGCACAACTAGAAAGGGAGATGATTGTAGAGAGAGTAAAAAATAAAATAGCAACATCAAAGGAGCAAGGTCTATGGATGGGTGGAACTTTGCCGCTTGGGTATTATGTAAAAGAGAAGGAATTAATAATAAATGAAAAAGAAGCAAAGACAGTGAAGCACATATTTGAAAGATATATGGAGCTGAAGTCAATGGCAGAACTGGCAAGGGAGCTAAATAGTCAAGGTTACAGAACAAAATCAGATACCTTTAAAAAGGCAACGGTGAGAAGAATAATAACAAATCCAATATATATGGGAAAAATCAGACATTATGAGAAAGAGTATGAAGGAAAGCATGAGGCGATAATAGAAGAAGAAAAATGGCAAAAAGCGCAGGAATTGATAAGGAATCAACCATATAGAAAAGCAAAATATGAGGAAGCGCTGCTTAGAGGAATAATTAAGTGCAAGAGCTGTGGTGTAAACATGACGTTGACGTATGCAAAAAAAGAAAATAAAAGGTACCGATATTATATATGTAATAACCATTTAAGAGGAAAAAATTGTGAATCAACAAATCGAACAATAGTAGCAGGAGAAGTGGAAAAAGAAGTGATGAAGAAAGCTGAACAGTTGTATGAAAAATGGGGAGAAAAAGCGGAGGAGTGGAAGAATTTAAGTTTTGGAAAACAGAAAGAAGTAGTGAAAAAGTTAATAAGAACAGTGTTGGTGAGAGAAGATGGAATAGAGGTACGTTCTGAATCAGAGGAAAAATTTATACCAATGAATTTAAAGAAGAAAGGAAATAAATGTACAGTAGTAGAGTCAGAAGGAAAAACAACCAATGCACTACTGAGAGCAGTGGTAAGAGCTCATCTGTGGAAACGACAACTGGAAGAGGGAAAATATGCAAGTGTGAAGGAACTGAGTATCAAAATTAATGTAGGTACAAGACGTATACAGCAAATTTTGAGATTAAATTATTTAGCACCAAAAATTAAAGAAGACGTAGTAAATGGAAGGCAACCCAAAGGTTTAAAATTAGTTGACTTGAGAGAAATATCGATGTTATGGAGCGAGCAATTAAAGAAGTTTAGCATCTTATAGATGTTATTCGTTTGAAGGGTGGAGAGCAAGGTAGTTGCAAATTGAAATAGCCATTTTGACCTATTTGCAAGCCATGCACGTCAAGTAAATTTAAAAAGAAACAAAAGAAGATAACTTTTTTAGAATAGCCTTTAAGCCATTAACTTACACTATCTTTCTTCATACAGATGCTACTTTCTCTCAATTTGACTTGTATGGAACAGTTAAGTACGAGAAACATGTTATTTACAAAAATTAACTATCAATTTGATCGGATAAGTTAATATCGATACTGCTAACAGACCACTAACCCACAAAGCAACAAACCATAACCATTGTTTAACTTGAGGATGGCGTTTTAGCCATGAGACTACTAACTTATTAATATGTGTGTTCATAATTTGATTTTCCACGAAAGACATAATAGGAATAACCAGTGTAAGTTAAAATGAGCGGTAAAAGCGGTATTATAACAATAAGCATTAAAGATAAACTTGGCCGGAAGCAGCCGCATCAAGAATGGTATATCGAAAAGGTACGATCCACGGATAGAGACTAATTCCTAAACCTAAATACCCCATAAAAAAAATGGCAATACTGAGAAAGAATGGACGGTACTCCCGTTTAGCATTCTGGAGATCAAACCACAGCATGAAAAATAGCCAAGATGTTAGCAGTGGAATAGAAAATAAATAATAAAAATTCGGCACACTAAACCAAAAGCCTTTAATACTTTCATTTAAAAATGGTGTCACTATACTAACTAGTGCCATGAAGATGCCCACAAAACCAAGCGTATAGGAAGCAACCTTGCGTGTCCACCCTTGTGTTATACTTTCTGTCTTCATTATGAGCCATGTAGAACCTAAAAGCGCATATCCAAATATTACAGCAATGCCTGTCATTACACTAAAAGCACTTGCCCAATCAAATTGGCCGCCAGAAAAGTTGCGTCCGTTTACTTCTACACCATGTATGAATGCGCCTAAAATCACGCCTTGGCAAAATGCAGCACCAAGTGACCCAAAATGAAAGGCATAATCCCATAATTGCCTATATTGCCCTTCTGCCTTAAAACGAAACTCAAAGGATACTCCGCGCACTATAAGGCCAAGCAGCATAATAATGATTGGAATATAAAAAGCAGGCATTAATATTGAATATGCAAGAGGAAAGGCAGCAAACAACCCTCCACCACCTAATACCAACCATGTTTCGTTTCCATCCCAAAATGGTGCAATTGAGCTTATCATGTGATCACGGCATTTATCTGACGGTGCAAAAGGAAGTAAAATACCAATACCTAAATCAAACCCATCCATTAAAACATACAGTAAAACAGCTATGGCAATTAGTAATCCCCAGATTAGGGGTAAATTAATTAAGGAAGAAAAATCAAACATGATTGTTGCCCTTTCCAGATTCAATTACTGAAGCTCCAATACCGTGTTTATAAAATTGCTCTTCTTCTTTAATGACAGGAATTCCTTTGTATATAAGTTTTAGGATATAGTAACTGCCTGCTCCAAATGTAAGGGTATACATAACGATAAATGCAATCAAAGACCATGCAACTTGAGGACCGGTAATCGCAGGTGAAAATGATTCAATTGTGCGCATAATTCCATATACAGTGTAAGGTTGACGGCCAATTTCAGTAGTAAACCAACCTGCAAGTAACGCTATGAACCCAGATGGCATCATTAACATCCACAATCCATGCAAGAAACAACTTTGGAATAGCTTACCACGAAAGTATTGTATAACACTAACTAATCCAATCATAATCATTAAAATTCCGATTCCAACCATTACACGGAAGGACCAAAATACCCATACCACAGGCGGTCTATCTTCCTTTTTCCATTCCTTTAACCCTTTTACTTCTCCTGAAAAATCGCGTGTTAAGATTAAGCTGGCAAGATTGGGAATTTTTATCTCGTAGTGATTAATTTCGTTTTGCTGATCTGGATAAGCAAATAAAAGTAAGCCAGCTCCTTTTTTAGTTTCCCATATACCTTCCATTGCAGCAATCTTAGCAGGTTGATGCTTTAGAGTATTTAATCCATGCTTATCCCCCACGAATAGCTGAAACGGTGCAGCTAAAGCTACCATAATGGTTGCCATACCAAGCATAATTCTTGCTTGAGGAGCATGTAGTTTTCTCCAAAGATAAAATGCTCCTACACCACCAACCACAAAAGCTGTTGTAAGATAGGCTGCTGTTACCATATGAATAAAGCGATAAGGGAAAGAAGGATTAAAAATAATCTCTAACCAATTGGTTGGATATAAGAGACCGTTCTCGCCAATTGAGAATCCAGCGGGTGTTTGCATCCAACTATTGGCTGCAATAATCCAGAAAGCTGAAATAAGCGTCCCCACTGCAACGATACAAGTAGAAACAAAGTGCATACGAGGACTTACCCTATTCCATCCAAACAACATAATGCCTAAAAAAGATGATTCTAGAAAAAAAGCTGTTAGAACTTCAAAATAAAACAGAGGACCAAGAACATTAGCTATACGGTCAGAGAACACTGACCAGTTTGTACCAAGTTGATAAGATAAAACAACACCAGATACCACTCCCATACCGAAAGTAACAGCAAAAATCTTGATCCAGAATTTATAAACATCACGGAAGTGTGTATTACCAGTCTTAAGCCAACACCACTCCAAAAAGGTTAGAAAACTTGCAAGTCCGATCGTGAAAGCAGGAAATATAATGTGAAAGCCTATTGTGAAGGCAAACTGAATTCGAGCCAGCAGCATAGGACTAAGTTCAAACATTTTACCTGATACCTACATATTATAAATAATAGTTAAGTCTACCTATAAATCAATCCACTTTTTCACAAAATATTTTCAACAAAAACGTAAGTCAATTAGTATCACAAAAGTTTTAATTATTTACTTTTCCAAAAAACATAAAAAAGATCGTATATTTGCGAGAACGCGTTGTATAAAAATAGGGCTGTGAAAATAAAAGTTTGAAATTATTGCAATAAAATTAGACAAGTTGGTTCGTATGTAAATTTAGCAAAAGTAAGCCAATATAGCTGATTTCAGCGTATAATAAAGTTGCTATAATAAAAAGTTCGTATAGTACACATGGTAGACCATCCCATCCCAAAACAAACTCTTCTCACGTTCCTTGATTTTAACCACTAGAAATAGTTATTTTAACTTAAGTTATTAGTAATATATATTACTAAGTTAATAATAATTAAAGAAAAATTGAGGTAATTCATAGCAGAAACAGAATTCAGAGGTAAATAAAGATCAACACTGGTTTCCAGCTCAAAAACGTAAATAAAATGGCGTAAAAATAAAATTTTAAAGTATATATAAAAATTACTTGCATTGCCAAATTTATTTATTATCATATAACCAAATCTAATATAATCTTAGGTTTTTATGTAAAATAGGCGAGGGTTTTATGCTGAAGGTGAGACGTCCAATGGATTATTTTAAAAAAGAGAAAATCAGCTCAGAAGCATTAGAAGAAGTACGGCATGTAAAGCAGATAACTTCGCAACGGAAAACTCTCCGCTTCAAACGCTCAGATGATAATCCAGAATTACCAGAAAATTTTAAGGCAGGACAAGCAATTGGTGGGGGAGATTGTTTCTTTGATTCAATTGCTCAAGGACTTAAACTATTGAAGCCAGAAATGGACTTTACTGTGAAAGAATTAAGAAAAGTTTGTAAAAGACTTGCTATAGATAATCAGCAGTTAAGAGATAAGGTTATTAGAGATGCTAAAAATAATCACGATTCCACAGTAGTACTTCCAGATCCTAGTATTAGTGATGATGAACTTTGGAATGCTTATTTAGCTAGTATTGAACATACTAATGATGATATAAGTAAAATGCAAGTTGATAACCCAAGTTTATATCAATCATTAACTAGCTTAAAGTATGGAAATACATTACAGGTACCTATATGGGGAAGGCCTGATATTGAAGGTCAAATGATTTGCAAAGAATATAATATAAAATTGCATCTTATCGAGAAGTTTCCTGTAGATGAATTGTGGCTACATCAAGTTGTGGATAAAACTGGATCTAGATCTGCAGAAAACCCAGATTACAATGATATAAATACTATTCATATGGTAAATGAAGGAAAAGGACACTTTAAACCAATATTGTATACACAAAGAATCAAGCACAAACGACAATCCCCCGACCCTTCAGACTATGATGATGAGATAACACCTGAAGAAGAACTAATTAATACTATAAAAAGCAATGATTTAGAAGAAGAAAAACTAGCAAAGATCAAAAGGCTTTTTGAGAAAGAACCGAAACCAGATATCAATTTTCAAGGCAAAGATAATGATACACCTTTGCATATTGCTGTTCGTAGAAGCAAAAAAGGGGAGCTTAAAGTTATTGATTTACTTGTACAAAAAGGAGCAAAGGTTAATGATGATAGCGTGAGGAACAAAAAAAATAGAACTCCACTGGATGCTGCTAAGCATCTTGAAAGGCAAGATATTGTAGAAATATTAGAATCACAAATTCAGCCAAATCTACGAGCTTCTGTTGAAGAACAAACAGCAAACCGGCAGCAGTTTCAAGAAAATCTTCGTTCTGGATCAAATAGTGGGCAAAGATATAACACGCAATCTTCTAACCAACCAAAAAAACTTACCTCAAAGCAAAATTCAGGAAAGTACAAAACTCAGAAAAGGCAAGGCACTACAGGTGGTCTAGATGGACATTTTTATGAAATTGACTTATTAATTTTAGGTAAATTGAGAGGAGATAGAGATATAAATATAAATAAATTTTACTCATCAACAAATATAGATGGGTTAGGTGCTTTTGATGATGTAGTGATTAGGTATTGGAAAAATAATGGTGAAGAGGAAAAATCAACAACAATTCTTTTGCAAGCCAAGCATGTAGATGATTCTAAAAAAGGTAAAGTTACCATTGAAAAATTTACAAATCCAAAGAGCGATAAATTTTATTTAGGCAAGTATTTCTCGGACTATTTAAACAGTAGAGAAAAATTTAATGACAAATCTGAAGATCCTGTATTTCAGGGTAATTCTCGGGTTAAGTACATTATTTACACTAATGCTATTCTAGATGAACGATTCGATAAAAATAGGAAAATTGATATAGATAATAGTATTTTTTCTACGAAGTCCAAGGAAGATAAGGATAAGGCATTTAAATTTAGTCTAGATGATAAAAACCATGATGTAATTTCAATACTGGAGAGTGTTTCTGGTCAAGAAAGAATAAAGTTGTTAGCAAAGGCTCTTGTTAGCTGTATTAGTGGTAAACTAAATTATAACAACATGATGGGAAATGAATTCTTTTCAACTTACCATGTTTTCTTGGCAAAAAACGTCATTGACGTTAGAGAAGAAATTAAAGAAGACGGAAAAAAAATAAGTATCGAGAAGGTGAAATCAATCACAATTTTCTGAATATTGATAACGAAGATTTGTTCAAAAAAGTACTTAAAGAAGAAGTTCTGTATGAGTATGCAAAGAACGTAATATTTAATGAAAAATCTAGTTCAGGGTTAGATGATGTGAGTGAACGAAATGTTTTAGTTAATAAAGTAGTTGAGTCGTTAGAGTCGTCTAAAAAAGTGGATGAAGATGTAATTGAAAAATTAGGTAGAAGTATTATTATATTAGATACAAAAAATAAACAATTAAAGTTTGCTGATCAAGAGAAAATAAAGGATGAGAGCGCTAAACAGTTTATAAGAGATTTAAAAAGTAAAGTTAGTAAACTTGCAGACTATAAGTTTGATATTCCATATGAACTTGTAAAAAAAGTATTGAAAGAACAAACAGAAAAAGAGACTTTAAAGCTCCATGTTGATTTTGGTAATATTAGTCCTAGTTTCAAGAAACCAGAACATTTAATCAAAAAATTAGTTGAGTTATTTGAGGAATATAAATTCTCAAAAATTATCAAGATAGATGATAATATAGTTGGTCATGGGAAAAGTTTAACTGTTGGAGATATAAAAAATATAGGAAAACTTGTTGGTAATTTGCTCATATTTGATAAGAAGAAAAAAATGCTAAAATTAGCAGAAGGAAGTTTTAATGGAGATACTCTGGAGTTCATCACAAACCTAAAAAGTACTGCTCAATCAAAAAGTCTAGACGTCTTTAGTTATAGATTTGACATAAAAGTTAAGAATTTTCCTAGGGAGACATTGGTTACTGATGATGAGGATAGAACTAATGTTAAAGAATTCTTAAATAAATTGGAAGTTCTTACAGGTCAAGCTAGCGATCTAGAGTTAAAAGAGATCATTAAAGATGAGATAAGGAATTTATATAAGCTAACTGAAGAAGAGGCTAAAGAGAGTTTTCTCAAGGTAAGAGATAAGGCAGAAGAGCATTGGAGAAAAGGTGAGTATTATTTAGAAAAGGGTGATGATTTTTTTGTAAATATAGTTAAGTTTAACATTAGGTTTGATGTAAAAGACCCTGTAACTTTGTTTACTGGAAGAATTAGGGAATTAGAAGATTTACATAAAATACTACAAGAAGGAGGTGAGGCAGTAGTATCACAGATGGCTTCTATAACTGGTCTTGGTGGTATAGGTAAAAGTGCATTGGCTAGAAAGTATGCTTATGATCATAGAAATGATTATGATGGCAATGTTATATGGATTAATGCTGAAAGCTATCAAACTCTTGTTAAATCTTTTCTTAGGTTAGCTCAGGATAAGTTAGGAATCAATGTGAAAAGTATAGAAGGAAATCAAAAGGATATAAAGTCAGTTGTTGAAGATGTATATGGATTTTTTTCAAATAGAAAGAGTCTTTTTATTTTTGATAATGCTGAAAAGTGTAGAACTCGAGAGTATGGTAATGAAGGTATAGATAAATTTTTGCCCTCTTTGCCTTCTAGTGTTAATAAACCTTATGTTCTTATTACTTCTCGTAACCAGGAATGGGGAGATATACAACCATTAACATTGGGTATATTTACCGAATCAGAATCAATAGACTTCATTAGAAAAGCACTAGGTATAAAAGATGAATCACAAGAAAATGAAATAATGAAGAATTTAGCAGAAATATTACAGCACTTTCCTTTAGCTCTGCAGCAGGCAGTTGCATATATAAAAGAAAGGGATAAAGTATTAAAGAATGTAGGTTCGAAGTTTAAAATTAGTGATTATTTCAAGAGATATGATGAAGAGACAAAAAAATTACTTGATTTCAAATTTCCAGATAGTAGTCGTGATTTGTATTCCAAAACCGTCTTTACAACCTGGAGAATTACTGTTGATGAGATAAAGGAAAATAATGAATATGGTAAGCAAGCCGGAGAGATTCTAGATATTATTGCTTATTTTGCTCCTGATAACATTCCTGTACAAATGTTTTTAGGATCAGAACTGATAGGTGATGATAAAGAAAAATTAGGTGATGCTGTCCAGTTACTTAAGCAATATTCGATGGTTAATTCAGAACAAGAACAAACACTAAATGTTCACAAATTGGTACAGCAAGTAACAAGAATAAATCTTATGGATAAAAAGAGAGAGGAAGAAACATTAAGAAAAGCTCTTGAATTAATAAAGAGTGATAATTCAGAAAAAAAAGTAAAAGTCCATCTCAGTGTATTTTTTATCCTTGTACAGAAGATGGAAAATTAAGCAACAGTGAAGAATGCACTACATATATTTGGAGTTATGCAAGTAAATATGATCAATTAATTAAAGATTTTTATTCTACCTATGGTGAGAAAGCAAATACACCAATAAATTTATTTGCCATAAACGGTAAAAAAGAAGCTATTGAGTCTATATTAAAAAACATAGAAAAAAGTAAATTAATAGATAAGGTAAATGAGTATAATGCAATTGGTTATGCTCCTATACATTCAGCAGCTTTTAATGGTCACAAGGAGATAGTAAAATATCTTGTAGAGGAACAAGGTGTTGATATTAATTTTATCACTCGTGGTTCAGAAAATACTCCGACGTTTATTGCTGTTTTAGGTAATCAATTAGATGTATTACAATATTTGGTAGGCGAAAGAGGAGCAGATCCTAATAAAGGTGGTCAAATTCCTATTCTATATGCTGCTCTATATGCTAGAAAGGATTTTATAGAACTCCTAATAAACAACAATGCTAATATTCTTTTAAAGGACAAATCACACGATTATAACGTTCTGCACTATGTACTCTCTCATTTGAACAAATGTAGGAAGCATATTTCTGATATTGAAGAGATCGTTAAATATTGTTTGGAAAAAAATTCTGTTCTTGTAAAAGATGCAAATATTTTTGGAATGACGCCATTACATTTTGCTGCAGAACATGGTTCTGCTAGTATTGTCAAAATGCTTCTAGATTACGGTGCTGATGTTAATGCTAAGTCTCATCTTGCTAAACCTCTTTGTGATGTCTCGCGTGCTGAAGCGAATATTGTAAGACACGTTAAGAATTATGATGAAGGCTATACTCCTTTACACATTGCTGCAAAGGAAAATCACTTAGAAAGTGTAAAGCTCTTACTACAAAAAGGTGCCATCTATAGAGCTATTAATGATGAAAGGAGTACTCCTCTTGATATGGCAGAACTTGGATCTGATGTTGAAAGTTTACTAGAATCTATATCTCTATCATTTAAAGCTGTTCTGGATGGTAAAAAGGATGAGCTTGATTATTTACTAAAGGGAAAAGGTTCTGATGTACTTAAATCAATTCTCAACGCTCGTGATCGTGATAAAAGAACACTTCTACAAGTTGCTGGTAATGAGAAAAGAGATATTACAAACTTGCTTATAGAAAAACTAAGAAATGTTCCGTCTTCTGATCAGCAGCAAGAAGCTGTAAAACAAGGAGGTAAAGTTTCAGCTGGGGAATGTCTACCAGGACCAAGTTCAGGAAGAAGGAAAAGAGAAGCTATTGGTGAAAAGTGTTTATTTACATGGGAAGACGTAGATGAGTTCAATGAGGAAAAAGATGAAAAAAGAGATTTTAGTAAAATGAAAATAGATAGTGAAAAGTTTGTCAGTTACATTAAAGATTTGCCAGAGGCGAAGCAGAGTCAACTGATTCAGCTGGCAGATGAAGTTAGGGTTGCAGGTAATTCTCAAGGTCTTGTAAGTAAGCTCATTAGTAATCAAAAAGTCATGTCTCATCTAAATAGAGTGGGAAGAATCTCGGGTATGACTATGCATGGAATGATGGCTAAAAATGTGTTAGCTGACTTTTTAAATGGAGATTATCAAGGTGTAGCAGTTAATGTTGGTTTTATAGCAGGTGGTCAAGGGTTTGCCAAAGTTGCTGAAGCTGCATCTCTAAAAGGGCTAAAGCTAGCTCAAGAGGGAAAGTTATTAGTTGGTAGATCTTTAAGAGCAGCTTCTCCTTTTCTTGCTCGTGGTACTTCTGCTTTTGTTGTCTATGATCTAGTAAATCAGATAAAAGCATTTAAAAATGGTACAGAAGAAGTACTAGTTGGTGTAGTAGGAGATAGTATTTACTTGGGAGTTGACGCTGCAGAGATTGGTGTGGAAGTTGCTGAAGCTTTTGAGGTTCTAGAAGGAGTATCAAGTGTTACTGGCCCTATTGGAGCTACAATTGGCGCTGTAGTATTTGTTGGTACTGATGTTTACATGGCAGTAAAAAGAGTTGATAAAATTGATCAGATTATCCATCTCAAAGGAAATGAAAGGTTTATTGAAGGATTACGTGCATTTATCGGTATGCAACCTGAACGGTATATAGAAGAATTAATGGAAGAAAAACAGCTTAGTAACCAATTAGTAAAGCAAGGACTTGAATACTTACAGCAACATAGCAATATTCAAAGATATGTTTTTCCTACTGGTAAGTCAGTTGTAGATTCTTGTCGTGATGTACCATATCAAAAGAGCATATGTAGTGGTGGATTTAATTGGTGTTCTGCGAGACGTACAGTTACATGTTATACTGAGAAATGCACAACTAAGTTTGAGGTAGATTTAGATAATACAGTGCTACTAGAGAGAAAAAGAACTGACGTAAAATGGAGCAGAGCAAAACCAGATAATCCAGATGGAGGTCAGGTATTTTGTTTACCACAAGGAGATTATGAACCTGCTCCAAATTATGGATCTTATTTATGTGAAAGTGCGATAGGTGTAACTGATTTATCTGCTAATAAAACTGGAGGTTACACCCTAATTAATTTGGGAGAAGGCAAAGATAACGTTAAAGGATTTACAGATAGTAGAAATATCTTTGTAGTGAATAATGGTTCTAAAGAATATTATGGAGGAAATAAAGATGATATATTTGTTTTACAGGCAGGTTATGTCAAGGGGTATTTATCTGGGGAAGGTGGAATTAATACTTTAGATACAACGTCATTTGCATTTCAGGAAGAACCATTAAATATTCAGTTAGATATAGGAGAAATTGTAGATTACTCACGTGATAATTGGTTAAGAGTATGTGATATCAATAAGGTAATAGGAAGAGAAAATAGAGCAGAGACAATAACTGTTTCATGCAATGGTTGTAATAGTAATGTAAAACTAATAGATGGTCAAAGTGGTAATAAAGAAATAAAGGATAAAATAAATATAGTTGATAATCACTGCAGTTATCAAATGCAAGTAATAGTAAGGCCTAACACTGTAATATACAATCGAGCATTAGAAGGAAACTTTGATTATCTAGTACCATTAAATGAAGGTGGAAGTGCAGAGTTTATTTTTATTTTTGGTCCTGAAAGGTTTAACGTTAATAATACGTTTTGGTTTGGATATGAGCCAGTTGATATAAAAAGTATTAATGTGAGGTATGTAAATATTTTTAACAGGACTGAACATGAAGTAAAATTCAATTTTATCAAGTCAGAAAAAGAGTTTAACGTAACGATTCCTTATGCAGAAAATCCTTCTTACAGACTAGGAAAGAATGGTGAAATCAAAATAGGGAATAAAGATAACTTGTATATGCTACAAAGTAGTAATGAGTCTTCTGAAGAAATTATCAAGAACTATTTACCTCTAGCAAGTCGACTAAATAAAATGTCATTTTTTATCCAATCACTTTTAAGTAATGAGACAGTGGTAATAGGAAGTGGAAATCATGAAGTAATACATAATAATCCAGCGTATAGGAGTCATTTAGTGGGGAATGGTGGTGAAAATGTATATGTGATTGATTCTGAAAGCAAAAGATTTGAAATTCCTCTACCTGAAGTAGTTATTTACGATCTTGATAAAGAAAGTTCAGTGGATACGATTGACTTAAGAAACTTAGTACAACAAGCAAGGAGTAAGTTTTCAAATAAAGATAGTTTTGAATTAAAAGTTCTTGAATCTGCAAATGATTTATTATTAAAGGCAACGGTAGTTGAAATGGAGCAAACAGAAGATTCATCTGTGAGTAAAATAGGAAAGCATGAATATTTTACAGTTAGGTTAAAAGATGGGGTTAATTGGTATAATAGAACTCATGTAATTGTGGATAGAGTTCCTATGAGAATCAACCTAGATAACAATGAGTGGAGTTTAAAACCACAGCCTTTAGTATTTGAAAAGGATAAAGAAGTTATTATTGTAACAGGTCAAGACGTAGAAAAGAATACTGAGCTTATCATACCTAAGAAAGGAGGAAACTATACATTTATTCGTGACCATGGAACTAATCTAATGATAACGAATGCTTTTGACGCTAATATCACTAAAGAAGATCTCTGTACTATTACGCTTAGTAAGTTTTATGAGGAACCTAAGATGGAAACATTATCTGTAAAGTTTGCTGATAAAGAAATAGTCTTGAAAGATCATCAGGAACAAATAAACACTGCAAGAGACATGAACATTGTGAAAAAAGAGCACAGTGATCAAGTTTACAATGATGTTTTCAATAGTATAAAAAGTGAGCCAGAAGTTATTATGGTAGCTGATCAACCTATGGACCATAAGCATAGACATGAACACAGCAGACACAGGACTCGTCATCGCCGCAGTGAGAATATAACAAGTAGTGGAGCAAGACCATCTTCATGGATAAATGATTTGTTTGGTTGGGTAAAAAGCTCTGTGAGTGGGTTATTAGGTTTTAGAGCTACTCTACCTGAAATCTCAGAAAATTATTCTAATAAATCTGGTACTAGCCAATTTAGCAGTGAAGTTTGTATAAGTAACAATGCTGGTTTAGGATTTTTCTTATTACAGAGTTTCCTAGATAAAAAATATCCTCTTCCTAAGTTTTGTTCTGTTACTCCTGAAGAAGCTCTGGCTAACACATTGAATATCGTAGAAGAATTTAAAAAGACACTTAAAAAAACAGCTAAACAATCTGATGTATTAGTAAAAGATGTTAACTTTTTTAAAGTATATTTAGATGTAGCAGGTCACGTAAGAAACGAGAGGTACTCTCAAATACCACATACTTTATATTCAGTTGCAAAAGAAGCATGTCTGAAAAATGAGAAGTTTCTGAATATTTTAAAAGGTAATATTGAAAAGATGTTTGATGAGCAGGAAATAATTAATAGTAAATATCAAGCTAACGACATTGTTGATAATAAGCCTAGAAGCTATTTAAATAATACAACAGTGGACAAACAGCTACAAGAGTCATATTATGCTATTTCTTCCTGAAGTTGTTTAATTTCATCTACCGAAAGGCCAGTGATTTCAGAGATAACATCTATAGAGACACCGGCCTTGAGTGAGTTTTTTGCAACTTCAATTTTACCTTCAATTTTACCTTCAATTTTACCTTCAATTTTACCTTTTTCACGGCCAATTTGGATGCCTTCTTGTCTACCTTTGTGAGTAGCATCATCGAGTTTTTGTTCCAAGATAGCAGCTTCTTTCTGTAAATCCATTACTCTTTCTTCATAAGCTACAAGATCTTTCTCATTCCAATGAAACTTATCTAACTCATCATATGCTAACTTTATTATTGGTGATTTTTCTGCTATTTTTCTTAAATCTTCATCCGTAGTTTCTTCTGCATACTTAAAGAAAAAGGACCATCTCTCAACCGTAGTTTCTAACTGCTCTACTTTACTTTTTGTAAATTTAGGTAGTTCAATAAAGACAAATTGAAAATCTTTTAAATAGTGTCCGTTAGTCTTTATATCACGTATATTGTGAGTGGAAATATAATAAACATCTGAAGGAAAAAGAGTACTATTAGAAATAGCAATAAAGAATACTTTTTTAAAGTCTAAGTAATTGCCAGACTGTCTTGAGTAGGCTTTAGCAGCATAAAGTTGGGCACGTTTCTCAAAGCCTTTATCACGAGCAAGCTGCATCTCCGCAATATACCTATTTCCGAGAGAATCCTTACAGAGGACATCAACGATACTTTGTTTATCAGAAGCAATCTCAGGGTTCATAATGGTGCTAAGGAACTCAACATCTTGAATAGTATTGACTCCAGTAAAGCCTAAGATATCATTTAGAAAGTGAATAAGGATATTCTTATTTTTTTCAGTACCAAAAATTTTCTTGAAAGTTAAGTCCAATTTTGGATCAAGAAACTTGGAAAGAGCCATGAGAAAGTAAATTAAAAAGCATTAATTATTATACACAATTTTGAAGAAATATTCAACTAAAATGCAAACATTTTGTATATCTTTATTTTGTAGTATTAACCTGCATAATATTTATGGCAAACATCTTAATAAGGTATCAGATAGCACAAAATGTAAAAAGCTGGAGGTTAAAGCGAGGTTATACTCAAAAAGATTTAGCGGGAAAAATCGGTGTAACATATCAAATAGTACTACAATATGAAAAAGGAACACGCAGAATTTCAATTAAGAAGTTATATGAATTAGCAGAAGCATTATCAACAACTGCTAGAGATCTAGCTTGCGGACAAGAAGTATCAAATGAGAAAGGGTATGAGGGAGAAGAGGTATTAAATCTAGTAAGAAGACATAAAGAGATTAAGGACCAAGAATTACGTGAAACGTTTTATTTATTAACTAAATTCATCCATATTAGTGAGGAAGAAAGTGGAAAGGTGGTAAAAATAGAAGTAGCAAAGGGTTTAGTTAAGGCAGGAGTTTCTACTCATGTTATCTCTCGAACAACTAATTTATCTATTGGTGAATATGATAATGATGAGAAAAAAATTTCTATTCCGTATAAAGTAGGTTGAAGAATAAAAGAATGGAGGTTGAGAAGAGGATACACTCAAGAAGATTTAGCAAGTAAAGTGGGCATAATAAATCAAAGAATATATGAATATGAACAAGGACGCGCTGCTGTTTCACTTGAAATGTTAGATGAAATAGCAAAGGTACTATTAATTAATATTACAGATCTGCTTCCAGAAACAAGAGAAAATGAGAATAGTGAAGTGGAACTATCAAGGTTAATAGAAGAATACAAAAAGATTAAAAGCCAAGAACTACGTCATATACTAATAAAATCTCTGTTTGAAAGCATACAAGTTTGCAAAGAGAAAGTGAAGAGAGTAGAAAGGATGAAAATTGCAAGGAATTTAGTTAAGGAAGGAATTTCTATCAATATTATCTTAAAAACAGTAGGCCTCTCCTTGAACGAAATTCAACAAGTTTAAAATAAAGAAATCAGTATCTATTAACATCTTTACTTTTTAATGAAAAAATAAGTAAAAAAGATTGAAAAATTGATTTGACTTCACTCAAAAGCTATGGCCTTATGCCAATGCTGACAAAAAAACAGCAGTAAATATATAAAAACATTTTGTTATTAGTGAAGGGTAATTTTTATGAATAATAAGAAAAGTAGTAGAGATCGTAGAGAAGAAATAGAGTTCAGAGCATTAGAAAGCAACGGTAAAGCTCTACTTGATCGTGAAGTAATAGAAACGTTTCTAAGTGCAGTGCATGACAGAGAAGAAGCTCGAGTTATTGCTAGAAAGCTAATAGATAATTTTGGAATAGGAGGAGTTTAGGCCAGGAAATAGATGACTTGAAAACTATAGAAGGGATAACTGACTCTACAGTAGCAGTAATTTTATGCCTAAAGGAAGCTGCAAAGAGAGTACCAAGAGAAGAGTTAAAGAAAGGACCTGTAATGGATAACTTGGAAACCATAGTAAAATATTTAAGGGTGAGTATTGGTTACTCAGAGAAGGAAAAGATGAAAATAATATATTTTGATCAAAAGTGCCGTTTAAAGGGGGAAGAAGTGTTTACTGGTACAGTGGATAAGGTACCTTTTTACATAAGAGAAGTAACAAGAAAGGCATTAATAAGAAAAGCGACGTCAATAATAATATCGCATAACCACCCGGAAGGAAAGTTAAAGCCATCTGATGAGGATGAAGCTGTAACTAAAGACTTGGCTAAAGCTTGTCAGACTATAGGGATTAGGTTAATGGATCACATTATCATCACAAGTGTTGGGTATTTTAGCTTTAAAGAGCAAGGACTGTTATAAAGCAGATGTTTGAAGATTTTCATGAGTTGTTTAACTACTTGAATGAAGAAAGTATTTGCAAGTGCATTAATCATTGCTTATAATTAATGAGAAAGTATATATTAAATTAATAATAAAGTAATAAAGTCGGTTGTAGGCTTAGTAAAGTATATTTAATAGCGGAGGCTAATATGAGTAATAAAATAATTGTACCTTTTGATGATCAAGAAGGAGGTACTTACGAGTTAAACATTGATCTTGATAGATTATCAAAAGGTGAGGTGTTAAATGCTATTGTAGGAATTGGTCGTACTAAGGAGCAATCCACCTTTGTAAGCAAAATTAATAAGGCTAAAAAGCCTGAAGAAATAGCACCTTTCCCTGGTAGAGAAGTTCGCGAAAACCAAATCAACTATGGGAAAGGATTTGACTATGTTTATGGCACAAAACCTGTAAGTGATCAAGAAGATAAAAATCCATTTGCTTCAGCTTTGAAAAAAATAAAGCCAAGTGCAGAAAAGTTGAGCTGGTTTAAGGGTGCTGTGGTAAGAGCAAAAAGTCCAAATGAACTGCACAAGGTTGTAGACGAAGCACTAGCTGCTGGAGCGAGGCTAAATGCATGTAATGATGGAGAGTGGAGCTTCGCGGAATATGTGATACTGGGCACACATTTTCATAAATTTGATAAGGCTGATCGTAAAAAGCTAATACGTAAATTAATGCTAAACGGTGCAGAGTTTCATGATACTTTATTGGAGAATAAATTGATAGGTGAAATCTATAATGAGCTACAACCAGAAGTTCAGCCACAGATAGATGAGAGACTAGAAGAACTAGAGAAAGCTGGCGAAAGTGCTGTGCAAGAAGGAGAATTAATAGATGTTGAGATAGATAATACAACATCATATATAGAATTTTCTGGGGATAGCAAGGTAGAGGTAGCCAAAATACTGGAAGCAAAAAGAGAGTTAGGAAGTAATATTTTAAAAATTGGCAATGATGCAGTTGAGGTTAAAAGTGAGAAGGGAGGTATAAGAAACTATATCGATATGTCAGATGAAAGCTCTATTATATTAGAATTTCCTACAAGCATTGGTCAGCTAAATATTATATTGTACCACGATGTAAAAAAATATGATCAAGTACAAGTCAGAGTAGAAAACAAGGAAATGTGGTCTAAATTACAAGAAAGAGGCGAAGAAATAGGAAAAAATTGTCTTTTTGCTGGAGTAAAGCTTAAAGAAGCAGTAGAGAGAGGTAATTTCACTAGATGTGGCATATGGAATGAAAAGTATGCTATAAAAGAGATTAGCAATGATGAAGTATTGTCTTCATGGGTAAATAGGGTATGTGGAGGTAGTAAAGAAACCTTTAGGGAACTTTAATTCATTTATTTTAAGGTTCCAGAGTCTGCTATTATATCTGGAGCCTTTGAGCTATAGTAGAAAATATTATATATATGGTTCTTTTCGTGGAAAGAAGTCTAGATTATGGAGTAGGGCAAAAAGTGAAAAGTTGGAGGTTAGAGCGAGGGTATACTCAGAAGGATTTAGCGGAGAAAGTGGGTGTAAAGTACTGGGTAATACTGCAATATGAGAAAGGGAACCGTAAAATTCCAATTAAGAAGTTATATGCCATAGCAGAAGCACTATCAGTGAATGTGAAAGGTCTAGTTTGTGGAGAAACACTACCAAATGAAAAAAGATATTTTGAAGATGAAGAAATATTAAATTTAGTAAAGGGGTATAAGGATAAAGAATTAAGCGAGGTATTTTATTTATTAACCAAATTTATTCGTTTGAGCGAGGAAAGAAGCAGAAAAGCGGTAAAAATAGAAGTAGCAAGGGGTTTGATGAAAGTAGGAGTTTCTGCTCATGTTATCTCTCGAACAACTAACTTATCTATTGGTGAGTATGAGGAGAACAAAATTCCCATTCCATACAAAGTAGGGCAAAGGATAAAAGAGTGGAGATTGATACGAGGATATACTCAAAAAGATTTAGCGAATAAAGTTGGCATAACAAATCAAGGAATATACGAGTATGAACAAGGGAGAGCTGCTGTTTCACTTGAAATGTTAGATGAAATAGCAAAGGTATTATCAATCAGTGTCATAGATCTACTTCCCGAATCAGACGAGGATAGTGAAGCGGAAGAAAAGCTATCAAACTTGATAGAAGAATACAAAAAGATTGAGAGTCGGGAATTACGCGATATGCTAATCAAGTCTTTATTTGAAGGTATACATGTTTGTAGAGAAAAGGTCAGAGAGGAAAAGAAGATTGAAGTTGCAAGGAATTTAGTGAAAGAAGGAATTTCTGTTGATATTATCTTGCAAACGACAGGCTTATCAAATTATATGATTGAGAAATTTTTGTGATTTCATAAAAACTTAGCCAATAGTGGATTTTTTTGTGATAGAATATATGTTTGCTTCTGTAGGAAAAACAGCTTTTAGAGGATTTATCTATGATAATTCAGAGCATATTGGCTCAGTAAGCTACGAGCTAGGGAAAAAAATAGAAGGTTGTAGGATAGTACAAGGGTATACTCAGGCAAAATTAGCAAGCAAAATTGGTTTAACACATAAGGAAATACATAATTTTGAACTAGGGTGCAAGGCTATTACAATCAAAGAATCGTATATAATAGCAGGAGCATTGTCAGTCAATGTTATAGATCTACTTCCAGGACCAACAGTACTAAGAGAAAACGGTTGGTACGAAGATGAGGATAAAGAAATAGTCTACCTAACAAAAATACATAGAGAAATTAAGGATCAGGAATTACGCAAGAAGCTGTATCCATTAGTAAGGTTTGTATATATTAGCGAGAAAATTAGTCAAGAAGAAGCGAAAATAGAAGTAGCAAAGAATCTAGTGAAAGAAGGAGTTTCAGTTGATATTATTTCCCAAGTGACTCGCTTATCTATTTACGAATATGATGATATAGAGAAAGAAATTTGTACTGATTCTATACTTTACAAAGTGGGAAAAAGGATAAAAGAGCAGAGATTAATACGGGAATACACTCAGGAGGACTTGGCAAATAAAATCGGTTCAACACCTAAAGAAATACACGACTATGAACGAGGATATACAGACATTCCAATTGAAATATTATATAAGATAGCAAAGACATTATCAGTTAACATTAAAGCTCTTGGACTAACAGAATATGAAAATGAGCCAGTTTTGAGGTTTGTAGGTAAATGCGAAAAAATTGAGGATCAAGAATTACTGGATACGGTAGCTAGATCTTTATCTGAAGGAATACAAACTGGTAAAGAAAGGGTTAAAAAAGCAGAGAAAATCAAGATTGCAAAAGATCTAGTTAAGGCAGGTGTTGCTAGTGATATTATTGTGCGAGCAAGTGGCCTAACTGCTGATGAGTTGGGTGATTGTGAAAATTGAATTGTGTTAAAGACGGTTGGGAGTGTTAGGTAATATATTAAGATATAAGTAAAAGTAGTTATATACTTAATATAAATAAAGGTTGCAAATAATCTACGTATGCTGGATGTTTCTATTGATGCCATTTCTAAAATAAAAGATTTATCGATTGATGAGCTTGAGAATCGTGTTTTTAAAATTTAACCTAAATTAGTGCTTTACTTATTCATAAAGAATATATTAAAACATTATCAGAATTAGTTATATATTTAATATACATTCATTACTAAATGAAATTCTTGTGCTTTTATATTCAATATATAATATTCAAATAGAAAGGTATTTAAGTGAATTAACTAAAGTAGGTACTAGAAATTTAGCAGCTATCTTGAGTATGCCAATTTTTCTAAAAATATTGACGGTACTAAAAAAATAAGTTATCCTTTTAACAGGTTTATTGAGGAGGTGTGTATGGTTAGTCATGAAAAAAAACATAAAGTAGCATTTTGTATTTCAGTTGTTACGTTTTGTGCTGGCCTCTCGTTAATTGCAGCAATACTTACGACAGTAGCGCCTTTAATTGCTATAGTTGTTTCAACTATAATAGGGGCAATAACTATTTTGTCTGCTTGCCAAGCTATTGAGAGCTACTCAGTCATAAAAAATAGTAATAAGGTAACAAGTAGTTTCCATGAAATAAAAGAAGCTTTTACAGGAGAGGAAAGCGAGCTTTTTGTTGAAAAGGTTTTTAACCATTTATGTGGATTTTTCAGTAGTGAAAAAGAAAGTAGTACGCAAAGATAATAAGATTTCTCAACAAGGCAAATTTGCTTATTTTACTTGATGTAAATTAAGATACAATGTCACAAAATTTATCGATTACTTTTTGATTTTCCTCTATCATTGGCTTTGCCTCTTGCTGAAGAGATTTGATATTTTTTGATGTAATATTATCCATGTCAGGTGATGCTATTTTTAGCTGTGACTGTATTCTTAAATACTTACTACCTATAACTTGATCGAGCTGGTAGTTCACTGCATCTAAACTTGAAGCAAACATCACATGTAATAGTGGTTTTATCCAGCCTATTTTTCCAAATCTCTTTGAATTGGCATACTCTATGCTTCTATCTGTTCTGCCAGTACCTATCGATAATATTAGAATGTCACCATTTGGAAATAACCTTTTACCACTTGCATATGCACAAGCTGCTGGATTATTGGCAAACACTCCGCCATCCACTAATACTCTGTTTATCTGGTCAATTTTTAGATGTTTTGGTATGAAATAAGTGGGTGCAGCCGTTGCAGCTCTGAGTGCATCTTTTAGCTTAATATTACCTTCTTTCCAACTTTTGAAGAAAAATGGGCAGTTATTCTGAATATCGTAACTCGTAATCAACACATTACTTAAAGTGTTTTGTAGAGTATTATCACCAAAATATTTTTCTAATATCGATTCGATGTTTTTGTGTGGATATTGTGCACAGTTAAACCAAGATAATATTGATCGCCTAAAAAATGAAGACTTAAAAATATATGCTCCGTACTTTTGGTAAAGCTCAACTAGGTCGTTGGCTGAGTATTGGGGATTTCCCCGTTCATCTTTTTTACATAATCCTGCTACAACAATTCCACCGGTTGAGGTTCCTGCCATCAAATCAAAGATTTCAGCTATCGGTTTCCTTGCTCTTTTTTCTATTTCTGCTAATATTATCGCTGGTATGATGCCTCTTATGCCTCCACCGTCTACTGAAAGGATGTATTTGGTCATGGTTAGATATTTATTGATTTTATTAACTTGTTCTCTTTTATCAGGTTGTGTTTCTTGTCCAAGTACTACTGTATGTTTCACTCCTAGAGAAAATTGCACCAATCTAATAATTGATTCCGTAGAGCATGCTAGAGGGTCTGTGTTGGTTCAAGCATATTCATTTACTTCTAAATCTATTGCAAAGTCGCTAATCGAAGCTAAGGAACGTGGTGTTGATATTAAGGTTATCCTCGATGAATCACAAATTAGTTCAAAACATAGTGTAATTAACGAATTATTTGAGCACAAAATCCCGATATGGATTGATTTTAAACCCGCTATTGCTCATAGCAAGGTAATTATTATTGATGATCAAAAAGTCATAACTGGATCATTTAACTTTTCAGATGCTGCTCAGCAAAGAAATGCTGAAAACCTACTCATCATAACAGGAGATTCTCCACTAGTTGAACAATATGTTGAAAATTGGAGAGATCGTCAATCGCAATCTAGGCCTTATACGCCATTAATAGTAAATTGATTACCCACATTTTAAGTTGCTAGCTTTAAAATCATCCAGTTCTTCAGAAAGATTTTTTACCCTTTCCTCAAGTACTAACACTTTTTCCATTAAACCATATTCAATAAGTTTATCGTGAAATTGTACCCTTGAGTCTAGCTTGGATAACCACCATATCAATGCTACGGTTTGGATTAATATGGTAATAATTACCGTAATTGGGATTTTTTGCTTTTCCATGTGAAAATATTAACTTATTATGGGTAATTTTGGAAGTTTATATGCAGATTATAGAAAACTTACAGCTTTAGTAATTACTTTTTGTTGATTCGTATTGATCCTCTGCCTCTGCAAGTAGCTTTACTATTTGATCGTAGGGCTTATCTTTGTTGTGCCTTGATTCTATTACAGCTACATCTCGAGGATTTTTTCCATCTGTATCTCTAATATTAGGATTAGCACCTCTTTCTAATAAGAACTTAACTATCTCTAAATTGCCTCCGTATGCGGCAGAATGTAATACTGTCCATCCTTTATATCTACCCGTATCATTTATATTAACTCCTTCATTCACTAGAAATTTTACTAATTTTAGACATTTTCCCTCTGCTGCACAATGTAACGCTGTTAATCTAGGAATTTGTGTGTTAATGCTCAATAGGTTCTTTACTGAAAACTTTACTACATCTAGGTTACAATTTTCAGAAGCAATGCGTAAGATCGTTTTGTAATTATCTGTAGCTTTAGATTTTTGATAGCAATATGTAATAATGACACATACCACTAATATTATACACCATACAAAATGTATTTTATCCTTTTCATTACATTTTAGTTGACTCATATTCAGTAGTTTCTTTACATTGAATAGACTATGTACTTATTTTTCCTTAACATTACTTACTCAAAGATGCTGATAACATAGTAAGATAACCTGAGCTATTTAGAGTATGCTCCGCTCTATTAACTATCCATTCACCATCTACCGCTTGATTAAAACCTATAAGATTAAGTTTAGCTTCTGCAAATAGCTCTGGATTACCAGGCATAGTTATATCTAAAATTTCATTGTTACGCTTCAATTGTTTCAACTTGGCATTTGCTGCACTCAGCGCTGACTCTGCATTAGAGTAAAGTTCCAGCATAATATAACTTGGCTCGCTACTACCAACTGTTTCTTTAATAGTTTCGCCCTTTTCATAGCTGTGCCATTTTGCTACTACTGAATTATACTTATCACGTACGGTAAAATGCACTTTCCAATTAATTGTGTCTTGAGGTCTAATAGTTGTTGTTCCTAAAACTTTTCCTGTGGCTGATTTTGCCATATTCTTTGAAATAAACAATATATACCCACCAGCTAACTTTGCCATTGCTTCACGCTCTGTTGCAATCTTTGTTAACAGACTTATATCACTTTCATCTACCTGATTAATGTGGGGTATTAATACATTCTTAAATTCCTCAGCAACTTTATATCCATATCCATGTTTTTGGGCTATTTCTTTTACTAAGTTTTCTATGGTAATTTGGTGCCATTCTTTTGATACTTTTGCCTTTAAAGATATTCTTAAATTTGTTGCATGAGCTTTTATTAGTAGAGTTTTAGGTGGACCCTGTATAGTCACTTCGTTGACTGTATATATACCCATTGGAAAGATTCCAATTTCCTTATAACCTAGTGCTATGTTTAATTCATTTGGAATTTCTACATTTTCATTACCATAATCAACACATACCTCTGCAACATCATCTATAGTACCAGATTCATCAGTAAGATGCACTGATATTACATGATCTTTTATTCCCTCAATGCTAAATTCAGGTTTCATTTATTCCCACACTTTTAACTTCGATTTTTTTAATTGCTCTTGTATTAAAGGCAGTTTAATCCTTAACCCAGATGGCAAAGAACCACTATACTCTGCAAGACCAGGATTAGCCTCTAAAACTACTTCCACTACTCCTCTAGTTGCTCCATAATGCCTCCAGCAAATTAGATCTATCATCTCTCCTTCCTTACTCCAGTAATATGTTGTCATTTTTAGTTAAATCTCTTCAAACTTAAACTAAACTCAACCTTTTTTGGTAATCCACAAGGAAAAAATGATGTTTGTTTTTTCTCTATCCGTACAATCACAAACCTCCCTAAAACATTACCTAAACTGTCTACTAAAGTATGTGGTTCTTCTGCTTCTTTCATACTTTTTAATTGATTTAAATCATTGAGATTATGGAAATAAATTATTCCTTCTAAGTCTATATTTTCTGTACCTTGGCCAATATTTTGCAATGAAGGTAGTTTACCAATGCACTCAATTGTACTCCAACGATTTTCTTTACTGCACCTTACACTTGTTGGAGAAAGCTTATGTTGACCAAGTGATAGCATTAGTAAATTGGCTCTATTGAATCAAACAGAACATCACGTGATTTTTCCCTTATTCTTTTTATTACTGCATCAGCAAGACTACGTACATCTTGGTTAGGTTCTGCTTTTATACTTATATTAAATGTAAAAGTTTGATTGAAAATTTTTTGTTCACACTTTTCACAGTCTTTTAAAACTTTCTCTGAATTATCTGCTACGGAACTTTTTTCTGTAATTACACTAGCACTTTCAATCATATTCGTTCTACTATTCGAAATTCCACTAAAAGCATTATTGTGCAGTAAAGGATTTTCTTTACTAAAAACATTATTTTTACTGATTATCTTAGTTGTACCGCCTATTTTTGCTTTTACTGGTTTCTCTAATGCTTTTATTGGACTATCATTAAATAATTTTCCCAAACCAATCCAATTTTCTATAGGTTTTGCAATTGATTTCCAGATACTTGAGAAAAAGTCCTTTACCTTTTGCCAATTAGCGATTACAAGCGCTGCACCAACTGATAGTCCAGCAATAGCAGCTCCTATAGGATTGGTAGCCACAGCTAGCGTTAAAGCTTTCAGTCCCATGATCACTGCGGGAATTACTCGAGCTGATAACGAAGTTAATACTGGCAAAAGTGTTCCCTGCAAAATAGCCTTAAAAGTTAATATTCCACCTCCAGCCAATGCAAATGCATAACCAAAACCTACCACTGCAATCTTACCAATAATAAGAGCTGAAATTATGCTCATAACTCCTGTAGTCAAAATTGGACACTTCTCTGCGAACCAAACTATACCTGTAGATATAGACCTCAAAATCTTACTTATCCAATTTAAAGGAGGTAGCATAACTGACCCTAAGTTCATCCCTAGTTCTGCTATTGTATTTTTGAGTAGTTGCAAATTATTTGCTGTAGTACTTGCACGGTTATTAAATTCCTTTTGCATAGATTTATTATACTTTTCTTTATCAGCCACAAAACCTATTGCTTTTTTATATTCTTCCAAACTCCCAACTATCAATGCAATATCATCTTGATATTCTTGACCAAAGAGATTGAGAAGGATTTGTGAACGTTCTTGTTTATCTATTTTCTCTAAAGTTTTAAAAAAGTAGAGTAATGCTTCTTGACCGTTTTCAGCAACTTTTTGTGACATTTCCTCTGCAGTGATACCTATCGATTCCAATGCTGCCTTGAACTCTTTTCCTTGCCCTTCAGCAGTTTGAAGTTTACTAAGTAGAGCGTTTATTGCAGTTGCTGCTTTTGCTGGTTGTTTACCTAAACTAATGAAAGCATTTACTAAACTGCTTGTCTGATTAATATCTAAACCAAATTGTTTTGCATTACCACCCACTCTAGCGAGTGCTTCAATCATATCGTTTGCCTTAGCTGCAGTATTATCTGATAGGTAATTTATAATATCACCAACTCCTTCCATCTTCTCTACTGCAATTCCATAAATGTTAGCGAGTTTAGCTATAGAATCACCAGCTTGCTCAGCAGACATGTCAAATGCTGTGGCCATTTTAGCTACTATTGTGGTAAATTCAAGCAGCCTATCTTTGTCGATACCAAGCTGACCACCACTTGCAGCTATTTTTGCTAACTCTGCAGCCGATAATGGTATTTCACGGGATAATTTCTTTAATTTTTGAGCAAATTCTTCGGCCTCATTTGTGTTCTGAGTAAAGTTTACTACCTTTTTAACATCAGCCATAGCACTTTCAAAGTCAATCGCAACTTTAATTGGCGCTGCAAGTGAAAGCCCTAGCCCTACAGTCTCCATTACTTGTGATCTATAATGCGCTTTTTTTGCCAAAGCATTTTGCTGTTTTTGTATTACAGATCCTAATTTACTGTATTTTCCTTTAAGTACTTCAATAGATGAACCAAGTTTAGTTTGATCCCTCACTAAAGATTTAATATCCTTTCCACTTTTTCTGATTTCTTCATTTAATGTGTGAAGTGCATCTCTCTTTTTAATATAAGCCTCTTTTGCCTTTGATGCTGATGCTTTCAATTTTTCAAATTCATTTTTCAGTGCTTTGCTTGGTTCTTTTTTTCCTTCTTTTCTTTAGCAATTACTGCAGCTGGTTTTTTTGCTTTCTTCTCCGCTTCCTTCCAATTTTTCATGGCTTCAAGGGCATCGTGGTTTAGTTGCTTAAATTTGGAAACAGATTTCATTGACGAATCAAGTTGCTTTATACTATCACCCAACTTAGAAAGCTTTGTTGCACTACCTGTCATTGCATTGTTAAAACTTCCATCTAAAGTTGCACCTATTTTTATTGAAAGCATTGACATTTTTTTGCTACTCCTTTACTTATTTCTATCCAGGATAAAAATTCATTTACATCCATATTAGTAATCTGCTCAATTCCACTTCCTGAAATAGAACTGAGTAGTAGTACATTATACTTTAAGTTCTCTGTTCCAGCGGCGACAAAAAATCTTTTAGCACCTTCTGTATTTCTACATAATCTTTAATACATAAATCTTCAACTACTTCTTTTGGTATGGATGTTAGATTAGCAATTAAAGCTACTTCTTTTAAAGCTTCGCCTTCTATGCGTTCTATAGCAAGTAAATCTCTTACTTTAGGTTCACGCATCGATAATTCTGAGACGGAAATTCCATCAACTGTAATTGGATTATTAAGTGTTATAGTGTGCATTATCGCCTCCTTAAAAATAAAATTTCAAATAAGTTTTTATATTCCTAAAATCGTTTGCAACAAAGCCATTTGATCAATACCATTTATCTTTCTAATCATATTTTCAGCATCGATTTCTATCAGCTCATTGCCACCTATGGTAAGTTTATAATAATGGGCAGCTACAGTGCATTTTAGAGTGGCTTTTTCTGCTGGCTTCCAACTGCCAAAATCAAATTCTTTAAAAATGCCTCTTAAATTGATTATTACTCCTTCAATATCATTGCTACCACTTCCTTGCATTCCACCTCTAAGTGTCAAAGAAACCGAGTTTCCATTTATCAAGCCAAATAGCCGAAAGAGTTCTGTATCGTATTCAGAAAAAGTAAAGTCTGCTTCTAACTTTTCCATACCCATGTCAATATTTATTGGAATATCCATACTACCAGCACGGTACTCTTCTGTTTTTATGGTAAGCTTTGGTAGCGTTATCTCATCAATTTTTCCTGCATAACCCCGACCATCGACGAATACATTAAAATTCTTTAAAATCTTCGGTAACATCTCTTTCTCCCATTTTTATAATATTGTACCACTCACAAGATGTGACCTGAAAGTAATCTGTTCTGCTGGATATGGTGGTGTAAACTCGAAGTCAAAAGACACTTTCCCGCTTGCAATGTTTGCCGGTGTATTGAGCTCTGGTGTTGCATAACATTTTCCGCTGATAATTGCTCCTTGCGCTTTCAAATTGGCCAAATAAGAATTCACCCCCTCAATCACATCATCTATATAAGTTTTGGTAATATTGCGATCAACTGCCCATAGATGAGCTCTAAGTAGACTGTCGTTAATTAAGTCTGCAGTGCGCCTTACTGATAGAAAAGCCCATTTTGGATCGCTTGAACACGTTCTATTTCCCCAAAGCCTGTAGCCATTTTGATGAATTATAGTTGTTACCTCATTTTCATTTAAATGGTTTGCTCTACAATTTGTATTACCGAGCATAAAATCAATAGGCCTGCTTGTGCCAGCAATACCGTTTATTTCTTTATTTGAAGGTGAGTGCCAGAATCCTTGTTCGCTATCTACTTTCGCTATTAAACCAGCTACAAATGGACTCGATGGCAAGATTTCTTCTTTTCCTTCAATAAATAACTTAATCCATGGGTCAACCACGTAAACTCTTGAGCTGCCTACACTTTTTCTCCATTTTATTGCTTCTTCATCATTAGTATTTGGTCCATCTGCAACAATAATTGCTCTTAATTTTTCTGCTATGGAAATTAAAGCACTCACTACTGAATTTACTCCATCTATTTCAGGTAACTGATGAGTAAACTGAGGTGCAATTAATATTCTTGGAGAAACATGAACTATACTTTCACTACTGAGGAATGCTTGAATCCCTTGATACTCTCCAGTCTCTTTATCAACACCGCCAATTATATTTTTCAGTGTCTCTTCTTCTTTTAATTTTGGATCGCTGTTTTCACTTTCTTTAACTCGAATAACTACTACTGTTGAACCGATTTGGGAAAATATTCCATTTACTGCAGAAGGTAAACTGCCACTCTTTCCGAGCTTTGCTGCTTCCTTTAAGCTTCCTGCAATTAACACTGGTTTATTTAGCGGAAATTTTTGCTCATCAGTTTCAGGAGCAGTACCAATTACACCTATCACTGATGATTTAGCTGTACGTACTGTCTTTGCTCCTGAGGTTACCTCAATAACATTTACACCATGTAAAAATTCTTCAGCCATTTCTTTGCATCTTTTGTTTAAAATCGTTTAGTAAGTTCTCTAGCTCATTTTCACTTTTGGCTTCTGCAATTTTCTTCTTGGTAATGTCTTCCAACTCTTCACATTTAATTATTTCTTTTACTGCTTTTTTCACTTTTTCCTCAATTATTTTTGCCATTTCAATAACTGTAATACCACGGACTTTTGCTAATGGCTCTATAATTTCCACATCCTTTTCATTCATAGATTCTGGTGCTGCTAAAATGTTCTCTGCGGCTTTCGCTTGAATCTCATAAGATTTAGCTTTTTGGTGAGAATGCCCTGCGTATTGGTGAGTATAGTTATCATAATAAGCACGAAGATTAGAAAGTGCAGAAAACTTCGCATTTTGCAGTAACTCCAATTCAATGTCTTCTTGATTTCGCTGAGCAATTTTGCCTCCTTCTGTTAAACAATAGCTTTTTTGCCAATCAAAATTCTTTGGCGCTTCATACCAATCATTTCCAGTTGGCTTGTTTTCAAGTGTTGTTGTTTCAATCTGCTTGTGGTTTTCAAAACGTATATAAATAGTCACAAATTCCTCCTCATTGCCATATTTGATCAGTTCGTTCTAATCCTGGACATTGCCAAGCTTTTAGCGTTCTCTCTACGTCCACCTCAAGCCCTGTAGTTAGAACATTGCTACGTATGTTATAAATCCCCCACTGAATAAATTGACCATAGTTGTGTACATAATTTGATGCAAGCATACCTTGACTAACTTGTGTTCTGGAATACAGGTAAGATGATGTGTAAAGTAATATTGCAACTGTTTTTCCTGCTGGAATCTCCACATTACCAGATCCAGCTAATTTGCTATCAGAACTCGTGTATTGGTAAACATTTTTCCATATTATTCTTGAAATACTTGATTTATTAGAATTGGTATTATCTGGTGTTCCCACAAATAGTCCTGCACCCCCGTACTCCGTACTAGAGTACGATGATCCAACAAATTCTATTGTTTTATTTATGTTCACATTCGTTGTATTTTTTATAAATACTACTCCAAGTGCAGCATATGGGTAATAGTATATCTCATCATAACTACCCGAAAAGCTTTTTGTGCATAACTCTCCGTAAATAAATGTTCCCTTGCTTCCCTCTATAAAACTTAGTTGTCTTGGCCGATAAAAACTAACGTAATCTGTATTGTACGTATGGCTACCTGCTAGTAGTTGTAACATATAGTCAGTTTTTGTTATATCACTACTCCACTTTCCAAGCTCTGTCATAAAAGTTCCGTGGCCAAAATAATTATTTTTTCTGCCAAGTACACCAAATAAGAAAGGTAATGACCCTGGTTCAACCATATTGCGCTTTCTTATTTCTTGTGTAAGCGATGCTTTCAGCTCATCATCTCTAGTTTTTATCTCGTTTGTAAGGGATGTTTTTAATTGGTTATCACGAGTTTCTATTTCCCTAATAATTGATGAGCCAGATGGTACATTATTAACAGCACGAAAATCTTCTACTAAACCTTTAAGACCATCTTTATGACTGTTACTAATGCTATTTATTGCTGCAATATTTGCATTCTTTCTCGTATCAAGTAGAGATATATGAGAATCTGATGATGCTTTTAAAGTGTTTAAGGAATTATCCCTAAGCTTGTTGATTTCATTGACGGAATCTGTTTTTGCTGCAGTTATTGCCGATATTGAGTTTGTTTTGTTGCTGTTTATGTCATTTAAGTGTTTTCTTGCACTATCAAGAAGTTCTTTTAGCTTACCATCAGTCATCTGTACAATTTCAGAAACTGCACTTTTGTCGACTATTGATTCCAATGCTTTAGCAAGATATGCTAATTGATCTGGTGTACTGTTTTCTGCTAAATCCTTAAGCCTCTTTTGTAGTGCATCAATTATCTCTTTTACCTCAGTCATCTGCACAATGTCAGCAATAGCTTTTTTATCTGCTATCAACTCCAGCGATTTTGCAAGATATGCCAGTTGATCAGGTGTGCTGTTTGCTGCTAAATCCTTTATCCTTTGATGTAACGCTTCTATTGCTTCTTTCATTCCCAAAAATTCAAAAAAGTTTCAAATCTAAATCGTTTAAAATTATTTTTTAGTTGATTATGCTCATCTTCTCTTTCGGTAATATCTTCATCTATTTTTTCTATAGCTCTGCGAATACGTACTACATCTTCCACTGCAATGTTTTCTGGATGTGGTAGTGTATATCCTCGTTTGCTTTGGTCATTTGGCATTGATTCAAGTAATAATCACTCGCAAATTTTTTACTTTAGGACGATAGATAACCGTTCCACTTAAAACCAATTTTATCCTTGTCTCATTACCATTAAAATTTGATAGCACATGAGTTCTCTCTACCCAATTTTCTCCAATAGGTTTTCCTGATGTTAAATTTACTAATTGCCAATCCACATTTTTTTGCACATATGCTTTAACATCTGCAGTGCCAGGTATTAGCGCATCATATGTTATGGTAATCTTAGTGTTAGCTCCTGCTGTAATGCTTCTTGTAACATAATCTCCAGACTCTGAAAGATTACCCATAACTAACTGTAACCCAGGATAAAGAACTGGACTTTTTTCTCGCCCTCCTTTTAGGATTGCTTTTACCGTTAATTCCCCATTTATTCTTTCACGCAGTGCAAGCGGTAAATTATCAGACAAAAAGTTTTCTTTTCCCTCTTCATCTGTTAAGATAAATTCTACATTGGTATCAAATGCTACTTTTTCGACGTTCGTCAAAACAATTAAATCTGATACGTTATTTGCAGTAACTTTGCCAAGATCAATAATGTGAGAAACTTCGCTAAATTTTGCAGCTAGTAATCGAAACGTTAAATCTAAATTTTGATGTGGAGTCCAAGTGCTTGCATTGCTAGATGAAAGTAATACTCCTACTTGATATGGCTGACTTGTTACCCAGCGGCTATTTACTGCATCATATTTGCCAAGTTCTGCTATTTTGACTGTTGTCTCTGAATCATCGGTAAGTAAAACTATTGCATATTCTTGCCCTGCATGGCAAAACACTGGTGACCAAGTAATACGTGTTGCCGTACCATCTATCTTTATATCTTTTGGCTCAATATAGCTTTCAGCAATGACAGTTTGTGAGGGCATTCCTACTGCCGTTTCTCTAATCTGCACAACAACACGTTTTTTGCCTTTATTTATAAACCATAGCTCCACACCTCCTATGTGTCTGCTTTCATTTAGAGTAAATGTTTGCGCTAAAGGATCAACTCGTCTTGCTGCAATAACTCTTCTTCTTTCTTCTATGGTAATTGTTTTTTTACCAGTATACGTTGCTTCTCCATAGCTTCCTTTATCTCCATAAAATTGCACCAATTTAGTACCTGCTGGAATATTTGCCAGCACTTTCACCTTTCCTTTTAATTTTCCCTGATTGTTAGCTTCCACTTTTTTTCCTCTATGCCATAGGTGTAATAGAAATGCCATCAAATTTTACTTCTTTAAGTTTTTCATTTGGCTCAAAACCTTCGATCTCAAAATTCTGTACTGCTTCTCTCATAAATTCAGTTTCGTATGAAGTACTTGACAGCAGCTCTGTTGTTTCTTTAACATTAAATACTCTGGTTACTGGACTTTTCCAATTTGTTTTTACCTCCGTCCAGTGATCTATGTTTTTATTTAAAGTAATTTGTGCTGGTACTGGATCAAAAGCTTGATACGGATTAATTTTTTCTCCTGTAGTCTGTAAAAGCTGCTCCAGTACCGGTTCAAGTTCATACGGCAACAAATAAGTTTTTTCTCCCCCATCAATATCAGCAATCGTTACATCTATTGGTAAAATTAGTTCCTTGTTTACTATTGCTGCAGACTGCGAAATTCCTTGATCACGCATATCATCATCAAAGAATGGGTCAACAAATGCTCCTTTCTTGGTAGTAGGTTCTCTTGAATTTGCATCATTGCGTAAACGTTCCTCTGCAACCAGCGCATAAAGATCATTTATTCCTTTTTTCATTGCTTCAAGCTCATTCATCGGTACAGCATGAATAGCATTATTCACTATTTTCACCCCTTCTTTTTCGCCTTTTTTCCATGTTTGGTGAATGTAGCAGAGCAAAAGTTGTCCAGAGGGTGCTTTAGGCATCGATGGTCGCCAAGGGTGAGCTATGCCTTTTATCCTTCTTATTGCGCCTTTTGCATCTATAGTAATTAAATCAAAGCGGGGCATTTTCCAGGTATAATCTATCAAAACCAAGCTGTTATCAACTGCACCTCTTACTTTACATCCCTCTTCACTTATATCTTCAGGGCTTACATGAGTGCGAGAGCGGTAGGTTATTTGATAACTACTTCCAGGAGCTGGTTCTTTGCCAGGTAATGACCAATCAACGTTTCCTGCGTTTAGTTTATAATCTACACTATTTTCATAGATTACATTCCCTTGCTTTATTTGAATAATCTCAAGTACTGCAGAGTCAGATATTGGATCAACAGCTCCTGAATATGAACCATGAGTAATGGTAATAGTTTTTTGAATAGTTATATCTACTTTTTTGATTTCACTTATTGGAAAATCATTAACTTTAAGTTCCATTACTCTTTGGCTATTTGGCTGAAAAGTATGTGGTTCTGATTCAACTGATTTTATATCTGGATCTGCATCAAAAGAAACACGAATACTGTGAGGAAGTTCAATCTCATAACCATCAACATGAGCTTTGCCCTCATTAATCACAAATATTTTTTTCCTCTTTCTCCCACTTCCTTTTGCAGGAACATTACTTCAAGGCCATTTACGACATAGGAACCATTTGCTTCTTTGTCATAACGAGCAAGAGCAGTAGTTACTATATTTGCTTGTGGTGGTGGTGAATGTTCTATTAATACTCCATTTTCAATATTGTAAATTGGATAAAATTCTCCTTCAGAAAAACGTGGAGAAAGACCTTCAGATTGATAACCCCAAATGGTAGAAACTTTAAGTCTTGCTGCTCCTACTTCCTGATAGTTTCTTGTACCAACTGCAGGATCACGAAGATTTTCATCCTCAAGCTCTGTAATAGTAGATTCTAGATAATAAACACCTATACGAACTGTGGTACTCAGTGGAATAATAAATTCTTCTTTTTCGACTTTTCTAACTGCTCCACGAAGATAGATTTTTCCTGATTCAAGCGTAACTTTACCAGTTTCTCTATCTATAATACAATTGCTTCCCGTTATAACATCACCATCACGAAATATTGCATCACCTATGCCTTTAAGCTTAGAAAGAGCATATTCCTGAGTCTCATTTAATTCTGCAGACTGTAGACCTCTTCCTGCAAGGAACAAACTTTTTTCGTACTCTTTGTCAGGATTAAAGCGGTTATAATAGGCGTTTAAAGTCATTTTATGCTAGAAAAATTCAAAAAGTTACAACAAATGAAAAAGTTTCCCGAGTTGCTGCAGTTCTAATAAGTGGTACTGTATGTTCTAAAACTAACAAAATTCCAGGATTTTCCACGTCTTTTGGTTCAAAATATCTCTGTCCTTCAGGTAATCCTTCTTTTATTTTAGTACCAACCATAACCCCTAATTCCCTTATCACTTGATTTGCTGCGTCCGTGAAATCGAAAGTAAATTTAAGATAGAGATTATTAGTTGGTACATTTGAGGGCCTAAACCTTCCAGAAGGGGTCAAAAGCTCTCCATTCTCATCACCTGTGCAGAAGAGCACTTCGTTCGCAGTACGTCTGCCAAGCTCATTGAGCAGTTTTTCAGAAGTTATCAGCTCTGGTGGTGTGCTTTCACTATATTCTACAGTAACTGCACTATTTGCCCTGATAGAGCTATTTTCCGTACGTTTTATTACGCCACTACTGCTATCAACTATATAATCTATACTTGGCTGATAAGTTGTTTGTCCTGTAAAAACCCTTACATCTTTAATAGTGTGGTGATCTAGAGCTATTTCACCCTCAACAAAAACTTTTTCGACCTGATGGCTACTTCCAGAGCTTGAATCACCTGTTCCCCAAGCAAGATGTATCGGTTGCTCTCTTATGCTCGCAGCAATAGCTGCTCTGCCTGATTGTGTGAGTACTGACATAGTTGATTTGTGCAGTTGATATTATGTATATACAAGATCCGTAGAAAAAACGTCCAATTTTTTTGCAATAATAGGATCAAAATCTTTCCAAGGGCGATTTAAGTGGCGATGTTCATGCCAAGTAACCATACCTAGATAGAATGCTGCTACGTAATTTTCTAGCTCATGAATGGGATCTTTCTGTTTTGAATCTGAATCATTTTTACAATCAACGTGATATTCCACTAAATTAGACTCTATTATTTTTTGATCAGTAAAATTCTTCGCTTCATAGTAATAAGTTATACTAAATCGCTCTAAAATTGGTGTACGTTGAAAATTCCAAATCTGCTCAGAAAGTTTATCTTCACTTAAGTGAAATGTATGCTCTATTTCTTCATAAGTAGTTGATGCAAAACAAGCATTGATATCCCCTAAATTCCAACTATCTGACAATACTATCAATGCTTTAGCAAACTTAATTTCTGGCAATAAACTCTGTGGTAGAGGATATAGTGCTTCTAAGTTGTACCACTCATGATTTCTTTCATATGTACCGTTGTAATTCTTCGTGTGAGGCTCTGTCTCTCCTAATGTTGCAACATCTAACCTATATAAATCATTACTGTAACTTCTATCATAATGTGATCTAAAAGTGCCAAATTTAAATCTTGGATTTCCCATTTTCAGCTCAAATGAGTTTTTTCTTCCAAACGATAATACTGGTCCTTCTTTTGCTATTTTTACACCTGAGTAGTCTGAAAGAAGATCTCCAAAAATACTTTCATCTAACATAAACCGCTGAGCATTGTAATAGTCATTGAATATTCGCATTAATCGAGATCTTGCCGGTGCAGAAAATTTTGCCAGAGCAATTACACTATCGACAAAAAAGTCATTAGGAACATCAGAGATGCCAATTTGAAATTCAGCAAAATGCTCTCCTGGTGGTTCTTCTTGAATGGTAATATTATCAATGTTTGCCCACTTCAGCGCCATCTTCAGTGACTGTGGTGTACCGCGCAAACGTTGAAATCTTATTCCGTTTTGCTTAGCTAAGACCCATTCTTTTAATGCACTCTTAGTAGCTTTCTTACCCCAGGATAAAATTTCTCCCAAGCCGTATTCCGCTACTAGCCACGGCAACATTTCAGTCTGTGGGTTAAATTTAAATCCCCGTAGAGAATTTGCATCAAAAGAATAATTAATTATGTCTGTAAGTATTTGCTCTTGCTTTGAAGCATTTGGAGGAAGTATCACCAATTTTTACCTAACACTTAAATTATTTAAAGTAACGCATTCATTATCTTGCACGACGATGTCTTCTATCGGCTCTGTAAGCTCTATATTTTGTATACCTTCTGTAAAAAGATGAGCAATAATCCAGGACCTGGTTACATTCCACCCTAAACCTTTAGTAGACTCAAGACCTTTGATAAATTGTTCCTTTGCAGCTGCGATAACATCTTTTGATGCAGCAGGGTAAATATGCACTTTAGCATGAATAGTAATGGGAATAATACCACAGCCAATAACTGTAAGCGTATCTGTTAATACACGAATATCATCGCGAATAACGTTATTTCTGACGATCTCTAGCAATTCTTCTGAAGGTACTCCATCATTTTCTGTAGAAAGTATTGAAATCTGTACACTTCCTGGTACAGGTGATACCACTTGCGCATCTTTTACTCTTGTGTCAGCAGATAATGCATGATAGCGATAATGTTCTTTGCTTCCTGCTGTTGACCAACCAACAATTTTGGCTTTTACCCGCTTCCTTAAGGATTCATCATTCTCTGACTCCTTTCTCAGCACACCATAAAATTCAGCCAAGTGATCAAGGTCATTACCTCTTGCAAAAGCAAGTAAATTTGCCTGTGCTGCATCATTAATCCTTTGCCTAAGCAAAAGTTCACGCCAGGCTGCTACTTCCAGTATCTTTATTGCTGGATCACTCTCAGTTAGTGCAGAAAAACTTGCATTCCGACGCACTAACTCTTCTTTCATTCGCGAAAAGATTTCCTCAAATTTTAATGTTTCGACAATATTTGGTGTTTTCATCCTACTACCTTATACTATAATACCATCAAGGCGGATCAGCTTTCCATTTGGCAGATAGATTCCCTCTAAAATGAGAGTTACTTTACCTTCTTTTATTTCTGTTATTTGTACACGTTTAAGCTTAAATCGACGCTCCCACTTTTCTAATGCTTCTGCAACTGCTGCATAAAGTTCTTGTGCAAAACCAGGTACAATTGGATGATCAATCAGCTCAAATAACCTTGATCCGTAATCTCGGCGCATAACACGAGTGCCAATTGGCGTAGTTAAAATATCAACTATTGATTGTTTTAAATGCTCTATACCACTTATTGTTTTACCAGTTTCAGAACTCATACCACGCATATTATTTACCCTGCAAAAACGTTATCACTCCCTTCTTCTGCTATTGCTCCACAGGAAATTAGGTCACCAGTACGAGCAATGGCTTTGCCATTTACAAACACTGCTTTCGACCCTTGTGTCATTACTTTTCCTTCACTAAAATTATCTCCTTGCCTACAGACAGGTCTTCCGTTTATAAATACATCTCTGCTTCTACTTATACAAAAATGCAGCAACGCTCCTTCACAGTGATCTCCTAGGCGTATAACTGATTTATTCATTCCTTTCCCTAATTTAGATTTACTCTTTTTGCTTTTAGTTTTATTTCGCTCTTTGTTATCTCTACACTTGATTCCCCAACATTCAGTGTTATCTTGTCTACTACTTCAATCTCTAAATGATGTTTCTCTTTATCATATGTAAATCTTGTCCCATCTTGAAATTTTACACTATTTACTTCCTTTTTATTCTCTGGAGGAGGGTATTTTTCCTGATATATTGCCGGTAAAACCACCCCCAAAGACAATTCTCCCAATGGTGATAATACTATTACCTGTTCATCAATATTTGGTGGTGACCAACTTTCAGCTCTATTTGTTATCCATGGAAGAAAATCTGTTACAAGTTCACCTATTTTAACTTTTACTTTAGCTTTTTCATAATCTATTTTTTCGACAATGCCTATACGGACAATGTTGGCCAATTTCCTCCGCAATTCTGAAATTGCAAAATTACTTTCCAACATTCACATCGATTAAATGAGGTTTTATTTTACTCACTTCCCAAATCGATTGCCCTACATGCAATTCGTGCGCCCAGTCTACTATCCACACTAAATATGCATCGAGCTCTGGCCTAAAATCATCTCCTCCTCCTGATATAAATTCTCCTGGTGAAACATTTTTCACGTTCCAAGTATTTTTATTTACTACTCTGGCAACCTCAGCAGCTAATGATCTGACAATAATAGGGGCATTTTCTATTGTGCTATCGATCACTATTCGTGCCTCAAATTTTGCTCTCAGCGCTAGCTCCTCTGTTCCTGGATCTTTTCCTTGCTCTAGACTTGACAATTCTATAAATACCGCTGGAGCTGCTAACTCTTTCCTTATTGCTGGATAAACTTCACAAGTTTGAATTGCTGGTATCTCTGCCTTTAGCGTATTACAGACTGCCTCATGTAAATTAGTCCAAAATGCCGTCATAAAATAACTTATGTGTAAAATATTTTTCAAATATCCTTTCAACTTCATAATTAACAAGATTTTCTATTATCCTTGAAGCCTCAGGTTCAAGTGGTAGTTTAACCTCCTGTATCGGTAGTGCTGTTCTTCCTACACGTTTAAAAATACCACGATAGCCTCTTGGCATCGTTGCCATAAATGCATCATTAAATGCTGTTCTTATTTTTGCTTGTTTTATATTTCTCATTCTCACATCATACAGATATGCTCTAATTAAAACCTTCAAAGTGCTTTTCCTTGCCTTGATAATTCTTAGTCTTTTTCTAATTACTTTTAGCCTAATTTGCTTTTCTTCACTGATTTCTCGGACAGCCTGAGATTTTAACCATAATGCCGTTTTGTTTAGCGCTCTTACCGTTGCCAATTCTATTTTGGCTTTGTTAGCATCAATGTTGTGAATAATTCTCTCAATATTTGCATTAACCTCAATGTTAAACATCCTTCTCTCCAAGTACTGTACATTTTATATTCCATACTATTCCTGAATTATCTCGCAGTGGTGGAGAATATACTTTATATTTACGACCATCAATAACAAAAATATCTCCCACCATTGGCCTCAGTACATCAAAAACATTTACCTCAAGAAAAAGCATCTCTCCCACAAATTGTCCTTCACCAATCTCGTATAATTTATCTGGCTGTTGCTTTAATACCTGTACCATATATGACTTATCCTTTGATTTATAACAAGCCACTTCTCCTAAATGGGCAAAACAATCTTTAAATAATCTCTTAATATTCTCTTGCACATTTCTCCGCTATATACTAACATTTATATGCTAAGAAGAGGTAAAGCATTCTTCTGCCTCACACCGCTTTATATTTGCTCTACCTATGTTACAACGATCTTGACTAGTATTGCTGGACGGTGGCACATTGGCAGAGGGTTTGACTGCGTATGCAAATCAGTCCCTCTATCAAATCTCCTTGGCTCTTGTTTTGCATAGAGTGGCTGTCCAAGAGTATTCACTGTCTCATTAAAATCTGCTGGTGCAAAGTATGTTGTAAATGTGCTTGCTGTTCCTAGTGGAAAACAGTGACCTATATCTTTTTCTATAAATCTTCTCACGGTTCCTTCAGGATCAGTTGCTTGCCCTCTATATTCCTCAAACGTTATTCCGCAAAACGTAAATCCTGATCTCATATCATTTCGAAGTGCTGCTCCTTCTTGCCATCTTTCATATGCTTCTTTCACTTTAGTATGAGAAGTAAGTGCATCAAAAAACTCAGGGCTTACCAAAGCATGAATTCCTGTCATATATTCACCACTTAGGTTATCCTCTATGTGCCTCAATACCTCCATACACTTACGTTTTACATCAGTTGTTGCAGTTCCTAGTGCAAAATTTACTACTTTTGGTGTTATTTCAAATTCGTTGTACAGATTTAACAATTCACTGCCATCTGCGTCCAGAATTATTCCTTTCAGCGCTCCCATCCGCAAATGCTCCAACGTTATTGCATGTTTATTTCTCATTAGCTGCAAATGGTCAGTTATTACATCTGCCAGCGCTTTAAGTTCACTTTCTGATCCAAATGCTCTTATTCCCTGTACTTCTTCTGGTAACACTACATCATCATGTGGAATATGTGGAATCGTAAATGTTCTTACCTTTCTTTTTCCTCTTTTTCCTACTGCTCCTGGTGCTCCGGGAACTTGCGTTGGTAGTAAACTTAATACTCCATTTTGCTCTTCTATGGTAATATGTCTAAATCTTACTGACCTACTTGGAAATAAATTTAAATTTTCAACTCGTCCATAATTTATCGGCAATATATTTATCGCATTTGTTAGTGCCGTCATGCTAAATGCTGTATTTGTAAATGGATTTTGCATTTTTTTCTCCCCCTTTTTTCCTATTAATTTTAGTTAAACTCCCTTGCGGATGATGATTCCTCGTGCTTCAAGTTGCTTTATTGCTGCAGCTTTCTGCTCTTCAGTGATATTTGCTGGCCATACAATTGCATGATCGGCAAGAAGAGCAATACGAGTAATTATTACTGCTTTAGTATCTCCATCTTTGCTATTTACATCGCTTGTTATTACACCTATCGCTGTTTGTGTGCCATCTGTGGCAGTTGGATTTATTACCTTAATCATGTTGTCTTTATCACGACCAACAACTGTACCAAGTTTAAGATTTTGACCTTTAGCTACTGCTATTGAGTCTCTTGAATACAGGCTTGATGCCTCATACTTTAATAAGTCACCTAGATTATTTTGTTCTGTTATACTACTCATTTTGCTTTTCTCCTTTTGTTATATATTTTAAATGCCTACGACTTTTCGCTACCTGCATCATCAACTCTTCTCCTGAATTCTGTGGTATTGTACTTATTATCTCTGTCTTCTTTGTTCTTTCTGCAAGTAATTCCATTAAAACTTCCCTTGCTTGCTCAACACTTACACCCTGCTCAATAAATTCTCCTATTTTCTCTGGCATTCGTGATAAGTTACACAAACGTATTAATTCAACAACTTCAGTACGATACTTAGTTAAATTATTAGTTTCTAGGTCAGTTATAGTTTGTTCGTTCATAGTAATACTCCTGTTTTTATTAATAGATGAAAGAATTGTCATTCCATCCGCAAGGCCTATCTCTACTGCATTTTCACCAAAATATAGCCCTGCTTCTGTTGATCGAATCTTTTCAATTGAAAGACCTCTATTTCTTGCTATTAGCTGCAAAAACATTTCATATAGTCGATCTACTTCTTTTTGTAAGCTTTCCAGACTTTCAGACGTCATTGGCTCGTGCGGATTTAAATCATTTTTTTTACTTCCTGCAAATACTGTCGTATATTTTATTCCCTGTTTTTCATCAAATCTACTTTGATCTATATGACTTGCTATTACTCCAATACTGCCAACACCAGAAGTTCTGCTCACAAATACCTTCTCAGCGCTAGAGGCTATAGCATATGCAGCAGAGTATGCATCATCATTGGCCATTGCAATAATCCTTTTTTTTGATCTTGCTTTGTAGATAAAATCAGCTAGGTCAAATATACCATTTACTTCCCCTCCTGGGCTATCTATTTCCAGTATAATTGTCTCTATGCTACTATCTGCTAATGCTTGTGTAATTTGTACTTCTATTTGCTCATATGATGTCATCCCGAGCATTTCATCAAACGCACCTGGTTTTTTAGTCAAGATTCCATGAATTGGTATAATTGCAGTTCTTTCTACGTTACTTTTGATGGAGTGCTTTATGTTTTTAAACGTGGGATGGTAACCCATTTCTGATACTACTTCTGCTCGACTCTTAAATCCATTCCTTACTGCCATCTGTTGTGCTTGCTGGTCTTTGAGTGGATCCACCCAATCAAATCCCTGTGGTATCCATTTTACATCTTTAAATATTTGATTATCTGTTGTAGAAAGCTCTCCAGATAAAGTGGCAAGTTCTAGCCATCTACTCCATACTGGTCTGCAAAATTGGAATACTATAATGTTGTGTTGCAGCATAGCACATCGACGACGAAACTCTATTAATCCCGCTCTGATTGATGAATAATTAACACCGGTTAAATCTCCTGTTAGTTGCTCATATGTTATCCCTGTACCAATCGCTATTGCCCTCAGTTGCTGTCTCATAAACGCTTCATAACTTCCTCCAACATCTGACGGTTCTGAAAATTTTATGTCCTCACCTGGGTCTAAAAGCTGCATTGTTCCAGGTTCCAGGCCAGATAGTGCTACTCCTTGCTCATTACTTTCACCTTCTCCCATGATATTTGCTTCTGGATCAAGTCTTGTGATAAACCCTGCAAACATTGCTGCTGTTTTTTTTCTTACCAGCTCTGCATCATCGTATTGATCAAGTTCGTAGAGCTTTAGCAGTATATTAGAAAGCCATGGCTCTCCTCTAATTTGCCCAGGTCTCAGTGGTTTATAGATATGTAAAACATCATTTGCTGGCACTCTCACTGATTCTCCAAACATACTTTCACCAGGGTGTTCTTTAAATAGGTAGTATGCTTCTCTTTGCCCAAGCCTGTTAAACTCAATCCCGTTTCTTATTACATTACCATTTCCTAAAGTTTGATTTGTTTTATTATCTAAATGTTCAGACTCAAGTACTTGCAGTTGTAATGGTACAGAAAATCTATCTTCCAGCTTTCTCGTTCTTAAACGTACAAAACATTCTCCTCCCTCTATCATACTTCTGCACACTAAAGCTTGTAATCCATAAAAATCACTTACTCCGTTACTGTCTGCTTCATCTGTCCATTTTAGCCATAATTCTTGTACTTTCTTTCGAAATTCTGCATCCCTTGCTTTTGATTGTGGTTTTATTCCTGTTCCAATAGAGTTGCTCACTATTGTATCAATAATATTTGTTGCATATGGATTTTTTCTCACCATATCACGTGATCTACTACGCAAGTGCTCAAGGCTTTGAGAAAGTAAGTTATTTATACTACTTTTCTCCGGTTGCCAATACATTACCCTTCTTCCTGACCCTGCAGCGTCCCAGGCTGAGCTTTTTATCTTTTTTTTGTTAAACAATTGCTTGAAGGTTTTTAGCAGCATTTATAAAATTCCTTTATTGGTTGAAAAAATAATCTTTCTCTTTGGCTTCATACCTGCAATTTTCAATTCAGCTTTAATACGTTGTCTTAAGCTCAGTAGATCCTTTATCTGCACTTCAGCATATCTCACCACATGGTCACCATATGCAATTGATACTACTCTTTCGCCACTCTGAAGCTTCTTTATCGCTTCTTCAATTTTAACTAAATACTCTTTGTTATACATTTTCCAACCACTTACTCTGTCTCACTTTTTTAGGCTTTTTGCTTTCCATTTTTCCACTTAAACTATTCCATTTACTCTCTGGCCATCTGTCTATTCCCAGTGCTATCGATGCAGCTCTTGCGTAAATTCGGCAATCTAATACTTCATTTCTTTCTCTTACCTTTTGCCACTCTTGTTTAGTGTACCCTTTCACCACTTTGCTGACTAATTGCTCTGCCGTTAACTGCTTAAAATATTCAGGTGCATATTCTGGAAAATGACAATATCCAGGTAGAGATTTTCCCTCTTCTTCTTTTAAAATATTAAGTAATTGAAAAAGCTCTGACTTTAATATCGATACTCCTACTGGCCAGAGCTTTATTCCTCTCTTTAGCTTTTGACCACCAACTGTTATATCTACTCTACTTGGGCTACTCAGCGGCACTAGTGCTTTATTTACACCTTTCACTGCCATTACTCTTCCAGACCCTTGATGACTTCTCACCCAGTTGTAAACTTCCTGCGTTGCATACCCTGCATCAACTGCCATCATGCTTATCATGTATTCAAGCCCACTTTCACCGATAAAATGATGATTGAGTAGCTCTGAAAGCTTTTTCCATACTTCTCCTCCTCCTGTATCTCCTTCAAATACTCGGTAGTCTATTGACCAACTTTCGCGGCTTTTTCCCCATGCTACAACTTCTACTTCTAAACGATCTTTTTGCACATCAACACCTGCAGTAAGTACCACTTCTCTCCTAGGCACTGTGCCTACGGGAAAAAATTCTCTTCTGTTGAATAATTGCTTCCAGTCTGGTACTTCTCCCTTATCTACCCAGGTTTCTCCAAGCGTTGTGTTGATCCAAACTTTCAGTAATTGTTCACTTTCCTTTGCATGCAGAAAATCCTCTACTGCTTGTTGCCAACTATACCACCCAACTGGGCTATAAAGACTTGAAAGGTGAAATCCTATTACTTTGCTATTGTGTACTTGATTTGTAGCTCTCCATTCTCCACGGTCTAGCATCTCTGTCTTTTGATGATTTTCTATTTTGCCGCTACATTCAGTGCAGACATAATGTGCTGTTCTTGAGTCATTATTTTCCCATTTTATTTGTGACCACTTTAATACTTGGTAATAATTACAATGCGGACAGGGAACAAAAAAGTACTGCTTATCTGTTGCTTCAAATTCCTTCTCAATTCTACTTATTCCATGAATCGTTGGTGTTGATACTAAAAAAATCTTTCGCCGTGCAAATGTATTAGTTCGAGCAATACTGAGCAGTACTGGATCTCCTTCTCCTCCTGAATCTCCTGGATAGGCATCTATTTCATCAAGAAAGAGATATTTTACTGGCATAGATCTCAGTCCTACACTGCTGTTTGCTCCGGTTATTACTACTATTCCACCTGGAAATTCCTTACTCTGCACAGTATTGCCTGAGTCTCTTGATCTTGGGTCTTTTACTTTACTTTTTAAACATGGTGTACTCTCTATTAACGGTGCAAATCTTCCCTTCGACCAACGTTTTCCCATTTCAACTGTTGGCTGTACTACCAGCATTGGACCTGGTGTTTGATCGATGATATAGCCAATCCAATTGTTGCCAGCTTCTGTTCCCCCAATCTGCGCTCCTTTCATGAATACTACTTTTTCTGCTGGTGAGGACGGAGAAAGTGAATCCATGATTTCTTTTAAATAAGGAGTTCTTTCCGTTCTCCATTTCCCTGGCTCTGATGCTGCAGTTGCTGCTAAAACTCGATACTCATTCGCCCACTCTGATACTTTAAGTTGCGGGTCTGGTCTTAAACCTTCAGAAAAAGATGTGGCGTATATCATTGTCTGCATCTACTCACAATTGGTTCTATCTCAACATCATTAACAGTAGAACTACACTCCTCCATCTCCATAAGCATCTTTTTCTGAAATTCCTTTTCTATATATCTTTTGCTCATCTCACTTATCATTATTGCTATAACAAGCGCAAATACTCCTGTTATTGTTGCAAAAATGATCGCACTGCTTATTGTTGTTGTTATCAACCCTATATATACTGCTACTGCTATTGCGCTGACTGTAGTATAGATGCAGATAATATTATTATGTTTTTTCGTCCTTTTATCTGCTATTTCTCTCTGTGCTATATATTTATTATGAAGGGTTGGAAAATTAACAACGGTATCTCTGCAGAGCAAAGACCCATTTTTTTCAGTAAACAAAACTTTAAGTAACTCTAAATTGTTTGATTTGATTGCTAAGTGAAAAACAGGTGTATAATTTGCTCCTTTTTTCAGCAATAACTTTACTACATGTAAATGCCCTTTTTCTGCAGCAAGATAAATCGGTGATAGACCTTTATTATTTACAATATCAATATTGATTTCTTCTTTTAAAATTGCATCTACAATCTCAATTTCTCCTCTTTGTGCAGCTAAATGGAGTAGACTATTCTTTTCAGAACCGTATTTATTACTCATCAAAGCCTTCTTTATCTCAGGTTTAGCGTAATCAAATGGTGTTTTACCCCTATCGTCTTTTACCAGAGGGTCTATATCTTCTCGTGTCAGTAAAATTTCTATTGTTTTAAGTCTTTCAGCATAATGTAGTGGTGTTTTATTTTCGTAGTCTTGCAAATTGACTTGAGCATTAGGCTCCTTTATTAAGCATTTGAGAATATCAAGACATAAATCCCTTTCATCATAATTAGTATTACTTACAGCTATATGCACAGGTGACAATTTCATTGAGTTTTGTCCCATACGTGCACTATTCACATCTGCTCCAAGCTTTAGCAGTAACTTTACTATTTCCAACTTTTTGTTATTAACTGCATAGTGCATTGGTGTCTGATTTCGTGCATCAAAGACATCTATTTCAGCTTTTCCTTCTTCCACTAAAATTTTGACAACATTCTCATGTCCTATGCCTGCCGCTAGATGTAATGGAGTATGATGCAAAGCATTTCGTGCATTAACGTCAATACCTTTTCTGATCAAATATCTAACTGCATGAACTTCACCTATCATTGCAGCTAAATGAAGTAAGCTATCTTGTTCTGATCCGTATTTGTTATTAATTAGTGCTTGTAATATTTCTGCTTTTTTCCCTTCTTTGGCGTAATCAAGAGATGTTTTACCGTCATTATCTTCTACAAAAGGATTAATGTTCTTCTTTGTGAGTAACAAATCTACCATACTTAATTCGTCAAACTCTATAGCACAATGTAGTGGTGTCTTTCCATTCAACCCTCTAACATTAACATCTAATCCAGGTTGATTGATGAGACACTTTATTAACTCTAAACTTAAGTTATCAGCCATTTTACATTCAAAATCTTTTTATATTTGAAATTTATTGTTAGATAATTCTTGGAGTGAGTTTGTAATCTCTTCAGTCAGCGCCATATGTATCTTTTCGGTGTCACTCAGTGATGCAAGCAGTGCTGAAACTCTATTTGGAATATTAAGCAAATTATTACGAACAACTCTTGCTACGTTAAATGCTTCAGTTTTTACCTCTTCAATTGACACAAATTTGCCTATTTCAGCTTTCACTTTAGCTTCCAAAAGTTTACCACGCTCCGTTTCATTTTTTATTCGCGTTTTTAGCAATATCGTTGAAAGTTTTTCTTCGTGCTCTAGGTTATTCTTTCTCCTAAGTGGCTGATTTGGATCTCTTATTGCTGCTACCGCTTCATTTGCTTGTTCAGGGTCAATAAGTCCATCTTCCAGCTCAACTATTCCTTTTTTTACTAAATAACAGACATATTGCCTCGAAAACCCTTTTTCCCTTGCCCACTCTGCTTGCGTAATTCTCACCTTTTTTTCTCCTTTTTAGCACTGCTCAGCTATAATTTCGTAAGTAGTTAACATTTGAAATATATCTAACGCTAAAGAAGTCCCGAAGTCAGGACCACCAAACCCGCCAGCCTGGCCAAAAGGACCCACTTTTTATGATATTTCCAACGTATTGAAATCTTTACTAAAATTCATAACATAGAACATTAATGCTAAAGAATCTGCTTCATTATCATCTGTTGGACAAAAACCCTTTTCCTGCACTGCTTCAATTACATCAGCTTTACTTGCATTGCCCTTGCCAGTTATAAAACGTTTAATAGTCTTAACCGAAACACCTTGATAGGGAATATTACTTTCTTCGCACCAAGCAGAAAGGTGTGCTAAAAACCCTCCATAGATATGTGCAGCATCAGTTCCCAAGTGTCTTCTCACTTCTTCAAAGTATACAACTTCAATGCCTGGAAATTTATACTTAAGTGAATTAAGCCAATTACGAAAATTTAAAAACTGCATTCCACCACCACTAAACCTGCTAACATGAAAACTCTTACTTCCACTTTGCACTATTCCATCATTTAAAATAGTCCAGCCGGTTTGTTTGCCAAGATCTAGGGTGAGCATTTCCTTTCAATTGCCGAGTACATATATATACAAGATTTGAAAAAATTACGTCCAAAAAATCTTTAATTTTCGAAATTTAACAACTAACATAAAAACTCTTTTACAGCCAGTTTGTTTACCAAGATCCAGTGAGCTTTCAATTGTTGTGTACATATATATACAAGATTTGAAAAATTTTCGTCCAAAAAATCTTCAAATTTTTAGGAATTTTTTTTATAATTCTTGAATTTGAAGACCTTTCAAACGGGTTTCTCTACTTTTAGAGGTTTTTATTATTCTACTCTTATATTTTATATGTTTTTATATATGTGTATATTTTTATATATGTATTATATATATATATTATATATAAGGGTTTCAGGAAGCTAGAATCCTCCATATTGGCGGACTTCAGATATGCCGTTCCTAGGAACGGTTTTAGGAACGCATGGTGAAAACCCGCCATACAGGCTAATTCTAGATTCCTAATTCCTGATTTAGGAAGCCAGTAATTAGGAACGGAACTTAAGGTTATAGAGAGCATACTTTTCAACTATTTTCCTCTTAAAAATTTAAGCTATTCTTTTAATAGCGAAATCCACATTTTTAGCTCTTTAGGTGATATTGAATTTCAAAATATGAAATTCTTATATATTTTTAATATAACTTTAGGAAGCCTGAGCTACCCATTCTTAAAAATATTGAAATCCATTTAAAATAGATTCCAAAAACCTAAACTGTATTATTTTAAATTGCATCAGTATTATTCTCAAAAAAAATAACAGAATATCAATAGATTAAAAATCGCATCAGTATTATTTATTTTTGCTCCTGTCCTACATAATAGCATTAATAACTCTCATCCTTAAAAGCATCAATTTGTTTTTAAGGAAAGTTATGAAATTACAAAACTACCATATAGTTATTAAAAATGTAAAATATCAAGCTTATAGACTGAAACTTGCTAAGTGCTTTATTAATGAAGCTCACGAAGATCTTGAGCAAGAACTCTTCTGTGAAATTTGGCCATATCTTGACCAGTATGATGAAGACAAAAGTAGCTTTAATACCTTTGTAGCAAGATTAACTGAAAATAAAGCTATTAACTTGCTAAAGAAACAGCGATGTGCAAAACGTGATATCAACAATTACATTAGTATTGATGTAACAGAGCTATTTGAGGGTGAAATAACAAAACGCATTGATGTAGACTATATGATCTCGGTTTTACCAAAGGAATGGCAAAATATATGTGAGCAACTTAAATTTTTTAACTTACATGAAGTTGCCAAAATGAACAACGTTTCAAGAACCACTTTAAACAATATTATCAAGAAGATACGTGCCAAACTTTCTCCTATTTACTACGAAGGCAAAAAGAAAAATTGAACAAAATTTTTGCCTTTCTTGTATATATATACATCGTAGCATGGATAAATAATGGTTCTTAAAATTTTGAATAATAATGAAAGATTGCAAACAATATCAACTGTAAAAATGGTCATCTTTGGTCCTTATGGTATTGGTAAAACAAGTCTCCTAAAGACCGTAGATGAACCAACACTTTGCCTTGATTTTGAAGCAGGGCTTCTTGCTGTTCAAGATTGGCAAGGAGATTCAATTAGTCTTCGCACTTGGAATGAAGCTAGAGATATTGCTTGTCTTATAGGGGGGCCTAATCCTGCGCTGAAGTCTGATCAAGCATATAGCCAAAGACACCATGAACATGTATCTGGTAAGTACAAAGATCTTTTCTCTGAGTTTTCTAAATACCAATGCATCTTTGTAGATAGTATAACCGTTGCTTCACGTTTATGTCTGTTATGGGCAAAAATGCAACCTGAAGCTTTTTCTGAGAGATCGGGAAAACAGGACATGAGAGCTGCCTATGGATTACTTGCTCAGGAGATGATGGCTTGGCTCAATCAATTTCAACACATCAGAGACAAAGACATCATCATAGTTGGCACTTTAGGTCAATATCTCGATGACTTCAATCGTCCAATTTGGCTACCTCAATGCGAAGGAACTAAAACTGCTAGTGAAATTCCTGGGATAGTTGACGAAGTAATCAGTATGGTTGGAATCAAGAAAGATGATGGAACGGAAAAGCGCTCTTTTGTTTGCCACACTTTAAATCCCTGGGGATACCCAGCTAAGGATCGTAGTGGACGTCTGAGTATGGTTGAAGAACCACACTTAGGTAAGCTGCTTACAAAGATTAAAAGCAAGTTTTAAAATTTAAACATGGAGAGTGATATATGTTACAAAACCTATTAACTGATTTTAACACTGTAAAACCGCAAAGTAGACTAATACCTAAAGGGACAATAGTAAAGGTAAAAATGACAATTAAGCCTGGAGGTTATGAACATTGGTTTACGAAAAGCCCCACTACTGGTAATATTTATTTAAATACAGAATTTACCGTTATTGAAGACCCATATGCGAAATACAAGATTTATCAGATAATTGGTATAAAAAGTAGTAAAGCAGAAGATATTTGGGGAGAAATGGGTCGCTCTATGATTCGCAGTATCTTGGAATCTGCGCGTGATATTCATCCACATGATAACTCAGAAAGTGCAATCCTTGCTCGTAAGCTAAATTCAATTGCAGAGTTAAATGGTTTGGAATTTACAGTAAAGGTGGGCGTTATAACTGATGAATATGGAGAAAAGAACAAAATTGCTTCGGTAGTTACTCCAGAATACCGCAAAAATTATGAAATTGACAGAGTACCATTTTGAAGTACGACGAGGAAAAGCTTTGGTCTGCTGTCATTACTAGAGCTATTCAGGATGCAGTAGGAAAAAACCAAAAGCTAAAAAAAGAAGCAATTAATTGGCTGAATTCAAAATCTTTTGAAACTGTTTGTGAGCTAGCTAATCTCAACTTTACACGTATGAAAAATATGTATGGGAATTTTATGTCTAAAAAGCAAAAAGAGTTAAAGATGTTATTGATTGATAATATCAAGGAGTGTGTTTCTTACCTACTTCCAAATGGTAAGTTTTACCGAGAAAAAACTTATATTGGAGACTTAAATGGAAATACAATTACAGTTAAAATAGTAGGTAAGGAAGCTGGTGAATGGCGTAATTTTACCGAAGGAACTAGCGGTGATATTATTGATCTTTGGGTTTTAATTAAAGGCGATATATATTCTGCTAGAAAGTGGCTCAATAAGAAATCAAAAAGTGGAGAAAAAAATAGGGAAAAGAAAGAAAAAATATTTTCTGTAAGGCAATATTTGAGTGATCAATCACCAATACCAGAAGATATAATAGCTCCACGAATTCTCACTCCAGGTGGTCTTTTAGTCATTGGTGGTACGCCAAAGGTTGGCAAAAGTTATTTTCTTCTCTCTTTGCTTGCACATCTTGCAGCAGGAGTGTCGTTTCTTAAGATGAAGTCAGCAAGACCGCTAAAAATAGTCTATCTGCAAAATGAGATGGAGTACAATTACATCAGAGAACGCATACAACAAATCATAACTAATCAAAGGCTGCCAAATCTAGCAGAAGAAAACTTGATTGTTACTACAAAGATGAGATTAACTTTAAATGATGAAGGTATAGAGAGAATAAAAGATATCATAGGAGAAAAATTTAAAACGATAGACCTTATCGTTTTGGATTCTCTGGACTATGAAAATATATTTTCTGGCCTGCAAAGCAGAATAGAAAAACTACGTTCTGTAATTAATCCTACGGCTGGAATAATTATCACACGTCATACCAGAAAAGTATCCACAGCTACACTCGCAAAAAGTCCTTTTCAAGCTTTAATTGGTGCTAATGCTTTAAGAAGCTTTTATACATCTGGTATTGTAATGTTTCAACCAAGTAAACGTGCAAATGTCTTGCAGGTAGTATATGAACTAAGAAATGGTAAAGCAATACCAGCAAAATTTATTAGCAGAGTAAATGGGCGTTGGCAGAATTCTAAAGTTATAGCTACAGCTTAACCTGTCCGCAAAAACGTGAAAACTCAGCTTCTGCAAAACATCAGATCTTGTCTTTTTCATCTACTACCAAGAGGAACATTTCGTGGCGATAAGTTTTATGTAGGTGATGTACAGGGTAACAAAGGCAAAAGCACGGTAATAGAGTTAACAAGTAAAAGAGCTGGGTTATGGAAGGATTTTGCAACGGGAGAAGGTGGTGACATTATTGATCTTTGGGCAGCTGTACATGGAAAGAATGCCAGAGTAGAATTTCCTGAAGTAATGGCTTCAATAAGTGAATGGCTTGGTCTTAAAAAACAAAACAATATCAGAAATCTAGAACAATATCTGACTTGTAGTTGGAATTACTACGATGAAAATAACCAACTAATCGTAATAGTCTATCGTTATGATCCTCCTTTAGAGAAAAAACAGTTTAAACCATTTGATGTTAAAAAACAAAGATTCAAAGAGCCAGAGATAAGACCTCTCTATAATATTCCAGGTATTTTAAAGTCCGATAAGGTTATTCTGGTTGAAGGAGAAAAATGCGCAGAAGCACTTATAGAGAAAGGAATAACTGCAACAACAGCAATGTTTGGAGCAAATGCTACCCTTGATAAAACAGATTGGACTCCGCTAAAAGGTAAACATATTATCATTTGGCCGGACAACGATGAAGCAGGTAATAAATATGCCAAAAACGCTGAAAAGAAACTTTTAGAACTTGGTGTTGCATCACTTGCTACGCTTAAGATTCCATCAAACAAACCAAGGAGTTGGGATGCTGCTGATTGTGTATTAGAGGGGATAAATATTGAAGAATTTATCCTTAGCACAAGTAGTCTTTGTCATAAAAAGCTACTCAGAATAGATACTAGAGCTTGGACTAATATTGCTCCAGAAAGGGAATGGATTGTAAAGGATTGGCTTCCTGTTGGCAGCGTTACAGCTCTTTATGGTGATGGAGGTATGGGAAAATCACTTCTTGCTCAGCAATTAATGACAGCTGCTGGTACTGGTAAATCTTGGCTAGGGATAGCAATTGAGCGAATCAAGACATATGGTGTATTTTGCGAAGACGATACAGAAGAACTTTGGCGTCGGCAATGTGCAATAAATAAATTATATCAGCTTGATATGAAATCTCCTGATTTTCTTAACAACATTTGCTTATCATCTCGTACAGGAGAAGATAATTTACTGATGGTGTTCAATAGTAAAAGTACAGGACAATTGACTACTTACTTTCAGGAATTACTTGAAGATATCAAATCATTTCAGCCAAAACTTGTGGTTCTGGATACAGCAGCAGATTTGTTTGGAGGTAACGAAAATGATCGCTCTCATGTGAGACAATTTATACAAAACTGTTGTGGTAGAATAGCGCAGATAATTAAAGGGGCTGTTTTGTTATGTGCACATCCTTCGGATTCTGGAATAATACGCAAAACTGGCACAGGAGGTTCAACAGCATGGAATAATTCCGTTCGATCTAGATGGTATTTGTCAAAACAAGAAAAGACTGGCAATGATCGTGTTCTTTGCCAAATGAAATCTAATTATTCTGCATCAGAAGAAAATAAGATTTCATTTTGTTGGCAAAATGGATCATTTTTACAATATGATACAAATTTGAATTCAGAAAGGGTAGTAAGGGATGATTATAATAATAAACTGGATTTAGAGCGCTTGAGAAGACACGATGTAATTCTAGAATTAATTGCCAATGAAGCATATAAAGGAGAAGTGTATACTGCAGCTAGCTTTGCAAAATGCTTTGAAGGAAAATTGGGACTTGGTAGTGAACGCAGCATTCGTGAAAGAATTAGCCATCTTGCAACCATAGGTTATATAAAATTCTTTAAAAAGGCTGTAAGATCAAGTACAAGGTCAAAGTATGGTTACTTGTGTGTAAGAGATATGGAGCTGAAGATTGCTGAAAATCAATATACACTAGTAAAACCAGATTATTATCTCTCATCAAACAATGGAGTAATTCTACCTGTTGAAAATCCAGATGTTTGGGTTATGCGTGATTCTGCCAAATTAGATTGGCAAACTGAAGAATCTGCCAATCTTAACTTAATAAAAACATAAGAAAATCAATATCTTACATAATTTTGCGCAAACATCAGAATGGCAAATATATATAAGTATATATTGCGTTCCAGCTTATCAGATATCTGAAAAGTTTGCTACACTCTGTATGTAGACCTGTTCAGATATTTGTGTTATGCATAATCTTACCAAATTAGATTGGCAGAATGGCAGATTGGCAAACTGAAGAATTTGCCATCTTGCCAATCTGAATTTAGTAAAAATACAAGAAAATCAATATCTTATATAGTTTTGTGCAAACATCAGATTGGCAGAATGGCAAAAAGTTGCCAACTAGAAGAAACAGTCAAAAACGCTCTCCTCAGGCTGGTTTCAGCAAGTTGGCAGATTGGCAAATTACCTTATATATATAAATATACTATGATTATATCATAGTATATTATAATTATAAATTGTGCTACATAAGAGAATCCTTAGTATTTTTTTATAGTCAAAGTAAAAGGATTAATGCGATAACCATGTGATGATCTTTGCCAACCAAGGGTTTGTATTACATCATCGCGTTCAATACTTAATCCTAATTTCTCAGCAAGTATAGCTTTGATTGTTCTTTGCATTTTATTTAATGGTTTTCTGATTTGTTGTTCTAAGTCTGCTTCTAAACTAAGTCCTAAATATTTTTCTAACTGATTAATGTTGAGAAGCGTATGTTTTTCAGGTGGCAGCTCTTTCTCGCAGTCATGTAAAAATTGCCTGAACAATATTCGAAAAATATTAAGACATGACACAGCTTTTTTATTTATAACTTCAACGCTATTAACGTATACCATACCTTTAACTACCTGTAACTCCAAAAGCTTTGTTGGTATAATTGGTTCAACACGCTTAAGCGAAATATATGAAGCTGGTAAAACTTGCAAAGAAGTATTTTCTACTACCTCTGGTACTCCTTTTTTAGCTGCCTCTTGGAATATCTCAGTTACAGTCTTAAGCTGACAAAATAGTTTCACCATTGGCACTACATATAGATTCAGTAATAGATTTGGTATATCTTTTTTTAGAGTGATGAGAACTGTAGGGTGGACTCTAAGTTTATCTATAGTTAAAAATATCGCATCAGTACAAAAATCAAGGATTATTAGGTTTACAATACGACCTTGATTACAAATATAATAAACTCCTTTTTCCACTTTTTCCCACATAAGTTTTGAATCATTCAACTTTGTTTCAAACCAGTCTAAGATTCTCTCTGTATTTAAATATATCGATAAAAGATGAAATCTCTGTTTTTGATAAGTATTAGGCAAAATATGACGAGAGCAGTTTTCACAAATAGCGTCATCACATGCTTCATCAAAGTCTGGATCGATAAAAATCTCATTGCTACAACTTGGATCAATTACATTTGGCCAATCAAGATGATCTTCTTCACGAGAGCAAACAATATAATACCTTTCTTGCATTTTTATCAATCCAAGATCGAATAAGTATCTTGCTGCTTTAATATGATTTTGGCTTGGATTAATCCAGGAACTATTTGAACTTAAAAGATCAGCAATTTGCTCGTGAAAGGATTTTAAGACCATAAGATTGTTCCATATGTTTCTTCAGGTACTCTCTTTCTTTTTTATTGAGTGGATGCTCTGAGTAATAAATTTCCCCACTTGCTTTGAAAGAAAATGTTACCTTTTTGCTTTGAAACATTACTTTAGCTGATTGAATAGATTGTAGTATGTTGCCAATAGATGGTTTTAAAATATGTAACTCTGGTGCAATAGGATCGTACGGCTTTACACTTAAAGTAAGATGTGTATTACTATTTTTAAAATAATCTGACTTAAAATTTAACTCAAATATACAAATATTAGGATCAGAACCCTCTATACATGCTTGAAGAAATTTGTGCACTTGTAGTGGAAAGTTCTTATCTTGTATATTTACAAAAGTACATTCGCAGTCGAAATAGCAACTTACAATGCTATTTGCTATTTCCACAGCTTTATTAGTATTTTTAGCACAGAGATTAACCTTTGTACCATCAAGCGAAAAATCTAAAATCATCCACTCAGGTTTATGACCATGAACAACTTTGTTTGAATTAAGCAGTAAATCCATGTCACTTCCTCGACGTACAAACATATATATTCGATCTTGATGATGGAAAAAACCCTGCAACTGGTCATCATCCTTGAGTATCTGCTCTACGGCTTCTTGTGACATAAATTCCTTAAATGAAGTATTTATTTGTCTTGGTGATTTCTGTAGAGCAAACGATACGAAACCTTTCTTTTGTACTTTATCAAAGTGATAGACAGATTTTAGAAGTTTGCAATTTATGTGAAATAGTAAAAATAATAAGGATCTTTTATCATACTTAGTGTTATTTTTTATCAGGTATGATCTCATTAACTCTTGAGTAAGGGCAAATCTTGCTACTTCACTAACTGTAGCCTCAAGTTTTGTACGATCAAAGTAGCTAATGAGATAATAGTTAAAAAGAGAGTCAGAGTAACTGGCAAGTATCTTACGTTTTTGTTGAGTGGATCTATCATCGTAGTCTCCGTCTTGAAAAAGTTGTCCATTTAAATGATTTTTAAAGCAATGCTGAAAAATAATGCTTAGTTGTTTACCAGAAAGGGAATCTAACCAAGATTGACGTATATTAGAATCCTGAAAACGATCTAATAAAAGATTAACAGGAACTTCTAAATCGCTTTCCCAAAATTCATGGCTTGGATGAACATTCATATTACATAAAATAAGCTATATTATACATAATATGACAATTCAAGCAAAGATTTTTTGGACATAATTTCTTCAAATCTTGTATATTTAATTAGGGAGAATTTGTGTGAGCTAAACAGCTACCTTGAATAAGGTATTCATTGGTTTAGTTTAAAATGGTAAACGTTTTCTTTTAGCTAGTGATAAGAATTCTCCTAACCTATAAGAAAATTCACAGGAAGAAAAACATGCAAAAAGGGGATTTAACTATTTATTGCCGTTATGAGCCTAGTCGGTTGGCAGGTACATATTTGGCAGATGCTTATGAACAATTGTTGAAATATAAAACAAAGGAGGTAGAAAAAGATGACAATGGTAAGCTTGTATGCAAGAGTTTCATCAAGACAACAGGCCCAGGAGAATACGATAGAGAGTCAGATTGTAGAATTGGAGCGTCGCATTGGTAGTGATGGATATGAGTTATTAGATGAGCACAGGTTTGTTGATAATGGCTACAGTGGATCAAACTTAGAACGTCCTGGTTTAGAGAGTTTACGTGATAGAGTAGCAGAAGGTAAGATTGATAAGATATACATTCATTCACCTGATCGGCTATCACGAAAATCTGCATACCAAGCGCTCTTACTCGAAGAGTTTAGAAAAGCAGGCTCAGAGGTTATTTTCTTAAATCATAAATTTGAGGATAATCCAGAATCCAATATGTTTTTAGGGATTCAAGGATTAGTAGCAGAGTATGAACGTGCAAAAATTATGGAACGTAATCGTAGGGGAAAACTTCACGCAGCTAAAACTGGCCGTATAAGTGTAATGAGTAATGCACCTTATGGTTATCGCTACATAGCAAAACATGTAGGTGAAGGAAGTGCTCAGTTTGAGGTTAATCAAGAAGAAGCAGATGTAGTGTACAAAATATTTAATTGGGTTGGTCAAGAAAGAATGAGCATCAATGAAGTTATACGTAGACTTAACGAGATACCAGTAATAACACAAACAGGAAAAGAATATTGGAAAAGAAGTACTATCTGGAAAATGTTAAGAAATCCTGCTTATATAGGACGAGCAGCTTATGGTAAAACTAAGGCATGCTCAAAGCCACAAGTAAGGAAATCCAAAAAAGGAACTTGTGGTAAACTAAAAAATGGTCATTTTAGTAATGATAAAGAGAACTGGATTTATGTTCCAGTGCCAAAAATAATCAATGATAATTTATTTGATTCAGTGCAAGTACAGCTAACTGAAAATAGACAAAGGGCAAGAGCACGTGAAAGAAAAGAAACGTTTTTGTTGCGAAGTTTAACAGTATGTCAGCGTTGCCAATATACTTATTGTGGTGCATATAGTAGAAATAAGCGGTATTCTTACTACCGTTGCTCTGGCTGCAGGTTTAATGGTAACAGAGTATGTGACAATAAAGCAATACGTACTGATGTACTTGATACAGTTATATGGGAAGAAGTTAAGAGTATATTAAAAGAGCCAGATAGGATTGCAAATGAATATCAACGTAGATTGTCAGAGAACAAAAAACCTCTACATAATCAAACACGTGAAAAGCAAGAAAGTAAGTTAAGATTAAGTATCAAAAAATTTATTGATAGCTATGCCAAAGGGTTTATAAGTCAAGAAGAATTTGAACCAAGAATTACAACAATGAAACAGCATTTGAAAGAAATTGAAGAAGAGAAAGAAAGAACACTCAATCAAAAGAAGTTACAACAAGAATTGAGCCTTGTTACAGGTAACTTGAAAAACTTTTCTTCAAGTGTTGAGTCAAAACTTGATCTAGTAGATTGGCAGACTAAGCAAAATATTATTAGAATGTTAATTCATCAAATTGAAATCAATCACAATCACTTGTATATAGTATTTCGCATAAAAAGTCTTGCAAATTTTGATCAAAATGGCCATAATAGAATTATGCAATGTTGTACTAGGAGTACAGACACTGGGATGACAAAAAAGGGGCTACTCGGATGACACCGTCATAAAGGAACCAGTGTCAGCTACTTGCATGACACCATTCTTTTTCCTGGATCCCAGTGTCAAGCACTGGGATGACAAAAAAAGGTACTAGCCTGACAATCGTCATCCCGCTACGTGTTAGCGGGATCTAGAGATACCGTGATGGTTGACGGTCTGCGGCAGTATGACGTAGGACTGCTGTCATTCCAGTCTGGAACCCAGCTTCTATGCAACCTCATCAAAAACGTTCATTTAGTATAAGATCAGCTAGTTTGCTTGTTTACAAGCAAACTTTTCTGGATCCCAGTGACCTTTGTTGTATTGCCAAAGAGATGGGTCGTTGAGCGCTCTTTTGCTTGGTTGGAAAAGTGTAGGCGGTTGTGGAAAAATTGCGAACGTAAACTCAATACCAACTTGCAAATGATTGTCCTTTCCTTCATTTCTCTCCTATTACGAAGATTTTAAACAGGTTCTTAAGAAAGTTTTAAATTTTTGCAGACCATACCTAACAATAAACAACTTTAGGTTTAAATTTATGAAATCAGTTGTTATATACATCAGCAAATACGGATTTAACTGGTGTTATGGACTTAAATAAATTTACTGAAAAAGCAAAAAGTCTAATTCAAAGTGCTCAGATGAAAGCGTTGGGAGCTGGGCATCAGATTTTTATGCCTGAGCATTTACTAAAAGTAATGCTTGAGGATGAATTAGGTTTAGTTCAGGATTTGATAAACGCTTGTGGTGGAAATGTGCAAAGTATTTCTGATGCTGTAGATAACGCAATAAAAAAGTTGCCAGTAATTGAAGGGCCAGGAAGTGGTGGCCTTCAACTTTCAAGAGAAATAGCAAAAGTTTTTGAAGATTCAATTGGTATTGCTCGGAGGAATAAAGATTCGTTTGTTGCCGTTGAGCGTTTACTGCAGGGCCTCACTGCACAAAAAGATGATACTGTAGGCAAAATTCTGGCAGAGAGTGGTGTGACTCCACAAAAACTGAACTCAGTTATTGCAGAAATGAGAAAAGGCAGCAGTGCGGACTCGCCAAACAGTGAGGAAAAATTAAACGCGGCAAAGAAATATACAAAAGATGTTACAGAGCTTGCTATGCAAGGCAAGCTTGATCCTGTAATTGGTCGTGATGAAGAGATCAGAAGGACTATGCAGGTATCACTGAGGCGGACAAAAAATAATCCAGTGCTGATAGGTGAGCCTGGTGTTGGAAAAACTGCAATAGTCGAGGGGCTTGCAAACAGAATTGTTGCAAACGATGTGCCACTTGGTTTGCGTGATGCAAAGGTTTTGGCCCTCGATCTTGGCGCATTAATTGCTGGAACAAAATTTAGAGGAGAATTTGAAGAAAGACTAAAAGCGGTAATCAATGATGTTTCAAAAGCAGAGGGAAAAGTTATTTTGTTTATAGATGAGCTTCATACTTTAGTTGGAGCAGGAGCAACAAGCGGTGCAATGGATGCTTCAAATCTGCTGAAGCCTGCTCTTGCGCGTGGAGAAATTCGCTGTATAGGAGCCACAACTTTAGATGAATATCGTGAACATATAGAAAAAGATCCTGCACTTGCAAGGCGTTTTCAGCCTGTGTTTATCTCTCAACCAACTGAAACTGATACCATTTCAATACTGAGGGGTTTGAAGGAAAGATATGAGGTGCATCATGGTATAAGAATTGCAGATGGTGCAATAATTGCTGCTGCAACGTTGTCCAATAGATATATAACAGATAGGTTTTTACCTGATAAAGCAATTGATTTGATTGATGAAGCAGCAAGCAGGGTGAGAATTGAAATGGATAGCAAGCCTGAAGTTATTGATGAACTTGAGAGAAAGGTTATACAGCTAAAGATTGAAGCAGAGGCTTTAAAAAAAGAAAGTGATGAAAATTCTAAACAGCGTTTAAAAAAGATAAATGAAGAGATCGAAAACCTAAACAGTAAATTTGCTGACTTGAACAGCAAATGGCAGATGGAAAAGAATAAAATAGCTAGAATACAAGAAACAGCCGAAAAATTAGATAACGCTAGAAAAGAGTTGGAATTAGTTCAGCGTAGTGGGAATTTGGGAAGAGCAGGAGAGCTGATGTATGGTGTGATTCCTCAGCTTGAGAATGAATTAAAAAATCAGGAAAAGGTTACTGATAGTTTCTTAAAGAAAGAAGTGACTGGAGATGATATTGCAAACATTGTTTCAAAGTGGACAGGAATTCCAGTTGATAACATGATGCACAGCGAAAAGGAAAAACTTCTTAACATGGAGAATGAAATAGGAAAAAGAGTAATAGGGCAAAAAGGCGCGATAGAAGCAATAAGTAATGCGGTTAGGCGCTCTCGCTCTGGTGTGCAAGATACTAATCGACCTTTCGGTTCATTTTTATTCTTAGGCCCAACCGGGGTTGGTAAAACGGAACTGGCAAAAGCCCTTGCTGAATTTCTGTTTGACGATCAATCAGCGCTTTTGCGTTTTGATATGTCAGAATATATGGAAAAACATTCTGTTTCAAAGCTAATTGGCGCGCCTCCAGGGTATGTTGGCTATGAGCAGGGTGGCAGATTAACCGAAGCAGTAAGAAGAAGGCCATATCAGGTTATTCTGTTTGATGAAATAGAGAAGGCAAATCCGGATATATTTAATCTATTGCTGCAAATCTTGGATGAGGGTAGACTCACTGATAGTCATGGCAAATTAATTGATTTTCGCAATACCATACTGATTTTAACTTCTAACCTTGGCGCTGAGAGAATGCTTAAAGGAGCAAAAGAAAATGGCTCTCTTGAAAAGCCCTCTGTCATCCCAGTGCTTGACACTGGGATCCAGGAAAAAAAGTGGATTCCAGCGTCACGCACTGGAATGACATCGGAAGGAGGAGTTGCTAACTCTGTAAAAAGCGAAGTGATGCAAATAGTTAAATTAGCATTTCGTCCAGAATTTTTAAACAGGCTGGATGAAATTATTATATTCCACAGTTTAACCAGAGATGACATCTATAAAATTATAGATGTTCAATTTTCTTATTTACAAAAAACACTTGCTAAGCGTAAACTGAGTATAAGTTTGTCACAGGAAGCTAAAGAACTAATAGCACAAACTGGCTATTACCCTGAATATGGAGCAAGGCCCCTAAAAAGGGTTATACAAGAGTGTATTCAAAATAATTTAGCTAAATTAGTTTTATCAGGGGAAGTAGTAGAAAATGATGAGCTAATAGTGTACGCTCTTGATAATGAAATCTTAGTTAAGAAGGTTTAAGTTCACTGTGTATTTTTGTTAGAAAAAATGTGTATAGATCATAATGTTGACACTGAGTCTTTATTTAAGTTAGCTGATCAAGAAAATCAACAAGATAAAGAAAAAATTAAAAAATTTATTAAGTATTTTTATAGTTTTGTTTATAAAAGCGACCTGAAAGCCAACGATAAGTTTTTGCTATATATTGTAAACGATGCTTACAATTTTGTTTCTCAAAAAGAGAAAGATGAAAGTAAGTTAGTAGTAAGCAATATAGATGATATACCAGGAATAGAAGGCGATTTTACCGCGATTAAGATAACAAGCGATGATATGTCATTTTTGGTTGATTCTGTTATTGCAACTATTAAATCGCACAATTTAACCATATGCTATTACAGCAACAGCATAATTAACATTAAAAGAAAAGATGGCTCATAGACGAGATTTACTCTTTGGAAGAAAGCAATGGAGCCAAAGAGTCAGTTATATATGTAATTATCAAAGGTATAAGTGACAGTTTTGTTGATATATTAAAAGAATCTCTACAAAAAACGCTGAAAGCAGTTAATTGCGTTGTGAAAGATTGGCACTTAATGCTCAAGAAACTTGATGAAGCAAAAAGTCTTCTTTTTGCCATCGAGCAGCCAGCGCCTGATGCTGGAGTGACACCAGGAAAGGATTTCTTAGATTGGCTAAAAAACAATAATTTTGTATTTCTGGGTTATCAAGAATGCACCGCAAATCAGGATGAAAAATTCCTTGCTACTAGCAAGGAAAATCTTGGTTTGATGAGAGCAAGTGAAGAGTATCAAAATGCATCGATCTCATCTGAGGATCTAGGTTCTTTGTATATATTTAGGTCAGATCTAGTTTCAATAGTCCATCGGCGTACATACATGAATTGTATAGGAGTAAAAGAATTTAATAACCAGGGTAATGTGGTAAGGGAACGGCGTTTTTTTGGTTTATTTACTTCTGTAGCGGAAGTCCAAGATATTCGAACTATTCCAATAATAAGAGATAAAGTTAAAATTATAGAAAAAAATGCAGGGTTTGTAACCGGGGGTCACAATAACAAGGCTTTGATTTCTATTTTACAAACATTCTCTTGTGATGAATTATTCCAATCAAATGAAGACGAATTATTTAAAATTTGCATTTCGATCATGTCTCTTGCGATTAGACCAAGGGTCAGGTTATTTTTAAGAAGAGGAGGGGATTTTATTAGTTGCATAGTGCTGATACCGATGCGTTATGCTAGCGCTAGGCTAATGTTCAAGATACGTGATATATTGAAGGATGAGACAAGTGCAGAGAGTTCAGATATTTATAACAATCACATTATCAATGAATATGATTTGATGAAATTGCATGTAGTGCTAAAGACCAAAAATGCTAGCGTTCTTGATGATGAAGTTTTGCGTATCGAAAACAAATTAAGGAACATTACGGAAAAGTGGGAAGATCGTTTTATAGACAATTTATATAATACTTTTAGTACTGTTGAGGATATATTCATCCGTTATTGCAAGGCATTTCCGATAAGCTATCAAGAGAGTTTCGAACCTCATGACGCATATTACGATATGAAAAAATTGGAGATAGTGAGGAAAAAAAGAGTTAGCGAGGTCGATTTAAGACTTACTCGTGACAATCTTAATTATCAATTAAAGGTTTACACTTCGAGCAATGGAGGTCTTGAATTATCGAAGATATTAAGAATTACTAAGAATTTGGGAGCTAAGATTCTATCTCATAATGGCTATTACATAGAAATTAACGGCGGAATATGGATACACCATTTTGTGTTGTCAAGAGTTGATGAATTAATAGACAACATTACTCTAAAAGAGCAATTTGAAATAACACTTGCGAAAGTGTTTAGAAAGGAAATTAAAAATGATTATTTCAATAGTTTGGTCATTATTGCTGGACTGGAGTGGAAAGAAGTGCTTCTGGTTAGAGCGTTAAGTGCTTACCTAAAGCAGACGTCATTTAACTACAATCCAGAATATATCCAAAAGGTAGTCTCAGAGTATCCAAAAATAGTAAAGTATTTGATACAACTATTTCATGCAAGATTTGATCCTAGCATAGACATTGATAGAGCAGAAACCACGGACATTTTCATAGAAAAGATTGAGGAACTTCTAAAAGAGATCAGCAATGTTTCACATGATTACGTTTTGCGCTCGATATTTAACTTGATAATGGCTATTTTAAGGACCAGTTATTATCAAGACGATAAACCATATTTATCTACAAAATTTGACTCAAATAAAATAAATGGTTTGCCTGATCCTCGTCCATATCGTGAATTGTATATTTATTCAAATCTTTTTGAGGGAATACATCTAAGAGGAGGGGAATTGGCCCGTGGTGGCTTAAGGTGGTCGGATAGGACGGAAGATTTTCGCACTGAAGTTTTGGGGCTCATGAAAGCTCAGATGACAAAAAATGCGGTTATTGTACCTGTTGGCGCAAAGGGTGGGTTTGTAATTAAGCAAGTTTATAAAGACAAAGATATTTTAAGAGAGAAAGGTGTTGAATGCTATAAGAGTTTTATCAGGGGAATGCTTGACATTACTGATAATGTAGTTAATGGCAAAATAATTCCATCAGAGAATGTGATTAGGTATGATGAGGATGATCCATATCTCGTGGTTGCTGCTGATAAAGGCACTGCTTCATTTTCTGATTATGCCAACCAAATAGCCTCTGAATACAATTTTTGGCTTGGCGATGCATTTGCATCTGGTGGATCAGCAGGTTATGATCACAAAAAAATGGGTATTACAGCCAGAGGTGCATGGATTGCAGCGCAGAGGCATTTTTGGAAAATGAATAAGGATATTTACCAAGATGCAACTGTTGTTGGAATTGGAGATATGGCTGGCGACTTATTTGGAAATGGTATGCTGCTTTCAAAAAATATACATTTAATCGGCGCATTTAACCATATGCATATTTTTATTGATCCAAATCCTAGTGCAGAAAAGAGTTTCACAGAGCGTAAACGCCTTTTTGAGTTACCATTTTCAACTTGGATGGATTATAACAAAGATTTGATTTCTAAGGGTGGAGGAGTATTTGAGCGTAGCAGCAAGCAAATAAACATTTCTCAAGAAATAAAAAAACGCTTTGATATAAAAGAAGATATGCTACCTCCAAGTGATTTGATTAGATATCTACTCAAAGCAGAAGTGGACTTCATATGGAATGGAGGAATTGGCACGTTTGTTAAGGCAAAGAGTGAAAATCATAGCATGGTCGGTGACAAAGCAAACGATGAGTTAAGAGTAAATGGTAAAGATATTAGAGCTTCTATGTTTATAGAAGGCGGAAATTTGGGATGCACACAGCTTGGAAGAATAGAATATGCTGAAAGAGGTGGATATATCAATGCAGATTTTGTTGATAATTCAGCCGGAGTGATATGTTCGGACCTTGAAGTTAACATCAAGATTGCATTTGTTTCAGCTATGAAAGCAGGGGGTGTTTCTTTAGAAAAAAGGAATGAAATACTGGCAAGTATGGTGGACGAAGTTGCATCCAAAGTGCTTGAGAACCACAACAGAATTGAAACAAAAGCATTACTTCTTGAGTGTTTGCAAGCTAAAGAGAGATTGGAGCAGCACCACAGGTTACTGCTCAGTTTAGAAAAATCTGGGCTGTTAAATCGAAGCGTAGAATTTCTTCCAACTGAAGAAGAGATAGCAAGGATGTTAACTGGTGCAGAAGGTTTCAGTTCTCCTCAGCTTTCTATTCTAATGTCTTATGCTAGAACAGCAATAAAAAATGAAATTATACATTCCGATCTGCCTGAAAAAGATCTTATATCTAATGACTACTTGCTAGGTTATTTTCCTAAAAAGATGATAACAAAGTTTAAGGATTTCATATCAAAACACCAACTTCGTAGAGAAATTATCTCTACTTGCATTGCAAATGATGTAGTGAATAGAATGGGCTGTATATTCATCAATAATTTGGCTGAGAACACTGGAATTAAGGTACAAGAAGCGGTTAACATATATATTGTTGTTAACCACCTGTATGATTTAAACAGCCTGTGGCAGAAAATTGATGAATTGGATGGAAAAATTGATGTTAACTCATACTTACAAATAGTGAGGAACGTGCAGAAATTTATTGGCAGAGTATCGTTTTGGTTAGTGAAAAATCTTGGCAAGCTTAGCTTTGTAGAGTTGGATGATGTTACAAAATTTAAAGACGCAATTGAAACTTTAGGCCAGAACTTAACTGATGTTTTAGATGAACACCTATTAAAGGTCTATAGCCATGAATCAACTTCTTTAGTAGAACTTAATATAAATAAAGATCTAGCAAAAAAAGTTGCTGATCTATGCGTTCTTGCTTATGCACTGGACATTATATCTGTTGCTGAACAGACATCTTTGTCCATTCTTGATGCTGGTAAAATATACTTTGAGTTAAAGTCGCTGTTAAGATTCGATCTGATTAGAGCAATTGCCATCAAGATGAAAAGCCGCTCTTCTTATTGGGATCGCAGCTTAGTTAATGATTTATTGGACGATTTAAGCAATTACCATCACAAGCTAGCTGTTGAAGTCATAAAAGCTACTGATAACCCCAAAGATAAGGTTCAAATCTGGGCTTGTAATGATAAGGACTACATAGAACGTTATAATAGTTTTTTAGATGAGATGGTTGCTTCCAAACTTGATTTAAGCAAATTAATATTTATAATCAGGAGGATTAAAGTACTTGCTTCATAGGAAAAATGTTTAATATAGGTCTTTCAGAAATTTTGGTCGTTGCTTTAGTGAGCATAATTGTTCTTGATAGAAATAAGGTGCCTGTATTTATTGATCTTATTAGGAATACATATAAGTATCTTATGATTATAAAATCAAAAGTTAGGAGGTTATTGAAAGACGCAGGGATTGAAGACTTATACAAAGAGTGTAATACTGAGAAAGTAAATTACATAGTTGGTAAAAATGGTAAGCTTTATCCTACTTACGATATAGATAATACATCCAAAGATAATGACAGCAAAGATCCTAGTAGTAGATGATGTACTATGTAATGTTAAGCTTTTAGAAGCTCGACTAAAAGCAGAGTACTATACGGTTATCGTGGCCTATGATGGTGAGGAAGCCATGGATTTAGTAGCAAAACAGCAGCCCGATATTATATTACTCGATATTATGATGCCAAAAATGAATGGCTTTGAAGTTTGTAAGGAGCTAAAGAATGATCCCTTGACAACTCATATTCCAATAATTATGGTAACTGCGCTGCATGACGCTCATGATAGAGTACAGGGCATTAATGCTGGTGCAGATGATTTTCTGACTAAACCAATAGACGAAACTGCTTTATCTGCAAGGATCAAGTCTCTCACGCGCTTAAAAATGATTATAGATGAATTGCGTTTAAGAGGAGAAACCAACGCTGAGATTGGCGGAGTAGCAGGAAACAGTATTATGGATTATTCTAATCAGATTTTTGATGCTAACATACTTGTTGTAGATGAAGATGTCTTTCAAGCAGAGCAGATATATAATGTACTGAAGCACCGCTTTAGGTCAATTAAAATACTGAGTGATCCAGTGGAGACATTAAAGGTTGGTATTAAGAATAATTACGACCTGATCATTTCTGATATGCAGTTTTCAAAAACTGATGGCCTGCGTTTGTGTTCTGAGTTTCGTAGTAAAGTAGAAACACGCTATACACCAATTCTGATTCTTTCTGAGGATTATGATAAAAACAATTTAGTAAAAGCACTTGATGTAGGTGCTAATGATTATTTAACAGTACCTTTGGATGAGGGTGAGTTAATAGCAAGGGTTAATTCGCAAGTAAAACGCAAAAGATATCAAGATGCCTTGAGAATGAATTTATTTAATAATGCGGAAATGTCTATAAAGGACCCATTAACTAACTGTTATAATAGAAGATATTTTGATGCACACTTAAGAAACATTGTTAAGGACTCTGTGGAAAAGGATAGAAGGTTGTCTCTTATGATACTTGATATAGACTATTTTAAGATGGTGAATGACAGTTTTGGGCATAGTGCTGGAGATGAACTTTTAAAGCAAGTACAGAAAAGAATTTCTGAAAATATCAGAGTGACAGATTTACTAGCTAGGTTTGGTGGTGAGGAGTTTGTTGTTGTAATGCCAGATACCAATGTATCAGATGCGTATACTATTGCGGAGAGAATACGAAAATTTATTGCTAAAGAACCTTTTATACTTGCGGACAAAAATGCAACCCATAACATAACTGTGAGCATTGGAATTGCAGAAATGCAAGGATCTGACCTTGACGATATTAAAAAATTTATAGTACGTGCTGACAAATATTTATATAAGGCAAAAAACAGTGGTAGAAATAGAGTGGTTACTGGCTATAGCTAAAGTGGCTTAAGTTTACCGACAACCGTCATTCCGCTACTCGTTAGCGGAATCTATAACGCGAATGAATCGCGGTATGACGTGTTGCTTGGGTTAGCTATAGATTTCTGAAATGATTTCAAAAAAATGATAACTAAGGTTAAAGCGACAACATGAGGTTTCTCAGCTCTGGAAATTTCATGTTTAACTGCAAAAATATATACTTATTTAAAAAATATCCTGTGACTTTCAGTCCTAACTGAAATTCTTGGAATGAGTAGCTGTTTTGTAGGTTATTATTGTATACATCATGCAACATTTGTGGAAAAGGTAGGAGTTTATCTGCATAATAATCTCCTGCTTTTTTTGACACTGCTCTACCAGTTTTTGGAGAAATAAATTGCAGATTTTCCTTAACACCTGTTACAGCGCATTTGGATAAGTCTAACTTGAATCCCAATTGCGTAAGAAGCAGAAGCTCTAAGTTAAGATAATGGCTTTGCCAAGACTGATTGTTGTGTTTAATTACATCGATGAAATATCGAAAATTGTCATACAGCATGGCACAGGGTTCACTTTCTGGAAGCACTTTTTCTAAAATAGAGGAGAAAGAAACAATAGTAATGCTTTTTAACCTATCTTGAAAGAAATGATGGAATGGAGATTCGATTAATTCGCACTTAAAAAAACCTAGATTTTCAGGTAACTTAGCACTCCATTCTGCATGTAATAGATTACTTATCTGAAACTTATAATTGCTATTGTTTGTTAGCTTAGTTAATCCCCTGCGCTTTCCATGATTTTTTGTAAACAGAGAGAGAATTAAGTTTTTATCGCCGTATTTTTTAGCAGCTATAATGATGCCTTCATCTTTCCATCTCATTTAGAGTATATTGACCGTATGATATTATAGGATAGTACACCTAGAGCTTGTAATCCATAAAAATCACTTACTCCGTTACTATTCCAAAGTTTCAAGGCTATGAGAGAGTAAGTTATTGGCTGCCACTCTTCTTCCTGAGCCTCCATGCTGAGCTTTTGGTTTGCTAAATAATTGTTTGAATGATTTTAGTAGCATTACTTTTCCTTATCTGAAACTTTCGATAATTCAGCTTCTAATTCTTCTATTGTTGGCAGAGCTGTTTTTATGTTTTCTGGTAGATTCTCAGTGATTTGATATTCTGCAAGACCTATTGGTTTGGTCATGTCTCGGAGTGCATATTCAGCAAGTACATTATCTTTAGATTTGCATAAAATTAATCCTATTGAAGGGTTATCTGTTGAATGTTTTAGCAAGTCATCAACCATTGATAAGTAAAAATTCATCTTTCCAGAATGTTCTGGTTCAAACTCAACTGCTTTAATTTCTATTACTACAAAACACCTAAGCTTTAAGTGATAAAATAGGAGATCTAAGTAGTAATTTTTGTCTAACTGTTAAATGGTATTGGCGCCCAACAAAAGAAAAACCAGCGCCGAGTTCCAGTAGGAATTTCTCAATATGTGCCACTAACCCTTTTTCTATTTCTCTCTCATGAGCGTCTTTGCCTATACTTAAAAAATCAAAAATATATGGATCCTTAAGAGTTTGATTTGCTAGATCTGATGTTGGATAAGGCAGTTTTTCTTTAAAATTTGTAATTGCTTTACCTTGCCGTTTATGAAGGCCAAGTTCTATTTGATGTATCATTATAGCGCGTGACCAACCATACTCTGAAGCATTTCTTACATAAAATAGCCTTGCTTCGTGATCTTTTACTCGTTCCATTAAAACAACATGATGATACCATGGTAATATTCCAGCAACTTGCTGGAGAAATTCAGGATTAGGATAAATCTCCGCAAAACGCCTCATATTATGCAAGTTAGCAATACCAAATCCTTTCATTTCCGGGAATTCAGCCTTTAAGTCTCTACTTAACTGCTCAATTACTTTAGCTCCCCAACCCTGACTCTTTTGTTTTTCTAGAATCCGCGTTCCAATATAATGATAAAGCAGTAGCAGTTCTTTATTTACTGTTCTTGCTGCCTTATAACGGTTTGTTGCAATACGATCTTTCAACTGCTCTAAAAATTCTGTATATTCTTTTGCTATAATTTTTGTCATACGGTTCCTTTTAATCCATTATACAATTCCTTTGTCTGTCGAGAAGACAATCTTTCGCTTGCCTGCAACTTTGAAGGGATTCCTTATTTACTTCAAACTCGTCCATCAACTAAAATATATTGACTTTATGTGCAATATTAGCTTTAAACCAGTAAAACAAGCTGCTTAACATATGCGTTTTTTCTATTCTAATTACATTCTTTTTTTATCTTTATGTTGTTTTCTGCTTTTTTCGTTACCTTCAACAAAAGCCCAAACGAATGATACGTCCGTTGTTCCTATACCACAAAGGAAAAAAGAAACAGTTGAGCACACTGTTGTAGCACAACCAAGACAAATTATCGAAATGCAAGAAGAAGTCATTATTAACGAGGGTAAAGAATTCATTCCGGTTCCAAAAAGAAAAAAAGTGTAGGGAAGAAACTAAGAAGGGATGTTAGAGAGGCAAAAAATGAAATAGGAAACGAAAAAAGCGTTGAGAATAAAAAGGATGAATTAGTTGTAACAGAAATTATTAACTCTATAAGAGATAAACTTACAAAGTGCTGGAGCATTCCTGAAAGCATAGCTTACAAAGAAAATTTCAATATAAAAATTAACTTATTATTATCCAGTCAAGGCGAGATAATTATGGCCGATGTAGCAGACAGTGATTCCTATCGAAATAATCCACTTTTCAGGTCGATAGCAGATAATGCAATGCGTGCAGTATATAAATGTAGCCCATTGACTGGCTTGCCTACTCAGCACCACCACATTTGGCGTGAAGTAACACTAGACTTTATTCTATAGCTAAAGTAATTCTATAATTTAATAAGCCGTCATTCCACTGCTTGTTAGCGGAATCTATTCTGAGATACCGCGGCGGTATGACGTAGGAAGATCTGAGCAAACTTTCAATCGGGAACAGCCAAAGATCTCTCTAAGATGTCAGTTTCTTTTGTATCTGCAACTTTACCGTCCTGATCGAATGAAATTTGCAGAGACTTACTGCTATACTTCCTTTTTCCTAAGAAGTTAGCTTGTTTAATTTTATATGAGACATAGTACCAAACATTGTCATCGAACTTTGATACTAATATTGGTGATCCTAAAGTGTGAACCACTTTTTCTTTATCGTCACCTGCTTTTATCTTGCTCCACAATTCAACACTAATGCCAGGAGCTCCGTGGTTGTGGATAGTGTGTGTGCAGCTCACTGTAAATAATAAAATAAAAGATATTAATACTCGCATTTCTGTTGATAAATTACTTGAAGCTATAATACACTAATAAATTACCTGCCGTCAAATTTCAAAAAGTTAAATTGACTGATTCTCAATATCACTTAATATAATATTTACTTTAGAAAATAATAGGTGTCTTATGTCATTGTTAGAAGCAGATCCAATATACAAACCTTTTAATTACCCTTGGGCGTATGATGCGTGGCTGCAGCAACAAAGAATCCATTGGATACCTGAGGAAGTTCCGCTTGCTGATGACGTGAAGGATTGGAAAACTAAACTTTCAAACGTAGAGAAAAATCTACTAACTCAGATTTTTAGATTCTTTACTCAAGCGGACATTGAAGTAAATAACTGCTACATGAGGCATTATTCAAATATATTTAAGCCAACAGAAATATGCATGATGCTTGCAAGTTTTTCCAATATGGAAACCATACACATTGCAGCTTATTCTTATCTTTTAGACACAATTGGCATGCCAGAAAGCGAGTATCAAGCATTTTTAAAGTATGATGCTATGAGAAAGAAATATGAATACATGCTAGAATTTGAGGAAAGCAAAAAACACGATAAAAAACATGTAGCTAAAACTCTAGCAGTGTTTGGTGCATTTACCGAGGGGTTGCAGTTATTCGCATCGTTTGCAATTTTGCTCAATTTCCAACGCTTTGGAAAAATGAAAGGCATGGGGCAGATAATCGCCTGGTCAGCCCGTGATGAAACTTTGCACACCAATTCAATTATTATGTTATTTAATACATTTATTAAAGAGAATAATGAAATTTGGGACGAAGAATTTAAAGAGGAATTATATTCTGCATGCCGCACTATTGTTGAGCTTGAGGATGAATTCATAAAGCTTGCCTTTGATTTAGGAGATGTTGAAGGACTATCCGCAGAAGAAGTGCGCAATTACATACGCTACGTAGCAAACAGACGGTTAATGCAATTAGGTCTTGAGTCCATATATGATGTCAATGATAATCCTATTCCATGGCTCGATGAAATACTAAATGGCGTTGAACATACGAATTTCTTTGAAAATAGAGTAACAGAGTATAGTCGTGCAGCAACTCAAGGCACGTGGGAGGAGGCTTTTACTGAAAACGACACGAATAATAGGTGAGTGCTAATTCACTCTTCTTTGTCATGCAAGCATCGAACAGACGAAATCTGTCAAATCAGAAAGAAACACACAAATTTAAGTTTTTAGTAGTTTTCAAGTATAGTTGTACAGGGAGCGCCTTTGCAGTTATGACCGACATTTTCAATGGTGCCTAAGTGCCCGTATGCAAGCATGGTTTTGGAAGGAACGGTCAAATCATTGATGGAGTCATTTAGACTACCTCGGTTAGGAGATTGTACTATCAACCGTTCCAAGCTGAAGCGTTTCCCTATTACAAATTATATGTAGGGGTTACCATGAAAAAAGCAAAAAGTAAATTAGAAATAGTGAATCCTAATGCAGCAGGAATAGACATTGGTTCAGCTGTACACTATGTGTGTGTACCTGAAGGAAGAACGCGTTCAGAAATTTGGCTGCTTTACTGAAGACCTTCATAACTTAGCACAGTGGTTGAAAAAGTGTAAAGTTACAACAGTAGCTATGGAATCAACAGGAGTATATTGGATTCCTTTATTTCAAATACTTGAGTCATACAAATTCGAGGTAAAATGCACGGCATGTAAAGAATGTACCTGGTAGGAAGTCTGACGTTCAAGATTGCCAATGGCTCCAACAACTGCATAGCTACGGACTGCTTCATGGGTCGTTTAGGCCAGATAATCAGATGTGTGTATTGCGCAGTTACGTGCGGCAACGCAAAAATCTCACTGAAAGTGCATCTACACATATTCTGCGTATGCAGAAGGCATTAATTCAAATGAATATACAATTACACAAGGTTATTAGTCATATTACTGGGATAACTGGTATGAAAATCATTGAAACTATAATTGAAGGCGAAAGAGATTCTGAAAAATTGGCAGAATTCAGGGACGTGCGAATGAAAAATGATCAGTCTACTATTGCAAAAGCGTTAGCTGGTGACTATAGAGAGGAACACTTATTCACGCTAAAGCAAGAATTTGAACTATATAATATTTATCAAGAAAAAATAGCAGAATGTGATAGAAATATTGAAGCCTATTATAAAACGTTTGAAACAAAGTCTTGTGAAAGCAAACAGCTAAGTAAGCAAAAGAATAAAAATAGCAAAAGTAAGCCAAGCTTTGCTTTGTATGAGGAACTGCACCGAATAACTGGTATGGATTTCACTAAAATTCCTGGATTTGATGTATTAAGTATACAAACCATAATTTCAGAAGTTGGTATAAACCATAGTAAATGGCCAACAGAAAAGCACTTTTCATCGTGGTTGGGACTCAGTCCTGCTAATAAAGTTACAGGGGAAAAAGTGTTTAACACAAGAACACGTAAAGTCATTAACCGTGCTGCAAATGCTTTGCGAATAGCTGCTCATTCTGTAGGAAATAGTAAAAGTGCGTTGGGTGCATACTACAGAAGATTGAAAAAACGACTAGGAGCACCAAAAGCAATAACAGCTACTGCAAGAAAAATGGCATGCATATTTTATAGTATGCTCAAATACGGACAGGAATATGTAGAAAAAGGAATGGAATACTATGAAACACGCTATAAAGATAGAACTGTAAAAAATTTGATCAAAAAAGCGAGCGAATTTGGCTACATATTAGTTCAACAAGAAGAGTTAGTTGAGTGAGTGACCTTACCCAGGAAAAGTGGAGAGAAAGTTGGGAATGTTTTTACAAAGAGAATGATGAATCAAAAAGCTCAGGGATGCAATAGTTAATAGTAGAATGTCTGCGTTGTTTGTTATAAAAAATTTCTATATATTCAAATATAGCAGTTTTAATAGACTGTTTGGAGTACTTAGCAGTATTTATTAATAACTCTCTTTTCAGAGAACTAAAGAAACTTTCTACAACGGAATTGTCGTAACAATAGCCTTTGTGACTCATGCTAGGAACTATGTTCTTTATAGCTAGTAGATTTTGGTAATTTTTTGAAGTATATTGTGAACCTTGATCGCTATGTAATAGTAGATTCTTGGGATGGTTACGCTTGTAAATGGCCATTAACAAAGAGTCAATAACCAACTGTTTATTTATTGAGCTACTCATCGACCAGCCAACTACCATACGTGAATATAGATCGATTACTACTGCCAAATATAGCCATCCTTTCTTGGTTCTTATATAAGTAATATCAGTCACCCACACTTTATTTGGTTGATCGGTAATAAAATTTTGATCTAATATATTGGGAACTATGACTCTATTGTCAGTTTGCCGTTTCTTGGTTTTAAATTTTCTTTTAAGTATAGCCTTAATGCCATTTTCTTTCATAACATTTTGCACTGTTTTGATGTTGTAATTTTTACCTAAAGCTTTCAATTCAGCATGAATTTTAGGGGCACCATATCTGCATTTAGAAACTTGATGTATTTTTTGAATATCTGCTAATAGATCTTTTTTTGTCAATTCCCTATTGCTTATTTTTTTAGCAAGCCATTTGTAATAACCACTAGCAGATACACCAGAAATTCTACATAATTCTTGTACTTTATAGCAATTGCTATGCTCTTTTATAAAAAGATATTTTACTCTTTTTGACTGGCAAAATATCCCAGGGCTTTTTTTTAAATGTCTCTTTCCCTTGTTACTCTTGCTAACTCTCTCTTTAAGTCAAATCTCTCTTTATCATAAGGCGCTACGTTACCCCTGCCCGGAAATGCATTTACTGCTGACTTTTTCTCGTTATACTTCTTTATCCACTTACCTAATATACCGGGATTTATACCTAGATCCCTTGCTATTTGTGAAATTGTTTCTCCCCTTTCTCTGAAAAGTTTTACAGCTTCTTCTTTGAACTCTGCTGTATACTCTCTTCCATTTGTCATATTGCACCTCTTTATGAAAACATTTTTTACTATAAAAACGTCTCAACTTTCTCTCCACTTTTCCTGGGTAAGGTCACTCATTTCTAACACTCCTTTCTTTTATTATTTTATAACTTACTTTTTTAAAGTGTCAGATCAAGTCTTATTTAATACATCTTAGGAGTAGCTGACACTGGAATCAGTTTTTTGATCGAGAATGTTGTATAGTGCATAATCAAATTTCCTGGATCGAAGTAGTCAAGGCACTGGGATCTAATAGATAATATTCGTGCAGTACGCGCGGGAGTAACAAAAGCTGCTTGTCTTTCATAATGTTTCGTAGCAATAGGCAGTTTTGCTTTACTTAACAACTAACTTACCATATATATGTCCATAGGACATTGGTATATAAGAACGTGCTACAACTATTAATCTTACTCACGGTCATCACTTCAGTTGCATTCTTTGGTCATTTAGTTCCAATGGAAGCAAAAACCTTCTTGTACTCAACGAGCCTGAGTATAAAAGAGGTTTTGCTATTTATAATGCCTTTTATTATTTTTGCGTTAATCTTTAGCAGTGTTAACAATCTTAAGCAGTCAGCTATAAAGTTTATATTGTTACTTATTATAATGATCTTCTTATCGAATCTGGCTTCAAGTTTAATAGCTTATTCTGTTGGGCATTTTATCATACAAAACACTTATTCAATACAAGATATAACGTATGAAGAAACAATTGTTCCTTTATGGTCGTTTAGGCTTCCGCTACTCCTTTCTAACTTGCATGCTCTTGCTTGTGGATTTGTGTCCAGCATAGTAGTGTCTATACTGCTACCTAAGAAAAGCAAAGAGCTTTCGAACAAAATGTTAGATTTAACTCTCTTTATTTTGAAGACGTTTTTGACGCCGATTATTCCAATGTTTGTACTTGGGCTTGCTTTAAAAATGCAACATGATCAAGTTTTATCTATAATATTTAAGGATTACTCAATAATTTTCATTATTATAGCATCTGCAACCTACCTTTATGTTTTCCTCTTATATGGAGCAGCAAATTCATTCAAGATCACAAGCTGGATAGCTAGTATAGGCAATATGATACCGGCATTTATTACTGCAATGAGCACAATGTCTAGTAATGCAACTATGCCGCTTACTCTTGAAGGAAGCAAAAAAAATGTAAAGCAACCTGATATAGCATCGTCTGTTATACCAATAACTGCTAGCTTCCATTTAGTAGGTGATTGCTTTTTTGTTATAATATTATCAATGGTAATTACTTCTGGTTATTTATTGTCCACAACGGACTATGTAACTTTTCTTCTCTATTTTTTGTTATTTAAGTTTGCTATCGTTGCAGTGCCGGCAGGAGGAATTATGGTAATGCTACCTATTCTTGAGAAATACCTCAAATTTTCTCCAGAAATGCTTTCGTTAATCACAGCCTTGTATATAGTGTTTGATCCAATAATCACTTCAGCAAATGTTATAGGTAATGGTGCCTTTACTATGATGTTTGCAAAACTCTATGATAAGCTTAAGTAATGTCTATTTTAGCAATTGATACTGTAGGCACTGGTAATTCAATAGCAATCGTTGATTATGATGGTAATTGTTTTATAGAGCGCAATTCCGCCGGCAACAATCATGCAGAATCATTTTTTCAAATTCTGAATACTTTGTTTGATAAATACAATTATAATTATGATAAAATAGATCATTTGGTGGTAGTAGTTGGACCAGGAAGTTTCACTGGAATTAGAGTTGGTATATCAGCAGCACAAGGTATAAATCTTGCTACAAATAAGCCATTATACGGAGTTAGTGCGCTGGAAGTTCAAGCCTATGCAATATCTTTGCTTTGTACAAATAGCAAAAAAAATATCAGAGCTATAATCAAAAATGCTCAAGGGTTTTATACGCAGTTATTTGATTTCAATTTATTGCCATTATCAGATCCATCTACAGCGCATTACGATGTTGAATCCCAGTGTCTGGGAGCAGACATTACATATATGGACTACAATTTAAATGCTAGCCATGCAGGACTATTAGTTCATTATAGACTGAAGAATAAGCAAAAATTAAAAGAAGTTGAAGCTCTATATTTAAATGAGCCTCAGTATATGAAATCATTATAGACTATTCTTTCGCGTACACGCAATGTAGCTAAGCCTGTGCATCTGGTTTACTATCTCTTGAGCTACTTCTTTTATACTCATATCTGAATTTTCTATCTCTATGGCACTCGGTGGTATAAATAAATTGTTAATCCTAAATTGCTCTATCATGCTATTTACATTAGTCACCTTCCTATTTTTTCTTTGCCTTTTTAATGCAATACGCTTTTGTAATGTCGGTAGATCACACCTAAGTACCACAGGAAGGATTTCTGTGTTCATTTTTTTACTAAGCCTTACTATTGAATCATACATCCTCATGTTCTGGTCATTATTTTCCATCAGCCCATCAATAAATATGTAATTTTTTGAGTGAATCGGATAATTTTCTATTACCTGAAGCATAATTTGCATAATGCCATATATTCTATCTTGAACTTCTTTAGGTATTTGATCACGTTCAAAGACACTATTGTATATAGAGCAAATTTGAACATTGTTATAGAACTTACTATTTACAATTAATGCGTCTATCATATTGGACAATTCTATTGCTGTGGAAAGTTTACCACTTCCTGAAAGACCAGAGAGATATATGAAGAATCCTGCTGGCTGTTTTTTTGTGTTAATACTTACCATATTATTTTCAATCTTGAAACTTACATTTATAATAACATAAAAATAAAGCTTTAAAACATATGAAATATTGTATAGAAAATTATTTTTATAGTTAAGATATTATGTAATTTAGAAACGTAAATTCTGTATATAAACTCTATAATAACGATAACTATTTTTAAGCAAGCTACAACACAAAAGTGTTTGGTATTCAGAGAGCAAGACAGAGTGGAATAGACTTATTAGTTTACTACAAGCCTTTTTTCGTGTATAAATCTTCAGAAGATTCTAAGATGTACAGTCCCAGAGTGTGATGGTAAGGATTTAGTATAAACAATTCAGGAGCACTGAGAACATATAAATTCAAAAGGAGTAAGACCATTAAGAGTTTTGAGTCTCTTTGCATAATTGTAGGCCATATAAAGATGCTTTGTGAGTTGCTGATGTGATTGGTAGTAGTATTTTTTAAAGTTTCGTTCAACTTGCCCAAGATTTTTGTTAGACGATGTTCAATATTATGTTCTTCACAAACTCTATCAAATATGTGTTGGAAAGCGTATTTATGGCGTTTCTGGTTGGTAAATTGTATACCGTTATCTGTCAAAACAGTGTGCGGTAGAATTTTAATCAAATTACGTAAAAACTCAGCAGCTATGGGTTTTGTAGCACGTTTATGTAACTCAACATAGGTGAATTTGATCTATAGCAACAAATAGATATAGTTTTCCCCCCTCTGTTCTGACTTCTGCAATATCAATATGCTATAGGATATTTCTTAAATTTCTTTTTTGGTTTAATCAACATCTGGCAGTTTGCTAATGTTATAACAGCGATGCAGGCTAGAAGTGCGGAATTGTAGACTGCAAGGCAATCATCTAATGGTAGAAGTGTATGCTTCCGAAATGCGATCTTCTTCTAAAGTTAGAACAGTTGATCTTGGATGTTTTGAGCGTCTTTAGTAAATGAGCGTTTTCTCCATTTGACAATAGTTTTTGGATTAAGGTTTGGAAAGCTTTGCTATACTATTTTGTATTGCTCTACGCTGTTGTCCGGGCGCACCCATGTAACCATAATTCCTCCTTCGATGGTATTTTTTTCTTACATTTTATCATACCATCACACTCTGGGACTGTACATCTAAGAAAAAATAAACAGCTATTATTTTTTTAGTAATTAAGTAGAATAGAATAAAAGATTACGAGGAAGCTTTGAAAAATAGGATAAAAAAGATAGTAATTTCAGGAAAAGAAGTGTGGCCAATCATCGAGGGCGGCAAAGGCATCGCAATCAGTGATGGAAGGTCAAGTGGAGCATTTGCTGCAGCAGATGCTGTGGGTACGTTTTCTGGTGCAAATGCTAAGCTTATTGATGATAATGGTGAGTTAGTGCCACTGATTTACAAAGGCAAAACAAGAAATGAAAAACACAGTGAATTGATTGAGTATAGTATTAAAGCGGGAATCAGTCAGGCAAAAATAGCGAATGAAATATCAAAAGGTCATGGAAGAATACATATGAATGTGCTTTGGGAGATGGGAGCAGCAGAACGCGTGCTTCATGGCATATTAGAAAAAGTAAAAGGCTTAGTTCATGGTATTACCTGCGGTGCTGGTATGCCTTATAGGCTTGGAGAAATTGCAGCTAAATATCAGGTTTATTATTACCCTATTGTCTCATCGGTGCGTGCTTTTAAAGCATTATGGAAGCGTACTTACCAAAGAATATCTTCCTATTTGCTTGGTGGAGTAGTGTATGAAGATCCATGGCTTGCTGGAGGGCACAATGGACTCAGTAACAGTGAAGACCCAGAGCTACCACAGGCTCCATTTGAAAGAGTTGCAGAGCTTAGGTCTTTCATGAACGAGATCGGTCTTTCAGAAACACCAATTGTTATGGCAGGAGGAGTGTGGCATTTGAAAGATTGGGAACATTGGTTTGACAATTTGCAAATTGGCCCTATAGCTTTTCAGTTTGGCACTCGTCCACTTTTGACGAAAGAAAGCCCAATTTCTGCAGAGTGGAAAAAGAAGCTACTCACTTTAGAAGAAGGTGATGTATTTTTAAATAAATTCAGTCCAACAGGGTTTTACTCATCTGCAGTAAAAAATAACTTCATACGTGAGTTGCAGGAACGGAATTCATGTCAAATAAAGTTTTCAGAAAATGCCAGCGAAGAATTTAGTAGTGAATTTGCAATGGGTAGCAGAGGTAGAAAGATTTACCTTACTGCAAAAGACAAAGAGCTGGCAAATACATGGACTAAAGCAGGGTATACAGAAGTAATGAAAACTCCAGATACAACTGTTATTTTTGTGACGCCAGGCAAGTTTGCAGAGATAAGACAAGATCAAATCAATTGTATGGGATGCTTAAGTCATTGTTTGTTTAGCAATTGGAAGGATCACGGCGACCATTCAACGGGACGAAAGCCAGATCCACGAAGTTTTTGTATACAAAAAACACTGCAAGACATTATACATGACGGCGATATTGAAAACGAACTCATGTTTTCCGGTCACAATGTATACAAGTTTAAACAAGATCCATTTTATGGGGATGGCTACGTGCCGACAGTAAAAGAGCTGGTGGAAAGGATATTAACTGGGTATTAAGTTATGATTGATTTGAAAAGAAGACGTTACTTTATTATAATAAGTATTTATTAATTTAGTCTTAACTTAAGAGGGTATTTATGGTAGCAAGTGATAGTGTTTTAAAAAGGTATGCGTTAGCCTATATAAAGAAATTAGGTGGTAACAGTGATGTTAAAGAGTTTTTGCGGTATTTTAACAATACACGGAATTTAACTTGGGACGAGGATACATTTGCAGAGGCGTATAAAGAGCATACACATCTAAACTCAACTAATAGACGCAATACAGAAAGCAGAAATAATCAATATAACGCAGGGGATAACAGGCAACCTACAGGCCCTCAGGTTACACACGTACATGTACACAATGATAAAGGTTTAGATTTTTGGGATTATTTATTACTTCGCAGCCTGTTTGGTGGTAATACTACAGTTATAAATAACTCTGGTTTCAGTAGTGGTAGCCATTAAAGCAGAGAAAATAAGAAAAAAGACTCAGAAGACAGTAGAAAGCTATTAGCTTTAGGTATGGTAGCTGCAGTTGTGTGTGTTGCTTTCCATGCTGGTATGTGTTTTTGGTATAACAGCAGCAGAAAAGCGGCTAGAAAAGAAGAAAAAATAGATTATCTCGATAATAAACTTAAAACATTCAGAAATATAGAATTTGCGGTTAGCGCTATTTCTTTAGCAGCTTTGATAGCTTGCGCTGTCTACCCAGTCTTACCAGTGTGGGGTTTAGTTATCTGTATTAAATAAGACTTGATCTGACACTTTAAAAAAGTAAGTTATAAAATAATAAAAGAAAGGAGTGTTAGAAATGAGTACAATACAAACAAAAATACTAAAACCAAAGCTAGGGTTATTAGAACTAGCAAAACAACTAGGAAATGTATCTCAAGCATGTAAAGTGATGGGATACTCAAGAGATACATTTTATCGATTTAAGGAGTTATATGAAAATGGAGGAGAGGGAGCATTACATGAAATAAGTAAGAAAAAACCGCTATTAGCGAACAGAGTTTCCGATAATATAGAAAGAACAGTGATTGGTATAGCAACAGAATTTCCAGCATATGGGCAAGAAAGAGCTGCAAATGAACTGAGAAAAAGAGGTATAATAATTTCTCAGGGAGGAGTAAGGTCTGTATGGCTAAGAAATGACCTTGAAACTCTCAAAAAGAGACTTAAAGCACTAGAGACAAAAGTAGCTCAAGACGGAATCATTTTAACTGAAGAACAACTTGCAGCTTTAGAAAAAATGAAAGAACAAAAGGAAGCTCATGGTGAAATTGAGACGCAACATCCAGGTTATTTGGGTTCTCAAGATACCTATTATGTGGGCAATATCAAAGGTATAGGGCGAATTTATCAGCAGACTTTTGTTGACACTTATTCCAGGGTTGCAATGGTTAAACTTTACACGGACAGAACAGCTATTACAGCTGAAGATCTTCTCAATGATAGGGTTATTCCATTTTTTGATGAGCAGAAAATTCCATTATTACGCATTCTAACTGATAGGGGTACGGAATATTGTGGCAAGCCAGAAAATCACGCTTATCAGCTATATTTGGGAATCGAAAATATCGACCATTCTAGAACCAAAGCCAACTCTCCACAAACTAATGGCATATGTGAAAGATTTCATAGAACTATGCAAGATGAGTGTTACAATATTATCTTTAGAAAGAAAATCTACAATTCTTTGGAAGATCTACAGATTGATGTTGATTGTTGGTTGCATTCTTATAATGATACAAGACCTCACTCTGGTAAGTACTGCTATGGAAAAACACCTATGCAGACTTTTCTTGATAGCAAACATATTGCTTTTCAGAAAAATATTAGTAGCATTAAACAAGAGACTGATATTAGTTTTAACTACCTCAATTCTTCTGTCAGTTAATTCTTGTCTGTCAGATTAAGTCTTATCTTTTACAACCTTCATTAGCAAACTCTCCTAAAGACATGATGGCGTTTAGGCTTATCTACTTTATCGCAGCTATACAATCTTCCCGGTCGGATCTTAACTTTAGTGCGTATACTTAAAAAGGGCTTGAAAGTTTTTTGGTGCAACAAGCACTTGATTGCCTCATCACACCAAATAAAACTGAAAAATTTCTCAGCAATTTGATCTGGGAAGGCCCTTATGCATCACATATGAAGCGATAATATATTGCACATGACCAAGTTTGCCCAAAATTCTTGTAATACAGCCTCTCCAGAAAAATTCTCTAACTCTGCTCCTACTTTGAGTCGTTTCCTCTATGTGCCACCTTAATACATAAGCTTTACTGATATCTTCCAAAGTCTCGATAAAAAGCTCTGTTTCTCCGTTAGCTAATGTCAGCACTATAACTCTTACTTTCTGTCCTTTCATTTTATTTTTTAGCTTTTCATTTTCTAATATAAAATCAAAATCTAATTCTCCAGATAAAATTTGTTCCCATAGCTTGCTATAATTTCTTTTTTGCAAGCGAAAAATAAAATCTACTCCCAAATCATAATTTTTGAAGATAGCTAGTTTCTGTATTTATTTTAAATTGAAGAAAGCTCAAATGAAAGATCGTGTTTTGCTAAAATCACAGAATGCAGTCTGGTTACATTACTCTAGCTATACGCAATAACTTTACTTTCAACGATTTTATTAGCAATAATACGACTTTCACAATCAATATTTATTATATTAGATAGTGAATTAATATCAGTGTAACTATCAAAACTTTCCATTGTTGATTCCACTATCTCTACTATTTTTAAAAAGCCAATTCGTGACTTCAAAAATTCATTAACAGCTATTTCATTTGCAGCATTGAGCACAATACTGTTTGTTTGTGGAGCAGAAGAGTTTAACACTGCCATGCTAAGCTTTAGCGCAGGAAAACGCTTATGGTCTGGTTCTTGAAAGGTCAATTTTTCTTGCTTTGTTAAATCTAATTTACGATTTAAAGCTGATCTTTCCGGCCAAGACAAAGCATATGAAATAGGAATTGCCATGTCAGTTTCTGCAAGCACAGCAAAGTTGAACCCATCCTTATAAGTTACAATTCCATGTACTATTGACTCAGGATGCACTATTGCTTCAATTTTATCCGGGCTGATGTTAAACAAGTTATGTGCTTCTATTATCTCTAGTGCCTTATTCATCATTGTTGCACTATCAATCGAGATTTTCTTTCCCATATTCCAAGTGGGGTGACTAAGCGCCTGATCTACCATGACATTTCTTAATTGCTCAGAACTATAGTTTAAGAATGGTCCACCAGAAGCAGTAAGTATGATCTTTTCTACGCATTTGTCGTCATTTTGCAAAACTTGAAAAATTGCGTTGTGTTCAGAGTCGATAGGGATTATTTGTACGTTTTTTTCTTTAGCTTTTTTGAGTAATAACTTTCCACCGCAAACAATGCTTTCTTTGTTCGCTAGTGCAATGACTTTAGTGCCACTTTCTATGACTTCTATAGCTGGCCCAAGGCCTGCAATACCAACTATTGCAATAACTGAGAGATCAACGGGTAGGGAAGCAACATTTACTAGACCTTCAGCGCCAATTGCTATTTTTACATCTGTACCAAGTAGGTTTTCTCTTAAATCTTTGTAAAACCTTTCATCGAAGATAGCAACGTATTTTGCATTCAGCAGTTTTGCTTGGTGTGCCAGTAGAGCAAAATCTGAATGGGCACTTAGTGCTTCCACTTGGTATTCTTCTTTTCTCCTTGAGAGCAAATCTACAGTCTTTTTTCCAACACTTCCTGTTGATCCTAAAACTGAAACCTTTTTCACTAAGACAAACTCATAACAATAGCAATTTTTCTTATTAGGTCTTCTCGCATACTATTCAGCAGTTTTTAAGCGTTTAACCAAGTTCATGTCCGTGGTCATCGCCAACAGATGGTGAAGGACCAGGTGAAAAAGATTGACCATGGTGATCACCTGCATCATGCATGTCTTGCAAACCATCAGCATTATGAGCTATTTCGTTATTGGCATGAGGGTAATCATCTGAGTGATGTCCATCATCACCATGAGCCATATCCATTCCTTCTGATGGCATATCTTCCCCACCTCCACCTGAAAAATGTTCTCCAAGGCTTTCAAGAAATTTTATGCCAAGCATATTACCTGATTTTCCAAACAGTGTTACTAGACTACTGCCACTCACCAAACTTTCAAACACGTTACTATAAGCAGCAATCGCCCCTTCATGAAAGTTGAACAACCATTTCATTCCATCCACGACTGTTGAAACAGAGTCACTATGACCAAGACCAAAACCACTTTTCTCATCAGCGGCTTCTTGGTGTTGCTGCTGCGCTTGCCATTCTGCAATATTTGGACCTTGAGCTTCACTCATAAATTTTTACTCTCAACCTTAAGCTATTATTTTATCACAAATATTGCAAAATATCAATAGACCTGCTGCGAATCAAGCGATAAAAAAAGGAAAGGAGGGTGACTAAAATCAAGGTTAACTAAAAGGCGTGCTTAAGATTTACAATACCAGCAATAATATTGAACCTCAGGTTATATTTTTTCTGAAAATTGCGATAAACATTCGACATAATCTTAAATATCTTTATCTCTCGGATCTTGTTTTCTACTCTCATTCTAAATGATGCTAATCTTCTATTATGCTCTGGAGTTAATGGCTTTTTACGATACTTTTTATATGGAATTATAACATTGCTTTGCAATTTTTGCCAACCTTGATATCCAGAATCGGCATGTTTTATGCTATCAAGTGGTAAATATTTTTCTTGTTTCCTTATGCGAAAATCACTAATTCTACCACGGTATGACTTTGACACTGATAAAATTCTTCCTCCTTCTTCGATAATAATCTCAGTTTTCATAGTGTTGGTTCTTTTTTTCCTGAATATGATTTCTTCCGTTTTTTACTATCTTCTGGTCTCTGTATTTGCTGTTCTGTAACATCAGCCAAAATCTTCAGTATTTTTTCTGGCGTCATACTTCTATAGACCTGCTGAGAAAGGTGATTGAAAAAATGATGTGAGAGAGGTAGAAGAAGAATAAGCAGATCAAGTAAGGAAAAAAATGAGCTTTAGTTACTATAATATGAAAAAATACCCAAGAAACTTTCGTAATATAACAGGTTTAACTATAGAGGAGTTCGAAAAAGTAGTGGAAAAAGTGAGGTCTGGATGCGAAAAACAGAAAAAGTGTCATGGTAGAAGATCAAAACTACCAACTCTGGAAGATAAGTTGTTTTGCGTAATTTTGTACTATCGCACTTACATAACACATAGATTTTTAGGATGCCTATTCAATGTACACAACGCAAATGTATGTAGGTTACTTAAGAGAATAGAGCCATTACTCGCCAAAAAAGTGACTATAACAAAAGATAGAAGTATGACGCCAGAAAAAATACTGAAGATTTTGGCTGATGTTACAGAACAGCAAATACAGAGACCAGAAGATAGTAAAAAACGGAAGAAATCATATTCAGGAAAAAAAAGAACCAACACTATGAAAACTGAGATTATTATCGAAGAAGGAGGAAGAATTTTATCAGTGTCAAAGTCATACCGTGGTAGAATTAGTGATTTCCGCATAAGGAAACAAGAAAAATATTTACCACTTGATAGCATAAAACATGCCGATTCTGGATATCAAGGTTGGCAAAAATTGCAAAGCAATGTTATAATTCCATATAAAAAGTATCGTAAAAAGCCATTAACTCCAGAGCATAATAGAAGATTAGCATCATTTAGAATGAGAGTAGAAAACAAGATCCGAGAGATAAAGATATTTAAGATTATGTCGAATGTTTATCGCAATTTTCAGAAAAAATATAACCTGAGGTTCAATATTATTGCTGGTATTGTAAATCTTAAGCACGCCTTTTAGTTAACCTTGATTTTAGTCACCCTCCTTTCCTTTTTTTTATCGCTTGATTCGCAGCAGGTCTTATGTTAAGAGATACCGCGAATGAATCGCGGTATGACGTAGGGCTACAGCCAGTGCTCCTTTTTTTGTCATCCGAGTAGCGTGACACTGGGATCTAGCCTTTATTATTTGGTTGAAATTAAGTCTTCTGGATCCCAATGTCAGCTACATAAAGTAAACCAGTGTCAAGCTACTCGGATGACAGGAGAAGGGGCTACTTGGATGACAAGAAAGAGGTTACTTTCATGACACTGTCATAAAGTGAACCAGTACTTGGCTTGTGTTCTAGGCAAAACCTGCTATAACATTTACATACTGTTTCCGAAACAAATGTTCCGCACTGGGATCTGCTATGTAAGAGGTCTAATGATCAACGAAGAAATTGTAAGAGAGAACTTAAAAAAAGTCATAGAGCAAAAAAGCGGTAAAGATGTGATCGCTCTTGGCATAATATCCTCAATCATTGTTAAAGGCGGGGACATTGGTTTTGCGCTTGAAGTTGCCGGTAACACGCAAGCAAACGAAGAATTAAGAAGAAATTGTGAGCAAGCTGTTAAAGCTATACCAGGGGTGACAAAAGTGATCGTGGTTGCTACTTGTCAAAAACAAACTGGGCAACAAAAAGCTAAATTACATATCGAAGGAGTGAAAAATATAATCGTTGTGGCCTCTGGTAAAGGCGGTGTGGGCAAGTCCACAGTTGCGCTAAATCTTGCTCTCTCATTAGCAAAGTTGAAACATAAAGTTGCGCTGGTTGATGCAGATATATATGGGCCTTCAATTCCTAAAATGCTTGGTGCTGAAAAATTAAAGCCAGAGATACGGGATGGGAAAGCAATGCCTATAGAAAAGTATGGCCTGCATACTATTTCAGTCGGCTATTTTGTTGATAAAGATCGTGCAGCAATATGGCGTGGCCCTATGATCACAAAAGCACTTTATAATCTGCTCATGGGAACAAAATGGTCCGATATGGAGTATTTGATAGTTGATACACCACCTGGAACTGGCGATGTGCATTTAAGTCTTATGGAAAATTTTAACTTAACCGGGGCGATAATAGTTTCAACTCCACAGGAGCTCTCTTTAATCGATGCTCGCAAAATTTATGATATGCTTAAAAAGCTCAGCGTACCGGTTATTGGAATTGTGGAAAATATGAGTTATTTCATTCAAAATGACTTAGAAATATACATATTTGGAAAAGACGGCGCAAAAAAAATGTCTGAGGAGCTGGGCATCAAACTCCTAGGCAGGATTCCTCTGGATCCACAAATATGTCATGCTTCTGATTGTGGAAATCCTTTAATGCTAAGTGAAGATTTGGCAGAGATTTATGAAGACATTGCTAAAGATGTTATAGCTAAAGTGGCTTAGGTTTACCTACAATTTGAAAAACCGTCATTCCGTTACTAGTTAGCGGAATCTATACCGCGCATAGCTGTACGAACATTTTCTACCAGAAGGGTGTCATCCCAGTCTGGGATCTAGTCCTTATTATGCAGCCACTTATTTAAAGTTAAGTTTTCTGGATCCCAGTACTGGGATGACAAGAAGAGGGCTGATGACACCGTCATAAGGTGAACCAGTCAGCTACTTTCGTGACATCATTATAAAGTAAAATGAGATCCCAGTGTCACGCACTGGGATGACAAGAAAGGGCTACTGGGATGACAGGGGAGTTGCCTTTTTTCTACTTAGTTTGGGTTATGCAAGAAATCTAATATGATTACTTCTATGCTTAGCCATTTTCAAGACAGGTTCTAAGAGACTTAATTTGTATATAGGAAAACCTTAAAGTCTTTTACTCATAGTGTACAAAGTTTGTTTAAACTATTTTCAAAATAGATAAAATATAATTTTACAATTAGCGTGAATAAAATGAATTACGATGTAATCATTTCAGGTGGTGGGTTACTTGGTCTTATTACTGCAATTGGCCTCAGTTGTGACTCTATGTCTGTAGCTGTGATTGAAAAAAATAGTCTACCACGTGTAGTAGATGACAACCGAGCATTTGCTATTTCTCAAGGCTCGAAAAAAATATTGGAAAAATTAGGGATTTGGCAGTTTATAGAAAGCGAAGCTGAGCCAATACTTGATATATGCATATTAGATGCGGTTACTGTGCATTACAATCATAAAATGGTTGGTGAAGAACCAATGGGTTATGTTATTAACAATGCTACTATATGGAATGCAATCAACAATAATTTTTTGAATAAACTAAATATATACTCTCCACATTCCTATAAAACAATTGCTTGTGATTCAGGATATGTGGAAGTTATTCTTGATAATAACCAAGAATTAATATCATCGCTACTTATCTGCGCTGAAGGCAAGAACTCTAAACTACCAGAGTTATTTTCTATACCGACAGTGAAATTTGATTATAAACAAAGTAGCATAGTATTTAATGTAAAGCATGAACTGCATCACCAAAACTTAGCTGTAGAGCGTTTTTTTCCTGGCGGTCCATTTGCAATTCTACCGATGAAGGGTGGCTATACTTCTTCGATAGTTTGGACAGAAAAATCTGGAATTTCAAAAATGCTAATGGATCTGTCTGAAGAAGAATTTATTATAGAGCTCAAAAAAAGATTTGGTTCTTATTTAGGAGAGATAAAATTAGAGGGTGAAAGAAAACTTTATCCTTTAAGTTTTGTTTTCGCAAAAAAGTTATATAAGGGTAGAGTTTTGCTTATCGGCGATACAGCACATTCAATACATCCAGTTGCAGGTCAAGGGCTTAATCTTGGAATTAGAGATGTAGAAAGTGTTATAAAGCACATAGTTGCTGCAAAAGCATCTGGTATTGATGTTGGCAGTAGTTATTTATTAAAGAAAATTTCACGTAACAGATACTTTGATAATTTTACAATGGCGCTTGCAACTGATGGATTAAATAGGATGTTCTCCAACAGAATATTCTGCGCTAAAGCACTAAGAAATCTTGGCTTAATTGCAGTTGAAAATTCAGATTTTCTCAAAAAACGCTTTATTCGGCATGCTATGGGATTTAGATAAACCACTATTTTATAGCTAATGCAAGTCATACCGCCGCGGTATCCACAACTGTACGAACATTGCAATTTGGGCCTACCAGGAGGGTGTCATTTTCCTGTCATCCAAGTAGCTGACACTGGTTCCTTTATGACGGTGTCATCCCAGTGCCCAGACTCTTTAGACAATGTTACACGAAATACCATAGAGTTCAAGAAGACAATTCCTAGAAAATTCCTACATCCAAAAAAAGGCAAATCATGTTAATGCTATTTCAATGCAAAAGACAAGCTAAATTTTTACAAGGGAAAAACAGCAAGATACCTTTGATTGAAAGAGGGCACTAAACTAGGTAACTTAGCTGGTTCAACCACCGCAACTAAATCAACATATTTCAAGTAGCTTTTTTACCATAAGACCTGCTGAAAAAGGTGATTGAAAAAATGATGTGAGAGAGGTAGAAGAAGAATAAGCAGATCAAGTAAGGAAAAAAAATGAGCTTTAGTTACTATAATATGAAAAAACACCCAAGAAACTTTCGTAATATAACAGGTTTAACTATAGAGGAGTTCGAAAAAGTAGTGGAAAAAGTGAGGTCTGGATGGGAAAAACAGAAAAAGTGTCATGGTAGAAGATCAAAACTACCAACTCTGGAAGATAAGTTGTTTTGCGTAATTTTGTACTATCGCACTTACATAACACATAGATTTTTAGGATGCCTATTCAATGTACACAACGCAAATGTATGTAGGTTACTTAAGAGAATAGAGCCATTACTCGCCAAAAAAGTGACTATAACAAAAGATAGAAGTATGACGCCAGAAAAAATACTGAAGATTTTGGCTGATGTTACAGAACAGCAAATACAGAGACCAGAAGATAGTAAAAAACGGAAGAAATCATATTCAGGAAAAAAAGAACCAACACTATGAAAACTGAGATTATTATCGAAGAAGGAGGAAGAATTTTATCAGTGTCAAAGTCATACCGTGGTAGAATTAGTGATTTCCGCATAAGGAAACAAGAAAAATATTTACCACTTGATAGCATAAAACATGCCGATTCTGGATATCAAGGTTGGCAAAAATTGCAAAGCAATGTTATAATTCCATATAAAAAGTATCGTAAAAAGCCATTAACTCCAGAGCATAATAGAAGATTAGCATCATTTAGAATGAGAGTAGAAAACAAGATCCGAGAGATAAAGATATTTAAGATTATGTCGAATGTTTATCGCAATTTTCAGAAAAAATATAACCTGAGGTTCAATATTATTGCTGGTATTGTAAATCTTAAGCACGCCTTTTAGTTAACCTTGATTTTAGTCACCCTCCTTTCCTTTTTTTTATCGCTTGATTCGCAGCAGGTCTATAGAGCAAAAAATAGAAACAATAAAAAACTCCATACGTGAACTATTAAAACAACACAAAGAATTGTTGGAAGATTTTCAACTCCTATTCAGGTATAGGAGAGAATAGCTATTTTAGCGGAAATTCCTGACATAAAGGCTTTTATACATGCCAGGCAATTGGCAGCATACGCTGGCACGAAATATAACATCAGGTTCATCTGTATATGCCAAGCCCAGATTAAGTAAATCAGGTTCACGAACACTACGTAAGGCAATGTATTTTCCTGCTATAGTAGCTAAAAATCACAATCCTATTATTATAACTTTTTGCAAGAGATTAAAAGAAAAAGGCAAGCATAATATGGCCATTGTGGGAGCTGCGATGCGTAAGTTACTCCATATTGTTTTTGGTGTTCTAAGCTCAAAGAAGGCTTTTGATCCAGAAAAACTATAGGGCTAAGAGGTTGACTGGAGTTTAAAATCAAAAAATGCTTCTAAGCCATCTCATATAAAATGGCATCTTACACGAATTTATTGAATGTAGTTGGTTAGTGGATATGTTGATAAGTAAATTAGTTTTATATATAAGACAGCAGGAATTTACTTATCAACATATACATTAACTATAATAATCTTTATACCACTAAACTGTTGGCAGTATTTTGTGATTTTACAATACAGCTTAAGGTTCAATTTTTATAATTTTTTTTTGACTGACAAGACGGTATCTACGTCATACCGCCGCAGTATCTCCTTAGCATAGATCCCGCTAACACGTAGTGGGATGACGGTTGTCGTTTAGCTACAAATATTAAGAAATTTGCCAAACGAAAAAAAAGACAAAAGAAGCCCCGTTGGTGACTAGTTATTTATATGTACTTCAAAATATTGGCGTTTTTTATTCTAAACGCTACGATTTAGCTGCTTTTAAATGCAACTAACCTAAATTATAAACGTTAAGAAATTTACTGAGCGGAAAAAAAGGCAAAGAAACCCCAGGGTAGCTAGTATTCAAATTCTCCCTTGTCTATTTGACGTCTTTTACTGTCTTAAACGCTTTATAAGCGCGTTTCAGCTTATATAGGTAGAAACCTAGAAGTTTTATAAAGACATGAGGTGCACATAGTGCGAAAAATTAAGCATGATTTACGCCAAATACATTAAGTTTTTTGTCATTAATCCACTGCAGAGATTGCGAAGATAAATAATTAGCTTCACTTTCATGATAAGGGGGCTGGCGGAATTTGTCAAGCAAGTTTTTTCGTTTCTAACGGTTGTTGCCAAAAACTATACAAGAAGTCTAATGAGTTAACTTTCATATATCCTGAGTAGTTCTTGTGCATTAGCTTTGATTAGGATAGGGCATTTTCTGTCATTTAATAGGGAATGCAATATTTCAGTTGCACCTTTAATGTCGTTATTATGTATCTTTACTACAGCGATAGCTTCTTGGCTTGAATAAGGATACACTGCACTTGATTCTAAATTATCAATTTTATCTTTATTTATTTTTTCACCGTTGGAGTGAAGTAAGCTCATTACCTCTAAGTATTGTGCTAACTCACGCAAAACATTAGGAGCATCTTTATCATCTGCCAAATCATTATAAATAATAGATGCTGTGTCTGTTGGCATTGAATCTGAGATATGATTGAATGCGTGTTCAAAATTTGCTAAATACCCCCAATTTGAATCTATTTCTTCTAGCAGCGGCTTACTATCTTTTTTTAAGAATAATACTTCGTAAAATTTGTCACCTGCAGTTATAGATTGTTTTGTGTTATCAATGTTGCGCAATAAGTATAATGTGATGCCGACTAACATTGGCGCGAGTGCAAGCAGAAAGATGTATTTTTTCATGGTAATATTCCAAATAGTTATATATTTATACATTAATGCTTTTGATTTGCAAAAACATATTGACATAGTGATTATATCACATAATAATATTCTCAAAGTTGTTTGAATAGTTGGAGATTAAAATATTTCTAAAGTAGAAATAAAGACAGCAGTATTAAGCTAAATTATTTTTTGTCGGATTTATTCGATGTATCCTCAACCTTTTATAGGTTGAAGTCTAAATTTGAGAGTTTGATCCTGGCTCAGAATGAACGCTGGCGGCAGGCCTAACACATGCAAGTCGAACGGAGTTATATTGTAGCTTGCTATGGTATAACTTAGTGGCAGACGGGTGAGTAATGTATAGGAATCTACCTAGTAGTACGGAATAATTGTTGGAAACGGCAACTAATACCGTATACGCCCTACGGGGGAAAAATTTATTGCTATTAGATGAGCCTATATTAGATTAGTTAGTTGGTGAGGTAAAGGCTTACCAAGACAATGATCTATAGCTGATCTGAGAGGATGATCAGCCACACTGGAACTGAGATACGGTCCAGACTCCTACGGGAGGCAGCAGTGGGGAATATTGGACAATGGGCGAAAGCCTGATCCAGCCATGCCGCATGAGTGAAGAAGGCCTTCGGGTTGTAAAGCTCTTTTAGTGAGGAAGATAATGACGGTACTCACAGAAGAAGTCCTGGCTAACTCCGTGCCAGCAGCCGCGGTAATACGGAGAGGGCTAGCGTTATTCGGAATCATTGGGCGTAAAGGGCGCATAGGCGGGTTAGTAAGTTAAAAGTGAAATCCCAAGGCTCAACCTTGGAACTACTTTTAAAACTGCTAGTCTAGAGATTGAAAGAGGATAGAGGAATTCCTAGTGTAGAGGTGAAATTCGTAAATATTAGGAGGAACACCAGTGGCGAAGGCGTCTATCTGGTTCAAATCTGACGCTGAGGCGCGAAGGCGTGGGGAGCAAACAGGATTAGATACCCTGGTAGTCCACGCTGTAAACGATGAATGTTAAATATGGGGAGTTTACTTTCTGTATTATAGCTAACGCGTTAAACATTCCGCCTGGGGACTATGGTCGCAAGATTAAAACTCAAAGGAATTGACGGGGACCCGCACAAGCGGTGGAGCATGTGGTTTAATTCGATGCAACGCGAAAAACCTTACCACTCCTTGACATGGAAATTATACCTATTCGAAGGGATAGGGTCGGTTCGGCCGGATTTCACACAGGTGTTGCATGGCTGTCGTCAGCTCGTGTCGTGAGATGTTGGGTTAAGTCCCGCAACGAGCGCAACCCTCATCCTTAGTTACCATCAGGTAATGCTGGGGACTTTAAGGAAACTGCCAGTGATAAACTGGAGGAAGGTGGGGATGATGTCAAGTCATCATGGCCCTTATGGAGTGGGCTACACACGTGCTACAATGGTGGCTATAATGGGCTGCAAAGTCGCGAGGCTAAGCTAATCCCTTAAAAGCCATCTCAGTTCGGATTGTACTCTGCAACTCGAGTGCATGAAGTTGGAATCGCTAGTAATCGTGGATCAGCACGCCACGGTGAATACGTTCTCGGGTCTTGTACACACTGCCCGTCACGCCATGGGAATTGGTTTCACTCGAAGCTAACGACCTAACCGCAAGGAGGGAGTTATTTAAAGTGGGATCGGTGACTGGGGTGAAGTCGTAACAAGGTAGCAGTAGGGGAATCTGCAGCTGGATTACCTCCTTAGGCTTTGCACATAACTTACCATTTTTAATGATGGTGTTGTTATGTGCTATACTGCTGTCTTTACTTCTACTTTATTTTAATTTCCCAATAACGGAATTTTATGAGTGATAGGCTCTTTCTCCACATTTACAAATATATAAAGTACAAGTTACTAGTTTTTTCTCTATTATGCACAGACTGACTGGTATCTTGCTATTCCTTTTATTAATGATACTTTCTTGGTATTTCATATTACATGTTTACTTTCCTGAGTTACTTATAGTAAGGTACTTAAATGCATTATTATTCACTCCTGTTGCTAAATTAGCTTATGTCTTATGTTTTATAAGTTTTGTATATCATTTTCTTAATGGTATTCGTCATTTATTGTGGGATGTTGGGCTTAATTTAGAAATTACTGGCGTTTCAAGGAGTGCTATACTGCTGACAGTAACGCTACTTCTTTCTACTATTGCTTTTTTATTTATGTTTATATGAGTCAATCTGGAAATTCAGTACATCATTGGTGGGTTCAGCGTGTTTCTGCGGTAATTTTACTGTTCCTGTTTCCTTGGTTTATCTATTCATTTTCTTGCGCATTTTATACTGGTAGCTCTTTGTCTTTTAGTGAAAAATTTATTAATCACCCTCTAGAGCTTTTATTTTTTGTTGTATTGTTGTTTTGCATTTTTTGGCACGCAGTTCTTGGAATGCAGGTAGTGTGTGAAGATTATATACACAGTGTACCTCTAAGAGTTTTTACGATTACATGCATAAAGTACTTATCAAGCATTATTTATATAGTTCTTGCCTTCACAATTTTTTTCTTTTACAGGCATATTTTCTTGTAAAATCACCGGTGCTGTGTTAATATATTATTAGTGTACTAGTTTTATCATTGAACTATAGCGATTTTGGTTTAACAATATGTTAGAGACATTGAAAAAGTGGGGAACGGATCTTACGCTAAAAGTGAAGGATCTGTTTACTTCACCTGAATCTCAAGTTTATGTCAAAGACCTCAGAAAGGTAATGGTATATAAGGATGGGAGAAAATGCCGGTACCCAAAAAATTACGATGAAATTGTAAAATCTGGGAAAATTATAGAAGCTAAGAATAGCGAGGGTGAGACTATATATAAACTTTTATATAGCAAGACAGACACAGATGGAAGAAAACCAAGTTTTGAATTGACTCTTGTCAAGGAAACGGACGATAGGTCTTATTTTACCATTAACTTTTTAGTTAGTAAAGGTAGGCGTGAGGTTAATGATTATAGTAGATTTTATAAGCCATTTAAGTTTTCAAAAATAGATCTTGAAAAACACTTGCCGGTCTTTGAGGTTGATACTAAGTTACTTAGATTAACTAATTCTTCTTTTCTTGCTAAAAAAGGTTGCTTCATCAATGATGACACGGGAGAAGTTGATGAGAAAGATAGAGATGAAAAAGGAAGAAATGGAGAATTATTATACACTAGTAATTACAAGAAGCTAAGCACCCATTTTTCAGAAATTAGAGATCAGGATGGTAATCTAGAGCTAGATAAAAGTCTTATATCTGTTCCTATCGTTTTTGCTACAAGCTTGGCTAAAGTTTGTACTAAATTGTTGACCTCTCTTCCTATAAAGTTAGGGGAGTATTTAATAAGCGAACAAAACCCAATTGCAAAGTCTTTTGGCTATCTTTTGTTCACCCCTGCAATGGCAGTAAAAAATTTAGTAAATATGGGAGCTACCATACTTAAGGCTCCAATTTTATTATTTGTAGCAGATAAGAAGAAGTATGGTGATGCTTACTTCACTATGTGGAAACACCAGTTGAAAGGATGTTGGGAAGAAGCAAAAAGTGACTTTAATGTTATTAAAGGTGAAGAAAGGCTAAAGCCAGGGCAAAAGGATCATAAGCCACTTAGTATAGTGGGCACATGGGATGAGCTTAACGCTAGAAGGCCAAAGAAACAAGGGAATGATAAAGAAGTTAGCAAGAGTAATGAAATACTAAAGAGTCCTGAGGAAGAACAAAATAAGGGTAATGAAATATTAAGTGATAAAAGAAAAGGTCATGTTGAGGAATTACAAAATAGAAGAAATTCACAGCAAGGGCAAGGCGCTACACATGATCACTCTCATTAGCAATTACTTTAAATCAACATTTACTTTCTTTATTAACTATTCCACAACAAAAACTTGCATGTATTTTGCCCTCAGTATAAGATATTAATTATTTAATTAATATCTTAACTAAATGCGCCCTGTAATATTGTGTGGTGGTAGTGGTAGCAGACTTTGGCCTTTATCTAAGCCAAAGCAATTTCAGAAAATATTTAGTCAGAACACTATGTTTCACAACACTTTGTTGAGGCTAAAAAGCGATTATATGCCGCCCATAATTGCTACAAATATACAGTACGAGTCATTAGTGATGGAGGAATTGCATGCACTGCAAGAATATAAAGTGATTTTCGAACCAGTGAAAATTGGAACAGCAGCGGCAATATTAATTGCTGCGCTTCTCTGCAATGAAAACGAGACAATGTTAATTCTGCCTTCAGATCATTTCATAGGTGATTTGAATAGTTTTTATGCTTCTACTCAAAAAGCGTCTAAGTTAGCCTCTGAAACTAACTCTATAGTCACTTTTGGGGTTAAGCCTAATGAATTCAATTCTGAATACGGTTATATAAATGCAGTTTATGATCAGAAAGAAAAATATCATATAGTGAAAGATTTTACAGAAAAACCCGAGCGTAAGTTAAGTAACGATCATTATTGGAACTCTGGAATATTTGTGTTTAAAGCAAAACGCTATATAGATGAGATCAAAAAATCTGCCCCAAGTCTTTATAATTTATGTTTTGCAAGTGTGAAACATTTCATACCGCAAGAGAGATTTCTGTATTTAAAACAACGAGATTTTGCAGGAATTGAAGGCATATCCATTGATTACTTGGTAATGGAAAAAGCAAAGAACATTACAATGGTAGAGGCTAATTTCGATTGGTTGGATGTTGGAACTTGGAATTCAGTTTTAGAATTGAGTGAGAAGTTTAGCAAAGAACCGGTGTCATTTCAGCATGTGATTAGAGAAAAAGAACCAGTTTTAACGACAGAAAGTAATAAAAATTTATTGGGTGGAGCTTATAAGCAACCAAACAAAAGCCTAATATTGTTTATTAATAAGGTTAAGAAAGCAAAAGCGATAAGAAGAGAAATCAAGCCATGGGGATTTTATAGTATAATTTTAATGAGCGAAAATTTTCTTATAAAATATCTTTTTATAAATCCATTAAGCTGCACTTCTAAGCAATTCCATCACTATAGAGATGAATACCATATAGTACTATCAGGAGTTGGGTATGTTAGTTTAGGCGACAAAGAATATGCTATAGTAAAAGACCATATGATAGAAATCCCAAGGGAAGTTTCCCATAGGATTGAAAATAGAAGCACAAGCTCTCCACTTGAAATAGTTGAATTTCAGATAGGAGAGCATTTATCTGATAATGATATAGTGAGATTGGATGATGTATATGGAAGATTTTGAAATTCTAATGTTAAAGATACTCTATAAGTCTGCTAAATTTAAAGGAGTAAAAATATCTAGTTTTCAAATAAAGAAAAGTCTACACTTATACGAAGTTTCAAGAATATAATGTTTAACCTCAAAATATTTTGTAATGTCCATTGCCTTTGAAATTACTATGGCTGCTTGCTATTTGCGAGCGAAAAATGCCAGATTTTGCTCTATAATGACTTTGTTCTCTATTATCGGCATTGCCCTTGGAGTTGCAACACTAATAGTGGTGATGTCTGTGATGAACGGATTCAGAGCAAAGTTGCTTGACTCAATACTTGGCATTGATGGCCATATTAATGTTTATTTTGATAAGAACATAAATTCAGATTACTGCACAGTTTCGAAATCTATTGAGAAAATTCCTGGTATATTAAAAGCTACTCCTATGACCAATGATCAAGTTATTATTGTAGCAAATGGTAAAATTGCAGGTAGCGTAATGCGAGGTGTGTCAACTAAAGATTTGCTTGATAGTACTACCATTACAAATAATGTAATTATAGGTGATGTAAAAAAATTTGATGAAGGGATAATAATAGGAGCACGATTGGCAGAAGCTTTGAACGTTGACTATGGCGACAAAATTACGTTTATATCATCTGAAGAATTTGATGCATTACTTGGTGAAATGCCGCGAATGAAAAAATATAAAGTTATAGCAATATTTGATATGGGTATGTTTGAGTATGATAATACCTTGATATATATACCTCTAAAATCAGCACAAGCCTTTTTTAATTATGAAAATAGCATAAAAAATATAGAAGTACTTGTAGACGACGTTACTAGAGCTGATAAGCTGGCAGATGCTATAGAAAAAGAAATAGGAATGAAAGCTGAAAGTTGGCAATTACAGCAAAGCCATTATTTTAGTGCTTTAAAAACTGAAAGAAATGTGATGTTTTTAATTCTTACTTTGATTATAGTTGTAGCAGCGTTTAATATTATCTCAAATTTAATGATGATAGTGCAAGAAAAGAAATCCGCGATTGCAATTATGCGTACATTTGGTGCAACAAGTGGAAGCATTATGCGCATATTTTGCGCTTGTGGTCTATTAATCGGTTTTACGGGAACTTGTCTTGGTTGTATTATAGGTGTCGTTTTTTCTCTCAATATCGAAAGTATTAGAGTGTTTTTAGAAAACATTACTAACGTCAAGCTGTTTGATCCTATGATATACTTTTTTTCAAGTTTACCGGTGATATTAGTCCCTCAAGATGTAGTAAGTATTTCTGCGCTTGCGTTACTCTTATCATTTTTAGCGACAATTGCTCCTGCATTGCAGGCAGCTGCACAAGATCCTGCGGAGATACTACGTTATGAATGATACTCAGCAAAAGTACATAGGCTGGTTCTTAATTGTATTGTTATTTACCGGTTACATCACAATAAATAACATAATCTTTTTAAAAATAATTCAGCAAGAAAGCGAAGACAATATAAATGTTTTAACGGAAAAAATAGATGAATTCAGAATGTCACTTGAAGTTAATCAATCCAGGGTAGAAAAAAAGATATTTGACTTAAAGAGAGTTCTGCACACTCAATGTGAGCAAGGTGATGGTAGCTCAAGGCATAAGAACCTCGCAAGATTGCTGCTACTTGTAGTTAAAATGAAGAATTCGTTATTGCGAGAAGCAAAATTTGATAATCATATAAATTCAATAAAGCCTTTGATATCAGAGCTTGATGATCCAGAGATAGAAAATGCAGTAAATGAATTGGAAAGTTTGAAAGAGGTAGATACTTTACGTGAGTTGAAGTTATCTTTTGAGAAGACCATTGCTGTTATTAACTACAATAAAAGTACATTGTCTAAAAAAATCATTTCAAACTGGATTAGAATACAAGATAAAAATGACCCATTAAGGGCAAAATTCGCAGAAATTGAGGAGTCAATAAACGATAATGATTGGCAAAATATAACTGTTACAGTAAGCAATTTAACGCATTCAGAATTCAAGCCATGGCTGAATAAATTGAATGGTTTTATTGTAGCTTCTAAGAATATTTCAACAATATATCATCACTTATTACAATATATCTCATGATTTATTTTATAATTTTCGCTCTTTCGTTTTTATTTGGCATATGGGTCAAGGTAAGTGGTGAAGTAATAAAATTGGAATTAGGCAATTACACTATAAGTATTGATCTATATTTCATTATTTTTACTTGTGTAGTTTTATTATTTTTATTAATTACACTTGTACGCTTTTTTTCCTCCATTTTATCAACATTTGCCAACATAAGAAATAGAAGAAGAGATAGGGAAGAATTGCTTCTCTTTGAAGCTTTCTTTAGCATAGACTTAGACAATATAGAGAACGCTCAAAAGGTAGTTAAAAGTTTAAATGAAAAAAGCAATAGGTTATCTTTAATAAAGCTCTTTAACTCAGGTAAGACGGGAAATTACAGCTTTTTCAGTAACGGTTTAACAAATATTGCAAATAAAAATCGTAACTTAGCTCTACTTCTGGCCAATAAGCTGATTGTTCACCTCAAACAAGAAAAAGTAGTCTTTCAAAAATTTATAGAATATTGCTCTAGTTCAATTAATGATAAAATGCTATCTATTCCCTTTCAAATAGAGCATTGCATATTGAAAGAAGATTGGATTAATGCAATTTTGAGGTTAAAGGAAGCAGTTAAGTTCAATATTTTTCTTCCCTTTGACCATAAAGAAATGTTTGCAGTTTTTTATTGTGCTTTGGCAAAACAATATGAAAGTAGAGGGGATTTTAAAGGAGCTATAAAGTCTTTATTCAGAGCACAAAGTTATTATGCAACCTTTCGGTCCATCAATTATTTAAAAGCAGAATTATATATTAAACTTGGAAAAATCAGAAAAGCTTCTGCAGTGCTAGAGACAGAATATGCAGTAAATCCTACTCCTCAGTCAGCTAGAATGTACATCAATTTAAATAGTAAAGGTGCTGAAAGACTATACAACTTACGCCCTGATTATTATTTTAGTTACTGTTTACTTGCTTTGTCCTCAATGAGTTCAGGTAAATATGATCTTGTAAGTCAATATTTAGACACTGCTATGAAAAAAGCTAATTACATGTCAATCTACTTTATTGTAATACAACTCAAGGTTACATTGCAAGAACACGACAAGGTAATTTATTGGCTAAACAAGATGGGCTCAGAAGCTTTGCCTGATCCGGGCTGGAAGTGTAAAAATTGTAACAGAGAACTAAAGCAATGGGATCATAAATGTTCAAATTGCAATAGTTTTAATTGCGTTTGTTATATATTATAAGGTTCCACAAAGTGTGATGATAATAATATATGGGAAATTACCATCAAAGGCCTCTATTGAACAATTTTTGTAGTAGATCTCTTAATATAACCCTTATTTCAAAATAATAAACCTGCAAGTTTTTTAGTTAGACTTGGTTCTAATGTCAAAAAAACTTGCTTTTAGACACTAACAATTATATATTTTAATAAATCAGAGTTGTATATAAAATGAAGAGCTTAAAGGAATTATCCTTAAGAATTAAGAATATTAGGTCTGTACAGAAGACCACGAAAATAATGCAAATGGTTTCTGCAGCAAAGTTATTACAAAGCCAAAGGAAATTATCAAATTCAAAATTATATATATCTAAGCTGCATAGCATTATTTCTTCATTAATGCTATCAGTTGATCAAAAATTACTGGCAAAAATTCTAAATGTCAGTAACGACGGTTCTTATCTAGTATTCATTGTTGCGTCTGATCGTGGCTTGTGCGGCAACTTTAACTCTTCTATTGTCAAATTTAGTCAAGAGCGTGTAAATAAGTCAATCGCAAATGGCAAAAAAGTAGATATTGTATTTCTTGGTAAAAAAGCTTTTGATGTAGGTAAAAATAGATTTGACTCTAAAAGTATCTTAAAAATTGAAAATAGTAAGGGGATCACGTTAAAGTACGTAGAAGCTTTGGTTGATGGTATAGATTTAAGTAAATACGATAAAGTTAAAGTTTTTTATAGTAAATTCTATAATACCTTCACGCAAAAGCCAATGTTGGAAACAATAAAACCATGGAGTGAAGACTCATCCTTGATTGACAACTCTCTGGCTGGTCCAACAACAGATTACGGCTATGAGTATAAACCACAAAATATTGAATTTATTTTAAAATCTTTGGTCCAAGATTACGTTGTAATTGCTCTTTACTCTGCTTTGCTTGAAAGTGCAACAAGTGAGAATAGTGCTAGGATGGTTGCTATGGAATCAGCAAACAGAAACACTAAAGAGATGCTGAACAAACTAGCATTGCTTTATAATCGTTCTCGTCAAGCAGCAATTACAACTGATTTAATTGAAGTTATAGGTGGTGCAGAGTCTTTATAAAAATCTAAGGAGTAGAAAATGAATATATTAAATATTGCAGCAGATATCACTAAATTAATAAAAAAGCAGAATCAAGATGCGGAAGTTACAATATATGGAACTAATAAGACTTCAGTTTCTCAGCGTCTATCAAAAATTGAGCAAATATCACAATCTAAAAATTGCACTGTAGGAATCAGAGCTATAGCAGGTAAAAACAAAGCTGCGTATATTTCTACAAACGATTTGAATAATCTTAGTGATACGGTAAGCCAAGTGGTAGAAATGGCAAAGAATGCGCCAGAAGATCCTTGCATTAATTTTGCTGTAAATGGTAGTAATTATATCTCTTCTGCAGATTTAAGTATCTCAGATAATAATGTTGTAACCGTTGATAGCCTAAAAGAAATTGCTGAAGCTGCAGAAAATTCAGCCCTTGCACATAAGAGTATCACTAATTCTGAAGGAGCCTCTTCTTCATACGCTTTAGTGAATGCAGTATTATCGACTGTTTCTGGTTTTATTTGCTCGTTTAGTAAATCAACCTTTGCTAATCAGGTCTCTGTTGTTGCTGGAAGAGAAAGTGAAATGAAGGTTGGTTACGATTATGATATAGCATGTAATTTTAGTGATTTAAAGTTGCCAGAGTTAATGGGAAAAGAAGCAGCAAAAAGAGCAGTTGATCAATTGAATTCACGTACAATTAAAACTGGTAAATTTCCAGTTATTTTTGAAAAAAGAGCAGCAAAAGGGCTAGTAAAAAGTTTTGCTTCTGCTATAAATGGGAGCAGTATTATAAGCAACAGTTCTTTCTTGAGGGGTAGTTTAAACGCTCAGATTTTCAACGATAGAATTAATATTATCGATGATCCATTGTTGCCAAGAGGCATAGCATCGAGACCATTTGATGGAGAAGGGATAACTAGCAAGAAAAATATATTTGTAAAAAACGGAATATTACAAAATTGGATTTTAGACTTATACTCGGCTAGAAAATTAGACTCAGAAACAACCGGAAGTGCAACTCGTGCAAGTAATGCTGCAGTTATTCCTGCAGCTAGTAACCTCTACATTGAGAATGGTAATGTATCGTTTGAAGAATTAATTCAGGAAGTGAAAGAGGGAATATATGTAACTGATTTATTTGGTTTTGGTGTTAATTTAATCAATGGCGATTACAGCCAAGGCGCTTCCGGATTTTTTATAGAAAATGGAAAAATAACGTATCCAATACATGAGATTACCATTGCTAGCAATTTGAAGGATATGTTTAGCAATTTAGTCGTTGCAGATGATCTAACTTTTTGTGGGCAATTTAATTCACCAACGATTAAAGTTAGCGAAATGACGGTTGCAGGTTCGCTTAACGATTAAAAAATTTATTTGCATTAAGTACAGCAATTGTGTATTATTGTCATGTAATGTTAAGAATAGACTATGGAGTATAAAGGTTTAGTTTCAATAGCTAAGCTTAAAGCATTCTCAATCGTAATTTCAAAGTTTTTCATCACATTAGTAATGTTAGTTAATAATTTAGGAGTTGTTTAAATGGAATTTGGTAATGTAAAATGGTTTAATGCCGAAAAAGGCTATGGTTTCATCAAGCCAGAAGGTAAAGGGGGTGATGTTTTTGTACATATTAGCACGTTGGAACGTTCAGGAATAAGGCCTGAGACACTTAAAGGAGAGAATAAAGAGAAGGGGATAAAAGGAGAAAGGGTGAGTTATGAGGTTAAAGAGGAGCGCGGTAGAAACGGAGAAGATAAAAAATCTGCAATAAATTTAAGATTGGAAGATTAATCTATTATGAAGTCTTTTAATAGGGTTAACGTATTGTGAATAATTTTCATGAGATGGGTCTCCCAGCTTCGCTTACACAAGCTCTAGATAAAAATAATCTTTTCGTCCCAACTCCGATTCAAATACAAGCGATTCCCTTAGCGCTACAAGGTAAAGATATTCTTGGGTCTGCTCAAACGGGAACTGGAAAAACTTTGGCATTTGCTATTCCGTTGGTTGCTAATTTGCTGAATGAGCCTAACACTGGTTCAGCTTTAGTCATCGTGCCAACCAGGGAGCTTGCGCATCAGGTAACAAATGAGATAAGAAAACTCTTATTTCAAAATTCTGCACTAAGGGTCGCTTTATTGATTGGTGGTGAGCCTATTTTTAGGCAGCTAAATCAGCTTCAGAAAAAACCACAAATTGTAATAGGTACTCCTGGTCGTATTATAGACCATATTGAGCGTAAAACTTTGATTACTCGCAATGTTAGCGTTCTTGTGCTTGATGAAACGGATCGTATGTTTGATATGGGCTTTGGAATTCAAATTGAAGGGATCATGAAATATCTGCCAAAAATACGGCAGACTCTTATGTTTTCTGCAACTCTTCCTAGTGATATAGTTAAACTTACTGAGAAGTACCTTAATCGACCAGAACGTATTTCTGTTGATTGTGAGACTACAACTTCTGTAAAAATTAAGCAAGAGATTGTTTATGCATCAGAATCAGAAAAATATGAAAAGCTTGTTACACAACTATGTCAGCGCGAAGGATCAATCATTATCTTTGTCAAAACAAAGCAAGGAGCGGATCAGCTAGCTAGCAGATTGTACAAAGATGACTATAGCGCTTTAGCAATTCATGGTGATTTAAGGCAGCACAAGCGCGAAAGGGTCATTAATTCTTTTCGTCGTGGCCGCAATCAAATCATGGTTGCAACAGATGTTGCTTCTCGCGGCCTTGATATTCCCCACATTCAACATGTTATCAATTATGATGCACCACAATCGCAAGCTGACTATATTCATCGTATAGGCAGAACTGCACGTGCTGGAGCTGAAGGGCATGCGCTATCTTTTGTTACACCTCAAGATAAGAGAAGACTGCCTGCATTGGCAGACAAAGAAGGAGAGCCAAATTTTGATTGTAGTGTGCAATTTAAAAAACGTAATAGCAAAAAGGTCTTTAAAAGGCCAAGTACGTTAAAGACTAAATACGGTAGAAAAAAGATCAATGCATTTAAAAAGAAAAGCAGAGTACTAGAAAAAGCATATTAAATAGGATTTACCTACAACTTGATAAGTGTAAAACTCGTCATTCCGCTACTCATTAGCAGAATCTATAGACCTACTGCGAATCAAGCGATAAAAAAAAGGAAAGGAGGGTGACTAAAATCAAGGTTAACTAAAAGGCGTGCTTAAGATTTACAATACCAGCAATAATATTGAACCTCAGGTTATATTTTTTCTGAAAATTGCGATAAACATTCGACATAATCTTAAATATCTTTATCTCTCGGATCTTGTTTTCTACTCTCATTCTAAATGATGCTAATCTTCTATTATGCTCTGGAGTTAATGGCTTTTTACGATACTTTTTATATGGAATTATAACATTGCTTTGCAATTTTTGCCAACCTTGATATCCAGAATCGGCATGTTTTATGCTATCAAGTGGTAAATATTTTTCTTGTTTCCTTATGCGGAAATCACTAATTCTACCACGGTATGACTTTGACACTGATAAAATTCTTCCTCCTTCTTCGATAATAATCTCAGTTTTCATAGTGTTGGTTCTTTTTTTCCTGAATATGATTTCTTCCGTTTTTTACTATCTTCTGGTCTCTGTATTTGCTGTTCTGTAACATCAGCCAAAATCTTCAGTATTTTTTCTGGCGTCATACTTCTATCTTTTGTTATAGTCACTTTTTTGGCGAGTAATGGCTCTATTCTCTTAAGTAACCTACATACATTTGCGTTGTGTACATTGAATAGGCATCCTAAAAATCTATGTGTTATGTAAGTGCGATAGTACAAAATTACGCAAAACAACTTATCTTCCAGAGTTGGTAGTTTTGATCTTCTACCATGACACTTTTTCTGTTTTTCCCATCCAGACCTCACTTTTTCCACTACTTTTTCGAACTCCTCTATAGTTAAACCTGTTATATTACGAAAGTTTCTTGGGTGTTTTTTTATATTATAGTAACTAAAGCTCATTTTTTTCCCTTACTTGATCTGCTTATTCTTCTTCTACCTCTCTCACATCATTTTTTCAATCACCTTTTTCAGCAGGTCTTATGTTGAGATATCGCGGTGCTATGACGTAGATCCAGAGTGGGGATTCAAATTGGCTACAGCGAACTGCTGGATTTCAATTTTTTTAATAATTGTGTGCTATTCATTATATATGAGTTCCCACTTTTAAAGAGAATAGGCGATGATTTCCAAAAACTTAGAGGCAAGTTTGAATAGGGCGCTACTTATTGCTTCTAATTTTAATCTAAAATATGCGAAAGTAGAACATTTATTGCTGGCGTTAACTAAAGACGTGGATGTAAATTACGTTTTATCAAGATGTAATATCAGAGCCGATGAAATCATCAATATGGATAACATTCTATCAAGATGCAATATTAAGGCTAATGATTATAATAATAATATAAAAGGGTTTTTACAAAGCAGTTCTGAATTGATTATCAATGGAGTTAAACCTAGCTCAATGTTTCAATGCATAATACACAGAGCAATAATACGGTCTCATAGCTTGGGGAAAAAAGAAATAAATGGAGCAAGTGTTCTAGTAGAGATTTTGTCTGGGCAAGATTTATACGTTGAAGATCTATTGCAGAAACAAAGTGCGAAAGATTCCAATTTGATTTACCATATATCTAATATGAAATACTCTAACGATATAGATGAATACACCACCAATCATAAAGTAAAACTTGATAAAAATAATGACGCTTCTACTACAGTAAATAAAGGTGAGCTACTAAAAGATGAGGAAATTCTACAAAGTTATTGTAAAAATTTAAATGACTATGCAAGAAGCAAAAAAATAGATTATGTTATTGGTCGTGATTATGAATTAAATCGCACTATAGAAATATTATTGAGGCGTAGAAAAAACAACCCTTTATATGTTGGAGACCCAGGTGTTGGCAAAACAACAATAGTTGAGGGTTTGGTATTGAAGATCATTGAAGGCAGTGTTCCGAGTGCGCTCAGGTCCAGTATAATTTATGCTTTGGATTTAGGATCACTCCTTGCAGGGACACGCTACAGAGGTGATTTTGAAGAGAGAATAAAATCTATAATAAAAGCGATTGAGGTAAAACCAGGTGCTATCCTTTTTATTGACGAAATACACACTATCATTGGAGCAGGTTCTACAAGTGGTAGCTTTCTTGATGCAGGTAACCTACTCAAACCTGCGCTTGCAAGAGGTACACTACGTTGTATAGGTGCAACTACATATAGAGAATACAGCACTAGTTTTGAAAAAGATAAAGCACTAGCGAGAAGGTTTCAAAAAATTAATGTTAAAGAATCTTCTGTTAATGAAACGATAAAGATACTAGATGGCATAAAGCACTACTATGAAGGGTATCATGGAGTATATTATACAAAGAATGCCATTAGGTCTGCGGCTGAACTTTCGCATAAGTATATTACTGGGCGAATATTACCTGATAAAGCGGTTGATGTTATTGATGAGGCAGGGGCATATTGTAAATTGCTAAGAAACAGGGGTAAAATTGTAAATAGTAGAGATATTAAAAATACCATTACTAGAATTACAAATGTGCCTTGCGGATCTGAATCTGATGATTTGCAGAAAGTAAAGTCTTTAAAAGCTAATCTAGAAAAGGTGATTTTTGGCCAAGAGCAGGCAATAGAATCTCTTGTTAATTCTATTAAAATTGCTAAATCTGGGTTGAGAAATTACAATAAGCCTTTAGCAAATTATCTTTTTGCAGGGCCAACCGGTGTTGGTAAAACCGAGCTAGCAAAACAATTAGCAGAAAGCATGGGCATGAATCTTATACGCTTTGATATGTCCGAATATATTGAATCCCATACGATATCAAGGATTATTGGTTCTCCTCCTGGATATGTAGGTTATGATCAGGGTGGATTACTCACAGAGTCTGTATCTAACAATCAATATAGTGTTGTGCTGCTTGATGAAATTGAAAAGGCCCATAGCGATATCTATAATATATTGCTACAAATTATGGATTATGGTTGTGTTACAGACACTTACGGACGTAAAGTTAACTTTTCCAATATAATTTTAATTATGACAACCAATGCAGGAGCAGTTGAACGCAGCAAAAGTTTTGTTGGCTTTGGGCATAAAAATTTTAACATTGGTGATAGCGAAAAAGCAATAGAACAGGTTTTTAGCCCTGAATTTCGTAATCGTCTTGATGCGATTATTTCTTTTTCTGACTTAAGTACGGATGTGATTTTGCATATTGTGGATAAATTTGTCCTAGAACTGAAAAAGCAACTGACGCAAAAAGGCATAAACTGCTCAGTAGAAGACGAAGTAAAATCTTATCTTGTACAAATGGGTTATAGCAAGGAAATGGGAGCACGTCCGATAGAGAGACTTATTGAAAAAGAGATAAAAAGTTACTTAGCGGAAGAAATACTGAATCGTAAATTAACAAAAGGAAGGAAATTAAGAATCTATATGAATAAAGTAGAAGATAAAATTGCTTTTGATATAGTTTAAAATCCTTGTATTGAACTTCATCTTTGTTACAATTTATAACTTAAATTTAATTTGAATTATAGTGATAAGTGATAAAGTAAAACAAGTTCTAAGCTACTACGAAAGTGAAAACCCCGGGGTAAAAGCAAATCTTACTCGTATTCTCATGCATGGAAAGCTTGGCGGTACTGGCAAGTTAGTGATTCTGCCAGTAGATCAAGGATTTGAGCACGGGCCAATAAAAAGCTTTGAAGTTAACCCTGATGCTTATGACCCACATTATCATTTTCAGCTTGCAGTTGATTCGGGAGTAAGTGCATATGCTGCTCCACTTGGTATGATTGAAGCTGGTGCTTCGACTTATGCTGGACTGCTCCCACTTATTTTGAAACTTAATAGTTCCAACTCCTTACATTCAAAAGATCTGACTTCTGATCAAGCAATAACCTCTTCTGTGAAAGATGCACTGCGTTTGGGCTGCTTGGCTGTTGGATTTACTATATATCCTGGTTCTGCTAAGTGTTTCGATATGATGGAAGAAGCCCGTGAAATCGTAGCTGAAGCCAAATCTTATGGGCTTGCAGTAGTGTTATGGTCTTATCCACGCGGTGAAGGAATTTCCAAAGAAGGTGAAACAGCGGTTGATGTTATTGCCTATGCTGCACACATGGCAGCTTTGCTTGGCGCTAATATAATCAAAGTAAAACTTCCAACTAAATATTTGGAAAGGGAGAAAATAGAAGCAGAAAATATTGAATCATTATCTAAAAGAATTGAATATGTTAAAAGATCTTGTTTTGCAGGGAAAAGAATAGTAGTTTTTTCTGGTGGTGAATCGAAGGAAGTAGATGACATATGCAATGAAGCGAAAGAAATTAAGCAGGGTGGTGGTAATGGTTCAATTATTGGCCGTAACACTTTTCAACGCAAAGGGGAGGAAGCTTTATCTATGCTAAAAGATATAATGGGTATCTACACATGAAAAATGGCTGGGTGGCAGAATGGCTTATGCGGAGGACTGCAAATCCTTTTATACCGGTTCAATTCCGGTCCCGGCCTCTTAACTTCAATTAGGAGCTAACCAAAGCCCTACCGCCGCGGAATGACGGTTGTCGGTAACACTTTAGCTATAAAGTCAAGGCATAAAATCCCCATATAAAAAAGATTCAGAAAAAATGCAACGCACCTTATGACAGAAATTAAGCACGTGTGTGCACCCACATACACTGAAGTAGGCTACGCTACATTTTTTACTGAATTTGGTTATTTAGTAGAAAGTCTGCAGACAGAGATAGATTTCGAGCTCTTAAAGTACCTCTACTGTCAATATAATGAGATTTTTGAGTGTGCGGAAGTAATTTTTTTAGCTAAATTTGCTACCGCTGCGTTTTTCAAATTTTTAAAGTATACTCTTATAGTGTTTAGTGGTAGAAAATAAACTAAAAATAAGCAAAGTGTTTTACAAACATAATTTACTATTTTTACTACCGCCCGAAGTTGCTCACTCTTTGGCAATTATGGCATTGAGAAAAATTCCTTATAGAAAACCTATAGACCTACCAGAATCCTTAAGTATGAATTTCTTTGGTAATAAGCTGAGGAGCCCCGTAGGTCTTGCTGCAGGTTTTGACAAAAATGCAGAAGTTATAAGACCTATGCTCTCATTTGGTTTTGGGTTTATTGAAGCTGGTACTGTAACTCGTAATCCACAATATGGAAACAAAAAACCAAGAATTTTTCGGTTAGTTGATGATCAAGCGATAATCAATAGATTGGGGTTTAATAATAAAGGAATAGACTATTTTCTTAAACAAATAGATGAAACCAAGCTTGATGACTGTATTTTTGGCATAAATATAGGAAAAAATAGTGCATCGAAAGACCAAATTAGTGATTATGTTGATTTAATAAAGATGGTGTATGGAAAAAGCAATTATATAGTGCTGAACATTTCATCCCCAAACACGCCCAATTTACGCAATTTGCATAATAGACAAGAATTATCGGAATTACTGGAAGCTATCCGCAAAGCGATTGATAATTCCAAATTCACACCAATAATACTAAAAATCTCACCAGATATAGATCAACAAACGAAAGAAAATATTGCTGAGCTTGCATTGGAATATGAAATTGACGGATTAACAGTAAGCAACACTACGGTAAGTAGAGATAATTTGCATTCCCACCATAATGAGAGTGGCGGGTTGAGTGGCAAACCACTGTTCAAACTTTCAACCGAGTTATTGGGCGATATGTACAAATTTACTAAGGGCAAAATATTATTGATAGGGTGCGGAGGAATCTCAAGTGGTGTTGATGCATATAAAAAAATAAAGGCAGGAGCCTCTTTGGTGCAGTTGTACACTGCTCTCATATACCACGGACCTCAAGTTGTAAACAAAATTAATCTAGAACTTGTGGAACTAATAAGGAGAGATGGATTTAGTAACATTAGTGAGGTGGTGGGTTGTATACATTAATTTTGGAAGTTGGTGGTATTATTTTAATAAAATAAAACTAATTCTCTGGTATAAAGGTGGTAGGAAGTGTTTTTCTTTTAAATAATGGGTATGAAGAGTTTGAATGATGCAATATCTAAGATCATTGATTATAAATTTACAAATTATGCAATATTAGAAGAGGCACTAACTCACCCAAGCGTAAATAAAAGGAATAGCAAAAACCAAATTGTAAGCTACGAAAGACTAGAGTTTTTGGGCGATAGTGTTTTGAATATGGTCGTATCTGCCATACTGTTTAAACTATTTCCTGAAGAAAAAGAAGGAGCATTGGCAAAAAGAAAGACGGATTTAGTTTGTGGCAACACCATTGCTAATATTGCTAAAGAAATAAAATTAGGCAGCTTTATCATCATGAATAATAGTGAACGCTGCAATGGAGGGAGATGTAATCTAAAAAATTTAGAAAACTCGCTTGAAGCACTAATAGGTGCAATTTATATTGATGGCGGACTTGAAAATGTTGAAAAATTTATTATCCAATATTGGGAAAAGCTAGCTAAAGGCATGCTCGACCCCCCTCAAGATCCTAAAACCTCACTGCAAGAGTGGACTCAGAAAAACAAATTGCCTTTACCAGAGTATGAGCTTGTAAAACAAACTGGACCAGCGCACAATTCTGAATTTACTATATCAGTTTGCATAGAAGATTATGGTAAAGTTTCTGCATGTGCTTCTAGTAAAAAGATTGCTGAACAAAAAGCTGCTGAGTTGATGCTAGAAAAAATTGGAAAAGACGCTTCAGTTTAGGCAAAATAGGCTTTTCTATTTCCTATATTTCATGCTTTCAATACTTGATCTTACACTCCCTCTAACAATTTTGAAAGAAGTCTAGTGAATGGTCACGTTAAACATGTTTTTAAATTTTTGCCAAAATCCTGGTTTATTATCATTAACCTTTGTAAATGTTATATTTAAACTGTATTTCGGATCATTTGGCACGTTGTATTTTATGCTAAATGTTGAAACTTTATCGTTATTGTAAATATGTACATCATCATATGATAGCTTTGTTGTGTAACACTTTACATACTTTTGCTTATCATACACTAAATCACCTGACTCCCTTTCTAGTTCCACAAATTTCGTTTTTTTCTGACATTCCTTCATTTTTATTAAATCCTTATCTAGTGATATTGAAACTGGCAACGTATTTCCAGCATATTCTTTAGCTAAAAGTTCACTTTGAGGATACATTTTTATTTCCCTGCCAAAATGTGAGTTTATGAAATTATTACTCCAAAATTTATCGCCAGAATGCACGTACTCATCAGTAGCATACGGCACCCCGCCATAACTGCATTGAACTTTGTAATCTCCAACACCGTTGTTTTGAAAAAAATCATGAATGGCAGTGTAGCTACCGGCAGCATCATTTATATAATCCATTACTTTATTCCTTAAACTTTTAGTTCATTATATCATAATCATTATGTCAATCAATCAAAAAAGCTCTCCCTTGCTGTTTTTAAAACCGATTTTGAGCAAGCGCTCTCGATTAGTTGGGAGCGTATTTATAAGATTGTGACATTCGTGCCTCCCAGTTTTTCACATACTGCTGAATCAATTCAGGATAATCTGTAATAATTAATAAATTTTCAGCATTTCCTTTTTTAGCTGTCTTACTAAGGTTAAATGACCCTGTGATGACTTTTTGATTGTCAACAATCATTATCTTATTATGAGCAATCTTTGGCTTATCATCGATCCAAATTGGTACTCCACCTGAAAATAATTCATTTATAACACTATATTTTGAGTAGAGTTGCGATTTATCTAAAGACCTGCTGAAAAAGGTGATTGAAAAAATGATGTGAGAGAGGTAGAAGAAGAATAAGCAGATCAAGTAAGGAAAAAAAATGAGCTTTAGTTACTATAATATGAAAAAACACCCAAGAAACTTTCGTAATATAACAGGTTTAACTATAGAGAAGTTCGAAAAAGTAGTGGAAAAAGTGGGGTCTGGATAGGAAAAACAGAAAAAGTGTCATGGTAGAAGATCAAAACTACCAACTCTGGAAGATAAGTTGTTTTGCGTAATTTTGTACTATCGCACTTACATAACACATAGATTTTTAGGATGCCTATTCAATGTACACAACGCAAATGTATGTAGGTTACTTAAGAGAATAGAGCCATTACTCGCCAAAAAAGTGACTATAACAAAAGATAGAAGTATGACGCCAGAAAAAATACTGAAGATTTTGGCTGATGTTACAGAACAGCAAATACAGAGACCAGAAGATAGTAAAAAACGGAAGAAATCATATTCAGGAAAAAAAAGAACCAACACTATGAAAACTGAGATTATTATCGAAGAAGGAGGAAGAATTTTATCAGTGTCAAAGTCATACCGTGGTAGAATTAGTGATTTCCGCATAAGGAAACAAGAAAAATATTTACCACTTGATAGCATAAAACATGCCGATTCTGGATATCAAGGTTGGCAAAAATTGCAAAGCAATGTTATAATTCCATATAAAAAGTATCGTAAAAAGCCATTAACTCCAGAGCATAATAGAAGATTAGCATCATTTAGAATGAGAGTAGAAAACAAGATCCGAGAGATAAAGATATTTAAGATTATGTCGAATGTTTATCGCAATTTTCAGAAAAAATATAACCTGAGGTTCAATATTATTGCTGGTATTGTAAATCTTAAGCACGCCTTTTAGTTAACCTTGATTTTAGTCACCCTCCTTTCCTTTTTTTTATCGCTTGATTCGCAGCAGGTCTTAAGATGACTTTAACATCAACACCGCGTTCTTTAGCATTAATCAAAGATTTTGCAACTGTTCCAAGAGTAAATGTATATTCTTGAACTAAGATAGATTTTTTAGACTGATCTATTACGCTGATTATCGGTACAGCACAATCTTCTCCAGGTGAAAAGCAAACCGTAGCTTTTGGGCAGGGCGAAAATATAAAACCCGCATAGTAATACAGAGAAAAACACATTAACAAGAATAAAAAGTGAAAAAGCCTCACAACAACCCACCCCCGGATATACGGCGATAGGCTACATCATAATTTAATCACTTGTCAATCCATATTCTTCCCACTTCTCCGTGATTTTTCTTACTATTTCTTCGCTCATTTCAATTTTCTCTCCCCATTCTCGTTTGGTTTCAGGCGGGATTTTATTTGTTGCATCAAATCCCATCTTACCTCCCAGCCACTTTCAGGGGAAGCAAAGTCTAAATAATCAATAGGTGCATTTTCTATCATGATTGTATCATGCACAGGGTCCATTCTTGTTGATATTGCCCACATTACTTCCTTCCAGTCGCGTATATTTATATCATCATCAACAACGATAATAAACTTCGTGTATAAAAATTGCTTTAGAAAGGAAAGTGTGCCCATAACAATTCTTTTTGCCTGCCCTGGATAAGACTTTTTTATCGATATCACCGCTATTCTATATGAACAACCCTCTGGTGGCAGATAAAAGTCTACTATCTCTGGAAATTGGTTGATAAGAATCGGCACAAAGATTTCGTTGAGTGCTTCACCAAGAATTGATGGTTCATCTGGTGGCTTGCCAGTGAAAGTGCTGAGATAAATTGGATTTTTGCGCATAGTAATTGCAGTAATGTTAAACTCAGGAAATTGCTCAACAGCATTATAGTAACCGGTGTGGTCTCCGTATGGCCCTTCATCTCGATAGCTATCCAAACTTACATAGCCCTCCAGAACAATCTCCGCATGAGCTGGCACTTGAAGTGGTATAGTTTTACAGTTTACAAGTTCAAGCGGCTTCTTGCGCAGCAATCCAGCAAATTGGTATTCTGACAATGTTTCTGGCACTGGAGTTACCGCAGCAATAAGCGTTGCAGGGTCGCTGCCGATTACAGCAGCAGCAGGAAACTTCATACCTTGCCCCTTTTCCTTCCACCGTTTATGGTGACCTGCCCCTCCACGATGTGCAAGCCAGCGCATTAGAGTCGTTTTTTTATCTACGACCTGCATACGATATATTCCAAGATTGAAATTATCTTGCTTGTCTTCCGTTGGGCCTTTTGTTACCACAATCGGCCAGGTGATAAGCGGTGCAGGTTCATTTGGCCAACACGTTTGAATAGGTAGTAAACTGAGATCCACCTCATCCCCAGTTAGCACCACTTCTTGACATGGAGCTTTGCTCACGACTTTACTTCGCATCGACAACACAACTTTTAGCAGAGGAAACATCTTCATAGCATCTTTGAGGCTTTTTGGTGGCTCAGGAGATTGCAAAAACGCCAGAAGTTTACCAAGATCTCTTAGTTCACCAGGATTTATGTTCAGCCCTAAAGCTATCCTATTGATAGTGCCAAATAAATTTACCAAAACTGAAATCGAATTTTTGCCGTTTTCTGTGACAACATTGTCAAAAATGATTGCTGGTCCTTTGCTTAACAGAACTCTACGGTGAATTTCTGTCATTTCAAGAACTGTTGAAACTTCCTTTTTAATCCTAATCAGATCTTTTTTTTCTTCTAAAGCAGAGATGAAATCGCGTAAGTTGTTGTACATAGCTCAAAACAAGTCTTCCAGCGTAATTACATGATGTATCGTATCTTTTAGATATTGGTTCTCAGAAACTCCATTTGCAGTAATTAACACCCAGAATATTTGCTTCTTTGACTTCGTTTTTTCTCTATAAACTGCTTCTTTTCTTTTTAATTGTTCGACAAATTCCTTTGTTACTGTATAAGGTTTATCACTATATTTTATCTCACAGAGCATTACACATCCATCTTCTCGATCGAAAACTAGATCTATTTGAGCACCAGACTCTTTACTGTATTTTTCCGGTTGATATTGCCAATCTCCACATATAACTGCTATATGCTCTATATCTAATTTTTTTCTAATTACATTGGCATGTTTAAAACACACTGCTTCAAATGTTTGCCCTGTCCATGTTTGCCAAGCTGGTTTCTTTATTGCTAACTCCCAATAGTGAGCATCACTTATTATTGCCCTTTTTGTTACTTCCTTAAACGGCTCAATCCACGTTAGATAAAATAATACATATTCGTCCATTACCCTGTAATATACTCCTCTCTTTTCCTTGTTCAATGGTAAAAGACCACCAATAAATCCTGCTTCTTCTAAACTCCTTAATTTAGCAGTTAAGCGACCACCCTCAGTGATTTTAGTCGCTTTTATAAGTTCTTTTCTGCTTATCCCTTTTGGCTTTTTTGCAATCGCACGAATGATATTTAGATATGTCTCTGGCTCTTCATACAAGGAGTGAAACAACATATCAAATTCATCAAATAACAAACCACCCTTCTGAAAACAGATCATATTAATGTTTTGTGCTGCTGATAATCCTTTACTTACTTCCTTAAGGTAATGTGGTATTCCTCCAATAGCCATATAGATCTGTAATATCTGCTGGTGATTAAGGTTGATTCCTAAATATCTTAGGTACTCTTTAGTTTCACGTAAGTTAAAAGGCTGCAAAGGTATCCTTGCGGTAATGCGGTTATGCAACCCCCCTTTGGTATAAATTATATTTTCCAACATCCAAGAAGCTGCTGAACCACATACAACCAAGATAAGCTTCTTTCGGTTTGTCCAATGTATATTCCAAAAATATTCTAACGTTTCTAGAAAACGAGACTTTCTCGTAGCTAACCATGGAAGTTCATCAAAAAATAAGACAATGTGTTCATTCTCATGTGTGTTGTCAATAGCAAGTGTTAATTGTTGTAATGCATCCAGCCACATTTCAGGCAAAGCCATTTTTGCACCTTTGTAAAAAGTATTTGATAATGACTGTGTAAAGATTTTAAGCTGTTCTTGCATAGTACCATTATTAAGGCCTGTCTGTTCAAATAAAATATCGGCATGTTCACTGAAAAATTGTTTTATTAGGTACGTCTTACCCACACGACGCCGACCATACACTGCAATAAACTCAGCAAATGGGGAAAAGAGAAGCTTACTTTCTAGAATGGCTATTTCCTTTTCTCTACCAATTATTGGTTCGCTCATATAATTTACCGCCGCATTTGTTAGCATTATACACGGCGGTTATAAGATGATCAACTTTTTTTACCGCCATATTTACAGTTGTTATACGCGGCGGTAAAAGATAGAGCATCTCATAATTGGCTATTCTGGCGTGCTTTGGCTACTTGCATTATAAAATCTTCTGATGAGTTTTGTGCCTGAGTTTCCTTGCGTAAAGTTTGCACTTGCGGCAAAACCGGTTATAAAATACACTTGATATAAATGTTTTTATATATTAATATTAGATGCTTTTTTCAATATACAGGTACTAAAAATTTTATACTGCAGGTCCTTTAACAAATGTATGTCTAGAATATCGTTTCTATTGATTTTAATAATAGTAATAGCAAGTTTGCCAATAATAAATAATTGGCTCTCAAATCGCAGCCAAATGCTAAGCGATGATTATATAGGTGAGAAATTAGATAATTATATAAGTAGAAATTTTGATAAGATCGTAAAAACTCTCAAAGAGGAGTCGATTAAAAGTAGTTACGTTGCTCGAGATAATGTAACCAAAAGTAAAATTTCACAATACAAGGATCAAATATTTGACCTTACTTATCCTTACTCCGGAAATGAAAATAGTAGTGTTGTAGCTGCAGGCTTCTTTGACTATTCTTGTGGATATTGCAAAGCTATGAAGAATGATATAAAGCAGTTAATTAACAACGGTAAAATTAAGTATATCTTTAGAGATGCTCCAATACTTGGTCATGGCTCTTTAAGGGCAGCAAAAAGCGCTTTAGCTGTTTACTTTATTGATAAAGAAAAATATTTCGATTTTCACTATGCTGCTTTAAGTCACAAAGGAGGATTTTCAGACGAAAGCATATTGGATATAGTGAAAAGCATAGGGATTGATGAGGACGATTTTAATAGTTCCATGAAAAATAATGCAGACAAAATTGAGCAAATGATAAATGGCAGCAAGCTCCTAGTAAGAGATTTGGGAGTAGGTGGCACACCTTTTTTAATAATTGGGGATAGCCTGTTCGTAGGAGCAACTGATTTAAATGTACTACGCAAAAAAGTAGATGAATTAAAAGGCTAATTGCCATAAAATTTTATTTTTTTGCTTGACAACTCAAATGAACCTGAGTACAATGTACCGTAGGTGTGGTGTTTAAATTACACTTAAGATACTATTCAATTAGCAAGTTTTCTCTCAAGCACAGACATCAATAATTGTACTTTTTAATCAGGATGACCTGGTGTTATTTAGCTCAAATTACTTTAATTTTACTTTCATAGGAGGACATATGTCATTCACAGAAATTAGATTTCCAGAAAATATATCTTATGGTTCCACTGGAGGACCTGAATTTTCCACTGACGTTGTAACAACTCATAACGGTTGTGAACAGCGCAACATCAATTGGTCTCATGCACGCACTAGATACAACATAGCTTACGGGGTCAGATCAAACGAGCAGCTAACAGAACTCATAACATTTTTTCATGCACGAAAAGGTAAAGCAATAGGGTTTCGTTTTAAGGATTGGTCAGATTTTATAGCCATTAATCAAAAGATTGGTATAGGAGATAACAAAAAAACGACTTTTCAGCTAATTAAAACTTATGTAAGTGGGGAAGATAAGCATATACGCATGATCAAAAAGCCAGTACATGGGACAGTAAAGATTTATTTAAATGGTAAAGAAGAGAGTGAATATTCAGTAAATTATTCAACGGGAGAAATAACATTTATGGAGCCACCGGTAAAAGATGCGATAATCACTGCGAGCTTCGAATTTGATGTGCCCGTGCGCTTTGATACAGATTATTTAAACGCTTCTATTGATAACTACGGTAGCAGCAGTTGGAGCAACATTCCACTAGTGGAGGTGAAGTTTAGTTAAGCTGCTTTAAAATTTCCTCCTGTTGCTGAGTGTGAACACTAGTATAACCACATGCAGGAGATGCAGCAGCAGGTCTTGCGATACACTTAGGTCTTTTTGCTTGGATATCGAGATTGGACAACACTTCTTCTATCAATGGGTTGACAAAAAACCATCCTCCCATATTTTTCGGTTCTTCCTGGCACCATATAACTTCAGCGTTTTTGTACTTTTCAAGTTCGCTACTTAATTTATCGGCTGGAAACGGATAGAATTGTTCTAAACGTATTACTGCTATATCGTTTATTTTTTGTGCTTCACATACTTCAATTATGTCGTAGTAAACTTTACCACTGCATATTACAACTTTACGTATTTCATTATTTGAAACTAAACCTGTTCTACATTCTGGGATCACCGTGAGGAATTTTCCTTCAAAGTCAGATAGGTTAGAAACTGTTCTTTTATGACGCAGTAGCGATTTAGGTGTAAATACTACCAGAGGCTTACGAAAGTCTCTATGCATTTGTCTGCGTAAGACATGGAAGTAATTTGCCGGAGTGGAACAATTAACTACCTGCATATTATCCTCTGCGCAGAGTTGCAAAAACCTCTCTATACGTGCGGAGCTATGCTCAGGTCCTTGCCCTTCATAACCATGAGGCAACAATAGAACTAGACCGCTTGATCGCAACCACTTTGTCTCTGCAGATGCAATAAACTGGTCGATCATGATTTGCGCACCATTTGCAAAATCACCAAATTGTCCTTCCCAGAGCACCAGTGAATACGGAGAATCAAGACTATATCCATATTCAAAGCCCATTACAGCATACTCTGATAAAGCGCTATCTATGACCTCAAAGTGAGCTTGCTTTTCATTTATATTGTTTAGCGGAATAAACGCTTCTTCTGTTGCCTGATCAACAAGCCTTGAATGACGGTGCGAGAAAGTCCCACGACCAGAGTCTTGGCCTGATAAACGCACTCCTATTCCTTCTGTAAGCAGTGACGCAAATGCAAGACTTTCGGCAGTTGCCCAGTCTATATTGCTACCAGAATTTATGCTGTCTATTCTTCCATCGAGTATTTTTCTAACCTTATTGTTGATATTAAAACCGCTTGGGATATTGCTATTTATATGCACACCTAGTTTTTTTAGCTCACTCGGTGAAACACCAGAATTCGTGTAGTATTCGTTCAAATCATTCAGCTTTGCTCTTCTTAGTTTTAACCACACTCCACCGAACCAGTCAGCTTTTTTTGGAGTGTAAGCCGCTGATTCAGCAAGACTTTTATCCAATCTTGCCCTGAATTCACTGCGTAATTTATTTACCTCATCACCACTTAATACTTTCTCTGCAGTCAATTTTTCTTCATACAATGTTCCAGGAGTTTTATGCTTTGATATCGTCTTATACATAAGTGGCTGAGTGAAATTCGGTTCATCGCCTTCATTATGGCCGTATTTGCGGTAGCATATTATATCAATCACCACGTCCTTTTTAAATTTCTGCTTATATTCCATCGCCAGACTTACAGCAAAACTCACCGCTTCTGGGTTATCTCCATTAACGTGAAACACTGGAGCTTCTATTGATTTTGCTATGTCAGTGCAATAAAAAGAGGATCGTGCGCAGCTTGGGCTTGCAGTAAAACCAACTTGGTTATTAATGACAATGTGCACAATACCACCCACTTTATAACCTTCAATGTTGCTTAGGCTCAAGGTCTCGGCAATGACACCTTGACCGATAAAAGCCGCATCACCATGAATTGATATGCCAAGCACAGACCTTATATTCTGTTTTGCTCTTATTCTTCCAGCCAAAACCGGATTTACCGCTTCAAGGTGAGATGGATTAGGGCATAAACTTAAATGTATTTTTTTACCACCGGCAAGTGCTCGATCAGAAGAGTAACCAAGGTGATATTTAACATCACCAGACACCTCAAGACCACTTGGGTATGCAAGGTTGCCTTGAAATTCAGATAGCATTGCCGCATATTCTTTGCCCATAACTTTGGTTAGAACATTGAGTCGTCCGCGGTGAGCCATACCGAGAACTATCTCTTCAATACCAAAAGCCACAGAATCACTAATAATTCTCTCAATTGCAACAATAGTTGACTCTCCACCTTCGATAGAAAAACGTTTATATCCAGGAAATTTCATATGGAGAAATTGCTCGAACATCTCAGATTCGATCAAGTGCCTCAGGATTTCCTTTTTATCTTGTGAACTCAGCGTATAGGTTTGATTTTCGATCTTTTCCTGCAGCCATATTCTCTCCTCATAAGAGGAGATATGCATAAATTCAAAACCGATATTCTTGCAGTAAATATCTCTATAGATTCCAGTGTCACGTGCTGGAGATAGATTTGAATATTTTTGATAATCTATTTCTTGATTTTCATTTGGTGACAATGGATTTAAGTCTGCAAAAAAGTGACCATAAGATCTGAAGAAATTTGCTACTGAATCATCCACCTTAGTTGCACGCTGTGCACCACAAGACTCCGCTTTATTAACTTCTAAATTGCTTAAAAAAATTCTATACCAATCTTCTCCGATTGATTTGTCGCCCTGCAGATAACGGCTATACATTTCTTCCACAAATTCTGCATTATCACCATGAAGGCAGCTTAAACTCGACATAATTACTATATAAAATATCAAACACTTATAAGTATACCTTAAGTTTTTTTTTAAAGAACTTTTTTGATCTCTGTAGATTAAGCTAATGCATTACCAGTTTCTTGAGAATTGTCCTCTGCATTTAGCCCAACATTATTTACTACTTTTTCAGTAATAACTTCAGCAAATTCAGGAGAAAGCTCTTTTGTTTTTGCGAAAAATGCGGCATGCACAGCATTTTTAATGAAAAAACATGCAGCAAGTGCAAACACTGCTGTTGGTACATAGCACCAAGGAGAAGCTATACTAAATAAAGCAGCAGAAGCTACTATCAAGCAACAACAAGTAAATATCGCTTGAAATAAAATATAATCTCTACCAACGCCACCATATTCGGCCATCAACTTTCTAGCTTTGTTATTGCTGCCGTATGGTAAAAAAAATATCTTAATAAAACCTGTTACACTATTACTAGCAAGATATGAATCACGCTCTATTACTCTTGCTGTGTGATATTCTCTACTTGCATTAGGATTTGCACCATATTTCAGGAGTAGTTCTACAACTTTTTCTCTCTCATGCCAATGTTTACGACATTCCACTGCTGCAAGTAATGCCTCATTGAGGCTTTCACTTTCTTTACCAGCACCATGTTTTAAAAGCAGTTCTACAATTTTATAATGCACTTGAAGAGACGCTACACGTAATGGAGCACCCATATATTTATCTTGTATATTAGGATCAGCACCATGCTCCAGGGGTAATCCTACAACCTCATTATACCCACTTTTACAAGCCACATATAGTGCAGTATTACCGTATTTGTCTTGTGTGTTACAATTAGCACCATTCTCCAAGAGTAGCTTTATAATTTCAATCTTCCCTCCTTCATCTACAGCAAAGACAAGTGCTAGATAGCCATATATGTTATCATTAATATAGTCACCAAATCTTCCATCTTTACTGCTCTTGAATTTAGAAAAGAGCTTTTTGAGAAATGCTATATCCTCCTCAAGGAGAGCCATATATAAGTAGAACTTTAAATCTCCAGGAGAATTAATTTCATCCAAATTTTTGTCAGTTAACTTTGTAACCTCTTCTGTACCTTTGTCAGTGAGAAGGTTATACGCAGCACCTAATTCTTTAAATTTCTCCTCGTTTTGTTTTTGCACATCCTTACTCTCATGTGAATGTTTATCAGGATGATATTCAAGGGCTAACTTTCTATATGCTTTTCTAATTTCGTATTCACTTGGACTAAAACCTAATATTTCTAAAGCTTCCTTTCTATTCATAATAAACCTCCTACCGGAATATCTTAAGCTAAGTATAACCCAAAATTTTAAAAGTAAAGCTTTTTACGTCAAGCTGTGCCTGTTGAGCAATTCCATAACTGTACAAATATTGTGATTTATCTCCATCTAGGAAAGGGTGTTATCCCAGTGCCTTGACTACTTGGATCCAGAAAACTTAACTTTAAATAAGTGGCTGCATAATAAAGACTAGATCCCAGTGCCCCTTTCTTGTCATCCCAGTGCGTGACACTGGGATCTCATTTCGTAACTTCATAGTATAAATTATTTCAAATTGTATCTATTTGCAAATATATAAATATAGTAATTTTGCATAAAAAATTAGATCCCAGTGTCACGCACTGGGATGACAAGAAGAGGGCTACTCGGATGACAAAAAAAGGAGCACTGGCTGTAGCCCTACGTCATACCGCGAATGAATCGCGGTATCTCTTAACATAAGACCTGCTGCGAATCAAGCGATAAAAAAAAGGAAAGGAGGGTGACTAAAATCAAGGTTAACTAAAAGGCGTGCTTAAGATTTACAATACCAGCAATAATATTGAACCTCAGGTTATATTTTTTCTGAAAATTGCGATAAACATTCGACATAATCTTAAATATCTTTATCTCTCGGATCTTGTTTTCTACTCTCATTCTAAATGATGCTAATCTTCTATTATGCTCTGGAGTTAATGGCTTTTTACGATACTTTTTATATGGAATTATAACATTGCTTTGCAATTTTTGCCAACCTTGATATCCAGAATCGGCATGTTTTATGCTATCAAGTGGTAAATATTTTTCTTGTTTCCTTATGCGGAAATCACTAATTCTACCACGGTATGACTTTGACACTGATAAAATTCTTCCTCCTTCTTCGATAATAATCTCAGTTTTCATAGTGTTGGTTCTTTTTTTTCCTGAATATGATTTCTTCCGTTTTTTACTATCTTCTGGTCTCTGTATTTGCTGTTCTGTAACATCAGCCAAAATCTTCAGTATTTTTTCTGGCGTCATACTTCTATCTTTTGTTATAGTCACTTTTTTGGCGAGTAATGGCTCTATTCTCTTAAGTAACCTACATACATTTGCGTTGTGTACATTGAATAGGCATCCTAAAAATCTATGTGTTATGTAAGTGCGATAGTACAAAATTACGCAAAACAACTTATCTTCCAGAGTTGGTAGTTTTGATCTTCTACCATGACACTTTTTCTGTTTTTCGCATCCAGACCTCACTTTTTCCACTACTTTTTCGAACTCCTCTATAGTTAAACCTGTTATATTACGAAAGTTTCTTGGGTGTTTTTTCATATTATAGTAACTAAAGCTCATTTTTTTTCCTTACTTGATCTGCTTATTCTTCTTCTACCTCTCTCACATCATTTTTTCAATCACCTTTTTCAGCAGGTCTATAGATCCCGCTAACACGTAGCGGGATGACGGTTGTCGGTAGGCCTAAATTACTTTAGCCATAAATATTTAAGAAATTCACCAAACAAAAAAAAGGCAAAAGAAGCCCTAGTCATTGTCTATTTTCAGTATTGGCGTTTTTTAAGTCTTAAACGCTGCAATTTAGCTGCTTTTAAACGGCAACTAACCTTAGCTTTAATATTTAAGAAATTTACTAGGCAGAAAAAAAAGGCATAGAAAACCCGTGGTAGCTAGTTATTACACTCTCTATTTTAAAATTTGACGTTGGGTGATGTCTTGAACGCTTTATAAGCGCGTTTCAGCTTATGTAGGTAAAAACCTAGAAATTTTATAAAGACATACGGTGCACATAGTACACCAAATACAAGTTTTCTTGTCATTTTAATCTGCTGCAGAGATTGCGAATTAAATAAAATAGCTTCACTTTCATGATAAGGGGGCTGGCGAAACTTGTCAAGTAGTTTTTCGTTTAATCCGTTTCTATGAGCTACTTGGATGACGAGGAAAGAGCACTTACATATTTATGGCAACCTCATTACCTACGCTCAAAAAGTTTTTCAATATCACTCAATTTCATTTCTATATAAGTTGGCCTTCCGTGGTTGCATTGTCCGGAATATGGGGTTTTTTCCATTTGTCTCAGCAGCTCATTCATCTCCTCTAACCTCATTTTCCTGCCTGCTCTAATTGATCCATGACAAGCGATAGTAGCCAATATCTTGTTCACTTTGTCTTCTACTGGCAATGTATCTTCTATTTCCGTTAATCTATCGACTATATTAATTAGCATCTCTTTCACATCTATTGCTCCCAAAATTGCAGGGATTTCTTTTACTATCACTTTATTTTCTGATTTGATCTCAATATCAAAACCCATTTCAAATAACTTATCTTTATAAACTTCAATCATCTCCATTCCGGCTTGATTTTTGATTTCAACCGTTTCAGGAAGAAGTAGTTTTTGTCTTTTTATACTTGATTTTTGTTTTAGGCATTCATATACTAGTCTTTCGTGGGCTGCATGCTGATCAACTATAATCAATTTGTCTCTTACCTCGGCAATAATGTAAGTATTATAGACCTGACAGCGTGCAAACCCGAGCGGGTGGCTCTCTATCAAATCAACTTGCTCTAACACCTTTTTTTCTAGAACCATAATTTCCGCTTGTGATGGGGATTTCTGTATGCTGGTATAATCAAACGATTTTGACTGTTCTGATAAGCCTTTTGCTTTTTCATTTGGAGAAGCAAATTCTTTTATTAGTTGATTTTCAAAAGGACTTGGCCTTCTTTCATAAAATTCATTTTGAACATCAGGTTTATCAAAAGAATCTGATAATGAACCTTTCAAAAAACCCTCTATCGTATTAGTAGTTTTCTGGTCACTAGCTGGAAAGGTGCCTATCCTTCTTGACAACGCTTTGATTAATCCTCTTGTCACTATCTCATATATGAGCTTCTTATTCTGAAACCTTACTTCTGACTTATTTGGATGCACATTTACATCTACTTGATCATAAGGTATCTCTAAATGTAACGCTGCAAAAGGATACCTATCGCTTGGAATAAAATCATGATATGCATACCTAACCGCACCAATAAGTAGATTATCTTTAATTGGCCTTCCATTAACAAATGTATAGATCTGAGTTGACTTACCACGATTAACAGTAGGTTTACAGATGTGTCCTGTAAGTTTAATCCCGTCTTCTTCTTCATTGACCTCCAAAGAATTGCCCTGAAATTCTTCTTCTACTTCACACAATCTATGAAATAACGAAGTCTGCTTAGCGTATTTTAAGAGCTTTTTATTACCTGAAGTGAGAGTAAACCCTATATGATAGTTAATCATTGCTAGGTTATTTACAATATCAACAATGCTTTGAGTTTCTGCTCTTTCGGTTTTTAGAAATTTTAGTCTATTTGGGGTAGCAAAAAACAAATCTCGTACTTCAATATGTGTCCCTTGTGATAAAGAGTAAGGAGTTAGCTCCCCCATCTTTTCTCCACCCTCATAACTTATAGACCATGCTTCACTTGCTCCGCTTGCTTTAGACGATAATTTTATCCTACTTACTGCTGCAATTGAAGGTAAAGCTTCTCCTCTAAAGCCAAGATGCTTGATTTCTATCAACTCACTATCGCTCAATTTTGAAGTAGCATGGCGCATAAACGCAAGTTCTAAATCGTTTTTTTCTACTCCGTTACCATCATCTGTCACAATAATAAGGTTACGCCCACCACTTTCTATTTTGATCTCTATTTCTAAACTTCCAGCATCTATTGCATTTTCCACTAATTCCTTTACTACACTTGCAGGCCTTTCTATCACCTCCCCCGCTGCTATACGGTTTATGGTTTTTGTGTCTAGAAGAATTATTGCCATAGATTTATTATGAAACTGGTTTTTCTTTTACTTCTTTGGTTTGTCTCTCTCTCCACTTTTTTAACCTACCTGCAATTTCACTGTTGGAAATTGACAATATAGATACGGCGGTAATGGCAGCATTATATGCTCCATTTTCTCCTATAGACATGGTTGCAACTGGAACACCCTTTGGCATTTGAACTATAGAGAGTAGACTGTCCAGCCCATTTAATTGTTTACTATGCACAGGAACGCCGATAACTGGTAAACAAGTTAGTGACGCAACCATACCAGGTAAATGAGCTGCACCTCCTGCACCAGCTATAATAACCTTAAAACCTCCTTCTTGTGCAGATTTAGCAAAATCGAAGAGCCTTTCTGGTGTTCTATGTGCAGATATTATGAATATGTCATGTGAAACTTCTAATGCTTTTAACATATTGACGGTATGGACCATAGTGGTGTAATCTGACTCACTTCCCATGATAACAGCAACATCTTTTTTTATTTTTGTCATATTCAACACAATTTTACTTACTAACTAAATAATGTTCCAGCTAAAAAGCAACAAATATTTAAGTTATATTATAAATATAATATATAGAATTCTCGTTAAAATAGAAATTTTAAAAATTTAAATAAATATCTATGTGAAGATATAGAGATATAAACTTCTTATGTAAGATAAATTTATAAAATAATTATTTTTGTATTTCAAGCTTTGTAATTTTAGCTTGTTCTTTCTGTAAATGATTTTTTCAGATAGGCTGATAGTAAAATGGTAATTTAAAATTACTAGAAATTTGATTGAAATATTAATATACAATCAACTTAAAGTTTTAAATTTGATATCATATAATTATTGACAAGTTATATGATATTAATATCTTGGTATATTAAATATTATATTATAGTGTTTAATAAAGTTAATTGATATGTGAGTGTAAGAATTATGGAAATAATATCGTTAAATAACTTAGACAGTGCAGGAATAAAAACAAAGTTGCTTTATATAATAAATAAAATTATAGAAAAAAATGCTTGGACTCAGGCTTTTGCAGCTGAGAAACTTGGTATTGATCAGCCAAAGGTATCACAAATTAAAAATGGTAAAATAGATGGTTTTTCTTTAGAGCGATTGTTAGGATTTCTAAAAAAACTTGATCATGAAATAACAATCACGATGACAGAAAGCCAAGAAATAAAATCTGAGGCAGAAAAAGTGAAACATGAAGTTGAATCGCAATAGATACAAAGTTGACAACTTGTTTTTTGTGATATAGTATAAAACTTATTAAGGTAGTATCTTATGGCTGAATCTATTGTAGAAGAGTGTACAGAACAGGTAAGTAACCGTTTCAAATTGGTTCTGTTGGCAAGTCAAAGAACACATGATTTAAATACAGGAGCAAGTAATCCAGTTCAAACAGCTCAGTTTGAAGACCATAAAAATACCATAGTTTCCTTACATGAAATAGCAGAAAAACAGGTGGATACTCATGAGCTATTTAACCTTTTGGTAGGTAGATGCAAGGAGTACATGAAAGGAAATATGAATAATGTTTACAGCAGTAATACAAGTAAGCTAGCGAATTTATTAAATTTTTCTGATAACACAGATCTTGATGCAAGTCAAGAAAGCCAAGATTATGAAGTGGATGATGAAATAAATGATCAAGATGGCGATGAAGAAGTATCCGTTTAGAAATCTACTGAAGTTACATAGTCTTTAAATGCTTCACATTGCTATCTATACACTGTTGTTCTGTATGAGTATAATGTTGTGCCGCATAGTGTCTAAGTCAAGTGATGTGTACAATAAGGTTTTAGCGTTCAATAATTTCTCAACGCAAGTAGTTGTACTCATAACAGCAATATCAATCATTCTGAATAATTTTTTTTTAATTGATATAGCATTGTTATATGCTAGCGTTAGCTTTATATCAACTATAGCACTAATGAGATTAATGTTGTTTTAATAATTTATGATAGGATCCATTTTCATATTTTTAGGTATTTGTTTGATAATTATTTCAAATATAGGGGTGATCAGATTTCCTGATTTCTATACTAGATTACATGCAGCAGGTATTACAGATTCTAGCGGTGCAACATTGTTATTAATTGGTTTTGCTCTGCAGAATGAATTTTCAATCAATACTATTAAAATAATATTATTAATTCTTATAATATGGGTAGCTAACTCAACTAATAGCTATATTTTAGCGTGCACTTATTATAAAGTTAAGAAAAAAACTGTTAAAGAAGGTTAAGGTGTTAGAAATATTAAATGTAGTGCTACTTTTGTTGTTACTAACAGTTACGGTTTTTATAGTCTTCTCGCGACATTTAGTTGTAAGTGCTGTTCTAATGTGTGTATTTAGTTCACTTATTGCACTTATATACTTAATTATGAATGCACCTGATGTTGCAATTACTGAAGCTTCTGTTGGTGCGGGGCTCAGTACGATTTTTACGTTTGCAGCACTCTCCTTGATAAAGAATCATAAAGTAAATCTATCTCATAACCCTATAACGCTTTTTTTCATGTTATTTCTGGCTGTATGTTTGTCATATTTTATGATTCAATTGCCAGATTTTGGCAGCAACAATGCTCCGATCCACTTGCATGTTGCTCCTTATTATGTGGAAAATACCGAAAAAGCTACCGGTATTCCTAACATAGTGACAGCTGTTTTGGCAAGCTTTCGTGGTTATGACACGTTTGGAGAAACTATAGTAGTTTTTACTGCTGCGCTTTGTATAACGTTGATATTAAAAGAAGAAAAAGAAAATGATTAAAGATCCGATATTAAATGCAGTAACATTTTTGATGATACCTTTTATCATTTTATTTGGTTTATACATACAATTTCACGGTGATTATACTCCTGGTGGAGGTTTTCAAGCAGGAATAATTATTGCCTCCGGGATAATATTATATTCAATGCTATTTGGTGTATCTACAACTCTAAAAGCAATACCTTATTCTGTGATTAGATTGACTAACGTGTTAGGTATTTTAATTTATGGAGGAACGGGCGTTGCAACAACTTTACTTGGCCAAAATTTTTTATCTTATGATATCTTGTCAGCCAATAATAGAACCGGTCAAAAATTGGGTATTTTTTTTGTGGAATTAGGTGTAGCATTTACTGTCTGCTCCTCTATGTTAATTATATATATGAATTTTGCTCGTAGGAAAAAACAATGACTTTATATAATTATACGATTATTATTGTATTAATGGTACTAGGTTTATATATTATTGTAAACGATAAAAATTTAATCAAGAAAATGATAGGGGTAAGCGTCTTCCAAGCATCTGTTTTGTTGTTTTACATATCTCTAGGATATATAAAAAGTTCTTTGCCTCCTATATTGGTTTCAAATTTTTATTCATATAGCAATCCTATACCTCATGTTTTAATGCTTACTGCTATAGTGGTTGGAATTGCAACATTTTCAGTTGGATTGTCCATAGCAGTAAAAATGGAAGAAAAGTATGGAACAATTGATCAAGACAAGTGTACATAAATTAACAGTATCTTAAACTATATGAAGTAACAAATAGCCACAAGTTAAAAGTAAAATTATAGACTTGCTTGTTGTAAGTTTGTTTGTTAATAAGGGAAAATTATAAACTATAAAGGTAATGATGTCAACTATTAATGATGCAGAAGATAAGAAAAAAATTATCAGAGATCTTGTAACTAAAAGTATAAAAAAGGGTGGTTTTATCACTTTTGATGATATAAATGATAAATTATCAGATGAAAATTTTTCGTCTGACTTTATAGATGATGCTATATCTTTATTGCAGGATTCCGGAATTAATGTGCTTGAAAGTAACGAAGATGAAGAAGATATTTCTTCCAACAGCGATGATAGTAAACTTGATGATGATGATACATCGTTAAATGTTACTGCGACTTTAATGCAAAATGATGATCCAGTAAGGATTTATTTACAAGATATGAGCTCTGTAAAGCTTTTGTCAAGGGCAGATGAAATCGAGATAGCAAAAAAAATTGAATCTGAAAAGCATAACATGTTACGTGCAATAATTGAAACATCAGTAACATTAAAGGTGATAAAAGTATGGCGTGATGATTTAAGTAGTGGAGCTCTCTTACTGAGAGAAATTATAGATCTGGATGCAATTTATAACTCTGACTTTAATGTGGTATCCAAAGAAGAGAGTGAAGAAAGTGCTGAAGATGTTGAGGATTCTGAGGATGTTTCTGAAGATGCTGAGTACTGCAGTGATGATGAGAAAGATAGTAAAAAAAGTGATGATGAGAAAGACGGTGATAATGAAGATGTAAATTCAGCGAATTTAAATGTTTCTATTCTTGAAATGGAAAGTGACTTGTTGCCAAAGGTCATAGTTGCATTGGATGAGATAATTACTTTAACAAATGAAGCGTTGGTATTAAGAAAAAATTCTAAAGATTCCTCTGATGAACTAGAGAATTTATATAGTCAAATATGGTCTATAGCATTACAAATTAAGTTAAGTGATGCTGCTGTTGCCAGAATTACACGAGAACTTTATAAGATAAATAGATCTATCACGTTTGAAGAGGCTAATCTTATCGCTGGGGCTAGAAAATACGATATCGATAGAGAAAGTTTCTATGAAGTTTATGATGACATGCTTTTAAAGCACGAGTTAAAAGAGATAAGTCTTTTAAAGATCAATGAAAATCAGTCCTCTTTCGCAGGTGAATTAAAAAACAAATTTTTAAGGTTTATAGACGATAACTTTGAACATATAGCTAGTACCTTGAACAGCATTAAGCAGCATATACAGGAAGATAACGTACAAGAATTTAAGGAGCTAATCAAGAGAATACAAAAACACGAACGAGAAGTCTCTGAAGCAAAGCAAGAAATGATTAAGGCTAACTTAAGGCTAGTAGTTTCCATTGCTAAGAAGTATTCAAAAAGAGGCCTTGATCTGCTTGATTTGATACAAGAAGGCAATATTGGTCTTATGAAGGCCGTGGATAAGTTTGATTACAAACGCGGATATAAATTTTCAACTTATGGCACTTGGTGGGTAAGACAATCAATCACTAGGGCAATACCTGAGCAGTCTAAAGTAGTTAGAATACCAGTTCATATGGTGGAAATTATCAGTAAAATCAACAGAGCATTAAGAAAAATGACTCATGAGATGGGAAGAGAGCCGACGTTAGAGGAATTAAGTGTAGAACTGACAATGCCACTGGAAAGAATACGCAAAGTTATGAAAATAGCAAGGGACCCAGTAAGTCTTGAAGCTCCAACAGGAAAGGATGATAGTAGTACCTTCGGTGATTGTATAGAAGATAAGCGAGTCTCCAGACCAGAGGATGCTGCAATACTTGCTGACTTGCGTGGCATTACAACCAATGTTCTTGCAACTTTAACACCAAAGGAAGAAAGAATTCTAAGAATGCGTTTTGGCCTTGGTAAAGATGGGAAGGAGCATACCTTAGAAGAAGTAGGAAAAATTTTTAATGTAACACGTGAGAGAATTAGGCAAATAGAGGCAAAAGCACTGCGCAAGTTGAAACATCCAAGCCGCGCTAGAAAACTTAGAGGGTTCTTTTAAGTATACGTGTCAAGTTAAGAAGAAGCTGATTTTGTCTGGAAAAAGTGGAGAAAAAGTCAGAGCGTTTTTAAAATAAAACGTTTTTTCAAAAAAGTATGATATGAAGGAAATGCACAATAAAGTTTAAAATGGGGGTTGTGAAAAAGTTGCACCGCTATTTTTTTTTATGAATCTAATGAAACAGCATGCTAATCTACGGTAAATATTATGACAAACAAAAATGACAATTCTAATTCAAAGTATAGAAATTTTTATGTTCTGGGTGATAGTTTATCCGATAATGGCGCAATCATTGGAATTTTAAATAACTTATCCTTTGCAAAAAGCGTAAAGTTTGATGACCCTTTTTATCAAGGAGGATCTTTTAGCAATGGCCCTACTGCTGTTGAATATGTAGCAAAATATTTAGATTTAGACGAATTTAAACCTGGGTGGAGTTATTCATTTTTTGGTAGATGCCACGAACAGCAAGGTCAAAACTATGCAGTTTCATGTGCAACAGCATCTGAAATTTTTGACCCTATTTTTTCTTATTTCTTCAATAAATTTCGTTTAGCTAACCAGCTAGATGCGGTAATTAAACATCATCCAGATATAGGTAAAGAAGATTTATTTTGTATCATAATCGGCGGAAATGATGTTATGGTTGCCACTGCTTATGACGATACTAAAGCGGAAGAAGTGTTGGAACAAGCAGTGAGTGAAATATGTAATGCACTTAAGGTTCTAAATGAACATGGTGTTAAGCATGTAGTTGTTGCAAACGCACCTGAAGTTGGCTCAATACCAGCTTTTAATAGAGATGAAGAAGCAAGGGAACTAGCTACGAAGCTCACAGAGAGTTTCAATGCAAAATTGGCTAATGGCTTAAATTATATGAAGAAAAGTACAAATCTTGAAATAAAAGCATTTGATCTTAACTCTAAAATGAAAAGTATGCTTAGCGAATACAAGAGCAGAGGTTTAAATTGTCAAGATGCATGCACATCGAACATTGCAGACCAAATTGGGAGATTTAAAGAAAATATAAAAATACTCTTAAAGTTGATATTTACAGGGGAACTTGATGTTCACTATAACTGTATTAAATAAGACTTGATCTGACACTTTAAAAAAGCAAGTTATAAAATAATAAAAGAAAGGAGTGTTAGAAATGAGTACAATACAAACAAAAATACTAAAACCAAAGCTAGGGTTATTAGAACTAGCAAAACAACTAGGAAATGTATCTCAAGCATGTAAAGTGATGGGATACTCAAGAGATACATTTTATCGATTTAAGGAGTTATATGAAAATGGAGGAGAGGGAGCATTACATGAAATAAGTAAGAAAAAACCGCTATTAGCGAACAGAGTTTCCGATAATATAGAAAGAACAGTGATTGGTATAGCAACAGAATTTCCAGCATATGGGCAAGAAAGAGCTGCAAATGAACTGAGAAAAAGAGGTATAATAATTTCTCAGGGAGGAGTAAGGTCTGTATGGCTAAGAAATGACCTTGAAACTCTCAAAAAGAGACTTAAAGCACTAGAGACAAAAGTAGCTCAAGACGGAATCATTTTAACTGAAGAACAACTTGCAGCTTTAGAAAAAATGAAAGAACAAAAGGAAGCTCATGGTGAAATTGAGACGCAACATCCAGGTTATTTGGGTTCTCAAGATACCTATTATGTGGGCAATATCAAAGGTATAGGGCGAATTTATCAGCAGACTTTTGTTGACACTTATTCCAGGGTTGCAATGGTTAAACTTTACACGGACAGAACAGCTATTACAGCTGAAGATCTTCTCAATGATAGGGTTATTCCATTTTTTGATGAGCAGAAAATTCCATTATTACGCATTCTAACTGATAGGGGTACGGAATATTGTGGCAAGCCAGAAAATCACGCTTATCAGCTATATTTGGGAATCGAAAATATCGACCATTCTAGAACCAAAGCCAACTCTCCACAAACTAATGGCATATGTGAAAGATTTCATAGAACTATGCAAGATGAGTGTTACAATATTATCTTTAGAAAGAAAATCTACAATTCTTTGGAAGATCTACAGATTGATGTTGATTGTTGGTTGCATTCTTATAATGATACAAGACCTCACTCTGGTAAGTACTGCTATGGAAAAACACCTATGCAGACTTTTCTTGATAGCAAACATATTGCTTTTCAGAAAAATATTAGTAGCATTAAACAAGAGACTGATATTAGTTTTAACTACCTCAATTCTTCTGTCAGTTAATTCTTGTCTGTCAGATTAAGTCTTATCTTTTACACTATAACCCTGGGTGTAGCGAAGAAACACTAAAGGATTATTTCTTTTTTGATTATTTCCATCCAACTGCAGAACTTCATCATGAAGTTGGTAATGAAATGTATGAGTTGATTTGACACAGTTTTTTGAACATATCCTTTTAAATAGTAACCAGACTGCATTCTGTGATTTTTAGCAAAACACGATCTTTCGTTTGAGCTTTCTTCAATTTAAAATAAATACAGAAAATTGCTGCCTATAGCTAACCCAGGAAAGGTTTTCCTACGTCATACCACCGCGGCGCTAACTAGTGCGGAATGACGGTTTTTCAAATTGTCGTAAGTTAGTTTAGCTATAATTTCCTAAGTTTGCTCACAATCTCTTGACTTGACACATATGTTTTTTTCCCAAATGTTACTATCTTCCTCCTTTTCCTTTCTCAATTTGTGCAACCATTTCCTTAACACTTACTTGTGTGGAAGGAGGATTTTTGCTGACATGAGATTTTGGATCAGATTTTGCTGTTATGTGTTTCGTTGCAGATCTTTTATTCTCTGTTAGAAATGAATGAGATTGTTTTTTCTTCATACCGATATCCGCTTGTGCTGCTGGGGTAGTTTTGCTTTCAGCAAGCCGTACATTAGCATTTCCTTTTGCTTGATTTTGCTCAAATTTTTCTTTTAATGCCTTTACTTTACTGCCCATCTCGCGATTAGCTCCTCCTTTCATAGTAGCTGCTGCTACTTTTGGTATCGCCTTACCAGCAGCTTTTTGTGCTGATTTCCTATTGTCTTGATTTTCAGATTTTAGTGGTACTCTTTCAGCTGATTTTTTAAGAATTACTTCTACTACTTTTGGCTCTGTGCTTACTTTTTGATCAGCACGGCTTAGATTTTTAGGCTTTGGCGGTACTGCAGGTTTATCTTTGACTACCACTTTCGATTCTTGTCTAATTTCTTGACCAGTAGTAAACATTTTTTTTGGCACTTGCGGTGCTCTTGGTGGTTTTGGTAGCACGAGGGATTGAGGTTGTTGTTTCTGCTTACGTTTTCTTTTTGCTTCTATATGTTCTTTAGAAACTGTTGCATAAATTGGCTCTTCTTTGGGCGATTTTGAACTCTGCGAATTTTCTATTAAAATTTTACTCTTCTTCTCTTGATAATTTGATATGTCTTCATATTCATGCTCTTCATTTAAAGAACTTCCATAGCCTAAATCTTCTCTCTGCTCATATAAAGGATTTTCCTTTTGCTTTTTCTCTTGATAATTTGATATGTCTTCATATTCATGCTCTTCATTTAAAGAACTTCCATAGCCTGAATCTCCTGCTTGTAGATCATATAAAGGATTTTCTTCTTGCTTTGACGCTGTTCTATCCTCTAAGTTCACTCCATACAATCCATGTTCCTCCTGATTTTTTTTACTTTGCTCTAAATCTGAAATTTTCTTTAAAACATTTAGGTATTCGAATGTTATTTTTTCAGCAAGACTGGGCAATTTATCATTAGCAAAATTTCTTATATCGTTATCCTGAATTGAAGCATTTTTTCCCAAGATTTTATTAAATGTTTCCTTGAATATTCCCAAAAAACCTGATGGCTTTTTGTTCACCGGTTCTATATAATTATTCAAGTCACTACATATAACAAACTTAGCTACATCTTCTGCCTTATCTGTAAAACTCTCTAATGTCTGGGATAAATCTCTCACTGTTTTATTATATTGTTCACCAATATTTTTCAGCTTTATAGCTTCTATCAAGGAGTCAAGATTTTTTTTATAGTTCTCACTTTTGAATGGATCATTCATACTAATTACAGCTCATTATTTATTAAAATATAGATCTAAAATATTAAGATCTAGTAAATATTACTTTTGTAATTCATGTAGAACTATAGCTATAATAAGTAATACGTCATACCGCCGCGGTATCTCTTAGCCGCTAACACGTAGCGGTATGACGGTTGTCGTTTAGCTATAAATATTAAGAAATTTACCAAACGAAAAAAAAGACAAAAGAAGCCCCGTTGGTGACTAGTTATTTACATGTACTTCAAAATATTGGCGTTTTTTATTCTAAACGCTGCAATTTAGCTGCTTTTAAATGCGATTAACCTAAATTATAAACGTTAAGAAATTTACTGAGCGGAAAAAAAGGCAAAGAAACCCTAGGGTAGCTAGTATTCAAATTCTCCCTTGTCTATTTGACGTCTTTTACTGTCTTAAACGCTTTATAAGCGCGTTTCAGCTTATATAGGTAGAAACCTAGAAGTTTTATAAAGACATGAGGTGCACATAGTGCAAAAAATTAAGCATGATTTACGCCAGATACATTAAGTTTTTTTGTCATTAATCCACTGCAGAGATTGCGAAGATAAATAAATAGCTTCACTTTCATGATAAGGGGGCTGGTGGAGTTTGTCAAGTAAGTTTTATTGCCTAGCGTCACGCGTTGGAATGACAATTTCGATTATTTCATACATTGACTTCGGTAAATCCAAATTATATTAGCTACATCTAACGAATTTTACACTTGCTAAGATTGCGCTATTTGAGTATCTTTAACTGAAAGAAGTTATTTTTTATCCAATATGAAAAAAGCCTTTATATTCACATCCTTAATAGCAGTTGTATTAATAGTCATTACTTATTTATACAGAAACGACGGAACTAGTGACTCACAAGTGGTAAATGTCTATTCATCGCGCAAAGAAGAATTAGTACGTACTTTATTTGATGAATTTACAAAAAATACAGGCATTAAAGTACGTTACATCATTGATGATTATTCTCAGCTACTTTCACGCATGGAAAATGGCGGTGAAGCTGACTTACTTTTAACTGTAGATGCAGTGAACCTGATTTTGGCAAAAAAAAGAGGGCTTTTGTCTCAAGTGGATTCAGAGATTTTAAAAAGTGTTATACCTGCAAAATTTAGAGATAGTGAAGATTATTGGTTTGGCCTTACAAAAAGAACCAGAATATTGGTTTATAATAAAGAGTCAGTAAATCCTAAAAACTTAAGTACTTATGAAGATTTAGCAAATGAAAAATGGAAAGGAAAAGTATTAGTGCGTTCTTCTACAAGTCCATATAACCGGTCATTGATTGCTTTTATGATTGCAAATAATGGTTTTGAAAAGACGAAAGAATGGGTAAGTGGAATTGTGAGTAATATGGCAAGAAAACCAAGTGGTGGTGATACTGACCAAATTTATGCTGTAGCTGCTGGTGAAGGAGATGTTGCAATAGTAAATAGTTATTATTTTGCAAGAATTCTTTCATCAGAACATAAAAATAAAAAGAATGTTGCAGACAAACTAGGGGCTTTTTTTCCTAATCGTAACGATCATGGCGTAATGGTGAACGTTAGCGGTGCAGCAGTAACAAAAAATACAAAAAACAGAGAAAATGCTATAGCTTTGCTGGAATTTTTAGTAAGCAAACAGGCTCAAGAGCTATACGCTAAAAAAAACCAAGAATACCCTATTATTGAAGGCGTTGAAACTTCCGATATACTAAAGTCTTGGGGAAATTATCCACAAAATGATTTACCTCTAAGTGAACTTGAGAAGCATCTTTTTGAGGCTGTTATGATAGCGGATGAATGTAAGTGGAAGTAATTCCCAGTGCCACTGAACACTGGGATGAAGGATTTATGCTAATGTACCTTACTCTTGACTCGCTGAACTTTTTCTTCCTTCTAACTTAATTTTGACTTTACTGTCTTTTTCTGTTCTTTCACCAAAACAATTGCTGCACAAGAGGTCTATTGAAAAATAATAATAAGAAAGTAGAATAGGTTCAAGTAGTTGAAAAGGAAACTATGCACAAGAGAAGGAATTTGTTAAACATCTCAGACCTTACAGTCGATGGTGTAGAAAATATAACTAAGTTGGCTAACCAGTACCTTAAAAAAGAAGCTGCAAATAGTCATATCTTGGAAAATAAGACAGTAATAAATTTATTCTTTGAAGATTCGACGCGTACACTTGCGTCTTTTGAAATAGCAGCAAAAAGCCTTGGAGCAAATGTTGTAACTTTGCCAATAAGATCTTCTTCTATTAACAAGGGAGAAGATCTAAAAGACATGATCAAAACATTAAATGCAATGAATCCTGACTATATAATAATCAGGCAAAAAAATAGCGGTATTGTTAATATGCTGGCTAAGAATGTTAGCTGCTCGCTAATCAACGCAGGCGATGGAAGCAGTGAACACCCAACTCAAGCTCTTGCAGATTATCTTGTAATCAGCAGTCATAAAAAGCAAATAAAGGATCTCAAAGTTGTGATATGTGGAGATATTCTGCACAGCAGAGTTGCAAGGTCAAATATAAGGTTGCTAAAAATGTTTGGAGTAGAGATAAGCTTGGTCGCACCACCAACTTTGATTTGTAAGCATTTTCCTGAAGTAGATTCAGTCCATTATTCATTAATTGAAGGTATAAAGGATGCTGATGTAATCATGCTTTTAAGACTGCAGAAAGAGCGCATGAATAATAGTTGTTTTGTTCCTTCAGAGAAAGAATATTTTCATTTGTATGGACTTGATTCACAAAAGCTATCATACGCAAAACCAGATGCGATTGTTATGCACCCAGGGCCAATAAATAGAGGGATTGAGATTAGCAGCGATGTAGCAGATTGTGTTATTTTACAGCAAGTAGAATTTGGATTGGCAATACGTAAGGCAGTGCTGCACTATTATAGGCCTTGTTAATATTAAAAGATGCTACACAACTAATGCGAAAGAAGGGTTTTTTCATGAAATGACGAGAATGGTTTGAGAATGGCCATTAAGATGTTAAGGCCAAGGATATGGTGTGGAAGTTTTTACGAAAGCCTGAAGTCAATCAACAACCTTGCAGAACGGCAAATTAGACGGCTATCGTAAAAACAGCTTTTTCACCTGGTTGGAACGTGGGGAAAGGTTCGTGGAAGAATGTTGTCGATATTTTTAACATCACGTCTCAATGGCCAAAATCCCTTCCAAAAGTTACGACTGCTTAGTTCTTTACTCATTCTCACAATCCGTGAACGGTTACTTGTTTTTAGTGTTAAGCAGCAAAGTTAATAATTTGAGAATTTTCCTGAAAAAACTTACCACAAACTGGTCACAATTTTCTGTGAAAGACAGATATAGAAAGACTAGAGTATCCACCTTAAGTTCATTGAATTTTCTTACCTTTGCTTCTTAACTTGACGCGTATAGTTTATTTAACGCTCCCTAAGTTCGCCATTGCCTGAACGGATACAATTATTTTAACTATAAAAGCGTTTCACTTTTTGCTCAGCATATCCATCATAACTGGCTTACTTTTAGTGATTCATGGAGTTAAAAAAGTCAGCATTGCTCTTTGTTAAAAGTAGTTTGTCACGTAAAAATTCCATTGCTTCAACAGGTCCCATAGGATTGAGTATTCTACGCAACACCCATATTTTATTTAGTATAGCCTTATCAACTAATAGCTCTTCCTTCCTTGTTCCGGATTTTGTAATATCAATAGCTGGAAATATACGTTTATCAGAAAGTTTTCTATCAAGTATGATCTCAGCATTTCCTGTACCTTTAAACTCTTCAAAAATAACTTCATCCATTTTTGAGCCAGTCTCTATAAGAGCTGTGGCGATTATAGTTAAAGAACCCCCATTCTCAATATTACGAGCTGCTCCAAAAAAGCGTTTTGGTCTCTGTAGTGCGTTTGAATCTACACCACCAGTTAGAACTTTTCCAGACGAAGGAATAACAGCATTATAAGCACGTGCAAGTCTAGTAATATTGTCAAGTAGAATTACCACATCTTTTTTATGCTCAACCATTCTTTTAGCTTTCTCTATTACTATTTCAGCAAGCTGTACGTGACGGTAAGCAGGCTCATCAAACGTAGAACTTACTACCTCACCTTTTACAGAACGTATCATATCTGTTACTTCTTCAGGCCTTTCATCTATAAGTAACACTATTAATTCTATTTCAGGGTGATTTATAGCTATAGAGTTAGCCATTTGCTGAAGCAATACAGTTTTTCCTGTGCGAGGTGGAGCAACTACTAACGCTCTTTGCCCTTTTCCAAGAGGAGCTACTATATCTATAGCACGCATGCTTAAGCCTTTTTTATCATCACCATTATTACACTCAAGTACTATGCTTTCCTCAGGATAAAGAGGAAGCAAATTATCAAAATGGACGTACTTTCTTAATTCACTTACTTCAGTAGAGTTTATACTTTGAACCTTAGTTAAAGTAAAATATCTCTCTTTATCACCAGGTGGCCTTATTTCTCCATATGCCATATCTCCTGTACGTAAATTAAACTTCTTTATTTGCCCGTTAGAAATATAAACATCATCGGTACTTGGGGCATAATTTGCACTTGCTGAACGTAAGAAACCAAAACCATCAGGCAATATTTCCACTATTCCACTACCTGTGGTTATGCCTCCTTCTTCACTCATTTTTTTCATTAAGCTGAATATTATTTCCTGCTTTAGCATTCTACCATTGCTTTTACCGTTAGTTGAAATTTTTCTTTCTTCAGCTAACTCTAACAATTCTTCTGCTGTTTTCTCTTTTAATTCGCTCAGATCTAATGTTTTTCTGTTTTTCTCAGTACCTTCATTGACCATCTGTTTTACTGTATCGTTATTGTAAATTTGCTCACTTTTTTCAGGTTGAGCTGTAACCTTTCCTTTTGCCAAAACATCTTCATTGATTGTTGTCATAATCCTCCAAAAATTTTAATTGATGCTTACTAACCTAAAATGTGACTATAAGATAATAAATTAGGCTGAGTTAGTTTCAGTGCGTATTGAGCTTAATTATCATTAAACCCCGTACTTTACTTACATTATACTCATAAACACTAGCAAGTCAAGTTAATTTAATGTTAACAAAGCACAAAAATTTGAGGATTTTCAATAGCTATTCTTTATATTTTTTTAACCTTTCTTGCTTCTCCTCTTCTACTTTTGCTTTTTCCACTTCTGCTTCTAAATTTTCTTGACTACATAAGCCAAGTAGTACAGGATCTTGGGGTTTTATATTTTGCATGCTATGATGAGATCCATCTCTTACCTGCTCAACTGTGTAATTTGTTGTACTAATTAATTTAGCTATAACGTTATTGTCCAAGATAGGAAATTTTTTTACTAAATAATAAATCGCATCAGGTTTATCTCTACGTCTTGCCGTAGAGGCAAAGCCAAGAATGCTACCAATCGCTTTACTCCTTTTTTTATATTTTTTATAATCAAATTTGGTACACGATTTGGATTTTTTTTGCAATCATCGATTTCTTTTTCAGTAATTATTCCAGAAATAATAGGGTTATATTTTTCTACTTCTATTTCCTCATCAGCTATGTCTTGTACTTCTTCAAGGGCCAATCTGCAACATTGTGCTATTTGATTAAAAGTTAAACCAGTGTTGTCTACTAACCAAGCAGCTATTTGTACTAGAAACTGTTTATTTCTATCGTTATTGCCCTTAGAAGATTCCATTGACATCAAAAAAGCATCTCCCATTTAAAGTATCCCTTACTGTTATACAGAGCTAAAATATAAACTATTAAAACTAAAAAAGCATTAATTTTGTCATTCAATAACTTTTTGTTTGTCACTTCCCACCTCTTAAGTTAATTAAATGCGCTTACCTTTAAGCATATTTCAAACAAAATATTTCCCCTTCCTAAGGTATAGTATAACTCAGTTAAACATATGTTCCTACTTAAGATTAGAGAGTTAAATTTTAAGTTAATATATTGTAATATTATATATATTGGCTAATAAAGCAACAGGTTTACAAGAATTAAATTATCACTATTCTATAATTAACCATTAATTAACTGAGTTTAAAATGAATGTTAAAAATTTTTTCACTAAAGTAACCGTTGTCCTTTTAGCTTGCTTATTAGTCTTCATGGGAATTGGCAACCTTTTATCAGGTGATGATGAAAAAGAAGAGGTAGCTAGGGTTGGAAAAGAAGTTATAACGTCAGATGAGTATAAATCACTATATCAAAATTATAAAAAGCAAATTTCTGGATCTGATGCGAGTAGAGAACAAGTAAAAAAGCTGAAATATGATTTGCTTAACGCACTTATAGAGCAAAAATTATTGTTTAACCTAATTAGTGAGCTGGGGTTGACAGTTGGAGAAGAATCTATAAAAAACCATATTAAAAATACCAAATACTTTCAAAATGATAAAGGCGAATTTGACAAAAATAAATTCCATGAAACGCTAAATGACCTGCATATGACAGAAAAAGAGTATATAGCAAAGCTAGAGAAAGTCCTGCCTGCAATGATGTTCATGACTTCATTATTTAAAGATAATTATCCAGTAACTTTTGGCGAGAAAATTGATGAGCAGATATACAAAAGTCGCTACCAAACTAGAGTAGTTGATATTGTTAAAATAACTGAAGATGCAGTTACAAACATTCCTGAACCAGATGATCAAGCCTTACTTGATTTGTACGAAAGAAATAAATCCCATTTTTATTATCCTGAGTATCGAACTGCGCAATATATTTCCCTAGGCCAAAAGTATTTTGAAGATCAAATCAAGATCTCAGATGAAGAAGTTGATGGTATAATAGAACAACAAGAACTTAAAGATCAAAGAGATGTATTCAATGTAATATTTTCTACCAAAGAAGAAGCTGAGGCAGCAAGAAGAGCATTTGAGGAGGGTAAAACAAGCTTTGAACAGATAGTAGGAGAGTTTGGCAAAGCAAAACTTGAGGAAACTAGAGTAAATAATATAACTAAGGATTTTTTACCAGAAGACGTGAGGGAAAAGGTATTTGCTCTCAAAGTAGGTGAAGTAAGTGAAGTTTTAGCAAGCAGTTTTGGTTGGCACATAATAAAAGTGGAAAGTGCGCATCAAATCTCTGATGAAGACTTAGTTGATTTAAAAAAAGACATGAAGTCAGTTCTAACTAACCAAAAGTCTTTTGAAAGAGTCAATGATTTCATAAACCAAGTGAACTATAAGATATACAATGGTTCAGCAATTGAAGAAATATTGAGTGAATATAGTTTACCTATACAAACTATTGGTCCAGTAGATGCGAGTGGAAAAGATCAAAGCGGTAATAACGTAGGAAATTCTAGTGATTTGATTTCTTTCATTTTTTCGCGAGAAAAGGATCAGAAAGGTTATTTCAAGGGCGTTGGGGACGCTGTTGTTAGTGTAAAAATCATTGATATCGTTCCACCCAAATTGCAAAGTTTTGAAGAAGGCAGGGCATTAGTGGTAGAGCTTTGGCGTAGTGAGTTTATAAAAGAAAGAATGTTTAAAATTGGGCAAGAGGTTGCAGTTCAACTAAGAGAAAAAACAGATTTGGAAGAAATTCAAGGTATGGAATTAGTTAAAGGTCAGCAGATGCACCGCAATGAACAAAACTACCCCTTTTCTTTTGTAGAAGAGATTTTCAATATGAAAACAACTGGTTCAGTGACAGACCCTATTCAATACAATAATGAAATTATAATAGGTGTTCTAAAAGAAATGCATTCATCAAATGGTAAATTAAACACGCTTGACACCGGAAAACGTGTGATGATATCGCTAAAAGAGCAATTAATTAGCTATCTGGAATCAAAGTATAAAGTCGAAGTTAATCACGCTATACTTGATGATATATAGCCAGATAAGAATTAAATCCTTATAAGAACCTGTTTTACCTCAAACGCATCCAGTGCTCCGAACTTGGACCCAGAAACTTACTAAGTGGCTGCATGATGCAAACTAGATTCCAGTGCCCGGTGCTGCCCTACATTATTGGTAATTATATTATAAAGTTGTATAATTCATTTGACTTAAAACGGCCCATTGTATAAAATTGTGACTAATATATGAATAAAGGTTAACATGGCAGTTAAAATAAGGTTGGCGAGGTTTGGCGCAAAGAAACGCCCTTTTTATAGGATAGTTGTAGCTGATTCACGAGCACCAAGAGATGGGCGTTTTATTGAGAAAATAGGACAATATGATCCAATGTTACCAAAAGACAATAAAAATCGTGTTGTGGTGAAGGCTGATAGATTAAAACGTTGGCTAAGCGTAGGCGCGCAAGCAACTGAAAGAGTACTATGGTTCATTAAAAAAGGCATAGTAACTTTAGAAACAGAACCAAAGAAAACAGAAAAGAAGAAAGTAGAGAACGAGAAAGCACAGGGATAAGAAGCATAAGTCTCTTTAAAATGCTAAATACTGATTTAACAAATAATGGTAAATTAGACGATGTCGTATCTTCTGATTTATCAGCTATGAAGGACTTTATCTTCAAAAATGTCAATGATGAAGGTGCTAAGCTTGCTACTGATATTATATCTCATCTTGTTAGTTCAGGTGGAAAAAAAATAAGGCCTAAACTAGTTTTTATTATATGTAAAATGCTAAACTATTCTGGGGAGGATAGGATCAACGTTGCTGCATCGGTAGAGTTTATACACAATGCTACTTTACTTCATGATGATGTGCTCGATGAAAGTGAGGCACGCCATGGAGTTAAAACAGCGAATAAGATTTGGGGAAATAAATCAAGCATTTTAGTTGGTGATCTATTGTTGACTCTAGCATTTAGGTGGCTTATAGAGTGTGGAAATTTAAATATTCTCTCTATTTTATCTAAAGCATCGCATTTACTTGTGAAGGGTGAAATAAAGCAGATGACAACACGTTTTGACCCCCACACAGTCAGGGAAAATTATTTTGATATCATTGGAGAAAAGACAGCATCTTTATTTTCTGCATGCTGTGAAGCTGCATCTACAGTATCTGGTGCAATAAATGACGAAACAGAGAGGCTAAAGAATTTTGGTTTTAATTTTGGTATGGCATTTCAAATAGTTGATGATATGCTCGATTATACTGCTAATCAAGGCACTTCTGGAAAACAAGTCGGAAAAGACTTTTTCGAAGGTAAAGTCACCTTACCTGCTATTATAGCATATGAAAAGGGCAGTCCAGCAGAGCAAAAATTCTGGGAAAAATGCTTTTCTTCAGCTAGACACAATTTTGACCAAGCATTACACTATATTAATCGCCATAATGCCATTCAGCTTTCTATGGAAAAAGCTAGACACTACATTAATATGGCACAAAATGATATTAGTACTTTTTCTGATTCTTTTTATAAAACTACTTTAATTGACTTTTTAAATGCGAGCATAGAAAGACGAATGTAGCTGGCGCTTGATATTTTCGAATTAATTGCTATATATTTATTAGATTCTTAAGGGTAATAATATGTCAGATAGCAGTAAAGAGAAAAAGAAGAAGTTTGCTGATATGGTAAGTAGGCAGAAAGGTGACGACCAACAAAGTGATAACCATAAGCAAACTGATGATTTAAATGAAGACCTTAATATATTAAAAGAACGTGCAGCTCAGCTTGAAGATCATTTACGCCGCGCTGTTGCAGATAATGCAAACGTCAAACGTGTAATGCAAAAGCAAATTAGCGATGCAAGTGACTATGCAGTCACAAAATTTGCACGTGATATGATCGACTCGTGCGACAATTTAAAAAAAGTAATGGAAAATTTGAAAGATGGTGATCCTGTTCATGAGGGGATTAAAGTAGCTTATCAGAAAATTATAAATGATCTGAAAAAACATGGAATAGAGGAAGCAGATCCACTTGGTGAACTTTTTGACAGTAATTTACACCAAGCTATTGTGGAAAGAGAAGACAATGAAAAAGAGCCTGGCACCATTGTAGAGGTACTACAAACTGGTTATACTATCAAAAATAGGTTGCTCCGTCCTGCAATGGTTATTCTTTCCAAGAAATCTGCTGATTGTGGAAACGATTAACATGAGGTAGATGTATAATGACAAGTATTGTCTTTTCAGGTATCCAGCCAAGTGGCGTACTACATTTAGGTAATTATCTTGGTGCAATCAAACAGTGGATAGACTTACAGGATAAATACAAATCTCTTTTTTGTATTGTCGATCTACATGCAATCACAGCCAATAAACTTTCCGCAAGTGAGTTAAAGAGTAATATTCTCAAAACAGCAGCAGCTTATATTGCATGTGGAATAGATCCAGAGAAGTCCATTATTTTTAATCAGTCCACAGTTAGTGGGCATGCAGAGCTCTGTTGGCTACTTGGGTGCTACACGCCAATTGGTTGGCTCAGTCGCATGACTCAATTTAAAGACAAGGCTGGCAATGATAAGCAAAAAGTCTCTCTTGGATTATATAGTTATCCAGTACTTATGGCTGCAGATATATTGTTGTATCAAACTAAATACGTTCCTGTTGGTGATGATCAAAAACAGCATTTGGAGCTTGCACGTGATATTGCATCAGCTTTTAACAATCATTATAAACTGGATTATTTCATCGTACCTGAAATCTTAACTTTGGATTGCACATCAAGAATAATGAGCTTAAGAGATGGTACAAGCAAGATGAGTAAATCTGACCCTTCAGGACATTCGTGCATTAACCTTGATGATACGGATGACTTAATTGTTAAAAAAGTAGAAAAAGCAAAAACAGATTCAATTCTAGGCTTTGCTACTTTAGAGTGCCGACCAGAAATAAGCAATTTGATAAACATTTATTCAGTGCTTAGTAATTTAAATGTGGAAAAAGTGTGTGAAGAAGTGAACAAACATGACATGAAACACTTTAAAAAAGAGTTAGCTGATTTAATTATCAGTGTTATATCACCCATACGTGAGAGGATGAATGATCTTTTAAAAGACCAATTCCATTTACATGAAATATTAAAAAAAGGTACAAAGAAAGCAGCAGAAATTGCAACCCATAATATAAAAGAAATCAAGGATATTATTGGATTTGCTCAATAGACCTCTTGCATAACCTAAGGAATCAATTCAAAATTGTAAAAACAGGCAATAAGGGAATATTCAAAAAAGTGTGTCAAACCGCATTTTTAACTCAACTCAATTTTCAATCTACCAGGAAAGAAAATATCAAGTTGAGATATAGTTAAAGCCCAATTAGGATAGTCCAATTTTGCTCTACCTTTTTTATAGCACAATATACCTGTTTGTACAAGCTAGTAAATGAGCCCTTAGTTTTAGTGAATTTTCTAATCTGTCTATGCAGTTCCTCAATAGGGTTGGTAGTATAAATTAGCCTCACGCGAACTTTAATTTTTATATTCTTTCATTAGCATAATATAATTTTGTGCTGATTGTGTAATATGTTTAATTTCTTCATTTGACATTTTTTTGAAGAATTTTGCTGGCCTACCAGCCCATATTTCCCCACTTTTTATTACTTTTCCATGTGTCACTAGTGAGCCAGCAGCCACCATAGCTTCAGACTCCACAACTGCATGGTCCATCACGGTAGAGCCCATACCAATAAACGCTTTATCATGCACCGTGCATGCATGCAACATACAAAAATGTCCCACTGTTACCATACTGCCAATAATTGTGTCACCACCTAGGTTTCTATCCACATGAATTACCGTTCCATCTTGAATATTTGTTCCATCACCTATTTTTATTGATCCAATGTCCCCTCTGACCACACAATTAAACCAGATGCTTGCATCTCTTCCTATTTCAACCTTGCCTATGATATGCGAACCACCTGCGATGAAAGCACTTTCGTCTATTTTTGGTTCATAATTTTTGTATTTTAAAATGTGATACATATTAAGCCCAAAGTCTTATGCATATGTTAATCAAAATAAGGTAGGCAGTAAATACATACTTAGATTTCAAGCTACTTGGGTGACAGATGTTCTTGACTTACGTGCTTTGTACTGCTAAGATTTTTATTTTCAGCCCTATCTATAATGTCAGTAGCGGTATTAAGTATATTTCAAATAACATTGGTTGTTGTGTTAGTAATTTTAGTGCTCTTGCAGCCACCTGGGAGTAGTTCATTAAGTGGTTTTAGTAATACACAACAGGGAGTCAATTCGATGATTCCGGTGAAATCTTCTGAAAACCCGCTCAGCAGAATAACGGCTATTGTTGCTGGATTGTTTATTATAAACACATTGCTATTGTCAGGATTATATTCAAAAGACGTACATAAAAAATCGATTGCAGAGAAAATTATATTAGAAAAAAAGCAAGAAAGTGAACCTACTTCTGTTCCATTTGAAAATTAATGAAGGAAGCTAAATTTATCTTTGTCACAGGTGGAGTTGTGTCATCGCTTGGTAAAGGCTTAGTTGCTTCAAGCGTTGGTGCGCTTCTTCAAGCTTATGGTTTTAAGATCCGTATCAGAAAACTTGACCCGTATCTCAACATTGATCCTGGGACAATGAACCCAACTCAGCACGGAGAGGTATTTGTTACTGAGGATGGTGCTGAAACTGATTTGGATCTTGGGCATTATGAGCGTTTTACTGGAATTAAAGCAACAAAAGATGACAATATAACAACTGGTAAGATATATCATGAGTTGTTGAAGAAAGAGAGGCGTGGTGATTATCTGGGCAAAACTGTGCAAGTCATTCCTCATGTGACAGATTTAATCAAATCGTTCATTTTTAATGGTACGGAAGGTTTGGATTTTGTAATATGTGAAATAGGAGGAACTGTAGGTGATATTGAAAGCCAACCATTTTTGGAGGCTATACGCCAAGTTAACTACACATTAGGAAAACAAAGAGTTATCCTTATTCACTTAACTTTAATACCATATCTTACCGTAGCGCAAGAATTAAAGACAAAACCAACGCAGCATTCAGTTCGAGAGTTAAATTCCGCGGGGTTACAACCAGATATTATATTATGCCGCAGTGAGAAAGAAATTTTCGATAATCAAAGAGAGAAAATAGCTAAGCTTTGCAATGTTTTTTTGTCCAATGTGATACCTGCTCCTGATGTGAGTCATATATATGAGTTACCGGTGTTGTATAGCCAATGTGGGCTTGATACGCAAATTTTGGAGCACTTTCATTTAAGTGAGCCAAAACCAAGCTTGATTGAATGGGATCAAATAGTGCATTCCATAAGGCACCCAACACAGGAAGTTACTGTGTCTATAGTGGGAAAATACACCAAATTCCCTGATGCGTATAAATCACTAGTTGAAGCATTAAATCATGGTACAATTAGTAATAAAGTCAAAGTAAAGATAAATTGGGTTAACTCAAGAGAGAAGGAAGAAAAACCTATAAATGAAAAGCTTATAGGGGAGAAGTTACAGAATTCTCATGCAATCCTTGTCCCAGGGGGGTTTGGTGATGACGGAGTAGAGGGTAAAATATTAGCAATAAATTATGCCCGTACAAATAATATTCCGTTTTTTGGAATTTGCCTTGGTATGCAGCTTGCAATTATTGAGTTTGCTCGTAATGTTGTTAAGCTTGAAGATGCACACTCTGAAGAATTTCATAACTGTAAACATCCAATTGTTAAGTTGGCTGGCGATCAAGATGACGATCTTGGTGGAACCATGAGACTTGGGGCATACAAATGTAATATAAATGCAAGCTCTAAAATGATGGATGCATATAGTAACACTACTATTTCAGAAAGACACAGGCATAGGTACATAATCAATTCAGATTATAAAGATGATTTGGAAAAAAATGGACTGCTATGCAGTGGCATATCAGAAGATGGAACGTGCATAGAGGCAGTGGAGTTAGAGAGTCATCCGTGGTTTATTGGTGTGCAGTTTCATCCAGAGTTTCAATCAAAGCCGTTTTCTCCTCATCCTCTTTTTGTATCATTTATTAAGGCAGCAGTTAATAAAATTTAAAAGAAGAAGATTAGCAAAGGAAAGTGTTCAAGCATCAATATATGGAGCTTGCCATAGAGCAAGCCAAACTTGCTCAGAAAGATGATGAGGTTCCCATAGGTGCTGTAATAGTTAGTGGAAGCAATGTTGTTTCTTCTGCACACAATATATCCAATGATCCAACTGCACATGCAGAGATGTTAGCGATCAGACAAGCATTTTCAACTTCCACGCTTTGTGATGCTGATATGTACGTAACATTAGAACCATGTCCGATGTGTGCTCAAGCTATTTCCTTTGCCAGAATTAAACGATTGTACTTTGGAGCTTATAATCCAAAAGGTGGAGGAATTGAAAATGGTGCTAAGATATTTCAATTTTGCAGCCATATACCTGAAGTTTATGGTGGGATATTAGAAACAGAATGCTCTTTTTTATTAAAGGATTTTTTTGAGAAACTAAGAGCCTAACTTAGAATTACCAAGCATCATTAGACTTTTCTGTTATTCCAGTACGTGACATACAACAGAGGGTGTCATGCAAGTAGCTGACACACAGCTGTACGAACATTGTCTACCAGGAGGGTGTCATCCGAGTAGCTGACACTGCCCTCCTTTGTCATCCCAGTGCCCAGACACTGGGATCCAGAAGACTTAATTTTAACCAAGTGGCTGCATAATAAAGGCTGGATTCCAGTGTCAAGCACTGGAATGACATCATTCTTTTCTCTGGATTCCAGACTGGAATGACAGCAGTCCTACGTCATACCGTCACGGTATCTCTAGATCCCGCTAACAAGCAGCGGGATGACGGTTGTCAGGGTGTCAGCTACTTAGATGAAACCCTTTCCCGGTGGAGATCACTATCAAATCACATAAGAGAAAACTAATACCAATCACATTTTTTATCTTGCGGTTTTATTTGCAATATTGCTACCACACTGACCAACAAGCAGGAGACTATATAAAGCCCAGCAGCAAGGTTTGTTTGAGGAAATGTTACAGTCAACCAAATACAAACCATAGGAGTAAATCCTCCATGTAACGCATAAGAGATATTGCGTGATAAGCTCACACCACTAAATCTAACATTGGTAGGAAAGAGTTCAGATGCAACTATTCCTATGGGAACTATACCCCTTTCTATTATAGAGAGAACCATTACGCTCAACGCAATCACAAGATAATTTTTGTAGTAATATGCAATAGATAACGCAGGACAACACAGTGCCATTGTAATTGCTATAAATAAGATTGCAGTGCGCTCTTTTCCAACTTTATCAGCCAACATTCCAAACGCTATTGAAGATATCGGCATTAATACACTGGTTGTAATCAATACAATTTCGTTGATATATGTCGTTACATACACATCCACTGATGCTATTTCCTTTGCGAGTGTTCGAAGAAATATGGTAAATCCGACAGCAACATTAACAGGTACAGATATTAAAATAGCAAGTATAAGAGCTCTCTTGTGGCGCTTTATAAGCTCTATTATTGGCAAATCAGGTAAATTTCTTTGTTTTCGATTTTTTTCATATGCTGGAGTTTCTCCCAATGTGTATATACTATACGCGCTAATTAATCCTAAAATAGCTGAGAAAATAAATGGCAATCTCCAACCCCAGATGCAAAAATCAGTAGTTTTTTTGCAGATAATTACTATCACCGCAGAAAGCAAGACACCAATGGAACGACCAAAGCCCATTATTCCAAAATACATCCCTAAGTTTTCTTTCCTACTGGATAAATGCTCTATAAGATAAACAGAACTTCCTTGTTCACCACCAAGTGCAATTCCTTGTGTTATATGGATTGCAAGAAGCAATATAGTAGAAATTATACCTACTTGATTGTGACTTGGAATAAATGCAATAAGACTTGATGGTATCGATATTAGCAAGATAGTAATTATTAATGCTATCCTCCTTCCGTACCTGTCACCAACGTGACCAAATATGAATGCACCAAGTGGCCTTACAATTGCGCCTAGCCCTACAATTCCAAATAATTGCAGTATGTTACTGTAGACATCTTTTGCAAAACAAAACTCTCTGCTGATTATGTTAATCAAATCAATAAAGAGCATGTAGTCATACCATATTGTGATTCTGCAGAGTATGGTTGATATCAACACCCTTGTTTGCACTAAATTCAATTCGTAAATGTTTGCTTATTCTATTCTGGCTGCTTTTTGGGATTTTGCAACCTAAGATGTGGGTTGACTTTTTTATTATGGTATGTGATAATTGAGATTGTTAAAATTTAGGTATTCACTGACCGTTCTTGTTATAAACACCAGAATAATAAGCTACTGATATTCTCCATCTTTTTTATCTTTAATCCATCATAGCTAGCGATGCAACAAAGCCATTCCAGTGTCCGCTACTCAAATGACATGGTGAGGCGTCATCCCGCGCGGAATAATTAACCGTCATACCGCCGCGGCGCTAACAAGTAGCGGGATGACGATTGTCAGGGTGTCATTCTAGTAGTGTGACACTGGTTCCTTTATGATGGTGTCATCCCAGTGCCTTTGTTACTTCTCTTTGTTACTTGCTTTTCCCATTCTCATTTACTTCTTGTGCTTTCACTCCATCTACTTGAGTACTAGGTAATACTGCATATGTAATACCACCAACTACGAGTGCAGATGTTACTGCTATACCAATCATTACTAACATCTCTAACCTAACTGTACGTTCAAGTGCAGTAAATGCTATCAGTCCAGCAGCAAGACCCATACCAACAGTAGCGGTGTACCGTGCTCCATTGCTTTGTTTTGGTTGCTCAGTTGTTTTGTTTTTAGCTTCTAATTCTTTATTTCTCCTCTCAGCTTCAGTCAATTTAGCTTCTAATTCTGTTTTTCCCGCGTTAGCTTGATTCAATTGAGTTTGTAATTGTTCCTTAAGGTTTGCAATTTCAGCATTTAGTTGGTTTATTTTAGCTTCTAATTCTTTTATCTTATCCTCTTTAGCTTGTAACTGAGCAGCAACATCTTCATTGCCCAACGTAACCTCATTAAGAGAACTTGCACGTAAATCACCATCATTGGCAATCTGTGTTGTACCATTAATCCCTGTAGATATAGGATCTGATGGCGTGCTACTGCTTGTAAGATGGCAATTACCTAACAACTTCTCCGTATTATCAGGACTGTCTTCTCTCGCATCAACGTAACCAGCTAAAGAATCTTGAATACCAGCTAAAGAACTTTGTAACGACTGCTCTGTTTCTGATTCAATAGAGTTTTTATTTATAGCTTCTACTTGATCAGATGTTGTATCAGTTGGTAAGGTTACTTTAGGTGAAGAATTTTGATTTTCATTTGAATCTAACATAGAGAACCTCAATATAAATAATATTTAAGGTAGTATGATGCCTTTAAAACTTAACGTCAAGTAATATTTTCCATAGTATGTTATAAATTTTGGCATAGCCGTCTTTACTTAATTGTGCTATAGCTAAAGTAATTTAGGTTTACCGACAATCGTCATCCCGCTGCTTGTTAGCAGGCTAAGAGATACCGCGGCGGTATGACGTTGCTAGCTTGAAGTTTAAAATTGAGAAATATTTATGTTAAAAGAAAAATACGGCTTTAAAGAAATTGAAGACAAATACAACATATTATGGGAAGGCAGTAAAGTTTATAAGTGGAATGGTGAAAAGGATAACACTTTCACTATAGACACACCTCCACCAACAATATCGGGTAAATTGCATATCGGCCATATATTCAGCTATTGCCATACAGACTTTATTGCAAGGTTTCAGCGCATGCTGGGAAAAGATGTGTTTTATCCAATTGGGTTTGATGATAATGGGCTTCCCACTGAAAGATTGGTTGAGCAAACCTATAAAACCCGCGCAAAAGAAGTTGGCAGGGAAAAATTTATAGAGATGTGCCATGAGGTTATTGAAAAATCAAAGCAAGAATTCAAGGAACTATTTAAATCGGTCGGCATTAGTTATGACTGGGATTTGGAATATCACACGATCAGCAAGGAAACTGTGACGCTTTCACAGATGTCGTTTATTGATCTATATAATAAGGGATATGCATATAGAAAGATGCAGCCTATCCTTTGGGACCCAGTTGATAAAACCGCAATTGCGCAAGCAGAAATAGAAGATAAAGTTTTTGAGTCATCCTTGAACACGATAGTTTTCTCTACTCAAGAAAATAAGCAGATCAATATTGCGACCACGCGGCCTGAATTACTTCCCGCATGTGTTGCGGTTTTCTGCCACCCAGAGGATGCGCGCTACACTCATCTGATCGGAAAAACAGCGGTGGTGCCAATAACAAAGGAAAAAGTACTAATCATTGCTGACGATAAGGTCAAAATAGATAAAGGCACTGGGCTTGTTATGTGCTGTACGTTTGGTGATGAACTCGACATATATTGGCAGCAAAAGCATAATCTACCGATGAAAATTATCATCGATCAGGATGGGGGGATGAACCTTCATTCAGTACATGGTCAGAAGGAAGAAATATGGATTCCAGTGTCACGCACTGGGATGACAAAGGAGGGTGGGTGTGATCAGAAAGAAGAATGGATCCCAGTGTCAGCTACTCGGATGACAGACGATATACTAAATGAAATAAATGGATTGAAAGTTACAGCAGCAAGAAAGCGGATAATCGAAATCCTAACTCAAAGAGGACTTTTGATAGAAAGCACTAACATTTCTCATTCTGTCAAGTGTGCAGAAAGATCTGGTGCACCACTTGAGATATTACCTACTTATCAATGGTTTATCAAGACCTTAGAGCAAAAAGCTCAAGTATTAGATAAAGTAAAAGAATGCAATTGGCACCCAAGCAATATGCGTAAACGCATGGAAGTGTGGATAGAAGGGCTAAATTGGGACTGGTGCATCTCAAGACAGCGCTATTTTGGTGTGCCATTTCCAGCATGGTATTCTAAACGTAAGGGAGAAGAAGGTAAAATTATTCTAGCTGAGATAAAGGCCCTACCTATAGATCCACTCAAAGATTTGCCAAAAGGGTATAGCAAAGAAGAGGTTATTCCAGATCAAGATGTAATGGATACCTGGGCCACAAGTTCAATTACTCCTCAACTAAGTGCACTGGCAGTAAATAGTGAGTTTAGCTTACCAAATCATCGCTATAATACGATATTTCCTGCAGATCTGCGCAGCCAGAGCCATGAGATAATAAGAACTTGGGCTTTTTATACTATTTTAAAGGCACATTATCATGCAGATTCTTTACCTTGGAAAAACATTATGATCAGCGGTTGGTGTTTAGCCGATGATAAGAAAAAGATGAGTAAATCAAAAGGTAACATCATCACTCCTCATGTAATACTTGAAACTTATGGAGCTGATGTAGTACGCTATTGGGCAGCGAACTCAAGGCTGGGAGTTGATACAGTCTACTCTGAAAATATATTCAAAATTGGCAAGCGCCTAGTTACAAAACTTTGGAACGCTAGCAAGTTTGTTTCCATGTTCATGGAAAAGCATCAAGTAATGAGCATAAATTCTGCTCACGAGACAATGGATAAGTGGATATTGTCTAAGTTATACAAAGTTATAGAAAGAGCAACAAATAACCTATTACAGTTTGAATACTGTGAAGCTTTGGAGGCAGTAGAGGAGTTTTTCTGGAAGGATTTTTGTGATAATTATTTGGAACTAGTAAAGAAACGTGCGTACGAAAATGATTCAAGTGCGAAACAAAGTTTAGCATATGTGCTAAATACCATTTTGCGGTTATTTGCACCTTTTTTGCCTTACATTACAGAAGAGATATACCACCAGTTGTATAGTTATAATTCTGTACACAATCAAAGTAATTGGCCGAGCAAAGAAGAGCTTATCTACGATAAATATTCAGAGGAAATGGGAGACAATTGCGTGCAGATATTAAACATTATCAGAAAGATAAAAGCAGATAATAATGTATCAGTTAAGCATTTGATAAAGAAATTAGTGATAAAAGCGAGCGTACAAGAGGATAAGTTGGATCAATCTGCACAGGATGATTTGCAGGCAGTGTGCAGTGCGGAAACGATAGAGTGGATGCAGTCTGAGCTTGAAACTGAAGACGGGAAATACATAGTGAATATAGACTTATACTGATTTTTATAGCTTTATTTCCTTTGATATCCATGCTATTATAATCATTATTAGTTGTGAGGATGAGGGATTTGTATAGTAAAACCAATGCACCATATCTTATAGCTGGTGCTTTTGCTACTTTGGCATTGCTTGCATCTGGGACACTTGCTGTTGCTCCTTATGTTACATTCTTATCTCCAATTGCAGCCTTTAATGTAGCTCTTCCTGTTGCCTTGAGTTTATCTATACTATCTACTTTGATACTTGCACTTTCATGCAAGATGATTAAGAAAATAGAGGTTGAGAAAAATAAATTTGCTGAAAAAGAGCAAGAGCTAGCTAATGTAAGACAACAATTAGAGAGTAAGGTACAAGAGTTAGAAAATAAAATAACTCTGGGAGAAGAAGCTAAAGAAGCTGCAAATGAACAAGTGAAAGTATTACAGAATCAATTGAATGAACTGGCTCAAGAGAAGCAGAATTTAGAAAGTGAAGTTGAAAGGCTAAACGAGAAAATAGGGTGGTTAGAGGACCAACAAGAAGAACTATATGATGAATCAGAAGGGAAAGGCGGAGATGAAAATAAAAATGAAGAGATAGAAAAAGAAATAGAACGTCTGAAGGCATACCACAATATGACAAGTAAAAATGTTGATTTACATAAACAAAACGAAAAGCGTTCATCTGAAAATTCTAATATTGATAAAGCTCTTTTTGATAAATCTCTAAAAACGGAAGAGAAGCACAACGAACGTCTTAACAATGCAGAGGAACTGCTAAACACGCTGGGACAAGATTTATTACAAGGAAATGCAGTACAAGAAGCAGCTAATTCACTGGAAATGATAAAGGATCTAAGCAGTGAACATCCATCAGGATTTGAAGGAACAGATGAAAATACGTCTGCTAATAAACAATTCTCGAAACCAAAATCACCTTATATATCCATTCCAATAAGACCGCCATATACAGAGCTGAATGACGCTTCATGTGATTCTGGATATTTTAGTGGATGCTTTACCTCGACCAATAGCTACCACACATTTTGAGTACAGTTGTACACTCGATACATAAGACCTTAGCCATTTTTAGCTAGCAGACTGAAAATGGGAAGTTTGTTGTAGGTGCAGCACTATAATCCCTCCACAGATAAGAGAATTTTAATAAATATATACAAGACTGCTGAAGTTTTGTGCGTGGGGGGAGGGGAGTAATGAGCAATTTGTTTAACAAAGCTAACACATTTTATTTTGTAGCTAGTTCCTTAGCTACTCTTACGTTACTTACATCTTTAGCGCTTACTGTAACTTCTAATGTGCCTCTTCCTCTAATTCTTGCTTTAGCTGCATTATCTGTTTTGGTGCTTGCACTTTCGTATAAAATAATTAGTAATAATAAAAAAATAGAGGTTGAGAGAAGTAAATTCGCTCAGAAAGAACAAAAGTTAGAAAATAAAATAACTCTAGGAAAGGAAGCTGAAAAAGCTGCAAACAAAGAAGTGGAAAAATTAAAACATGAATTAACTCAAGAAAAGCAAAATTTAGACAAGAGAGCAAAAAAATTGGCTCAGAAAGTAAATGAGTCAGAAGTTGAGAGAGAATCTCTTCTTGAAGAAAAAAAATCTTTAGAGAAAAGATTAGAAACAGCAAAGAATCGTACGTTTGAAATAGACAATGAATTGGGCAAAACAAAAGAGGAAATAGATAAGCTTGTTGCACGAGAAGAAGAATTACATCTTAAAATCTTGCGTTTACGTGAACAGTTACAAGAAAAAGAAGAACGTATAACAGAATTGAAAGGGAAAATAGACAATAATCAACGCAAAGAATTAGAAAATAAAAAATTGAATGAGGAAGTAGAAAAATTACGTAAAGAAATAAGGGAGTTATACGAGAAAGAAGACAAATTTTATAAAGAAAGGGATATATTACGTAAGAAAGAAGACACACTTTGTAAAGAAAGAGATATACTATATGAGGAAGAAAAAAAGTTGCATACAAAATTAGATGACCTAAAATGTGAAATCAGAAAAATCAATAAAGAAAAGGAAAATTTATCTCAAGAATTAAAAAAGAAATTTGAAGAGTTAGATGAAGCAAATGATTTAATTGAAAATCAGTCTTTTAAGTTAGACGGAATAAGAAAAGATTGTAACAATGAGGTGAAAAGTTTAAAAAATTCACTTTTAGAGCGAGACAGTCAAATAGGACAACTTGAAGAAGATTTGTTGAGAAATGCAGAAGAGAAAAAGGGTTATTTACTGGAAATGTTAGAACCTGTGGTAGACGAGGTAGAAAAATTAGTAAACGCTAATGAAGCGATCGGAGATCATAGTAGAAAAATAATATTACAGGAGACTCGAAAAATAAAGTTTATATTGAAGGAAATTATGCAATTCACGCCAGGTGAAGATTATAGATATGAATCACCATCAGAGAAAACATTTGATTTTTCACTGGAGGATCTTGGATATGTAAGTCGCTCATCCACTCCGATCAAATTGCCAGATTTACCATGGGCAGAACGTTGTAAACGCAGTCAATTTCGGAATGTAGAACTTGACAATACAACAATTAGTCTTATTATAAAATAAATCATGCAAGATAATGAACCCAATAATATGCGCACTGGATACACAAGACTTAAATAAGGCTATTTCTCTAGCTAATACTCTGCGTGGTAAAGTTGGCATGGTAAAGCTGGGATTAGAATTTTTTGCTGCTCATGGTCTCTCTGGAGTGCAAGAAGTTGCAAAATGCAATGTACCAATTTTTTTAGATCTGAAATTGCATGACATTCCAAACACTGTAGCTAAAACAGTTGAAGTAATAAAAGTTCTGAGCGTTGAAATGTTAACTCTGCACATCAGCGGTGGAACAAAAATGCTTGAAGAAGCGCTAAGTGTGGTGCAAGGCACAAAAATAAAGCTGATTGGAGTAACAATGCTAACTAGTATGAGCAATGAGGATTTAAACGAGCTTGGAATAGCAAGAGAGGTAAAATCACAGGTAATTTTGCTTGCAAAGCTTGCAAAAAAGATTGGGCTCTATGGAATAGTCTGTTCTGCACTAGAAGCTCAAGAAGTGCGCCGAGAATGCGGTGAAGACTTTAAAATTATTACTCCAGGAATTCGTATAGATCCAGGTCATGACGACCAAAAAAGGACAGCAACACCAAGAGAAGCAATAAATTTAGGAGCTGATTATATCGTAATTGGTAGGCCCATTACAAAAACTGCAGGTAGTGCAGAATTAATATTGAAATCCCTTACTAATTGAAGCAGATAAAAAAAAGTGCTTGACACAAAAAAACGAACGTTATATAGTGTTGTTATCTTTTGTTTTACCTCGCTTAATTTAATTACTGAATTAAGCTTACAGTACTAGGCGTGGTACAAAGTGCCAGGCTGTTTCTAGCTTTATATTCTCAACAAATAAGTTTTCTTTGGTTTTTTTTCATGCTGAAGTGTAGTTGTTATTGTAACAACAGGGTTGTTGTCTTCAAATTACAACACAGTTGCCTGCAAAATTCAAAAGAAGTCTAATGCTATAGCTAAAGTGGCTTAGGTTTACCTACAATTTGAAAAACAACAAATTCGTCATTCCGCTACTCGTTAGCGGAATCTATAGACCTGCTGAAAAAGGTGATTGAAAAAATGATGTGAGAGAGGTAGAAGAAGAATAAGCAGATCAAGTAAGGAAAAAAAATGAGCTTTAGTTACTATAATATGAAAAAACACCCAAGAAACTTTCGTAATATAACAGGTTTAACTATAGAGGAGTTCGAAAAAGTAGTGGAAAAAGTGAGGTCTGGATAGGAAAAACAGAAAAAGTGTCATGGTAGAAGATCAAAACTACCAACTCTGGAAGATAAGTTGTTTTGCGTAATTTTGTACTATCGCACTTACATAACACATAGATTTTTAGGATGCCTATTCAATGTACACAACGCAAATGTATGTAGGTTACTTAAGAGAATAGAGCCATTACTCGCCAAAAAAGTGACTATAACAAAAGATAGAAGTATGACGCCAGAAAAAATACTGAAGATTTTGGCTGATGTTACAGAACAGCAAATACAGAGACCAGAAGATAGTAAAAAACGGAAGAAATCATATTCAGGAAAAAAAAGAACCAACACTATGAAAACTGAGATTATTATCGAAGAAGGAGGAAGAATTTTATCAGTGTCAAAGTCATACCGTGGTAGAATTAGTGATTTCCGCATAAGGAAACAAGAAAAATATTTACCACTTGATAGCATAAAACATGCCGATTCTGGATATCAAGGTTGGCAAAAATTGCAAAGCAATGTTATAATTCCATATAAAAAGTATCGTAAAAAGCCATTAACTCCAGAGCATAATAGAAGATTAGCATCATTTAGAATGAGAGTAGAAAACAAGATCCGAGAGATAAAGATATTTAAGATTATGTCGAATGTTTATCGCAATTTTCAGAAAAAATATAACCTGAGGTTCAATATTATTGCTGGTATTGTAAATCTTAAGCACGCCTTTTAGTTAACCTTGATTTTAGTCACCCTCCTTTCCTTTTTTTATCGCTTGATTCGCAGCAGGTCTTATGATTTTGCAAAAGATACGGACACACCTAAAATCCAAAAAATTTCCGTAACAACTTACGAGTTATATGCTCAACCACAGATATCACAAAAGTTACTCGATGATGCGTTTGTTGATGTTGAGAGTTGGCTGGTGGAAAAGATTGCCGAGACTTTTAGTAAGGAAGAAAGCGAAGCCTTCATTAAGGGTGAGGGTACTTTTCAACCCAAAGGAATTTTAGCTTATGATGATGGAAAGGGCTACAATAAAATAGAGCAAGTTAAAACTGAAAAATTAGATAGCGATTCAATAATGATATTGTACTATTCTCTAAATGAGTATTACTCTAAAAATGCATCATTTTTGATGAACAGAAGTACGTTGAAAAACATTAGGCTGCTCAAATCTCAAGAGGGCCAATATCTCTGGCAACCAAGTTTGTCGCTTAAAGCTCCAGATACCTTAATGGGGATACCAGTATATCAATCTGCCGATATGCCACCGGTACCAAACAATCAGCTACCGGTAATTGCGATAGCGGATTTCAAACAAGCTTATAAGATTGTAGATAACAGAGGAATGAGAATATTACGAGACCCTTATACGAATAAACCTTATGTGAGGTTCTTTGTCACTAAGCGTGTCGGCGGAGAGGTTGTAAACACCAGTGCTATTAAATTGTTGAAAGTTGCGAGCAAGTACTAAAAACTTCCACAGCATCATCTTTAGAGCTGACCAAAGCAACACGTCATACCGCGACTCATTCCATAACTGTACGAACATTTGCTTTTGTTGAGGTAGTTCGCACAACAGATGGTGTCATGCCAGTACTGGGATCCAGAAATCTTATTGTAAGAAGCACACTAAACTGGTGAGCGTAAAAGTAGCTGTCTTATACTCAAACAAATGTCTTTGCGAGATTGCATGGAAAACTGGATCCCAGTACTGGGATGACACCCATTTAAGTAGGGATTGCCCTAAAATCACAATGTTCGTACAGTTATGCGCGGTATAGATTCCGCTAACTAGTAGCGGAATGACGGTTTTTCAAATTGTCGTAAGTCAGTTTAGCTATAGAACCTTTTTACTTCTTTTTATACCATATACTTTCTTTCCACAAGAGAAAAATTGACAAGTTGAAATTAATGTGTAACACTTAAACATTATTTATTTTTTATTAATTATAGGAGTAAAATATGTGGGAAAAAATAAAAAACTTTTTTAAATGGATTGCTGATCACACAGGAATTTCATGGATTGCAAGAAAAATTTCATCAGGTTGTTTGGTGGTAAAGCAAATGCTACTCAACAAAATACATCACAGCAAGAGGGGCCTTCAGGCAATGAGAGACAAGAAACACGCAGTCAATCAAAAGATAATACGTTACCAAAAGCTCCAAGTGATGAGCCTATACTAGGGACTCCTAATCAAACACCACCACCAGGTAAACCTAAAGAACTTGTAGTTGATAAACATGAAAAAGCAGGTAAACTTGAGCTTGAAAAGGATGGCTTAATACTGTGGTTGGAACAGTCTGTGAAAATCGAGAATTATAAAGATAGTCAAAGTGTAAACGAGGACGGGTTTTCTCCTGAGCTTCTTCTATATCTAAGATGTGATAAAGGAGAATATCGCATTACTGGTGGAGGTAATAATTACCATGGTTCTTCTGAATATGTAATTGTAAAATCAATACTAAAGAAGAACGAAGATGGTAATTATATCGATAGCAATACAATGTTTGTTGAAGACGGGATTGAGAATGTGAAAAAAATGTTAGGATTGAGTGATGGTGTAACAAAGATTAAAGTAGATAGTATATCTAACCATACGCGTCAAGTTAAGAAGTTGTAAGCAAGTTTAGGGAAGTTAAAGTAGATAACCTGGTCTTCCTATACCTGTCCTTTATAGAAAATTGTGACCAGTCTGTGGTAAGTTTTTTCAGAAAAATTCTCAGGTTATTAATTTTACTATTTAACGCTAAAAACAACTCCCTAATCCTTCTTTTTAGTTCAATGAAGGCCTTTGTTAAACTCAGCTCTATATTCTCTTTCAGCTTTGTACAGCCAAATATTCCATGAAATATAAGAATTGCACACAATTTAGCATATAGCCCACATAATACTCTGTATGACTTTCCTTTAAGTTCATCAAGCCTGATGTGACTCTTATACAATTTAAATAATAATTCAATCTGCCACCTTACTCTGTAAATTGTTAAGACCTGCTCAGCGCTAATTTTACTTTCTGGAACATTAGTTATGAATATCGACCAATCCAGCAATTTTTGATTCTTTTGAGAAGATGTGTATCCATGTGACTTTGCTAACTTATTAGCCCTTCTTCTTCTGATTATAGACTGTTCTTCAGTTAATTTTTGACATATAATTCTGGCTTTAATTTTTACTTCTTTCCCTAATAGCACTTCCCTTTCTAGAAAGGATTGACCTTCTAAACATTCCAATAACTCTATTTTTTGATTTGTTTCGATGTCATATGTGTTTGTATCAGATTTATAACGGCTAACAAAATAAGCTCCAGCTTCATCAATTTGTTTAAAAGAAGCTGGCACGAAGTAGCCCAGGTCTGATATTAACAGATCATTAGTTGATATATTGCTTAAATGGCTTCTATAGCCCTGATCTGACCTTATTCCTTCCGTAAGATTAAGTTGATCCAGCGTCTGGTTTAAGTAGTCAAAAAGTATCTGTAATTTTATTCTAGACTTAGCATTGCTTTCATAATCACTATAGCTAGTGCCGTATCCTTTGTACATATTTTCCATATTATTAGGCAAGCTAATGTAGCTACTGTCCAATAATTTGACGCTTTTGAATTGCTTTAAAATTTTACAATCAATTTGTAAGCTATTCCTAAATATTAATAAGGATTCATTATACATTCTTCTCATAAATTCTACTGCTTCTTCAGCAAATCTCCAATCTAAACCCTGTTTTGTTATTTTTATTGAGTCTTCGTTGAGTAACTGACACATCGTTTCTATGCTGCAATTATCAACTCCTATATTACCAAAAACTATTGCTTTTATAAACGACGATCCTCTAAGCTTTCTTTTCCTTTTTATAAAACCTACCTCATCTGATATTTCATCTGCCTTTTCATTGAAGAATTCTTTGAGTTTTTTTGACAAGCACGCTATTCTGTCCATTGTAAGTTCTCTCTATTAAGCTATCCAAGAGAACTTATACCCTATTTTTCCTTCTCTCTGCTAATTTTCCTCTCACTTTTCCTTAACTTGACGCGTATGGTATATCTAACAGCCCATTTGAAGCTCCAACGTTGGAACAACCTAAGCTCAATACTACTACGACACAACAAGTGGTTAACAATTATACAACTATTGATCAAACAACACCATCGGCAGTGCAAAATGAACTTCGAGAAACTTTAGTTAATGCACATAAGAAAAAAGGTGAGCCTAATAATGCTGCTAGTAACGAGGAAGTACAACCAGAGGTTAGCAATGTGGAAGTTGATGAAGAAGTGAAAAATTTAATGGTATGCTTAGTTGATAAAGTTTCAGCACAGGATTCAAGTAAGACAGAAGAAACACCAAACTCTAAGGAATTGAAGAGAGAATCTTCTACTATCAACGTTTTTAACAGAGGCTTAGAGCTACGTCTTGCAGATGATATTCAACAAAAGCTAGAAGATTATAAGAACCCAAAAAATAATAGTAAATATCGTATGAAAATACACTGCAGTAAAGGTGATTTTAACATTAATTTTAGTAAGAAGGAAAATGAGGATGGTTCCGTATCTCTATTTATTAGCACGCTGTGCAAAATAAATGATAAACAAGTACTTAATGATATAAATAAAATTGAAAGCTCCTTAGGCTTTAAGAAAGGGTCGACATTTGTTGTAATAGATTCTATACAAAAATATCAACCTTCGGCTAAACCTGATGGTCAAGCTCAGGGGTCTGGTGATGAGCCTAATCAGTCAAGTTTTGATAATGAATCTGTTAAAGATGATGATAAAGAGGCTGACAATCCTCAACCTGAAATCTCTGCAAATGGTAGTGCACCAACTGATAGCTCGAGTTTCGACATTGTTTCTAGTCAAGAGACAACACCAGATGAGTTGCAAGAACCTGATGAAGATAAAGAACTAGCTAGACAATCAGAAGCTGACCAAAAAGCGCCTGCAAATGATGACGGACCAAACTCATTAGTTGCTAAACCTGAAGTACAAACTGCTAGTAATGATCTGTCTCATAAATCACAGTCACAATAACAAACTTTTTATGAAGGAGCACCACTTCAGGTGCTCTTTTTTTCTTTCTTATACACACAGAAATCATATAGAATTGTAAATGCAGCTTTTTTATTCTGATGCTTTTCAATTCTATAGTTCTTAGCCTCTCTTTACTATTATTTCTCTGTATTATCATAAAAAAGAATAGAAAACTGAGTAAAGAGAAAGCAAACCTTGAAGTTAATTTATGTAAATTAGAGCAAGAAACAAAGCAAAGTTTGCTTACGAAGAATGAAGAAATAGTTGATTTAAAGATCAAAAGAGCAGAACTTGAAGTAACTCTGCAAAAAGAACGTGAGGAAAAGAAAAAAGAAATAGAATTACTGACAAAAGCAGAGGAGAGATTAACAAACACTTTTAAAGCGCTCTCTCTTGATGCTTTGCAGACAAATAACAATAATTTTCTGAACTTAGCGAAGGAAGTAATTGATAGTAAATTAAAAGAAACGGAAAGCGATTTTAAAAAAAGACAAGCAACGATTAACGAAGTTGTAACTCCGATAAAAGAAAAATTAGAAAAATTCGATAATGAAATACGTGAGCTAGAAAAAGAGAGGGTAGGGGCCTATGAAGGTTTAAAGGAGCAAATTGGAGCACTGATGAACCAAACTTCCAGCCTTGCTAATGCCTTGAGAAAGCCCCACATTAGAGGAAAGTGGGGTGAAATGCAACTCAAAAGAGTGGTAGAAATAGCAGGAATGATTGAATATTGCGATTTTTTTACTCAAGCCTCAGTGATTGATAAAAACGAGGATAATTTATTGCGTCCTGATTTAATAATTAAATGCCATCTGGAAAGCAAATAATAATAGATGCTAAAGTGCCACTGGATTCCTACATGGATGCTATATCACAAAATGATTTGCAAATACAAAAGGAGAAATTAAAGAATCATTCCCTGGCAATAAAAAAACACATAAATGACTTGGGTAAAAAAGAGTATTGGAATCAATTTGAAAATACGCCAGAACGTTGTGGTGCTTTTCTTAACAGGGGAGGGGGTTTTTAGTGCAGCACTGGAATATGAGCCTGCTTTGATAGAGATTGGAGTGGAAAAAAAAGTGATCATTGCAACACCGATCACTCTAATTGCGTTGCTGAGAGCAATAGCGTATGGATGGAAGCAAGACGATGATAGCTGAAAGCGCGAAAAAGATCAGTGAACTAGGTCATATTTTATATGAGCGCATTTGCACAATGGGCGAAAACTTTGATAATTTGCGCAGGAGCTTAAAAAGTGCTGTCGATCATTATAATAAAACTGCTGGTTCGCTTGAAGCAAGGGTGTTTCCTGCTGCCCGAGAATTCAATAAGCTTGGTATACATGCAAAAAATAAAAGTTTAAGTGCTGCAAAGGAATTAGAGTCCCTACCGCGCAGTTTACATACTGGGGAATTGAAAGTAGATTAGACTTCTTACATAACCATTCAAGAGCCAGACCATAGGCGTTTTAGATCTAGCTTTAGCATTTGTGATTAACACAAGCAAGATTCACGTTTTTTTAATATTTATATATAGCTTATCTAATTCCTGCTTGCTGCCGCTTTTTCTTTTATTGACATATTAAAGAAAAATTGACTTTTTGTCTAAAATAATATAAAATAATAGTTGGTGAGGTAAAAATGTCAATATCAAAAGAGCGTAAGGAATATTTACTAGAAAAGTTTAAATATGCTGCCAAAGAATTTGGCAAATCTGGTACAAAGTCCAATCATAAAACAGTATCAAAAGAACAGCAACTCTCTATTGATTTAGGTAACAAAAAAGTTTTTGGTATTATAAACAGAATTTTATACTGGATAGAAAGTAAATTTACATATTTTTTTCCACGCTATAATTTATTTCCAGAAGTTGGAGTTAAAGAAAGAAAAATCCCTGGAACTAATACAAAGGTTAAGTATTTTACTCCAGATGATCAAATGGAACATGCTAAAATTACTTATAAAGGAAAATTATACATAGACTTAATGCCAGAAATAGAAGGTAATAAGTTAAAAGACTTTAGAGGCAAATTATATGATACAACTAATAAAATTAGTAAGGGAGAAAAAGGTTGTGTAGCTTATGTGATCACGCTTGATGGAAAGCTAGTCACTCATGAACATATTAATGTTAATAAAAGCGAATGGGCTTATCGTCATTCAACTCTTGCAGGTGGTAGGCCAGTTTTATGTTCTGGTTTAATAAAAGTGGTAAATGGTAAAATAACTTATATAGACAATAATAGTGGGCATTATAAACCAGAATCAGCAAACTTATACAATGCAGTGAAAAAATTAGAGGGTCTATTTTCGAAAGATGCAAAAGTTGTCTGCTTACCATATTGGGTTAGCTTGCAAAAACAAATTCCGTTTATACGCAAAATTATTCCAGCCAAACAAGAGCCAGTAGAGAAATTCTTGCAAAGGATGGAGAAAAAAGGAAAAGATGGATTGACTCAATATGAAAGACATTTTAAAGGGGTAAAAGAATGTAATGAAAAATACTCAGATAAATTAGAAAGCCAGTCGGTTTATGCTAAAGTAGTTGCTCATAATTATAAATCAGTGCCTATTTCAGACTCTCAAACAATAAAAATGGCAACAGAACACTCAGTAAGAAGAGTTATTGGAGCAAATTATGGCCATAAACCAAAAATTGATATTAAATATAATAAAAAAGAAGCTGTGGGTGTTAATGTAATTTTTCACTATAGAGATGATCGCAGCAAATTTATTGAAGTTTTAGACTCACATAGATGTAGCTATTTACCACGTATTCAAGAAAATAAATATATAATTACGATGAGCATAGGACAGGCTAATGAATTTATAAAGGACACTTTACAAATTGAAATTGATAGTGTTGAACAATTGGGTATCCGTTTAGTGGAGCGTTAAAACAGATAAACAAAGCTAGCCAAGCTACTTTGATGACAGAAACCTAATGATCCAGGATATACTCCTTTGTTAAGGGAGATTGAGCATTTTCGAATATTTCTTGAGTACTTCCAGACTCAACAATTCTGCCATTATGAAAGAAAATTATACTATCAGATAACTTTTTAGCTTGCTTCATTGAATGAGTTACCATAATTATAGTAAACCTTAATTTCAGCTCTTGTATAAGATTTTCGATTGCATTGGTTGCCATTGGATCAAGAGCGGAGCACGGTTCATCCATTAATAAAATAGTTGGCTTCACTGCAATTGCGCGAGCGATGCATAGCCTCTGTTGTTGGCCACCAGATAAATCGAGTGCACTATCTTGCAATCTGTCTTTTAATTCTTCCCATAAGCCAACTTTAATTAAACTATTTTCCACCATCTCATTCAATTTTTGCTTATCCTTCACCATACCATGCAGTTTTGGCCCATAAGCAACATTGTCATATATTGATTTTGGAAAAGGATTTGGCTTTTGAAATACCATGCCAACTTTTGCTCTGAGTAGCACAACATCCATATCGCATGAATATATATCACCCAGCCCATCGATATCTAATTCACCAACAGTTTTGCATCCAGGTACATAGTCATTCATACGATTAAAACAACGCAAAAATGTTGATTTACCGCACCCGGATGGTCCGATAAAAGTAGTAACTTTTCTTTTATAAATATTCAAATTTATATCGAATAAAACTTGCTTAGAGCCATACCAGAGATTTAAATCTTTAACAGAGGCACGTGTATTGCTCATATCACATCCCGCATTGAATAGAGCCCCGGAATTTCTCTTTTATTTTCGTATAGCCATACTGCTGCTTGAACAGCTCCTCTAGCAAATGTTGTGCGATCAATTGCTTTGTGGTTTAGTTCTATCCGTTCATCAGAATTAACAAACATCACGCTGTGATCTCCTATTACTCCACCTCCACGAGATACTGCAAAACCTATTCCCCCCTTTTTCCTTATGTTTGAACCACTATGTAAATATTGATTGGACTGAAAATCCACTTTTGAAGCGTTAGCAATTGTTTTGCCAAGTTCTATAGCTGTTCCAGATGGTGAATCCTTTTTTAAGTTATGATGCATTTCCCAAATCTCAACGTCATATTCATTACCTAAAAGCTCAGCAGCTTTTTTTACCAATTTCAGCAACACATTAACCCCAACACTCATATTTGCTGACCATAATATCGGAACTTCAGCAGCATACTCTTTTAAATCGACACCTTCTATTCCAGTTGTGCCACTAACTAGCGGTGTTTTAAATTTTACAGCTGCTTTAAGGCAGTCTAACATACATTCTTTAGTTGTAAAATCTATTACAACGTCAGATGACTCAAATATGCCACTAATAGAACTTGTAACCTTGATTCCTAGATTGGCTATAATTGGTCCAATATCTGAATCTATGTACTTACTGCCTGAACGGGCAACAGCACCTGCTATTTCCACTTTGGTATTTGTAATTAATTCATTGAGTATTTTCTTGCCCATTTTGCCTAAGCAGCCTATTACTCCAACTCTGATTTTCATAAAGCTTTCTAGCGTTTATTAAGAATATTAGGCCTTTTTTTAAGCTCTGTCACTGTTATCTAAGTGGAGAAAGTCACCTCTCCCCACTCGACTGCAGAACCGTACGTGACAGGTTACCGTCATACGGCTCCTCTGCAATTTGGTGCTTGTCATGCACACTTTCTGTGTAAATTATCATGGCAATGTCCATGTAACAAAGATAAGTTTTTGGTTATATTGTTTTTCTTATTTTGGTCTTTGTGATGTACTTCCAAAATATCATCATTTTTAAACCAAAGTTGACAATAATCACACTTACCTTGTTGTAACTTCAATAAATTTGTTACTCTTGTTGGCTTATCTGGTACTCTCTTCAGACGATTACTCCAGTATACCCAATCACCATCATATGGTGTCTTGGTTCCTTTCACCTTGGTATGCCGTTTAATAACGTAATCTCCATGTCTGGTAAGATTTACTCCATTACTTGTCATAAATCGCCAATTATCGTTACCATACTTTTTAAAGTATTTTTCCTTGATCCAGCGGTTTCCTTTGTTATGGTGTTTATATACTGCCCATTTCCAAAGTTTTCCAAACATAATGTGATCTAACAAACTAAATATCTTACATGATACTACTGAAGTGTAATATTGACACCATCCTTTAATAATTGGGTTAATGTGTTTTATTACTGCTCCCTGCGATTCACCACGCAATTTCTTCAGTTTGTGTTTGATGACCCATGTATGCTGTTTCACGGATTCGCGACTTGGCATAATTATTGTTTTATGGCTTCTCTTACCACGATTTACTGGATATTGTCTTACCGTAAACCCCAGAAAGTCAAAACCTGGCTTTTCTCCCTTTAGAGTATGAGTTATCTTGTTTTTGATGGCTTTAGCTCTAGACCTATGGTTTTTAACCATTCTTCAACCAGAACTTTCGCCTTAAGAATAATTTCTTCACTCTCATGTATGATGACAAGGAGAGTAGACCGGCGGAGCTTCCCCACCAGTCTCTCGCAGAACTGTACGGAAACCTCTCGGTTTATACAGCTCCCATTATTTAGTCTTTTGATCCTAACCCAAGTGTCCAGTGATAGAAAATATTTGGAGACCTCTTTCTCACTTTTCCTAGAAATTGCTTTGCTAGCCTTCCGTGATCTCGAAGTTTCTTATACTTGGTTCTGACCCATCTTATGAGGTATCTCTCTATATTTCTGAGAGATGGATACATCTCTGATTTATAAAACCTGCCATAGTACTGAAACCAGCCTCTGACTATTGGATCTATTCTCTTCGATATTTCCTCTAATGTGGTCCACGTGACCCGATGTATTCTCCATGACTTTATGGTTTTCTTGATCTTCTTTTTGGCTTTGTTACAAATTGCTGGTAGAAATGAGACAAAATAATTCCTCATCTTATTCTTTGCTATTCTAGGTCTGAAAGTATAGCCTAGAAAATCAAAGCTTTGTATGGGATATTCTTCTTTTCTGTCGTCGTCCTTATTGTACACAATCTGTGTCTTTTCAGGACGCAACTTCAATTTACACTTGGCCAATCTTTCTTCAATCATTGCTTTCATAAACTCTGCCTGTCTTTTAGTTCTGCAGTGTACTATCGCATCATCCACACATCTTTCAAATGGTACCGTTGGGTAATTTTGTTTCATCCACATATCAAATGCATGGTGCATAAATATGTTTGAGATGATTGGACTTATTGAACCTCCTTGCGGAACTCCTTTATCCCTAGCTACCTTGTTGCCATCTGCTTGCTGAATCGGGACTTTCATCCACCTTTCAACATACAATATGACCCATTTGCAGTCTGTGTGTTTCTTGATAGCCTGCAGTGCTAAATCGTGGTCCAGATTGTCAAAAAATCCAGATATATCAAGATCTATTGTCCAATCATTTTTCCAACATCTCTTCCGTGCTGTATATACCGCATCCAATGCAGACTTATTTGGTCTATAACCATATGAATCCTTATGAAATATCGGCTCTACTAACGGTTCAAGATACATTGTAGCTGCTGTTTGCGCTATCCTATCTGATACTGAAGGAACACATAAAGTTCTTTGTCCTCCTCCTGTACCTTTCGGTATTGCAACAGCTTTTACTGGCTCTGGAAAATAACTTCCGGATGACATCCGATTCCATAGTTTGTATAGATTATCTTTTAGATTTTCTTCAAACTTTGTTATCGTAACCTCGTCTACACCAGCCGCTCCTTTATTCTTCGATACTTGTTTATAAGCTCTCCAAACAAGTTGCTTCGGCATATCAAAAGACTTTGTTTTATTCATTAACTCCTCCCTTTCGGTTGATAAATAATTAAAACTAAATAACTCAGCTCCTTCGCTCCATTTCCATTACAGAAACTTCTTCACTACTACGAGCTGATCCGCCCCTGTTTTTCGCATCGGTACTCTCATCCTCAGAGATCGGCTCTTTGGACTTCTCCCTTATCATCAAAACGACAGGTTCCCGTAGTTCCATGCAGTAGCCTAAAATAGATTCACGCCACTTTTATGCCGGACGCCACCTACCCAGTAAACAAGCTCCTGGTAGATTTATCCCAGGTTAACGACTACCCCCTGGTTTTGACGTCGTCCCTACGCTTTCGACACCTCATCAGTGGTTCACTTACGTTCGTCTCTCTATTTCATACATGACACATAATTGTGCCTTTTCCATAACGCTCACTACCTTAGCTCTTTACTAAAGCAGCTTATGGCTGTTTGAAGCCTGCTCTTGCAAACCGGCTCCGAGGGGCCCTCCCTCATCTACTGCAAGCTTCAACACTTCCCGTGTCTCTACGGCGCACAATCATCTGCGTAAAAGATTACGCTTATTGATTGTTTTACCTCTTCATACGATCCCTGACCACGCTTCTTTTTCATAAATTGAAAAAGTTCATTTGTTAATGCTTGTTTGACATATTGTTCTAATCCATATAATGCAACACATGCAAGTAACGGTGATATCGTTCCTCCTTGTATAGTGCCACGTTTTGTGGGTTTAAACTTTCCATCTTCCATAACACCTGCCTTCAACCATCCTCTTATTATCTTTCTAAAAGTTGGTGTGGTATTGAGTTTCTTTAGCAAGGCGTTTTGGTCAATTTGGTCAAAGCATCCGGAAATATCAGCATCTAATATAAATGCTGTCTTACCTCCAAGAGCTATGAATATAGCCTCTATTGCATCATGACATGATCTACCAGGTCTAAAACCATATGTGTTTGGCTCAAATTTTGCCTCCCACTCTGGTTCTATCGCCATTTTCATAAGTGTTTCTTTTGCTCTCTCTGAAATAGTAGGTATGCCTAACGGCCTTTTCTCAGTTTTCCCAGGTTTTGGAATCCAAATACGTCTTGATGGTTTAGCTTTCTCTCTTATATCCAAAGAATATGCTAATTGCAATCTTTCTTCTTGATTAAGATTAGCCTTTCCATCAATACCTGCTGTCTTCTTTCCTCTGTTATCCTGAGTTACCTTTCTAACAGCTAGCAATTTTGCACTCATTGAGTTAAGTAATAATCTTTGAAGTTTATGTACCTTCTTGATATCATCACACTTTGCAGCTTGGTAAATTCGCTTTTGTAACTTGAATACAAATTTCTCTAACTTACGCCAAGGAATTGTACGCCATTTATACCTAACATTTTGTTGGTCTATAACATATTTATTACTATTCACAACTTTACCTTCCAAACTACAGTGTTTACGTCTGCATATCCCAAATATTACTTCGGGCATTAGCTTCTTAAACAATCCTTCCACATAGAAGCATTCGGTTGGCTACCTTCTTGATTATCCTTTAAATAAAGAATAATAAGAGCTTCCATGTGGTTACTCCGTTCCATGGTTTCGTTTCACGTTAAACTTAGGTTCTTACTATTTGCCGGAAGCTGAAAACATCCATAATCAAGCATCAAAACCTTGATTCTTCTTGTGCTTCATACCATTTTGGTCCATGCGTATCAACCTTATTTCGCATATTGATATTGACGACAATTCAAACATAAGTTCCTCTCGTAACCATATCTAACTCTGTTTGCAGGGATTTACCATAAAGGTTAGGTATTACCTGCTTTTGTCTCATGCTTGCATCCCAGAGGTTGCCATTCTCCAAGATGTGAGACATACATTATCCCCGATGTCTAGGGAAGATGGAATTTAACCATCACAAAACCACGACTATTCGGATCGCACTTTGACTTATATCCTCCTCCTCTGTGCTTATTTCTTCCATACTATCGTAGTCTTCATCAATGAATTCACCATTTACTCCAGTACTAAAACAACTCTCATCAGTGAACTCACTATTTTCTTCAGTTTGAACCTCTCTATCCTTACTTATTACTTCACTCTGGCTCCCTTTTTCTGCAACCTCAGGTTTTAAGTCAGCTCCAATATTTTTATCCGTTGTTTCAACATACTCGGTCTGCATTTTCGTATTTTGAAATGTAGTTTCATCCTTACTTATTATTTCACTCTGGCTCTCTTTTACTGTAATTTTAGGTCTTAAATCAATTTGAGCACTTTCATCTGTTATTTTATCAGTATGAGTTTCATCACTTCCAGTAGTTGTATTGTAATATAGAATATTTTCTGCCCATTTGTTCCATTTCTTTGGTAGTATTCGTCCAATCGTTTTTAAGTACAACCAAGCAAACACAGTAGACCAACTGTATTTTTGCTTAACATTAATTTCATAATTAACCGTATTATTAGTATTTAGCATCTTATTTTTTAACTTCAATTTACAGAAAATTTTAATAGTAATAAAGTTATATATATTAGTGTAAATATTAAATAAATACTAACGCAGGTATCAAACTATGGCAAAGCTTTTGCCTGCCTAATACACTTTAAGCAGAAATATACGTATTTGTAAGCACATCATTTGCTTTTTTTATTGCTCTTATCAACATTTCCTGTTCATTGTCTTGACTCTTTACATTAACTACTTGGGCAGCTAAATTCGCAGGAAAAGTGACCAAACTGACTTCCCACAATTCCACTTGTTTTAACACTCTAGCTCCGTTTTTATGATCAACATCATACTCTATAGGTATGTAGCCGATGGAAAGTCCATTAATAGCTCCAGTTTTAAGCATTAAATATACTTCCTCTGCTTTTTGGATACCTAAAAGTAAATGTGCAATCATGTATAGGCCAACATCATTCTCATGAATATCTATGATACTACCTATAGGCTCACCTGGATTATGCTGCCAAAGAAGTTTTATCTTGTTTTTACTTAAATTTTTCTTAAATGCTCCAGGCAATATCAGATCATTTTGTTTATCAACTATATTAAAAACGCTTGCATAACCAGAAAACACGCCGTTTTCTTCTATACTTTTTATTGATAATGGTGAATAGAGAAATTTCTTACTCATAAAACCTCCTGTAGATTAAGTATTGGGAATTTTGTTTCGCAATACACTGCGATATAATTCTATTATATGCAGTGTTCTAAAAGGGGGAAGCACTTTTCTTAGTTACTAAAAACGCTAACTAGAATCCAGATTGGACACTGGGTTATAAAATTCTACGTCATACCACTGCGGCGCTAACAAGTAGCGGAATGACGATTGTCAAGGTGTCATCCTAGTGCCTCTATGATGTCATCCCAGTGCCCTGACTACTTGGATGCAAGCATCGAACAGACGAAATCTGTCAAATCAGAAAGAAACACACAAATTTAAGTTTTTAGTAGTTTTCAAGTATAGTTGTACAGGGAGCGCCTTTGCAGTTATGACCGACATTTTCAATGGTGCCTAAGTGCCCGTATGCAAGCATGGTTTTGGAAGGAACGGTCAAATCATTGATGGAGTCATTTAGACTACCTCGGTTAGGAGATTGTACTATCAACCGTTCCAAGCTGAAGCGTTTCCCTATTACAAATTATATGTAGGGGTTACCATGAAAAAAGCAAAAAGTAAATTAGAAATAGTGAATCCTAATGCAGCAGGAATAGACATTGGTTCAGCTGTACACTATGTGTGTGTACCTGAAGGAAGAACGCGTTCAGAAATTTGGCTGCTTTACTGAAGACCTTCATAACTTAGCACAGTGGTTGAAAAAGTGTAAAGTTACAACAGTAGCTATGGAATCAACAGGAGTATATTGGATTCCTTTATTTCAAATACTTGAGTCATACAAATTCGAGGTAAAATGCACGGCATGTAAAGAATGTACCTGGTAGGAAGTCTGACGTTCAAGATTGCCAATGGCTCCAACAACTGCATAGCTACGGACTGCTTCATGGGTCGTTTAGGCCAGATAATCAGATGTGTGTATTGCGCAGTTACGTGCGGCAACGCAAAAATCTCACTGAAAGTGCATCTACACATATTCTGCGTATGCAGAAGGCATTAATTCAAATGAATATACAATTACACAAGGTTATTAGTCATATTACTGGGATAACTGGTATGAAAATCATTGAAACTATAATTGAAGGCGAAAGAGATTCTGAAAAATTGGCAGAATTCAGGGACGTGCGAATGAAAAATGATCAGTCTACTATTGCAAAAGCGTTAGCTGGTGACTATAGAGAGGAACACTTATTCACGCTAAAGCAAGAATTTGAACTATATAATATTTATCAAGAAAAAATAGCAGAATGTGATAGAAATATTGAAGCCTATTATAAAACGTTTGAAACAAAGTCTTGTGAAAGCAAACAGCTAAGTAAGCAAAAGAATAAAAATAGCAAAAGTAAGCCAAGCTTTGCTTTGTATGAGGAACTGCACCGAATAACTGGTATGGATTTCACTAAAATTCCTGGATTTGATGTATTAAGTATACAAACCATAATTTCAGAAGTTGGTATAAACCATAGTAAATGGCCAACAGAAAAGCACTTTTCATCGTGGTTGGGACTCAGTCCTGCTAATAAAGTTACAGGGGAAAAAGTGTTTAACACAAGAACACGTAAAGTCATTAACCGTGCTGCAAATGCTTTGCGAATAGCTGCTCATTCTGTAGGAAATAGTAAAAGTGCGTTGGGTGCATACTACAGAAGATTGAAAAAACGACTAGGAGCACCAAAAGCAATAACAGCTACTGCAAGAAAAATGGCATGCATATTTTATAGTATGCTCAAATACGGACAGGAATATGTAGAAAAAGGAATGGAATACTATGAAACACGCTATAAAGATAGAACTGTAAAAAATTTGATCAAAAAAGCGAGCGAATTTGGCTACATATTAGTTCAACAAGAAGAGTTAGTTGAGTGAGTTTCTTAGGAGAATGATGTCATGCAAGCCCCTATGATGTCATTCCAGTGCTTGACACTGGGATCTCATTTCACTCTATAATAGCAGTGCTCCTTTCTTGTCATCCGAGTAGCCTCTTTTTTGTCATCCCAGTGCGTGACACTGGGATGACACCCTCCTAGTAGAAACGCTTTTGTAATTGCAACATTCGTGCAATCTTTAGCCATGAATATTAAGAAACTTACCAAACGAAAAAAAAGGCAAAAGAAGCCCTAGTCACTGTTTATTGTCAGTATTGGCGTTTTTTAAGTCTTAAACACTGCAATTTAGCTGCTTTTAAATGCAACTAACCTTAGCTATAAATGTTTAAGAAATTTACTAGGCAGAAAAAAAAGGCAAAGAAACCCTAGGGTAGCTAGTTATTACACTCTCTATTTTAAAATTTGACGTTGGGTGATGTCTTGAACGCTTTATAAGCGCGTTTCGGCTTGTATAGGTAGAAACCTAAAAGTTTTATAAAGACATGAGGTGCACATAGTGCAAAAAATTAAACAATAGTACGCCAAATACAAGTTTTCTTGTCATTTTAATCTGCTGCAGAGATTGCGAAGATAAATAAATAGCTTCAGTTTCATGATAAGGGGGCTGGTGGAGTTTGTCAAGTAAGTTTTTAGCCCTGTCTCCTTGCTATAATGTTCATATCGATAGAAAAGCAAAAGAATAGAATGAAATATCAAGTGATATCCTCTATAATTAAATTTTTTGAATGAAGAGATGACGATTCGTGTAGGAATTAATGGTCTTGGTAGAATAGGCAGAGGCGTATTGCGTGCTATTTTCGAAATAGAAGAATATAGCAAACAAATAGAAGTTGTAGCTGTGAATGGATCGCTCAGTGCAAAGCAGCATGCACATTTGATTAAATATGATTCTGTTCATGGCAAATTCAGTGGTGATATTGACTTTAATGAGTCTCAAAATTGGTTATCTATAAATGGCAGAAAATTTTCTTTATATAGAGAACGGAGCCCTGAAAATATTCCTTGGAATGTTGATGTAATACTTGAATGTACTGGTGCATTTAACAAGCGTGAAGAAGCAATAAGACACAATGCAGAGAAAGTTATTGTTTCTGCTCCAGTACCAGACGCTGATGTAACTATAGTGTATGGTGTGAATAATGATATGCTCAAAAAAGAGCATAAAGTGATATCAGCAGGTTCTTGCACTACAAATTGCCTTGCTCTAATTGTGAAAGTCCTACACTCTAATCTAGGTATAAAAAGTGGCTTTATGACTACTATACACGCCTATACGAATGATCAAAATGTTCTTGATGGTAATCATAAAGATTTGCGTAGAGCAAGGGCTTGCGGATTATCTATGGTGCCAACTACAACCGGGGCAGCAAAAACAATCGGTTCTATAATTCCTGAATTAAAGGGAAAGCTAGATGGCACTGCCGTCAGAGTTCCAGTTAGCAATGTTTCTATGGTTGATTTTAAATTTACACCTGATAAGAAAGCGACCGTTAAAGAAATAAATGAAATGTTTAAAGATGCAGCTCTCTCCTCTACGTCATTCCAGCGCGTGACGCTGGAATCTAATTTCTGGATCCCAGTGTCAAGCACTGGGATGACATCAGAGGGTACTAGGATGACAGAGGGTTATCCAATGTCAAATGTACTTTCTATATGCACGGAGCCTTTAGTTTCAATAGACTTTGTGCATAACCCTTATAGCGCAATTGTGGATTTAACTGGTACATATGTTACAGGCAACATCTGTAGAGTTGCAGCGTGGTATGACAATGAGTGGGCTTTTTCGCTGAGAATGTTAGACATAGCATTATTGAGCCATAGTAAAGTATGAATGGAAACCCAAACAAATATGCTTCATTTTGTGAGCACTTTGCGGAACTCAGAAAAAGAGTTATCTTTTGCTTTCTATTTTTTTGCGTTGCTTTTGGTTTTTGTTACTACTTTAAGGAAAATATATACCGTTTTTTACTTGCACCTTTAATAGAAGTAACAAAAGATAGCAAAGGTTTTTCTTTAATTTACACAGACTTAACAGAGGCATTTTTTGTGTATCTTAGAGTCGCAATAATGAGTGCACTTTTGCTCTCTTTTCCTGTGTTTGCATGGCAATTCTATATGTTCTTAGCACCTGGGTTATATAAAAGTGAAAGGGCAGTGTTGTTGCCATACTTAATTGCAACACCGGTTTTATTTGTAACGGGAGCTACTGTAGTCTATTACTATATATTTCCTTTAGCCTGGAAGTTTTTCATCACTTTTGAACATAGTGGGAAATCTTTCGGTATACCAATAGAGTTTATGCCGTCGGTTAGCGAATATTTAGACCTTGTTCTCCAATTCATGTTTGCGTTTGGTACCGCATTTCAAATTCCAGTCATACTCACATTAATGGTGAGAGTAGGGCTGCTCACTGCACAAAGTTTGTCAAACAAACGGAGAATTGCAATAGTGGTAATTTTCATTATTGCCGCAATCTTAACTCCACCTGATGTACTAAGCCAAGTAGGGCTTGCAATACCTATGCTGATTCTATATGAATTGTCCATTTTGATATGTAGGTATATTGAGAGGAAAGCAAAAAATTCTGATAAATAAAAAGCCATTATAGCTGTCATTCCAAGAAAATTACATAATATATATTATGGAAAATAAAATTACATAACATAAGAAGCAACGCTAAAAATAAAATCACATAATAAAGAGCTATTTCAGCAAAATTTTAAACAAATAAAATTCATTAGCTTCACAATTGGCGCTTTATGAGAAAAGTACATTTGATATACAGATTTAAAATACAAGTTAACGAATTATTATGATTTTTACCAAGATAATAATATAGTAAGGTTTGGTAGTGAGGTATCAAAATGGGAAAATACACCAACGCATGGTTTTATAAGAAGACTGACCCAAATCATCACGATTGTGCAAACGATGGTACTTGCGGGCAATCTATAACGGATTTTAGGATTGGTAATTCTGACATTTCTTTCTACGATAACCATGGAAGAACGATCACACAGATACCTAAGTTGCCTAACGGAAACTCTATTACATACTATAATAATCTATATAAAACTGCACAATCAAAAAACTTTGGTGAGAATACAAAATACGTAAGATTACAAGATGTGCTGCCTAATCAATTTAATTTTGAACACGGAAAGTTGAATTGTGTAATACATTATGACAATGTATCGCAACAAGAGCAGGAGCAAATGAAGCTCGATATTAAAAATGCTTATGAAGCATATAAAGCAAAGTTTTGTATTGCTAATAATATTCAAGTTACTGTGCATACCTATATTTTTAATAATGGAGATGATTATAGGAGCTATGGCACTTTGGTTCCTGGGTTTTCACGGAGTCAATCTTCGCTCAATACTTCTGGTGGGATGACAAATGGAGAAAGCGTATTACTCTATAAAGATGTTTATACGGACAACGTTTTAGCTCATGAATTCGGTCATGTGTTTCAATTTAAGCTTTCCGAAGCAAAAGTAAGAGAATTGGACTTTGTAAATGGTCAGCTGATGGCAAATGCAATTGGACTTGAGGTAGAAGAAAAAAATTATAAAGCTATTTGCAAGCAGATGGGTGTAGATGAATATAAAGACCATGGATGGATATTTAGTTTTAAATACAAAGGCACCACTTATAACGTAAGATGCAAGGACTTTTCAGAAGAAGAAAAATTTCAAATTATCAAAGACATTAAGAACTCTCATGAATCGCTCGTTAGTGAATGTGATGGATTGGGGAATAAGAATACAACTTTATTGATTTACTTTGATGAAAATAAGGAGATAAGTCAAATGTATTTTCATAATCCCGACAAGAATATATCTAAATGGTTAGATAAGACACTTATAAGCAGAAGTAAATCTAAAGAAGATGTGGATGACGCAGATCCAAAACCAGGAGAAGAGCCTGAACCAGAATCAGAAAAAGAACCCGAAGAAGATATAAGCAGAAGTAAACCTGAACAAGATGTGGATGAAGTAGATTACACAGAAGGAAAAGAACCCGAAGAGGATACTCAGCAACCAAGTAACTTCTTATCCAGTATTATTTTTCCAGCAATTAAATCCATTATTGATTCTATCTCATCACTCTTTTCATGGTTATTTGGGTCTAAAGAGAAAGAACAATCTGATAACAATTCTTCTTTGCTTAACTTATCAGAAGAACAATCCGATGATAATCCTTCTTTGTTTAAGCTCGATGCTAATGAGTTAGATCACAACGTTAAGCCTGATGCTAATGAGTTAGGTTACGATGTTAGAGATCACTTATCAGACAATTATAATCATTATGATGAGTTCATGTAGTGAAACTATTTTATAGCCACTTCCCTACCTTTCTAATTGTTCAGCAAATATAGAGAAGCTAAAGGGAGTGGTATTACTTAAATAACTAGATAAAAAACCAGGTGGATCATTCTGAAATTCTTGCATTTTCTGTCTATAATTTTATAAAGAAATAACTTTTACTTTATCATAATCAAGTTTCCAAAAAGAGAGTGGTATTACTTAAACAACTAAATAAAAAACCAGGCGGATCATTCTGAAATTCTTGCATTTTTATCCATAATTTTGTAAACAACTTCCCTTTTGGTCATGTCGAACCAAATTTCTTTTTCACACCACCTTTTAAGCCACCGATGACAGCTTCGTTAGTTTTTGTCATAATGCGATCAAACACTCCCAATAACCTCTTTAATAGGTTTGGAGTTAGCGAAGAGATAAGATCAACAGATACGTTATTGTTTTTGTCATCACCACTTGCTTTATAGTCTATTGAAACGATTCCCCTACTTTTTCCGCCAGTGAGAAGTTTTCCAATTATAGGAATTTTTAACAAAGATTTATTAATTGGATATGCTGGTATTACCTGTCCTTCAACTTGGAATTTATAATTTCTAATGTCAAGCTTACCGCTAGTGCTAATGCCTAATTCCGACCCTTCAAGCCAAGATTCTTCAATTTCGACAGAGCCATCTTTGTATGAGAAAGGTACATTACATTTATAAAAGTATACACCTTCATCCTTTATAGCGTTTACAATACCAGGAAGCGAAGACATCGATAATAAAGTAGTGAGTAGTGGAGCATCTTTGATATAAAAATTACTAATAGATAACATGCCATAATGTTCTTCATTTTCTCTTTGAGGAGATAGATAAAGAGAAAGTTTACCATTTTTTACTGATTTACTAATGCCTAAGGAACGCGAAAGTATACCTGCATTATCCGCATATATTTCGAGCCCTATTCCACTGTATTCCGCTAGTATGTTGCTGCTATCTTCTAGAAACTGTCCTGTAAATTGACTTCCATTGCAATTACCTTTAGTACAGGTTACATTCAGCTTAGCATTTTTGATAACGACGCCTTCTTTCATAATTACATTGTCAACATTCATACTAATTTCTATATCTTTGTTTAATCCATTATTGTTTTTGCCAAGCAAGCCTAAAATATCACTCAAATTGATTTTCTCACCATAAATAGTTATGGCATTTTTTTCCTTACCTGATTCAATTTCTATACTAAAATCATTATCAGGCAATTTAAAACTACTAGAATTTAAATATAAATTTCCATTTCCTACTCTTCCGCTGAATTTTATATCTAGGTCATTTCCTATGACATCTAATTTGTCTATTAACAATTCATCGGCACCTTTTAATTTTACAGAGAACAAAACTTTATTGTGATCTTCAAAACGATTTTTCCACCCAAAATAACTTGAACGTGATTCAAGCTCTGATAAATCCATATTACCATTAACATGTCCCGTCTTATCTTGATTTATCACCGATTCTATATTTGTATTGACATAGCCACCTATATTTCCATCAAAATCAAGTATTTGAGCGGGCAAATCTCCGGTCAAATTCCAGGCAAAACTTTCATTCCTATTGCTACTTTTCAGGTCAAATAATAGCTGTGTGTTATTCACCATACCACTACCATTTAAATCTATAAAGTCACTGCCAAAACTAAGCTTAATGTCATATTTACCAAGACTTGCATTATAGACGGCCAAATTGTCAATTTCAGAATGAAAAGTTGCTGAGAAGTCTACTTTTTTGTCATCAGCATTTAGATTAAAAATGCGAAAATTAAATACAGATTTTGCCATTCCACTTACTTTATCCCTTTCAACCTTCACCACATCATCCAGCTTAAATCTTATAGGCTCATATAAACCATACGCATCACTTACAGCTTGGCCATTAATGGTTAGAACTGAATTTTCCTTATTGAGAGATTTCATTTCAATATCACCACCATTAATAGTGAAACTCTGAAATTTAGCGCTATTTACAGTAATCTCAAGATCGTTATTCTTGATGATCAAATCACCCTTTAGTTCCTTTACTTGCTCACAATCTTCATCAAATTTTACGCTACCATTTTCTATATCAGCAACAATTATAATGTCTGACAGATCGTCATCAACCAAATTGTTAATTTTGCCATTGAAACTTACAATGGTATTTAAAACATCCCCATTAATATTATCACAATACCAGCTTTTAAATTTACTATTCACTACACCATCTGGTACATAAGTACATAAATCCTTTGCAGCAAACTTGCTAATATTGATTCTAAGCAAAGCATGACTTGTACTAAAGTTCATCTTGCCTATTAAAGAGAGATACGTGTCATTTAACTTAAAATGGAAGTTTTTTACACTAATAATTCCATCACTATATGTTAAATTTATATTTACATTAGTTAAGGCTAAATTTTTGTTCAAATAATTTTCTGTATTCAATACGTATATATTTCCATCTACAATTTCATCCTTTTTATTAATTTTCACTGAGAAGCTTCCTTTGAATCCCATATTTTTGTCCAAATTGTAGCTTCTAACCAATGTAGAAAACTCGCTCAATAGTCCCAATTTTAGATTATAAAATGTCCCGTATACATTGAGCAAATTGTTGCGATTTTTTATTGTAATTGATAAATCATCCAAAAATCCCTTTCCATCTTTTGTATTCACATGAATATCTAAAATATTAAAATCTTTCCCCTTCCCTATATATAATTTATCAATAAAAAATTCATCTTCTGTGCTTTTATCAATAGCGATGTTAGTAAATTCAATTTTTGAATCCGCATTTAAGTCAAAAAAAATTCCCTTATTGTTTTTACTGAGTTTTGCAGATTAAAATTTACTGCTTTAAAGTCAGCTTCTTTCTGATTGATACATACATGCACATTATCAGCTGAAACCTGAGAGAGATTTGTGCTAGCTTTAAATAAGGAACTTAACTTAAAATGTACAAAAAGCTCAGGAACTTTTATAGTAAAATTAGGATTTGCTATTGCCAAATCTGTAATGACTAAATACGCATCTTTCTGCCAAACAACTGAGGTATTCTCCATATTAACGCTTGAGCCAACAAATATTTTTGATATTTTATGTTTAACATAAAAATTAATATAATTAATATTGATTTCTAAAGGACTCTCACCCTTAAAAAAGACAAATAAGCAGAATACGAACAGTAGAACTATGGAAAGTGATATAGTGATTTTTTTAAGCATCGATTATTGCTTTTCTTGCTAAACTATCAGCCTCCTCATTATACTTATCGCCACTGTGTGCTTTAACCCACTTCCAATCAATTTCGTGTTGTGAAGCAACGTTGTCTAGCTCTTTCCACAATTCCATATTTTTTACTGATTTTTTATTACTTGTTTTCCAGCCATTCATTTTCCACTTATTTATCCACTCTGTTATGCCATGTTTAACATAAAGACTATCCATATATAAATTAATATTACAAGAAAATTTCAATACTTTCAGCCCATTGATCACCGCTGTTAACTCCATTTTATTGTTTGTGGTATTTTCTTCTCTACCATAAATGTCTTTTCTGTAATCTTGAAATAATATGATAGCTGCCCATCCTCCCGCTCCAGGATTACCAGAACACGCCCCATCTGTGTATATTGTCACTTCCTTTTTGCTCATCTTTAACTGTAATGAATTAATAAAGTATATAGTTGCTTCTATGAAAGCACAATTTCTAAAGATAGTTTAAGCTGCACCTTTAAATTTTATTATAGAAACAAAAAAAAGTGTGACAACGAGCATTACCAAAAGGAAAAGGAAAAAATAGTTTTTATGTTTCTGCCGTTCTTTCATAACTAAAATAAATCAATAGAACAAAAAATAATACTGGCGAATAGGGAAAATAGATAAGAAATTGAGTAAGAAAACATTTGTTTCTGTGAGTTGTGGTTCTTGAATCTGAGAATTGATATAGCGTACCAAATAAAGATGCAACCTGCAAAAATTGCTATGCTTAGATAAAGTAAAGCCTTTTTCAAAAATAGAGCTGGAAGCAAGCTGGTTAATACCAGCAACACGCTATAAATTAATATATATTTCCTTGTTTTTTCCGGACCATAAACAATATTGAACATTGGAATCGATGCACTTGCATAGTCTTCAGACCTATTTAAAGATAGGGCCCAAAAGTGTGGTGGAGTCCACATAAAAATTACTAAAAATAAAATGAAACTTTCCCAACTGACAGAATTAGTCACAGCTGCCCAGCCAATCATTGGAGGAAAAGCACCAGCTGCACCACCGATAACGATATTCTGCGGAGTACGCCTTTTTAGCCAAATTGTATATATGAAAACGTAAAATAATATGCTAACTGCAAGCAAAGCAGCAGAAATATAGTTTACTGCTATTGCCATGATAAATACTGACAATATTCCAAGAGTTATACCAAATTCAAGCGCACTTTCTGCAAGAACTCTGCCTGAGGGTATAGGGCGGTTTTTTGTCCTTTTCATGAGCAGATCTATGTCTCTGTCATACCACATATTTATAGCACCTGCAGATCCTGAGCCAAGAGCAACACATATAAGAGATATTAGTGCTAGAAAAGGGTGCATACTACCTGGTGCAGTAACCATACCAGCAACTGCAGTAAATACCACAAGATACATTATCCTTGGCTTCAGCAAACGCCAAAAATCCAGTATTGTTGATTCAACATTTAGCAAAACACTTGTGTACATTCTATTTTACCACTGGTGGCTTTTCGAAAGTATGAAAAGGTGGTGGTGAAGATACCGTCCATTCCAAGGTGTCACCTTCCCAAGGATTATCTCCAGCTTTTTTGCCCCATTTAAAGAGATGTATAACTATAAACACAAAAAATATAACTGAAACAAAGGACATATATGAGCCAATTGAGGATATATAATTCCAAGGGATAAACGCATCAGGATAATCAGGTATACGCCTTGGCATGCCAGCTGATCCTAAGAAATGTTGAGGTAAAAAAGTGATATTGGTACTAATAAAAGTAAGCCAAAAGTGGATTTGACCTAAGCGCTCATTATATTGTTTACCCGACATCTTACCAATCCAATAATAAAAGCCAGCAAAAGCTCCAAATAATGCAGCAAGTGACATGACATAATGGAAGTGAGCAACAACATAGTAGGTATCATGCAGAAGCTTATCTATTCCACCATGAGAAAGAATTATTCCCGTTATGCCACCGCCAACAAACATGAAAATAAAACCTAGTGCAAATAGCATAGGGGTCTTAAACTCAATTGCTCCACCCCACATAGTTGCAATCCAGCTAAAGACTTTTACACCAGTTATAACACCGATAAAAATTGTGGTAGTGCTAAAAAATGCAGCAGCGTCAACACTAAGCCCGACAGTGAACATATGATGAGCCCAAACCATAAAGCCAAATACTGCTATACCTATCATTGCATAAACCATCCCTATGTAACCAAATACAGGTCTGTGAGAAAAAGTTGATACAACCTGACTTATGATGCCAAATGCAGGAAAAATAATTACGTAAACTTCTGGATGACCAAAAAACCAAAATAGATGTTGAAATAACACAGGATCTCCGCCACCAGCAGGATCAAAAAAGGAAGTACCAACATTGCGATCAGTAAGAAGCATAGTTATAGCACCGGCAAGCACTGGTAAAGCAACAATCAACATAAATGCTGTTAGCAAGACAGACCAAACAAACAGTGGCATCTTAGTTAATGACATGCCTTTTATGCGCATGTTAAATATAGTAACTATAAAGTTGATCGCCCCAACAATTGACGACATACCAGCAACATGAAGTGCAAGTATAGCAATGTCAACTCCTGCACTTGGATGGGACATTACCTGTGATAAAGGTGGGTATAAAGTCCAACCTGTACCTGGACCTTCACCAATAAACACTGAGAGAATGAGCAAAATAAAAGATGACACTAACAACCAAAAACTTAAATTATTCATACGAGGAAATGCCATATCTGGTGCGCCAATCATGAGAGGTACAAACCAGTTACCGAATCCTCCCATGAGGGCTGGCATTATCATAAAAAACACCATTATCAACGCATGCCCTGTAACCATTACGTTATATAATTGATAATTATTGTTAAGTATATTAATGTGCATTAGTTGAGTGCGAATAATCACCGATAACAATCCACCAATAATTCCAGCTAATATGGAAAAAATAATGTACAGTGTTCCTATGTCTTTATGATTAGTGGAAAACAACCAACGCTTTATGCCCTTTGGTACGTCACTCATATCTATACTCCAAATTTAACTCACTAATTTTCTATTTTCAATCCACTTATTAAAATCTTCTTTGCTTACTGCTTCAACAACAATTGGCATAAATCCATGGCCTTGACCACACAATTCATAGCACTGCCCGTAATAAACACCAGACTTTTTGATATTAAACCACGCCTCATTCAGCCTACCTGGTATCGCATCAATTTTTACACCGAAAGCTGGTACTCCCCAGCTGTGTATCACATCTCCTGCTGTAACTTGTAAACGAACGTTAGTATTAATGGGTAAAACGATGTTGTTATCAACAGAGAATAGCTTTAAATCTCCTTCGATAAAGTCTTCTTTTCCCTTAATATAACTATCAAATGACACACCTTGATATTCTGGATATTGGTAACTCCAATACCATTGATGGCCAATAACTTTCAGTGTTATATCAGCTTTCGGTATTTCTTCCTGTAGCTTCAGTAATTTAGCGTTTTCAAAGGCTAATATACCAACAATAATCGTTGGTATAACAAACCAAACAATTTCTAAAAGGACATTGTGGTTAGTTTGGCTTACGTTTGCCACTTTGCTTTTACGAAAGCGAAATACTACATAAGCAAGCAGCGCCCACACAAAAAGCATTATTGCAATCATCACAACCATTACAAACGAATGTGACCTAACTACAGCCTCCATTACTTCAGTTGCAGGAGCAGGAAATCCAAATTGCCAGGAAGTAGGAGCAGAGGCAACAGATATATTTGAGTAAAATATTATCAATAGTGCAAATAACTTCACCATATCTTTTGTTTGTTTGCTATAAAACTAAATGATATACTGTATAATAGTATATATAAACTTACTATGCAAATAGAGATTAGTGATGGTTAATAATTTTTTAGCATTCAACAAGTATAATAGTACAATACTAACTTGAGTAAAAAAGCATTTACATAAATCTATTGTAAGTAAAAATATTATAATATTTTAAATTAAGTATTTACTTTAAGTAAATTCTATAATAAGTTTAATAGTGTCTGTTACTGCTAATAACCCTCTAGCCTCACACCTAAAAGCAGTAACAGACACTATTAAACTTTATGACAAGTTTATAATCTGTAAGATCAAAATCTTACAAGTTTCTTTATTTTATTATACATTGCAGTTTGTTAATTAACTTTTAATGCCTATGGTAGCATTTACAGCTTGGACCAAAGGTTTACGCATTATAGAAAATAATTATAAAAAAACACACTATATTTGTATACCATACAAACTTTTTTCATTCTGCATAGCTGAGTTACTAGATTCTGTAAACGAAATCTTTAGAGAAGCCAAATGGGCAAAGTTTCATGAAGGTCTTTCGCCAAAACAAGGCAAAATACGCTAAAATTCCTGATTTGACAAAAAAATATTCAATTATGGACGTTTTATAAATATGTTCATCTTCTCTCCTATTACATTTTTGCCCACAGAACCTAAGACCTGCTGAAAAAGGTGATTGAAAAAATGATGTGAGAGAGGTAGAAGAAGAATAAGCAGATCAAGTAAGGAAAAAAAATGAGCTTTAGTTACTATAATATGAAAAAATACCCAAGAAACTTTCGTAATATAACAGGTTTAACTATAGAGGAGTTCGAAAAAGTAGTGGAAAAAGTGAGGTCTGGATGGGAAAAACAGAAAAAGTGTCATGGTAGAAGATCAAAACTACCAACTCTGGAAGATAAGTTGTTTTGCGTAATTTTGTACTATCGCACTTACATAACACATAGATTTTTAGGATGCCTATTCAATGTACACAACGCAAATGTATGTAGGTTACTTAAGAGAATAGAGCCATTACTCGCCAAAAAAGTGACTATAACAAAAGATAGAAGTATGACGCCAGAAAAAATACTGAAGATTTTGGCTGATGTTACAGAACAGCAAATACAGAGACCAGAAGATAGTAAAAAACGGAAGAAATCATATTCAGGAAAAAAAAGAACCAACACTATGAAAACTGAGATTATTATCGAAGAAGGAGGAAGAATTTTATCAGTGTCAAAGTCATACCGTGGTAGAATTAGTGATTTCCGCATAAGGAAACAAGAAAAATATTTACCACTTGATAGCATAAAACATGCCGATTCTGGATATCAAGGTTGGCAAAAATTGCAAAGCAATGTTATAATTCCATATAAAAAGTATCGTAAAAAGCCATTAACTCCAGAGCATAATAGAAGATTAGCATCATTTAGAATGAGAGTAGAAAACAAGATCCGAGAGATAAAGATATTTAAGATTATGTCGAATGTTTATCGCAATTTTCAGAAAAAATATAACCTGAGGTTCAATATTATTGCTGGTATTGTAAATCTTAAGCACGCCTTTTAGTTAACCTTGATTTTAGTCACCCTCCTTTCCTTTTTTTTATCGCTTGATTCGCAGCAGGTCTATAGTAGTCTATTCCTTGTTCTTTAATAATTAACACCCCACACCTCCTGTAAAATTATATTATCACGGCAAAATCATTAATAACCCATGAACTCTATGTTCCTGGATCACGCAAATAATGCCCGTGTTTTTCAGTACATTTGAGCAGGCTGTACATAAGAATCGCAATTGTAGAGCATGCTATTGTTAATAGTAAATTTGGTAAAATACCATAGCGAAAAAATTTTCCTACTATATATATTCCAATAGCCCCAAACATCATATTGCAGAATGAGAGGACTGCACTACCAAGCCCTATACCTTTGATCGTTTCTAAAGCAGAAGTTACGTTATTACTTATTATTAATGCAAGCCCAATATTGGCTGGAATCCAGGCAACTTGAAGAATTAATATATTTAACTTGTCCGCGAAATAAAAATATACCAATAAACTATCGGATATTATCGGTAACACCAAACCTATTATTAGCATTTTGCTCACCCCTACTTTTAGTACATACCTTCTATTAATTAAAGTTCCAATTATGTAAAATATAACTATGATCGATATGAGGTAGCCAAAATACTGTACTTTAATGCCCATCGATTCAAATATGAAAGGATAGTTAGCAACGTATGCCCAAAGCCACATGAAAGTTAATCCATGAATGGCTGAAAACCCAAGGAAACGATAATTTCTAAATATTGATATATATTGTTTGAAGATATTAGTAGTTATACTGGTTTCATTTTTATTCACAGTGAGTGTTTCTTGTAACTTAAAGTAAATAAAAATAAGCATAGGAATTGCCACAAGTGACATAATAAAAAACAAAAATTTCCAACTGTACCCATGTGAAATTATATAACTGCCCACCACTGGAGCTATTCCAGGTGAGAGTGCCACTACCATATTTAACTTTGAAATTACTCTCGAGTATTCACTACCCGAGTACATATCCCTTATTGCTGCATACCCAACAACACCTGCAACACCAGCCCCTGCTCCTTGTATGAAGCGAATTAGTATCAAGAGCATAATACTGTCGGCTATATAACACATGACACTTGCCAAAGTAAAAATTGTCATACCAATCAGCATCATTGGACGCCTACCATAATGGTCTGACAATGGCCCATAAATTAATCCAGATACTGCAAATCCAACTAGATTCAAGCTAATTGTAAGCTGCACTACACTGCCTTCTACTTTAAAATAATTGGCAATGCTTGGTAGTGCAACTGAGTATAGGTCAGTTGCCATATCGACAATTGCTACAGACAATATCATAATAAGAGAGATGATATTTTGCGAAAGAGCTATTTTCACTTAATGATTTACTGGATTAAATATACTTAATTATAATATATTTTTTTCATTAGTATATTAATTTAACTACTGAAATTAAGGGTAGCTATTCGAGAAAAGGAGTTTACTCAGTATTGGGCTTCAAAACCATATATGTAGCTCCACCAATTGCTAACGCAGATGTTGTAATTGCAGCAACTGCTCCCACTATAGGCAGAAATCCAACTGTAAATACTGTTGCAAAGAGCGTTGCCGCTACAGTTGCACCAAGTGCTGCTGTTGATCCACCACTAACAATACCCCACTTGGTCGCATCATATTCTTGTTGTTTTATTTCTGCAACCCTAAAAATCTGTACCAAATTTTTGTCTGTAGCTAACTCTCTTGGAGTTTTACCATCAATATCCTTCGATAAAGGATTTTTCCCTTTTTCCAGTAAAGATTCTACTATTTCTGTACAGTCATAAACAGCAGCTAGATGTAAAGGAGTACTACCTTTTAGTAACTTATGCGTTTTGCTTTCTACTACACATCTCACTAAATGCTCTAAGACTTCTTTCATTCTTGGCTCTTTTTCCATTAGGTACTTAACTATTTCTGTATGATTATTATAGAAAGCTATCTGTAAAGGAGTACCTCCATCCTTATTTACCGCACTCAAATCTGAACCTTTTTCCACTAAAAGCTTTACTATGTCTGTATGACCATTAGAAGCAGCTAAGTGCAGAGAAGTATTTCCTTCTTTATTCACTACACTAAGGTCTGGTTCTTTTTCCATTAGAAGTTTTACTATATCTGTATGACCATTGGAAGCAGCTAAGTGCAGGGGAGTATTTTTGTTTTGATCTTTTATATCAATATTTGCTCCTTCCTCTAACAGCAATTTTGTAACATTTGTATCTCCAAAATTCGCAGCAAAGTGTAATAACGTAAATTCTTTTGAGCTGTCTTTAAAAACATAATTTACATCAAACCCGCATTTTTTCCACTGATCATATTCATGCATCACGTGTTTTATACTATAACGTTCCTGTTCTAATTTTTTGAGCTCATTCTCATATTTCTCCAATTCTCTATCAAACCTTACTTCACTATCTTTCAAACTATTCTTATATTTCGTATACTCCTAATCATAGTCCGGTGCATTGTATTCCGGTTTATCATTGAATTTACCATCACTGTATAGTCTCTTTAATAACTCACTATCGGACTGGTGTAACAAATTTATCTTCCTGTTGTAATCTTCACTTAATGACTGTATCTCTCTATTGTGGTCGTAATTCAGCAGCTGCATTCTATGGTGAATAGATTCACAGCATCCATTGATTTCACTTGACCTTCTTGAGTTATACTCTTGTAATTCATCTGCTATCGTTGTAACTATATCGTTGCTGTATATATTTGAGTTACGCTCTAACTCCTGTAATATTACCTCAAATTCGTTTTCTATAAAGCTTACCACACTATACCTCAAAATTAAAATGCATACTTAAACTATACATATATTTAACGAAAATGCAATAATTTTAATATCGAACAATAAAGTCAGTGGATTATGAATCTCTCTAAAAAAATCTTTTTGCTTTATTTTCTTAGAAAATGAGTGAAGATATCAGCTACATGTTTTTAGTAAAGCTATAAAAGCAGGAATTTCAATATCTTGTCTTCAATTATTTAAGTTTAAGTTTAAATACTGAGCATCAATTATTCAGGACCTTCGCCTCCGTGTTATCCAATGAATCACCGTAAGTGACTGCTTTTAGGTAAAACTTTTTTCCTCTTTGCACTTCGAAAGATATTATTGAATCATCAAGTAGAACAAATTTTTCACCTGTGGCATCTTTAGTGCCTTTTTGTCCTCTGGTAAGATCACTCAATTTGTATTTATTTTTATCTATGAGTTCAGCATTCTGGAATTTTATTACCTCTTTTCCAACTAGTGCTAAATTTGAGTTTGCAATTGGGCTCATGCTTGACAGCTTACCAAAACGTAATACTATTACAAGCCCCTCATCGGTAGATTCCATTACATATCCGTAAGTAGATTGTTTATTTGTGCTTGCGATAGGCTTATAATCCTTATCGTTGTACGAAATAAAGAGTGTTGCTCCCCTCCAATTCTCCTCTTCGCCAGTTAAAGTAAAGCTTGCAATATTATCTTTAATGTGCGGTAAATCTATCATTTCTATGATGGTTTTACTGATGTGAGAAGGAGGGTATTCCTTCAGCATAAGTGACCTTGTTGAAAGAAAAGAAAGCTTATATATGGAGCTGTCATAACCAACGCCAATTACTTGAATGGCCATGCTTTCAAATTTTGTTTTTATAATTCTCACCGTATGCTTTTTCTCACCGTCTAAAATCGTTATTACATCACTTGGCACAAGCCACGCATATTTTATCGGCAGCTTGAAATTGTATATATTTCTCTCTTGCCACGAAGAATAAAGTAAAACCTCAGCTATATTTTGCGCCTCTCCCTCCTCCATAATGAGCGGTATTTCAACTGTTATAGCAGTGCCTTGCTTTGGCAACTCAGCATATTTAACATCAATTGGATAGCCAAAATTGCGATTAAAATAAACGACGTTAACTTTATTGTTTAAATCCAGTTGACTAATATTAACAAGTTTTGAATTGTTACTGAAAACCGTTTCACCAATTGGCATTACAGTTGTAACTCCCCTGCCCTTTTGGACAAATTTCAGTTTAGAGTCCTGTTCAACCACATCAAAAAAATAGCAACTTTGCAGCATTTTAATAATTGAACGTACGGGTTGCTGGTCGTTTATCACATATTCAGACAATAACCCTTTGACGTTGCTTGTATCGAACTGATCGCTTTTTAAACCTGCTTTTTGTAATAGATCCGATAAAACATCAGAAATACTAAGCTGTGAAAGCTTTCCCTGAATCCAATGGCCTGTCTGCCAGTTATGGCAATCAGCCCACATATCACATAAATTGGGAAAATAAGGAAATGGTCTTGCATCCCATGCCCAGAGAAACATTTTCTCCACCATTTCTGAATTTTGCCACTTCTTTAGCGTTCCTTCGATTGCCGTTCTCTGCGCAAGAAAGCTTACCTCTCCGTTTGAATATCATGAGACCTGCTGAAAAAGGTGATTGAAAAAATGATGTGAGAGAGGTAGAAGAAGAATAAGCAGATCAAGTAAGGAAAAAAAATGAGCTTTAGTTACTATAATATGAAAAAACACCCAAGAAACTTTCGTAATATAACAGGTTTAACTATAGAGGAGTTCGAAAAAGTAGTGGAAAAAGTGAGGTCTGGATGGGAAAAACAGAAAAAGTGTCATGGTAGAAGATCAAAACTACCAACTCTGGAAGATAAGTTGTTTTGCGTAATTTTGTACTATCGCACTTACATAACACATAGATTTTTAGGATGCCTATTCAATGTACACAACGCAAATGTATGTAGGTTACTTAAGAGAATAGAGCCATTACTCGCCAAAAAAGTGACTATAACAAAAGATAGAAGTATGACGCCAGAAAAAATACTGAAGATTTTGGCTGATGTTACAGAACAGCAAATACAGAGACCAGAAGATAGTAAAAAACGGAAGAAATCATATTCAGGAAAAAAAAGAACCAACACTATGAAAACTGAGATTATTATCGAAGAAGGAGGAAGAATTTTATCAGTGTCAAAGTCATACCGTGGTAGAATTAGTGATTTCCGCATAAGGAAACAAGAAAAATATTTACCACTTGATAGCATAAAACATGCCGATTCTGGATATCAAGGTTGGCAAAAATTGCAAAGCAATGTTATAATTCCATATAAAAAGTATCGTAAAAAGCCATTAACTCCAGAGTATAATAGAAGATTAGCATCATTTAGAATGAGAGTAGAAAACAAGATCCGAGAGATAAAGATATTTAAGATTATGTCGAATGTTTATCGCAATTTTCAGAAAAAATATAACCTGAGGTTCAATATTATTGCTGGTATTGTAAATCTTAAGCACGCCTTTTAGTTAACCTTGATTTTAGTCACCCTCCTTTCCTTTTTTTTATCGCTTGATTCGCAGCAGGTCTATTGATAATTGGTATCGTCCTTCCATAGGTTGAGGTTTGAACTTGCAGATTTTTTAGTCTCGCACCATGCGTTACTTTCTGCTCAGCATCAAGGCTAAACATCGCACCATCAAGCTGCGCACCAAGAAGAGCACCGAGTTCTGAGCCGATAATCTGGCCAATTGGCCCAAAAATGCTGCCTGCTTGACCAAAAATTGATGATAAAATTATTGTAGACATGATAATCCTCCTTTTTATTTCTGGATTCCAGTGCCAAGCACTGGAATGATAATTAATTTGACAAGAAATTCAATAACTTGTAATGAATAATTGAAGTTTTTAATTAAGAAAAATACATGAGTAAATCGTGTAGCTATAATTATTGTAAGCAACAATGAAAAAGTGTGGAAGTAGAAATTTGAGTTGACAAAATAAGAAAAAATATAGTACATTAATAATATTGATATAAACTTGAACTAATTATGCCAACAGTAGTAAATACACCAGACAACATACAAAGACCGTCAAAATTAAAAAAAGCAAAAGAAATTCTGCTAGCTCCTGTAAGGTGGCTAATCATAGGTTTATCTGCAGTACTTTTGATAATATTTGTTATTTCTCTCCTGGTGTTTTTCTTAATCGCCAAGGTATTGATTAAGCTATATCTTTTTGCAGGAGGCAAAATGCCGGAATGGTTAGAGCAAAGAGCTGAAGCATTTATGGAGGCAGCACGTATCCCACAAACAACGCATGATACTGATGTAAATGATGCAATTAATATTAACGTTCAAAAGCTAAAAGAAAACTATAGCGAGCCTGATGTTGATGATAAGTTTATAGAGGAAATAGAAGGATTTATTGATCAGTTAGAGTGCATAGCAAATGGCACACAAAAAGCTGCAGATAAAGATCAACTTACAGAAGATGAGAAAAAACATGCACTTGAGTGCTTGGAGCGTATGAAAAATAACCCTAGTACACATAGTGGAAGCGGGTTAACATTGAAGCAAGTTTTAAATTTAGCTTGGAAGGCTTGCAACGATCAAACTAGAGCAAATGCTGATTATAATATAGATATTAATACCCGCATATTACAGAGAAAATATCAACTGGTTAAACATTTAGTAGAATCGCAAACAGAATACGGAGTGCGTGGTGGTCGTGGTTCAAGTGCATGTTTTACTGGTACCTTCAACAGTATTGTCTCTTCCTTGTACACTTTTGAAGAGTTTTCCTTCTTGCAAAAAGCAGATAAGAATACTATAAAGCAGGAATTTGAAAATGAGCTGCAAAAAAAGGGAGAAGAACTATTTAATCAGCTTTCTAATGATAAAGAAAGAAAAGAAGTTGCAGAAGCTTTAAGTAATCCTCCTTCTACAAATTTCTTTTCAAGCTATGTAGAGTCATTTAAAAACCACTCTGCACGTGCAGTTTTAGGTGATAAAGAATGCGACAAATTAGTTAAAACTCATCTTAGTAATCTTCAGTACAATAGCACAATATCTTGCTTTACCTAAAGTAATCACTTTACCAGCGGCAAAGTGATACCGTGCTGATTCATATATTTTCCTTTCATATCATCATATGATTTTTCACACTCACTTTCGCCGCTTAAAAATACGAATTGGCATGCGCCTTCATTAGCGTAAATTTTTGCAGGAAGTGGGGTGGTGTTTGAGAATTCGAGTGTGACATGACCTTCCCATCCAGGTTCTAAGGGAGTAACGTTTACTATAATTCCACACCTTGCGTAAGTTGATTTACCAACACAAATGACCAGTACATTTCTTGGTATACGAAAATATTCCACTGTGCTTGCAAGCACAAAGCTATTTGGTGGAATTATGCATACGTCTGTTTCTTTATCTATAAAACTATTCTCAGAGAAATTTTTAGGGTCCACGATGGCTGAATTAACGTTAGTAAAAATTTTAAATTTATTATCCACTCTTGCATCATACCCATAAGACGATAGTCCGAAAGATATGACACCTTTACTGCTTTTGTGATCCACAAAAGGCTCTATCATTCCAAAATTTTCAGCTTTTTCTCTTATCCATTTATCTGGCATAACTGCCATAACTGTTCCTTGAAGTTATATAATACTTACAATAATATAAAATAAAATTTAAATGTAAACTGTAGCTTTTGTCATGCAATTAAAGCTTTTCAGTTTGATTTTTTATTACAATAATTAGATTTATGTTCTTAACTAAAAATAATGCTTAGAAACTTTTTCCTGATTTTTGTATTCGTATTATTCACGCCGCTGTCAAATGCTGATGCCAGGAAATACATCAGAATTGTTGGATCTTCAACCGTTTTTCCTTTTATCTCATTTGTAGCCGAGGAGTTCAATCGTGTATTCTCTTTTAAGACTCCAGTTGTGGAATCGATAGGAAGTGGATCAGGGTTCAAAATGTTTTGCTCAGGAATAGGGGAAGACACACCAGACATCACCACTTCATCTCGTCCTATGAAGGAAGTAGAAAGAGAACTATGTAAAAGAAATAAAATTAATGAAGTGATAGAGATCATCATTGGCTATGATGGAATTGTCATTGCAAATTCAAATCAAAGCCATAGATTTGATTTCACAAAGAAGGACTTATTTGAAACTTTATCTGCATATTCTCAAGAAAATGATAAATTAGTAAAAAATAATAAGAAGTTTTGGTCTGATGTAAATCAAGCCTTACCAAAAACAGAAATTGAAATTTATGGTCCACATCAAAATACAGGCACATACGAAACTTTGGTTAATTCTATTATGCTCAATCAATATTCATGCATGAACTCGAGAATTTTCAAAGAGAATTATAAAGATCAGGAAGAAAGAAAGAAAGCATGTGGTAATATAAGGGATGACGGAAGGTATATAGAAGTTGGAATTAATGAAAACATAATAATACAAAAATTGAAAAGTAATAAGAACGCTTTAGGGATATTTAGTTTTAGCTTTTTAATGAGGAATCAAGATAAAATACAAGGGAGCACAATTGCAGGAATTGAGCCAACTTACGAAAATATATCATCGGGAAAATATATATTAGCAAGACCTCTATACCTTTATATAAAGAAAGAACACCTGGATACTGTTGATGGATTAAGAGAATTCATAAAAGAAATTATAGATTCGACCGGTATTGAAGGTGGGTACCTATCTAGGCTTGGTCTAATCCCACTTTCAAGTGAAGATATAAAGAAAGCTTCAGCAAAAGTTTATGATATAACGTGACGGCAACACTTCCTTCTCCTTGTCATCCCTCCTTTTTCTGTTATCCCAGTGCGTGACACTGGGATCCAGGTTTCCATTTTTTATACTCACCAAATCAGTTTGCTTGCTAAAGTTTCCTGAATTCCAGACTGGAATGACATCGTTTACTATATATCACATTATATTGATTAATGCTACGCTCTTTGTTCCTTTGATGTAGATAATCCTTCTACACTTGGATCTTCTAAAACCTTAGCAATACCAGCACCCATTAATATAACTGCTGCCAAAACTGCTAAAGCCAGTGCAACTGCAGGATACGCTAGCACATAGGCTGCAACAGCACCAGCTGTGCATACGACAGTGGCACCTAGAGCAATCTTCCTCTTGTGCTCACTCCAGAAGGTTGTATCGTTCTTTTCTAGGGTTTGTTTGTCAGTAGACTCACTGTTTTGTTCCTTTTCTTTTGAAAGAGTATTTATTATCTCTTCCATGTCTTCTTTCTTTATCTGTGAATCGGATTGATGATCCTCAGCCCACTTTAATAGAGTCATTCCATATACCTGTATGTTAACATTAGCCCCTTTTTTCTTTAGAGCTTCGAATGTCTCTAAATCGCCACGTTCAACAGCCTTAGATATTGGAGTCATTCCATCTGCACCTGCTGCGTTAACATCAGCCTTTCCTATTAGAAGATCTACTAAAGCTTTATTAGTAGGATTATCAAATTTCTTTTCAATAGCAATAATCAATGGAGTCAATCCATCTTCACCCACTGCATTAACATTAGCCCCTACTTTTATTAGAAAATTTGCCACCTTTGAATCTGCACGGTTAAAAGCAACCGTTAATAATGTGTGTTTAGATTCTGCTCCGTAATCATTAACAGTAGTAAACACATGATCTAAACTAAATTCCCCTTTTTCCCACTCTTTACATGCATCTGAATCTGATGGTAATTGACTTTTTATTGCTCCAATTACGTTATCCTGATTCAGACTTTCGTCAGAACTTATGGACTTTAATGCGTTGTATATTGCTGAAAACTGTTCATATTTTACCTCTATTTTTTATAATAATCTTAATTATCACACATATTTACAAGTAAGTCAAGTATATTGTTAATAACTGTTAATAAAGGCCAACAAAGTGCTTGACGTTAGAATAGCTTTTATGGTTTTGTATAGCTAAAAAGTAACTCTATGGAACGCTTACGTTCAATTGTATTTATTGTGGGAATATTCCTATTGCTGTTTAGCTTAGCAATGCTTATTCCTGCTATTATTAATAAATGTCTCAGCTACGAATGGAAAAATTTTCTCGCTGGATTCATAATTACCTGCACATCTGGCGTAATTTTTATTTTACTCGGTAAATTAAATGGCATGCCGGCAATTTTTGCGATTACTAGTTGCACCTGGATTGCCTTGTCTTTGTTTGCAGCTATTCCTTTCTATTTTGATAATCTGAGCTATGTTGATGCATTATTTGAAACGATATCTGGCATCACAACCACAGGGGCAACTATATTTAATGATATTGAAAAACAATCTCCAGGAATACTGCTATGGAGAGCAATGCTACATGGCATAGGGGGTTTTGGTGTAATCACTTTAGGAATTGCAGTTTTTCCTATGTTTAAGATTCTCAGCCTAAATAATTTACTTTATTCTGAATATTCAGATGCTACAAAAAGGAAGTTGCCGAACACGCGAAGCGTAGTAATTCATATTACAGCAATATATTATGGCCTAATTTTGTTATGTATATTTTCCTATTATCTGGCTGGTATGCCACTGTTTGATGCAATATGTCACGGAATGTCCGCTGTATCGACTGGTGGATTTGCTAACTATAATGATTCTATAGGGCACTATAATAACCCTATGTTAGAAGTCATAACGATCATTTTTATGATTTTGGGTTCTCTGCCTTTTCTTAGCTATTTAAAAATTATAAGACGGTTAGACATTTGCCATGATGAACAGGTTTCTTACTTTGTAAGGGTAGCTATTGTTTCATCTTTATTTGCTTGTTTTTGGTTGTATCAAAATGTTGATTTAGGAGTGTCATTATCATTTAGATGCAGCATATTTACCATCACCTCCTTGATTACGTCAACTGGTTATGCAATCTGTAATCATATAGATTGGAGCTTCATTTCAGTCTTAGCTTTTTTTCTAACCTTTGTTGGTGGATGTAGTGGTTCTTCAAGTGGTGGCATCAAAATCTTTCGTTTGATCATTTTTCTAAAGTCTATAGGAAATCACTTTCGCCTTTTATTAAACCCAGGTGCAGGTAATATGGTAAAATTCAACGGAAAAACCCTGGAGAATGATGAAGTTCACTCTGTCTTTATATTTTTTGCAATTTTCATGTTAACGTTTACCATTTCATCAATAGTGATGTCTTACTTAAGCAATGCAGACTTTATAACTAGCATCAGCTCAGTCTCTGCAACGCTTACAAATTCTGGCCCGGGATTTAGTAATTTAATAGGCCCTTCAGGTAACTATTCTTCTTTCAGTAATGAAGTAAAATTATTTTTGTCGTTTTTGATGCTGCTTGGTAGACTTGAAATATTGCCAATCTATTTTTGTATAGGTAATTTATTCTTATTTAATAGAAGGAAATAGTTGGTGAAACTTGATATTATAGCTAAACTGACTTACGACAATTTGAAAAACCGTCATTCCGCTACTTGTTAGCGGAATCTATGCCGAGATACCGCGGCGGTATAGCTATAGATAGTATTAGCTATTTAATAAAAAGATCGTAGCTAAACCAAGAAATATAAGAGCTGAGAGAATATCAGTTGTTGCCGATGTTAGAATTGAAGAAGAAACTGCAGGGTCAGACTTTAAACGGTGAAGTATTATAGGAATGAAAGTTCCGATGAACGTTGCAATAATTGACATCATAATCATGGAGACCACAAAAATCATCTCCACTTTGAAATTGTGAAATCTTATTGCTAATACTACGAGTGAAATGGTAGATAAAATTACCCCGTTTATAAGACCTATTAAAAATTCTTTCATCAGTACTCTTTTTGCATTTTGCTCAGTTAGATATTTTGTTGCGATTGCCCGGATGGTTAGCGTTACTGTTTGGGATCCTGCATTTCCGCTCATTGATGCAATTATCGGCATGATTATTGGTAGTACTATAAAACTTTTTATTACATCATCGAAAAAGCCAACTACTATGGAACACATTGTTGCAGCTAAGAGGTTAAACAGTAACCAAGGTAGCCTTTTAATTATAGTTTTATGTATAGGGGCATTTATATCGGCTTTAGAAGATACACCGCTTATTTTGAGTACATCCTCTTCTGTTTCTTGTTGAACAACTTTTATCACATCTTCAATTAAGATCACACCAATAATTTTACCATTCTTATTTACTACCGGAGCCGATAATAGAGAGTAATCTTTAAATATTCTTGCTACTTCCTCTTGGTCTACTCCAGTTTTAATGATCTTTATTTCATGATCCATTATCTCTTTTATTATTGTGTCTCCTGAGTGAGATATTACCTTATTTAAATTAACACTGCCTATAGGCTCTAATTTTGAGTTGATAATGAATATCTGGTGAAATCTTTCTGGTATTTTTTTATAGTTGCACACAAATTCTGTCAGTTGATTTATTGTCCAATAATATGGAGCTATAACCATATCTTTATGTATCAGCCTTCCTGCACTTTCTTCTGGGTATGATAGCAACTCCTCTACTAATTTTTGAGTTGCATTGGGTAAGTAGTTAAGTATGTTTTCTATAGACTTTCTATCCAAATCTTTCACTATGGTTACTACATCTTCTACATCAAGGAGCATTAGTAACTTTGCTGTATTTTCTATTCCCAATGTTTCTATGATCTCTCTTTGTAAATCTGGCACTACATGCACTAGGGCATCACTTAACAAATGTTGATCGAGGATATTAACTAATTTCTCCCTGTGATCACTGATTGAAGTAGATAAAAAATAAGCTAACTGAACGCTATCTATCGTTTTTACAATATTACGAACATTTTCTAGCTCCTCGTTATCAAGTGACTCTATTAAGTCATCAATAGCCTTTTTGTCTAAACCATAATGAGAACTTATTTTAATATTCATTACTTTACCTTATTTTTTAATAAATACACACACTTGATTTCCTTAAACATTAAAGTATAATGAAATTATTTTGAATTAACTATCATATGGTTAAATTTCTATTTTGTTTGCTGTTATTATTAGTAATAGTAAATATATTAAAATCTAAAGTATAATGAAAACTTATTCAGAAATTTTCGAATACTTTCAAGGTTTAAATAAAAGTATTTCTCTTATAAGGAGGTGTCTTTGACATAGAAGAATTAAAGTTGCGTCTTGAAGAGCTGGATTCCCAGGCGTCGAATGATAATCTGTGGCAAGACAATCAAAAGGCACAAGAAATTTTAAAAGAACGTTCTAAAATTAAGAATGACATAGAGTTGTTTTTAAAGCTGGAAAGCGATTACAACGATGCCATTAGCTTAATGAAGTCTGCTATTGATGAGAATGATGAAGAATTTTTCTCTGAAGTTGAAAGTGAATTAGCTAAGCTAGAGAAATTAATCAAACTTAAAGAGACAGAATCCTTATTTACTGGTGAAGCAGATAATAATAATTGTTTTTTAGAAATCCACTCAGGAGCTGGCGGAACAGAGAGCAATGATTGGGCTGAGATGCTCATGCGCATGTATGTAAGATGGGCAGAAATTTATCACAACTTTAAAGTTGAAGTTATAGAAAAATTAGAAGGAGAGTCGGTTGGTATAAAGTCTGCAATGATAAAAATCGTTGGAGAAAAAGCTTACGGGTGGGCAAAAAGTGAAAGTGGAATTCACAGGCTGGTTAGAATATCGCCGTTTGATGCAAATGGTAAACGTCATACCAGTTTTGCAAGTGTAGGAGTAACTCCAGTGATCGAAGATTCAATGGATATTGCTGTGGATGAAAAGGATCTAAAGATCAACACCTACCGAGCTTCTGGAGCAGGCGGTCAGCACGTGAACAAGACTGAAAGTGCGGTACGCATTACGCATATTCCAACTGGTGTTGTAGTTCAATGCCAAAATGGTCGTTCTCAACACAGAAATAAAGATGAGGCGTTAAAATTACTTAAAGGCCGTTTATACCAAATTGAACTGGAAAAGAAAGAACAAAAGATGGCTGAAGAATATGGTAAAAAATGCGATATAGGCTGGGGTAATCAGATCAGATCGTACGTTATGCATCCATATCAAATGGTGAAGGATTTAAGAACCGGATATGAAATGGGGAATACAAATTCCGTTTTTGATGGTAACATAGACTGTTTCATAGTTAGTGTGCTCGCTAATAAGAATTAGGTAGGGTTGACTTTTTTTCTGTAATATGTAATAATTAAAATATTATTTGAGGTAGAGTTATGACAATGAAATATGAGCAGTGGAAAGAAATATTAAGTGCAATCGATAATGAAGCAGATTTAAGTAAAGATAATGTAATTGAAAAAGTAAAGGAGAAGTTAAAAGTAATAGATTCAAGTGCATATGAGGAATGGGAGAAAACTGATTTTGATGTAAATTACCTGTTTCAAGTCGGAAATATTCAATGCGCATTGTTACACTTAGTTACTTGTGGTAATCTAGGAAATGTGGCAGGTGCCTTATTAAAAGTAGAAGGAATTAATGTTAATGCAAAAGGGAAGGATGGGTGGATTCCTTTACACTTTGCTGCCCCAAATGGCCATAAAGAGATAGTTGACGCTCTATTAGCAAAAGAGGCTGATGTTAATGCAAAAGGGAAGAATGGGCGGACTCCTTTACATTTGGCTGCCCCAAATGGCCGTACAGAAGTAGTAAAAATTCTCATAGCAAATGGTGCAGATCCTTTATTAAAGAATAAAGATGGTAAAACTCCGAGAGATTTAGCTGAACGTGACTTTATAAAGAAGCTTCTGAAAGAAGCAGAAGAAAAACAACTGAAGCAGCAAGCACTTAATAAAAGTATTTCTGCCGGTGGTGCAACCGCATTGTTAGGTACTGCTGTAGCAGTGGCACTTTTTGTAACCGGAACAGTTGCAGTTGAATTGATGCCCATAATGATAGCAGTAGCTGCAGTTACAATAGCAGCGCTAGCAGTTGGTGGTATTACATATAGCATATTAAAACCTAGTACTAAAATGGATGAAACGAAAGAAGCGCAAAACGTAAATGGGCAGGAAGTATCTCCTAATTTTGTTTTGCAGTATCAAACAATTTTAATCCTATAATCCCGAATGTAACTAAAATAAAGCATATTACTTCGAATAAATTAACTGGTTCATTAAATAGGTAAACTCCAAGTATCGAAGCTCCTATAGCACCTACTCCAGTCCAAATTGCATAGCATACTCCGATAGGTATAGAACGTATAGCGAGCAAAAGTAAATACGTACTAAGAGCCATGGAGAATATGCTAATTATTGATGGTACGAGATGAGTAAATCCACAACTATGCTTAAGTGTTATGACCCAGAACACTTCAATTAGTGACGATAAGAGTAAATATATCCAATTCATGCATAAATTTTTAGGTTTAAATAGAGAGCTTCAGCCCTATGGTTCCTATTACAATTAAAATGATACATAAAACTTGAGATAAATTAATATTCTCTGTGAAAGCGGTTGCACCAATTATAGTTATTCCAATTGTGCATATCCCAGAGGAAACTGCATAGCATACTCTAATAGGTAGAAAGCATGCTGCAAGAGATAAAAAGTAAATGCTAATGATCATAATTACCAATGTTGCAATCAAAGGCACAACTTTAGTAAAACTGTTACTAAACTTTAACGTTACAGCCCACAGTATCTCTAGGATACTAGACAGCAACAAATATAACCAGCACATTTTCGTAACATTTCAATCTTGTATTGTAACAGAAATTGTTAGCTAAGGCTATGCTAAAGTGCAATAGATCTCTCTTTCGAAATTGCTTTGAAAGCCAATATATTAAACTTAAAATAACATTCTAAAAAACTTTTCTATGAAATTCAATTCCTGTACGTCATTTGCTGCATAAAGAGGTGTAGTTTGTTGCTCAATACCTGGTATTTCTACAAAAACTTTGCCCACTTCTTGACCTTTTTTAATGGGTGCAGGTATCATATCTTTATATTCAATACGCACCTTAATTTGGTCGTGCAATTTGCGGTTGTAAGTTATGGCAACATCGTTTGCAACTGTAATAGGCACTTTTTTATCTTTTCCATAGAGAACATTTACTTCCTCAACTACACTGTCTTTAGCAAATATTTTCTTAGTATTAAAATGATTTAAGGAGTATTGTATCAGTCTTTTTGCTTCTTCTATTCGCCCTTTCTCAGTGTCTAAACCATTTACGACAGCAAAAATTCTCCTATCATTTCGTTTTGCAGATGCTACAATGCCATAACCACCAGCATTCGTATAACCGGTTTTTAAACCGTCAACCCCAATGTCGTGAAAAAGTAGAAGATTTTTATTCTTTTGTGCAATTTCGTTATATGTCAAATATTGTTCAGAAAATAAATCGTAATATTCAGGAAAATCAGTGAAAATCCTTTTTGCCAGCATTACCAAGTCTTTTGCGCTCATAAAATGATCTCCATCTGGCCACCCGCTTGAGTTGACAAAATGACTGTCATTCAGGTTCAAATTTTGTGCAACCTCATTCATTTCAGCCACAAAATTCTCTTCTGATCCTGCAATACCTTCGGCTAGTGTTATGCAGGCATCATTACCTGAGACTATTGTAATTCCTTCGAGTAATTCCCTCACCGTAACGGATTGACCTTCTTTTAAAAACATAGAAGAGCCTTTTCTTTCCCACGCTTTTCTGCTTACTCGAAATTTATCCTCCATATTTATTATTCCAGCTTTTAGATAATCGAAGGCTATATATAAAGTCATTAACTTACTCATTGAAGATGGGGCCATTTTTTCATCGGAATTATGGTCAAAAATAAGCGAGTCTGAAGCTAAATCTAAGACTACTGCTTGCTTTGCTTTGGTTCTAAACTGGTATGAGTATGAAGAAAAAGGAAGTATAAAAACTAATAGCAAAATTACCAATCTGCTTAACATATCTATAATTTTAAATTTACAGTGCACTAATTAATAGTATAATTTTACAGGGGCATTTCAATAGATCTCTTGTATAAAAATTCCTTGACAAACCTCGCCAGTCCTCTTATTATGAAAGTGAAGCTATTTTATTTAACTTCGCAATCTCTGCAGCAGATTAAAATGACAAGAAAACTTGTATTTGGCGTACTATTGTTTAATTTTTTGCACTATGTGCACCGTATGTCTTTATAAAATTTCTGGTTTTTACCTACATAAGCTGAAACGCGCTTATAAAGCGTTCAAGACATCACCCAACGTCAAATTTTAAAATAGAGAGTGTAATAACTAGCTACCACGGGTTTTCTACGCCTTTTTTTTCTGCCTAGTAAATTTCTTAAATATTAAAGCTAAGGTTAGTTGCCGTTTAAAAGCAGCTAAATTGCAGTGTTTAAGACTTAAAAAACGCCAATACTGACAATAAACAGTGACTAGGGCTTCTTTTGCCTTTTTTTTCGTTTGGTGAATTTCTTAAATATTTATGGCTAAAGTAATTTAGGCCTACCGACAACCGTCATCCCGCTACGTGTTAGCGGGATCTGCTGAGATACCGCGGCGGTATGAAGTAGAGCTCGCGTTAGCTACTTTCATGACACCATTTGCTGTCTTTAAAAATGAATGTTCTTACAATTGTGTGTCATACGCTTTATTAAATATTTTACTTAAAAATCTAATTTCTTATTATACAAGAGATAAGCAATTCATTGATGATGAAAAATTACAAAAAGGGGCATAGAAAGCGCCTAAGAGAGAAAATTATTTTAGATAATGGACAATCATTACTTGATTATGGAGTTTTAGAGCACATTTTATATTCAGCATATAGTAGAATTGATGTAAAACCGGTGGCAAAGAGTTTGATAAAAAGTTTTGGCAGCTTAAATAAAGTTTTTAATGCTGACCTGGAAGCGCTGCAAAACGTTGATGGTGTCAGCAATGCAGCGATATCTGCCATCTTTTGTGTAAAACAAACCTTTGTTCGTTCTGCAAGAGAAGAAATAAAAAACCTGCCTGTAATCGATAACTGGGAAAAATTGCTTGATTATTTAAGAATAAGTATAGGAAGCCTCAATAAGGAAAATTTTCGCGTCATCTATATGAATAAAAAGTATCGTCTAATAGCGGAAGACCTGCAAAATATTGGTACAGTAGATCAAACTCCTCTTTATGTCAGAGAGATCATCAAGCGCGCACTTTTGATTGGTTCAACATCCATTGTAATATCTCACAATCATCCAAGCGGAGATACACAACCTTCAAATAGCGATATATCTCTCACTAGACAACTAGCAGAAGCTTGCCAAAGTATAGGAATAGAATTAATAGATCACATTATTATTACATTCAGTAGCTATTTTAGTTTCAAGGAAAATAGGCTGTTGTGAAAACCTGTAGATTCTTTTTACCGCACTCTTGCAATCAAGTTTCATCAAAAGTCAGATTGCAGAGTTAAATCTTCCACCCAAATAACCACGCACTCTACTTGCTTGTTTGGATATATTTCTTGTACTAAGGTTTTATAGATTAACATCTGTTTTTTTATTTCATTTAATAAGGAAACAGAAACGTTACGGTGTGATTTGTAGTCAATTATGATTGCTTTATCTCGCGTTATGCATAGCCTATCTAGTCGTACTAATACTGACTTGCCATCAATTGTTCCACTCAGTGTAATCTCTGATTTGCCTTCCAAGTCAAACAAATAGCCATATTTTTCATTAAAGGTTAATATTTTACTGTAAATTTCATCCTTATCTTCACTGATGTTATCAAGGTATTTTCTGACCCAATTTTTTCTCCTTTCTTTTTCTATCTTGGGCATATACTGCAATATGCTGTGAATAATCAGGCCTCTTGCATAACCATCTGTCATCCCAATGCTCCTTGTTGTCATTCCAGCACTCTCATCTGTCATTCCAATACCCCTATTTGTCATCCCAGTGCTTGACACTGGCTTTTTTTCTCCAGGTTCCAGCGTCACGTGCTGAAATGACATCGAAGAGTGAGTAGCTGATGCTGGCTTTTCTTCTTTTTTACTGGATCCCAGTGTCAAGCACTGGGATGACAGGGGAAGACGCTGGGATGACACCGAAGAGTGGGCTAAAGCTGGTGGAAGGGAAATGACCGGAACGTCAAAGTAATCACGTTTTTTATAAATGTAAGGGTAGTTTGCGTTCACACATAGCACTTCAACTTTTTCTTTAAATATTGGCTGTAAGTATGCTTGTTTCTTTTCATATGATGTTCCATACTGAGTGATTAGATCATACCAAGAGCCCTTTTGCACTGGCTCTTTACTTAAGATGTATAACTCATCTTCAGCACGCGTGAGTGCTACGTATAATAAACGCAAATATTCATTATAATCCTCTAGTTTTTTCTCCCTTTTTACTTGATCACAATAAACGTTATTGTTTTTTCCACACCAAAATGGCACTTCCGTTCCATCAAAGATAATGCTTTCACTGTCTCTTGGCACTGTGTTTGTATCAACCAAAAATACTATGGGAGCTTGCAGGCCTTTTGATTTGTGAATCGTCATTATTCGCACAGCATTGCGTTCTGATTGCATATCATTCTTAATCTCTGGGTTATTCTCCTTGATCCATTGAACAAATGCTTGAAGAGATGGGTTTTTAAATTGCAACACAAGGTTCATAAATTCGTCTAGAACCTCGAAGCACTCAAGACCTAGCCTTGCAGCAAATTTCTTCTTACCTGTACGCAATATATGTGTAAATAGTGCAAGAGGAGACTCTATGCGAGATAAGTTAATGAGATAGTTTAATTCACTATAGATAACCCCATGATAATCTTGAAGTCTTTCCCATAACGACTGTTCTTTGCGGTCGTATGCAATGTTAAATAAATCATCCTCGGTAAAATTAAATAGTGGTGATTTTAAAGCATTTGCAAGAGCTAGATCATTTGCCTGGAGGAGTAAAAATTCGGCCAAAGCTATTAAGTCCTGCACGGCTATATAATCCATAATTCTAAAATAATCTCGGCCTACAACTGGCACGTTTGCTTTTTTAAGTTCGCTTATTATGTAATCAACTAACACGTTTCGTTGCCGTACCAGAATCACAATGTCCCTTGGCTCTATATGGCAATCTTTAGCGACTAAAATCCGCCCTTCGTTTAACCAGTTGTGAATTTTGTGGGCTATTGCCTGAGCAAGTAATCGATCTGCTATTGTATAACCTTCCTTGCATGTCAGAGGAATTTGTAAAGCTCGCTGTTCTTTCTCTTTACACTTTGGCAACGCTGGCCAAATTTCAATATACCCTTGATCATTTTCTCTATGTGGAACATGTTTTATTTCATTATCAACAAAAGATATTTCTGCGCGGAAGTTGTTAAATATTCTATCTACAAGCATCAAAACTTCTGGAGTTGAACGAAATGACTTTTCAAGTTGGCATGATATCCAATCTCTACCACCAGTTTTCGTATGAAAGTATTGTTGCATATAGTTAAATAGATGGGGATTTGCTCCTTGAAATCTGTATATGGATTGTTTTACGTCACCAACTACAAATAAGGTTCGCTTTTCATCATTACCGGCAAAAAATTCATCGCAGAGATTTGTTATAATTTTCCACTGGCTGATGCTATTGTCTTGCGCCTCATCAACAAGAATGTGATCTATTTTTTGATCCAAGTTAAACAATACCCAATCTTTGTAGTTTGGATTGCTGAGAAGATTTGTTGCTAAGTCAATTATATCATTGTAGTCAAGCAGTGCATTTTTTGATTTTTCGCTATTATATAGATCAATATATACTTTAAATATACCAAGTAAGCTACTCGTTCTCTTGAATATTTGATAAGAGTTCATGTTTTTTATATGAGTAAACACTACATTCTGAACGCTCTCTATTATTTGCTCTGCATCTCTAAATTTCTCCAAAATACTTTTTGTTGCAATGGATGATATGTTCTTTTTTTCGTGCGATTCTGATTTGAGAAATACCTTGGCTAGACTTTCTATATCCTCCTTATTGGTGCTGTCACACCAATCAGAGAACATTGCACTATAACTCTGATCTCTTTTACTGCCTTCACTTAATATCTCTGCTAATCTTTTTATATGCTCAGTCGTTCCACTTTGTAAATCATGAATTCCATCTGGAGCATTGAGTTTATCTTTGATATATTCCGAATCATTTGCTGACATCGATCTCTTTACACATAAAGTATAAAGCAAATCGCGTAGTTTATTTTCATCAATTTCAGTTGCAATAAGGTTGATATCATTCTGCACAGTTTCGTTATGAAGCACTTTATTGAATATGATGGAATGTAATTCTTTACATTCACTCAGCGTACAATTTGGGGCGATGCCAGCTTCTATGGGAAAGTTGGAAATTAACTTGTAACAGAAAGCGTGTATGGTTTGTATAGTTAGGCCAAGATTTTCCAATTCAGAGAAAAGCCTTCTTGCTCTTGCTAAATAACGATCAAGTGCTTCATTTTTTCTGGATCCCAGTGTCACGCACTGGGATGACAAGTAGGGGTGCTGGGATGGCATCGGAAAGAAATCTAATTGTTCTAAATCTGCTATCAACACACTCTCTGAGCATATTGCCCACTTACTGAGTATGCTGTGAATGCGATTCTCCATCTCGTTTGCTGCAGCGTTGGTAAATGTTAAGCAAAGAATATTTCTTTTGTTTTCTAATAAAAGTCTCAATACTCTGTCTATTAAGATTTTTGTTTTGCCTGTACCAGCAGATGCATTTACCCACACAGAGAAATTAGGATTTATGGCATTTTTTCTCATCAGAAGTGCGAAAACCTTATAGAAGTTGACTAAAATAGCATTATACATATAATGTAAAAATAATCTTAGTGAAGATATATAATGAAAAGTTTTTGTGTAAAGGCGCCTGCAAAAATCAATCTTTTTTTGCATGTTGTAAATAAGAAGGAAACAGGATATCACTTGATTGAAGGTTTATTTGTCTTTGCTAATCTCTCTAATTTTTTGGAAATAAAAGTAGGTGAGAAGGACTCTAGATACGATAACTCTACAGTTGAATTTATAAACTCCGAGTCTAGAATAAATAACCAGTATAACACTATAACGAAAGCGGTTAATCTGCTGCTTAGACAGGCTCCAGTGCGTACTAAAGTTTCTATTAGAGTTGTAAAGAACATACCAATTGCTGCAGGACTCGGTAGCGGATCCTCAGATGCTGGAGCTGTGGTACGTACGCTAGGGAAGCTGTGGAAGATTGATAGGACGATTTTAAATGAAATAGCCTTAAACATTGGTGCTGATGTTCCTGCAAGTGTAGATAGCAAGCCTGTTTTTGTTAGAGGTATTGGCGAAGAATTGTGCTATGTCCAAAAATTTTCCTTACCCACGAATGTGGTGCTTGTGAAACCGAAAAAAAGGTTTTTGAGTACACCAGAGGTATTTTCCAAACATGAAGGAGAATTTTCTGAGCCAATTAAATGGAGCGATGACGCTGAAAAGGATTTGTTGAAGCTTCTTAAAGAGACGAGAAACGATCTTCAAGAAATAGCAATAAGCCTTGTACCTGAAATTAAGGATGTGATATCAACACTTGAGTCACAAGAAGGCTCTATACTTTCTCGCATGTCAGGCAGTGGTGTATCATGCTTTGGAATATTCGATAGTGAGGAAAATGCAAAAGCTGCTGCAGCTAATATCAGAAAAAAGCAACCAGAATGGTGGGTATGTGACACTCAATTAATAGTTTAACTTTATGCCCTTAATTTCCGAGAATAAAAATCTTATAAATGGTTACAGGAAAGGAAAATTTTTGGTGAATAATAGAGAATATTATGGCTCAATCATAATTTTTCCTGAAAAGGTGATTAAATTGAAAGAAAGTGACATAAATAGCAAAGAACATTTTGAATCTTTTTTAACAGAGGAAATAGAAATTTTGATAATAGGTACTGGTAAAACATGCAATATACTAAGTTCTTCAGTGAAGTCCTATCTTATGGAACAAAAAGGTTTAAATTTTGAATTTATGACAACCGGTGCAGCATGCAGAACCCATAACGTTTTAATATCCGAAGATAGATTTGTTGTCAGTTATCTAATAGCCATATAGCATGCTTACCCAGGACTTTTTCATCAATAGTCTAGTTGCAGTAGTCGTAATTAGCCTAGTAACAGGCGCTTTAGGATCGTTTATGATATGGCAAAGGTTATCTTATCTTGGTGATAGTTTGTCTCATTCTTCGTTGCTTGGTGTTGCACTTGCTTTAATCTTTAAGATTAGCCCATCGCTTAGCATAATGCTCATTGCAATTACATTTGCTATACTACTTTCTCTTAATTTTAACAGATTATATTCTGTTGATACGATATTGAACATTGTTACCAATGTAGTTTTATCATCGAGTTTAATACTTATGTCTTTTCTTCCATCGGGCAATAATAGTATTATTAGCTCACTGTTTGGTGATATATTAACGCTTGATCAAAGTGATATAATATTGATTTTTTTAATCTCTGTAATAGTTACTTTGATATTAATATTTAGATGGCGTTATTGGTTAATGATTTCAATTAATCAAGATTTAGCAGTAGTTGAGAAGATTAATGTTAATTTTGTTAGACTAGAATTTTTAATCACTCTTGCTATATTTATAGCAATTGCTGCCCAATTAATAGGAATATTACTCATTGCTGCATTTTTGCTAATACCAGCAGCATCTGCAAGGCTCATTTCGAAAACTCCAATGCAGATGATTATTGTTGCAACAGTTTTTTCTGTGATTTCTGGGATATCAGGTCTGATGTTATCTGCAAGTTTTGATTTGTTAACTGGCCCTGCAATTATACTTGTTGCAGCCGTATATTTAATTATCGCTTATTTTATAAGGTTAGTATTAAGCAGGTTGGCTTGATTTTAGTCTCGAATGTTAATAATTTTGTAATATACTCATTATAAAACATCACTATTTTAGCACAAAATAGTTTTTGCTATACTATTATTTATATGCTAATGATAAGCTGTTAATTTTATGGAGTAAGCAATATGAGCGAAGAAGGATTTTTTTCTAAATATATAGTACAACCTATGAAAAATTTTTACAATAAGTGTGCTTCTTTTTGGAAGAAGGATGCGTCAGATAATGTGCAGAGTACGGCAGATGATATTGTACAAGAAAGCTCAGAGTCTTTGGATACTCATGTACAATCAAATGAGAATGATATCATATAGGTGGCATGAGGGTTACACCATCCAAAGTTAAAAGATTCCTAGAGAAACCTGATGCTTTACGTGGTGTGTTAATTCATGGAAGTGATAACAGTAGGGTTGGTTTTTATGTACAAGAAATAATTGCCAATTTGGATGAGTATTCAGTTCAGGTGATGGATTTTGCAATAGTGAATAAGTCACCCGGTTTACTGTTTTCTGAGTTGGCAAACATTTCGATGTTTACCAGCAAAAAATTAATTAAGCTGATAAATGTAAGTGGGAGTATATCCAAAGAGTTAAAAAATGTATTAGATTATAATGCAGGCGATCACTATGTAATGATGGTAGCAAGTGATCTTCCATATAATTCTGCAACTAAAAGTTATATGGAGAGTTCAAAAATTTTTGGTGTAATTGCTTGCTATAAGGACAGCAACAGTAATCTTTATGATATTATATCAAGTTACTTAAAACAAAATGATATAAAATGCACAAATGAGATAATCTACCATTTGCAATCTTACTTTAATCATAGCAAGCTGCCTATATGTTCAGAACTTGAGAAGTTAGTTTTATACTTAGGGGAGAGAAAAGACCTAAAACTTACTGATATAGAATTATGCTTTTCAACTTCCGGCAACGACTATGCTACACTTGATGATCTATGCTCTGCCATAGCAAGTAAAGATATGTCGCGTTTCATTAGAATTTCTGATGCATTGATATCGCAAGAAAATTTTTCACCGATAGCACTAATTCGCATTATATCAAATTATTTCCTACGCCTTGAAACCGTTTTGCTGTCAGTGCAAGGCGGAATGAGTGAGCAGGCTGCGATTGATCAGCTAAACCCTCCATTGTTTTTTAAACAATTGCAGAGCTTTAAATCTCATTTGAAAAGTTTGCAACTTTCAGAACTTAAAAAGATTTTGGAAAAATTGATAAGCTTAGAAGTTACCTGTAAAAAAACTGATTTAGATCATAAAATGATTTTTCAGCAGGTGATTTGTCATATTACAAATACAATTACTTGCTATAGCTAACAAAGATAAGGTGTAACCAGACTGCATTCTGTGATTTTTAGCAAAGCACGATCTTTCATTTGAGCTTTCTTCAATTTAAAATAAATATAGAAAATTGCTGCCTATAGCTAAACTGACTTACGACAATTTGAAAAACCGTCATTCTGCTACTAGTTAGCGCCGCGGCGGTATGACGTGTTGCTTAGGTCAGCTATAGCTAAAGTAACTTAGGTTCACCGACAATCGTCATTCCGCTACTAGTTAGCGTCGCAACGGCATGACGTGTTAGCTATAGAATATAGATCAGAGTGCGATCCGAATAGTCGTGGTTTTGTGATGGTTAAATTCCATCTTCCCTAGACATCGGGGATAATGTATGTCTCACATCTTGGAGAATGGCAACCTCTGGGATGCAAGCATGAGACAAAAGCAGGTAATACCTAACCTTTATGGTAAATCCCTGCAAACAGAGTTAGATATGGTTACGAGAGGAACTTATGTTTGAATTGTCGTCAATATCAATATGCGAAATAAGGTTGATACGCATGGACCAAAATGGTATGAAGCACAAGAAGAATCAAGGTTTTGATGCTTGATTATGGATGTTTTCAGCTTCCGGCAAATAGTAAGAACCTAAGTTTAACGTGAAACGAAACCATGGAACGGAGTAACCACATGGAAGCTCTTATTATTCTTTATTTAAAGGATAATCAAGAAGGTAGCCAACCGAATGCTTCTATGTGGAAGGATTGTTTAAGAAGCTAATGCCCGAAGTAATATTTGGGATATGCAGACGTAAACACTGTAGTTTGGAAGGTAAAGTTGTGAATAGTAATAAATATGTTATAGACCAACAAAATGTTAGGTATAAATGGCGTACAATTCCTTGGCGTAAGTTAGAGAAATTTGTATTCAAGTTACAAAAGCGAATTTACCAAGCTGCAAAGTGTGATGATATCAAGAAGGTACATAAACTTCAAAGATTATTACTTAACTCAATGAGTGCAAAATTGCTAGCTGTTAGAAAGGTAACTCAGGATAACAGAGGAAAGAAGACAGCAGGTATTGATGGAAAGGCTAATCTTAATCAAGAAGAAAGATTGCAATTAGCATATTCTTTGGATATAAGAGAGAAAGCTAAACCATCAAGACGTATTTGGATTCCAAAACCTGGGAAAACTGAGAAAAGGCCGTTAGGCATACCTACTATTTCAGAGAGAGCAAAAGAAACACTTATGAAAATGGCGATAGAACCAGAGTGGGAGGCAAAATTTGAGCCAAACACATATGGTTTTAGACCTGGTAGATCATGTCATGATGCAATAGAGGCTATATTCATAGCTCTTGGAGGTAAGACAGCATTTATATTAGATGCTGATATTTCCGGATGCTTTGACCAAATTGACCAAAACGCCTTGCTAAAGAAACTCAATACCACACCAACTTTTAGAAAGATAATAAGAGGATGGTTGAAGGCAGGTGTTATGGAAGATGGAAAGTTTAAACCCACAAAACGTGGCACTATACAAGGAGGAACGATATCACCGTTACTTGCATGTGTTGCATTATATGGATTAGAACAATATGTCAAACAAGCATTAACAAATGAACTTTTTCAATTTATGAAAAAGAAGCGTGGTCAGGGATCGTATGAAGAGGTAAAACAATCAATAAGCGTAATCTTTTACGCAGATGATTGTGCGCCGTAGAGACACGGGAAGTGTTGAAGCTTGCAGTAGATGAGGGAGGGCCCCTCGGAGCCGGTTTGCAAGAGCAGGCTTCAAACAGCCATAAGCTGCTTTAGTAAAGAGCTAAGGTAGTGAGCGTTATGGAAAAGGCACAATTATGTGTCATGTATGAAATAGAGAGACGAACGTAAGTGAACCACTGATGAGGTGTCGAAAGCGTAGGGACGACGTCAAAACCAGGGGGTAGTCGTTAACCTGGGATAAATCTACCAGGAGCTTGTTTACTGGGTAGGTGGCGTCCGGCATAAAAGTGGCGTGAATCTATTTTAGGCTACTGCATGGAACTACGGGAACCTGTCGTTTTGATGATAAGGGAGAAGTCCAAAGAGCCGATCTCTGAGGATGAGAGTACCGATGCGAAAAACAGGGGCGGATCAGCTCGTAGTAGTGAAGAAGTTTCTGTAATGGAAATGGAGCGAAGGAGCTGAGTTATTTAGTTTTAATTATTTATCAACCGAAAGGGAGGAGTTAATGAATAAAACAAAGTCTTTTGATATGCCGAAGCAACTTGTTTGGAGAGCTTATAAACAAGTATCGAAGAATAAAGGAGCGGCTGGTGTAGACGAGGTTACGATAACAAAGTTTGAAGAAAATCTAAAAGATAATCTATACAAACTATGGAATCGGATGTCATCCGGAAGTTATTTTCCAGAGCCAGTAAAAGCTGTTGCAATACCGAAAGGTACAGGAGGAGGACAAAGAACTTTATGTGTTCCTTCAGTATCAGATAGGATAGCGCAAACAGCAGCTACAATGTATCTTGAACCGTTAGTAGAGCCGATATTTCATAAGGATTCATATGGTTATAGACCAAATAAGTCTGCATTGGATGCGGTATATACAGCACGGAAGAGATGTTGGAAAAATGATTGGACAATAGATCTTGATATATCTGGATTTTTTGACAATCTGGACCACGATTTAGCACTGCAGGCTATCAAGAAACACACAGACTGCAAATGGGTCATATTGTATGTTGAAAGGTGGATGAAAGTCCCGATTCAGCAAGCAGATGGCAACAAGGTAGCTAGGGATAAAGGAGTTCCGCAAGGAGGTTCAATAAGTCCAATCATCTCAAACATATTTATGCACCATGCATTTGATATGTGGATGAAACAAAATTACCCAACGGTACCATTTGAAAGATGTGTGGATGATGCGATAGTACACTGCAGAACTAAAAGACAGGCAGAGTTTATGAAAGCAATGATTGAAGAAAGATTGGCCAAGTGTAAATTGAAGTTGCGTCCTGAAAAGACACAGATTGTGTACAATAAGGACGACGACAGAAAAGAAGAATATCCCATACAAAGCTTTGATTTTCTAGGCTATACTTTCAGACCTAGAATAGCAAAGAATAAGATGAGGAATTATTTTGTCTCATTTCTACCAGCAATTTGTAACAAAGCCAAAAAGAAGATCAAGAAAACCATAAAGTCATGGAGAATACATCGGGTCACGTGGACCACATTAGAGGAAATATCGAAGAGAATAGATCCAATAGTCAGAGGCTGGTTTCAGTACTATGGCAGGTTTTATAAATCAGAGATGTATCCATCTCTCAGAAATATAGAGAGATACCTCATAAGATGGGTCAGAACCAAGTATAAGAAACTTCGAGATCACGGAAGGCTAGCAAAGCAATTTCTAGGAAAAGTGAGAAAGAGGTCTCCAAATATTTTCTATCACTGGACACTTGGGTTAGGATCAAAAGACTAAATAATGGGAGCTGTATAAACCGAGAGGTTTCCGTACAGTTCTGCGAGAGACTGGTGGGGAAGCTCCGCCGGTCTACTCTCCTTGTCATCATACATGAGAGTGAAGAAATTATTCTTAAGGCGAAAGTTCTGGTTGAAGAATGGTTAAAAACCATAGGTCTAGAGCTAAAGCCATCAAAAACAAGATAACTCATACTCTAAAGGGAGAAAAGCCAGGTTTTGACTTTCTGGGGTTTACGGTAAGACAATATCCAGTAAATCGTGGTAAGAGAAGCCATAAAACAATAATTATGCCAAGTCGCGAATCCGTGAAACAGCATACATGGGTCATCAAACACAAACTGAAGAAATTGCGTGGTGAATCGCAGGGAGCAGTAATAAAACACATTAACCCAATTATTAAAGGATGGTGTCAATATTACACTTCAGTAGTATCATGTAAGATATTTAGTTTGTTAGATCACATTATGTTTGGAAAACTTTGGAAATGGGCAGTATATAAACACCATAACAAAGGAAACCGCTGGATCAAGGAAAAATACTTTAAAAAGTATGGTAACGATAATTGGCGATTTATGACAAGTAATGGAGTAAATCTTACCAGACATGGAGATTACGTTATTAAACGGCATACCAAGGTGAAAGGAACCAAGACACCATATGATGGTGATTGGGTATACTGGAGTAATCGTCTGAAGAGAGTACCAGATAAGCCAACAAGAGTAACAAATTTATTGAAGTTACAACAAGGTAAGTGTGATTATTGTCAACTTTGGTTTAAAAATGATGATATTTTGGAAGTACATCACAAAGACCAAAATAAGAAAAACAATATAACCAAAAACTTATCTTTGTTACATGGACATTGCCATGATAATTTACACAGAAAGTGTGCATGACAAGCACCAAATTGCAGAGGAGCCGTATGACGGTAACCTGTCACGTACGGTTCTGCAGTCGAGTGGGGAGAGGTGACTTTCTCCACTTAGATAACAACTTGAACGTTCACAAAATTTCTTTCTAAAAGAGGAAATTAAAGAGTTGAAATTTAAAAATGAAGAACTTGAGAGGGAAAAATCTGAGGTAACAATAGAAAACGAGCAACTAAAATTGCAACTTGCAGGATACGAAGAGGACTATACAGAGCTAGGAGATGTTTCAGATCAAACAGAAAAAAAGCGCTCAACTGAAATTGAAGAATTAAAAAGACAATTAAGCACTGCAGTAAAAGAGAGAGAAGACTCAAAAAATGAGGTTGCTAGGTTACAAGAACAAGTTGAACGTCTGAATGCAGAAAGAGAAAGAGTAAGAAATATTGCAATATCGTCTATTGAAGAGCATACAAAAACACTTGACGAAAATTTGACATTAGACCTGCTGCAAAAGGTGATTAAAAAAATGATGTGAGAGAGGTAGAAGAAGAATAAGCAGATCAAGTAAGGAAAAAAAATGAGCTTTAGTTACTATAATATGAAAAAACACCCAAGAAACTTTCGTAATATAACAGGTTTAACTATAGAGGAGTTCGAAAAAGTAGTGGAAAAAGTGAGGTCTGGATGGGAAAAACAGAAAAAGTGTCATGGTAGAAGATCAAAACTACCAACTCTGGAAGATAAGTTGTTTTGCGTAATTTTGTACTATCGCACTTACATAACACATAGATTTTTAGGATGCCTATTCAATGTACACAACGCAAATGTATGTAGGTTACTTAAGAGAATAGAGCCATTACTCGCCAAAAAAGTGACTATAACAAAAGATAGAAGTATGACGCCAGAAAAAATACTGAAGATTTTGGCTGATGTTACAGAACAGCAAATACAGAGACCAGAAGATAGTAAAAAACGGAAGAAATCATATTCAGGAAAAAAAAGAACCAACACTATGAAAACTGAGATTATTATCGAAGAAGGAGGAAGAATTTTATCAGTGTCAAAGTCATACCGTGGTAGAATTAGTGATTTCCGCATAAGGAAACAAGAAAAATATTTACCACTTGATAGCATAAAACATGCCGATTCTGGATATCAAGGTTGGCAAAAATTGCAAAGCAATGTTATAATTCCATATAAAAAGTATCGTAAAAAGCCATTAACTCCAGAGCATAATAGAAGATTAGCATCATTTAGAATGAGAGTAGAAAACAAGATCCGAGAGATAAAGATATTTAAGATTATGTCGAATGTTTATCGCAATTTTCAGAAAAAATATAACCTGAGGTTCAATATTATTGCTGGTATTGTAAATCTTAAGCACGCCTTTTAGTTAACCTTGATTTTAGTCACCCTCCTTTCCTTTTTTTTATCGCTTGATTCGCAGCAGGTCTATTAAAAAATCAGCATATTGAAAGTTCACCAGCTGAAGATAAACAACTAAATGGAGAGAAAGATACACAAGAACAAACAAAATCTTACAAGGCAGGTGTAGTGAGTTTGGACAATAAGTATAATGAAAAATTTGTACAGTCTCATACAGACTCTTTACCTTTAGAAGATGAAGTTAAAAAAAAATACACACCTAACTCTTTTCTGAGTCGCACTAGCAGTGTTGCAAGCATACATTCATTAAACCGCCAGAAAATAGTTAAAGTAGGCTCTTAGCATAAAGCACCAGCTCCTCTTTTGTTAAAGTGTAGGAGCTGTCTTCCCAATGTTGTTTTAGCAACTCCAAGCTCCTACCTAAACTTTTTCCTGGCTGGTGACCTATACTTATTAAATCATCGCCAGATAAAGGAAATTTTGGAATATTGAATGTGTTAGCAAACGAAATGTATTTATCAACATTTTCTCCAGACTCAACACCACAAATTTTTACCAAATCACAATATAATTCTCTACCAAATAAAGATATGTATTTTTTTTGCTCTTTTTCTGAGAGTTCTGTTTTGATATCGTTGGATAATAAAAATAACAGCTTTTTCTTTTGCTTGTTTGAAAGACGTAGAAACTTACTTACGTATTCTCCAAGACTTAGCCTGTCATTTTTGGTGGTCCTAAGGAGTAACGCTAATTTTACTAGTGCATCAGTGCCGAAAAGAAGTGACGAAGACAGAATTTCGCATTTTACTTCTTTCGGGATAATCTTTTGCAAAACATCAGATTCTTGCATGCTCTTAAGTGTTGGAAAAGGATCATTGCACTCCAGCAATTTAAGTATTTCATCTCTTATTCTCTCTCCAGAGAGGTTGTAAATCTTGTGCGAATGCTTTTTGCATATGCTTAGTATTTCATCACTCAAATCTCCGATACATATTTTTGCATGAAAACGAAATGCTCTTAAAATACGTAGATAGTCTTCTTTGATTCTATCTTCAGCGTTGCCTATAAAGCTTAACCTTCGCGCCTTTAAATCCTCTATACCACCAAAGTAGTCATATATATGGCCATGCTTATTTGCATATAGAGCGTTAAATGTAAAGTCACGCCTTGAAGCATCTGTTTGCCAATTATTAGTAAATTCTACTTTCGCATGCCTGCCATCACATTTCACATCATGTCTTAGTGTTGTAATTTCAAAAGACCTCTGATTTAAGATTGCAGTGATAGTTCCATGTTTTAAGCCAGTTGGAATAGTTTTTATATTACGGAGTTTTAGCGCTTCAATCGCTTGATTAGGAAGTAGATTGGTAGCGAGGTCAATGTCGTGAATGTCACGCTGCAGAATTGAGTCCCTTACACACCCACCGACAAGCCTTGCCTCACCACCAAATTTCTCTATAGCATCAATAATTAAACTAGTCTCATGGTCAACTTGCATTTAGGTTAGTACGTACTGCAAGTTCATATTATATGAAATGCTTGCAAAAGCCCTATATAAAAATATACAGGGCTATGAAGATTTATTTTACAAGTATTTGTTGTGGATGAAATGGTTGTTCTGCCATCGATTCCGTACCATATCTTGAACTTAGTAAACTTGAAGGGTTTTGCTCTTCAGAACGCTCTATGTGCTGCTTTATATCACTAACGCACTGTTCTACAACATCACAAATTTTTCCATCAGCATTTTCTGCCAATAACTCATCAAATCTCTTCTCAACCTCTGCTCTCTCAGAGATATCCTTTGAAAGGTTACAATATTCCAAGATCTCATCTACCTGAAGTTTTTTTGCTAATAGGAAATCTTCTTGTTCTTGTTTTGCTAAACTTTTTTTCCTATCAAGCAATGGTTCGAAATGCGCATAGCCTTTGTTTATTACATGCAAAACACTACTGTCGTCATAATTAACTTTATTGTACTCACCTGCATTTTTTGAGCCTGAATTGTCTATTAATTGATGCAAAGACAGATCTTGGTTATCAACAGTCTGGTTCTCTATAACATGCAATTTTACATCATACTTCTCACAAAGTATTCTGCCTTCAACTTCAGGATCACCCCACCTATCGTTACGCATAATGTTTGCTGTATAATCATCTATAGTTTCACTACGGTGCTGGCCATTATTATCGTAACTGTTAGCAATAGAATGTACAAACCATTCTGGCGGATTCTTTTGCACAAATTCTTTACAGTCTTCTCGTAACTGCTCAACAGTAACTTCTATCCCCTTTTGTTGCTCTAAACTTTGTCTGAACGAGTCAAAAAAGCAGCTTCCATTACCAATTGCTTGTCCTATATGGAAATTGTCAGGGTAAGAATTACTATTTAAAGAAGTTACTTCACTCTCAACATTGTGAAAGTCACTTAGTGGCTTCTGCTCCTTAGCTGTAGTCATGGTTTTACCTCAATTTAATATATATTACTATACCAACAAAATTGTAACTAATTAAGTATAGCAGAAATTTTTAAATTATGCAATAATTATGGCTTTAAATAGCAAATATGAGCTTTAACTGCGGTATAGTTGGGTTACCAAACATAGGAAAATCAACCTTATTTAATGCACTTACAGAGTCAAGTGCAGCCGAAGCTGCAAATTATCCTTTCTGCACAATTGAGCCAAATATAGGCAAGATTTTGATAAAAGATCAGCGTTTGAAACAAATCGCAGCAATTGCAGGCTCAGAGAAGATAATCTACAACCAATTAGAAGTTGTGGATATTGCAGGCCTGGTAAAGGGCGCAAGCAAGGGTGAAGGGCTCGGCAATAAATTTTTAAGCCATATCAGAGAAGTTGATGCTATCGTTCATCTGCTCAGGTGCTTTACGGATGACGATATTAGCCACGTACACAGTAAAATAGATCCAATATCAGATGCTGAAGTGGTAGAAGTGGAATTAATCCTAGCTGATATTGATAGCATAGAAAAAAGGCTTCCTCAATTAGAAAAGAAAGCAAAGCAAGGTGATAAAGAGCTAAAGAGACAACTTGAATTAATGCAAGAGGTATTAGCTACTTTAAAATTAGGTAAATCTGCAAGAAGTTTGAAGAATATCGATGGAGATGAGATGAAGTCGCTTCAATTGCTGACAACAAAGCCCGTTATGTACGTTTGCAATGTTGAAGATACAAATGTTATAACTGGCAATGAATTATCTAAAAAGGTAGAGAGAATGGCAAAAGAAAATAAAAGCAAATTTTGTTGCATTTCAGCAAAACTTGAAGCAGATATTGCAAACCTTGATAGCGAAGAGGAAAAACAGAGTTTCTTGTCAGAATTTGGCTTACAAGAATCAGGCCTTGATGGAGTAGCGCGTATTATATATGAAGTGCTGAGTATGATAACTTTCTTTACTGTGGGCCCTCAAGAAGCACGGGCATGGCCAGTAAAAATAGGATCAACAGCTGATAAGGCAGCAGGTGTAATCCACACTGATTTTGAGAAAGGCTTTATAAAAGCAGAGACAATAAGCTTTGCAGACTACATAAAGTATGGAAGCGAATTAGCTTGCAAAGACGCAGGCAAAATCCGCTTCGAAGGCAGAGATTATATCGTGCAAGATGGCGATATAATGCACTTTAGGTTTAATGTGTAGCTTTGGTTTTTTATCTAAGGCATTTTTTACTGTAGATTAATCATTTGATTATAGTATCATTTTAATTAAGCTTATGCTTGGAATATTTATGAAGAGTATTTTATACTTTGTATTATTAGTTGTTGTATTTGGATCACTGAGCCTATTTGCTGTAGAGCAATTTGAAGAAAAGAAAATTGAATCAGTTCAAAAAAACGAAAATGTAGGTGTAAGGAAGCAAGATAGCACAAATCAAAAAGATGAGTTGAAAAGCAACGTCGATGCTAAACAAACACAAGAGGCTGAGAGCAAAAGAGTAGCCGATAAAGAGAAGCTGCGACACAACGAGAATAAAGCTTCTGTGGTTGGAAAAACTATAAGTGAAGGTGAAAGGATTGATAAAGATTTGCCAAATGACCAGCTAGAAGAAAGTACAGGCGAATTTGCTCGAAATTTACCAAATGTGGCCAATAAAGAAGTGAATAAAGATTTGAAACCAGAGCCTTTGCCTTTAAGTGCTGATTTAAATGAGAATACAACTGACCCGCAAAAAAATCTACAAGCTGATCAGAAGATTGATATAAAAGATAATGAACTTTCAAAAAGTGATGCGAGTCAATTATTAGAGGGAAAAAAAGAAAAAGTAGAGAATCAGTTTGAAGAAAAAAAAGTGAAAGAAACAAACAATAATTCTAAGGACCGCAATAGAGTAAAACCTATAACTAAAAAAGATGAAGAAGAGCAAAGTGGAAAGAAAAATTTACAAAAATGGACAAAGCTAAACAGAGAACCAATAAAAGAATGGGGTCATAAAGATATACAAAGCAAGTCAATATATAAACGACAATATGATAGCCTTAATGAGCATCTTCCTACAACTGTATTTATTGATGATTACAGTAAGCAATTTTTTTACTGTATTAAGAAAAATAACTTACCTTGCTTAAGAGGAATAATGAGTAAGCTAGAAAAAATTGGATTAACAACTCAAGAGATACTAAGGTTTAGAAATAAATTGGGTGATACTCCTCTCATTTATTCAGTTAAACAAGGTGAGGTAGACATAGTGCGCTTTCTCTTATTACAAGGCGCTGATCTTAGAGTAGTTAATAATAATTTTCAATCCCCAATTGATATAGCAATCGAAAAAAAGCAGATCAATATAATAAATGCGATTGCCGAAATGATGCCACACCTTTTGGAGGATAGAAAAATAGACAATAAAGAAAGCTCAGCAATGTACGATTGGGCTGTGAAAACGAAAGAAAACAATGAGTTGCAGTGCGATAAGCAAGATGATTAGATTTTTGATATTAATTTTAGTTGGTCATTTATGTTATGGAAACGAAACAAATGATGAAAAAAATCAGATTAGTGATTTTTTAAACGCTCTGCATGATGTAAAATACGTATCTTACAGTAAAAAAGACTTTACTGAATTTTTGGTGCAGTGCCACAAAGATGGCGTGCCAGAAGATTTTAAGAAAGGTTTTGGTTCTAACTTAAATGGAGCTAATTTTAGCCAATTGTACCTAAGTGGATCTGTTTTTGATGGAGTAAGTCTGATTGGTGCTGATTTTTCTAATACTGATTTATCCGACGTGTCTTTCATTGATGTTGATTTACGTGGTGCTAATTTCTCCAATGCTAATTTACATGGCATTAAAATAAAAGGTACAAATTTGAGTTTTACAAAATTTGTTTCTGCAAACTTAACAGATATCGTATTTGATCAGTCTAATGTTAGTTATGCTGATTTTATCAATTCCGATCTTAAAAAAGTGAGTATGCACAACGTAATTGGTTTGCATACTAATTTCTCGAATGTGAAAATGAGTCTCTCCAACTTATCAAACTCGAATGTTAGCTACGTAAATTTTAATGATAGTGAAATAAACGATACTGTTATGCAGAAAAATAACCTTGATAATGCAAGTTTCTTTGGAGTGGATGCATATAAATTAAAGATACAATTTTCTTCATTAAAAAATGCTAACATATATGGTGCAGAGTTAAAAGAATCAGACTTTACAGGTAGCAATCTTTCCGATGCCTGCCTTAATTCTTCTATCATAATTAACAGTAACTTCGACGAAGCTAATTTAAGCAACACACAAATTTCCTATGTGAGTGACGATAATTCAAGTTTTGTTCAATCTATACTAAATGGTTCCAAGATAAGACATGTATATGTTTCTGAAGCAAGTCTTCAGGATGCTGATTTATCCAATATTGATTTTAGTTTTAGTGAACTGCATCAAGTTAATGTCTCTAATGCTGATATTTGTCACGGAAAGTTTCATAATACTAAAGTTGCGAATTCTAACATGAATGGCTCATTTTTTGACCATTCACTATTTACCTCTGCAAAGATAGAAGATTCAGACCTTTCTACAACTTCAATGTATAAGATAAAAATCCAAGACTCTCAAGTTTATAACAGTACACTTTCTCACCATAATATTGATTCCAGTGAAATAGAAAATTCAACATTCTTTAATTTATTAGCTGATAATTCGAGCTGGTCCAATTTAAAAGTAACTAATTCAAATTTTATTGAAAGCGATTTCAGATCTTCTTTGCTTCACGCTAATGCTTTTAGGAAAACTAGCTTTTTTCTTAGCAATTTGAGCAATTCAACAATTAGTGATGTGTCTTTTCACTCTTCAAGCATATATAAAAGTTCAGTTGCTGATGCTCATTTAACAGATTGCAAGTTTGATAATTCAATTTTGATTGACAATCAAGGGCAGAAAAAACTTGCAGGGTTAGAAGATGCTATAACTTCAATTGGAGATTTGCAAGAGAAAATATCACAGGGTGAAAAATTTGATGTAAATTATTCTTACTTTGAATTTAAGAGTATGGATTTAGAAAATGCTGATTTTTCTAATTCAACGTTGAGTAGGGCAAAGTTTGTAAACGTTAATTTGAATAAGGCAAATTTTGAAAAGACCGATTTGCGCTATACTGTCTTTGATAACTCTTCTCTCATTGGCACCAACTTATCAAATTCTAATTTAGAAGGTTCTAGCTTTTTAAACTCTGATCAAAAAAGCGCCATGTTAAAAAATGCAAAGAAAAATGACCGTAAAAAGTGAGGGCGTATTATTGGTTCTATCCTCCCCTTCTGGAGCTGGAAAAACTACTATATCAGCAAAATTACTTGAGCGATCAACTAATTTAGTTAGGTCTGTTTCTATGACTACGCGCAGGCCTCGCTCCGGCGAAATAAATGGAAAAGACTATTTTTTCGTTACCGAAGAAAAATTTCACGAGTTATGCGAAGCTGGTCAGATGCTTGAATACGCCAAAGTTTTTGAGAATTTTTATGGTATACCAAAAGATTTTATAGAGCAAAACTTAAGCAGTGGAATAAGCGTTTTACTAAGCATAGACTGGCAAGGAGCATTTCACTTATTCAAGCTCATGAGAAAAAAAGTTGTGAGTGTTTTTATACTTCCCCCTTCAATGGAAGAGCTTAGGTTGCGTTTGCAAAAGCGTAATAGTGATGATGCAAGCGAAATAGAGCACAGATTAGCCGAAGCTCAAAAAGAGATAAGCAAACGTGATAAATATGATTATGTAATAATCAATGATGATATTGATAAAAGTGTAGAAGAGATAAGCTCCATACTAAATAAAGAAAGACTTAAAAAACTAAAAGAAAAACCAAGTCTGGAAGATTTATAAAAGCATCGATCTGCAGCTATAGTTTCTTATCCTATAGCTATACCGCCGCAAACCGTCATACCGCCGCGGTATCTCAGCATAAGACCTGCTGAAAAAGGTGATTGAAAAAATGATGTGAGAGAGGTAGAAGAAGAATAAGCAGATCAAGTAAGGGAAAAAAATGAGCTTTAGTTACTATAATATAAAAAAACACCCAAGAAACTTTCGTAATATAACAGGTTTAACTATAGAGGAGTTCGAAAAAGTAGTGGAAAAAGTGAGGTCTGGATGGGAAAAACAGAAAAAGTGTCATGGTAGAAGATCAAAACTACCAACTCTGGAAGATAAGTTGTTTTGCGTAATTTTGTACTATCGCACTTACATAACACATAGATTTTTAGGATGCCTATTCAATGTACACAACGCAAATGTATGTAGGTTACTTAAGAGAATAGAGCCATTACTCGCCAAAAAAGTGACTATAACAAAAGATAGAAGTATGACGCCAGAAAAAATACTGAAGATTTTGGCTGATGTTACAGAACAGCAAATACAGAGACCAGAAGATAGTAAAAAACGGAAGAAATCATATTCAGGAAAAAAAGAACCAACACTATGAAAACTGAGATTATTATCGAAGAAGGAGGAAGAATTTTATCAGTGTCAAAGTCATACCGTGGTAGAATTAGTGATTTCCGCATAAGGAAACAAGAAAAATATTTACCACTTGATAGCATAAAACATGCCGATTCTGGATATCAAGGTTAGCAAAAATTGCAAAGCAATGTTATAATTCCATATAAAAAGTATCGTAAAAAGCCATTAACTCCAGAGCATAATAGAAGATTAGCATCATTTAGAATGAGAGTAGAAAACAAGATCCGAGAGATAAAGATATTTAAGATTATGTCGAATGTTTATCGCAATTTTCAGAAAAAATATAACCTGAGGTTCAATATTATTGCTGGTATTGTAAATCTTAAGCACGCCTTTTAGTTAACCTTGATTTTAGTCACCCTCCTTTCCTTTTTTTTATCGCTTGATTCGCAGCAGGTCTATAGATTCCGCTAACGAGTAGCGGAATGACGGTTTTTCAAATTGTCGTAAGTCAGTTTAGCTATATTTTAGCCAATAGCACGTTTCGCAGTTTAGCTATATTTATTATTTTTTAAGATTAAATGGTTAAAATAGTAGACAACTGTTCAAGTGAGGTTTAACTATGACGGCAAACTTTCTTACAGAAATTAATTTTCTGCCTTTCCACCTATATTTCGATCACATATACAACGTTTAGCTCAAATTAAAAGTCAAACTTCTTGGTTGTTAGTTTAGTGCTGACAACTTAAATAGCTTTTAATATTGAGGTTTTAGTATGAGTATAGATCTAAGTGCACTAGCTACTAATGCAAAAAAATTAGATGAATACATAGATAAAAATGAAAAGCAAGAGCGGGGTAGAAAAGACGAACAATTGTATGGCATTATAGAGAGAAAGGTAAAAAAAGAAGAACACAAGCGTGAAAAACCAAGAGGTCAAGATGGAACCCTCAAGAAGTGTAAAAGGTTATTCAAGGAAGGTGCTAGTCCTGAAGTATTAACTAAATTAGAAGAATCACTTAGAGGACAAGAAAAATATTATAGGTACTATGTCCAATGCTTCCTTCCAGTGCTAGATGAAGTAATAGAACGATCGAAAAAAACACCAAATGAAACAAAGGAGCAAGTAAAGCAAGCAATTTCAGAAATTACTTATAATAGCAAATATTGTTTTACCCACAACCAAAATGATCGTAGGAATAGTGAAGATAGTGAAGCAGAAAGTGGCTACGGTAGCGATATTGAAGATGATCATAAAGTAGAAATAAGCAACGAAATAACAAATAGCAATGCTCTATTACTAAAAGCGATCAAAAATGGAAATAACAGGAAATTTAAAAAATATCTAAAAGATTGTACGGATATTAGCAGCATAAAAGATGAAAAAGGAAATAATATTTTACACCTCATTGCGTCGCTCAAAAAGAAACAGAAATGCAAGTTTCTGGGTACCCTAATAAAAACGGTCACCAAGGAGGATCTAGCACAACTCATTAATAGTGAAAATCAGGACGCTTTTCAGGTAGCACTAATTAACAAGATAACAAAAGAAAAACATGAGTCTCATACGATCCAAAATAATGATAACACACTTAAGTTTCTTACAAAATTGTTAGAGCATGGAGCCAGCTCTGATAATTTAGGATTATCTACAGAAGAATTACAGGAGTTAAGCGAAAAACAAAAAATATATTATCTTAACTTCTTAGAAAAATTGGTAAAGTTAGTAAAGAAGTCTAAATTAGAACCAGAAATAAAAACCAATATAGAAATAAAAATTAAAGAAATTATACCACGTACCATAAATACTCCAGATAGTAATTTATTACATTCAGCAATTAAAGATAATGATAAAGAACTTTTTGGAGAGTTATTGCAAAAAGGGGCAGATATTAGCCTTGAAGGTACAAAGGAAAATAATGCCTTACATCACATTGCTTTACTTAAAGGAGAATATAAAATCAAATATTTGAAGTTAATATTAGATTTCGAAAAAAAAGGAATAATATCTTCAGAAAAATTGCATAAGGCTATAAACGCCAAAAATGAAGATGATAAATATCCAGCGCAAATTGCTTTAATCAGACAAACAGAGAAGATACCTAGTAAGTTAAAAGACTTTTCTAGGCGAGTTAGATCAAGGCCTACAAAACATTATTACACTGCTAAATTTTGTGCAGAACTGTTACAAAATTGTGCTGAAAATAAAAGTGACCATATAACAATACCTAAAGAGCATCGTAAGCAAAAATATTATCAGACTATAAAAAGAATCAAAGATATAACAGGTGTTAGCCCTGACCAGGAAACACAAGAAGAGCTTGAAGAGCGTTTTTCTAAGAAAAATGCTCATAAGAATATAAACCTCCCAGTAGGGTGGATACTTGGAGGTTTAATTTTTGCAACAGTATTTTGTGCTTTAGCAGGAAACATGATAGCTGCAGCTGCTTTATCGGTTACCATAGCGGTTTGTGCAATGTGTTACCCTGTTTACTTAAAATTGGAGAATGCTCTTAATGCCAGGAACTCGAAAACGCAAAAGTCATCAGATCAACCAGAAAATACTGAAAGCTCTCCTAGTTCTGAAAATGCCAAGAACTCGAAAACACAAGAGTCATCAAGTCAATCAGAATATACAGAAAACCCAGCTACTAAAATGAGCGATGTATCAATATTACGTCAATTCATGAATAAGCTAGTAGGGAATGTTCTATAGTGTATTAAATAAGACTTGATCTGACACTTTAAAAAAGCAAGTTATAAAATAATAAAAGAAAGGAGTGTTAGAAATGAGTACAATACAAACAAAAATACTAAAACCAAAGCTAGGGTTATTAGAACTAGCAAAACAACTAGGAAATGTATCTCAAGCATGTAAAGTGATGGGATACTCAAGAGATACATTTTATCGATTTAAGGAGTTATATGAAAATGGAGGAGAGGGAGCATTACATGAAATAAGTAAGAAAAAACCGCTATTAGCGAACAGAGTTTCCGATAATATAGAAAGAACAGTGATTGGTATAGCAACAGAATTTCCAGCATATGGGCAAGAAAGAGCTGCAAATGAACTGAGAAAAAGAGGTATAATAATTTCTCAGGGAGGAGTAAGGTCTGTATGGCTAAGAAATGACCTTGAAACTCTCAAAAAGAGACTTAAAGCACTAGAGACAAAAGTAGCTCAAGACGGAATCATTTTAACTGAAGAACAACTTGCAGCTTTAGAAAAAATGAAAGAACAAAAGGAAGCTCATGGTGAAATTGAGACGCAACATCCAGGTTATTTGGGTTCTCAAGATACCTATTATGTGGGCAATATCAAAGGTATAGGGCGAATTTATCAGCAGACTTTTGTTGACACTTATTCCAGGGTTGCAATGGTTAAACTTTACACGGACAGAACAGCTATTACAGCTGCAGATCTTCTCAATGATAGGGTTATTCCATTTTTTGATGGGCAGAAAATTCCATTATTACGCATTCTAACTGATAGGGGTACGGAATATTGTGGCAAGCCAGAAAATCACGCTTATCAGCTATATTTGGGAATCGAAAATATCGACCATTCTAGAACCAAAGCCAACTCTCCACAAACTAATGGCATATGTGAAAGATTTCATAGAACTATGCAAGATGAGTGTTACAATATTATCTTTAGAAAGAAAATCTACAATTCTTTGGAAGATCTACAGATTGATGTTGATTGTTGGTTGCGTTCTTATAATGATACAAGACCTCACTCTGGTAAGTACTGCTATGGAAAAACACCTATGCAGACTTTTCTTGATAGCAAACATATTGCTTTTCAGAAAAATATTAGTAGCATTAAACAAGAGACTGATATTAGTTTTAACTACCTCAATTCTTCTGTCAGTTAATTCTTGTCTATCAGATTAAGTCTTATCTTTTACATAATCGTTGAAGTGAGGTTTAACGTAAGTTTGTTTGCCTTTTTTGACTATTTGGGGTTCAAAACTTCCTTCTCTATCTCTTGGTGTTAACAGTTCAAATGAACCTGCACTTGTACGCAAAGTCTTTCCATTTCTCCCATTTCTTCGATTATTTTCTTCGCCTTCAGCAGATAAGTGATTTTCTATTTCACCCTCTAGACTCACCTCCAGCAGCTTTTTTATCAATGGCGTTAATGCTCCATCTCTCCCAGTCAACGGCCTGCCTTCTCTTACCGCTGACAGTACATTTGTTTCTAGTTCCTCATAATCCACCAATCCGGTAGTTCTTTTTGCTATTCTTTGATTCATATATCAAACCTCCATTTTTTGTTTCTATTATATTTTTACTTTTCGGTTTGACACACTTTTTTGAACATTCCCACAGGAAAAGCAGTATCTGCTGCTGGAAAGTACATAGATCCAGCAAAGAGAACCCGTCAAACATTAGACCTGCTGAAAAAGGTGATTGAAAAAATGATGTGAGAGAGGTAGAAGAAGAATAAGCAGATCAAGTAAGGAAAAAAAATGAGCTTTAGTTACTATAATATGAAAAAATACCCAAGAAACTTTCGTAATATAACAGGTTTAACTATAGAGGAGTTCGAAAAAGTAGTGGAAAAAGTGAGGTCTGGATGGGAAAAACAGAAAAAGTGTCATGGTAGAAGATCAAAACTACCAACTCTGGAAGATAAGTTGTTTTGCGTAATTTTGTACTATCGCACTTACATAACACATAGATTTTTAGGATGCCTATTCAATGTACACAACGCAAATGTATGTAGGTTACTTAAGAGAATAGAGCCATTACTCGCCAAAAAAGTGACTATAACAAAAGATAGAAGTATGACGCCAGAAAAAATACTGAAGATTTTGGCTGATGTTACAGAACAGCAAATACAGAGACCAGAAGATAGTAAAAAACGGAAGAAATCATATTCAGGAAAAAAAGAACCAACACTATGAAAACTGAGATTATTATCGAAGAAGGAGGAAGAATTTTATCAGTGTCAAAGTCATACCGTGGTAGAATTAGTGATTTCCGCATAAGGAAACAAGAAAAATATTTACCACTTGATAGCATAAAACATGCCGATTCTGGATATCAAGGTTGGCAAAAATTGCAAAGCAATGTTATAATTCCATATAAAAAGTATCGTAAAAAGCCATTAACTCCAGAGCATAATAGAAGATTAGCATCATTTAGAATGAGAGTAGAAAACAAGATCCGAGAGATAAAGATATTTAAGATTATGTCGAATGTTTATCGCAATTTTCAGAAAAAATATAACCTGAGGTTCAATATTATTGCTGGTATTGTAAATCTTAAGTACGCCTTTTAGTTAACCTTGATTTTAGTCACCCTCCTTTCCTTTTTTTTATCGCTTGATTCGCAGCAGGTCTATTAGTATCCATAACAACGGTTATTTTCATTTCAGCTGTAGCATATGGTGTCTCTCAGGGTTACATTGGGGCCCTTGCCACTTTATTCCTCGCAGCTATTGCTATAGCTATATGTCTTGCTCTTACTTTAGGGTTTAGTGGTGTTAAGAAATGTTTTGAAAAACTAACTAATAAAACAAAGAACTCTACTGACAATAAACAACAGAGAAAACGTGCAAGAAGACCAAAAAGTGAAGTAAAAGATACATCTATTAAAGAGCAACACACAAATGTGTTGAAGGTTTCCTAGTTATAAGCTAGTATACCCTCTTCTCTGGAGCGATGAAGTCAATTTCATCGCTCAGAGTTTTTTCAGCCACTTTTTTATAATCAATTTTTACATTGATCTGCCCTTTCTTTTCTTCAAGCCACGCTATGGTGTGTTTCATCCAGTTTTTGTCATCACGCTCAGGAAAATCTTCACGAGCATGAGCACCTCTACTCTCCTCTCGATTGGTTGCGCATTCCATGGTAATAACCGCTTGTGGGATCATGTTAGCAAGCTCCAGTGCTTCAACTAAATCACTATTCCACATCATACTGCGATCCTCAAGTGAAATATCAGGCATCATTTTTGCTACCTTTTTTATAGCTTTTTTGCCTTCTTCTAAAACTTCAGCAACACGGAACACTGATGCGTACTTTTGCATAGTGTTCTGCATTTCGCTGCGTATTTTTGCTACTTTTAGCCCACCGGAAGCAAATCGCATTTTATTAAACCTATCTATTATCCAATCTGTACAATCTGAGCTCAATTTTTTATGTGGTGTACCGGATTTTAGCTTCTCTTTTGCTCTGAGCGCTGCAGCTCTACCAAAAACCACAAGATCAAGAAGCGAGTTAGAACCAAGTCGATTTGCACCGTGCACAGAGACACACGCAGCTTCTCCAATTGCAAATAGTCCATCTACCACTTCTTCCTTACCTTGCTTCAGCGTGATCACTTCTCCATGATAATTGGTTGGAATGCCACCCATGTTATAGTGAACAGTCGGAATGACCGGTATTGGATCTTTAGTGACATCAACTCCAGCAAAAGTTCTTGCGGTTTCGCTAATGCCCGGCAATCTGAGTTTTATTACTTCCGGATCAAGATGTGCTATAGTTAAATACATGTGATCTTTTTTCAGGCCAACTCCCCTTCCCTCTCTAATTTCAATTGTTATTGCACGACTTACCACATCACGGGAAGCTAAATCTTTTGCTTTTGGTGCGTAACGTTCCATAAACTTTTCGCCCTGAGAATTAACGAGATACCCCCCTTCTCCACGGCACCCTTCTGTCATCAAGCACCCTGAGCCATATATTCCTGTTGGATGAAATTGTACAAATTCCATATCTTCAAGTGGTAACCCAGCTCTCACCACCATGCCATTACCATCACCTGTGCAGGTATGCGCACTTGTTGCAGAGAAATAAACACGTCCATATCCACCTGTTGCTAGCACCACCCTATGCGCGCGAAATTTATGTAATGTACCGTCGCATAGCGACCAAGCAAGAACTCCGCAGCATGCTCCGGTTTCGCTATCCATAATTAAATCAATCACAAAGTATTCAACAAAAAATTCAGCGTTGAATTTAAGACACTGCTGATATAGAGTGTGAAGGATTGCGTGCCCAGTTTTATCTGCCGCTGCACAAGTGCGTTGAGCTGATTTTCCTTTACCAAAGTGAGTTGTCATTCCACCAAAAGAGCGCTGGTATATTTTGCCATCTTCTGTACGAGAAAAAGGTACGCCAAAATTTTCAAGTTCAATAACAGCTTTAGCAGCGTTTTTACACATATATTCTATTGCATCTTGATCACCAAGCCAGTCTGAACCTTTTATTGTGTCATATGCATGCCAGCGCCAATCGTCTTCACCAATATTACCTAAAGCTGCACTAATTCCGCCTTGTGCTGCAACTGTATGACTTCGTGTAGGGAAAATTTTAGAAATGCAGGCAACTGAAAAATTAGTTGCAGCCATCCCAAGCGTTGCTCTGAGCCCTGCTCCACCTGCACCTATTACTACCACATCATACTCATGTTCTATGATCTCATACGCTGACTTATCCATATTTGCTTATTTTATTATTACAGGCTTATGATATCACAGAAGTAGAAAAAATCTATACAAGTTTTCTATAGCTTATATTTCATTAAAGTCATTTATCTTGAAACATAAGCAGGATTTTGTATAGTTGTTTCAATTTGGGTCTGTATATTGAAACAATGCGTGAAAATGACAGGTCATTGTACAAGAGGTACCTAATTTGTCGACAAGAATGCTAGATAAAGAAACTTACATTTCAATTATTTCATAATTTCTGTATAATCTTACAAGCTCAATTGGTACATTATGAAGATAATAATAGGTAATGCTAGTAAAGAATTAGGGGAATCAGTAGTTAACCGGCTAGATGTTCAACCATCCTCTGCTTGGATATCAAAGTTTACCGATGGCGAGGTAAATGTAGAAGTAGCAAATGATCTATATAATCAAGAAGTATACATAGTACAATCTCTTTCTCCCCCTGTGAATGATAACCTTATGGAGCTTCTGCTTATAATTGATGCAGTAAATAGATTAGGAGCCAAAAGGATAGTAGTAATTATTCCTTATTATGGATATAGCAGGCAAGATAGAATTATCAAGAACAATGATATGCAATCTGCTTTAAATGCCAAATTAGTTGCAAATCTTATTCAAACTGCAGGTGCAAGTAGTGTTGCAGTGATTGATTTGCACTCAAGTCAAATTGAAGGATTCTTTGATGTACCGATAACTAATTTGAACTGCTTTGAAGCATTTGTTGACTGTATACACACGGAAAATTTGGCAATTGTTGCACCTGATGTTGGAGCAATTGGCAGAGCACGTGCTTTTGCAAAGACTTTAGAGGAAAAGTACAAGATAGGGTTAAGTGATAAGATTATTGTAGTAGATAAATATAGGGAGAAAGCAGGCACATCTCAGGTAATGAACATAATAGGAGAAGTTGCGAATAAAAATTGTGTCATTGTTGATGATATAGTCGATTCTGGTGGAACATTGTGTAATGCAGCTCTTGCTTTAAAAAATTGCGGAGCAAAGTCCGTAATTTCATGCATCACACATGGCGTGCTTTCAGGAAGTGCAGTTGAAAAAATTTCTTCCTCTTCTTTAGATAAATTAGTGATTACGGATACTATACTTCACAAACTTGAAAAAACTGGTAAAATAAAAGTTGTTTCGGTCGTAGATATTTTAACTCACTTCATCCAAGGAGGTAAAGATGCCAGCTAAGTCAACAGAAGACGTTATTACTTCACTAATAGAATTTGCAAATAAGAGAAAAATAACAATTACCAGAGAAGAAATGCTTAAAATTGCACAGCTTGTAAGGATCAAGTTATCGGATGACGAGGTTAAGCACTACTCTAAAGAACTGACAATGCTCGATTGGATACATGATACTTTATTGCAAGTTAATACTAAAGGCGTTTCTCCTATGCGTTATGGCAGTATAGACAAGGATATTCATGTACGTGATGATGTTATAAATTCTCAAAACATTAAAGAAGAGATATTGTCCAATACAAAACCTGAGCATGGGTATTTCGTAGTGCCAAAGGTTATAAACGATTAGGGTGAAATAAGGCTCATATCAATTCTATAATAGATCTACTTTCAAAGTATCCGTTCAGCAGAGTGGCAAAACAGGTATAGCTAACCCAAGAAGGTTTCCCTACGTCATACCGCCGCGGCGCTAACAAGTAGCGGAATAACGAATTTGTTGTTTTTCAAATTGTAGGTAAACCTAAGTCACTTTAGCTATAGTTTACTTGCCACATGATTTTCTTTATTATCAAACATTGCTTTAAATAATATGGAGGAGCACATTGTCAGCAATTGCCATTATTGATTTTGGTTCGCGTACGATATCGGTAGTTAACATTAGCTACCTGAGGGTCAGAGTCGCCTTTCTTAAAGATATTTTAAGTATACTAGATGTATTATTGATACGTGATAATAAAACTGGGGGTTTTTATGGAAACATCTGAATTAACTTTACTCGACTTACAGGATTTGCTTGAAAGTTTGAAAAGGCATGTGCGTAGTGAAGTAGAAAAATATGTAGATAAAAGGGTAGAAGAAGTCAAAGATGAGGCAGTAACATATATAATAAATAAAGTATTAAACAATATGGTGGGTAATGAGCCACTAAATGAGCTCAAAATAGATAAACCTAAAGAAATTGTGCAAGTTGATGATGATGGCTTAACACAAAATCAAAAAGTTATTAAAGCTCTTTTTATAGGTAGAACACTTGTTGGAGAATATAAAAAGAAAATGTATGAAGTTACAGTCAGTAATGAGGGAAAGTTTATTTACAATGGGGAAGAATATAGTGCTCCTTCTACGGCTGGCACAAGAATTACCGGTAAAAGTTGCAACGGTTGGGATTTTTTTAAAGTATGCCTTGACCCCAAAGAAAAACTGAGGACTCTGAGTCACCACCGTGCAAAGTTTCTGTCAACTCAAAATAAATCATAGCAAACGCACGCCATACATCAAAGCTTTTAAGAGGTCTTAGTTTACTTACTCCATTATTTTCTTTATTATCAAACATTGCTTTAAATAATATGGAGGAGCACATTGTCAGCAATTGCTATTATTGATTTTGGTTCACAGTTTACACAGCTTATCGCAAGACAAGTCAGGGAAATGGGTGTGTATTGCGAAATATTTCCAAGCAACATCAGTTTTGAAACAATATCAAAATTCAATGGGTTTATTCTCTCTGGAGGACCACAATCTGTAAATGATGATTGTTCTGAAACAAGTAGAGTAGTACATGAAATTATAAAACTTAATGAGGCAACAAACGTTCCTATACTTGGAATATGCTATGGACAGCAACTCATTTGTCATTATTTTGGAGCAAAAGTAAAAAAGAGTTTCAAACAGGAGTTTGGCAGAACTAAAATCAAGATACTAAAAGAATCCCCCATTATAAAGGATACCTGGGATGTTAATTCTGAAGTGGATGTATTAATGAACCATGCGGACAGTGTTGATACTATACCACAGGGATTTACTGTTATCGCATCAGGTGTGATAAATCAAACAATTGCAATGATTGTTAACGAACAGCGGAAGATTTACTGTACTCAGTTCCATCCTGAAGTGAGGCCCACAACAAATGGCAGTAAATTGCTCTCTAACTTCTTGGATATTGCAAGTTGCGAGAGAGACTGGACAATGAAATCGTTTATTGAAAAGCAGAAGGAAAAAATCAAAAATGTAGTAGGAGAGAAAAAAGTAATCGCTGCAGTAAGTGGTGGGGTTGATTCAAGTGTTGCAGCGGCTCTCACACATAAAGCTATAGGAAAACAATTGAACTGTATTTTTATCGATACTGGGTTGTTACGCAAGAACCAGACTATTGCTATGTTGAAAGAGATTCCGATAAACTACGTTGATAAATCAAATTTATTTTTGAGTAGGTTAAAGGGAATAACTAATCCAGAAGAAAAGCGAAAAATTATCGGTAACGCTTTCATTGAAGTGTTTGAAGAAGAAGCAAAAAAAATAGGTGATGTGGATTTTTTGATGCAAGGTACCATCTACTCTGATGTAGTTGAGTCAGGGCATGCCTCAGACAACACTAGTACAATTAAGTCTCACCATAATGTTGGTGGGTTACCAGAAAAGATGAACCTGAAGCTAGTAGAGCCTTTACGCTACCTCTTTAAAGATGAGGTAAGGCTACTTGGAAAAGAAATTGGGCTTTTAGACGAGATAATATTTCAACATCCATTTCCTGGACCCGGACTTGCAGTGAGGATTATAAGTGAAGTCGATGAAGAAAAGGTGCGAATATTGCAAGAAGTAGATGAAATATATATTAATACGATGAAAAATTACGATCTATACGATAAGATATGGCAAGCTTTTGCTGTATTATTACCAATAAAAACTGTAGGCGTCATGGGAGATGGTCGTACATACGGATATGTTTGTGCTTTAAGGGCTGTAACATCGTCCGATGGTATGACGGCTGATGCATTTCCATTTGAAGATAAGGATCAGCATTCGCTAGTGTTTTGGGACTTTTTACAGAATGTTGGCAGTATAATTGTTAATAACGTTTCCGGAGTAAATAGAGTTGTCTATGACTTAACTTCTAAACCACCAGCAACCATTGAGTGGGAGTAAATCAAAAAGTCTAGTCATACCGCCGCGGTATCTCTTAGCCGCTAACAAGTAGCGGAATGACGATTGTCAGGGTGTTATCCCAGTGCCCAGACTACTTGGATCCAGGAAACTTAACTCTACATCAAGTAAATGTACAATAAGAACTAGATTCCAGCATCAAGCACTGGAATCTCGGCAACCCCTACGTCATACCGCCGCGGTATCCCTTAGATGTACAGTCCCAGAGTGTGATGGTATGATAAAATGTAAGAAAAAAATGCCATCAAAGGAGGAATTATGGTTACATGGGTGCGCCCGGACAACGGCGTAGAGCAATACAAAATAGTAAAGAGAGCATAAACTATCTCTGTTTTATCATGCTTCTTAAGTTCATCTTTAGACAAGCCTGTTGTTTGGAGAGTGATATCAACAGAAATACCCGCTTTAAGTAGATTTGTAAAAGATAAGACTTAATCTGACAGACAAGAATTAACTGACAGAAGAATTGAGGTAGTTAAAACTAATATCAGTCTCTTGTTTAATGCTACTAATATTTTTCTGAAAAGCAATATGTTTGCTATCAAGAAAAGTCTGCATAGGTGTTTTTCCATAGCAGTACTTACCAGAGTGAGGTCTTGTATCATTATAAGAACGCAACCAACAATCAACATCAATCTGTAGATCTTCCAAAGAATTGTAGATTTTCTTTCTAAAGATAATATTGTAACACTCATCTTGCATAGTTCTATGAAATCTTTCACATATGCCATTAGTTTGTGGAGAGTTGGCTTTGGTTCTAGAATGGTCGATATTTTCGATTCCCAAATATAGCTGATAAGCGTGATTTTCTGGCTTGCCACAATATTCCGTACCCCTATCAGTTAGAATGCGTAATAATGGAATTTTCTGCTCATCAAAAAATGGAATAACCCTATCATTGAGAAGATCTTCAGCTGTAATAGCTGTTCTGTCCGTGTAAAGTTTAACCATTGCAACCCTGGAATAAGTGTCAACAAAAGTCTGCTGATAAATTCGCCCTATACCTTTGATATTGCCCACATAATAGGTATCTTGAGAACCCAAATAACCTGGATGTTGCGTCTCAATTTCACCATGAGCTTCCTTTTGTTCTTTCATTTTTTCTAAAGCTGCAAGTTGTTCTTCAGTTAAAATGATTCCGTCTTGAGCTACTTTTGTCTCTAGTGCTTTAAGTCTCTTTTTGAGAGTTTCAAGGTCATTTCTTAGCCATACAGACCTTACTCCTCCCTGAGAAATTATTATACCTCTTTTTCTCAGTTCATTTGCAGCTCTTTCTTGCCCATATGCTGGAAATTCTGTTGCTATACCAATCACTGTTCTTTCTATATTATCGGAAACTCTGTTCGCTAATAGCGGTTTTTTCTTACTTATTTCATGTAATGCTCCCTCTCCTCCATTTTCATATAACTCCTTAAATCGATAAAATGTATCTCTTGAGTATCCCATCACTTTACATGCTTGAGATACATTTCCTAAGACCTGCTGCAAAAGGTGATTGAAAAAATGATGTGAGAGAGGTAGAAGAAGAATAAGCAGATCAAGTAAGGAAAAAAATGAGCTTTAGTTACTATAATATGAAAAAACACCCAAGAAACTTTCGTAATATAACAGGTTTAACTATAGAGGAGTTCGAAAAAGTAGTGGAAAAAGTGAGGTCTGGATAGGAAAAACAGAAAAAGTGTCATGGTAGAAGATCAAAACTACCAACTCTGGAAGATAAGTTGTTTTGCGTAATTTTGTACTATCGCACTTACATAACACATAGATTTTTAGGATGCCTATTCAATGTACACAACGCAAATGTATGTAGGTTACTTAAGAGAATAGAGCCATTACTCGCCAAAAAAGTGACTATAACAAAAGATAGAAGTATGACGCCAGAAAAAATACTGAAGATTTTGGCTGATGTTACAGAACAGCAAATACAGAGACCAGAAGATAGTAAAAAACGGAAGAAATCATATTCAGGAAAAAAAAGAACCAACACTATGAAAACTGAGATTATTATCGAAGAAGGAGGAAGAATTTTATCAGTGTCAAAGTCATACCGTGGTAGAATTAGTGATTTCCGCATAAGGAAACAAGAAAAATATTTACCACTTGATAGCATAAAACATGCCGATTCTGGATATCAAGGTTGGCAAAAATTGCAAAGCAATGTTATAATTCCATATAAAAAGTATCGTAAAAAGCCATTAACTCCAGAGCATAATAGAAGATTAGCATCATTTAGAATGAGAGTAGAAAACAAGATCCGAGAGATAAAGATATTTAAGATTATGTCGAATGTTTATCGCAATTTTCAGAAAAAATATAACCTGAGGTTCAATATTATTGCTGGTATTGTAAATCTTAAGTACGCCTTTTAGTTGTATTAAATAAGACTTGATCTGACACTTTAAAAAAGTAAGTTATAAAATAATAAAAGAAAGGAGTGTTAGAAATGAGTACAATACAAACAAAAATACTAAACCAAAGCTAGGGTTATTAGAACTAGCAAAACAACTAGGAAATGTATCTCAAGCATGTAAAGTGATGGGATACTCAAGAGATACATTTTATCGATTTAAGGAGTTATATGAAAATGGAGGAGAGGGAGCATTACATGAAATAAGTAAGAAAAAACCGCTATTAGCGAACAGAGTTTCCGATAATATAGAAAGAACAGTGATTGGTATAGCAACAGAATTTCCAGCATATGGGCAAGAAAGAGCTGCAAATGAACTGAGAAAAAGAGGTATAATAATTTCTCAGGGAGGAGTAAGGTCTGTATGGCTAAGAAATGACCTTGAAACTCTCAAAAAGAGACTTAAAGCACTAGAGACAAAAGTAGCTCAAGACGGAATCATTTTAACTGAAGAACAACTTGCAGCTTTAGAAAAAATGAAAGAACAAAAGGAAGCTCATGGTGAAATTGAGACGCAACATCCAGGTTATTTGGGTTCTCAAGATACCTATTATGTGGGCAATATCAAAGGTATAGGGCGAATTTATCAGCAGACTTTTGTTGACACTTATTCCAGGGTTGCAATGGTTAAACTTTACACGGACAGAACAGCTATTACAGCTGAAGATCTTCTCAATGATAGGGTTATTCCATTTTTTGATGAGCAGAAAATTCCATTATTACGCATTCTAACTGATAGGGGTACGGAATATTGTGGCAAGCCAGAAAATCACGCTTATCAGCTATATTTGGGAATCGAAAATATCGACCATTCTAGAACCAAAGCCAACTCTCCACAAACTAATGGCATATGTGAAAGATTTCATAGAACTATGCAAGATGAGTGTTACAATATTATCTTTAGAAAGAAAATCTACAATTCTTTGGAAGATCTACAGATTGATGTTGATTGTTGGTTGCGTTCTTATAATGATACAAGACCTCACTCTGGTAAGTACTGCTATGGAAAAACACCTATGCAGACTTTTCTTGATAGCAAACATATTGCTTTTCAGAAAAATATTAGTAGCATTAAACAAGAGACTGATATTAGTTTTAACTACCTCAATTCTTCTGTCAGTTAATTCTTGTCTATCAGATTAAGTCTTATCTTTTACATTTTAGTTAACCTTGATTTTAGTCACCCTCCTTTCCTTTTTTTATCGCTTGATTCGCAGCAGGTCTTTACATAATTCCTGGTTCCTAAATTTTTTACATTCTCTAACTAGATTTAATGTTTTTTCTACCTCACCTTTCTCTGATGCTGTCGATTCAGGCAGTAATTTTGCCATATCAATCATTAGTTCCACTACTATCATACAGAATGTAATGATCGAAATCGGATTTTCCCCTCGCTCATATCTGGACATTTGCTTCTCTAATACTCCGACTTTACTCCCTAGACCTGCCTGATTTGCTTTTCCCTCTCATATTTTAATTTTTTCCCTACTTCGTAGTCTGTTAACTTTGTGTCAGTAGCCATTCATAGGGTTCTCTCTACTTTTTCTGGGTAAGGTCAGAATTTCCTCTTAAGCCTTTAGCTCCTCAAATACTTCATTTGCTCTATTTAAAACAGAATCAGGAAAACCAGCAAGTTTTGCTACATGTATTCCATATGACTCATCTGCAATGCCTTCAATTACTTCATGTAGAAAGATAACCTCTCCGTTCCACTCTCTTATTTTTACACAAAAACATTTCACGTTCTTCAAGTATTTGCTTACTTTAGTTAATTCATGATAATGAGTTGCAAAAATGGCGCGACACTTATTTATGTTGTGAATGTGTTCAATTACTGCCTGAGCAATAGACAGGCCATCATACACTCCTGTGCCCCTGCCAATTTCATCAAGTATCACCAAGGAACGATCTGTTGCCTGATTTACTATCGTTGCTGTTTCGATCATCTCTACCATGAAGGTAGAATAACCAGCTGTTATATTATCTGTTGCACCAACCCTGCTAAATATCTTGTCAATCACTCCAATATGCGCACTTTCTGCTGGCACAAATGACCCCATGTGAGCTAAAACTGCAATGAGAGCGTTTTGCCTCAAAAAAGTGCTTTTTCCCGCCATATTAGGCCCAGTAATTAGATGTATACCAGCTAAATTGATGCTATTTGCAATGAATTTATCGTTAACTTCAACCACTGGATGTCTTCCACTACAGATATTGAACTCTTTACTGTCATCGATAATGGGTTTTACGTAATTATTTTGCACTGCAAGCTCCGCAAACGTGGCTCTAATATCAAGTTTTGCCAAAGCATTTGCAGCAAGAGCAATTTTTTCAGATTCTTTAGCGACTTCACTACACAGTTCGCTAAAAATTTTCACTTCTAAGCCGATTGCAGCATCACGTGCCGTAAGAATTTTATTTTCTAGTTCTTTCAATTCATTAGTAGTATAGCGCATGCTATTTGCTAAGCTTTGCCTATGAATAAATATGTCCGAAGTTATTTTGTGATTTGCTGACACTTCAACGTAATAACCAAGTATATTGTTGTGTAGTATTTTGAGTGCGGCAATGCCAGTTAGGTTGCGATAAGACTCACGGAGCTTAGTTACCAACTTGTTACTGTTGTTCAATATATAAGATAACTCAGATAATTCTGAGTTGTATTTTGGATTGATAAATCCTCCTTCTTTTACGGAACTGAGGTTGTTATCAAGTATAGCGCTGTTTAGAAGCTCGAATAGATCTTTATGATTACCAAGACTTTTATGTATTGTGCTTAGTTCACTCTCGTCACTACTTATCACCTGAGTAGTAAACACTGGTTCCTTTTCTCTGGTTAAGCACTGGAATGATATCTGAGAGTTAATTGCTGGTTTTTCACTTAAACAATAATTATGCAAGGTAGACAGAAACTCAGATAACTCTAAAGTTTTTCCTAGGCCTATTTTTAATAGGTTCATATCCTTTGGTGAACCACGTCCTAGTATTAAGCGCGATAAAGACCTCTCAATATCCGGAATGTTAGATAATATCTCTCGTATTTTTCTGCGTGGCTCATGATTATTTACAAAAAATTGAGCGGTGCTGAGCCTCAAATTGATTGCCTTGGAGCAAGCAAGTGGTGAAGCGAGCATTTGTTTGAGCAGGCGTCCACCAGAGGCTGTAACTGTGTGATCAATAACTGAAATTAGTGAACCTTTCTTTTCACCAAATTGAGTTGTAAACAACTCAAGATTTCTCCTTGCTGAAGCATCAATAAGCATGAAATTTTGTTGCTTATAGGTTTTTGGGAATTCAAGCCTTGGAATGGAGCCCCTTTGTGTTACTCTGACATATTCAAGCAGTGCACCGCACGCTATGATTTCTACTTTGCTGAAATTTCCTATACTCCCAAGTTCCCTGATTTTATAAAACTCGCATAACGTTCTGTGAGATTTACTGTACTCAAAAAAACTCTGTGCGTGTTGTGTAATTGATATTTTATAATTTTTTAAAATCGATCTAATTTTTTCGTCCTCAATGAATTTTTCAGAAATTAATAATTCTCTTGGTGATATACGCAATAAATCACTATCTAGAGCTTTCAAATTCGTTAAAGTGTGAAAAAATTTTCCCGTTGATAATTCAAGCCAACTAATAGCATATTCGTCATTTTGTTCAACTATGGATGCGAGATAATTATTGCTTTTATCCTCCAGTAGCGAATCTTCTATAATTGTACCTGGAGTTACAACTCGTACTACATCACGTTTTACTATGGATTTATAGCCCCTCTTTTTTGCTTCATCAGCAGTTTCTAATTGGTCACAGATTGCTACTTTGAATCCTAAATCTATTAGCTTGTGTAGGTAAGATTCGCTACTGTGTGCTGGTACTCCACACATTGGTATTTCTTGCCCATTTGAATTGCCCCTTTTGGTTAGCACTATATTCAGCAATTTCGCAGCTTTAATAGCATCATCGAAAAACAACTCATAAAAATCTCCTAGCCTATAAAATAGCAGATGATCCTTGTATTGAGCTTTCAGGTTCAAATACTGCTCCATCACAGGGGTGTTTTTTTCTTTCACGAAGCTCATAATATTTTTTAATATATTGTATTGATAAACGTTATTATAGATTATATTGCACATACATAAAATTTAAATAGGTGTATAGAGGGAAAAATTTAAAACAATTAAATTTCTTGGATCCAAGTAGTCAGGACACTTGGATGACATAAAGAGTAGGAGTATTTGATGACAAAAAAACAAAAAACGCAGTTGTCATTCCAGCGCGTGACGCTGGAATCCAGCTTCTATGCAACCTCATCAAAAACATTCATTTAGTGTAAGATCAGCTACTTTCCATGCTAGTTTGCTTGTTCACAAGCAAACTTTTCTGGATCCCAGTGTCAAGCACTGGGATGACATCATAGGGGCGCTGGGATGACACCCTCCTTGTGTGTATTATAGCTAAAGTGACTTACGACAATTTGAAAAACGACGCATTCGTCATTCCGCTACTAGTTAGCGGAATCTATACCGCGAATGAATCGCGGTATGACGTGTTGCTTGGGTCAGCTATATGTAAGTTGTGGCCCTTCTTTATCATTTGCGGCAGTTGCACCATCAACAGATATTTCAGAGCTAACAGTTTTTTCTATCGCTTTAGCCTGTTCATAGTCTTGACTCAAAAAATACATGGCCAGTCCAATAGCTATACTAGCAACAAGAGAAGATGCTATCATTACACCTAGTATCATACCACCAGAAAGACTTACTGCAACACACACACCAGCTCCAAATGTAACACCAAGAAAACCACCAATTATTACGCCAGGCACCAAACTGCCTATCATAGCGCTTTCTTTTTTCGTATTAGCTTGTTTTTTCATACTTTTAATAAGCACTTCTTTTGTTTTTCCTTGAGCTAAATCTAAAGGAATTTTATTATCCGTGTTTTGTATCAAAGGATTTGCACTATGTGTAACAAGAAGGGTGATTATTTCTTCAGTTTTATTACCTATAACTGCATGATGTAGTAATGTATTTCCCTTTTCATCTTTAAAGTTTATATGAGTACGAAATTCTTCATCTAGATTTCTTATTGGGTTGTTTTTTGCATATATCCTAGATTGTATTGCTCCATCTAAGTATTGTATTACTTGTTCTAGTGATTGCTCGCCAGGATTTTGTATAAAATGAAGCAGAATTTCGTGTATTATCGCTTCCTTTGTAGTTTTTGGGCATCGTAAAGCACATGCAAATGTGTCTTTATTAATAGTTATTTCTTTGTTTTGTTTAAGGAAATCTTTTAACTTTCCAACTCTATTTATACTGTTATTTTCGCTAGTAATTATCGATTGTAAAGTTTTTCTGTTATCGTCACCAGTCATGCTATCCTCCTTGGTTTGATTGCATTGCTCATTAAAAAATAATATAATAAATCCTGCTAAAAGTCAAGCAATTGATTAATAAGTTAATATAATCTTCCAAAAGGAGCTCCTTACTTTTTGTTCAGCATGTCCATTGGATCAGACTCTTTAAGCTTGCTGTTTTATTCATCACAATAGCTACAATGTGCTATCGAAGTTCTCTGTAATCTTAGTTGGTTCTTCTAGAATATTCAAAATATCAGTTGCACAAAAAACCCGATCTCTCTTTCCTTGAGAAGTTTGTGAAACGATGCCTAAATCTTCAAGCTTTACGATTGCTCTTTGGGCTGTTGTAAATACGACACCTAAGTTTTCAACTACTTTCCTTATAGTAAAGTAAGGGTTTACAGCGAGATACCTTACAATACCACTTGCAACTCCTTCAGTTTTAGAACTAACTTCAGTTTGCCAATTTGCAATCAAAATGTTAATTCGTTCTGCTCTTGACAATGCATCCAATGATTGCAGTACTACACCATTTAAGAAATAAGAGAACCAATCATGCCACGTGCCTCTGTTGCTTATATTGTAAAGTTGGTCATAATACTCACTTCTTGTAGCTTCAAAAAATGCACTTAAGTATAATAGAGGTGATTGTAATAATTTTCTTTCGATCAGAAGTAATGTTATTAATAAACGTCCAATACGTCCATTGCCGTCCAAGAATGGGTGAATCGCTTCAAATTGATAATGACATAGAGCTATATGTATAAGTGAGGGTAATGTTCTATCATGTAGAAACTTTTCAAAAGAGTTCAAGCAACCCATCAGTTCACCTGGCATTGGTGGCACATATTTTGCTGTGTCTATTGTACATCCTGGGCTTCCAATCCAATTTTGCACTCGGCGAAATTCTCCTGGAGTTGCATGAGAACCTCTTACGCCTTGCATAAGTTTTCCGTGAATTTCTTTAACCAACTGAAGCGACAGTGGAAAAGATTGTAAACGTTTTAGTCCATAATCGAGCGCTGATATATAATTGCGTACTTCTTGTAAATCATCGGGGTTGCGATCTACATTAGCACCTGCTTCTTGAGCCAAAATTTCACCAAGAGTTGCTTGAGTTCCCTCGATTCTACTTGAAAGAACCGCTTCACGTACTATAAAGGGTCGCATGAGAAGATGAGGGTTAGGCAATTTAGCTCCTTCCATGGATAACATACCCAAAATATGATCTGCTCTGGAAAGACTATTAACTAAATCATTGTCCCATTCAAATTTTGGTGGCAAGGGGCTTGGTATAAATGCCTGATAACCAGCGAATGCTCTAACAACTTTGCCTGATGGTGATCCTTTAATATACATTCATTCAACCTAGCACACTATTTTTACAGTATATATTATTTTCAAATAAAGTCAAAAATGAAAATAAGGCTTTATCTTATTTGCGTGTATGAAAATAAGAAACTCTCTTATTATTGATTTTGCTCAAAAACGAAAATAGAAGAGGCTGCTGAGCTTTATATTAGCAGTTATCCTGTTTTTCTGGAGAACTGCTATAAAACTTCTGAGTGAAGTCACTTAATTTTTACACATCTATTGTAGAGTAAAAAGAGCCGAATTTGGGACAAAAATGCTAGCTGATACTTGGACTTTACTGACACTTACACTACTTGAAACTATACTTAGTGTAGACAATTTAATCTTTATTTCTCTAGCAATAGATAAGGTACCAAATGTGCTGAGAGAAAGAGTGCGCCTTATGGGGCCTTGGATTAGCGCTATTAATGCGTTTTGTAATACTATTTTTTACATCATCTATATTGTTAATGCAAAAACCTATATTTCACACTGCATCGCTAAATATTTCAGCAAGGGATTTACTTATGATTGCAGGGGGATTATTCCTTATTATTAAAAGCTCTATGGAGTTACGAGATGACATCTTTGTATGTAAGAAAAATAAAAAGAAAGCAAACGTTAAATCAAAATTTTTTTAGTTGTGCTACAAATTATATTAATAGATTTAGTTTTTTCAGTTGATTCGATATTAACTGCTATAGCACTAACTTATAACATGATAATAATTGCCACAGCGTTTACATTTTCCATGCTAGCAATGCTGTTTTTATCAAGTTATACCGCCCAGTTAATCAAATCTAATCCAGGTTTAAAAGTAATTGCTATCTTATTTATTTTACTTGTCGGTGTGTACCTCATACTTCATGGATTTCATATAGAATTACCAAAAGGATATTTGTATTCTTCATTTATGTTTGCACTGCTTGTGGAAGTTATAAGCAAAATAAAGAAAACGTAGTGTGTAGATATAGTCTCACTCAAGCGAGATTTTCCTATGGATTTAAGGTAATAAGAGGAAGTAGTAATGTTTCTGTTGGCTATTACTTAGAGAGAGGTTTGTTAAGTCGTGGTTACCTTCATGGGCCGGAAGTGGGAGTAAATTTTAACTTTTAAGGATTTAACATGTATGAAAACCTGTATGCAGTCTAAAAGACATGGTAGAGTAGGTATAATTTATATAGAAAATATGTGCGTAAGTCCATATTATAACTTAAAATGCAGACGTTAGCATAAAAATTATATAGAATGCTCATGATTCCAACTATAGCAATTTTAAGTGGTGGATTTTCTTGCGAAAGAGAAATATCGCTTATGAGTGGAAAAGCAGTAAAGAAAGCGCTTGATAGCCTTTCGTATAATGCAATAGAAATAGATGTTGACAGCAACATTGCTGAAAAGCTTAAAAAAATCAATCCCCACCTTGCTTTTATCGCTCTGCATGGACCTTATGGTGAAGATGGCTGCATTCAAGGTTTATTGGAGATTTTAGGTATAAAATATACACACTCAGGAGTTATGGCTTCTGCTGTTGCTATGAATAAAGTGATGTCAAAACATATATTTCGATCCCTTAGTATTGACACTCCAAAAGGTTATGTAATTAGCCGAGAAGATCTACTAAAAAATAATATTAAAATCGATTATCCGTACGTTTTAAAACCAATTAACGAAGGTTCTAGCATTGGAGTACATATGATTTTCTCGCATGAGGATTACTTGAAGCTAAAAGATGGCAATTCTACCATCATGGAAAAAATGATCATAGAAGAATACATTCCAGGTGTAGAGTTACACACTGCTGTATTGCTAGATGAAGCAATTGGCACTATGGAAATACGACCAAAAAATAAATTCTATGATTATGAAGCAAAGTATACAGATGGATTTGCAGAACATATATTTCCTGCTGAAATTCCTGACAATATATATAAAATGACCTTGGAACACGCACTGAAAGTTCATCGATTTTTAGGATGCAAAACTATTTCCCGCTCAGATTTCCGTTATAATCCCAAAAATAACACTTTAAAAATGCTTGAGATTAATACACATCCTGGCTTTACTGAGTTATCGTTAGTGCCAGAAATTGCAAAATTGGCAAAAGGAATCAATTTTAATGAATTAGTTAAAATTATTATTGAAGATAGTTTGCAGCACAAAAATATTAGGGATTTAAGTCATGTTGAGCAGTATTACTAGAAGCCAAAGGAGTTTTTTGCGTAAGTGTGCCTTGGTTATTATCACAGCACTTTTTCTTACGCTAATACTCTACAGCTCACTTGATAAAATAATAAATCGATTTAATTACTACTTTACTTGGTATAATGGCTGCCTATCTAGTTTATTACTCAGTAGTGGATTTTCAATCGACGAAGTAGTCGTGAGCGGCAATAAATTTACAAACAAAAAGGATATTCTAAGTTTGACAGATAGAACGCAACCTATCATGTATATATCACTTTCAAAGCTTGCCGGTAACATACAATCCGTAAGCAGATGGATAAAATACGTAAGAGTTCACAGAATTTTACCCAATACCCTACATATTAATATAGATGAGCATAAACCATTTGCTCTCTGGAAAGATAATAACAAAACCTCGGTAATTGATTTCGAAGGCAAAGTGATCGTAGATGACTATCCAGTAGATGATCTTGTTGTAATTACAGGACAAAACTCGTTATCAAACCTAGAATTTGTTAGAGATGTGTTAGAGAGTAAAACTCAATTAAGTGACCACATTTCTTCTTTTGCTTATATAGGGAATAGAAGATGGAATATCATACTTGATAACGATTCCACAGTGAAACTGCCTGAAGATAACCCTTCTAGTGCATGGGACTATTTAAACCACTTACACAATACAACTGATTTTACTTTCAGCGATTGGAGTATTATTGATATGCGTATTACTGATAAAATTTTTGTGAAGAGGTGATCTGCTGTCATCCAAGTAGCGGGATGACGAGCTTATCGTCATGCTGCCGCGAACCGTCATACCGCCGCGGTATCTCTTAGCATAAGACCTGCTGAAAAAGGTGATTGAAAAAATGATGTGAGAGAGGTAGAAGAAGAATAAGCAGATCAAGTAAGGAAAAAAATGAGCTTTAGTTACTATAATATGAAAAAATACCCAAGAAACTTTCGTAATATAACAGGTTTAACTATAGAGGAGTTCGAAAAAGTAGTGGAAAAAGTGAGGTCTGGATAGGAAAAACAGAAAAAGTGTCATGGTAGAAGATCAAAACTACCAACTCTGGAAGATAAGTTGTTTTGCGTAATTTTGTACTATCGCACTTACATAACACATAGATTTTTAGGATGCCTATTCAATGTACACAACGCAAATGTATGTAGGTTACTTAAGAGAATAGAGCCATTACTCGCCAAAAAAGTGACTATAACAAAAGATAGAAGTATGACGCCAGAAAAAATACTGAAGATTTTGGCTGATGTTACAGAACAGCAAATACAGAGACCAGAAGATAGTAAAAAACGGAAGAAATCATATTCAGGAAAAAAAGAACCAACACTATGAAAACTGAGATTATTATCGAAGAAGGAGGAAGAATTTTATCAGTGTCAAAGTCATACCGTGGTAGAATTAGTGATTTCCGCATAAGGAAACAAGAAAAATATTTACCACTTGATAGCATAAAACATGCCGATTCTGGATATCAAGGTTGGCAAAAATTGCAAAGCAATGTTATAATTCCATATAAAAAGTATCGTAAAAAGCCATTAACTCCAGAGCATAATAGAAGATTAGCATCATTTAGAATGAGAGTAGAAAACAAGATCCGAGAGATAAAGATATTTAAGATTATGTCGAATGTTTATCGCAATTTTCAGAAAAAATATAACCTGAGGTTCAATATTATTGCTGGTATTGTAAATCTTAAGCACGCCTTTTAGTTAACCTTGATTTTAGTCACCCTCCTTTCCTTTTTTTTATCGCTTGATTCGCAGCAGGTCTTATAGATCCCGCTAACAAGCAGCGGGATGACGGTTGTCGTTTAGTTACAAATATTAAGAAATTTACCAAACGAAAAAAAGGCAAAAGAAGCCCCGAGTAGCGAGTTTTGACTCTATATTACTGTAAGTGGCGCTGTAATAATGTGCTAACGCTTAAAATAAGCGCGATTTGGCTGAATGTAGAAAAAATAAAAAAGACATGCAGCCGCTATAATTTTATGTAATCCGCCAATAAATACTCTGAGTTTTTTACTGAATTTTGTCATTGAGCCTGCAGGTCAAAAACAAGTTTTGAGTCATAAATACCCTTATTATCATAATAAGGGGGCTGGCGAGGCTTGTCAAGTAGTTTTTCGTTTAATCCGTTTCTATAAATCTGGATTTCAGCGTTATGCGCTGGAATAACAACGTAAGGTAAATTTTTCAACATCCCAAAATTACAGAATTTAGTCTGTTTAATTAAGTGTGAAAGGTTACGATCATGCTGAGTCATTAGGAAAGATTAGAATATACAGAAGCTATAAAAACTGTCTAATAGCGCTACCCAAAACCCTTATCTCCCACTCAAGTTCAACATTAAATTTATCCTTCACTGCATCTTTTACTCTGTTGCCAAGGTTTTCCAAGTCAGATGCAGTTGCATTATCGTAATTGAGCAAGAAGTTACAATGTTTCTTAGAGATTCTAGCTCCACCAATATTTAACTCTAGGCAGCCAGATTTATCAATTAACTCCCATGCTCGGTAGTTTTTTGGATTTTTGAATATGCACCCAGCAGTTTTTCCTCTTATTGGCTGGCTTTTATTTTTTTTCTCAACAATTTCCTTTAACCTTTGCAATATAAGCTCATACTCTGAGTTTATTCCTTTAAACTCAGCTTCAACAAAAATCCAATTTCCTTTTAGGCTATGTCCACGGTAAAAATACCCCATTTCTTCGCTGGAGAACTCATATAGGTTTCCATCCTCTAGATTCACTGCTTTTATGGATTGTACAACGCTTGCGATGTCACTACCATACGCACCTGCATTCATTTCTATTCCGCCACCAACTGTTCCTGGAATTCCAACTAGAAACTCGAGTCCACTAATTTGTCGCTCTCCTGCAAAGTAAGCAAGGTTCCTGAGCAGCGCAGCTCCCCCAGCTACAATAGAGTTGTTACCCTTACTTTTAATATATGCAAACTCCTTACCTAATTTTACTGTTATTCCTCGAATGCCACTATCTCGTACTATTATGTTGGATGTTGCACCAATAACACTAACTGGCAGTTCAGTATTTTTAATCAAGTATGTTAAATCTTCAATATCACATGGTTTAAATAACACATCAGCTCGTCCACCGACGTTTAACCACGTCGCTTTAGACATTAAGATGTCATAACGATAGACTCCACGTACTTTAGGTAAGCTTATAAGCATTTTGATTTCAACTCTAGTCCTGCATCCATACCCATTTTCTCCGCATCTTCTATAAATGAAGTGCGCTCAGTGAAGTATATATTTTTTCCACTTGCTAACATACAACAAAGGTATAGCATATTTTCGTTTACATATTCAGCCAAAGCTGCAAGTGGTGTAAAACATGAACCATTCACTGTCTTCATAAAACTGCGCTCTGATTTCACTCTTATAAAAGACATATTATTATTAATTTTCTCTAAAAGATCGATAATTTTTACATCATTCCTTCTACATTGAATACAAATCGCTCCCTGTCCCACCGCACTTAACATAACTTTTGGTGGCAATACCTCTGTAATTAAGTGATGCTTTTCTAATCTTATGAGTCCAGCTTCAGCTAAAATTATTCCATCAAAACTTTGATTTTGCAATCTAGTTGTTACATTTCCACGTAGCGGTACTATATTTAAATCTGGTCTAACATTTAACAACTGAACTTTTCTTCTTATTGAAGAAGTGGCAATAGTAGCCTGCTGTGGCAAAGACTCAAGGCTATTGTGTTTATGAGAAATAAACGCATCGCATGGACTTAGCCTTTCTAAAACACAAGGAATTGTTAAATCCCCTGAGAAAAACGCAGGCACATCCTTTAGTGAATGAACTGCCATATCTATATTATTTTCGAGCAATTCAGTCTCAATTTCTTTAATGAATAATCCTTTGCCTCCCATTTCAGCAAGATTTGCGTTTGCATACTTATCTCCAGAAGTTTTTATTTTAACAATCTCAATAGATAAGTTAGGAAAAGAATCCAGCAACTTTTGTTTTGCTTCCAAAGCCTGGGCAACTGCAAGCTTGCTTCCTCTGGTACCTATTTTGACTAGCATGTGTACGATTGTTTGTCTGATGTCATTCAAGTAGCTGACTACTTGGATCCAGTTTAATTCATTATATAAACCTTTGCATTTATTGTACTTTAACTTAAAACCAAAAGCAACTTTGACTTTACAAAATAATAATCTTTTATATGCATAAATAAGCTTACTGGATTCTAGTGCCCCCTATCCAAGTAGCTGACACTGGTTCCTTTATGACGGCAGCGCCCCTATCCAGTGTCAGCTACTCGGATGACAAAAAAAGGGGCACTGGGATGACACCTGTAGCTCTACGTCATACCGCCGCGGTATCTCTTAACATAAGACCTGCTGCAAAAGGTGATTGAAAAAATGATGTGAGAGAGGTAGAAGAAGAATAAGCAGATCAAGTAAGGAAAAAAAATGAGCTTTAGTTACTATAATATGAAAAAACACCCAAGAAACTTTCGTAATATAACAGGTTTAACTATAGACCTGCTGCGAATCAAGCGATAAAAAAAAGGAAAGGAGGGTGACTAAAATCAAGGTTAACTAAAAGGCGTGCTTAAGATTTACAATACCAGCAATATAATCTTAAATATCTTTATCTCTCGGATCTTGTTTTCTACTCTGTCATTCTAAATGATGCTAATCTTCTATTATGCTCTGGAGTTAATGGCTTTTTACGATACTTTTTATATGGAATTATAACATTGCTTTGCAATTTTTGCCAACCTTGATATCCAGAATCGGCATGTTTTATGCTATCAAGTGGTAAATATTTTTCTTGTTTCCTTATGCGGAAATCACTAATTCTACCACGGTATGACTTTGACACTGATAAAATTCTTCCTCCTTCTTCGATAATAATCTCAGTTTTCATAGTGTTGGTTCTTTTTTTTCCTGAATATGATTTCTTCCGTTTTTTACTATCTTCTGGTCTCTGTATTTGCTGTTCTGTAACATCAGCCAAAATCTTCAGTATTTTTTCTGGCGTCATACTTCTATCTTTTGTTATAGTCACTTTTTTGGCGAGTAATGGCTCTATTCTCTTAAGTAACCTACATACATTTGCGTTGTGTACATTGAATAGGCATCCTAAAAATCTATGTGTTATGTAAGTGCGATAGTACAAAATTACGCAAAACAACTTATCTTCCAGAGTTGGTAGTTTTGATCTTCTACCATGACACTTTTTCTGTTTTTCCTATCCAGACCTCACTTTTTCCACTACTTTTTCGAACTCCTCTATAGTTAAACCTGTTATATTACGAAAGTTTCTTGGGTGTTTTTTCATATTATAGTAACTAAAGCTCATTTTTTTTCCTTACTTGATCTGCTTATTCTTCTTCTACCTCTCTCACATCATTTTTTCAATCACCTTTTTCAGCAGGTCTATAGATCCCGCTAACACGTAGCGGGATGACGGTTGTCGGTAGGCCTAAATTACTTTAGCCATAAATATTTAAGAAATTCACCAAACGAAAAAAAAGGCAAAAGAAGCCCTAGTCATTGTCTATTTTCAGTATTGGCGTTTTTTAAGTCTTAAACGCTGCAATTTAGCTGCTTTTAAACGACAACTAACCTTAGCTTTAATATTTAAGAAATTTACTAGGCAGAAAAAAAAGGCATAGAAAACCCGTGGTAGCTAGTTATTACACTCTCTATTTTAAAATTTGACGTTGGGCGATGTCTTGAACGCTTTATAAGCGCGTTTCAGCTTATGTAGGTAAAAACCTAGAAATTTTATAAAGACATACGGTGCACATAGTGCAAAAAATTAAACAATAGTACGCCAAATACAAGTTTTCTTGTCATTTTAATCTGCTGCAGAGATTGCGAAGTTAAATAAAATAGCTTCACTTTCATGATAAGGGGGCTGGCGGGGTTTGTCAAGTAAGTTTTTTCGTTTCTATAGCTACTTGGATAGGTTATTTGGACAATAGAGAATTTTACAAAAATCTATTTTTAACTTACAATCAATTATTACAATTTTAAACCTACAACTTATGTACAACAGGCTTATAGTCAAATCTTTTTCAGTATTATGCATCTGTTTACTTGCTTTATACATAACACTGCCAAATTTCTTTGATAATAAGCTTTTTATTTCGAAAAAAAGAATAAACTTAGGCCTTGACCTGAAAGGAGGGGCATCTTTGCTTTTAAACATAGACTTAGACTTCTATTTTAAGGAAAAGCTAAGCATGTTAGCAGGTGAGATAAAAGAGACATTGCTAACAAAAAATATTGAATCTAACGTACAAAATAGCGTTGTAACTTTAAATAATATTGATGATTATAAAAAAGCATCTGCGTTGATTAATGCGATAAATCCAAATTTAGAGCTAAATAAGAAAGATTCTTCAATTCTCATTTCGTATAAACCCCATTATAAAAATTCTTTGATCAGTGAAGTAGTTGTAGAATCAATAAACAATGTCCAGCGCCGTTTGGATAAACTTGGCACAAAGGAAGTCAGTGTTCAAAAACAAGGGCAGAATAAAATATTAGTGCAGGTGCCTGGAGTAGAAGACACCAAGCAGATAAAATCTCTGCTTGGCAAAACTGCTAAGCTAGCTTTCCATTTAGCAAACACCAGCGTGGCTAAAATGCAGGATGTAGATCACGAAACTACTGTCATGCTCAAGGATTCTTTAGGTAATTCTTATCCAATATTCCGCAAAACTGAAATAGGTGGTGATTCGCTGGTTAACGCATCAGTTAGATTTGGTCACTTAGGTAAACCAACAGTGCATTTTAAATTTGACAGCATAGCGAGTAAAAGATTCGCGAAAATCACTAAAGAAAATGTGGGAAAACCTTTTGCAATTGTTCTGGATAACACAGTCTTAACAGTACCTACAATACGTGAGCCAATTTTAAATGGAGAGGGAGAAATTAGCGGTAATTTCACTGAAAAACAAGCAAGCGAACTTGCAATACTTTTAAAATCTGGAGCACTGCCAGCACCACTTAAAATAATTGAAGAAAAAAACATTGGCCCAAGCCTTGGAGAAGAATCAATAAAGGAAGGGGAAATGGCAGCAACAATCTCTATTATAGCCGTGGCTTTATTTATAATTATCACTTACGGCAAATTAGGTATATTAGCTTCTGTTGCGCTTTTTTCTAATGTAATTCTTATATTATCAATTCTCACTCTGCTTGAAGCAACTCTAACTTTACCTGGAATTGCAGGTATTGCACTCACTGTCGGTATGGCGGTGGATGCAAATGTTTTAATATTTGAGCGAATTCGTGAGGAAATCAAATCTGGCAAGAGAGTGGAACGTGCTATTGAAGAAGGGTTTAAAAACGCTATAAAGACAATACTGGATTCAAATATCACAACACTCATTGTTGCAGGAATAATGTTCATTATTGGCAGCGGAGCAATTAGAGGCTTTTCTGTCACTTTATCAATAGGAATTTTATGTTCGATGTTTTCTGCAATCACAGTCACAAAACTCCTGATAGAGTTGTGTATGAACCCGAAGAAACTAGCGCTTTGTTAGTCAACCACCTTCATTCCCACAACATTATATCCTGAATCGACGTGCAAAATTTCTCCAGTAGTGCCACTACTTAAGTCGCTTAATAAGTATAGCGCTGCCTTGCCAACATCCTCTATTGTAACATTGCGTCTAAGTGGAGAATTATTTCTATTCCATTCTGATATGAAGTGAAAATCGCTTATTCCAGAAGATGCTAAAGTTCTGATTGGACCGGCGGAAATTGCATTTACTCTGATATTTTGTGGCCCGAGATCACATGCTATATATTTTACACTTGCTTCAAGTGCTGCTTTACATAAACCCATAACGTTATAATTTGGCATAACTTTTTCAGCGCCATAATAAGATAAAGTAAGTAAACTACCACCACCTGACATCATTTTTTCAGCTCTTTGCGCTAAAGCAGTGAAAGAATAGCACGATATATGCATTGCATTGAGGAAGTTATTCAGTGAAGTATTGACATATTTACCATCTAACTCATTTTTATCGGAGAATGCTATTGCATGCACCAAAAAGTCAAGAGTACCCCATTTTTTCTCTATTATTTCAAAAGCGTTATCTACGATTTTTTCATTTGAAACGTCACAGTGTAATATTAGCTCCACATTTAATTCATCTGCTATTGGTGATAGTTTTTCTTTTATTATTTCATTCTGGTAGGTGATTGCAAGTTCTGCTCCGTGCTCTGAGAGAGTTTTTGCTATACCGTATGCTATCGATCTCTTATTTATTATTCCGGTTATTAATCCCTTTTTGCCTTGTAATAGACTTGCCGTCATAGAACTATCTGCTTTTTTATAATTTGAAGTATTAACTAGATAAAGTCAATAGACCTGCTGCGAATCAAGCGATAAAAAAAAGGAAAGGAGGGTGACTAAAATCAAGGTTAACTAAAAGGCGTGCTTAAGATTTACAATACCAGCAATAATATTGAACCTCAGGTTATATTTTTTCTGAAAATTGCGATAAACATTCGACATAATCTTAAATATCTTTATCTCTCGGATCTTGTTTTCTACTCTCATTCTAAATGATGCTAATCTTCTATTATGCTCTGGAGTTAATGGCTTTTTACGATACTTTTTATATGGAATTATAACATTGCTTTGCAATTTTTGCCAACCTTGATATCCAGAATCGGCATGTTTTATGCTATCAAGTGGTAAATATTTTTCTTGTTTCCTTATGCGGAAATCACTAATTCTACCACGGTATGACTTTGACACTGATAAAATTCTTCCTCCTTCTTCGATAATAATCTCAGTTTTCATAGTGTTGGTTCTTTTTTTTCCTGAATATGATTTCTTCCGTTTTTTACTATCTTCTGGTCTCTGTATTTGCTGTTCTGTAACATCAGCCAAAATCTTCAGTATTTTTTCTGGCGTCATACTTCTATCTTTTGTTATAGTCACTTTTTTGGCGAGTAATGGCTCTATTCTCTTAAGTAACCTACATACATTTGCGTTGTGTACATTGAATAGGCATCCTAAAAATCTATGTGTTATGTAAGTGCGATAGTACAAAATTACGCAAAACAACTTATCTTCCAGAGTTGGTAGTTTTGATCTTCTACCATGACACTTTTTCTGTTTTTCGCATCCAGACCTCACTTTTTCCACTACTTTTTCGAACTCCTCTATAGTTAAACCTGTTATATTACGAAAGTTTCTTGGGTATTTTTTCATATTATAGTAACTAAAGCTCATTTTTTTCCTTACTTGATCTGCTTATTCTTCTTCTACCTCTCTCACATCATTTTTTCAATCACCTTTTTCAGCAGGTCTAATTATGTTTTAAAACATTTTTTGCAGTAACTTGAAGTCTAATACCACTGTTAACAAAAAGGCAGCGATGAGATTTTCTAGCAGTTGTCTATCTTAGATTGCTTCTTATTAAAAAAAATAAAGCTTTATTAATTAAATATTATAGTTAATAATTACACTTTCTTGACAAGTAATTAAAATAGTGTTAAACTACGTGTATAAAATAATCAGTGAGGTTTCAATGTTAAGCAGTATTATAAAAGTAAAATTAGAGAAAAACTGTTGTCCTTTTGAGAAATTAGAAAACTTCTTTGTTGCAAAGGTATTTCATATAGATGATCGAAAAGGATTCAAAGATTCTTCAGTAAAGTTAGTTATCAAGAATCCCTACGATTCAACTTTAACTCTACCAAGAGAGGCAATACCTAATTCTTTCGCTTTAGAGCTTTTGTCTTCACTTTATAAAGAAAATGCGCTAGCTTTACCTGTTATATTAAAATATCTTGCTCATAGGGATTTATCCAAAGATTTTGGTGAGATCAGTAAAAAATTACAGGCCAAAATGGATCAAGATATACAAGAAGCGGAACTACAAAACAATTCTAAAATTTCTAAAGAAATTGAGGTACGCAAACAAGACATTTTAAATGTTCTTAGTGGCGGTAAATCAGTATTGAGTGATCAATTGAAGCAAAAATACTATTCTATACTAGAAAATGAGGTTGCAAAATTAAAGGCTGAGATTTCAAAAGAACTAGAAGACTATACTAACAACACTAACATTCATGAAATATATCAAAATTAGGATCTTTACCTATAACTGCTATAGTATTCATACTTACTCCTATAGTCTTCCTTGGCCCAATAATAATAGCCATTACACCACCCACTCATATGAGTATGCATGCAGTAACGGTTTTTAGGTATATAGCAGTTTCACCTTTCATTGTTATGGCATTAATGCTTATAATAGCAGGTGTAGCTTACTTAGCAAGTTGTGTTCTAGAGCATAGTTTTGCAAAAGAAATGCAAGACTTTGTAGAAGGACCAAAATATGTAGATAAAGCAACTAATACTGAAGATGTGAAGAAATTAGAACAAAAAGACCCAGTAGTAGGCGATTATGGTAAAAAACCTTCGGCACCACCATGCGATGAACCTAAGCAGCCAGCAGATCTTTCAGAAGTACAACCACCATCATACGAAGAAGCTTGCAACCCTACCCTGCAACCGAAAGATTCAAAACTAAGCAGTAATTTTAATTCTGCTCTACCTCTATCTAATACAGCAAGGGGTGTAATTTTGAGCTAGAGGTTATGATTGTAATAAAGACATAAAAAAAACGGACAAGTCAAGCAAAGTTACAAACGTAATTTTGCTTGACTATCCATTGTTGGAGCCATTGGCAATCTTGAACGTCAGACTTCCTACCAGGTACATTCTTTATATGCCGTGCATTTTACCTCGAATTTGTATGACTCAAGTATTTGAAATAAAGGAATCCAATATACTCCTGTTGATTCCATAGCTACTGTTGTAACTTTACACTTTTTTAACCACTGTGCTAAGTTATGAAGGTCTTCAGTAAAGCAGCCAAATTTCTGAACGCGTTCTTCCTTCAGGTACACACACATAGTGTACAGCTGAACCAATGTCTATTCCTGCTGCATTAGGATTCACTATTTCTAATTTACTTTTTGCTTTTTTCATGGTAACTCCTACATATAATTTGTAATAGGGAAACGCTTCAGCTTGGAACGGTTGATAGTACAATCTCCTAACCGAGGTAGTCTAAATGACTCATCAATGATTTGACCGTTCCTTCCAAAACCATGCTTGCATACGGGCACTTAGGCACCATTGAAAATGTCGGTCATAACTGCAGAGGCGCTCCCTGTACAACTATACTTGAAAACTACTAAAAACTTAAATTTGTGTGTTTCTTTCTGATTTGACAGATTTCGTCTGTTCGATGCTTGCATCACACTTTGTACTGTTTTAATTTTTGCCTAAAGCTTTTAATTCAGCGTGAATTTTAGGGATCTGCATTTGGATGCTTTTTTGAATATCTGCTAGAAGCCCATCTCTTGCTAATTCCTTACTGCTTTTTCCCTTAGCAACCCATACCACCAGCAGATATGTCTAAAACCCTACATAGTTTATAGCAATTTCTATATAAAAGAATACTTTACTCTTTTTGTTTGGTCAGGGCTTTTTTTTTATGTCTCTTTCTCTTGTTACTCTTGCTAGTTCTTTTTTTAGATCAAATCTTTCTTTGTCATAAGGAGCCTTTATCTGGAAATGCGTATGCTTCTGACATTTTTCCATCATATCTTCTTACTTAACATACTGCCATCTATGCCTAGATCTTTTTCTATTTTTGTACTTCTGTTTCTTTAACCAACTTAACAGCTTCTAATTTGAATCCTGCTGCTTCTATTTGCCATATTTTGAAAAAACGTTTTATTTTACTCCAAAAACATCTTAACTTTCTCTCTACTTTTTCTGGGTAAGGTCACTAGACACTTATGCAGATGTGCATAGAATGACAGAAGAGACTTGCGTTAGATATTGTTTATTTACTTTCGATCTTTTCTATCAATTTTTTAACTAAGCCTCTTAGCTTTTTACTGGATTCATCAAGCTCTTGAATCTGCGAGCTATGCTCTTTCATTAGTTCCTTATAGTTACCTCTTATGTAGTCAATCATTTCCTTCATCTGAGCAATCATCTTGTTAACATCTATACTACCCAAATCAGGTACCATGCCAGGCATAGCCCCTTCTAACATACCGCCAGCCATAAGCTGCTGGGACATTTGCATAAATGGTTTTAAAGTCTGATTAAGCAATTCAGGATCCTTGGCTAATTTTTCTATTTGCTCTTTGCAAGTATCCATATACTGCTTCATAAATTCATCTTCTTGTCCTTTGTCTATCATAATATGTCTACCTAAAAATACTATCCTTTATTATATATCGTTTTTAAATTAAAAACAATACAAAATACCTATCACAAATTGCATTAATACTTTTTAAACAATAAAAAATGCTCCTTTGCTTACAAATGGTCACATACCTTCTTTAACCATTCCTTATCTTTTACGCTATTTTCTAAGTTTTCATAGACAAATTGATGATAGCTATTTATCCATTCAATTTCATCTTTAGTAAGCATTTGCACATCTATTAGCCTTCTATCATATGGAATGAAGGTCAGTTGTTTGAAATGTAAAAAGCTATTTTCTTGTCTGTCGACATACATCAGATTTTCAATTCTTATTCCATACTCTCCCGGAATGTAATAACCAGGTTCGTTGGAAAGTATCATTCCTGGCGTGAGTTTCACTTTATTGCCCTTTGATATTGCTTGTGGTCCTTCGTGTACTGATAGGTAACTTCCTACTCCATGCCCTGTACCATGCATGTAATCTATTCCAAATTTCCATAGGTGAATACGTGCCAAAATATCCAATTCTCCGCCAGTAGTGCCAAGAGGGAAGACGGCATTTGCCACAGCAATGTGAGCTTTGAGTACTATCGTATAGTGGGCTATCTGTTCACTGGTTGGATTGCCAATTGCTACAGTTCTTGTCACATCAGTTGTGCCATTAAGGTATTGGCCACCAGAGTCAATCAAATATAGTCCACTTTTCTGAATTACCTTATTCGTCTTACTGCTTGCACGATAGTGAATTATTGCACCATTTTCATTAAATGCAGAAATTGTTGGAAAACTTGGTTGCTTAAACAAATCCTGCTCTTTTCTGTATTCTAAGAGTTTCTCTTCAGCATTAAGTTCAGTGACTTCATTGCCAATATTATTTTCAAGCCAATGTAGAAAGTTTGTAACTGCCACTCCATCTCTGATATGTGCATTTATAGCCCCAGTTATTTCAATTTGATTTTTTACTGCTTTATAAATTAGACAAGGATCTTCTCTTTCAGCTACCTGTTTATCTTTTATTACAGCCATGATACTCATTGGAGTTGTGTTTGGATCTATAACTATTGAATTTAGCTTGTGCAGCGAATTTTCTAGCTCACTAATATCAAAAATATTTATATGATTGCCTAAATTTGCTTCTATAGTTGAATGTTCTTTGTCTTGAACAAACAAATCAACATTGCCGCTTTTATATAATATAGCACGACCCAATATACATGGAGTATATTTAGCATTTTCATTTCTTAAATTTAATAACCATGAAATTGAATTTGGATCAGTCAAAAGCACTGCATCAGCTTCTTTATCTATGCTTTTAGCGACTTTTTCACATTTATTCTTACTACTTTCACCAGCTGCATGCGAAACTATCTTTTGTTCTCTACGACTAATTTCTTTTTTAATTGAATATGGTACCAATTTACAAATATCTTCATATTTTCTTATCTCTTTTACGGTAAAATATTGCAAATAGTAACCTAGTGAGGTGGTCAATGTTAAGTTTGCTTTTACCCATTCGCGTGGATCCTCTTCTTGTATATTATATACTTGAAAATTGCCCCGATCGAACTGATTGTGAGCTTGTGTGATATAGCGTCCATCTGTAAAAAATTGGCACTTGTTGTTTTTTGTAACGATAAGTAGCCCATTTGTTCCTGTAAAGCCACACAGCTTTGTTAGCTCCTCTGAATACTCATTTAAATATTCATCTTTAGTATGCAACATAAATGCGTCAACATTTGTTTCACACATAAAAGAACGAAATTCTTTGATTTTTGACATATACCTCACGCAAAACTAGCAGCTACTTTCGTTTTCTTATTCCTAAGGTACACTAATATGCTCACTATCGCTGCGGGAGTGATGCCTTGTATTTGCTTTGCAATGCCAATCGTCGCTGGTTTTATCGTCTGCAACTTTTCTATTACTTCACTTGACAGGCCTTTAACTTGTGAGTAGTTAAAATCGATTGGAATTTGAGTGTTAATTTCCTCTCGTAAAAACTTCATATCTGCTTCTTGTCTTATTAGATAAGGTTTGTATTTTGCTTCAATTTCAACTGCTTCGCATATTTCATTCTTAGTTATGCTACCCATTGCGGCGTCATTCCAGCGCGTAACGCTGCTTTTTTCCTGGATCCCGGTGTCAGCTACTCGGATGATGTGAGAGTGTCCTGAGATGACGGAAGAGGATCCAGTATCCGTTGTGCAGCGTGTGATGCTGTTTAACTCCGGCCATATTTCTTGTAATTTATTCCAGTCGATGTTTGGATAGCTGAGTAAATCTAGTGCCGTTTTTCTTATCCCATCATAAGATATTTTGATACCATAAGACCTAAGCTGCTCAGGAGTAATCGTCAGACTCCCTAACTTCTCTTCAAGCTGCTTAATGGATTTAAGTTTATTCTGTAAAACAGAGTATCTCTCATGCGAAACAAGGGAAATATCATAACCTTTTTGTGTTAATCTTCTATCCGCATTGTCTGACCTGATAGCTAGCCTATATTCTGCACGTGAGGTAAATAATCTATAAGGCTCGATCACCCCTTTGGTGACCAAATCATCTATCATTACACCGATATATGAATCTGTGCGGTGAAGAACAAAGCTTTCTTTTTTTTCAGATGCAGAGAGTGCTGCATTAATTCCGGCGATAATTCCTTGCCCTGCTGCTTCTTCATATCCAGTGGTGCCATTAATTTGGCCAGCAAAATATAGACCTTTAATTTTCTCAGTTTCAAGAGTATGGCTTAGTTCTCGTGGATCAATATAGTCATACTCAACTGCATATCCAGACCTCAATATTTCTGCGTTTTCAAGTCCTTTGATACTCTTTATCATTTTATTTTGCACTTCAACAGGCAATGAATTTGAAATTCCGTTTGGGTATACAGTATCATCGTCCAGCCCTTCTGGTTCTAAAAATATTTGGTGACTACTTTTTTCTGCAAATTTATTAACTTTAACTTCAATGGATGGGCAGTATCTTGGTGCAACAATGTCATCCAAATACGAAGAAGCTGACCTATGAAGATTTTCTCTAATTATTTTATGCGTATTTTCATTAGTATGGGTAATAAAGCATGATACCTGAGGTTGGTTAATTTTTTCTGTGAGATAAGAAAACGGCACAGGTGGGTTATCACCTACTTGTTCTTGCAATATTGACCAGTTTATAGTATTACGATCAAGCCTTGGTGGAGTTCCGGTACGCAGTCTACCTAATCTAAAATCATATCTCTTGAGCGTATTTGCAAGTTCTACTGCAGACTTATCTCCCATTCTTCCTGAAGGAGTTGTTTGCTCTCCTATATGAATCACACCCCGCAGAAAAGTCCCTGTAGTTAGAACGACTTTACTTGTTGGTATACGTTCACCTGAGCTTATCATTACAGCTTTAATGCACGGTTCTCCATTGCCATTACTTTCTATAAGAAAATTGTCAACTGACTCTTCTTTTACCGTCAAATTGTTATAATTTAGAATAATTTCCTGTATTGCTTGCTTGTATAATTTTCGGTCTGCCTGTGCACGTGGGCCCCATACCGCTGCACCTCTGCTGCTATTTAAAATGACTGAGTGTATGCTTGCTTGATCGATTGCTCTTCCCATTATTCCATCAAGAGCATCGACTTCTCTGACTACAACGCCCTTTGCAACTCCTCCAATTGCTGGATTGCAGGACATTTCTCCTATAGTTGAAATTTTATGAGTTATAAGCAGTGTGTTTGCACCAAGGCGAGCTGCCGAAGCAGCAGCTTCGCACCCTGCATGACCACCACCTACCACCACTACGTCATATTTATGCATGCTTTTTAAGTAATTCGTACCCTACTAATATTCCGATTATCAACGGTTAATGTCAAATCTTGTTATTCCAATGTTAGATGTACAATCCCAGAGTGTGATGGTATGATAAAATGTAAGAAAAAAATACCATCGAAGGAGGAATTATGGTTACATGGGTGCGCCCGGACAACAGCGTAGAGCAATACAAAATAGTATAGCAAAGCTTTCCAAACCTTAATCCAAAAACTATTGTCAAATGGAGAAAACGCTCATTTACTAAAGACGCTCAAAACATCCAAGATCAACTGTTCTAACTTTAGAAGAAGATCGCATTTCGGAAGCATACACTTCTACCATTAGATGATTGCCTTGCAGTCTACAATTCCGCACTTCTAGCCTGCATCGCTGTTATAACATTAGCAAACTGCCAGATGTTGATTAAACCAAAAAAGAAATTTAAGAAATATCCTATAGCATATTGATATTGCAGAAGTCAGAACAGAGGAGGGAAAACTATATCTATTTGTTGCTATAGATCAAATTCACCTATGTTGAGTTACATAAACGTGCTACAAAACCCATAGCTGCTGAGTTTTTACGTAATTTGATTAAAATTCTACCGCACACTGTTTTGACAGACAACGATATACAATTTACCAACCAGAAACGCCATAAACACGCTTTCCAACACATATTTGATAGAGTTTGTAAAGAACATAATATTGAACATCGTCTAACAAAAATCTTGGGCAAGTTGAACGAAACTTTAAAAAATACTACTACCAATCACATCAGCAATTCACAAAGCATCTTTATATGGCTTACAATTATGCAAAGAGACTCAAAACTCTTAGTGGTCTTACTTCTTTTGAATTTATATGTTCTCAGTGCTCCTGAATTGTTTATACTAAATCCTTACCATCACACTCTGGGACTGTACATCTTATATGGCTTCTCTAAAATTTTGTCCACAGAGCCTAGGAGAAAATGGCATTAAAGCCAAACTTAGACGAAGGTTCAAAAATAAAAAACAGCAAATAAGCAACCAAGTTGTGGCTCCGAACATATTGGATCAAAGATTCACCACTGATCAGCCAAATTGATGGCCGTTAATAAGCGCAAACCCGATAAAAATCTGCTGTTACATAGTGATCAAGGGTCACAGTATACCTCTCAAAATTACCAATTTCTATTGAACACAAAAAACATCATTTCCAGCATGAGCCATAAGGGATGTTGTTACGATAACTCTGTTGCAGAAAAGTTCACTCAAAAGGGAGCTGCTTATTGATACTTCTCGCTCAACAAACCAGAACTGCCATATTTGAATACATAGAAATCTTTTATAACAAACAACGTAGGCATTCTACTATTAATTATTGCATTCCTGCACAATTTATTCTCATGACAAAAACGTCTTAACTTTCTCTCTACTTTTTCTGGGTAAGGTCAATATTATACAGCCCTCCTTCCTGATCCATTCTCTACCTTAGGTGGCTTTGCTCAGCTCAAAAAAAGCTCATTTTTTTTGCTATCCCCCCCTATAAATTATATACTATATTATATTTTATATATAATATAGTATATAATTAGGGGAAGAGGTGACGAAAACAAGATTTAGAGTTTGAGGAACCTCCGGTTCAAGGTAGAGAATGGATCAGGAGGGAGGGCTCAGGGTCGATAGACGTTATCGCCAGAGAGATCAACTTGTAGGAAGTTCAGCAAGCCTTATGCGAAACTCTGTTTTCAAACCATAATGTTCGTGTAAGTGTTGCCATCTTTAACCTTTTATAGTATTCTTGCATATTGAAACTATAAAATTCAATTTATGTATTTACGTTCTATAACCCCAGTTTTAGAAAGATTTTCTAAGCTTTATCCTGCTTTGGGTATTACAGGACCTAGACAGTCTGGTAAAACAACTATTGCAAAAACGTTGTTTAAGCATTTGCCGTACGTATCTTTAGAAAATATTGACACTCGTTTTCAAGCGCAAAATGATCCTAGGGCATTTCTAGCTAATTATCAGCAGGGCGCTATTTTTGATGAAGTACAGCACGTGCCTGAGTTATTATCATATCTTCAAGAAATAGCTGATGAGTCTCCTGTAAAGGGTCGATATGTACTAACAGGGTCTCAAAATTTTGCTCTTAGTCATCATGTTTCTCAATCTCTTTCAGGGCGCATAGGCATGACAACACTATTGCCCCTTAGTTTATCTGAGCTTGGTATGCCTATAAACATTAATTCAGCTATTTTTAAGGGAGGGTACCCTGGGTTACATAGCCTTAACATGCACCCACTGGATTTCTATCCTAGTTATATCCAAACCTACATTGAGAGAGACGTTCGACAACTTAAAAACATTGAAAACATTGGTAGATTCCAAACCTTCCTCAAATTGTGTGCAGGTCGAGTAGGGCAGATCCTTAATTTATCATCTTTTGCTCAAGATTGTGGTATTTCTCATACAACCGTACGGCAGTGGCTGAATATTTTGGAAGCTAGTTACCTAATATTTTTTCTTCAACCATTTCACCAAAGTTTCAACAAGCGTTTAATCAAGATGCCAAAGTTATACTTCTATGACACTGGTCTTGCTTGTACGCTCCTTGGCCTTGAAAAGGAGAGTCAACTAGAAACACACTACCTTAAAGGAGCTCTGTTTGAAAATTTGATTGTTTTGGAGATTTTCAAGAAGCGCCTCAATCAGGGATTACCTGCCAATATATACTTTTGGCGTGACCGAACGGGACATGAGGTAGATCTACTAGCAGAATGGGGTGGTAACATTCATGCTATTGAAATTAAGGCTGGTTCCACGCTTCAGAGTGATTTTTTTAAAAATGTACAGTATTTCTGTGAACTCTCTCAAACAGCTAAGGGGTATTTAATCTATACAGGTCAGCAGAATGGTTCACACGCAAAAGTTAAACTTGTGCCAATAAATGAAATAGATCAACTTACCCAGTTGCTTGGTTGAAAGCAAGAAGAAGACAAGGAGTACAAATTTACTATTATTTAACTGCTAGTCTGGTATGTTAGACAATCGTGTTGGGTACAAAAATGGATAACTATGCGGGAACTACTAAACGTGTTGCAGCATATGTAGTTGATGCAATAATATTTCTAGCCTTTTATTTATTCACTTTGTTCATATCATCAGATAAACCCTTTGCTGAATTTTTTCATTATATCTTTTCTGATACTGGTACAATCTCTACGTCAATTCAAGAAGAAGTATTAGGAACATTACTGTTTACAGCACTAGAAACATTAATGATAATAAAGTTTGGTTGGACTCCAGGAAAATTACTATTTGGTATATACATAAAAGATGCAAACACACTTAAAAACGGTGCTTTAATGCAAGTATTGATAAGAAGTACTTTCAAGGCGCTTTTGTTTGTACCTAGCTATATTTCTGACTGGTTCTATATTTTACCAATTTTAGTTTTAATATTTGTAATATTTGATCGACATAAACAGACTTTTTATGACAAAATTGCAAAAACAGTAGTAATTGATTACAAACCTGAAAAACATCACTTAGATTTAAACTATGTGGGAATAACTAGGCGTGCAGTAGCATACATTATAGATCATTTTATTATTATTGGAATTTCCTTAACCTTTTTCTCTTTTATAGAAATAACTTTTGACCCTACTAGAGCTGAGCTATTAACCACATGCTTATTTTTTCTACTATCAATAACATTTGGGGCATTTATGATAAGAAGATTCAGCGGTACTCCAGGACAACTGTTATGCGGTATTCATATAAAAGATGCAAATACACTTGAAAATATTACTCTGACACAAGCAACAGTCAGGTACATTTTGTTTGAAGCTTTTAACATATTCATACCAGGTTATATTCTTGCTCTAGAAGAATTTTATAATGAGCATAATTCTCAACAGTGGTCTGGACCTTTATTAACCTTAACATTTGTAGTTATAATATTAATTTTTATATCCGCAATATTTGATAGACGCAAGCAGTTTTTTCATGATAAAATTGCAAAAACAGTAGTAATTGATTACAAACCTGAAAAACATCACTTAGATTTAAACTATGTGGGAATAACTAGGCGTGCAGTAGCATACATCATTGACCGCTGCACTATTATGGGAATAGTTTCATTCTGTTTGATTTTTGTAAAAATTATTTTTCATCCTGACAAATTCACACGTTTAGTCGTATACATTTCTTTATTTTTTTTGCTATCAATGGTACTCGGAGTATTTATAACAAGAAGATTTGGTAGCACCCCAGGGCAATGGCTGTGCCGCATCTGTATAAAGAACATAAATACACTTAAAAATATTACTCTACTGCAAGCAATAATCAGGTATGTTTTGTTTGAAATTATTAACTTCATATTGATTTTTATGCTCATTATTAATCTATTCTTTTTTGAGACATATACTTCCGAATGGTGGTTTGAACCCTTATCATTCTTAACCTTTGTAGCCATAATACTAATTTTCATATGTGCAATATTTGACCGACGCAAGCAGTTCTTTCATGATAAAATTGCAAAGACAGTGGCAATAGACTATAAGCCTTCAAGCTGATTCCTTCTCCAGTTGTGGGTTCATTAATATATGCTGACTTTAATTAATGTAGCTCTTCATAGTAATACAAAGTTACTATTATTTAACTGCTAGTCTGGTATGTTAGGCAATCGTGTTGGATACAAAAATGGATACTAAAGTAAACTATGCAAAAGTTACTAAGCGTGTTGCAGCATGTGTAGTTGACCAAATGATATTTTATCTAATTTTTGGTTTATTACTTTTATTCACATTAAACAGATCACCCTACGCTGATTTGTCCAACGCTGACCTATTTGACGCTATTTTTTCTTATACAACCTTTATGTCAGTACAAGATGAAGTGTTAGGAGCACTAATGTCTACAGTATTAGAAGCATTAATGATAACAAAACTTGGCTGAACTCCAGGGAAATTTTTATGTGGTATATGTATAAAAGATGCAAACAAAATTAAAAACGCTACTTTAATGCAAGCAGTAATAAGGAATAGTTTTAAGGTATTTTTGTGGGTATCTAGCTATATTTCTGAATGGTTTTTAGTCTTACCAATATTGGCCCTATTACTTGCAATATTTGACCAACGCAAGCAGTTTTTCTACGACAAAATTGCAAAAACAGTAGTAATCGATTATAAACCTGAAAAACATCACTTAAATTTAAACTATGTAGGAATAACTAGGCGCGTGGTAGCATACATTATTGACCGTTTTATTATTACGGGTATTTCTTTAGTCTTTTTCTATTTTGCAGAAATGACTTTTGACCCTGTTAGAGCTGAACTATTAGACACATGCTTATCTTTTTTGCTACCAATAGTATTTGGAGTATACATGATAAGAAGATTTAGCGGTACTCCAGGACAATTATTATGCAGTATACATAAAAGATGCAAATACACTTGGAAATATTACCCTAATGCAAGCAGCAATCAGATGTGTTTTGTTTGAAGTTACTACTTTGATATTGGATTCTATATTCACGATGAATATATTTTTTGATTCGCTTGGTAAGTATACTTCTAAATGGTGGTTTGATCCTTTAACAGACTTAACCTTTACAACTATAATACTAATTTTTATATTTGCAATATTTGATAAACGAAAGCAGTTTTTTTATGATAAAATTGCAAAGACAGTGGCAATATACCACAAATCTTCAAGATAATTTTTCTCCTTGCTATATGTTGATTAATGTGTGCCTACTGTAGTTGATGTGACTCTTTCAATGCTAGTTCCAAAATAAACAATGTGATTTCTTGCAATAAAATCAATTTTCTAATCAACATGGAAAAAATTGTTGACACTAGAAATATCTGTGTTACAGATTAGCCCGTATTTGGTATTTACATAAATTGTTTACGACCATTTGATTTTATAGTGAGGGCAATTTCTAGTTATACTTAAGGGGGGTGAAATGGGTATAGGTCAACAACAATCAAGTAATACAGCTAAAAAAGACATTATTCTTCAACTATTACAGTCTAGTGTTTTAAAGCAAAGAAATCTTAATGATAAAATTAGTCATGAAGAAATAAGCAGATTAATAGATGATATTATAAGTTTAAGCGAAGATAATACGGGTGAACTTCGTCGTTCAAAGCGAAATCTACCCAGTCTACTCCTCCCTGTATTTATGTTAGGTGTACAGACTGTAGCGTTAGGTTCACTAGGTTTAGCGTTGGGTGCATCGGATTTCGCGTTAATCATGTACCGTGTATTAAGTACACAACGTGGACGTGAGATAGTTATGGATTTAATCGATAAGGCTTTAGAGGGTAAAGATATTATGGATACTATGGAGGATCTTAGACGAACTGGGCTTTTTGAAACAAATGAAGAGCAATTTACACAAATAGCAGAGGCTCTATTAAAAGGAGATGCGGGTGTTGATGTATAAGGAAGAACTCCTTTATATTATGCTGTTTATTACACTCATGGTGAACATCCAATGGCTAAATTATCAACATCCAAAAGTAGCAAAACTTCTACTAAATTATGGTGCAGATCCATCATTTATTCATAGACCTAAAGCTATAACAGCAGGAATTACTGTGGGTATATTAGCTGCCATTGTTGCTCCATTAGTACTTATTTGTGCTACTGCATTATCTGCACTAGCAATAATTGGAATTACTGTAGCATCTGCACTGATTGTTGGTGGAATTTCCTATGGAGTTGCGTATAAGTCATCAGAGCATTCATTAAACAGTAAGCTAAGTGAGGTTAGCTGCAGTAATGTTGATGGAAATAAACAAACTGTATAACCATAATTTTTAGTTCACCACAGTAACTGCGCCGTGGCAGTGTTTGTATTTTTTTTAGAGAAACAACTTCTAGATTGACATAATTCACTTCATATACCATAATAAAATTCTGAGGTCTGGAAAGACTGCAAGTATAAAAAGGAGCAAAATGCTAGGGATAATTTATTTAGCAATTCTGGGAATAGCTGTAGTAATAGGGGCTATAGTAAGTATTTTAACAGGTCTAGCACTCAGTACCTTGACTAGTCTTTCACCTCTGATGATAGGTGGAATTGTTGGTGCTATTTCTGTAGCGCCATTAATTGTAACTTTCATAAAAACGCCCTTGTCCGAATTTGCAGATTGCAAAGGTCATCGTGTAAGTGATTTCATATTAAAAGAAATTGCATGTCTAGCTGGTTTGTTTATTGGAAGTGTTGCAGTTGGAGTGTCCTTGGTAGTGTTTGCTCCAAATTTGCAGATTGCAAAGGTCATCGTGTAAGTGATTTCATATTAAAAGAAATTGCATGTCTAGCTGGTTTGTTTATTGGAAGTGTTGCAGTTGGAGTGTCCTTGGTAGTGTTTGCTCCAATAGTTAAAGTAGATTCTTTATCGTCTTTATCAACTACGATGAACTCTTTAATAGCAATAGGGTTTGCAGCACCAGTACTTCCAATTGTAACTGCAATTGGAATAGCTATTGCATTAGATAAAATTACGAAACTAATGAAGTCATCAGAGAAAAAGCCTTCTCGACTAACAGAGGAGGAATCACAGAATTTATCGAACGAGTTAAAAGAGGCTAGATACAATGATATAAGTGAGCAGACTACAGCTGCTAATTTACCACAGTAAACGCACCATGGCAATGTTTGTATTTCTTCCCTGAGTTACAAGGGCACTTGTCGTTTCTTGAGACTTTGGGAAGTCTGCTATTTCTCGCAGAATGTAACCTATTGCCTATTTCTTGTAGCTTAAAGTGCGCTAGGCGGTGAATGGTGAGTTCCTTCCATTTTTCAAGCATTGACTCAAACATCAAGAAAGCTTCGCGTTTAAATTCATTCAGTGGATCTTTCTGCCCCATGGCACGTAAGCTTATGCTTTGTCTTAAGCTTTCTAAAGTTGAAAGGTGCTCCCTCCATAAATGATCGAGTGTCATAATCATTACTTGCTTCACTATCGTATTCCACAAATCTGTAGTGTGCTGACTGTTGAAATATTTTTCTTTCTCAGTAAAAAATTCTTGTATCTTATCATTTATATAATCCAAAGCTTCTTGTTTGTTTAAAAACTTTGCTAAATCTTCTTTATCAAGCGTTATTCCATACTTTGTATGGAATTCTTTGACTATATCTTCAATATAATCCTCATAATAGCCACTTTGGACTATACCTTCTATTACGCTCTCATTTACTTCGCTATATACTTCAAGTAAATTATTAATTTCGTTGCCTAAAATATTGTTTCTCTGTTTAAAAATAACTTTACGTTGGTTGTTGATTACGTCATCAAACTTAAGCAAAGACTTCCGCACATCATAATTTCTAGCTTCAACTTTCTTCTGCGCCTTCTCAAGTGCCTTATTGATCCATGGATGATGAATAGCTTCGTTATTCTTTAACCCTACTTTTTGTAAAAAGCTTCTCATTCTATCAGAACCAAATATTCTCATTAGATCATCTTCAAGTGATAAAAAGAACTTAGAAAGTCCAGGATCACCTTGACGGCCAGAACGGCCACGCAGCTGATCATCTATTCTCCTGCTTTCATGCCTTTCGGTTCCAACCACACATAAACCACCAGCTTTTATAGCAATTTCCTTATCTTTTTTTACTCTTTCGACTATTTCTTGGTATTTTTTTACTCTTTCATCATCATTTTTTATCTTCTTCAGCTCTACCTTTGCAATCATTTCAGCATTTCCACCAAGCTGAATATCAGTTCCACGTCCTGCCATGTTAGTTGCTATAGTAATGCTGCCTGGCACCCCAGCTTGTGCTATTATGTACGCCTCTTGTTCATGATAACGAGCATTTAGTACTGAATGCTTAAGAGAATGACTTTGCAAAAGCGCAGAAAGTTTCTCAGAGTTTTCAATACTTACCGTGCCAACTAGGACTGGTTGAAGGCGCTTGTGGCATTCTTCTATAAATTTTAATACAGCATTAAACTTTTCCTTTTCTGTACCGTAAATCTCATCATCGATGTCTATTCTTTTTACAGGTACATTAGTTGGAATTTTTACTACATTTAGTCTGTATATATCATGAAACTCTTCTGCCTCTGTTGCTGCTGTTCCAGTCATTCCAGAAAGTTTATTGTACATACGGAAGTAATTCTGAAATGTAACTGAAGCTAAAGTTTGATTCTCATGCTGAATTTCAAGATTCTCCTTCGCTTCAAGTGCCTGATGAAGACCATCGGAATATCTCCTGCCCTCCATCATACGCCCAGTAAATTCATCAATAATCACTACCTTGCCATCCTTTACTATATAATCTTTATCAGCAGTAAACAGCTTATGTGCACGTAATGCTTGGTCTATATAATGAGTCATTATCATGCTGTCAGTATCATAGAGCGAGGAATTTTCAGGAATGAGATTGTATGACCTGAGTAGTTCTTCCACTCGTGAAATACCATCTTCAGTAAGGAACACTACCCTACCCTTCTTATCCACCTCATAATCAGAGTCAACTAATTTGGTTACTATTTTATTGATATGCTTATATATCTGATTGTTTTCCTCAATCTGGCCAGAAATAATAAGCGGAGTGCGAGCTTCATCAATGAGTATTGAGTCTACTTCATCAACTATTCCGTAGTGAAAGCCTCTCTGAACCATGTCTTCTTGAGAAAATTTCATATTGTCTCGCAGGTAATCAAAGGCAAGCTCGTTATTTGTGGAATACACGATATCTGCACTGTAAGCCTCTTTTCTCTCTTCGTCTGTCAAGTTATTCGTGATAAACGCAACAGAAACCCCAAGAGAATTATATAATTTGCTCATCCACTCTGTGTCTCGTTTTGCAAGATAATCGTTAACAGTTACGACGTGCACGCCTTTCCCTTCTAAAGAATTAAGGTATGCAGCTAAAGTTGCAACGAGTGTCTTTCCCTCTCCTGTTTTCATTTCTGATATCATGCCGTTATGGAGCACCATTCCACCGATCAGTTGAACATCGAAGTGTCTCATGTTAAGAAACCTTCGAGAGGCTTCGCGCACAACCGCAAATGCAGGTACGAGAAGATCATTTAACGTTTTTTCATTTCTCAATTCCTGTTTGAATCCTTCGGTTTTATCAGCAAGCTCCTCATCAGATAAACTCTGCATTTCTGTTTCTAATGCATTTATTTGCTGAACAATTTTCCTAAAGGATTTTATTATCTTCTTGTTTGTTGACCCAAATATCTTTCTTATAAAAAAGAATGACAACGTAAAAATAAAAAATATAAGAATGGCTGTCAAAATTAGCGGAGAATCTAGCATAAACTTAAGTAAAGTCTTATTTAATATGAGATTATATTACTAAATGCAGCCTACAGCAATGACATATTAGATTTGGGGAGTCTTTGGAAAGTTTTTTTTAAATCAAGAATTAAGAGTTTGCCAGGCAATTCCTACCCTCGAAGGCCTTTCTATCAACACATAAAGACTCTATTGCATTATTTTAGGTGTTTGGTAATCTTTAATTCTAGATCAAACAAATTTATAGCAGCCTGTATGAGGTAACTAGTTATGCACGGTAATATCTACCAGCTAAAGGTATTGATGCTATTTTTGCATCGTGGAGTGCTCTATCAGCACTCTTTTCGCTTAGGTACAGAAATAGAAGAGGCCAGAAAGTTCGATGATTTAGTATTTGAATGTACCCAAGGTAGTAAGAAAGTATACCGTTTTTTGCAGGCTAAACACACACAAGATGAAGATAACAAGAAAATTGGAGTAGGGAACTTACTTACAAAAGATAAAAGTGGTGAGTTTGGATTAGCAAAGTATTTTGTTTCTTACCTAAAGATCAAAAATAATCAAGATTTTGCAGATGGTAACCTGAAAGATTTTATTATCTGTACTAATATCGATTTTGATCTGGATCAAAGCACAGCACGAAACACAGTGAAGAAGTTGAAGGTAAAAACTTTAGGACCAAACGAGGAAATAGAAATTTTAGTTGAAGTAATCGACACTAGTGATGTCTTTTTTAAAGATGGTGGCACTAGATATAAGTTCTCTTATATTCACAATAACATGATTTCAATAATGCAACCGGCATTTAAGAGTGCTGTGAAAGAGACGATAAAAGAATTAGAAAAGGAGATAAAAAAACTTCAAAACAAGTCAGATAAAGACTCAAAAAGGAAATTGGAAAGAAATCAGACGTGGCAACGCGAGTTTGGGCGAATGATGAATGAAGGTAGGTTAGAAGACAATATAAAAGAATTTTTTGATAAGTTAGTATTTGCAGTAAATCAGCCTAATGAAATAAAACTAGCGGATATTATCAAAAGCGAGCTGGGTGAGCAATTTAATGATATTGACAGAAAAAATGTTTACGCTCGCTTCCAAGAAAAAATGCTAGATTGGCTGAAAGAAAAAGGGAGACGTTTTCTTACACATGAAGACGGAAGAGAATTCTTTCGCAAGATGAAAGAAGAAATCTTAGGAGGCTTTCGATTTGAGGTGAGAAATCCAGTAGGATCGTTTACTGGAAGAAAAACAGAACTAGAAAAACTGCACGAGTCAATACAAGAAAGTCGAGGTGTAGCCACAATAATATCGCAGCTAGCTATTATCAGTGGTTTGGGAGGAGTAGGTAAGACTGAGCTGGCTAGAAAATATATTGAGAAACACAGTAAAGATTATAGCAATAATATTATATGGATAAATGCTGAAACCTATGAAACCATGGCGCAGTCTTTTCTGAAGTTGGCTAAAGGTCTTTTAGGCATTCCTACAGAAGATAGGGATATTGAATCTATTGTAAGAGACATATACGCTTTTTTCGCAAAGAGAAAAAGTCTCTTTGTTTTTGATAATGCAGAAGAATATAGAAGTGAAGGTCAAGATGCTGGTATTAGTCAATTTTTACCGTCTCACTTTTTATCATCTGACAATAATAAACCTAGTGTTCTGATTACCTCTCGTAATCAGAAATGGGGAGACATAAAACCATTAACATTGGGTACATTTACTGAACCAGAATCAATAGACTTCATTAGAAAAGCACTGGGTATAAAAGATGGGTCACAAGAAAATGAAATAAAGAATCTAGCAGAAACATTACAGCACTTTCCTTTAGCTCTGCAGCAGGCAGTTGCATATATAAAAGAAAGGGACATAGCATTAAAGAATGTAGGCTTGAGGTTTGAAATCAGTGATTATTTAAAGAGGTATAAAGAGGAAGCAGAAAAGTTACTTGATTTTGAATTTCCTGAAGACAGCAATGATAGTTACACCGAGACAACTTTTATAACCTGGAGAATTACTATTAATAAAATCAAAGACAACGCAGAATATGGTCAGCAAGCCAAAGAAATTTTGGATATCATTGCCTATATTGCCTCTGACAATATTCCTGTAGAAATGTTTTTAGGATTAGAGCGCAATAGAGAAAAGTTAGGTGATGCTATCCAACTACTTAAACAGTATTCAATGATCAACTCAGGAGAAGAGCAAAGTTCAGTCAATATTCACAGGTTGGTACAGTAAGTAACAAGGATAGAGTTAGAAAAACAAGGTAAGGACAAGGTTGTGAAGAAGACTTTTGAGTTACTGAAAGAAAGCTTCCCTTATGGTAGTGACAAATTAGAAGATTATGCTAAGAAACGACAGTTGTTACCACATTTAGAAACGTTCTTATCTGTAAAAGATAAGACTTAATCTGACAGACAAGAATTAACTGACAGAAGAATTGAGGTAGTTAAAACTAATATCAGTCTCTTGTTTAATGCTACTAATATTTTTCTGAAAAGCAATATGTTTGCTATCAAGAAAAGTCTGCATAGGTGTTTTTCCATAGCAGTACTTACCAGAGTGAGGTCTTGTATCATTATAAGAATGCAACCAACAATCAACATCAATCTGTAGATCTTCCAAAGAATTGTAGATTTTCTTTCTAAAGATAATATTGTAACACTCATCTTGCATAGTTCTATGAAATCTTTCACATATGCCATTAGTTTGTGGAGAGTTGGCTTTGGTTCTAGAATGGTCGATATTTTCGATTCCCAAATATAGCTGATAAGCGTGATTTTCTGGCTTGCCACAATATTCCGTACCCCTATCAGTTAGAATGCGTAATAATGGAATTTTCTGCTCATCAAAAAATGGAATAACCCTATCATTGAGAAGATCTTCAGCTGTAATAGCTGTTCTGTCCGTGTAAAGTTTAACCATTGCAACCCTGGAATAAGTGTCAACAAAAGTCTGCTGATAAATTCGCCCTATACCTTTGATATTGCCCACATAATAGGTATCTTGAGAACCCAAATAACCTGGATGTTGCGTCTCAATTTCACCATGAGCTTCCTTTTGTTCTTTCATTTTTTCTAAAGCTGCAAGTTGTTCTTCAGTTAAAATGATTCCGTCTTGAGCTACTTTTGTCTCTAGTGCTTTAAGTCTCTTTTTGAGAGTTTCAAGGTCATTTCTTAGCCATACAGACCTTACTCCTCCCTGAGAAATTATTATACCTCTTTTTCTCAGTTCATTTGCAGCTCTTTCTTGCCCATATGCTGGAAATTCTGTTGCTATACCAATCACTGTTCTTTCTATATTATCGGAAACTCTGTTCGCTAATAGCGGTTTTTTCTTACTTATTTCATGTAATGCTTCCTCTCCTCCATTTTCATATAACTCCTTAAATCGATAAAATGTATCTCTTGAGTATCCCATCACTTTACATGCTTGAGATACATTTCCTAGTTGTTTTGCTAGTTCTAATAACCCTAGCTTTGGTTTTAGTATTTTTGTTTGTATTGTACTCATTTCTAACACTCCTTTCTTTTATTATTTTATAACTTACTTTTTTAAAGTGTCAGATCAAGTCTTATTTAATACACTATAGTACTAGGAAACCTAGGTATCGCTTATGGCGCTTTAGGTAATCCTAGAAAACAAAAGGAATTGCTTGAACAGGCTTTACCTATTCTTGAGAAACATTATGGTTCTGATCATTTTACAGTTGCTATAATACTAGGAGATCTCGGCAATGCTTATGGTGCTTTAGGTAATTCCCAGAAACAAAAGGCGTTGCTTGAACGGGCTTTACCTATTCTTAAGAAACATTATGGCTCTAATCACTTTGAAGTTGCTAAACTACTGACAAATCTAGGTAACATTTATGGTGCTTTAGGTAATCCCCGGAAACAAAAGGCGTTGCTTGAACGGGCTTTACCTATTCTTAAGAAACATTATAGCCATGATCATTTTGAAATTGCTAGCATACTAGTAAGTCTTGGTACTGCTTATAGGGTTTCAGGTAATCCCCAGAAAGCAAAAGAGTTGCTTGAACAAGCTTTAGCAATTCTTGAGAAACATCATGAGACCTGCTGCGAATCAAGCGATAAAAAAAAGGAAAGGAGGGTGACTAAAATCAAGGTTAACTAAAAGGCGTGCTTAAGATTTACAATACCAGCAATAATATTGAACCTCAGGTTATATTTTTTCTGAAAATTGCGATAAACATTCGACATAATCTTAAATATCTTTATCTCTCGGATCTTGTTTTCTACTCTCATTCTAAATGATGCTAATCTTCTATTATGCTCTGGAGTTAATGGCTTTTTACGATACTTTTTATATGGAATTATAACATTGCTTTGCAATTTTTGCCAACCTTGATATCCAGAATCGGCATGTTTTATGCTATCAAGTGGTAAATATTTTTCTTGTTTCCTTATGCGGAAATCACTAATTCTACCACGGTATGACTTTGACACTGATAAAATTCTTCCTCCTTCTTCGATAATAATCTCAGTTTTCATAGTGTTGGTTCTTTTTTTTCCTGAATATGATTTCTTCCGTTTTTTACTATCTTCTGGTCTCTGTATTTGCTGTTCTGTAACATCAGCCAAAATCTTCAGTATTTTTTCTGGCGTCATACTTCTATCTTTTGTTATAGTCACTTTTTTGGCGAGTAATGGCTCTATTCTCTTAAGTAACCTACATACATTTGCGTTGTGTACATTGAATAGGCATCCTAAAAATCTATGTGTTATGTAAGTGCGATAGTACAAAATTACGCAAAACAACTTATCTTCCAGAGTTGGTAGTTTTGATCTTCTACCATGACACTTTTTCTGTTTTTCGCATCCAGACCTCACTTTTTCCACTACTTTTTCGAACTCCTCTATAGTTAAACCTGTTATATTACGAAAGTTTCTTGGGTATTTTTTCATATTATAGTAACTAAAGCTCATTTTTTTCCTTACTTGATCTGCTTATTCTTCTTCTACCTCTCTCACATCATTTTTTCAATCACCTTTTTCAGCAGGTCTATGGACCTGACCACTTTGAAGTTGCTAGAACACTGACAAATCTTGGTAACGCTTATTACGCTTTAGGTAATCCTCAGAAAGCAAAAGAGTTGCTTGAACAGGCTTCAGTAATTCAGGAGAAACACTATGGTCCTGATCACTTTGAAGTTGCCAGAACACTGGCAAATCTTGGTATCGCTTATGATGCTTTAGGTAATCCCCAGAAAGCAAAAAAGCTGCTTGAATGGGCTTTACCTATTCTTGAGAAATATTATGGATCTGATCACTTGACAGTTGCTATAATATTAGAAAACCTTGGTATCGTTTATGGTGCTTTGGGTGACTGTAAGAAAAAAAGGAGTTGTTTGAACAAGCTTTAACAATTAAAGAAAAACATTATGGCTCCGATCACTTTCAAGTTGCTAGAACGCTGACAAACCTCGGTATTACTTATGGGGATTTAGGTAATCATAAGAAAAAAAAGGAGTTGCTTGAACGGGCCTTATTTATCCTTGAAAAACATTGTGACTCGGATCATTTTTGAAGTTATCATTCAATTATTGGCAGAACTAAGTATTAATCATGGTGCCTTAGGTGATGATCATAAAAAGAAGCAACTTGAACAGGCTTTTTTATCTAATGTTAAAAGACATTACGGCTATAATCATTTTCAAGCTGCCATAACAATAGTAAACCTTATTAACACTTATGGTGCTCTAGGTGACCGTAAGAAACAAAAGGAGTTGATTACACGAACCTTATCCATCTTTAAGAAACATCGCGACTCGAATCACCCGGAAGTTGCTAAACTGCTGGCAGAACTAGATGATATTTAGGCTTTAGTGGGAGTGTTAAATAAACCATACGCGTCAAGTTAAGAAGTTGTAAGCAAGTTTAGGGAAGTTAAAGTAGATAACCTGGTCTTCCTATACCTGTCCTTTATAGAAAATTGTGACCAGTCTGTGGTAAGTTTTTTCAGAAAAATTCTCAAGTTATTAATTTTACTATTTAACGCTAAAAACAACTCCCTAATCCTTCTTTTTAGTTCAATGAAGGCCTTTGTTAAACTCAGCTCTGTATTCTCTTTCAGCTTTGTACAGCCAAATATTCCATGAAATATAAGAATTGCACACAATTTAGCATATAGCCCACATAATACTCTGTATGACTTTCCTTTAAGTTCATCAAGCCTGATGTGACTCTTATACAATTTAAATAATAATTCAATCTGCCACCTTACTCTGTAAATTGTTAAGACCTGCTCAGCGCTAATTTTACTTTCTGGAACATTAGTTATGAATATCGACCAATCCAGCAATTTTTGATTCTTTTGAGAAGATGTGTATCCATGTGACTTTGCTAACTTATTAGCCCTTCTTCTTCTGATTATAGACTGTTCTTCAGTTAATTTTTGACATATAATTCTGGCTTTAATTTTTACTTCTTTCCCTAATAGCACTTCCCTTTCTAGAAAGGATTGACCTTCTAAACATTCCAATAACTCTATTTTTTGATTTGTTTCGATGTCATATGTGTTTGTATCAGATTTATAACGGCTAACAAAATAAGCTCCAGCTTCATCAATTTGTTTAAAAGAAGCTGGCACGAAGTAGCCCAGGTCTGATATTAACAGATCATTAGTTGATATATTGCTTAAATGGCTTCTATAGCCCTGATCTGACCTTATTCCTTCCGTAAGATTAAGTTGATCCAGCGTCTGGTTTAAGTAGTCAAAAAGTATCTGTAATTTTATTCTAGACTTAGCATTGCTTTCATAATCACTATAGCTAGTGCCGTATCCTTTGTACATATTTTCCATGTTATTAGGCAAGCTAATGTAGCTACCATACGCGTCAAGTTAAGGAAAAGTGAGAGGAAAATTAGCAGAGAGAAGGAAAAATAGGGTATAAGTTCTCTTGGATAGCTTAATAGAGAGAACTTACAATGGACAGAATAGCGTGCTTGTCAAAAAAACTCAAAGAATTCTTCAATGAAAAGGCAGATGAAATATCAGATGAGGTAGGTTTTATAAAAAGGAAAAGAAAGCTTAGAGGATCGTCGTTTATAAAAGCAATAGTTTTTGGTAATATAGGAGTTGATAATTGCAGCATAGAAACGATGTGTCAGTTACTCAACGAAGACTCAATAAAAATAACAAAACAGGGTTTAGATTGGAGATTTGCTGAAGAAGCAGTAGAATTTATGAGAAGAATGTATAATGAATCCTTATTAATATTTAGGAATAGCTTACAAATTGATTGTAAAATTTTAAAGCAATTCAAAAGCGTCAAATTATTGGACAGTAGCTACATTAGCTTGCCTAATAATATGGAAAATATGTACAAAGGATACGGCACTAGCTATAGTGATTATGAAAGCAATGCTAAGTCTAGAATAAAATTACAGATACTTTTTGACTACTTAAACCAGACGCTGGATCAACTTAATCTTACGGAAGGAATAAGGTCAGATCAGGGCTATAGAAGCCATTTAAGCAATATATCAACTAATGATCTGTTAATATCAGACCTGGGCTACTTCGTGCCAGCTTCTTTTAAACAAATTGATGAAGCTGGAGCTTATTTTGTTAGCCGTTATAAATCTGATACAAACACATATGACATCGAAACAAATCAAAAAATAGAGTTATTGGAATGTTTAGAAGGTCAATCCTTTCTAGAAAGGGAAGTGCTATTAGGGAAAGAAGTAAAAATTAAAGCCAGAATTATATGTCAAAAATTAACTGAAGAACAGTCTATAATCAGAAGAAGAAGGGCTAATAAGTTAGCAAAGTCACATGGATACACATCTTCTCAAAAGAATCAAAAATTGCTGGATTGGTCGATATTCATAACTAATGTTCCAGAAAGTAAAATTAGCGCTGAGCAGGTCTTAACAATTTACAGAGTAAGGTGGCAGATTGAATTATTATTTAAATTGTATAAGAGTCACATCAGGCTTGATGAACTTAAAGGAAAGTCATACAGAGTATTATGTGGGCTATATGCTAAATTGTGTGCAATTCTTATATTTCATGGAATATTTGGCTGTACAAAGCTGAAAGAGAATACAGAGCTGAGTTTAACAAAGGCCTTCATTGAACTAAAAAGAAGGATTAGGGAGTTGTTTTTAGCGTTAAATAGTAAAATTAATAACCTGAGAATTTTTCTGAAAAAACTTACCACAGACTGGTCACAATTTTCTATAAAGGACAGGTATAGGAAGACCAGGTTATCTACTTTAACTTCCCTAAACTTGCTTACAACTTCTTAACTTGACGCGTATGGTTTATTTAACACTCCCCTTTTAGCAACACTAGATTAACAATAACTCATTTGAGCTACACTTCCAAAACTAATCTATTTGGATCTTCTATATAATTTTTTATTTTAACGAGGAAAGTTACTGCTCCTTTGCCATCAACTATTCTGTGGTCGTAGGAGAGGGCAATGTACATCATAGGTCTGATTTCCACTATATTACCTACAGCAACTGGCCTGTTTTGTATTGAATGCATTCCAAGTATTCCAGATTGCGGAGGGTTTATTATCGGGGTGGAAAGGAGCGAGCCATATACTCCGCCGTTTGAGATAGTAAATGTTGCACCTTCCATTTCTGATACTTGTAATTTACCCTCGCGAGCTTTTTTGCCAAGAGCAACTAAAGTCACCTCAATTTCTGCAAATGACATCTGATCGGCACTCCGAATAACTGGCACAACAAGGCCTTTGTCAGTGCCAACAGCAACACCTATGTCATAGTAATGTTTATATATGATTTCATCGCCTGAGATCTCAGCGTTAATTTCAGGGATCTCTTTCAGTGCTTGCACCGCTGCCTTTATAAAAAACGACATAAAACCAAGTTTTATTCCATATTTTTTTTCAAAAGTGTCCTTATATTTTGCTCTTAGATCCATGACATTTTTCATGTCAATTTCATTGAATGTGGTCAGTATTGCAGCAGTATTTTGCGACGCCTTCAAACGAGCGGCAATTACTTGCCTTATTTTGCTCATTTTTACTCGTTCCTCTCTTTGCTCTCCACTTACTATACTTTTTGGCAATTCATATTGTTTTATTGCAGGCTGTTCAGCTTTGTTCATGTGGCCTATCACATCTGCCTTTGTTACTCTGCCTCCCATGCCAGTTCCTTTGACACTTTCTGCATTAATTGCATCTTCTTCCATAATTTTCCGAGCTGATGGAGCATCTTTTTTAGCAGAACTTTCGCTTTTATCTTCTTTTCTCGCTTCCTCTTTTACTTCCCCCACAGAAAGCTTCGCTAACAATTGATCAGGACTTATCACATCATCTTCCTTTACAAGAAATTCAGTTATTTGCCCTGAAGCTTCTGCAGTTAATTCGAGTGCTGTTTTGTCAGTCTCAATTTCAAAGATCAAGTCATCTACTTTTACTGCTTCTCCAATACTTTTCTTTATTTTTACTATACCTTCCGTAACTGACTCACCACCAAGAGTCTTTGGCGCTCTGATTTCTATAATTTTGCTCATAAAACAATTTCCGTATAAAACTTTCTATAGATTTATACATGAAAAGAGACATGTAATAAACTAATAAATTCATTGAGGCTCTTATCATTTAGAAGTGACAAACGGATAACATACTCCCAAATGTCATTCCAGCGCGTGATGCCAGGCCATCTTGACACATTTCGCCAACCCCGTCTCTCGGCTATGGTATTGCTAATCAAACAATGACTATGCAAAAGACCTAATAACATGTATAATCCATAAATAATTTTTGAGGTAGATTGTGAAACTAGGTGTTAATATTGATCACGTCGCAACCCTCCGCAACGCACGCGGAACTTCCTACCCGGATCTATTGAAAGCAGCAGAAGTAGCCATTGACGCTGGAGCAGACTTTATTACTGTACACTTACGAGAAGATAGAAGGCATATTAGAGATGAAGATGTATTTAACCTAAAAAAAAGCATTAGCACTGAGCTAAATCTTGAAATTGCAGCCACGGAAGAAATGCTTGAAATAGCAAAAAAGGTAAAACCCTATTCGATTAGTATAGTACCAGAAAAAAGAGAAGAATTAACAACCGAAGGTGGCCTAGATATCATTAATATGCACAGCAAACTTTCTAGTATAATAGAGGAAATGCATAGCTCTAGCATAAAAGTCTCACTGTTTATCGATCCAAATATTAATCAACTAAAATATCTTGAGAAGCTAGAGATAAAACCTGACATAATAGAAATTCACACAGGAGATTACTGTGATAATCCATCAGAGAAAAAGTTACAGTTAATTACTAATGCTGCAGAGTACGTCAATAAATTAGGAGTAGAATGCCACGCAGGACATGGCATAACTTATAAACACGCTAAGAAAATGACAAGAGTACCTCACATCTCAGCTCTTAACATAGGCCACTATTTAATTAGCGAAGCTGTATCTTACGGCTTACACAGCGTAGTAAAAACAATGAAAATGACAATGTCTAACTAGCTGCTGCTTTTTCCTTCTCATTTAAAATACTTAAAAGAGTTTGGCTTGCTTTAAATTTTACCCTTGTCTTTTCAGGAACAGTCATGATCTCACCATTTTGAGGGTTACGACATTGTTTTTCCTGACTGATAGCAGTAGAAAATGTTCCTATTCCATGCAAACGTATTTCACCTTTCCCATGCAGCTCATCCTTTATTATTTTAATAAACGCATCATGAATCTTGCTCAAATCAGATTTTGTTATATCTATATTCTGATCAGAACAATCTTCCTTTAATTGTTTTATTATATCTTCTTTACTCATAAATTACCTTAATATTGAAAAAATCACACAAATAGCATATTATGTTGACACCGATAGTCAACTAAATTCATCACAAAAATAGAGAGTATCATACACTTTTGCAAATATTTGTATAATACTTACAAAAAAACACCACTATAAAATCACTATCTCTTAGAAAATTGACACTTTTTCCGAGCTTTATGTTGACCATATTTCTTACGTTCAACAACACGTGAATCTCTAGTTAAGAACTCACCATTACGTAATATAGAATGCAAATCTTGGCTTACGCTACTTAAAGCTCTGCTTATTCCATGAGCTAGAGCACCTGCTTGACCAGATAGCCCTCCACCTTTTACAGTTGCAAATACATCATATTTGTCTAACGTAGAAGTTGCTATAAATGGCATTTTCACTATTTGGCACACCGATTCTCTTTTAAAATAAGAAATTAGATCGCCTTTTTTATTAACACTAAATTTTCCACTTCCCGGCTTTATCCATACTCTTGCTGCAGATTCTTTTCTTCGGCCTGTAGCATATAAACGACCAAGCGAATCAACTGCTGATTTAATTGTCTTTTCTGACCAGTCATTATTATTTATTGTAGAACTCTTCATTTTTACTCCATTACTTTTTATTTTTACGATTCAAAGAGGCAAAATCTATCTTTTCAGGTTGCTGCCCTTGATGCTTATGCTCTGAACCAGAATAAACATACAAATTTTCAAAGCGTCTACGTGCCATAGGGCCATCATCAAGCATCCTTTTCACTGCCATTTTTATTACACGCTCAGGAAATTTGCCATTTAAAATATTATCTGGAGTAGTTTTCTTCAAACCACCAGAATAACCTGTATGCTTATAGTAAATTTTATCTTTAAGCTTCTTCCCGGTAAAATGCACCTTTTCTGCGTTGATAATAATTACATTATCGCCACAATCCATATGAGGTGTATACTCAGGTTTATGCTTTCCACGCAACAGTGTCGCTACAAATGCTGCAAGCCTTCCTACCACTAATCCTTCTGCATCTATGACAAACCATTTTTTGTTGATTTGTTTCTCTTTTAAGAAAAAAGTTTTCATTGTAATTTAACTAAACAATAGTAAGCTACTATATACTTAATTTCTCAATAGTGTCAACAATATTAGTTATTGATTATTAAAGTAATTTATGTTAGTAATTGAGCTGCGCAACCAATATGCACAGGAAGTAGAATGTTTCGATTGATTATTACACTTGCGATCATTTTTGGTACTATAAGTTGCTATGCAACCGATGTGGGAGAAGTTATAAGCAAAGCGATCAAAAATAGCTCAAAAATAAAGTCTCAATTTTACCAATATAAAAGCGAAGAAAAACGCTATAAATCTTCTGGGTTGGCTGGGTTTCTACCTGACATTAGTTTGCGGTACGACTTCGATAGCAATTCTAATCTTTTTAATCCATCTGGAAGACGCCTGGAGTTAAGCCAAAGGATAATAGATGGCGGCGGCACCTTTGCCACATTTAGTAAATTCAGTCATCTTCTCAAAGCGGAAAAAATGCGGTTTCAGCGGTCGAAGCAAGAAGTTGCACTAAATGCTGTGAGAGCATATGTTGATGTTCTACAAAAGACAGAAATGTTAAAGCTCAGGGAACATAAAGAACGCGTTTCTTTGGAACATTTATCAGCTATGAAAAAACGCTTTTTCCTTGGAGAAGTTACTAACGCTGAAGTTTTGCTAGCAAAAGCAAAATTTTCGTCTTCTATATCCGAAAGAGTTGATGCTGAAGGTAAATTAAAGTTGGCAAATATTGCTTATTATCATTTGATTGGCGAAGATGCTGATGACCTTTCTGAAGCTAATGATAAACTACCTTCTGTTCCAGAACTAAATGAATGTTTACAGTTAGCAAAAACCAATAATTTATCTCTAAAAGCAGCAGTTTATAAAAAAAGAGCAGCCGGAATGGAAGTGATCGCTGAAAGCTCCAAGTGGCTTCCTTCTTTAAATCTAATAGCAAGAAAAAATTTGGGGGGGATATGAAATTAGACAAGCTATTAGAAAATGTCAGTGTTGTTTTTACTCTTGATGTTCCAATCTTTAAAAGAGGAGTGAATGCTTTTGGTGTCAGTAAAGCTAAAATGGATGCAAAAAAATCTACCTACGATTATTATGAAACGGTAAAAAATATAGAACAAGCAGTTGTAAATGCTTGGAATAATGTGTTGACAGCAAAGGCCATTATCAAAGCAAGTCAAGAAGCGGAAAAAGCAGCAGCTTTAGCATTGGAAGGAGTTGAGCGAGAGGTAAACTTAAGTTTAAAGAGTACATCTGACCTTTTGGACACTGAAGATGCATTATTTAAAGCACGTTCAGACTTAGTTGAAGCAAAAAGCAATTATGTGATTAGTGTTTATAATTTGCTTTTTATAATAAATAGTATAAATCTCTAAATTTAATGGTATTAGCACTATGCATGATGAACAAGGCAATCAATCTGTAAAAGATATTCTAGAAGATATAAAAAAAGCTATATCGGGTAAAAACGCAAGTAACGATAAAGCAGAAATAAAGGATGAAAATGATGATGTGCTATGCCTTGAAGAAGAGTACCTAGAAGACATGGAAGAAGATGGCAAAAAAGAAAATAGTGAAAAAGAGGACATTGATAATGATGACCAAAGTAAGGAAATGGCTTGCAACAATAACCAATTTAATGGCCATAGCTACAATTCAGAAGAAAAAAAAGATATTTATTTGTACGATAATATCCAAATGAGTAATAACAAAACGAGTAATAGCGGCTTACAAGCGCAAAATAATGATCATCTAGTTTTAAAAGAGAATATGGAGGAGATCAAAGCGCTGCTTGGAAAAATGCAAAACGAATTGCAGCATAAACAACAAAAAAGAGCGAATCTTACTGTTGAAGAATTAGTTACATCTCTTTTAAAACCTCAGCTCTCAGAATGGCTGAATAAATATCTACATGCACTGGTAAAAGAAGTAGTTGAAAAAGAGCTCAAAGATATAATCAATAATAAGTAGGGTATTAGCAATAAAAACTAGAGTAAAGACGGCTAGAGGCAAAAAACTATCTTCAACAAGGTGGCTACATCGTCATTTGAATGATCAGTATGTGCGAAAAACTAGCAAGGATGGTTATAGGTCACGCTCAGCATATAAGCTGGTAGAAATGGATAATAAATTTAAATTATTTCAAGAAGGGCAAAAAATTATTGATCTTGGTGCTTCTCCTGGTGGATGGTCACAAGTTGCGTCTCAGAAAGGTGCAAATGTAGTTGCTCTTGACATGAAACCAATGAACGCAATTAATGGAGTAGAGTTTATACAATGCGATATTATCAATGGGCTTGAAATTTTAAGAGAAAAATTCAAGGATCAAAAATTTGATGTAATTTTATCTGACATGGCGCCCGAATCTTGTGGTTTAAAATCGTTGGATCATATCAGAATTATGCTTTTATGTGAGGCAGCACTCAATTTTGCAAAGCATTTCTTGAGTCATGGTGGCACGTTTGTAGTAAAAATTTTCCAAGGAGAATCTGATAAAGATTTTTGTAACGAGCTAAAAAAAATGTTTAAAACAGTAAAATACTTTAAACCAAAGTCAAGTAGATCTGAATCTACAGAAATGTATTTGGTAAGTTTAGGCTTTATTGATAGCAAACCTTCTATATAATCTTAATCCAGGTAGCCCGCAGAAACGAAAAAACTTCCTTGACAAACTTTGCCAACCCCCTTATCATGAAAGTGAAGCTATTTTATTTAACTTCGCAATCTCTGCAGCAGATTAAAATGACAAGAAAACTTGTATTTGGCGTACTATTGTTTAATTTTTTGCACTATGTGCACCGTATGTCTTTATAAAATTTCTAGGTTTTTACCTACATAAGCTGAAACGCGCTTATAAAGCGTTCAAGACATCACCCAACGTCAAATTTTAAAATAGAGAGTGTAATAACTAGCTACCACGGGTTTTCTATGCCTTTTTTTTCTGCCTAGTAAATTTCTTAAATATTAAAGCTAAGGTTAGTTGCCGTTTAAAAGCAGCTAAATTGCAGCGTTTAAGACTTAAAAAACGCCAATACTGAAAATAGACAATGACTAGGGCTTCTTTTGCCTTTTTTTTCGTTTGGTGAATTTCTTAATACTTATAGCTAAACGACAACCGTCATCCCGCTACGTGTTAGCGGGATCTCTTGTTAGCGGATGAGATACCGCGAATGAATCGCGGTATGACGGTCTGCGGCGGAATGACGATAATCTTGTCATCCCGCTGCTTGTTAGCGGGATCTAGAGATACCGCGGCAGTATGACGTAGGACTGCTGTGATACCATTATAGAGCAAACCAGTGTCAGCTACTTGCATAGAAAATGTTTATGACTAATTTTTAGATCAAATATAGGATTTAGGTAAATTTAACTTTTTTGTGGGATTGTTCAGCAATAATAAATAAATTAGGTGTAAAGGTTATGCCAATAGAAAAGGAAGAGTTTTTTGAAATAATATGCAATGTGAGTGAGAGTAAAGGTTTGAATAAGAATAATTTGCTCCAAAAAATAAAAGGTGAGTTACATCAAAAAGATTATGCAGAATACGACAAGTTTAAACGTAATTTTAGTAAGGAGCATCAATTCAGTATAAAAATTTCAGACAAAATAGAAGATTGGACATTATTACATCTTGCTGCAGCGTGTAACAATTTATTGACAGTAGAACTTCTACTGAAAAAGAAAGCAAGTGTTAAAACTCGAGTCAAAGATGGATCTAATGATGGACCAACTGCTTTGGACATTGCTAAATCTAATGGTAATCAAGAGATAGTTCAGCTTTTATCAGATGCTAACGCAAATCCTAAATTAGAAAAGAATAAAGACAAAACTTCAAGAGATATCATAACGAAAGCGAATGAAATTCCAGAAGATTTAGTTGTGAAGGGAAATAATGCAACTGCTGCACTAGAAAATGGTAATAAACGGACCTCTTTAAATTCTACTGATGAAAGTAGTAACAGTACAGTAGATGAGCAATCATGTGTTAGTGTTAAGAGTAGGATAGAAGAAATTGAGTTACTGAAAAAACCAAATGCTACATATAGTGATAAACGGATTCTTACTGATGAAAGTGATAGTGAGGACAGCGGTCTAGAATTAGGACTTGAGACTGCATCTAATACCTCTTCCCGTTCCGAAATAAATCATGATGGGGCAAATCATGTTGAGGAAAATGTTGATAATCAGACTCTAGAAAACGCACTGCGATCTCAAAAGGAAGAGAATCAATCACTAAAACAACAAATACAAGATCTAAAAAGTAAAAACGCAACGCTTAAGGGTGAATTAGAAAAAACTAAAAAAAACGAAGTACCATTAGAAAAAGCGCAAAAGGAACTAACAGAATTGAGAAGTTATATCACTGGACACGAGACTAAATTGGAAGTACTGGAGGAACTCAATGAAGAGGATCAATCACTAAAACAAAAAATACAAGATCTAGAAAGTAAAAATGCAACGCTTAAGGATAAATTAGACAAAACAGAAACTAAAGCAAAAGCGTTGTTAGAAAAAACGCAAAAGGAACTAGAAGAATCAAAAAGTTGCATAGCTGGACATGAGACTAAGTTGAAACAATTCAATAAAGAGAATGAATCACTAAGACAAGAAATAAAAAATCTGAAAAATGAAAACACAACACTTAAGGGTGCATTAGGCAAAACAAAAACTAAAACAAATGAAGTGTCACTAGAAAAAGTAGAAAAAAGACAATTTTCCCCAAAAGTTGCCTGTGCGAGCCTTGCAGCTATGTTAGCAGTAGGTGCTGCTCTTAGTATTACTTCCGGATTGTCTGCTCTATTAATAGTTGCAGCTTCTGTGGTATCTGCACTGATAGCCGGTGGCATTACATACACAATATCAAAACCCATTGCTCCTGACACTGAATTGAAAGAAGTGGATATTCAAGGTTCAGCACAACATGGTGTTTGTAAAACTTAGCTGTATTAAATAAGACTTGATCTGACACTTTAAAAAAGTAAGTTATAAAATAATAAAAGAAAGGAGTGTTAGAAATGAGTACAATACAAACAAAAATACTAAAACCAAAGCTAGGGTTATTAGAACTAGCAAAACAACTAGGAAATGTATCTCAAGCATGTAAAGTGATGGGATACTCAAGAGATACATTTTATCGATTTAAGGAGTTATATGAAAATGGAGGAGAGGAAGCATTACATGAAATAAGTAAGAAAAAACCGCTATTAGCGAACAGAGTTTCCGATAATATAGAAAGAACAGTGATTGGTATAGCAACAGAATTTCCAGCATATGGGCAAGAAAGAGCTGCAAATGAACTGACCTTACCCAGGAAAAGTGGAGAGAAAGTTGAGACGTTTTTATAGTAAAAAATGTTTTCATAAAGAGGTGCAATATGACAAATGGAAGAGAGTATACAGCAGAGTTCAAAGAAGAAGCTGTAAAACTTTTCAGAGAAAGGGGAGAAACAATTTCACAAATAGCAAGGGATCTAGGTATAAATCCCGGTATATTAGGTAAGTGGATAAAGAAGTATAACGAGAAAAAGTCAGCAGTAAATGCATTTCCGGGCAGGGGTAACGTAGCGCCTTATGATAAAGAGAGATTTGACTTAAAGAGAGAGTTAGCAAGAGTAACAAGGGAAAGAGACATTTAAAAAAAAGCCCTGGGATATTTTGCCAGTCAAAAAGAGTAAAATATCTTTTTATAAAAGAGCATAGCAATTGCTATAAAGTACAAGAATTATGTAGAATTTCTGGTGTATCTGCTAGTGGTTATTACAAATGGCTTGCTAAAAAAATAAGCAATAGGGAATTGGCAAAAAAAGATCTATTAGCAGATATTCAAAAAATACATCAAGTTTCTAAATGCAGATATGGTGCCCCTAAAATTCATGCTGAATTGAAAGCTTTAGGTAAAAATTACAACATCAAAACAGTGCAAAATGTTATGAAAGAAAATGGCATTAAGGCTATACTTAAAAGAAAATTTAAAACCAAGAAACGGCAAACTGACAATAGAGTCATAGTTCCCAATATATTAGATCAAAATTTTATTACCGATCAACCAAATAAAGTGTGGGTGACTGATATTACTTATATAAGAACCAAGAAAGGATGGCTATATTTGGCAGTAGTAATCGATCTATATTCACGTATGGTAGTTGGCTGGTCGATGAGTAGCTCAATAAATAAACAGTTGGTTATTGACTCTTTGTTAATGGCCATTTACAAGCGTAACCATCCCAAGAATCTACTATTACATAGCGATCAAGGTTCACAATATACTTCAAAAAATTACCAAAATCTACTAGCTATAAAGAACATAGTTCCTAGCATGAGTCACAAAGGCTATTGTTACGACAATTCCGTTGTAGAAAGTTTCTTTAGTTCTCTGAAAAGAGAGTTATTAATAAATACTGCTAAGTACTCCAAACAGTCTATTAAAACTGCTATATTTGAATATATAGAAATTTTTTATAACAAACAACGCAGACATTCTACTATTAACTATTGCATCCCTGAGCTTTTTGATTCATCATTCTCTTTGTAAAAACATTCCCAACTTTCTCTCCACTTTTCCTGGGTAAGGTCAGTTATAATTCCATATAAAAAGTATCGTAAAAAGCCATTAACTCCAGAGCATAATAGAAGATTAGCATCATTTAGAATGAGAGTAGAAAACAAGATCCGAGAGATAAAGATATTTAAGATTATGTCGAATGTTTATCGCAATTTTCAGAAAAAATATAACCTGAGGTTCAATATTATTGCTGGTATTGTAAATCTTAAGCACGCCTTTTAGTTAACCTTGATTTTAGTCACCCTCCTTTCCTTTTTTTTATCGCTTGATTCGCAGCAGGTCTTAATATAAAAAACTGGGATAGTTCTGAATCTTACAGAATTTCTACATTGGAATTTGATTTAGGCTTGGATCCAATAGTAATTCGTAGGTTGAATAGGTTTAGCTTATCTAATGTGGAAGAAATACAAACCTTGATTGATAAAGCTTCAGAAAATTATCAAAACAGAGCTGATGGCACAGAAACGGAAAATGATTTTAAGTGTTTAGTGTCAGTTAATGGCTTTGAGAGTGGAAATAAAACATATGAGTGTTTAGGTTTTTCTTCACTACAAGATCAAATTAACTTTACAGAAAAGCTCTGCAGTGTAGAGCAAATTGAGGAATTCAAAAATAAAATGCAAAATAGTGATCAAGTTTTAACGCTACTTAAAAAGTTAAAAGAGGACCTTTTACTGAGTGGTTATGACCAAAATGCAATAGGTCAGTGTAATGAGTTAGTGGTAACTTTAGGATTTAAGCCCTTGATAAGCAAATTAGCTCAGGAAGGTGAATGGAATAAAGTTAAAGCTTTTCTTGATGAGACTGCTAACAGGAGCAGTACCGATATTGAGAATAAAAACAAATGGTCAGAAAGTTGGACTTTGTTACACTATGCTGTTTACAACGGTAATTTGAATCTAGTAAATGGTGTGTTCGACCTTCTGCTAGCCAAAGTTGGTGATATCAATGCTAAAGACAAATGGTATTGGACACCATGACACTATGCTGTTTGTTATAATGAACCTAATATGTCAAGTTTCTTATAGATAAAGGTGCCAACATTGAAGCTAGGAGTAAGAGGAATGAGACACCTCTGTATTTGGCTGTCAAGGAAGATAAGTTAGATGTGGTCAAATCTTTTTTTGGTGAAAATATTGATGGTAACCCATATAAGATGATGAAACTGATTAGAAGTTTAGAGAAGGAAATTATTAGTCGAGCAAATACTCCATCTAATGTAAAAGAATGGTTGGCATCTTATGTAAGTAGTCTGAGAGATTCGATAAAGGGTATAGCAAAAAAAGAGTTAAAGAATGATATGTTAGATGATAGTTATGCTTCAACTACTGAGCTTGCTAATAAGATTTACAAATTTGATGGAAAGTTGTTTGGTGAAATAATCAAAAAAGTTGTGAATGATTTATATAAAGAAATAGATACAGAAGAAGTGTTAAGCTTTATACGTAGCTATAATTTTGCTACACAGAGAATTCAAGGTTATGTAGCTGTGTTTGATAAGATGAAAAGGGAGAACAACCTTAACAATAATGCAGTGTTTAATTTGGCCTTTTATGTGAAGGAAGTTATGGAAGCAGGTGATTACAGTAGTGTCAATTCAGAAAAAAGATCTGAGCTTGAAGAAATAAAAAAAGAATTACCAGAGTCATTGGGGAATCTAGTATTTTCGTCAAAGGTATGTATTAAAAATGTTGAATATGGAAGGTACTTATATTCACCTAATGATTATAAGGATTTCCAATTTGACAGTGAACGGCGGCGTGTGTTTACCTGGCCCTCAAATTTAGGGAATAATAAATTTAAGTGGAAGGTTGAACTTAATGGTGATAGTGTATATCTAAAGAATGTTGAATATGGAAGGTACTTATATTCACCTAATGATTATAAGGATTTCCAATTTGACAGTGAACGGCGGCGTGTGTTTACCTGGCCTTCAAATCTAGGGGGTGATAAATTTAAGTGGAAGGTTGAAAATTGTGGATCTACTCGCGAGATACGTGATATACAACACCATAGGAACTCTTTACAAGAGGAGGAACATCCTGTCTACCTTGAGTCAAGGGAAGTTGATCCAAGGAAAGAATTAAGATATCTTGTCAATGAAGCTGCTAGAAATGGTGAATGGGATATAGTCAATTTTTTCCTTGATAAAACTGCTGAAAGAAGTCCGGATTATATTGTAATCAAAGATCGACTCTCAAAAAGTTGGACTACTTTACACTGACCTTACCCAGGAAAAGTGGAGAGAAAGTTGGGAATGTTTTTACAAAGAGAATGATGAATCAAAAAGCTCAGGGATGCAATAGTTAATAGTAGAATGTCTGCGTTGTTTGTTATAAAAAATTTCTATATATTCAAATATAGCAGTTTTAATAGACTGTTTGGAGTACTTAGCAGTATTTATTAATAACTCTCTTTTCAGAGAACTAAAGAAACTTTCTACAACGGAATTGTCGTAACAATAGCCTTTGTGACTCATGCTAGGAACTATGTTCTTTATAGCTAGTAGATTTTGGTAATTTTTTGAAGTATATTGTGAACCTTGATCGCTATGTAATAGTAGATTCTTGGGATGGTTACGCTTGTAAATGGCCATTAACAAAGAGTCAATAACCAACTGTTTATTTATTGAGCTACTCATCGACCAGCCAACTACCATACGTGAATATAGATCGATTACTACTGCCAAATATAGCCATCCTTTCTTGGTTCTTATATAAGTAATATCAGTCACCCACACTTTATTTGGTTGATCGGTAATAAAATTTTGATCTAATATATTGGGAACTATGACTCTATTGTCAGTTTGCCGTTTCTTGGTTTTAAATTTTCTTTTAAGTATAGCCTTAATGCCATTTTCTTTCATAACATTTTGCACTGTTTTGATGTTGTAATTTTTATCTAAAGCTTTCAATTCAGCATGAATTTTAGGGGCACCATATCTGCATTTAGAAACTTGATGTATTTTTTGAATATCTGCTAATAGATCTTTTTTTGCCAATTCCCTATTGCTTATTTTTTTAGCAAGCCATTTGTAATAACCACTAGCAGATACACCAGAAATTCTACATAATTCTTGTACTTTATAGCAATTGCTATGCTCTTTTATAAAAAGATATTTTACTCTTTTTGACTGGCAAAATATCCCAGGGCTTTTTTTTAAATGTCTCTTTCCCTTGTTACTCTTGCTAACTCTCTCTTTAAGTCAAATCTCTCTTTATCATAAGGCGCTACGTTACCCCTGCCCGGAAATGCATTTACTGCTGACTTTTTCTCGTTATACTTCTTTATCCACTTACCTAATATACCGGGATTTATACCTAGATCCCTTGCTATTTGTGAAATTGTTTCTCCCCTTTCTCTGAAAAGTTTTACAGCTTCTTCTTTGAACTCTGCTGTATACTCTCTTCCATTTGTCATATTGCACCTCTTTATGAAAACATTTTTTACTATAAAAACGTCTCAACTTTCTCTCCACTTTTCCTGGGTAAGGTCAGTAAGAAAATAGTAGAGCAAGCTGCGTCAAAAAGTGGTATATCAATGCACCGGTTAAATATTGATTTTATGGAAATACGAAAAGAGATTACTGGAAAAGTCATGAGTGATAAAATTAATGAGATTTCAGGGGTTTTAAAATCACACGTAGAGAAAGCATTGCCTGGTAGAGAACCGGGAGACCCTGAAAGATTAAGTAAGAAAAATTTTGGTAAGTTTATGACTGAATTTAATAGCAGAATAGATCCAGTAATAGATCAATCAATGCAACAGATATTAAGCAGAGACAATATGTTAAAAGCAAGTAACGTAAAAGAACAACAAATAAGCTTGGAGCCTAGAAGTTATCTAAATAATACCTCTGTTCAAGGTCATTTAATTCAGGATAGGGATTTAAGAAAACAAGGTAAAATTCTAATTCCTTAACTTTTTGATTTCATCGAGGGAAAGGCCGGTAATTTGAGCGATAACATCAATAGAGACACCGGCCTTGAGTGAGTTTTTGGCCACAGCTATTTTAGCCTGTTTTTCGCCCTCTTCCCTACCTTCCTGCTTACCTTCAGCTCTGCCTTTTTCATGTCCGATAAGGATGCCTTCTAGTCTACCTTTAGCAGAAGCATCATCAAGGCGTTGTTCCCAAATAGCAGCTTCTTTCTGTACACTCAAAACTCTTTCTTCGTATGCTGCTAGATCCTTTTCACTCCAACTAAATTTGTCTAATGCATCATATGCTAACTTGATTACTGGGGCTTTCTCTGCAATATCTTTTAGGTCTTCATCTGTAGTATTTTCTGCATACCGAAAAAAGAAAACCCACCTTTCTACTGTGCTCTCTAGTTGCTCTACTCTATTTTTTGTAAATTTAGGCAACTCAATAAAGACGAATTGAAAATCCTTTAGATAATGGCCATTAGTTTTTATCTCTCGTATATTATGAGTGGAAATGTATTCAACCTCTGGAGGAAATAGCGTACTATTAGAAATAGCAATAAAGAATACTTTCTTAAAATCAATGTAACTGCCAGATTGTCTTGAGTAAGCTTTAGCAGCATAAAGTTGGGCACGTTTTTCAAAGCCTTTATCACGAGCGAGTTGCATTTCCGCAATATACCTATTTCCGTATAAATCTTTACAAAGAACATCAACAATGCTTTGTTTATCAGAAGCAATTTCAGGATTCATGATAGTGCTAAGAAACTCAACATCTTGAATTGTGTTAACACCAGTAAACCCTAAGATGTCATTTAAAAAGTGAATAAGGATATTCTTATTTTTCTCAGTGCCAAACACTCGTTTGAAGGACAGGTCAAATTTAGGATCGAGAAATTTCGAAAGAGCCATAGCAAGAATACCTAAAAAGCATTAATAATTATACACAATTCTGAAGAAATATTCAACTTTTTTATATTGAAATCTTGTTTTTTTAAGCTTCGAGAAAAAATGACCTTCAGAGGTAGGCTTAGAATAGCATCCTCTGCTTTAGACGCCTTTTGTACATCTTTTATCAACCCTGCTACCTTAAAAGCCCAGCAAATGGATGCCATGACTTTAGCATCTGTCAAGGACCATTTTTAACGCTTTTTGGTGCAAGAGCTTAATAAAAGTGCGAGCGTAAACCTACCATCGAGCTCTCTCACCTTTCATAATAAAGAGCTTGAAGTCAACATTTTCATGGTAAATTTATGCTCACCTGTGTAATAATGTGTAGTTTATTTCTGTTAGCGGCATGGCAAAACGTACTACTATCTCCATAAGATACGAAATAGCGCAGAATGTAAGAAGCTGGATATTAAAGCGGAAATATACTGTAAAAGATTTAGCAAATAAAACAGGTATAGAATACTATACGCTTCTAAGGTATGTAAAAGGAAAATGTGGCATTCCAACTGAAAGGCTAAAATTGATAGCGGACGCATTATCAATTCCTATTAGAAATCTTTTTAGAAATCTTTTTCCAAGACAAAAAGTACTAAAAGAAAACAGTTGTTTTGACAAAGCTAAGAGCCGGGAAATGTATAATTTCATAGAAAAATACAAAAAAACGGGGGGACACAAAGCAATTTATGCATTAACCAAATCTGTCCGAGCTGAGGAGGAAAGTAACATAAAAGCAGCAAGAATAAGAATTGCAAAGAATCTAGTTAAGGCTGGGTTTGATACTGAGATTATCTATCGAGCAACAGGCTTATCAACTGAAGAATATGCTGATAAAGAGAGATACGAGCCAAACGGAGGACAAGAGATAAAAAAGTGGAGAATAATAAGGGGATATACTCAAGAAGAATTAGCAAAAAAGCTAGATGTAGGACCCTCGCAGGTACATCATTATGAACAAGGTAGTGTTACTCTTTTAAGTGAAAGGTTATGGGAAATAGCAAAAGAATTATCAGTAGATGCTGAAGATCTGATAAAGGAATACAAAGAAAATGATTGCGAAGATGGTGAAACAGAAAATGAATTATTAAGTTGGGCAAGAGAATATAGAAAAATTAACAATCAAGAATCACAAGATGAACTGGATATATGGGTAGAATTTTTATTGCAAAGAAAGCGAATTTACAAAGAAAAGATTGATAAAATAGAGGGAATCAAAGTAGCAAATAATCTACTTATACTAGGTGTTTCTGTTGATGCTATTTCTTCAATAACTGACTTGCCTGCAGAGTAGCCTTAAACGATACTTATTTTTTTTAACACGGATCTATCGCTTAAGGGAATAAACATCTATTAATATCTTTTGTATCTTCATAAAAAAAATAAACAAAAAAAAATCGAAAAAATTGACTTGACTTCCGCCAAAATGGATGGCTTTATGCCAATACTGCTAAAAAAAATAGCAGTAAACATTTAAAAACAATTTATTATTAATGAATGGTATATTTTATGAATAACAAGAATAATAGTGAAAAATTTATAGAAGAAATTGAGAGAGTACTACAAAGCGGAGGAGGAAGTGCTCTATTTGATCGTGAAATAGTGGCAGTACTTCTAGGGGCAGTTCATGACAGGGCCCAAGCTCAAGATGTTACTAAAAATCTAATGGACAATTGCCCAGGAATAGGAGAAATTTTAGGGCGAGAAATCGATGTAAAAGATAAGACTTAATCTGACAGACAAGAATTAACTGACAGAAGAATTGAGGTAGTTAAAACTAATATCAGTCTCTTGTTTAATGCTACTAATATTTTTCTGAAAAGCAATATGTTTGCTATCAAGAAAAGTCTGCATAGGTGTTTTTCCATAGCAGTACTTACCAGAGTGAGGTCTTGTATCATTATAAGAATGCAACCAACAATCAACATCAATCTGTAGATCTTCCAAAGAATTGTAGATTTTCTTTCTAAAGATAATATTGTAACACTCATCTTGCATAGTTCTATGAAATCTTTCACATATGCCATTAGTTTGTGGAGAGTTGGCTTTGGTTCTAGAATGGTCGATATTTTCGATTCCCAAATATAGCTGATAAGCGTGATTTTCTGGCTTGCCACAATATTCCGTACCCCTATCAGTTAGAATGCGTAATAATGGAATTTTCTGCTCATCAAAAAATGGAATAACCCTATCATTGAGAAGATCTTCAGCTGTAATAGCTGTTCTGTCCGTGTAAAGTTTAACCATTGCAACCCTGGAATAAGTGTCAACAAAAGTCTGCTGATAAATTCGCCCTATACCTTTGATATTGCCCACATAATAGGTATCTTGAGAACCCAAATAACCTGGATGTTGCGTCTCAATTTCACCATGAGCTTCCTTTTGTTCTTTCATTTTTTCTAAAGCTGCAAGTTGTTCTTCAGTTAAAATGATTCCGTCTTGAGCTACTTTTGTCTCTAGTGCTTTAAGTCTCTTTTTGAGAGTTTCAAGGTCATTTCTTAGCCATACAGACCTTACTCCTCCCTGAGAAATTATTATACCTCTTTTTCTCAGTTCATTTGCAGCTCTTTCTTGCCCATATGCTGGAAATTCTGTTGCTATACCAATCACTGTTCTTTCTATATTATCGGAAACTCTGTTCGCTAATAGCGGTTTTTTCTTACTTATTTCATGTAATGCTCCCTCTCCTCCATTTTCATATAACTCCTTAAATCGATAAAATGTATCTCTTGAGTATCCCATCACTTTACATGCTTGAGATACATTTCCTAGTTGTTTTGCTAGTTCTAATAACCCTAGCTTTGGTTTTAGTATTTTTGTTTGTATTGTACTCATTTCTAACACTCCTTTCTTTTATTATTTTATAACTTGCTTTTTTAAAGTGTCAGATCAAGTCTTATTTAATACACTTTATTTTTGTTTTCAAGTTTTTCTATATCACCTTTAAGTTGACCTCCTATGCCTTTGAGTTGAGTCACTTCTTGATTTGCACTATCTAGCGCTTCCTTCTGCTCTGTAAGTTGGGTATTTAGCGCCCCTATAGCAGTGCTCAGCTCTTCATTCTTTATAGGTACTGTGGCTTCGGAATTACATTCATACTCAATTACCACTTGAATTGATTTATCAAGAGTCCAGATTTGCCCATGATCAGCTTCTTTTATTGCATCAAAAAGGCTTTTCTCTGTAAAATTGGGTTGTAAAGATTCAAATACTTTCAATCTTTCTTCTGATTGTTTTGCATTTTCTTTTAAAATAATATTACTTGATGTTAATTGTGCATTCTCTTCATTTGCTATATTGAGCTTTTCTTCCAACTCTATTACTCTTTCATGGTTGTCATTTAATTCGGCTCTTTCTTGTAATGTATCTATGCCCTCTGTTTGTATACCCAGATCTTTTGTCTCTTTTGGTCTTGAAACGTGTTTGTATCTGTCATCGAGCTCGTTTTTCTCTTGTGTCAATAGCTTATTCTCTTCAGCCGCTTTACCTAGAGCTGCCTCCATCTTTACCTTTAAACACGTATATTTCTCAAATAATTCTTCTCTTTCTGTATTTGCCATACCTAACTTTGTATCTAGCTTACAATTTATGGCTGAAAGCTTTTTGTTCTCTTCTTTTAATTGATCTTTTTGTTTTGATAACGATTGATTTTCTCTATATAAAGAAGCTTTTAATTTTTCTTCTGACTCTAATTTTCGTTTGGTTCTGTGGATATCTTGATATAGACCTTCAAGCTTATTTTTATGGCAAGTCTGGCTATCATCATTCTTAATTAGTTCTTCTACCTCACGCACAAGATCTGTAATACCCTCTTCCAATGCGTCTAAGTATGTCGACAACGATGACCTGCCCTCTACCCCTTTCAGCTCGTTCAGTATTTCTGTGATTACTTTCATCGGACGAGCCAGTCTACTTACACCAGCAACACCAATCCTGCCACTCAATTCAGCCTCATCAATTGAATTGCACGATCTACTCACGGAAATCGGGCTGCTCGAGACAATCATGTCATATAGGCTAAACAAGTCTACATCACTTCGACTGGTTGACTCACTTGAAGTATCAAGGAAAACTGACTCATCCAAATTAGAAATGCTCCCATTATTCATGAAAACCAGAACATCCTACTCAGGCAGCTCATTACGACTTTATCCCTCAACGAAGGGCTAATGCAATTCGAAGGATAATATATCATACTCTAATTTTCTTGTAACTATATCATAGTTTAAATAGAGAGAAAAGGTTTATTTCTTTAAATCCAGCATGAAAGGATATGTCCAACAATTTTTTTTAATTGAGAATACTATCTAAATTATTAACACAACATCTATCTCGTACCCCTGCTGTTTCTCATTACCTTGAGCTATTTAAACCCTTCACAGCAGGATCAACACCATTCTTAACTATCGACATCACTAAGTGCTGTATTTGCCTTATATGAACAGTAACACCCTAACCTTGAGCACATAGTTTATTGAATACCTCCAAGAGTCTTGCTTTGAAAATACATCAATTTTTTACCCCAAAGACCTTTCTTTTGTTTTATAATTTTGGTTGACTTTATGAACACACTAATATTTCTCTCGAAGCTTCCATCTTTTAGCTGTTCTAAACTATCGACTGGCCTCATAAGAATAGACGGAACACCTGATTCTTTTACTACAAAATCTGATTGTTTAATAGCTTCAGCTAACTCTATAAGTATTCCACCGTTTCTTTCAAAACCTTTATCTTTTATAGCTTGTAGAACACTTTTTCCTCCTAAAAGGCAGCTTTCCCCTAGACTTGATTGATCTTTTAATTTGTCAAATTTCTCCTGGCTCTCTCCATCAAGCTTTACTTCTATTATATTACTACCTTTACCACTAGGACATAGATGAATACTAATCTTGCCTACTTCAGTGATAAAGAACATTTCAATGCTACCTCCTAAGACATCTGTATAATTTCTTTTTCTTCCTATGCTTTCAACTCTTATTATACTTTTCCCGATCTATAAGATGCTACTTTCTATACTGAAATTTTCGGTTACCTTATTATTCATAACCTTTGCAACTTCAACAATACTGTTTTGTGGCTACCTGAAAAGAACAAGTCAGATCATCATCTTGAACTTGTTCATTCCTATTTATTAAACCTTCATATGCGATACTTTTCAGTTTGTCCTTAATTTTTTTACACTCTATAAAAATAGGCTCATCATTTTCCCATTCCCACATAATTTCACCTATCATACTATCATTGTAAAGATCAGACTCTATTTTTGCACCTGCTAATAATAGCTTATTGACAATATTAAATAAAGGTTGTAAACCCTCTTCCCACTCATCCACCTCTTCTTCATTATCTTTATATCGTGACCTAGTAGTAGGCGTTATACGCATAACACTGCTAGCATCAGGAATGTCAATTATTTTTTTTAATATAAAATTCGACACAGTGCATTCATATTGATCACAGCATAGATTTGGCTTTATTTTCTTTTTCAAATATTCATCTATTAAAAGTTCCATCTTCTCCAGAATAACCTTTGCAGAATTTTCTGATCTATTTTCGTAAAACTTTTTCATTATATTTTCCATCTTTTCATGAAATTCATCAATCGAAACTTTTTCGCTCTCAGTTAATAAATTTGTTAAATCCATTAAAATTGAGTTTTCTGGAATAAAAGAACTTGCAACAACAGTATTGTCGTCTTCAACAACGGACTCATGCCAGTCATCAGTTTATTCTTGACTTAACGATGATGTGCCTCCTTCAAGAGTGTGCTGACCAAAACGCTCCGTATGCTGTTCTTCAGTAGCTAACCCACCACTTACACAGACCTGCTCATCCTTTGAGATATATTCTAACACCATACTCCCTCAATCTATAAATACATTATGTACAATAATTAGCATAAATAAAAGCCAATGCAAGTATAATTTTTCATATTTTTTAGAGAGTTGTGTTCTCCTACTGTAGCTTCATATGACTTTGAGCATGCTATCATATACATTTTACCAGTACAATCCATTATATACTTAATTTAATATATAAATTCTCAATAACCCTCATCTGCCAGGAAGATCATCTGAGAGAACTTGTATCTTATTATTCTATCTCCTTCATATCTTTTTCCTTGACTTGACGCGTATGGTTTATTTAATACTTCCTTAATGTTTATATGTGTATACATGCGTGTATCAATATTTGGATAGTAAAAATGAAAAAATTACTTACTTTAGTAGCTATATTGCCTGCTGTTTCTTTGTCAGCACCATGTTTTGGAGTTGATTGGATTAGAGATAGGTTCTATACTTCTAAATCGTTATATGGCTTGCGTGGTTTTAATTATGATCTTGGCTATCATTATACAGATAACGTTAAAATTTCAGTTGGCCCTACAGTCAAATTTGTTATTGCAGATAAAATGGCTTTAGATGTACTACTTATGGCAAAGCTTCATTATCATTATAAAATTGAAGGTACAGATATTACCCCTTATATTACTTTTGGTGTAGGAGGTGGCACCAAAATATCTCTACCAGTAGAGCAAGGTCTTGGCATAAATGTAGAAAAATTTTTTTCCTATCAAATAGGTTCTGGTATTAATCTTCCACTTTCTGATACAACAAATATTTTTGCTGGTTATAAGCTTTACAAATTTCATGAAATTTCGCATGGGATTGAACTTGGAATGAGTTATAATTTTTAAGCTATGATTGAATGGGAAAGATGCGATATTTTTTTAAATAGAAGATTGAGTTTTTGTTAAATCTTCATTACCCCCCACTATGGATTAGCCAACAAAGAAAAGCGCGGAAATAGAGGTTTTTTTCGACTGCACGGAATACAAAATCAGAACAGAAAAACATGAATTAGAAAATTTGTTGATAATCCGTGTCTTGTATGTCCAATCTCAAACCTATTTCTCAAGAAGTCGAAAACCTTCTCAATAATCGATCTTTTACTTTTTAAGTAAGGTCAGTGAATTTATATAATGTTATTCACAGAACTATACTGTATGTATTGATCATCTAGCCATTTTGTAAATTCTTCAGTTGCACTAATTTCCCATATCCTGTTGTGCAGATCATGATGATGTTTATAATCTGCATGTGTAAGACAGTTAACTTATTCACTAATTATTTCAGGATACGCATCGCTTAAAAACTTTAATAACACAGTACCAGTTTCACAAGGACTATCCAGCTGCGGACTTTTGCTATGGCCATAGTATATATCATATAAACTTAGATTTTTAGATTTTATTTCCTCAATACCACATTTTGTAAGCTCTTCACAGATATCTACATTCACTCCATTGCTCACTGCCTCGCATGCAGTAAACTCTGCATAACCTTCAACAAAAGGCAAGTGCATTGTTGGGAGAGTGCCTTTAAGAAATTGTATACAGTGAGTAAACTCGCGTGAAATTGCACGATCGAGTGCTTCATCAAAAAAATAGTGCTTAAAAAACCATCCAGCATCTCCCTTTTCCTTGCAAAGGAACACGTCAGAATTTGATAAACTCTCATCTCCGTCAAGATTTGTGTCAGTAGTAAAACCTGCAAAATTTCCTAATTCTGCTATAGAACAATTAAGTTCCTTGAAGATTTTTGAAAGTTGACTTTTATCTTCGAATATAAATATACGAAAATTTGCTTGCTCATTGCTAGAGATATCATAATATTCACTACACTTTTTAAAAGTATCGTCAATAACTTTTTGAATTTCACTTAACCTGTTGTCATCGCAGCACCCTAAGGCATTAAGATGTACGCGTTCCTTCAATCCTCTTAAGTGTTTGTAAAAAACTTCCACTTTTAAGTCGCTCCCACAAACATTAAATGTATGCTTATTAGGCAAAATTTTAATTACTTCAGCCTCAAGTTTACCTTTAGGCTCATAGTTTGGCTGAATTCCATATTCAAAAGAGAATTTAAAGCCTCTGTACGTATCCATATCACCTCATAGTGCAATTAAGCCTCCAGTATAACTGAAGCAAATATTGTTGTCTATGCTCTAATTTGATTTTCTTCATTACTAATCTCAAGTACTTCTTTAGGAAAATATTCAAATTTACAAGATGAAGTGCCTTTAAGGCCATTACTACCAAATAAGTATCAGTATACTACCTGCTTTGAACAAAGCATACCTAATACTCTACTAAAATAAACATTTGAACACAATTTTTTTACTTATTAATATTATGAGTTTTTACGGGATAGGTTTATGTGCAAAATGTTATAATACCATCAAAACAGATTTATAATGCACAATCTTTCTTTTTGAAAGGATAACTTTAATAGACTTGCTGCAAAACAAAAATGGAGTATTTTTTAAGGGTTAAAATTGACCAAGGTATCATATTTTGCTTCTGTAATGTACTTTAAAATCAGATTTTTTTTGAAAATAGACTACCATACAAACAACAACTTTTCTTTTGCAGCAGGTCTAATGAAAGCACCATAGTAATTAGTGTTATAAAGAATTGAGTTGTTTACTCCTTTAAAATAAGTTGTTTTGCGTAATTTTGTACTATCGCACTTACATAACACATAGATTTTTAGGATGCCTATTCAATGTACACAACGCAAATGTATGTAGGTTACTTAAGAGAATAGAGCCATTACTCGCCAAAAAAGTGACTATAACAAAAGATAGAAGTATGACGCCAGAAAAAATACTGAAGATTTTGGCTGATGTTACAGAACAGCAAATACAGAGACCAGAAGATAGTAAAAAACGGAAGAAATCATATTCAGGAAAAAAAAGAACCAACACTATGAAAACTGAGATTATTATCGAAGAAGGAGGAAGAATTTTATCAGTGTCAAAGTCATACCGTGGTAGAATTAGTGATTTCCGCATAAGGAAACAAGAAAAATATTTACCACTTGATAGCATAAAACATGCCGATTCTGGATATCAAGGTTGGCAAAAATTGCAAAGCAATGTTATAATTCCATATAAAAAGTATCGTAAAAAGCCATTAACTCCAGAGCATAATAGAAGATTAGCATCATTTAGAATGAGAGTAGAAAACAAGATCCGAGAGATAAAGATATTTAAGATTATGTCGAATGTTTATCGCAATTTTCAGAAAAAATATAACCTGAGGTTCAATATTATTGCTGGTATTGTAAATCTTAAGCACGCCTTTTAGTTAACCTTGATTTTAGTCACCCTCCTTTCCTTTTTTTTATCGCTTGATTCGCAGCAGGTCTATAGTAAGACAGCTTTTCATATCTAACAAACTTTAGATTTAGGATTGAAATTAGTAAGTGGAATTATTATGTAATGCATATATTAGTAAAAGGAGGTACAACGTGAGTAATATAGTTCATTTAAATAAAAACAATAACCGTGATGGTGTAAGAGGATTACAAAGAGCTGTTGATAACATATTTGATAGCTTCTTTACAGGATGGGACTCAGAGCTTTCCAGAAGAGGTAGACCAGCTTGCGATTTTTATGAAACAAATGAAAGCTATTGTCTGTCACTAGAGTTACCTGGTATTTCCAAAGAAAGCATAGACATTAGTATATCTGGCGATAGCTTAATAGTGAAGGGTGAAAAGACGTGTGATAATGAGTCAAAAGATAAGCAATTTTATCATCGAGAAAGATACTATGGCTCTTTCTATAGGTCTATTCAGCTTCCAGTAAATGTAGAGCAAGATAAGGTATCTGCTAATTTCTCAGATGGGGTATTGCATGTAACCATACCTAAGTCAGAGAAACACATTAAGAAAATTGATGTAAAGTAAATAATAGCAGGCTTCTAGTTCGAGGCTTAATTTATTATAGATGGAGTAAGATTAAAGGTATGGAAAGTATAGTTGTATAGCCAAGTGGAACTGGTATGGGTACAGACAGTGGCAAGGAGAAAATAATTATTAAAATACCAAAACCACATTCTTGTAGAGCTGTTTTAATTTCAAACAACGTCACTTTATCACTATTAGTATTACCAGTATCTGCAACTTCTTGTAGAATATCAGATGCTAATTTTTTATCCTCAGTCAAATTCTCACTTTTTTGCACAATCACTCTTTAACAAAATCATTTCTAATGAATAGCATAATTACTCTTATATTCCAATATTGTTCTTGATTTGATACTATTCTTAGAATAACTCACTGACATTTTGTATATAGCCTTATCAGCTGTGCATTTACGTTGACAAAGTCTCTTGAGACATTTACACTTATTACGCTCAAGAGTCATAAATCTCAGTTTCTAAAGTCCTAAAAATCATGTCAAGCCAAATTGTTTTAAGATATATCAATACTAGCAATTAAATTAATACTAACTTAATAATCAAAGATGTACAATCTAATATATTTGATTAATAGTGAGGTTAAAAATGTTATCCAATCAAACAAATTCAGATTATATTACAACTCAACAAGAAAATGATCTTGGTCTAAATAAAATTATTGAAGATCAATCAAATGTAGAGATTGTTAATAATCACAAAAAGCTAAAGGAAAGAATCACTGACCTGTTAAAAGGAGATACAGAATTCTCTCGAATGAAACAAGGAGATAAGGCTCTTGTAATAGGTGCAGCAAGTGGGTTATTTACAGCAATGCTACCACTTTTGGTGGTTGGTACAATACTTGCCATACCAGGTGCTATAGTTGGTCTTACTTTATATTTTGCTGTAAAAGTTGCTATAAAAGCAGTTCAATCTGGATATAAGGGTCTCAAATGGTCATCTGAAAAAACGGTTGAAGGGGCGAAGCATATTGGCGAGAAAATTAAAGATGGTGCTATGTACGCTAAGAATTCGCTGAAAGAAGCTGCAAGTTCTGTAGGACAGGCAACAAGAGAAGGAACTAGTTCTGCATTAAAAACAATGGGGAATAGCGTTCAAAAACTTGGGAGAAAGATGAGTAATAGTGGTGCAAGCGTATCTAGTTTAGATGGCATCCCATATTCAATAGACAATGAAGATCAAACTGTTGTTTTAAAAACAGAAGAAAAAACGAAAAACTTCAATAGTGTGAAGGAGATGCTTGTTAATGAAATTTTGAAAGATAAGACTGTAAATAAATCTGCTTTAACTAAGGAAATATTCTCCCAATTGAAGGAAAAAATATTGGAAAAAGCTTATTCTATTAATGGTCAACAAAGTTTCAAAAAGGACCAGTTAATCAATGAATTGAAACAGCAAGCAGATTTTGTCAATAAACTGGACGATAAGAAGTTGCAAAATTTATTGGCTCAAAATGATAACAATCTCTATGAAATTTTCTCTGAATATCATGATGAATTTAAGAGAATTATAGGAGAATGTAAAATAGAGCATAAACTCTCTAACTCCATAGAGAACCTTAATAAAGTAGCAAGAAAGTATGGTGAAAGCAAAGAAGCAACAAAAGATACTAATGTTAAATATCAAATTTTAGGTGCAACACCAGCTGCAACAACTGAAGGTAGAACAGGAGCAACGCGACGTAATAGCACTGGTAACCTTACTAATGATGCATTCACTTCAGAATTACCAACTATAAGTGCCTCACTAACTAATTTAAATAAGCTTAAGTACTCATTGCTACAAAATTCTCTAAGTGAAGATGTTTTCAATCATCCTATTGCAAAACAAAGTCTTGATAGTAGAGCTCCAATTCGTAGTAATTCTGATAGTAGCTTAGGTCCTGATAGTAGCTACTTAAGTACTAGTAGTAAGTTGAGTGATATGGATGACAGTATTGCATCTAAAAGCAGTTCTTTTATTTACCGTAGTGGTTCTGATAGTGGATTCAATTCACCCAATTCTTCTCCACAACATGTAATATTCACTGAGAAAAATGGCAAATTAAAAACCCAAGCTAATTTAAGAAATACAGGTTCTTTGGAGAAATTGGTGGGACCTTCTTCAGAAATAACTGGTGACATTGATTTGGAACATCAAGCTTCAAAAATAAATGGGAAGTAAACAATTCATCTTCTTCAAAAGGATGTTACTTATTTAGTAATGTCCTTTTATTTCTTACATTCACTTTACAATGCAGGTTTTGGATCCTATAGCACTTCTTATAATAATGATCTGAACGGAGATGAAAACATCTTTATAGCTATTGTAAGCAAGGATTGTATTATTATAATCTGCTCGGATTATTTCAGAAAGAGCTATAGTTAGCAAGCCATAAAGTAGGTAGCCTATCAATTTTTGGTTATGCTTACGTGCAAGCTGTATATTATAAATAATCGACTCTATACTTTCACTAAAGTTATTCTTCCAAAAAGACTGCGCATTGCTTTAACCGTATCATAATATTTTGCATATAAATCTATTCCTAAGAATTCAAAATATAAATGAGTTAATAGATTATGCTTAAATCAGTTGTACCTATGACATATAGTACGTATAATATATCATATGTTTGTTTTAGTAGGGGGTATAGGTATGTTTAATTCAAAGCAGGTAGTACAACATAGCTTATTTGGCAGTAATGGTTTTAAAAATACTCTATCTTGTGAATTTGAAGGTTTGCCCGAAGAAGTATCTGAGGTTATCAATGAAAAAAGTCAAGCAATAGATAGTTTAGAAAGTGAGAGAGAAAAGCTACTACAAGAAAATTGTGATCTTAAAAGGAGTATAGATTCACAGAAACACTATCAGGAAATAGCGCAAGAGTACGATGAAGAAGTAAGTTTACTTACCAAGGAAAAGCAAATCATAGAAAGGAAAATTAAAGATAGTGAAGTCAAAATGGAAAAATTGCAAAACGAAATATATAAAGTCCAAGAAGAAAATGAAGAATTAAAACAACAGGTAAAGAAATTAGATGCAGAACTACAAATTAGGAATTTTCAGATTCATCTCTTAAATCAGGAACTAAAAGATAAAAAAGATGAAATTTATTTCATGAATACAGCAAATGAAAAGCTAAACAAAGATTTAGATCAAGATGAGGTTTTAATGAATCAGTTAAAAAAGAAGAAAAAGCAGTTGGAAGATTTAGTAGAGAATTTTACAAAGGAATTCTCAGATGGTAATAAGGATTTATCAGAAATTGAACACCTAAGAAGTTATCTAAATAAAAAGACATTAGAAAATCAGAATTTGATTAGAGAGTTGAGTATATTACAAAAAGAAAATGATGATTTAAAATCTAAGCTTCTATATCTTCAGCAAAAAAGGTCATTATTGGATGAGCTAAGTGAGTCAAATATTAAGGTAGACAGATTCAATCAGAAGGAGAATGGCTATGATAAAAGTGGGTATAATCAGAAAGAAATTTACAAAGAAGATGAATTACTAGATAAAGGTTATGATTCTTTTGACCAAAGGATAGAATCAGAGTTGAGTACTAGGCAAGAGTATTCAGAAATAGGTAATCCGGAAACAGAAACAACTGAATCACCAGTAGATAGTTATTATGAATTCATTAAGGAAGGTTTACTTTGGGCTGATAGAAGTTTGATAGATGATAAAAAGTATCTGGAAGATCTAGTAGACGAGTGGTTTATTCATTCACCTAACTTAAAACTGGAAGAGAGTCAAAAAAAGCTAAATCAAGCATTACTAAATAGTATTCTAAAAGATTTCAATCTGAAGAATTATTACTCATTTTCAAATCTTAAGCACTTTTTAGAAAGTAATGAGAAAAATGAAGACCTTAGGCACGTTCTTAATCTAAAAAGAGGACATCTAGGAACAACAATATTGAACGTGTTTCTCGAATACGACGAAGTTATTCCTTCTCTTCTCAAAGCTGGTGCTGATCTAAATATGCAGGATAATAAAGGTAAAACACTTTTGCATGATACTGCTATTTATTCTAGTGGATATGAAGATCTTGGGTATCTCTTAGATGCAAAAGCTGATCCAAATATACAAGATGAAAAAGGTAACACACCTTTACACTATTATGCTGCTAAGTGTAGTGATCAAAGCAGAAAAACTATGGATTTGCTCATAAGCAAAGGAGCTGATTTAAGCATAAAAAATAACGATGGAAAAACTCCACTGCAAGTTGCAATTGATAATGACAACATTATAGGATGTTTATTAACTAATAGTCAAAAAAAATTAAGAGAGCAACTAGGTAAAATGCTTCTCGCTACAAGTTCTGATGAAGATTGGGATAATGCTTATGATCCAGAGGTTGAAAATCTAAGAAAGTTTTTAAATCAATATGAAAATGACAACGACTTAAAGATAGTTTTAAATGTTAAGGATGATAGTTCAGTACTTCTTGATTCGCCATCTCGTCAATTTCCTAATGTAAAAGCCTTGCTCTTAAAAGCAGGAGCAGCTGATTTTATAGGTAAAAAACAAGACAATTATGAAAAATGCGATAGTTTTTTATCAGAGATTTATCAAATAAATTACCTTGCTAAACGCAATGAGTTTTTAAGTAAGGTAGTAAAAGCTAAAAGCATGATTGAATTACAAGAAGTTGTAAATGAAGTCATATCTTCTGGAATAAGACTAAATCTGACTAAGGATGAAGAGTATTATTGCACAGATGAAATACTAGAAAAAATTGTTCAACTAGGAGAAAATTATGAAATTGCTAGTAATATAGTATGTACATTAATATCAAGAGGAGCAAAGTTAAAAAGGTTAGAAAGTTTAAAAGTCATTGATACAATAGAATTAAAGTTCAAAGCTCATAAGGCTAATATGATCAGTGCTCATTTAGAGTATGTTAGTAATACTGAGGAATTTTTAGAATTGCAAAGGCTGCTACCAGCGGTCAACTATATGATGGAAAAATCGATAATAATGTATCTTACTTAGAATACTCAGAGGATAGTATAATAGATGTCGCAAGAATCACAGATAGAACAAGAAATCTGGAACTAATTCAGGAATCATATAGAAGGGATATAATAAAAATTGGCAAAAGTGAGGTGGAAATTATAACCGAAAACGGCATAAGGTATTACACAGATCTTACAGAAGGCAGCAGTATAGTATTAACTTTCTATACCAGTTTGGGAAATATAGACGTTAGACTGTATCCTGACGTACAAGATAAAAGCAAAATTATAGTAGAAGTGAGTAATAGAGAGGAAATATTAGAAAAATTCAAAGGTCGCGAAGAAGAGTTAGGCAATGATTGCGGGCTCGGTGAGTATTGGGTCTACTATGCTATTAAGCGAGGATATTTTGAAAGATCTGGAAAATTAATGCATTCTGAATCAATAAGTCAATCTAATGAAAAAACGCCTTTGACAAAGCTTGACAAAATAATAGGAGTTTCAAGTTTCAAAGAAACAGTAAGTCGTTGTATATAGTAAGAACAGTAAATTCCATCTACCAATAGCAGGCTACCAGCCAGACTTTGTAGCATTAGCGGTTTTTCTTTTTCACCTGTAGTATTTTCTTTGCCAGATTTACTATCAAAATATGATTTGGAAGAAAGTTTATTAGAAGGGTTTTGTCTTGCACAGTGATTTCTATTTTAGCTTTTTTACACACGAATTAAAGATCTTTACTATTTTCATTATATAATTAAGTTTTTAACTGATTTACCAAAATTTTTAAAGTGTCAGTTTTCTGGCGCATACTGTTGCTTTTATAAATTAAGACCATGGAATTTCTTCAATTGCTCACTCCACAACATCGGTATTTCCTTCAAATCAGCTAACCTCAAACTCCTTGGTTGCCTCCCATTTACTATATCTTCTTTAATCTTTGGTGCTAAATAATTCAGCCTTAAAATTTGTTGCACACGTCTTGTACCTATATTAATTTTGGCACTCAGCTCTTGACCTTACCCAGGAAAAGTGGAGAGAAAGTTGGGAATGTTTTTACAAAGAGAATGATGAATCAAAAAGCTCAGGGATGCAATAGTTAATAGTAGAATGTCTGCGTTGTTTGTTATAAAAAATTTCTATATATTCAAATATAGCAGTTTTAATAGACTGTTTGGAGTACTTAGCAGTATTTATTAATAACTCTCTTTTCAGAGAACTAAAGAAACTTTCTACAACGGAATTGTCGTAACAATAGCCTTTGTGACTCATGCTAGGAACTATGTTCTTTATAGCTAGTAGATTTTGGTAATTTTTTGAAGTATATTGTGAACCTTGATCGCTATGTAATAGTAGATTCTTGGGATGGTTACGCTTGTAAATGGCCATTAACAAAGAGTCAATAACCAACTGTTTATTTATTGAGCTACTCATCGACCAGCCAACTACCATACGTGAATATAGATCGATTACTACTGCCAAATATAGCCATCCTTTCTTGGTTCTTATATAAGTAATATCAGTCACCCACACTTTATTTGGTTGATCGGTAATAAAATTTTGATCTAATATATTGGGAACTATGACTCTATTGTCAGTTTGCCGTTTCTTGGTTTTAAATTTTCTTTTAAGTATAGCCTTAATGCCATTTTCTTTCATAACATTTTGCACTGTTTTGATGTTGTAATTTTTATCTAAAGCTTTCAATTCAGCATGAATTTTAGGGGCACCATATCTGCATTTAGAAACTTGATGTATTTTTTGAATATCTGCTAATAGATCTTTTTTTGCCAATTCCCTATTGCTTATTTTTTTAGCAAGCCATTTGTAATAACCACTAGCAGATACACCAGAAATTCTACATAATTCTTGTACTTTATAGCAATTGCTATGCTCTTTTATAAAAAGATATTTTACTCTTTTTGACTGGCAAAATATCCCAGGGCTTTTTTTTAAATGTCTCTTTCCCTTGTTACTCTTGCTAACTCTCTCTTTAAGTCAAATCTCTCTTTATCATAAGGCGCTACGTTACCCCTGCCCGGAAATGCATTTACTGCTGACTTTTTCTCGTTATACTTCTTTATCCACTTACCTAATATACCGGGATTTATACCTAGATCCCTTGCTATTTGTGAAATTGTTTCTCCCCTTTCTCTGAAAAGTTTTACAGCTTCTTCTTTGAACTCTGCTGTATACTCTCTTCCATTTGTCATATTGCACCTCTTTATGAAAACATTTTTTACTATAAAAACGTCTCAACTTTCTCTCCACTTTTCCTGGGTAAGGTCAGTTTATACTTGCCAATGTTTTAGAGATATTTTACTAACATAAAGCGAAGTACTCCGGTTTATAGCTGCTTTCTTTTTATATAGTGAAATTTGGCTATTTTCAACTAATACTATAAATTACATCTTTGTAGTTATGAGATTCAACCACTACTTGCTCTAGCGTTAAACTGCTGCATTTAGCATCTTTACTATGGTTTTCTTCAAGCACTTTTGTCCTTGCTTCCTTTATTTCCTCAATGAACTTTCCATTAACTTTTTCTGGTTCAATTCTTTCCTCACAATATACAAGATTTGTGCAATTTGTTTTTCTGTAATAATGTACTCCAAGGAATATCAATGATAGTACAAGTATACTTGAGCCTACAAGTAGTGATAGCCCTACGTTATTAATCAAAGCGTTCTGGTAAAACTTCTGTACACTACTAATACCACCTTCTACATACAGTAATAAAGGCAATACTATATTTGCAGCAACCAAACTGCTTAATAATGCTGTAAATAATGGCCTATCTTTGATTACTGATTCTACTTTATTTCTTCTACTAATGACTTTGTCGTCAATATTAATGAAGTTGTTCTTACCTTTCCAAGCGTTAAGTGTAAAATGTGAATGAGTACCATTGCTGTATTCCAGTTTGACTGATTTTATTACTTTATCTTTTGGTTGATACTTTAGCACCTGATTCAAAGTTTCATTCGCATTCTTTCCCCCTATTTGACACTCTTCAGTATCTCTAAATTGCTTTATTCCACAAAATATTGTGCTAATTGCAAGCAATGAAGTAATCGCTATCATCGGCATAGTAATGTAGAGAGGGCTGTTTGCAAAAAACGTGACAAATTTTGCTTTGTCTTGTACACCTGCAGATGCGCTAAGTAAAATCACAGTTACACCGAAAATTAGAAATTCCTTCTGCTGCACTGCATATTTTACTCTTGGCAAAACTCTATTTGTTTTCTTTTCTTTTTTAATTAACGGAGTTTCTTCATTATCATTTTTTTCTGGTGAGCTAGTTGAAAGTGTAACTATACTATCATGATTTAATGATATATCCTCACATCCTTGAACACCACAAGACTCACTCATTTCTGTTACTTGAGAGTTTGATCTTGTCATCTCTGCACTTCTATTGTCTATTCCACTATCACTTCCTTCCAAACTATTTTTTAAAAATTTTGTATTCAGATCTCTAGGTTCATCAATTATATCTTCTGATCCTTTCTTAATTGGTGTTTCTTCAGAATTTGACTTTTCCATCTCCGGACTTTGATCGTTTATTTCACCATCTAAACCTCTTTTCAAGAATTTTTTACTTTTGTCTATAGTTGCATACATAGGTTCTCCTATAGCTTCTTGCTCATCACATTTTTCTCCATTTAATTGGAAAGAAGAATGTGGTAGCTTTGGTGGTGCAATATTCTGAATAATACTCAACTGATGATTTTCTGCTGTTCTAGGTGAAGGTGGAGCCACACTCCTACTATTGTCCTGCCGTACGATTTTAGGAAATGACTTTGACTTATCCCATGATTTTCTATCCTCTTCATGCACATCTATTGTGTTATATGTTTGATAGTTGGAAGATGTGCTGAATGCCACATTAAACTGATCAGGAGAATACCCACCGTTATATCTTATTCCATTTGCCTCACAAACTGCATTAAATTCGTCCTCTATGTCTTTACCATCATCCAACACTAAAGAAGAACAACTCACTGAAAAATCAGCACCTGCTTCGTCTATTTTTGCTGTAATACTGCTATCGCTACTATTGCTAATCACATTTAAAGAAGCTAGTTTGCATTCAGTGTTCAGGTCAGGTTCTTGCTTCGTACCTTTTTCAAACAATTCAATTCTCTCCTTAACAGATAGTGTAGAATTTGAAATATTATTTTCTACTTCTTCAGAAAACGATGCTTCATTATTTGTTTGCGACGTTACTACTCCAGCTAACGTCTTTGCTTGATTCATTGAGTACATCACATTTAATCCAAAATTATTTATTACGCTAAACTCATTAAAATACGGTATATACCAGTTACACTAACTCTTATAGTTTTACCTGATGCAATTGTTCCACTTTCACGCCACTTAAGGCAAAAGACGATTTTTGTCTGCAATAAGTATCCGCCGAAGATTTGTTTAAAATGAGTATCACAACTAATATATGGATTAGGCTTACTAAATTAATAAAGAACTTTTCTAGTCATTTTAAACTATTTACTATAAAATGTATTTTTCATCAACCCTTCCAATGCACCTTTTATTTGCTCACTCAATGTTTCATGTATCTTCTCTGTATCATTCATCAATGCCAGCAACTTCGATACTCTTTCTGGAATATTAAGTAAATTATTATGTATAACTCTTGCTACATTAAATGCTCCTGTTTTTACTTCTTCTACTGCTACAAGTTCTCCTATCTCAGCTTTTGCCTTTGCCTCCAATAATCTTCCCCGCTCCATTTCATTTTTTATCCGCGTTTTTAGCAACATTGTGGAAAGTGACCTTACCCAGGAAAAGTGGAGAGAAAGTTGAGACGTTTTTATAGTAAAAAATGTTTTCATAAAGAGGTGCAATATGACAAATGGAAGAGAGTATACAGCAGAGTTCAAAGAAGAAGCTGTAAAACTTTTCAGAGAAAGGGGAGAAACAATTTCACAAATAGCAAGGGATCTAGGTATAAATCCCGGTATATTAGGTAAGTGGATAAAGAAGTATAACGAGAAAAAGTCAGCAGTAAATGCATTTCCGGGCAGGGGTAACGTAGCGCCTTATGATAAAGAGAGATTTGACTTAAAGAGAGAGTTAGCAAGAGTAACAAGGGAAAGAGACATTTAAAAAAAAGCCCTGGGATATTTTGCCAGTCAAAAAGAGTAAAATATCTTTTTATAAAAGAGCATAGCAATTGCTATAAAGTACAAGAATTATGTAGAATTTCTGGTGTATCTGCTAGTGGTTATTACAAATGGCTTGCTAAAAAAATAAGCAATAGGGAATTGGCAAAAAAAGATCTATTAGCAGATATTCAAAAAATACATCAAGTTTCTAAATGCAGATATGGTGCCCCTAAAATTCATGCTGAATTGAAAGCTTTAGATAAAAATTACAACATCAAAACAGTGCAAAATGTTATGAAAGAAAATGGCATTAAGGCTATACTTAAAAGAAAATTTAAAACCAAGAAACGGCAAACTGACAATAGAGTCATAGTTCCCAATATATTAGATCAAAATTTTATTACCGATCAACCAAATAAAGTGTGGGTGACTGATATTACTTATATAAGAACCAAGAAAGGATGGCTATATTTGGCAGTAGTAATCGATCTATATTCACGTATGGTAGTTGGCTGGTCGATGAGTAGCTCAATAAATAAACAGTTGGTTATTGACTCTTTGTTAATGGCCATTTACAAGCGTAACCATCCCAAGAATCTACTATTACATAGCGATCAAGGTTCACAATATACTTCAAAAAATTACCAAAATCTACTAGCTATAAAGAACATAGTTCCTAGCATGAGTCACAAAGGCTATTGTTACGACAATTCCGTTGTAGAAAGTTTCTTTAGTTCTCTGAAAAGAGAGTTATTAATAAATACTGCTAAGTACTCCAAACAGTCTATTAAAACTGCTATATTTGAATATATAGAAATTTTTTATAACAAACAACGCAGACATTCTACTATTAACTATTGCATCCCTGAGCTTTTTGATTCATCATTCTCTTTGTAAAAACATTCCCAACTTTCTCTCCACTTTTCCTGGGTAAGGTCAGAACTGAGAAAAAGAGGTATAATAATTTCTCAGGGAGGAGTAAGGTCTGTATGGCTAAGAAATGACCTTGAAACTCTCAAAAAGAGACTTAAAGCACTAGAGACAAAAGTAGCTCAAGACGGAATCATTTTAACTGAAGAACAACTTGCAGCTTTAGAAAAAATGAAAGAACAAAAGGAAGCTCATGGTGAAATTGAGACGCAACATCCAGGTTATTTGGGTTCTCAAGATACCTATTATGTGGGCAATATCAAAGGTATAGGGCGAATTTATCAGCAGACTTTTGTTGACACTTATTCCAGGGTTGCAATGGTTAAACTTTACACGGACAGAACAGCTATTACAGCTGAAGATCTTCTCAATGATAGGGTTATTCCATTTTTTGATGAGCAGAAAATTCCATTATTACGCATTCTAACTGATAGGGGTACGGAATATTGTGGCAAGCCAGAAAATCACGCTTATCAGCTATATTTGGGAATCGAAAATATCGACCATTCTAGAACCAAAGCCAACTCTCCACAAACTAATGGCATATGTGAAAGATTTCATAGAACTATGCAAGATGAGTGTTACAATATTATCTTTAGAAAGAAAATCTACAATTCTTTGGAAGATCTACAGATTGATGTTGATTGTTGGTTGCATTCTTATAATGATACAAGACCTCACTCTGGTAAGTACTGCTATGGAAAAACACCTATGCAGACTTTTCTTGATAGCAAACATATTGCTTTTCAGAAAAATATTAGTAGCATTAAACAAGAGACTGATATTAGTTTTAACTACCTCAATTCTTCTGTCAGTTAATTCTTGTCTGTCAGATTAAGTCTTATCTTTTACAACTTAGCACCTACATCTGTACGAACATTGTCCCAGGAGGTAATGTTCGTACAGTTATGTGTCAGCTACTTGCATGACACCCTGGCAATCGTCATCCCGCTACTTGTTAGCGGGATCTAGAGATACCGTGACGGTATGACGGTCCGCTACGTGCTAGCGGATGAGATACCGCGGCGGTATGACGGTTAATTGTTCCGCGCGGGATGACAGGAAAAGGAGGCTACTTGCATGACAAGAAGAGGGTACTTGGATAAGAGGCATTGCCCTCCTGGTAGGCCCAAATTGCAATGTTCGTACAGTTATAAGTACACAGTAGTGTGAATTTTTTACTTCGGTAGTTTTTCATTATCATTATAATCATAATAGTAGTTGAGTTTAATTGATATGAAAACTTTTACGAAAAATTTTAAAAATAACGAAAAAAAGCTAGAGGAGTTTAATAAGGAATTTGAAGATATCACAACTATAGCTCAAGATAAATTTGCACATGAACTTGAAAATATCGCATATGACAGTGTGCAAAAATTTCGCAGTCTGCTTGCTAAAGAGTTAAACTCCATCTTCAATAATATTCATTCTCAAAATGTTAATCTACTAAAATCCAGCCTAGTTGAATATGCTATAAGTTCAAATTTTATCAATAAAAAAGGAGAAACAGCTTTAATACGTTCTCTTCTCAATATATTCGTACGGTAAAGAATTTCAAGCACTCAGAGTTGCTGCTGCAACTTAATATCGAATACAAACTGCATAGCTAAAGTAAGTAAGATTTGCCCTGCGGTAAACCTTACTTATTTTAGCTACATACAGAAAAGGGGGGTTGTTATGTCAACAAGACCAGAATATCCGATCATAAATATACAACGTAAATCTAAGCCTAAGTCTTTTCCAGTTACTTTAGCAGAGGTTAAATCTTTTTTACGTATTGAGAACGACCAGGATGATAAGTTGATTTCAGATCTAATTTTTATGGCAACTGATTATGCTGAGTGGCATATGGAAAAGTCACTGGTGAAACAAACATGGCAAGTTTCATATGAAGATTATGTACCTCATAGGATCTATTTAAGCTATGGCCCTGTGAATAAGATAATATTGGCCACTGCTAAAAATCAAAAACTTAAGACCTGCTGCAAAAGGTGATTGAAAAAATGATGTGAGAGAGGTAGAAGAAGAATAAGCAGATCAAGTAAGGAAAAAAATGAGCTTTAGTTACTATAATATGAAAAAACACCCAAGAAACTTTCGTAATATAACAGGTTTAACTATAGAGGAGTTCGAAAAAGTAGTGGAAAAAGTGAGGTCTGGATAGGAAAAACAGAAAAAGTGTCATGGTAGAAGATCAAAACTACCAACTCTGGAAGATAAGTTGTTTTGCGTAATTTTGTACTATCGCACTTACATAACACATAGATTTTTAGGATGCCTATTCAATGTACACAACGCAAATGTATGTAGGTTACTTAAGAGAATAGAGCCATTACTCGCCAAAAAAGTGACTATAACAAAAGATAGAAGTATGACGCCAGAAAAAATACTGAAGATTTTGGCTGATGTTACAGAACAGCAAATACAGAGACCAGAAGATAGTAAAAAACGGAAGAAATCATATTCAGGAAAAAAAAGAACCAACACTATGAAAACTGAGATTATTATCGAAGAAGGAGGAAGAATTTTATCAGTGTCAAAGTCATACCGTGGTAGAATTAGTGATTTCCGCATAAGGAAACAAGAAAAATATTTACCACTTGATAGCATAAAACATGCCGATTCTGGATATCAAGGTTGGCAAAAATTGCAAAGCAATGTTATAATTCCATATAAAAAGTATCGTAAAAAGCCATTAACTCCAGAGCATAATAGAAGATTAGCATCATTTAGAATGAGAGTAGAAAACAAGATCCGAGAGATAAAGATATTTAAGATTATGTCGAATGTTTATCGCAATTTTCAGAAAAAATATAACCTGAGGTTCAATATTATTGCTGGTATTGTAAATCTTAAGCACGCCTTTTAGTTAACCTTGATTTTAGTCACCCTCCTTTCCTTTTTTTTATCGCTTGATTCGCAGCAGGTCTTATGTTAAGAGATACCGCGGCGATATGACGTAGGGCTACAGCCAGTGCGTGACACTGGGATCTAGAAAAAAAGAACCAGTGTCAGCTACTTTCATGACATCATCATAAAGTAAACCAGTGTCTGGGCACTGGAATGACAAAGAAATAGGCACTGGGATGACGAGAAAGGAGTACTGGGATGACACCTACGCACGCTCACTTTGTCATTCCAGAGTGTAAAACATAGCATACGCGTCAAGTTAAGAAGTTGTAAGCAAGTTTAGGGAAGTTAAAGTAGATAACCTGGTCTTCCTATACCTGTCCTTTATAGAAAATTGTGACCAGTCTGTGGTAAGTTTTTTCAGAAAAATTCTCAGGTTATTAATTGTAAAAGATAAGACTTAATCTGATAGACAAGAATTAACTGACAGAAGAATTGAGGTAGTTAAAACTAATATCAGTCTCTTGTTTAATGCTACTAATATTTTTCTGAAAAGCAATATGTTTGCTATCAAGAAAAGTCTGCATAGGTGTTTTTCCATAGCAGTACTTACCAGAGTGAGGTCTTGTATCATTATAAGAACGCAACCAACAATCAACATCAATCTGTAGATCTTCCAAAGAATTGTAGATTTTCTTTCTAAAGATAATATTGTAACACTCATCTTGCATAGTTCTATGAAATCTTTCACATATGCCATTAGTTTGTGGAGAGTTGGCTTTGGTTCTAGAATGGTCGATATTTTCGATTCCCAAATATAGCTGATAAGCGTGATTTTCTGGCTTGCCACAATATTCCGTACCCCTATCAGTTAGAATGCGTAATAATGGAATTTTCTGCTCATCAAAAAATGGAATAACCCTATCATTGAGAAGATCTGCAGCTGTAATAGCTGTTCTGTCCGTGTAAAGTTTAACCATTGCAACCCTGGAATAAGTGTCAACAAAAGTCTGCTGATAAATTCGCCCTATACCTTTGATATTGCCCACATAATAGGTATCTTGAGAACCCAAATAACCTGGATGTTGCGTCTCAATTTCACCATGAGCTTCCTTTTGTTCTTTCATTTTTTCTAAAGCTGCAAGTTGTTCTTCAGTTAAAATGATTCCGTCTTGAGCTACTTTTGTCTCTAGTGCTTTAAGTCTCTTTTTGAGAGTTTCAAGGTCATTTCTTAGCCATACAGACCTTACTCCTCCCTGAGAAATTATTATACCTCTTTTTCTCAGTTCATTTGCAGCTCTTTCTTGCCCATATGCTGGAAATTCTGTTGCTATACCAATCACTGTTCTTTCTATATTATCGGAAACTCTGTTCGCTAATAGCGGTTTTTTCTTACTTATTTCATGTAATGCTCCCTCTCCTCCATTTTCATATAACTCCTTAAATCGATAAAATGTATCTCTTGAGTATCCCATCACTTTACATGCTTGAGATACATTTCCTAGTTGTTTTGCTAGTTCTAATAACCCTAGCTTTGGTTTTAGTATTTTTGTTTGTATTGTACTCATTTCTAACACTCCTTTCTTTTATTATTTTATAACTTACTTTTTTAAAGTGTCAGATCAAGTCTTATTTAATACATATTAATTTTACTATTTAACGCTAAAAACAACTCCCTAATCCTTCTTTTTAGTTCAATGAAGGCCTTTGTTAAACTCAGCTCTGTATTCTCTTTCAGCTTTGTACAGCCAAATATTCCATGAAATATAAGAATTGCACACAATTTAGCATATAGCCCACATAATACTCTGTATGACTTTCCTTTAAGTTCATCAAGCCTGATGTGACTCTTATACAATTTAAATAATAATTCAATCTGCCACCTTACTCTGTAAATTGTTAAGACCTGCTCAGCGCTAATTTTACTTTCTGGAACATTAGTTATGAATATCGACCAATCCAGCAATTTTTGATTCTTTTGAGAAGATGTGTATCCATGTGACTTTGCTAACTTATTAGCCCTTCTTCTTCTGATTATAGACTGTTCTTCAGTTAATTTTTGACATATAATTCTGGCTTTAATTTTTACTTCTTTCCCTAATAGCACTTCCCTTTCTAGAAAGGATTGACCTTCTAAACATTCCAATAACTCTATTTTTTGATTTGTTTCGATGTCATATGTGTTTGTATCAGATTTATAACGGCTAACAAAATAAGCTCCAGCTTCATCAATTTGTTTAAAAGAAGCTGGCACGAAGTAGCCCAGGTCTGATATTAACAGATCATTAGTTGATATATTGCTTAAATGGCTTCTATAGCCCTGATCTGACCTTATTCCTTCCGTAAGATTAAGTTGATCCAGCGTCTGGTTTAAGTAGTCAAAAAGTATCTGTAATTTTATTCTAGACTTAGCATTGCTTTCATAATCACTATAGCTAGTGCCGTATCCTTTGTACATATTTTCCATATTATTAGGCAAGCTAATGTAGCTACTGTCCAATAATTTGACGCTTTTGAATTGCTTTAAAATTTTACAATCAATTTGTAAGCTATTCCTAAATATTAATAAGGATTCATTATACATTCTTCTCATAAATTCTACTGCTTCTTCAGCAAATCTCCAATCTAAACCCTGTTTTGTTATTTTTATTGAGTCTTCGTTGAGTAACTGACACATCGTTTCTATGCTGCAATTATCAACTCCTATATTACCAAAAACTATTGCTTTTATAAACGACGATCCTCTAAGCTTTCTTTTCCTTTTTATAAAACCTACCTCATCTGATATTTCATCTGCCTTTTCATTGAAGAATTCTTTGAGTTTTTTTGACAAGCACGCTATTCTGTCCATTGTAAGTTCTCTCTATTAAGCTATCCAAGAGAACTTATACCCTATTTTTCCTTCTCTCTGCTAATTTTCCTCTCACTTTTCCTTAACTTGACGCGTATGGTAAAACATAGACCCCAAGTGTCAGCTACTTGAACAACATCACTTTGCTTAAAAATTGCAACGTTTGTACACGGTATGACGTTAGCTATTGTGCTACACCTTTCCCCTTTCCCCTGAAACTAAAATCTATATACTTAACTTTAGAAACTTCAAAACACGATGCGATCTAATATTAAAGAGTTATTTTGCTATATAAAGCCTAATCTATCTTATTTCATCATAGCTTTTATTGCAGTTTTATTTTCAGCCTTAACGATCCTCCTCTTTGGCAGAGGTTTAAGCAATATAATTGATTCTGGCACAGAGCACGATTTTACTACCAAGCTATTAGTTGCAATACTTATAGTTTTAGCCATTTCTCTCACTGCATTTACTCGGTTATATTTCATTGGCATTGGCAGCGAGAAAGTTATCGCAAGAATCAGATACGACTTATATAGCAGTATCACTGACTTGCAACCAAGTTTCTTTGAGGATACAGGTGTACAAGATGTTATCTCAGCACTCATTACTGATACCTCTGTGCTGCAATCAATAATAAATAGCAGCCTACTCACCATATTACGAAATTTTGTGATTCTGATTGGTAGTGTTGCCATGTTATTATATACAAATATACAACTAACTGCGTATGCAGCCGCAATAATACCTATACTACTCATTATCATGACCTCACTTGGAAAAAAAGTGCGTAGCCATGCACGCTTTGCCCAGGATAAATTAAGTGAGCTTGCATCACTTAGTGAGGAAAATTTTCGGTCTATCGTAACCATCAAATCGTTTGTACTCGAAGAAAACGAAAAAATCCGTTTTAAGGAACATTTAAACTCAGTATCAAAATCATACATAAAATTAGTATTTTTGCGTGCTACCCTAGTAACTATGGTCATCACATGTGTGATCGGTTCACTAGTTGTTTTGCTCTTCTTTGGTATTAAAGAAGTCTTAAGCAATAATATAACTATTGGAGAACTCTCCTCATTTGTGTTTTATTCAGCGCTCGCAGCAGGAGCTATAAATAATTTGAGCGATAATATCAGTGATTTACAACGAGGTCTTGGAATAGTAGAGCGTTTATTTGAATTTAAAAATATGAAAAGCTCTATAGCAGATCCCGATGATCCTATAAAAATTTGTAGTGTTCAAAAAGGAATTTCGTTTAATGGCGTAACATTTTTTTATGAATCTCAGTCTGATAAGCCAGCGTTAAATAACGTATCATTTTCTATAGAGGCAGGTCAAGCAGTGTCAATTGTTGGCCCATCTGGCAGTGGTAAGAGCACCATTTTAAAGCTTCTGCTCCGTTTTCATGATCCAAACAAAGGTAGCATTACTATCGATGGGCACAATATTAAGTCAATTGCGTTAAATGACCTCAGATTGTTGTTTGGCTTAGTGCCACAAGATAACATAATATTCTCTTGCTCAATAATGGAAAATATACTATATGGCAAACCTGGTGCTGAATATGAAGAAGTGAAGCAAGCAGCTATCAGCGCTTATGCGATGGAATTTATTGATAAGCTGCCTGATAAATTTGATACATTTGTAGGAAAAAGAGGATTAAAACTTTCTGAAGGGCAAAAACAACGTATTATAATAGCAAGAGCCATACTCAAAAACCCTCAGGTTTTAATACTGGATGAAGCAACCTCTGCCCTTGATTATAAAAGTGAGAACCTCGTGCAAAAAGCGTTGAGCAAGTTAATGCAAAACAGAACAACAATTATAATTACGCACAGGCTATCAACCGCACTCAAAACTGACAAGATTATAGTAATTAATCACGGAAAAGTAGAAGAAGTAGGAACTCATAACTCTCTAATGAGTAAAGATGGGCTGTATACAAAACTGGCGAAGATACAGTGGAATTGAAAGAAAATTTAAATCATACCGTTAGTTGATATGCTAGATTTGTAATTAAAGTTGTTAAATTTTTAATCATTTTGATTTATAATAATCTCATAGTATTTTTTTTAGGATTATTATGACTTATCATTACAGTAATTTAGCAAAACTACCATGTACAGCTTCTAACTTGCAAGTACCAACTTTACCAGTGTATACGCCTTATACGCCTGCACAGGGACCTTATGCTATTAATCCATGTACAGCTTCTAACTTGCAAATACCAACTTTACCAGTGTGTACGCCTTATACGCCTGCACAGGGACCTTATACTATTAATCCATGTCATAACCATTTTGATACGTATCATAATTACTATAGACCTGCTGAAAAAGGTGATTGAAAAAATGATGTGAGAGAGGTAGAAGAAGAATAAGCAGATCAAGTAAGGAAAAAAATGAGCTTTAGTTACTATAATATAAAAAAACACCCAAGAAACTTTCGTAATATAACAGGTTTAACTATAGAGGAGTTCGAAAAAGTAGTGGAAAAAGTGAGGTCTGGATGCGAATGATCTTAGTTACAGCGAAGGTATGACTTTCTCTTACCATGGTTACGGTAACGACTTAATATAAACTATAACTTTCCTAATCCAGGAAAGTAAAATAGTTAAGATAAACCTTCAACTAGCTCCACTTATTTGCTATATTATTGGAGGTTTTCATAGTTTTTCTAGTTGATGAACATTTTCAAACAGGTTTCCTCTCTAATTTCCAGCAAATTAAATGAGTTGAAGCAAAGGGGTGTTATAAATACGGATACAACAAACTTTATCGTAGGGCCTCCAAGCAATAAAGCACATGGAGATATTTACACAAACGTTGCTATGGTGCTTGCAAAACATGAAAAGAAGAATTCAGTCGAGATTGCAGGGATGTTAGCAAGAGAATTTAAACCTTTTGATGAAGTTGTAAAAGTGGAAATAGCAGGTCCTGGTTTCATCAACATGCACTTAAAAATAGAAGTATGGCATGGAATTTTAAAACAAATAAATGAGCTGAAAACAGAGTTTGGCACCCTAGATATAGGGAACAATCAGGCCATCAATGTTGAGTTTGTATCGGCAAATCCAACTGGTCCACTGCATATTGGTCATGCAAGAGGGGCAGTATTTGGTGACGTTCTGGCAAATTTATTGAAAAAAGTTGGTTATAAAGTTACTAAGGAATACTATATTAATGATGCTGGAGCGCAGATAGATATACTAATAAAGTCAGTATATTTGCGGTATAAGGAAGCTCTGGGAGAAAAAATCAGCATCGAAAAAGGTTTATACCCAGGTGAATATTTAAAACCGATAGGGAATGGGCTGGCCAAAAAATATGGCAAGGAGCTTCTAGAAAAGCAAGATAATCAGGTGATTAGAGAATATACTTTAAGTTCTATCTTAGAATTTATAAAGGAAGACATGAACTTACTTGGGGTAAGTCATGATGTTTTTACTTCAGAGTATGAGCTACAAAAAAGTGGCAAAATTGAAGAGAGTATAAAGATATTGTCTGACAAGGGTCTAGTGTATGAAGGGTACTTGGAGAAACCAAAAGGCAAAGAAAGCGAAAATTGGACTTCCAGAAAAGAAATGTTATTTCGTTCTACAAAATTTGGTGATGATGTTGACCGCGCACTGAAAAAAGAGGACGGCAGTTGGACTTATTTTGCCTCGGATATCGCTTACCATTTTGATAAGATATCACGTGGTTTTAACAATATGATCGTAGAGCTTGGTAGTGACCACGGTGGTTATGTCAAAAGGCTAAAAGCAGTCGTCTCTGCGCTAAGTGATGATCAAGCAAAAATAGAGGTAAAACTGCATAATATTGTGAATTTTTTTGAGAATGGCAAACCTGTTAAGATGTCCAAAAGATCAGGAAACTTCCTAACAGCAAGAGATGTAGTGGAGGAAGTTGGCAGGGATATCACTCGTTTTATAATGCTGACACGCAAGAATGATATGGTCTTGGACTTTGATTTTGCTAAAGTTAAAGAACAGTCAAAAGACAACCCTATTTTTTACGTGCAATATGCGCATGCTCGTGCTCATTCGTTAATGCGTAATGCTCCAAAAGAGCTCCCAACAGCAGATCCTTCACTTTTGAGGACAGGTAGAGAGCTCTTCCTCATAAAAATCTTAGCAAAGTGGCCAGATGTAGTAGAAACAGCGGCAAGGCTTTGTGAGCCACACAGAATTACTTTCTACTTACTTGAAGTTGCAGAAGCGTTTCACGTTTTATGGGGATATGGCAAGAGTGATTTAAACATGCGGTTCATACTGGAAGACAATCTAGGTCTTACTTCTGCAAGAATGTTTCTCGTCCAAGCCTTAGCGCACGTCATCGCTTCTGGACTTTCTATCTTCAATATAGAGCCTTTGGAAGAGATGAGTTGACCTTTTTGCCATAATGTATAATAATTAAAGTATTATTGAATTTGTAGGTAGAGTTATGAAAGATGAGCAGTGGTGGAAAATATTAAGTGCAATTGAGAAAGAGAAAGATTTAAATAGGGATAACGTAATTGAAAAAATAAAAGAGGAATTAAAAGCAGAAGACAAAAATTGGTATAAAAAGTGGGAAAAAGCTGGTTTTGGTGTAAATTACCTGTTTGAGGTTGAAAGTAATGTGTTCATTCAATGTGAAGATGGTTCACTCATTCTATTTAAAGATTTTGAAGATGAGGATTTCGAAGATAATGCATTCACTCAACCTAAAGATAATGGTCTCACATTATTATACTTAGCCGTCTACAATAATCTAGGAAATACAATAAATGCTCTATTAAAAGCAGAGGGAATCAATGTTAATGCAGTACATACATCATATTTGCGGACTCCTTTACATTGTGCTGCTAGAAATGGCCGCACAAAGATAGTAAATACTCTAATAGAAAATGAAGTAAATGTTAATGCTGAAGACGAAAATAGATTTACTCCTTTACATTTGGCTGCTTATCATGGCCATACAGAAGTAGTAAAAATTCTCATAGCAAATGGTGCAGATCCTTTATTAAAGAATAAAGATGGTAAAACTCCGAGAGATTTAGCTGAACGTGACTTTATAAAGAAGCTTCTGAAAGAAGCAGAAGAAAAACAACTGAAGCAGCAAGCACTTAATAAAAGTATTTCTGCCGGTGGTGCAACCGCATTATTAGGCACTGCAGCAGCAGTGGCACTTTTTGTAACCGGAACAGTTGCAGTTGAATTATAGTAATAGCAGTGGGTGCAATTGCAGCAACAGCACTGGCAGTTGATGGTAATCACATATATGATGTTAAAGCCTAGTACTAAAATAGATGAAGTGGAAGGAGAATAAGGCATAATTGGGGATGAGCAGCTATATGGTGAGTATAAAAACAACTACCTTGTATTTTATTTTCCTCTTTCCTTTGGACTCTTTTTAATTTCAAATTAAATGCAAAAAATTATAGCTAAACTGACTTAGATTTATCGACAATTTGAAAAACCGTTATCCCGCTACGTGTTAGCGCCGCGGCGGTATAGCTATAGCTAACCAAAATAAGGTTTCCTCAAAGGAGTGTAAAAAGGTATAATACTGCTTTAATTAAGGTAAAATGATGCCAAAGTGAGGATCTGAGGGAACGAGTTTTAAAAGTGGTTGAGGAGAAAAAAATGACTATGGAAGAAGTAGGCAAGATGTTCAAAATTGATAGAAAAACTATATACTGGTGGAGGAAAAGAAGAGAAGAAACAGGAAGTATAAAACCGTCTTCAGGCTACCAAAAGGGACATAGTCATAAAATTAAAGACTTAGATGGCTTTGTCAAATTTCTGGATGAAAACCGAGATATTACGATTGAGAAAATAATTGAAAAATTTGGCAACATGTGTAAAGACACAGTCTACAATTATCTTAAAAAAGTAAACTATACATATAAAAAAAACTTTTCTTTATCAGGAAAGGAATGAGGAAAAACGCAAGGAGTTCATAAAAAAAATAGAAGGAATAGAAAAAGAAAACTTGATATTCATAGATGAGTCTGGAGTAGAAGACAACAGATTTTATGAATATGGGTGGTCTCAAAAAGGCAAGAGGTTATTTGCCGATAAACCAGGGTTTAAAAGAAAGAGGGTAAGCATAATAGGAGCCCTAAATGAAGGAAAAGAAAGCACCCTGGGTAATTGAGGGCTACTGCAACAGCGAGATTTTTGATGCTTATGTAGAAAATATACTTGTTCCTATATTAAAACCTGGGCAGACTATTGTTCTCGATAATGCAAGCTTTCATAAATCTGCAAGAACGAAAAATTTGATAGAAAATGTTGGGTGTAAAATTTTGTTCTTGCCGGCATACTCACCGGATTTAAATCCGATTGAGAAGTTCTGGTTTGCTATTAAGCATATCATAAGAAAAGTGCTGCCAAGCTTTTGGCCCAATATTAATTCGGCTATTGATTTTGTCTTTCAGCGCTCGGGGAAATCTTACTTTGGTTAGCTATAGCATATGATGAATTAGATAAGTTTCACTGGAATGAAAAAGATCTAGTAGCTTATGAAGAAAGAATAATGGATCTGCGCAAAGAAGAAGCCATTCTTGAATACAGACTTGATCTTGCTAAAGAGGAAGGTAGAAAAGAAAGGGAAATTGAAGTTGCAAAAAATCTACTTAAAGCAGGGGTTTCTATTGATATCATAGCTCAAACTACTGGTCTTTCCATGAAAGAATTGCAGAATTAAGTGTGAATGGTTACGAAAAATATAAGTTTTTGCGATAAACGACATAGTGATGTATTTGTTGTTTAGCATGTCAGTGGAATATTTTCTGAAAAATTTCCACATAACTCTTTCAGATTTCATAATATCTCTTGCACTCATCTGAACAGATACCCATTTTGGAGGGATACCAATAATAGTTGTGAGCGGTACAAGTTTAGTCCATATACCTTCCAAGCATAACACGCTCACGAAGATTTAATGCAATAGCTTGATTTCTACTGAAAGATAGCATTATGCCAAGTGCGATGCTCGAAGATAAAAGAGAAGAGCCACCATAGCTAAGTAGTGGCAGGGTTATGCCGGTGGTAGGAAAAACACTTAGTGTTACCCCTATGTTTATTATGAATTGTGTGATGAATTGCATTGAGATACCGAGAATCACTAACAGATTAAATAATTCATTTTCCCTATATGCAACGTAAAGCAAGCGGGCGGAAATGATACCAAATAACATCAATGTGGCTAAGCACGTAATCAAACCAAATTCTTCTGCTAAAACAGAAAATACAAAATCTGTATGACAATCAGGAAGAGAGGTTTTTACGCTACCTTCACCGGGCCCAACTCCAGTTAATTGACCTCTTTTGAATGTTTCCAATGATTTTGTGACTTGAAAGTTATCGCGCTGCGTAAAAAAGACAAAGTTGTAAATCCTTTGCTTTATATGTGGGAGGCATAAGTAAGCTGTTGTAATTCCAGATGTGACCATTCCTACTATACATAGAAAGTATAAAAATGGTATACATGCAATAAACATTTGACCAATAAAAGAATATGTTAAAAGCATAGACATACTGAAATCAGGCTGCAAAAGTAACAACACAAAAACTAACAGAAATATTATGATTGATATGTGTATTTTAAACTTCATTTCGCTGGCCAAGATACTAGCTATAACGACAGAAAAAAATGGCCTTACGAACTCAGATGGTTGAACTGAAATTTTGACAATATGTAACCATCTTTTCGCACCTTTTACCTCTATACCAAGTATTATCGCAGTTGCTACTAGAATAGTAAATAAAGTGAAACCTGCGAATGAGAGGTTAAGTATAGTTTTTGTATTAAGAAAAGAAAATGTTACTAAGGTAATCAGTGACAGAACTATATAAATTGTATGGCGCCGTACAAAATAATCTTGTGGTAAAGAAAGACGCTGCGCAATTACAGGGCTTGCTGAATAAACAAGAATGAAACTTATAGTGAGCAAAAAAAACACTGGAAGGATAAGATAATAGTCCAGCGTTCTATACCAGAGTTTAATGTTCATTTTGTTCCAATGTGTAATGCCACTATTCCATAGCTCATATTATGAAACTCAACATTCTTAAAGCCTACCTCTTCAATTTCCATTTTAAAATCAGCCTGAGTTGGAAATTCTCTGATGCTCTTCACTAAATATTCATAAGAACTCTTGTCTTTAGCAACTATGCTGCCAATTTTAGGAATTACTTTAAATGAATATAAGTTATAAAGTTTGGTAAATATCTCATTTTGATAGTGCATAGGGGCAAATTCTAAGCAGATAAATTTCCCATGTAGTTTTAACACTCTGTACGCCTCATTTAAAGCCTTCTTGCGGTCAGAAACATTTCGAATGCCAAAAGCTATTGTGCAATAATCAAATTCGGAGCCTTCAAATGGTAAACTTTCTGCACTTGCACATACCCAATCAAAATTAATTTGGTTTGAATTTATAGCTTTATCACGTCCTCTGCTTAGCATATTTTGATTTATGTCACATACTGTAACCTTAGCACTTGGCTCTTTTCTTACTATTCTTATTGCTATATCTCCAGTTCCTCCAGCAACATCTAAAATCTTAGAGTTTTTTGTAAAATGCACACTATTTACCATCTTATCTTTCCATAATCTGTGCATTCCGAGGCTCATTATATCATTCATGGTGTCGTAGCGACTTGCCACGGAATCGAATACCTCTTTAACTAATTGTGATTTCTTCTCGATTTTTATAGTAGACATTACGTAAAGTCGCTCAACTCCTTTATAATTAGTAAAAATTAATTTGAATTAACATAACGACAGGCCTTGAGCCTGTTAAAATCTTCTTCAGCATGGTATGATGACCTAGTCAGTGGGCTTGATGCAACCACTAAGAAACCTTTGGAGTAAGCAACGTATTTATAATGCTCAAATTCCTCTGGGGTAACATACCTATCAAGTTTTGCATGTTTTGGAGTTGGTTGTAGATATTGACCAATTGTAATAAAATCAACCTCAGCACTGCGCAAATCGTCCATAACCTGAAGTATTTCCTCTTTTGTTTCTCCAAGACCAACCATAAGCCCTGACTTTGTGAAAACTTTAGGATTAATCTGCTTTACCATCTTCAACAAATATAGTGAATGAAAATAGCGAGCTCGTGGTCTTATTTTTGCATACAATCTCGGTACTGTTTCAATATTGTGGTTATAGACATCAGGTGATGCAACAGCAATTGCTTCAAATGCTCCTTTCTTATTTAAAAAATCAGGAGTTAAAATCTCTATTGTTGTTTCTGAAGTTATCTTTCTAATTTCTTCTATGCACTGTATAAACTGATTTGCGCCACCATCTGGTAAATCATCACGATCAACAGAGGTAATGACAACATGTTTTAAGTTTAACTTTTTTATCGCTTTTGCTAAGTTTTCTGGCTCATGAGGGTCTAGTTTATCAGGAATGCCAGTTGCAACGTTGCAAAATGCACAAGCACGAGTGCAAACAGAACCAAGAATCATCACAGTAGCATGACGTTTATTCCAACATTCACCAATATTTGGACAGGCAGCTTCTTCACATACCGTATGTAAGTTATGCAGTTTAACGGTGTTTAAAGTTTCATTGAATACTTCACCGGTCGGAGCTTTTGCTCTGAGCCATTGAGGTTTGCTATGCATCTGAAACGGCTAACTCTACCTCTTGCTTTACTAAAACTTTTTTCAACCTTCTTTTTATCTTCTGTGCTTTCTCACTTAGTTTAATCGTTCTTGTGTTGAGCAAAAAAGCATCTAAATCACCTTTGTAATCTATAGTTCTCAAAGTTCTTGTTGCCACACGAAATCTAAACTTTTTATTCAATATATCACTTGTCAACGTAACCTTATGTAAATTTAAAAGAAAGGTACGCTTTGTTTTACGATTCGAATGTGATACCTTATTACCAAAAGATTTTTTTCTATTTGTTAATTCACAAACTCTACTCACTTTAATATACCAAATTATTCTATGTACTTAGATTACCTTATATAGTCAAATAGTCAATACTCTCTTGCTTAATTTTTATACCATATACTGCTTTGTAGCCAAAAAATATCGTAATTTTTTCTATTATAAGAGAAATCATATGCTGAATTTCTAATGCTTTACTGCCATTTGTTACTACTAGATGCAATACACCAGAATTTACATTCTGTGCATATGAGATCTTTTTCGGTTTTGTACACTCTGCTATTTCTTTCCCTACTATATTTCGCCAGTTTAAAATCAGACGTATTTCATTTTTGCTAATCTTATTTTTCATGCATTTTAATGCATAATTTTCAATTATAGACTTTAATTTCTTTGGCCCGCTACGTTTGAGCATTTTTCTGCTATGAACCAGACTCTTCCATGGTTACAACATAGTGTGATGGATATTGTTTATAAGCTCCAGTAACTGTGTCAATAACAAAACCAGCCACCACAGTAGGTTTAACAAAACAACCTTATTAAAACTTTCACCTACCATCACATTTAATTGTTTATAACCTGCTTTTTTACAGTCAACAAACAATGACCCGAACCTCGCTGAATAACCACTACCCCAGGGTTAGATGTGATAGAATGGCTCATTCCAGATGGGTCATGTACGATGCATCTAACTTTTTCTATCAAGTCACCATTATCATCTACTACTTTCATTTGAATTGCTTGTGTAGAACCGGAAAACATTGTTGCAAAGCAACCGGTTAGTAACACAGTTATAGACAATATTAAACAAATATTTAGTAATCTAGAATGTATGCAATATTGATATAATCTAAACACAATAACCTCAAAAATCAATTTTTATCATTCTATAACTTTGACATAGAGTACAATTGTTTGTCAATCCCAGTGTTACAACTGGGATTGTAGCTGCTTTAACGATAACTCTACCCTCTAGCCTCACACCGTAAAAGCAGTATTTTTATGTAAAATTTATCTCAACGTAGCACTTGTCAGGCAAGTCGTAATCACGTTCTATTCAAAAATTTTTGTGCTGCCATCTTTGCCTCAGAATTAACCTTCTAGCTGTTTTAATTGTAATTAGTTAAATTATTATTAACTTGCCAGGCTAGATCCAAAAAATAGCATAATCAATATGCAAATTGCAATAGAAATCACATTTGCGTATGGTTTATTGCTATGTGGTCAATCTTTCCTCAATCCAAGCTGCTTGAATGGCTCGAGTATTTTCTCGTTACAGCGTTTTTCATCATCATCAAATTCCTCTAAACTCAAGGCCTTTTTTTTAAGCTCAGTGAATCTGATATTAATTATATTCTCATCTGGAAATTTTTCCTCTAGAGCTTCTACAATATCTTCTATATCAAGCCATTTCATACTTTTTTGTATTTATCTGCTAAGCTAAATTGGTGCCCATGGGGAGACTTGAACTCCCAAGGTCGCAAAACCCACGGATTTTAAGTCCGCTGCGTCTACCGATTCCGCCACACGGGCTTTTTTTTATCTATCTAGAGTAAAACTCTACTACTAAATTGACTTCCATGTCTGCTGAATAAGGAACCTCAGAATATTGAGGTGACCTCAAATACTTCACTGAATGCTCTTTACTATCTGTCTCTAAATAATCCGGAGCCTTGCGCTCTTGTTTTTGTTCAGCCTCTACTACTACAGGGATTTTTGCTGCCCTTTCTCTTATTTTTATTATATCACCTGGTTTCACTCGATAACTCGATATGTTGACCACCTTATCATTAACTGTAACGTGCTTATGAGATATGAGCTGTTTCGCTGCATAAATTGTTGGCACAAGACTAGAGTGGTATAAAACAGAACTGAGCCTTGATTCTAAAATACCGATAAAATTATCAGCCGTATAACCCCTTCTGTTATAAGCATCTAAAAATGTACGTCTGAGCTGCTTACTTGAAATCGCATAGTAAAACTTAAATTTCTTATGCGCAGCAAACTGCTTACCAAAGTCAGATAACTTCTTGAATCCAAGAGTACCATGTTGACCTGGAGGGTATTTCCTTTTGTTTACTGGGTCTTTAGCTCTACCCCATAAATTTACACCAAGCCTACGGCTGATTCTATACTTTCTAGTGATAACAGTTGTCATATAAAAATTCTCACGATTTAACTCTAGATTATTAAGGATTTCAGCACTCAGTGTCAACTTGTTTTTGCTGGTATAATCTTTTATACTTTATTTTTAAGTTTTTCTATGAATCATCTACTTTTGGAATCTATGGCAAACGCCATCCGTTTTTTATCAATTGATGCAGTACAAAAAGCAAACTCTGGACACCCAGGTATGCCACTTGGCATGGCGGATGTTGCAACTATTTTGTTTGCTAAATATCTGAATCATAATCCTGATGATTCTAAATGGTTCAATAGAGATCGCTTTGTTTTATCAAACGGTCATGGGTCAATGTTACTATACTCAATATTATATTTGACAGGTTATACTAGCATAGATGAGCTAAAAAACTTCAGGCAAATGGGATCCAAGACCCCAGGTCATCCAGAGTTTGGCTTGATTTCCGGGGTAGAAGCAACAACAGGTCCGCTCGGTCAGGGGTTTGCCGCTGCTGTTGGCATGGCACTTGCTGAATCAATCCTTAAAAAGCAATTTAGAATCAATCACTACACTTACGTAATGCTAGGGGATGGCTGTCTTATGGAAGGAATAAGCCATGAAGCAGCATCACTTGCTGGGCATCTTAAATTGAATAAATTAATAGCCCTTTTTGATGATAATGACATCTCTATAGATGGCGCTACTTGCCTTTCCTGCTCTGATGATGTAGAGAAACGCTTCTTAGCGTATGGATGGAATGTTGACAAAATTGATGGCCATGATTTTGATGCCATATCCCTGGCAATAGAGCGAGCACAAAAATCAGAAAAGCCATCGCTTATTTGCTGCAAAACCATTATCGGAAAATTTTCAAGCCGTGCTGGCACATCCTCTGCTCATAGTGGTGCTTTTTCGGAGGAAGACATCAAACAGATGAGAGAGAAATTAAACTGGAATTATGAACCATTCCATGTGCCAGATGATGTAAAAAATGCCTGGATGAAAACTGTTGAGAGAGCAAAACAAAATTACAATTCGATGTCGTTCCAGCACTTGACCAGTGAAGAAGAAAAAGAATGGATCCCAGTGTCAAGCACTGGGATGACAAAGAGTGAAACTGGGATAACAGAGGATTACGCAGAACTTCAAAAACAGCGTTTGCCGGATAATATCAACAATTCGGTGTCATTCCAGTGCGTGACACTGGAATCCAGTGAAAATAAAGAACTGCAAAGAAGACTTGCGAAACGTTTACCAGATAATATCGATAGTGTTTTTGCTGGTCTCAAGAAACAAATATGTGAGCTAATGCCAAGTAAAGCTACTCGATCTTCTTTTGGCAGGGTGATGGAGCTTTTAGCACAACATATGCCAGAACTAGTTGGCGGTTCTGCTGATCTTACTGGGTCAAATTGCACTAAATATAAGCACATGCAGGTAATAGATAGTAATAATTATAGTGGTTCTTATGTCCACTATGGAGTGAGAGAACACGCTATGGCAGCATGTATGAATGGCATGGCACTTCACGGCGCGATTCTTCCTTATGGTGGCACTTTTTTGGTATTTTCCGACTATTGCCGCCCTGCTATACGTCTTTCAGCTTTGATGAAACAGCAGGTTATCTATGTCATGACTCATGACTCAATTGGAGTAGGAGAAGATGGCCCAACTCACCAACCAATAGAGCATTTAGCTTCTTTGCGCGCTATACCAAATTTGTATATTTTTAGGCCAGCCGATGCAGTTGAAACTCTAGAGTGTGTTAGCATTGCACTCGAAAAAAAAGAGTCACCCGCACTGTTTGCGCTCTCAAGGCAAAATGTCAATTACATGCGCAAATTCTATTTTGATATCGATCAATCTACTAATCTATCGAAGTTTGGTGCATATATTTTGTGTGAATGTTCAAAAGAATTAAAAGTGACAATATTTGCTACGGGGTCCGAGGTTGAAATTGCAGTTGAGGCAAGGGAGAAATTGCAGGAAAAGGGTATAGGTACAAGGGTTGTTTCTATGCCATGCTGGAGGCTTTTTGATGAGCAAAGTGATGAATATAAAGCGGCGATATTAAATAATGACAGCATCAAAGTTGCAATTGAAGCCGGAAGTGAAATGGGTTGGCATAAATATGTAGGTTCAAACGGTATATTTATTGGCATGAAAAGCTTTGGAGAATCAGCATCTTATAAAGCACTCTATAAGCATTTTAATATCAGCGCAAATCATGTAGTAAAATGTGTGTGTGAGAAACTGGTTTACATTCAGTAGACCTCTTGCATAACCATATGAAAGCCCTCTCTATTTCCATCCAAGATGGTGTCATCCGAATAGCTGACACTGGTTCCTTTATGACGGCAGTGCCCAGAGGTGTCATCCCAGTGCTTGACACTGGGATCCAGTTTTCTTTACAAATTCACCAAAAGTGCTTCATTCTATAACGCAAAACCCATACTCACCAGACCCAATGCATTACTTGCAATTAAGTTTCCTGGATCCCAGTGTCAAGCACTGGGATGACACCCTTCCTTGTAGAGATCTCTTGCGTTATCCTACTCATCTATTCTCGTTGCATCGTAATCGCAACTACTACTCTCTCCTTCGCATCTAGCATCGGTTTGTGATGTAGATTCGTCAGTGTCAGACCCAAACAACCATAGACCTGCTGCGAATCAAGCGATAAAAAAAAGGAAAGGAGGGTGACTAAAATCAAGGTTAACTAAAAGGCGTGCTTAAGATTTACAATACCAGCAATAATATTGAACCTCAGGTTATATTTTTTCTGAAAATTGCGATAAACATTCGACATAATCTTAAATATCTTTATCTCTCGGATCTTGTTTTCTACTCTCATTCTAAATGATGCTAATCTTCTATTATGCTCTGGAGTTAATGGCTTTTTACGATACTTTTTATATGGAATTATAACATTGCTTTGCAATTTTTGCCAACCTTGATATCCAGAATCGGCATGTTTTATGCTATCAAGTGGTAAATATTTTTCTTGTTTCCTTATGCGGAAATCACTAATTCTACCACGGTATGACTTTGACACTGATAAAATTCTTCCTCCTTCTTCGATAATAATCTCAGTTTTCATAGTGTTGGTTCTTTTTTTTCCTGAATATGATTTCTTCCGTTTTTTACTATCTTCTGGTCTCTGTATTTGCTGTTCTGTAACATCAGCCAAAATCTTCAGTATTTTTTCTGGCGTCATACTTCTATCTTTTGTTATAGTCACTTTTTTGGCGAGTAATGGCTCTATTCTCTTAAGTAACCTACATACATTTGCGTTGTGTACATTGAATAGGCATCCTAAAAATCTATGTGTTATGTAAGTGCGATAGTACAAAATTACGCAAAACAACTTATCTTCCAGAGTTGGTAGTTTTGATCTTCTACCATGACACTTTTTCTGTTTTTCCCATCCAGACCTCACTTTTTCCACTACTTTTTCGAACTCCTCTATAGTTAAACCTGTTATATTACGAAAGTTTCTTGGGTATTTTTTCATATTATAGTAACTAAAGCTCATTTTTTTTCCTTACTTGATCTGCTTATTCTTCTTCTACCTCTCTCACATCATTTTTTCAATCACCTTTTTCAGCAGGTCTTAAGTTACTTTAGCTACAAACATTAAGAAATTTATCAAACGAAAAAAAAGGCAAAAGAAGCCCTAGTCATTGTCTATTTTCAGTATTGGCGTTTTTTAAGTCTTAAACGCTGCAATTTAGCTGCTTTTAAACGGCAACTAACCTTAGCTTTAATATTTAAGAAATTTACTAGGCAGAAAAAAAAGGCATAGAAAACCCGTGGTAGCTAGTTATTACACTCTCTATTTTAAAATTTGACGTTGGGTGATGTCTTGAACGCTTTATAAGCGCGTTTCAGCTTATGTAGGTAAAAACCTAGAAATTTTATAAAGACATACGGTGCACATAGTGCAAAAAATTAAACAATAGTACGCCAAATACAAGTTTTCTTGTCATTTTAATCTGCTGCAGAGATTGCGAAGTTAAATAAAATAGCTTCACTTTCATGATAAGGGGGCTGGTGGAGTTTGTCAAGTAAGTTTTTTCGTTTCTATTCCCAATGTTATATGGTTATGCAAGCATCGAACAGACGAAATCTGTCAAATCAGAAAGAAACACACAAATTTAAGTTTTTAGTAGTTTTCAAGTATAGTTGTACAGGAAGCGCCTTTGCAGTTATGACCGACATTTTCAATGGTGCCTAAGTGCCCGTATGCAAGCATGGTTTTGGAAGGAACGGTCAAATCATTGATGGAGTCATTTAGACTACCTCGGTTAGGAGATTGTACTATCAACCGTTCCAAGCTGAAGCGTTTCCCTATTACAAATTATATGTAGGGGTTACCATGAAAAAAGCAAAAAGTAAATTAGAAATAGTGAATCCTAATGCAGCAGGAATAGACATTGGTTCAGCTGTACACTATGTGTGTGTACCTGAAGGAAGAACGCGTTCAGAAATTTGGCTGCTTTACTGAAGACCTTCATAACTTAGCACAGTGGTTGAAAAAGTGTAAAGTTACAACAGTAGCTATGGAATCAACAGGAGTATATTGGATTCCTTTATTTCAAATACTTGAGTCATACAAATTCGAGGTAAAATGCACGGCATGTAAAGAATGTACCTGGTAGGAAGTCTGACGTTCAAGATTGCCAATGGCTCCAACAACTGCATAGCTACGGACTGCTTCATGGATCGTTTAGGCCAGATAATCAGATGTGTGTATTGCGCAGTTACGTGCGGCAACGCAAAAATCTCACTGAAAGTGCATCTACACATATTCTGCGTATGCAGAAGGCATTAATTCAAATGAATATACAATTACACAAGGTTATTAGTCATATTACTGGGATAACTGGTATGAAAATCATTGAAACTATAATTGAAGGCGAAAGAGATTCTGAAAAATTGGCAGAATTCAGGGACGTGCGAATGAAAAATGATCAGTCTACTATTGCAAAAGCGTTAGCTGGTGACTATAGAGAGGAACACTTATTCACGCTAAAGCAAGAATTTGAACTATATAATATTTATCAAGAAAAAATAGCAGAATGTGATAGAAATATTGAAGCCTATTATAAAACGTTTGAAACAAAGTCTTGTGAAAGCAAACAGCTAAGTAAGCAAAAGAATAAAAATAGCAAAAGTAAGCCAAGCTTTGCTTTGTATGAGGAACTGCACCGAATAACTGGTATGGATTTCACTAAAATTCCTGGATTTGATGTATTAAGTATACAAACCATAATTTCAGAAGTTGGTATAAACCATAGTAAATGGCCAACAGAAAAGCACTTTTCATCGTGGTTGGGACTCAGTCCTGCTAATAAAGTTACAGGGGAAAAAGTGTTTAACACAAGAACACGTAAAGTCATTAACCGTGCTGCAAATGCTTTGCGAATAGCTGCTCATTCTGTAGGAAATAGTAAAAGTGCGTTGGGTGCATACTACAGAAGATTGAGAAAACGACTAGGAGCACCAAAAGCAATAACAGCTACTGCAAGAAAAATGGCATGCATATTTTATAGTATGCTCAAATACGGACAGGAATATGTAGAAAAAGGAATGGAATACTATGAAACACGCTATAAAGATAGAACTGTAAAAAATTTGATCAAAAAAGCGAGCGAATTTGGCTACATATTAGTTCAACAAGAAGAGTTAGTTGAGTGAGTTTCTTAGGAGAAGTCTATTCGTGTAGTTGTCTAATTATAAATCACTCACAATTGATATGCTCGAATTATTCTCAGTAAATAAATCAAGCATAATATTAGGTATTCTACCATCAACTATGTGAACAACTCCAGCACATTCCTCTACCATTTTAGTATATGCCATAAGCCTTCCAATAAATTTTTCTCCTTGAATTTTGCCACAATCAATCGATGCATTTAAATTTTTAACAGATATCTTCCTGCCACCAATTTTATCTATTTCTTCACCTGTATCGCTAAAGGTTATCATTTTAGATGCAGAAACTGCAATTGCAATTGTGCTTGCAGTGCTATCGGCATCAATATGATATGTTTCCCCATTTTTTCCATGACCAATTGGTGCAATAACTGGTATAAAATCTGATTCTTCAATAAAAAATAATATATCAGGATTGATTTCAGTGGGCCTACCGATGAATCCCATGTCTAGTATTTTTCCGATGTTATTTGATCTGTCTTCCTTAAGCGTAGTGCTTATCTTTTCAGCTTTTATTAAGTTGCCGTCTTTTCCACATAATCCAATAGCTGAACCACCAGCAGAATTTATATGCTGAACAATTTTTTTATTAACTGAACCACACAGTGCCATTTCAATGATTTTCATAGTGTCTTTGTCTGTAAGTCTGATACCATTCACAAACTTACTGTCCATACCCAGCATTTTTAACACTGAGTTAATTTCATATTCTCCGTCATGAACTATCACCGGATTTATACCAAGCTGCTTTAATAAGACAACATTATGCACAAAAGTATAGAATAGTGTTTCATCTGAGATCGTTACGCTGCCACATTTAATAACAAAAGTTTCACCCACAAAGCTAGGTATGCTAGACAGCACTTCAAGTAATATTTCTGCTTTTTGTTCAAATGATACTTCACCCTTTAAAAATTCACTACTTTTCATTTTTTTATCTTGTAAACTTGAAAAACTCATCTCTTACCTTGATTATTTTATGCTTAACACGGATGCTTATTTGATGAATTGACACATTTTCATTATTAATCCATTTTTGAGTATCTTCTATAACAGCACCTAAGCTTTTTTGACTTACTTTATCTATTTTTGTTAGCACAACGTTAAAGTTAATATTATTATATATTAACCAATAAATGAAGTCTTTGTCTATTTCTTTTAATCCTACCTTGCTATCTATCAACACAAACACTCTTCTTAGATTTTTTCTTTGAATTAGATAATACTCAATTAAGTTTAAATATTGTATAATTTCCTCCTTACCTGCATGAGAATAACCATACCCTGGTAGGTCAACAAGTCTGAACTTATCATTGTACATAGAATAAAAATTTATTTGTCTAGTGCATCCAGGTTTAGAGGAAACTCTGGCAGCTTTTTTGCTGTTTATCAGTAAGTTGATCAAACTGGATTTTCCTACATTTGATCTACCAGCAAACGCAATCTCTGGAGCCGACTCATCTGGTAATGATTTTATGTCCGAAGCTCCAAATATGAAATTGCAGCTTGATGTTATCTGTCTTGCCATTATATTCAAGTAGAAGGTAGTAGATATATTATAGTGTTATTGCTTGATATAAGAAATTTTTTATTTCAGTATATATTACTTAGCTAGATCTGTACTATATGAATATAGAGAATAATTTACAAGACTTAAAGAAAAAATTTAGTGATATAGAAAGGAACTTGGAAAACCTTACCAATCTAAGTCAAAAAGAATTCATTACCCTTTCAAAGGAATACTCTGAGCTCAGGCCAATAATCAAGATAATTGATGAATATAACACGCTGAAAGAGGAAATTTCAGACTTAGAGGAAATAATGAAAGATGAAAACAGCGAAGGTGATATAAAAGAGTTAGCAAAAGAAGAATTTTTCGAAAAGCACAAGGTATTATTACCAAAAGTAAAAGCAAAACTAAAGTTAGCATTATTGCCTAAAGATGAAGATGACTCAAGAAATGCAATATTGGAAATCAGAGCAGGTACAGGAGGAGAAGAAGCAGCATTATTTGCAGCAATGTTATTTCGTATGTATCAAAAATATGCAGAAAGAAGAAATTGGAAGTTCGAGCCAATAAGCATTTCTAATACAGGTATAGGTGGCTATAAGGAAGCTTCTGCACTCATTAATGGAACAGAAGTTTTTGCAAGGTTGAAATTTGAATCAGGAGCACACAGAGTACAGAGAGTACCAGAAACTGAATCCTCAGGAAGGTTACATACCTCTGCCGCTACTGTTGCGATATTACCTGAAGTAGAAGAAGTTGACTTTAAAATAGAAGAAAAAGACTTACGAATAGATGTTTATAGATCCAGTGGTCCTGGAGGGCAATCAGTGAATACAACTGACAGCGCAGTAAGGGTCACCCACTTGCCAACAGGGATAATTGTAATACAGCAAGATGAAAAATCGCAGCACAAAAATAAAGCTAAAGCGCTTAAAGTATTGAGGGCAAGGCTATACGAAATTGAAAGACAAAAAAAAGAAATGGAAAGGTCAACAATGAGAAAAAGTCAGATTGGCTCTGGTGATCGTTCCGAGCGCATAAGAACATATAATTTTCCACAATCAAGAATAACAGACCACAGAATTAATCTAACTTCACATCGGCTAGAGCAGATTATAAAAGAAGGTGAACTAGATGAATTTATTGAGGCACTAATCTCACGTAATGAAGCAGAAAGATTGGTCGGGGAAAGTTAATCGCTCACATCTGTAAATTGAATTGTGCCTTCTGATATGTTAAAATAGTGCACCATATCAGGAAAACTAGGTACGGAAATGTCAATTTCAATGAACTTGGCAATTAGAGACAGGATTAACAGAAATGGTAGTAACATTTGAGATTTTTAATTAATGAATAAAAATATCACATTTAAAGCGTTGAAAGAAGAACATTTTTTACTGTTATTAAAATGGTTAGAAACACCTCACGTAAAGAAGTGGTGGGATGCGGATATAAATTGGACACCAGAGTTAATTGAGAAAAAATATAGCAATATATCAAAGCGTTTGAAACTTAAGACACAAATTATTGAAAAACCAATGCATGCATTCATTATTAATTGTGACGGAGTTGATATTGGTTATATTCAATACTATAACAAACATGATTTTCTACCTGAGCAGGGCTACGATACTTCTGAGCTTCCAGAAAGCTGTGCTGCTATAGACTGGTATATCGGAGAGCTGGATTATGTGGGCAAAGGCATTGGTCCACAAGCTTTGAATATATTTTTAAACGAATTTGTCTTTAAAGTTTCTGAAAATGCTTTTGTTGACCCAGATACAGCAAATGTTCGTGCAATCCGTGTTTACGAAAAAGTTGGATTTAAAAAAATTAGGGAAAGTAATGGTACAATCTTAATGATCAAGGCAAGAATTCCTGAGAACCATGCAAGATGAGTGTTTTTTCAACCATACGCGTCAAGTTAAGAAGTTGTAAGCAAGTTTAGGGAAGTTAAAGTAGATAACCTGGTCTTCCTATACCTGTCCTTTATAGAAAATTGTGACCAGTCTGTGGTAAGTTTTTTCAGAAAAATTCTCAAGTTATTAATTTTACTATTTAACGCTAAAAACAACTCCCTAATCCTTCTTTTTAGTTCAATGAAGGCCTTTGTTAAACTCAGCTCTGTATTCTCTTTCAGCTTTGTACAGCCAAATATTCCATGAAATATAAGAATTGCACACAATTTAGCATATAGCCCACATAATACTCTGTATGACTTTCCTTTAAGTTCATCAAGCCTGATGTGACTCTTATACAATTTAAATAATAATTCAATCTGCCACCTTACTCTGTAAATTGTTAAGACCTGCTCAGCGCTAATTTTACTTTCTGGAACATTAGTTATGAATATCGACCAATCCAGCAATTTTTGATTCTTTTGAGAAGATGTGTATCCATGTGACTTTGCTAACTTATTAGCCCTTCTTCTTCTGATTATAGACTGTTCTTCAGTTAATTTTTGACATATAATTCTGGCTTTAATTTTTACTTCTTTCCCTAATAGCACTTCCCTTTCTAGAAAGGATTGACCTTCTAAACATTCCAATAACTCTATTTTTTGATTTGTTTCGATGTCATATGTGTTTGTATCAGATTTATAACGGCTAACAAAATAAGCTCCAGCTTCATCAATTTGTTTAAAAGAAGCTGGCACGAAGTAGCCCAGGTCTGATATTAACAGATCATTAGTTGATATATTGCTTAAATGGCTTCTATAGCCCTGATCTGACCTTATTCCTTCCGTAAGATTAAGTTGATCCAGCGTCTGGTTTAAGTAGTCAAAAAGTATCTGTAATTTTATTCTAGACTTAGCATTGCTTTCATAATCACTATAGCTAGTGCCGTATCCTTTGTACATATTTTCCATATTATTAGGCAAGCTAATGTAGCTACTGTCCAATAATTTGACGCTTTTGAATTGCTTTAAAATTTTACAATCAATTTGTAAGCTATTCCTAAATATTAATAAGGATTCATTATACATTCTTCTCATAAATTCTACTGCTTCTTCAGCAAATCTCCAATCTAAACCCTGTTTTGTTATTTTTATTGAGTCTTCGTTGAGTAACTGACACATCGTTTCTATGCTGCAATTATCAACTCCTATATTACCAAAAACTATTGCTTTTATAAACGACGATCCTCTAAGCTTTCTTTTCCTTTTTATAAAACCTACCTCATCTGATATTTCATCTGCCTTTTCATTGAAGAATTCTTTGAGTTTTTTTGACAAGCACGCTATTCTGCCCATTGTAAGTTCTCTCTATTAAGCTATCCAAGAGAACTTATACCCTATTTTTCCTTCTCTCTGCTAATTTTCCTCTCACTTTTCCTTAACTTGACGCGTATGGTTTTTTCAACAGTCCGTCTAAATTACTACAAGCAGTTTAATTTTTAGTAAATATGTCATTATTAAAAAATATGCAAGCATCGAACAGACGAAATCTGTCAAATCAGAAAGAAACACACAAATTTAAGTTTTTAGTAGTTTTCAAGTATAGTTGTACAGGAAGCGCCTTTGCAGTTATGACCGACATTTTCAATGGTGCCTAAGTGCCCGTATGCAAGCATGGTTTTGGAAGGAACGGTCAAATCATTGATGGAGTCATTTAGACTACCTCGGTTAGGAGATTGTACTATCAACCGTTCCAAGCTGAAGCGTTTCCCTATTACAAATTATATGTAGGGGTTACCATGAAAAAAGCAAAAAGTAAATTAGAAATAGTGAATCCTAATGCAGCAGGAATAGACATTGGTTCAGCTGTACACTATGTGTGTGTACCTGAAGGAAGAACGCGTTCAGAAATTTGGCTGCTTTACTGAAGACCTTCATAACTTAGCACAGTGGTTGAAAAAGTGTAAAGTTACAACAGTAGCTATGGAATCAACAGGAGTATATTGGATTCCTTTATTTCAAATACTTGAGTCATACAAATTCGAGGTAAAATGCACGGCATGTAAAGAATGTACCTGGTAGGAAGTCTGACGTTCAAGATTGCCAATGGCTCCAACAACTGCATAGCTACGGACTGCTTCATGGATCGTTTAGGCCAGATAATCAGATGTGTGTATTGCGCAGTTACGTGCGGCAACGCAAAAATCTCACTGAAAGTGCATCTACACATATTCTGCGTATGCAGAAGGCATTAATTCAAATGAATATACAATTACACAAGGTTATTAGTCATATTACTGGGATAACTGGTATGAAAATCATTGAAACTATAATTGAAGGCGAAAGAGATTCTGAAAAATTGGCAGAATTCAGGGACGTGCGAATGAAAAATGATCAGTCTACTATTGCAAAAGCGTTAGCTGGTGACTATAGAGAGGAACACTTATTCACGCTAAAGCAAGAATTTGAACTATATAATATTTATCAAGAAAAAATAGCAGAATGTGATAGAAATATTGAAGCCTATTATAAAACGTTTGAAACAAAGTCTTGTGAAAGCAAACAGCTAAGTAAGCAAAAGAATAAAAATAGCAAAAGTAAGCCAAGCTTTGCTTTGTATGAGGAACTGCACCGAATAACTGGTATGGATTTCACTAAAATTCCTGGATTTGATGTATTAAGTATACAAACCATAATTTCAGAAGTTGGTATAAACCATAGTAAATGGCCAACAGAAAAGCACTTTTCATCGTGGTTGGGACTCAGTCCTGCTAATAAAGTTACAGGGGAAAAAGTGTTTAACACAAGAACACGTAAAGTCATTAACCGTGCTGCAAATGCTTTGCGAATAGCTGCTCATTCTGTAGGAAATAGTAAAAGTGCGTTGGGTGCATACTACAGAAGATTGAGAAAACGACTAGGAGCACCAAAAGCAATAACAGCTACTGCAAGAAAAATGGCATGCATATTTTATAGTATGCTCAAATACGGACAGGAATATGTAGAAAAAGGAATGGAATACTATGAAACACGCTATAAAGATAGAACTGTAAAAAATTTGATCAAAAAAGCGAGCGAATTTGGCTACATATTAGTTCAACAAGAAGAGTTAGTTGAGTGAGTTTCTTAGGAGAAGCTTCATAGAAACTTAACATAATTTTATCATAAAAATGTCATTCTTAAGTCCTATGTAAAAACAAATTTTGGCACTAAGTGAATCTCTTTTAACTAACTATGAGCTGGATAAATTGGAAAATAAATTTTGTTTACTTTTATAATACCTTAAGATCTAATATCACTTTATCAGTCAAAAGTATCACAATAGGCTAGTATGTTCCTTACTCTTTTCCTAAAAATATTACCTATTTATATTACAATATTTATTGGTTGTTTAGCAGGAAAATGTCTTAAAATTGACAGAAACACTATATCTCAAATACTCTTTTATATAGCTAATCCAATAGTGATTTTATATGGAGTCTCTCATACAGAAGTTAATTTAAAAGTAATTTCTCTGCCGATTTTGATATGGTTTATAGGTAGCACTATGTCCTTATCAGTGTATTATCTTTCTTCTTTTTTATTTAAGGATAACACGAGAAACATATTAGCATTTAGCTCGGGCAGCACAAGTATGGGTTATTTTGGCCTGCCGATTGCCATGGCTTTATTTGATGAAGATTCAGTATCTGTATATGTTGTTTGTTATATAGGAATGGCGCTATTTGAAAACAGCTTAGGATTTTATATAGCTGCAAATGGTATTTATACCGCAAAAGAATGCATATTAAAGTTGTTCAAACTTCCTTCGCTTTATGCGATGGTTCTGGGCTTCTTTTTAAGTATATATGATATACAAATACCTACTTTTTTAACAGATGTTATGATGAATATTAGAAGTACATTTGTCACATTAGGAATGGTGCTACTTGGAGTGAGCATTGCGAATATTGCAAGCTTTAAAATAGATTGGAAGCTTGCTTTGATCACTATTACAGCAAAGTACGTATTCTGGCCACTGTTTGTTTTAGGAATTGTCCTTTTAGACAAGCATGTTATAGGTATATACGATGAGAGCATATATAAAGCACTGATGTTGCTGGCTATTATTCCAGTTTCTGGGTCCAGTATAATACTTGCTAATATTTTGAATTATCAACCAGATAAAGCTACTCTGTTGCTTCTAATTAGTACTGCAGTAGGACTATTTTATGTTCCACTAATAATATCATTGTTTTTCTCTAAACTTGTTCCTTTTTGATCAAAAATTTAAGCGCTTGCATAACCATATGAAAAACCAATAGCCCACTCTTTTGTCATTCCAGCGCGTGACGCTGGAATCCAGCCTTCCTGCAATCTCATCGAAAACATTAGACTTCTTGCATAACCTAAACTAAGCAGAAAAAAGGTGTCATCCGAGTAGCTGACACTGGTTCCTTTATGACGGCAGTGCCTTCTCCTGTCATCCGAGTAGCCTTCTTATTTTTGTCATCCCAGTGCCTATTTCTTTGTCATCCCAGTGCCCTCTTCTTGTCATCCCAGTGCGTGACACTGGGATCTAATTTTTTATGCAAAATTATTATATTTATATACTTGCAAATAGATACAATTTGAAATAATTTATACTATGAAGTTACGAAATGAGATCCCAGTGTCTGGGCACTGGGATGACACCCTACTTAACCGTCATACCGCCGCGGTATCTCTTAACATAGATCCCGCTAACACGTAGCGGGATGACGGTTGTCGGTAGGCCTAAATTACTTTAGCCATAAATATTTAAGAAATTCACCAAACGAAAAAAAAGGCAAAAGAAGCCCTAGTCATTGTCTATTTTCAGTATTGGCGTTTTTTAAGTCTTAAACGCTGCAATTTAGCTGCTTTTAAACGGCAACTAACCTTAGCTTTAATATTTAAGAAATTTACTAGGCAGAAAAAAAAGGCATAGAAAACCCGTGGTAGCTAGTTATTACACTCTCTATTTTAAAATTTGACGTTGGGCGATGTCTTGAACGCTTTATAAGCGCGTTTCAGCTTATGTAGGTAAAAACCTAGAAATTTTATAAAGACATACGGTGCACATAGTGCAAAAAATTAAACAATAGTACGCCAAATACAAGTTTTCTTGTCATTTTAATCTGCTGCAGAGATTGCGAAGTTAAATAAAATAGCTTCACTTTCATGATAAGGGGGCTGGCGGAGTTTGTCAAGAGGTTTTTTCGTCTCTATTCCCAATAAAAGTTCGTCATATGGTTATGCAAGAAGTCTATTGTAACCACTTTCTATGCTAGTTTACTTGTGAGCAACCTGGATCCCAGACTGGAATGACATCATAAGACCTGCTGCAAAAGGTGATTGAAAAAATGATGTGAGAGAGGTAGAGGAAGAATAAGCAGATCAAGTAAGGAAAAAAATGAGCTTTAGTTACTATAATATGAAAAAATACCCAAGAAACTTTCGTAATATAACAGGTTTAACTATAGAGGAGTTCGAAAAAGTAGTGGAAAAAGTGAGGTCTGGATGCGAAAAACAGAAAAAGTGTCATGGTAGAAGATCAAAACTACCAACTCTGGAAGATAAGTTGTTTTGCGTAATTTTGTACTATCGCACTTACATAACACATAGATTTTTAGGATGCCTATTCAATGTACACAACGCAAATGTATGTAGGTTACTTAAGAGAATAGAGCCATTACTCGCCAAAAAAGTGACTATAACAAAAGATAGAAGTATGACGCCAGAAAAAATACTGAAGATTTTGGCTGATGTTACAGAACAGCAAATACAGAGACCAGAAGATAGTAAAAAACGGAAGAAATCATATTCAGGAAAAAAAGAACCAACACTATGAAAACTGAGATTATTATCGAAGAAGGAGGAAGAATTTTATCAGTGTCAAAGTCATACCGTGGTAGAATTAGTGATTTCCGCATAAGGAAACAAGAAAAATATTTACCACTTGACAGCATAAAACATGCCGATTCTGGATATCAAGGTTGGCAAAAATTGCAAAGCAATGTTATAATTCCATATAAAAAGTATCGTAAAAAGCCATTAACTCCAGAGCATAATAGAAGATTAGCATCATTTAGAATGAGAGTAGAAAACAAGATCCGAGAGATAAAGATATTTAAGATTATGTCGAATGTTTATCGCAATTTTCAGAAAAAATATAACCTGAGGTTCAATATTATTGCTGGTATTGTAAATCTTAAGCACGCCTTTTAGTTAACCTTGATTTTAGTCACCCTCCTTTCCTTTTTTTTATCGCTTGATTCGCAGCAGGTCTTATGTAATTTTGCTTGACTATCCATTTATTACCACCTAAAATAGCTAACAAAGCCATCCCGTATGACATTTTATCTATATCTAATCAAGCATATTAATAAGTAAGCAAATTTTAATATAATCTTATTATACTTATAAATATGCTGTATAGAATGAAAGTATGGATGATTTCATAACTGCAAGAAGGAAAGATGATGCTGTGGTATCTGTTTGTCAGGATAATAAGAAAAAAAACGTATTAATTTTAGGGCTTAATCAAACCGCAAGGAATTTGTTAAAATACGAGGAAGGGAATTTACTTAATAAGCCGTTAATCAATATTTTAAGTGCAAGAGCAGCTGACGACATGAAGAGTTATTTAGAGTATACCGAAAATGGACACGATTTACTTGATGTATTACCTAAAGTGATAGGTTTTTCCTTAACTGATGCTAAAGGAGAAGATATAAAGACAAAAGTAAAAGTTTTCCGCACTACACAATTTGCTAGTAATAAAATAAATTATGAGTTATTGATACGTGATATCAGCTTGTCTCATAAATTAGGAATCTTTAGAGATGAATATCTAATGGGTAAAAAATATAAAAACCATAACTTATTCGATATACCAAACAATGAGTCTACTATTCTAGAGTTATATGTTATATTAAATTTTGCCTTTCAACATCAAATTAATGCAGCTATAGGAGTGATCGGCTTAAATAGTAGCTGTAGTGAGATAAATGATGCACTGAAAGTTATCATAGAACATTTTTATAAAAATTGCCGTAGTGATGATTTTCTAGGGTATATTGATGAGAATAAAGTGCTTTTTGTTTTGATTAACTGCGATGTAAAAAGTACGTCTAAAATAATTAATCGTATACATTCTGCCATTAATAAGCAGTTATTAAAGCGAAAATTACCAAGTGTATCAATAATTTATGGGAATATAGCTCAAAAACGGGCAGCAAAATTTACCAGAGGCACCTTCTGAAAAGTTGTTTTTTATTTATATTGAGTTTAAACTTAAGTTTTTATAAAAATTTAAGTTTATTTATGAAGTTAAGGTACTACCTGGTAGCACTGCTTTCATTATTATTTTTGCAGAGTAGTGCTAGAACAATTCTGGATAAGGAAACATTTTATGCAGAACTAGATGGGGAAGTGGATTTAAGATTCGGCTACGCCTTCAACAGAGATTCTTTCAGTGCTAAGGCTAAGGATAAAACTTCAAGTTATTCATACTTGCGCTTTCTTTATTTACAGCAAGTTTATCCAAATACTCAAATGGGGTTTAATGTTAAAGCAGGAGTTTCTGGTATTGCAAACCTAAAAGCGTTAGACATAGAAAAGTTAGACATGGAGGAATGGTATTTCATCATTAAAAATCAGGAACTTGGATCAATTGAATATGGTAAAAGAAGTTTAGTTAGTCAGAGCATGTTAATTAACACTTCAAAAATTTATGCAGCTGCTGGAGGAGTAAATGGCCATTGGACAAACTATGCAAATTTGCGTGGTAACGAAAACAGAGATAATGGCCCTGGATATGATAAAGACAAGGTATTTTGGGTAAAACCCAACATTTACAGTGAGTATAATGGACTCGAATTAGGGTTAAAACAACCATCAATTAACTATATCTCCCCTGAAATCTATAACTTTCAACTCGGGTTCAGTTATGTCCCAGGAAAAAATAACTTACAATATAGCAATCTAATTGCTGCTGGCCTTTCCTATAAAAATGGCCTATCAGACGATATAAATTTTACTACTGCCTTAACTGGTGAATTTGCAAGAGAAAATTTAACTGGTTGCTTAAATGGAACTCCTGAAGGCTATGGATGTCGTAATCAATTACTGCACTGGAATTTTGGTTTGAAGCTAAAATTGTTTGATCTTGATTGCATTTTTTCATATGGTAATGGTGGTAAATCAGGCGAGAAGCGTAATCCTGAAATAAATAATACGTATTATATGAATGCAGGTATCGCTTACCATTCTGATTCTCGCAAATTGAGTTTAACATATTTCAATAGTGGTAGGAACATTGCAAGCAAAGATACAAACGAGTTAACATCATATGCTTTAAGCCTTGAATATCCATTTTTTATGGGCACTTCATATTATTTCGATATTGTAAAATTTAGTACCAAAGAGCCTGAAGTAGAAAATAGCAACTCTGGTTATGTGCTCTTGACTGGACTGAAATTAAGTTTTTAATGAGGTTACATTGTCTCCTGTCATCCCAGCACTCTTTTCTGTCATCCAAGTAGCGGATAACATAGAAACGAAAAAACTTACTTGACACCAGTGGTGTTAAGTATTCATACAGTTATTGGTATTATTAAGATACTCCCTAATCTTCTTTAAATCCTCCCAGGCTAAACGTTTTTGCATTGGCTGACGCAGTAGGTAAGCTGGGTGAAATATAACAGATGTAGTGATTGAGTGAGATAAATATTGGTTAGTATACGTATGAAACCTGCCACGCAGGGTTGATATGGTTTTTGTGCTATCAAGTAGGCTATAACATGCGATTCCTCCTACCAGAATTAGAATCTGCGGTGAAACCAGTGCAATATGTTTTTCAACGAATGGCCTGCACATATCAAGTTCTAGGTCAGTTGGTTTTCTGTTACCAGGCGGACGCCAAAATACGGTATTGCTTATGTAAACTTTGGTACGATCAAGATTAATTGCACCGAGCATTTTATCAAGCAACATCCCGCTTGCACCGCAAAATGGTATGCCTTGCAGGTCTTCATTTGCTCCTGGAGCTTCACCAACGAGCATAATTTTCGCATTTGGATTACCATCAGAAAAAACAGTATTGGTTGCAGTTTTCTTTATTTCACAACCTTCAAATGATACAACTGCACTTCTTAGCTCATCCACACTACTGCATTTACTTGCAAGTTTCCTTGCTTCAATTATCCAGTCACTTGGAAACATGGTTTGTTGTTCTTTTTTTTGTTGGATGGCAGGAGGCTGCACAGCTTTGCTATCCTCCTCATTTTCCACTTTTTTTTCTTTCTCACCTTCTGTTAGCGTGCAATTAACGCCCACTTCATGGTAAAATTTTAATAATTCTAAATCCTCATCGCTCATAGTGCCTCTTGATCTTTTGTGCTTTTTTTATGGCCATATCATACTTCAATTTAGACAAATGTCTAATATATAATATACCATTTAAGTGATCTAGCTCATGTTGGATACATCTCGCAAGCCAACCACTGGCTTTTAGCGTCCGTTCCTCATTATTTAAGTCTCTATATTTTGCAGTTAAATACTTTGGACGTTTAATTTCGTGACTTTGTTCTGGAATTGAAAGACATCCTTCCTTGAGAATTATTTGTTCATCAGATAACTCCGTGATTTCAGGATTAATCATGCAAAATTTGCCATTCGATTCATATCCTGCTGGCCCGCCTTCAATGTCCTCTAGCTGAACATCCATAACAAAAATTCTTTTTAGTACTCCAACTTGCACTGCAGCAAGGCCAAGACCTTCTGCATCGTACACAGTTTCGAACATGTCGTTTACTAATTCTTTAATTTTATCATTTATATCTGTTACTTCACTGGCACGTGTGATTAGTCTTTCATCAGGGGCAATTACAATTGGTAAAATGGACATAAAAATTATAATTCTATGTTTTGCTTTTCCTTTTGTCCAGAATTTAGTGTATATTAAAATGTTGCTATATCTATAATAGAAATATAAATTATTAAAGAAAGCTACAATTTAAATGAAATTGCGTAATAAGGTTAACTAATGTACTCTGCAGTAATAGCAAAACCAAAGAGAAACGTTTTTGCTGTTTTAGACATAGGTACAACAAAGATTATTTGTCTAATCGTTAAGATAAATGGCAACTTCAGCTATAAAGTAACAGGAACGGGCTATAAGATTGCAGAAGGTGTAAACGGTGGGTCGATAACTAATGTAAAACACGCAAATTACTCCATCTCATCAACTATAGGTTTAGCTGAGCAAGTGTCAGAGGAAACTATAGACCAGATATATGTGAACATTGCTGGATGTGGCATCTCATCTTTTAATGTACATAATGAAATTATTGCAGCTAATCATGAAATTTCTGACCGGGATATAAAACGTGTAGTTTTTCAGACGTTTGAGAAATATATTGAAGAAAATGTTATCATTCACAATATACCACTGAAATATCACTTAGATGACATGACTGACATAAAAGAAGTTGGTGGATTGTACGGAAAAAGACTATCTGTTGATGTTAATGTTGTCACTGCTTCGCGTCCAGCGCTTACCAATATTGAAAACTGTATTACCAATAATGGTGGATTAAATATGGCAGGTTGTATTGCTTCTGCATATTCTGCAGGTCTTGCCTGTCTGAGTGAAGATGAAAAAGAGCTCGGGACTGCTATTGTTGATATAGGCGGTGGATGCACTGCAATTGGAATTTTCAAAAGAGGGAAACTTGTGTATGCAAGCAGCGTTCCAATTGGTGGCGTTCATATCACTCGAGATATTGCTTACGGGCTATGCACAAGCATAGAACGTGCAGAGTATATAAAAATACTGTATGGTAGCACTATCGTAACTTCAATAGATGAGAACGAATATATTACAGTCCAAAATAGTGAAAATGATGAACCTACTCAAGTATTCAAATCTGAGCTTATTAA